>CAIXZF010000053.1 GCA_903923925.1 uncultured Bacteroidales bacterium
ATCCGGCACAGATACATAAAGGAGACCATCATGATGATGATGTCAAAATCATAATATCCATTTGAACGCTCAGAGTAAAATGAGTTGTAGCTTAATAAGCCATTGGCCAGCAGAAATGGAACCATATTTGACTCCATAAGCCATTTAATACTGAGGAGCTTACGATTTGCCCAAGGAATAAATTTGATAGGTTACTAATTAGTACTACTTTAACGGTTGAAAATATTGTCTCGCCAGATATATATCTTCAGCCACCCGAAGCTTTACTCCATTAGCTCCGGTTTTATTGTCTAAACTGTTTCAACAGTTTATCTATTTCGTCTATTGGTAAGCTTCCATTTATTAGAGAAATTTTGTCTAAAAGCTCTACCGCTTTCATTTTTGTGATTATTCGGTCTTCAACTAGTTTGATAATTACCCAGAGACTACCATGTACCTCGATACCAAGATCTTCGGCCTCGCTCTTCAGTTTTTTATCACCCGTGAGTAATAAACACTTTAGGTGATACGATTTCCATAGAGCAGTTTTGTCAGTGATACCTTTAAAAAATCTCTCCGTTGAAAAGTTCCTTATTTCTTCAACTTCATCTTCAGTTAGTTTAAAAACGGTGAGCTTATTGGCTCTAATAAAAGATCAATCTGCTCTTTCTGAGTCGATTCTAATATTTCCTTCACGACAAAATCGGTAGTACAAATTTCAAAATCCAAAGCAAAGAATTCCGGTAAAACATCAATACTAATGATATCGAAGAACACATTAGTATCGGTTATAATCATCTTCATATTAAGGGCTGCATTTGTTCTCTGAATCGCCATACCGATGTACCGGCAAAATATGCCGCCTCATTGACTGAAATAAGCTCTTTACCTAAAGCCAGATAAATTAACCTTTCAAAACGAACAGGGGCTTCCCTACTTCTGTATTTACCCGGTTCTTTACCGGGCTCATGCAACTTTCGAGTTTTATAACCAATAATTAACTGCTTATACACATAATCGTTAATTATTCCCAACTGTAATGCACGTGAAAACAAGGCAGAGAATGAGATACCCCAACGCTCCTTTATTAATATCAACTCGTTCTGATAAAAATGAAACCGGTCTTTGTGAAGGTCTTTACGTGCCATATCCTCTGGGTACAACAAAGCACAAGCAAAACTGTGACAAAGTTTTTCTTCTTCTTTGTGTTCAATCCCTTCGGGAAACGTAAGGGAATGGTGTGCAAGTTCATGCAGTGCAGTAAACCGTTTTCGTACCATATCATTATTTGGTAAGGCTTTTCGTAGAACGATTACTTTATGGGCTCCACTATCAGCTTTTAACCCATCAAATGAACTTGGGGCTTCAATTTCAGCCACCTTATAACCTTTATCTTCAAGCATTTCAACGACATCAGGTATGGGGTCGTAACCCAAATCCCATTCTTTTCGCAAAGCTTTTGCTGCCTCTTCAGCCTCTTTTACATCTGAAACAACTTCAGGATATATGAAATAGTTAACATCCTCATTAAGGTTTAAAATGTTTTCAAGTTCAAAATATCGCTCAAAAACTTCCTTCGCCTTCTCTTCAACTGCTTCTTCTTCGATTTTAGATAATTTTGAACGATATTTTCGGTAGTCGATGCTAGTTAACTCGACCTTAACTGCAGCTTCGGAGAAAAAGAAATCCACAGGAACATTCAGAACTTCAGATAATGAAATCAGCAAACTGCTATCAGGTTTCATTATACCGTGTTCATACTTATTAAGAGCTTGTTTCGAAATAACATTACCTAACCTATCAGCTAAGTTCTGTAGCGACAATCCAGCCATTTTTCTGGCTGAGATTAGTCTGTTTGCAAAGTTGGGTTCCATAATTCTACTTCATTTAGGTTGACAAATATACAAACAAAATACCATTCGTCTACATATTCAGAAAAACAGTAATCATTTTTGTGAACATTGTTTATTATGCTAATGCTTATCAACCAGTTTGTTGTTTTCTTAGCTCAAAACCTAAGTTTGAGCAGCGATTTGAAAAAATGATAAAAATTAGATGATTGGAATGTTCAGCCTCTATATGACCCAAAGACTTTCCCGGTTCCGGGACTTCATTGAAATTGAATGGGGGTCTCGATGATGATGATGGTTTATTTGCCCGTACTCCTTTCTAACCCTAGATGCCTAAAACCTTTGTCTGCCTAAAAGCTGACTATGCTTTATGTGTGAGAGGTATTTACATCGAAATCTCTTAACTATCAGATAATTAAGAGGTTTATTGTGAGCCTCTCATCGGACTTGAACCGACGACCTACTAATTACGAATCAGTTGCTCTACCGACTGAGCTAAAGAGGCTTGAAATGCTTTTATTTTCCTATTATTTCCACTTCCAATTTGGAGGGGTTGTCGGGATGACTGGACTCGAACCAGCGACCTCTGCGTCCCGAACGCAGCGCGCTAGCCAAACTGCGCTACATCCCGTTTAACTGCAGCAAAAATAATGCTTTTACGCACATCCTGCAATAAAAGTGTTCCTTTTGAAGCTTAGAATCGCTCTTAATAGTAAGTATCACCAGATTTTTCGGTGTTTATTGATTTTGCTGGTGTAACCGATGCAGATGAATTTAGTTCTGAACTATTGGGCTTGTTGCATCACAAATAGGAGGACAAATTCCTGACATCCAGCTGCTTGTTGAATAAATAACACTGGTATTATCTTTTCCCTCCTGAGTAAGGCCTACTACCATCTTGATGCTTTTACCAAATTCATCCATACCATAATAAATACGGAATCCGCCTAAGGATGAATTCTGAGTAAGTATTTGGGCCATTGCCTGATATTGATCCAAATCGATTACTAATGCCTTAACTACGCCACTATAGGATGGAGGATCAGAGGCTAAATAGCGATCAAGGTTTCTTTTTGCATCTATGGTAGAAATCGTTTGAGGTTGAATTTTTGACATCCCTCTGCCTCTTGTGTAACCGGCTTGGTAAACTGCAAATATTAATACCCCAACAAAAAGGGCTCCGGCAATGCGAATACGTATCGATTTATTATGCATAAAATTAGGTTTTAATAAACTGAATTAATACTTCGTTATTTTTATTTAGAACAAATAAACACATAATTTTGTTACAATCAAGAAGATATATTTATAGTTGTAAAATCATGCAGCAGATTATCAGCTTTTCCGGCAAAGCACTTCAGGTGTTATTTATCATACTTTTTGCAACAATGTTACATGGTGAAGAGGAACAACGTGCAGAAAGCCAGAGAACCGGTATTTCAGATGAGGGCCAAATCAAAGTGGTACATGAAATCGTGGCCAGGGCAAACAAGCTTTACCAGAGGGATAATGATCTGACAGGAGCAGATAGTCTTTTCAGGCTTGCCTTTAGCCAGGCAGAGACAATGTTCGACAATAAACTTCTTCTTGAAATATATACTTCTTATATGAAGTGTATGGATCAAGGCCAATTCAACGAAAAGCGCATTGAGCTGGCAAATAAAGCAGAACAACTCAACCGCATTATAAAGGACAAGAAGCTGAACTGGGAGGTATATTATTATCTTTCAGATATTTATCAATCGGCTTACAAATATGATAAGGCATTGGAATACAGTTACAAAGCATTTTCAGTTTCAGAATATTACAAAGATGAGCCTTTAAAGGCAAGGAGTTACCTCAGTATCGGTGCCAGCCTTGAAAAGAAGAACCAGTTAATTGAAGCATTCAGGAATTACTTGCAGGCATTAAATATTGCTGAGCGGCAGAAAGATAGTAGTTTGTTATTGTCGGCATACCATGTTATGTCGAAATTTTATCTTAACAATAAGGAGTATGATAAATCGCTGGATTATAAATTGAAGCAATTAACTCTTCTGCGAAGCAAAATTAAAGTTGATTCTCTGGCTATTATGTGGATACATTTCGAATTGGAAGAGATTAACTTTTCGTTGCAAAATAAAGTTAATGAACTAAATATCAAATTACTGCTCGATTTCTCAAAGAAGAATGGCGAGCGAAGGCTATGGGATTATACGATGTCGTTATACCGTTCTTACCTTATTAATAATGATCAATTTTCCAAATTGAATGAGTGTTATACAAAGAGGTATCCCGAAGAACTATCTGTTCTTAAGGCAAAAGATAAGACAATGTATTTCAGGATAGTCGCATTGGTAATGGAATTTTCTGGTAAAAAAGACTCAGCCTTTTACTGTTTCAGAGAAGCTGTCAGGCTTATTGAAGGGAATTCGAACAAGGTTATGAAAGCCAGTTTTTACATCCGTTACGGACAATTTTTATTGCGTCAGAATCATCGGCCTGAGGCTATTGTTATGTTTGAGAAGGCATTTAACTTAGCTACAGAAGCCTCTTATCTTAATTATGCGATAACATCTTCAGAGGCGCTTCAACAGGCATATGTTGAATCTAATGATTACAAAAATGCCTATCTCTATGCCAGGAAAAAGCAAATATTAACCGACAGTGTTACAGCTAATTCAAAGAAAGACGACCTGCTTCTGATGGAAATTGACAATGCCGCGAGGCAGGAGATCGAAGCCAAAGCCATAGAAAGGGAGGAAACTGAGCGGAGGCATAATATTCAGTATACTGCAATTATTATCCTCATAGGAATTGTATTTCTCATCTTGGTGATGCTGGGAAGTTTTATGGTACCGAAATGGAGTATACAATTTCTGGGGTTCATTTCGTTTATCTTTTTATTCGAATTTATCGTATTAATTTCCGACAATAAAATAGAAGAAATAACCCATGGAGAACCATGGAAAGTATTGGGTATCAAAATTATACTTATTGGAATTATGATGCCATTACATCACATGATTGAGCGGAATGTGATCATGTATTTGCTGAATAATAAACTGATAAACTTCTCGGGATTCTCGTTAAAAAAGTTTCTGAATGAATTATTTTTTCATTCAGTTCATCATTAATTGGTGTAAAATAGCACATATTCTTTCGAAAAATTATTCTTATTATTCAAATCACTAAAGTTGAATTTATAGAAAATAATTATTAAATTCGCAGAACAGTGCATGTATAGCCAGATTAATCAATAGCATAACTATTTATATAATCCGACATTTTTCCGAAAAATAGTCAACTAAAATCCTTAACACTAAATCTAAAAATGTATGAAAAAAAAGCTATTTATTGTATCGATAATGCTGCTAACTGCTGTATTTGCTTACAGCCAAGCTGATCAGGGGAACCTGTATCTGGGAGGGTCATTCAATCTGAACGCCTCATCAAATAAAACTAAAGCAGGTGGCACTACCACCGACGGGCCAAAGTCGTTCTCTTTTGGTCTGCTTCCTGTTGCCGGATATTTTGTTTCAGACAATTTAATGGTGGGCATGGGATTAGGTTATAATGTTACAAAAACTACTATGACTGATGACGGTAGCACATCCTCTTCCAAAACCGTGGAAACTGACGGCATGTTCAACATCGTCCCTATGGCAAGGTATTATATGTTTCCTGCCAAAAATGTGGGTGTTTTCTTACAGGGTAGTTTTACTGCCGGTTTCGGGAAAGACAAGATAAAAACAACCCTTACTACAGCGATGCCTGACACTACAATAACAACAACCGATGAAGCCAAGCAATCAGGAATTATCGTAGCAGCAAGGCCCGGCATTGTATTTTTCGTTGGTGAAAAGCTTGCTTTTGAAGTAGCATTCGGAGGCTTATATTTCCAAACTCATGCCATTAAATCGGGCTCTGGCGATGAGGAAGTCAAGCAGACCACTTCAGATTTTGGACTGGAAATTAATCCAGCGTTCTTCTCTTTTGGTATTGCTTTCCATTTGTAATTCAATATTTTAGGATAAAACAGGATTTTGAGAAGCTGTCTTATAAATTAAGGCAGCTTCTCTTATTTATAAACATTGCTTTCAGTTACTAATTCAAAAAAATCTGGATTAGCGAGCCAGAAAAACATTCAATAGAATTTGCGGATATTAAACAAAAGGATTATAAATAAAAAAGAGGATGAGCCTTTTTTGGACACCCTCTTTGCTGTCTCCCCGGATGGATTCGAACCATCGACCCAATGATTAAGAGTCATTTGCTCTGCCAACTGAGCTACGGAGAGTTTCGGGCTGCAAAAGTATGAAAACTTTTACTCGTTTCCAAACTACTTAATTGCCCTAAAGAGTGATCAGCGAATGTTAACGGGAACTACAGCAATACTATCTATAAATATCAAACAAACAATAACTTAAACCAATTTTTCCGACCTTGTTGCAATGCCTAAAATCACCCCTAGTGCTATTCCCAGCAAAGCTGCAAACAAGACCTGAAATGACTCCGGAAGTAAAAAAGTAATGGTATGCATTGGAATCCAAAAGAATGGAATTGTACGTGCAAAAACAAAGCTCCATTGGGCCTCCCAATTAATTCCAGCTAGAATCTTTCCAACTTTAATGGGTTTTATCAGGGCAACAAGGCTGCCTCCATGGTTCATGATATGTGTATCGGTGATCCGGTGAAACATCATCATTACCGGCGCATAAATACTATTCATAAATGCAGAGATACAAAATGCAATAAACAGTCGCTCCAGACTGAAATTGCCTGCAAATGCTGCAGGAGCATCCGTTATCCCCATATACACAAGAAATCCAAGAGTACCTTTAGTAAAAACAATAAAGGCCAGTTTAATTGTTAGTCCGAGAAATCCCCAGACTATGGCTCGTGGAAGGATTCCAAAACGCGGGTGGTAATATCTGCCTGTCTTTAATCGTAATCCAAGAAGTTCGCCCAGCATTGCCAGTATTGCAAACTTCAGAAAACTCATCACCATGCCGTGTTCCTTGTTGAAATCCAGGTAAAACTGGTATGCTGACGTGGAAAGGAAGAAGGGAAGAAATAAGAGAAAGATAAATAAAATGACGAAGAAATCCTGACGCTTCATGTGGGGAAATAATTTTCTTAAACCGGTTTTGATTTTGGTCGGCAAATATCGAAAGTAAAATCCATAACTTTGACTTTCAAATGCATAAAATGCCTGAAGGTAAAAAAGAAGATAAAGGATTTATATCAGCATTGCATGTGCAGCAAGGGATTGATCAACCTGAACAGGTGAACGAATTGGCGCTCAGGCAGCTCAGGAATGGCAGAAAACCTCCATTGAGCGCTGTGCAGTTTACGGATGGTATTCTTGCCGGCAACCGGACTATCCTTTCTCAGGCAATTACCCTGGTGGAAAGTTCATTACCTGAACATCAAAAAATTGCTCAGGAGGTGATTCGCTTGTGTCTGCCGCATACAGGAAATTCTCTCCGCATTGGGATAACTGGTGTTCCCGGTGTTGGTAAAAGCACTTTTATTGAGGCTTTCGGGAGTTTTCTCACTAACATCGGACAGAAGGTTGCTGTACTGGCAATCGATCCGAGCAGCCAGCGTTCGAAGGGTAGTATTCTTGGCGATAAAACCAGGATGGAAAGGCTTTCCAATGATGCATCTGCTTTTATTCGTCCGTCTCCATCAGCCGGTTCTCTGGGGGGTGTAGCCCGCAAAACCCAGGAAACATTGCTTCTTTGTGAAGCTGCCGGGTTTGATGTTGTTCTTATTGAAACCGTTGGCGTTGGACAGAGTGAAACCGCTGTGCATGGAATGGTGGATTTCTTCCTTCTCATGATGCTTTCAGGCGCCGGTGATGAACTTCAGGGAATAAAACGCGGAATCATGGAAATGGCAGATGCCATCATCATAAATAAGGCCGATGGCGACAATATCCAGAGAGCAAAGCTGGCAAGAGCCGAATACCGCAATGCGCTGCATCTCTTCTCTGCCCCCGATTCTGGCTGGATTCCAACAGTTGAAACCTGTTCGTCGCGCACTGGCGACGGAATTGAAAATGTTTGGGAAACTATTCTGAAATACCGGGAGTTAACCCTTGCAAACGGACATTTTGCCAACCGAAGACTTAAACAGGCTAAGGAAACAATGATGACAAGCATTAATGCCAGCCTGAAACAAATGTTTTTCGACAATCCGCAGGTAAAAGAGCGACTCACAAAGCTGGAATCGGAACTGATGGAAAGCAAAATTTCTCCATACATTGCTGCGCAACAGCTTATGGAAGAATGGATCGGAAATATTAACCACAGAGACACAGAGTTCACGGAGGCCTAAGTATCATGCCAGTTAGGGTAAATGTTGCTGATTTTCTTTCATATTCGGATTCCTGGCCGGTACTTGATGTAAGAGCCCCGCTGGAATACAGGCATGGCCATATTCCCGCTGCCCTGATGTTCCCCTTGTTTTCGGATGAAGAACGCGCTGTTGTCGGAACCTTGTATCACCAACAGGGCAAAGATGATGCTGTGGCCGGAGGAATGAAAATAGTTGGTCCGAGAATGCATGAATATGTTGAAAAGGCAACGCTGCTTGCGCCGGAAAAGAAAATACGGATCTATTGCTGGAGAGGGGGAATGCGCAGCGCTTCGGTGGCATTTCTGCTCGAAACTGCCGGTTTCACTGTGGTTTTACTGGAAAATGGGTACAAAGCCTACAGGCAATACGTCAGGGAATCGTTTACTGACGACAGGGATTTTATTATCCTTGGTGGTTATACCGGTAGCGGAAAAACGGAAATTCTGCACAAGCTCAGCGAGGAAGGGCAACAGGTTCTCGACCTCGAAGGACATGCCAACCACAAAGGCAGCATCTTCGGCGGAATTGGACAGGATGAGCAGCCGACAAATGAAATGTTTGAGAATGCTGTACATGCCGACTGGATGCGGTTCAATCGTATTCAACCGTTCTGGATAGAGGATGAAAGCTACGAAATTGGAAGAATAAGTCTCCCGAACCCTTTGTTTGCAAGGATTAGAGAAGGTGAGCTGATAAAACTTGTGATTCCTGCTGAGGTTAGGGCAGAAAACCTGGCCGAAGAGTATGGTAAATGCCCGATGCAGCTGCTTGAAGATGCATTTCTCAGGATTCAGAAGCGTTTGGGAAACGAACTTACACAAAAGGCAATAATGGCTTTGCAAAGCAAAGATTATTTCAGCTCAGCACTTATCAGCCTTCAGTATTATGATAAGGCTTACGATTATGGCCTCAAAAGACGCGATAAAGCGAAAATTACCATACTGGAAAGCGCAACTACCAATGTAGATACAAATACTAAGCTAATTAAAGACCACCTGGACAATGAATACAGAAAGCAAGGATCTTCATGAAGTTAAGTTAACCCAATATAGCCATGGTGCCGGCTGTGGTTGTAAAATTTCGCCCATGGTACTGGATGTTATTCTGAAAGGCCGGGTGATGCAGGCTGGTGATAAAAACCTGCTTGTTGGCAACGACAGCCGCGATGATGCTGCCGTGTATGACCTTGGCGATGGCAATGCGGTAATAAGTACAACAGATTTCTTTATGCCCATTGTCGACGATCCCTTCGATTTTGGAAGGATAGCCTCCGCCAATGCAATTAGTGATGTTTATGCAATGGGAGGCAAGCCATTGATGGCAATTGCTGTCCTGGGATGGCCATTGGAAAAGTTGTCCCCGGAAATTGCCACAATTGTACTTGATGGTAGTAGGAGCATATGCAACGAGGCTGGAATTCCCCTGGCTGGTGGCCATAGCATCGACAGTCCCGAACCCATTTTTGGCCTTGCAGTTACTGGAATTGTGGAGATTAAAAACCTGAAAAGAAATGATACTGCGAAGGCGGGAAACTTACTGTATCTCACGAAACCGCTTGGTGTAGGTATACTTACTACAGCTCAGAAGAATGGACTTCTCTTGCATGATCATAGATCAATAGCCAGAGATAGTATGGTAAAGTTGAATAGGATAGGAGCCGACTTATCCATTTTGGAAGGTGTGACAGCTATGACGGATATAACTGGTTTTGGTTTGATCGGTCATTTGCTTGAGATGACTGAAGGAAGCGGACTTCAGGCGGTTATTGATTTTGATAAACTACCACTTTTCCCTGAAATCTTTGAATACATCGACCAGAAATGCATACCCGGCGGAACCCTGAGAAACTGGAAAAGTTACAGTACGAGAATTGGGGAACTCAGCGAAATTCATAGAACTATCCTCTGCGATCCGCAAACAAGCGGAGGTTTATTAATTGCCGTTGAACCTGAAAGTGAGACAGAGCTGATCAACATTTTCGAAAAGAACAAACAATTCTATAAGCGGATTGGGAAGCTAAATCCAGATAATGATATAACTTCCAGAATTCAGGTCAGGTAGTTAATTTCTATACATACTTTTTCTTCGGAAACGCCACCGAAGCTGCAATGCTCACCAGCAGAATTCCCAGAACAACCAGCAGTGAATCAGAGGTCGTAAATCCAATCGATTCAAACCAATGATGGAGTAACATTTTCACGCCTATGAAGGTTAATAAAACTGAAAGTCCTTCTTTAAGGTAATGAAATTTCGCCATAATGTTGGAAACGAGAAAGAATAAAGATCTCAACCCGATAATGGCGAAGATGTTGGAAAAGAAGACAATGAAAGGATCTTTTGTGATCGCAAAAATTGCCGGAACTGAATCCACAGCAAAAATCACATCGGTAAATTCAATGATCAGTAAAACGATGAAAATCGGTGTCATAAACCATTTCCCGTTCTTACGGATCCAGAATTTCTGTCCTATATAGTTTGCATCAACCCTGAAATGCTTAGAAGTAAATTTAACAACCGGATGTTTTGCAGTATCTATTCGTTCTTCCTTATTTCTGTTTCTGAACATCTGAACACCAGTAAAAACAAGCAATCCGCCAAAAACTAAAAGGATCCATTCGAAGCGCTGAATAAGTGCTGAACTCAGGAAGATAAACACAAAACGCATGATAATCGCACCTGCTATTCCCCAGAAAAGTATTCGTTTGTAAAACCTCTTTTCAATACCGAATGCAGTAAAAATAAGTATCATAACAAAAACGTTGTCAACTGACAGACTGTATTCTATCAGGTATCCGGTAAGGAACTCGAGTGAAAGATTCGTTCTATAAGCTGAGATGGCATCTACGTTTGTGTATCCTTCAACATTGAGAGGATGGTCGTATTTGATGATCAATTCTTTTACATCAGCTGTTGAAGTTGGGCCGTGTATAAGATCTCCATGAGTTTTAAGCAATACAAAAAATGCAAACGAAAGCCCTACCCATATGAATGTCCAGAAAATAGCTTCTTTGTAAGAAATAACATGCGAACTCTTGTTAAAGACACCCAGGTCAAACAATAGCATACCGGCGATCAGAAAGATAAATACGCCAAAAAAGAGGATTTCGTTTACGTTCAAAATTCAAAATTAAGATGCAAAGGTAATAAAATCAGGAATTTTCATTACATAATCCAGCTTTCCGGAAAGCTAAAAATGATAAGGTTAATCAAAATTTCTTAGATTTGTGCCCCTTTTAAAAGCGGAACTCACTTATAACCACTATATGGACACTTTTGTTGAGATGAATCCGAATCCACTGGTCCAATATCTGAATAAAGGACCTGAAGATTTCACTAAAGCTGATCTGATCAAGTACATCCAGGATCACAACATCGAGATGGTAAATTTTCGCTATGTCGGAGGTGACGGGCGATTAAAAACCCTGAACTTCGTTATCAACAATAAAAAATATCTTGAAAGCATTCTGACTACAGGCGAAAGAGCTGATGGGTCCAGTTTATTTACTCATATTGAAACGGGCTCAAGTGATCTGTATGTTGTACCACGTTACAAAACAGCTTTTGTGAACCCTTTCAGTGAAATTCCTTCACTTGATATCCTTTGTTCATATTACAATAAAGATGGGCAACCTCTTGAAAGTTCCCCTGAATATGTGTTGAGAAAAGCCCATGCAAACCTGAAGAAAGAGACTGGTTTCAATTTTGAAGTAATGGGTGAGCTGGAATATTATGTGATAAGCCATAAAGAGTTGTTATTCAAGGGGAATGATCAGAAGGGATATCACGAAAGCGGTCCATATACGAAGTGGCAAAAGCTTAGAAATGAAGCAATGCAGGCAATTGCACGAATGGGTGGGAACATCAAGTACGGGCACAATGAAGTTGGAAATTTTAGTTTCTATGACCTTGAATATGAGCAGAATGAGATTGAATTTAATCCAACAAATCTGGAAGATGCTGCCGATCAGCTTATTCTGGCAAAATGGGTTTTGCGTAATCTTGCATACAAATATGGGGTGAATCTTACATTCGCTCCTAAAATTACGGCAGGTAAAGCCGGGAGCGGTTTGCATATCCATACCCGATTGATGAAAGATGGTAAAAACGTGATGGTGGAGGATGGTAAACTAAGTGATACTGCAAAAAAAGCAATTGCTGGTTATCTCACTCTCGCTCCTTCACTCACAGCATTTGGAAATACAAATCCTACCTCATATTTTCGCTTGGTTCCACATCAGGAAGCTCCCACCAATATTTGCTGGGGCGACAGAAATCGTTCGGTACTGGTAAGAGTTCCCCTGGGATGGTCGATGAAAAACAGCATGATAAAACATGCAAATCCACAGGAACCTGATTATGAAATGGATTTTACTCAAAGACAAACCGTTGAGTTCCGTTGCCCTGATGGATCTGCAGATATTTACCAGCTTCTGGCTGGTTTGACCGTGGCAGCCAAACATGGTTTAACCATGGAAAATGCGCTTCAGATTGCTGAAAAAACGTATGTTGATGTCAACATTTTTAACTCGGAAAACAAGGCCAGGTTATCAGACCTCAATCAACTCCCGGTTTCCTGCTATGAGTCAGCTGAAAGCCTTCAAAAGCAGCGTAGTATCTACGAAGAATCAAGTGTTTTCATGCCTTCAATGATAGATGATGTTATCAGAAAACTCATGAGTTTTGACGATAAAGAGCTGCGCGCCCGAATCGGAAATAATAAAGATGAAATTCTTAAACTAGTTGAAATGTATTTCCACTGCGGCTGATTTTACTTCTCATAAAAGTGCATTTCACAGATGTAATCGAAAACACCTTCTGGTAGAAAATAGCGGATATTCTTTTTTTGATGGATGGATTCACGTATAAAACTTGAAGAGATATCCATTAAAGGTGCAGCCACCCGTTTAACTTTCGGGTGGTTGTTGTACTCTCCGGAATCCCCATTCGGGCGGGGATAAACGTAAAGTTCATAATATTCGAGAATCTGTTCGAAATTTTTCCATTTATGAAATGAGGGTAGCTGATCAGAGCCAACAATTAATTTAAAGTCATGCCTGGGATATTTTTCATGCAGATAAGTAAGTGTATCAATAGTAAACGATGGCTGTGGCAGTTTAAATTCGATATCACTTACTTTAAATCCTGGCTCATCTTTAATTGCGATAGTTGCAAGTGCATAACGGTGGTTGTCGGCGAGAAGGCTTGATTTTTCTTTAAATGGATTTTGCGGAGAGATTACAAACCACACATCTGAAAGGTCTGTGAATTCGAGCATATAATTAGCAACAGCCATATGACCGATATGGATGGGATTAAAAGAACCGAAAAACAGACCGGTCTTTTTCAAAGCTTTGAATTAAGGAAGGTTTTAACGATTTCCACTGTTTCCAATAGAGCATTTTCAAGCCGGCCATTAATTATTATTTTATCAAATTCGGGACTCAAAGATATTTCATGCCTGGCTTTTTCCATGCGCTTACGCAAGCTTTCGGGGCTGTCGGTACCACGATTTACCAAACGCTCTTCAAGAGTTCCAAGTGATGGGGGCATTATAAATACTGACAAAGCATCCTCTCCAAATATTTTTTTAAGGTTCATCCCACCATAAACATCAACATCGAAAATAACATGTTTTCCTGATGACCAGATCCTTTTAATTTCGCTCCGAAGAGTTCCATAAAAACTTCCTGGATAAACTTCTTCCCATTCAATAAATTCATTGTGAGAAATCTTTTCTCTGAATAATTCAGAATCGAGGAAGTAGTAATCTTTTCCATCAACTTCAATTGTTCTTTTTGGCCGACTGCAGGCTGATACAGAAAACTCCAGTCCCAGATTGGATTTTAGAAGATAATGTACAATAGTTGTCTTACCTGCTCCTGAAGGAGCGGAAACAATAATGCACTTTCCCGACTCTTCTGAGGCAAGTTGTGCATCTTCTCTGCTTGTGCTATTTTCAGATTGTTTCATCAACAGAAGAAGTGTTAAGCTGTTAAAAGAATAATGTTTGACTATAATATGTTCAACAATTGTTCTTTAATCTTTTCCAGTTCATCTTTCATATTAACAACTATACGTTGAATTTCTGCATTATTTGCTTTAGCACCAAGTGTATTTATTTCTCTGCCGATTTCCTGGGTAATAAAGGCAAGTTTACGACCATTAGAGCCTGTGTCTTCAAGAGTTTCATTGAAATAAATACAATGCTTTTCAAGTCGGACCTGTTCTTCTGTAAAATCTGTTTTCTCCAGATAATAAATGAGTTCCTGTTCGAAACGGTTTGTATCAATTTTGCCCTTTTCAGCCTGTTCTTCAAGGGCTTTCCATAGTTTATTTTTTACCAGTTCGCGACGCTGTGGCTCAAAAACTTCAATATCGGCAAGTAACTTCAGAATGAGTCTTGAACGATTCAAAAGGTCTTCCTGCAATATTTTGCCCTCATTAAGACGAAAATTATTCAGATCATCACATGCATTATTTAAACCTTCCAGAAGTTTCTCCCATTCAGATTCACTGAGTTGGATACCATCTGCTTTGAAAATATCAGGCATTTTAAGGATAATCGACATATAGTCAACTTGTATTTGACCAATATCATTTGCAAGATGTTTCAGCTGTTCATGGTATTCGAGAGCCAGTTCCCTGTTGAATGAAATAGAAGTTTTTGAATCCTCTTCAACAAATATTAGGAGGTCAGCTTTGCCTCTTTCTAGTTTCTGGCCAAGGAGATTACGGATTTCAGCCTCCTTGTCTCTGTACAAAGAGGGAAGTCGGAGTCCAAGGTCAAAAGATTTACTGTTCAATGACTTAATTTCAATATTTATGTTCTTTCCCGGAAGCTCTATTCTGGCTCTTCCAAACCCTGTCATTGATCTAAGCATGCTTTTTTTTTTAACAAAGGTAGAAGTTTTATTCTATTTTTGTTTTCAGAATTGTAAGTAAATCTATGTCATATATTACAGACATCCGTGAACCGACGTATCGCCTATTTGACGATCCGATGGAGTTTTATCCTGCAATTTTAAAGGATATTGAAAAAGCTGTAAATTATATTTACGTTGAAACATATCGGTATGGAAACGATAGTATTGGCAAGAAATTCAGGGATGCTTTAACACGTAAAGCCCGTGAAGGTGTTGAGATAAAAATTATGATTGATTCATGGGGAACCTTGGTTACTAATAGTTTTTTCTCAGAGCTCTTGAAACATGGGGGAGAAGTTCGCTTTTTTAAGAAAATTGTTTACTCTTTTGATTTTTTTACAAAGAATCATCGCAGGAACCATAGGAAAATGGTACTCATTGATGACCGTATTACTTATATGGGCTCAGCAAATATTACAGGTTATTCTCTTAATTGGAGAGAAATGATGATTCGAATGACTGAAGAAATTACCCTTCAGTTTAAAAAAACCTTCGTTTTAAGCTGGAAAAACTATAATAAATACATATTCAATAAACTGGCTTTTAAAAAGACTATTCATTGGCGCGATTTTGAAATAGTTCAGGATATCCCTTCAATTTACAGGCAACAAATCAAAAAGAAGTATGAGAGGCTTATCCGGGGAGCTCAAAAAACTGTAGTAATAGAAACCCCATACTTCCTGCCGGGCTATATGCTGAGAAAAGAGCTGATGGATGCCGCAAACAGGGGTGTAAATGTAACTGTAATTGTTCCACGACATTCAGACGTAGCCTCAGTTGATCTGATCAGGGATAAATACCTTGGGTTATTTTATAGAAATAAGATTAATCTTCATTTTTATATGGAAGATAACCTGCATGCAAAATGTATGGTAATAGATGATGAAATTTTCTCAATAGGCTCTGCAAATGTAGATTACAGGTCGTTCAGATATATGCATGAGATAGCTTTATTCGGGACTGAACCTGAAATTATTTCACAGTTAAACCATCACTTTACAGAAACTCTTGTAGCATGTGAAGAGTTCAACTATAGTAAATATTTGCGAAGGCCGAAGATGGAGAAGTTTATGGGTTGGCTTCTGGTACCTTTCCGACACCTTTATTAACATCGTTTGATGACCTGTTTACCAGGTAAACTCCCACAAAAATAAGACAAGCTGCAAAACCTTTTAACAAGGTTGGTCTTTCTGCATAAAAAATTAATCCAACTGTTGCAGCAAGTAAAGGTTGAAGGTAGATATAAAATCCAACCACCATTGCACTCAGATATTTCAATGCGAAAATTGTGAGAAGGTAGGCTAAAAATGTAGAGCCAATAATTACGTATAGTATTGATAACCAGATATGACCTGGTAATAAATTCCATTGAATTTCTGTTACCGAACTAAGGGTAAATGGTGCGCAGAAAAGAAATCCAAACAAAAATGTCCACTTAATAACAACAATGGGATTGTGTTTCATCATCACCGGCTTTACAAGTACAATATACAAGCTGTAGCTGATGATATTCGCAAGGATGAAAAGATTGCCCCGAAAAGTATCGGAAGAGAAAGAAACTCCATTTGCCTTTATTACAATTGTTAATGCACCGATTGTTCCTAAAAGAATTCCCGAAAGTTTCTGCCAGGTAATGCTTTCACCAATCAGGCTTGCAGCAAAAATCATAACAAATATCGGGCTGGTTGTATGCAATATTGATGCTTCCACGGGGTGGCTGAGACGCAAACCCTCGAAGAACATAAATTGGTTAATTACTACCCCTAACAGACTGCATATTGCAATTCTTAGTAACTCTTTCTTTGCTATTTTATCTTTGGGATACAATAATCCGATTATCCAGAAAAGCCCTGTTGCTGCTCCAACCCTTAAAAAAAGAATTTGTGAAGGAGTAAACCATAAAGGCATTAATCCCTTTGCAATCCAATAGTTTGCCCCAAAAATAAGGCCGGCAGCAAGAAGTGCTATATGTGATTTGGAATTAGACGACAATTTTACTTTAAAGGTTGGCAAAGGTAATTTTAATAAGTTGTATCTTCGTATTCGAAACCTTATAAACTGAAAGATTTGACAAATTATTAAATCAATTATGATGAAAAAAGGCCTCTTCCTTTTACTATTTATTTGTTACCCCTTTATGCTGGTTTTTACACAGCCCACTGTTGGTTTAATTCAGCATTTACCTGGTAGTACTGATGATGGCTATGTTTTATTTGCTCCAATGACATCGGGTCAGACTTTTCTTATTGATAAATGTGGAAGAAACTTACATAGCTGGAGCAGTAATTACTTTCCAGGCCTCTCTACTTACTTTCTGCCTGATGGAATCCTATTAAGAACTGCAAATACTAATAATCCAATATTCTCTCCTGGTGGAAGAGGTGGCATGATTGAAAAAATTGACTGGAATAACAACATAGTGTGGCATTATCAGGTTTCAGATTCAATATTTTGCCAGCATCATGATGTTAAACAAATGCCAAACGGGAATATTCTTGTCATTGCCTGGGCCTTGAAAACCAATGCAGAAGCTATAGCTGCGGGCAGTATTCCAAATATTTTAAGTGGTTTTTTGTTAAGCGAAAAAATAATGGAAATTCAACCATTGGGTGTTGATAGTGCAGCAATTATCTGGGAATGGCATGCCTGGGACCATCTAATTCAGGATTTTGATTCTACATTAGTAAATTTTGGGGATATTGCTGCTCATCCTGAACTTATTGACTTGAATTACAGAGCAACAGCATCTGAACAAGTCGATTTAATTCATTTTAACTCAGTAGATTACAATCCTCAGTTCGATCAAATTCTGGTAAGTTCATTATATTATAATGAAGTGTGGATCATTGACCACAGTACTACTACAGCTCAAGCCGCAACCCACAGTGGTGGAAATTCCGGTAAAGGTGGCGATCTTATTTACAGATGGGGCAATCCTTATGTTTATGGTAATGGAACATTAAATGATAAAAAACTCTTTGGTCAACATAGTGCATCATGGATTGAACCCGGATTTCCGATGGCAGGGGATATTCTTGTTTTTAATAATGGACTTGGCAGACCTGCCGGAAACTATTCTACAATTGATATAATTGTTCCTCCAGTTGATGTGAATGGAAATTATACGCTGACTATTCCTTATTTGCCTGTGAATTCCATAGTTAAGTATATTGCACCCGTTCCGACTGATTTTTTTGCAAAAAATCTTTCTGGTGCTCAGATGCTCGACAATGGCAATTTGCTTATATGTGAAGGACAGAGAGGAGCCTTTTTTGAAGTAGATACTTTATCCAATGTAGTGTGGAGGTATATCAATCCTGTTGGACCCGACGGGCCAATACAACAGGGTAGCATACCAGGCAATTTCCAGGTATTCAGATGCTGTTTTTATCCGGATAACTACAGTGGTTTTATGTCGTATAACATCTCTCCCGGAGATCCATTAGAGCTTAATCCATTACCAAATTCGTGTTTTCTCGCAACTGGCGGTAGTATTATTAAAAATGATGATAATGTGCAGATATTTCCAAATCCTGTTTCAGATTATATATATATAACATCAGAAAACGAAACATATGCATCAGAGATGTATGACCCTTCCGGAAGGCTTGTGCTAACAGCAAAAAATCAGGAAGTTATTTCTGTTAAAGACCTCCCGAACGGTTTGTATTACATCTCAGTCCGATTAACTGGAAAGCTTCCTGTCAGAAAAAAAATAATCGTTAGTCATTAATCCGGACTCGCTCCTCCTGGCGGGTAAATGTGGTGCTTTTATTTTAATCGTTTTCAAAAAAGTCCAGATCCTTATGGTAGGTCTCTTCCATATAATACAAAGAAATTAGCGCAAGGATAATTGTAATAAATCCTACAATATATGCAGCGCCAATTAATCCAAAATTACCTTTTAAAGCTTTAAATGACAGTGTGATAATAACAACTGCACCCCTCACAAAATTAGGGACTGTAGTTGTAACTGTTGATCGGAGATTAGTGCCAAACTGTTCCGATGCAATAGTTACAAAAACTGCCCAGTAACCGATTCCTACCCCCATAACAAAACACAGTAAATAAAACAGTCCGGCAGATATCCGGAATGCATTCAGATATACAACTATGAGAACAGATACAATCATAAGAAATATGAATACAATTCGTTTTCTTGAGCGGAATATCTGACTTGAAAATCCACTTACCAGATCTCCGATGACCAATCCAGCATAGCTGAACATAATTGAATTGCCTGCAGTTACTTTTCCTGTAATCCCCAGGTGGACAGCAAATTCTGGAGAGAGAATAATGAGGATCCCAACAACGAACCACATTGGCAGACCAATTAGAATACAACGCAGGTACTTTAAAAAACGAGTTTTGTTTGTGAATAAGCTCAAAAAATCACCTCTTTTAATACCTTTCATGCCTTGTAAAGACTTGTACATCCCTGATTCCAGCATTTTAGCTCTTAATGCGAGCAAGGTAAGCCCTAATACACCACCGATTATATATGCAGTTTGCCAGGAAAAAATATCGCCGACAACGCCTGCTGCAACAGAACCCATTATGCCTACAGAGGCAACTATTGTAGTTCCATAACCTCTCGATTCCCGTTTCATAATTTCTCCTACAAGAGTAATTGCGGCTCCCAATTCTCCGGCCAGGCCTACACCTGCGAAAAACCGCGCTATTGCGTAACCATCTAAGCTTGTTACAAATGCATTCGCAATATTCGATACTGAATATAGGGCAATGGAACCGAATAAAACTGACAGTCGACCTTTTTTATCACCCAAAATACCCCATATAATTCCTCCGATAAGCATACCAGTCATCTGCATATTGAGGAGAAAAACGCCTTCTGTTACTAAAGCTTCCCCTGAAAAACCCATCGATTTCAAGCTTGGGATCCTCACGATGCCATATAAAACAAGGTCATACATATCAACAAAATATCCCAGTGAAGCAACCAGAACTGTGAAATTTAATGCCGGTTTGAAATGGGACCAGGAGAAAGTATTTAACATATTGTTTCTTGTCTGATTAATAGTTCTCCAAAAGTAGGATTTATACTCAATTTATCTGATTTTTTTTTAATTATTAACCTTGACTAATAAGTTTTTTAAATTATCCGGATGATTTTATACGCGAAATGATATAAATACTTGTATTTTGTAATGAAATAATGTTGATAAGTTTTTTCAACTCGAAAGAAAGTATTATTACTGTAATTATTTAAGTTCCAAGAAATGGCGCAAATTGAACAAAAAAATTGAATAATTTTGAATAATAATATTACATAGATCAGATTTACAAGGTGTTAAGGTCAACAAAAAATATTTTCGACATATGTCACTTTAATGTAATTTTTTTTATATATTTGAACTGTCAATTGGTGGCGGTTTCGCTAGCTAAAAAAGGTAAAAACATAGAATTAACACTTTCAGATTCAGAAACTTTTGAACAGTGGAAACTTAGTTGAAATAGTTTAATGATAGCCAAAAGAAAACTAAAGTACGTAATTTTTATCAGTTTTCTTTTTATCTGTACGACAATGAAATTGATGGGGCAACAACATACTGAACCACTGCAGACTGCTTTAATTAAAGCGGGACTTGAGGATGTTGCTGTTGTTCAAGGAAATAATAGTCTGAATATTACGTATAGCAACAACCTTTATCGTTCGGAAACAAGAGCTCTTGCCGAAGTTATTTATATGGTTTCTGATTATACAGACTTGAACAGCTCTGTTAACATCCTGATTACGAGGAAAAATATTGGAATTCTTGCAATCTCACTTAAATCCGCAATTCTTAAATCATTTCTTAATAATTCATTAAGTTTAGAAGAATTAATTTCAGCATCAATCTTTTCAATGGATGTTGATTTGATAACTCTTTTCTTTGCTGATGTTCCAAAACAAAACAAAAGTAATTTGAAATTTGATGTTCCAGTTGGACTAGGGGTTCGTTATCTTTTAGGTGCTTTTGATTATCCTGTGAGGATAGCTGTTGATTTTTTGCCTTCAGTTGCTGTTGATTTAAGCAAAGGCCTGTATGCAAATGCTCAATTTGCTGTCCCAATTTACAACGATCTTGATAGAAATAATTTTGTGCGCCCAAGTCTTCTGACTCTAACTCAGGATATTGCACTTAAACAAAATGTTTACACTTCGGTTACAGCAGGATGCTTTTCAAGAAATAGAGCAGGAGTTCACGCTACTGTTAAAAAATATTTTCTTGAGGAATGTTTTGCTGTTGGCATTGATTTAGGATATACATCGTATACTTCGTTTACCGGGAAGGTTGATTTTCTTTCCAGGGAAGATCAGAATTATTCTGATTATGCTGTAGCGGTTGATTATCGTTTAAGGAAATACGACCTTAACATTGAAGCAAGTTACGGTAGATTTTTATATCAGGACGAAGGTTTCATGGTTGATGTAACCCGTACATTCGGTGAGACCTCAATTGGTTTTTTTGCCCTTACTACTACAAGTGGTTCTAATGCCGGATTTAAATTCTCAATTGCAATTCCTCCGGGAAAATATACTAAGCATAAAATAGTAAGAATAAGACCGGATAGTGATTTTACGTTGTCATATCGTGTTGTTGGAGGAGACAGACTTGGCAGAACATATTTGACTGGTAACAATTTAATTAATAAATTAGCTGACTATTACCCATCTTTCATTACGAAAGATTTAAAGAATTATTTAATTCCATATAACGCAAACAAACTTATTGAAACAAATTAAAAATTGAACATAATGAAGACAAATCGACTATTCAATTTAGTAATGATAGTAGTTTTTACACTTTCAAGTGTATCGACTTTTACTAGTTGTAAAAAGAATATTGGACCGGACAATCCGGAGGCTCCTCAGGTACTTGATGGTACCAGACAAATTGTAATTAATGCCAAACAGTTTAATTTACAATCAATTAGTGATTATACGCTAAAAATAACAGGTCCGGAAAACTCAACAGTTAATCCAAGTGGCCAATCTTATGTTTTGAGTAATATTAAAAATGGCAATTACACTATCAGTTTATCGAAAAACGGATATATTGGCATGACCAAAGTTGTTCATGTTGAATTACCTACAGATAATACTGTTACCTGGAAGTACTCAGTAGATTTATACCTGGTTAAAAAATCTACTCCTGTAGCGATAAATAATGCCACAGGTGGAACGATTACTCTGCCTGCAACAGGAATGGGACCAAATGGAACAAATGGTAAACCAACAATTATTACAATTCCTGCTGGTGCGATATCCGGTACTGGAACAACTGAAATTGCAGTTACCCTTATTCCTGTTGACCCATCTGCTGCATTTTCTCAAACCGTAAATGGTGGCACAGGGTCGGTTTCCTTCTACTGTGAGCCAGAGGGACTTACATTTAATGTACCTGTAACTATTTCAATTCCAATGGACATCCCTGCATCAATTGCAACTGCTGTACCATACCATTTTGCCAGAAAGTCAGGGAATGTGTCAACCGGAGACTTGTCCTTCAGCGGTGAACAATTCTTAATGAATGTTAATCCAGATGGATCTACTGCAGATGTTCAAATTATAAAATGTTCATACTGGCAGGTAGTTGGAGATTATACTATATCAGAAACTACTTCATTTTCAAATTATTTAGTTGCTGGTTCATCTCAATTTGGAACTTCTTTGACAGGAGTTTATACTACAACTGGTACCTATGGTTCTGTTTATTGCTCACTTCTCGATCTTCCTATTCATCAGGTAACAATCAGCGAAGCATTCTCTTACCCTGCTGTAGAGTTTTACAAGATAGAAGCAAGTGCCCGTCACACAAATAGAGTATATTCTGTAAAGGTAAATTCTACAAATACTACTATTGAGCAATTCTCAATACCTTCATCTCCAGTTGAGTTCTTGTTTTTACTTTTGACACATAACCAGGGAGGAAGTTAATATCAGCTTAGCTCAATAATTTGAAAATCAACGTATTAATATTCAGTTTACTGGGGATTTTTTGGCAGGGGTATTGCCAGAAATCCCCGGTTCTTTTAACGTTTACGGGTACTCAACAAAGTGAGCATGCGGTAATGGATAGTATTGTTGTTCATAATCTGACGCAACTATGTGATACCGTTCTGTATTGGCCAGATACTTCGTTAAACTTTCTCTCAGTAAATATTCATGAAATAAATTCAGATTTAAATGGATTGAAGATATTTCAGAACTCGCCTAACCCTTTTTGCAATAGAACTTCTATTAAGGTATATACACCGGGACAAAGCTCTTTAAATCTATATGTTTCTGATTTATTTGGCAGAAATGTTTGTGAAATCAGGCAGGATGTAAACAGAGGCTTTCAGGAATTTACATTTATTTCAGGCAGGAGTAATATATATTTAGTTACTGCCGAATGGCTTGGGTTGAAGAAAAGTATAAAGATTGTGAGTTTAGGTGGAAATTCTGATGGGAATTTTGCGATATCCTACAATGGTTATGAGGAATACAACAAAATGGAGAGTCAGCCAAAGAGTGGTAATTTATTCTCAGTTGCACTTGGTGATGTTCTTAAATTCGCCGGATATAAGGATTCTGTCGTTGCTGTTGTAAAATCTGTATTATTTGGGAGTAAGGATTATCAATTATCGTTTGGGATTTATCCTCCTTGCCCAGGGATCCCTGAAATCCTGTATTCGGGCAATAAGTATTTTACAGTTCAGATAGGAGCTCAATGCTGGATGCAGGAGAGTTTAAATTACGGGACAATGGTAAACAGTATCAATACGGGAGTTTCTCATTCCGAGTGTAGCAATAACAGCATTGTTGAGAAGTATTGTTATGATAATAATCCTTTAAACTGTGACCTGTATGGGGCGTTTTACGATTGGGATGAAATGATGATGTACCAGGCGACACCAGGGGTTACAGGTATATGTCCTTCTGGTTTTCATTTACCAACGGATAACGATCTGACCGATTTGGTTAATTATCTGGGTGGGGATTGGGTTGCAGGAGGGAACATTAAAGAAGCAGGAACCGGTAATTGGCTAAACCCAAATACAGATGCAACGAATGAAAGCGGGTTTACTGCAATTCCCTCTGGTTACCGAACGAATAATGGAAGTTTTTTGAGCCAGCAATATTATTCTTACATCTGGAGTTCCTCAGAAATCGGAACTGGTAATGCAGGATTTCGATATATATATTATAATAATGCTATTGTTTACCAGAGTAATGATAGCAAGAAATATGGATATTCTGTCCGGTGCATCAAAGACTGATAAATTTATAGTTTAATAAATTTCAGCGAATGAACGGCTATTCCCTTTTCTAAAATGCTAACGAAGTAAATACCTGGTTTCAGATCTTTTATATCCAACTTAATAGACGGTGCAGAATCTTTAAACGGGCCGAAATTCATTAGATTTTGCCCGAAGATATTAGTTAAAACTATAGTAATTTCACTAAAGTTTGAATTAACTCTTAAATTAAGATCATTAATAGCTGGATTAGGAAATGCAGTTATTCCCCAAATGGCATTTACACCAGAAATACCAATCGAAGTAACATTAATTGAATTTGAAATTTGTGAAGTGCAACCATCTATGGTAACATTGCAATAATATATTCCATTAACTGTTGGTGTATATTGTTGATTTACTGCTCCTGATATAGCTCCATTGGCATTATACCATTGATTTCCATTCATATAATTCGAGCTTAGAACAATCCCTGAAACACTAATAAACGGAGTGACAGGTATAGATGTAACAGTTACATCAGCAGATCCGGTTGCTATGCCATTACAGTTTAAATCACTAAAGTTAAGTATATGATAAGAGCCTGCCTGATTTAGAAATACAGTTAATGGGTTCTGAGAAATATTTGTAAATGATATTGAAGTGCTATTGTTTGAAATTAAAAAGGAATAAGGCAGATTTCCGGTAAAGGTGATTGTAACTGCAGAGGAATCGTTTTGGCAGATTGTATCAATTGAGGAAAAAAAAGCAGTTGGTGCAGGTGTAACCGATACTTCAAGTGTTGCAGTATCCTGATTAAACCCATCAGTAACAACAAGAATAACTGAGGTATTTCCAGTTGGCGTAAACCATGGATTTGCAAGATTACTCTGAAAAGCAGGATTAATAAAGTCTGGGCTATACCAGGAATAAGAATATGCCCCGGAGCCACAGCAAGCATTAGCAAAGAGCTGCACAGAATCATATTGACATATTGTATCACTCGAAATTGAAGGCGATATTGAAAGCGGTCCACCTGAAAGCATAACCTGTTTAGTGTCAAGCGACAAACAGCTGGTTATAGTATCTGTAACCAAAAGTGTATAAATTACAGAGTTAGTTAGTGAAACTGTTTGTGTGTTTTGGGCAAAAGCTTGAACGACTTTATTTTCGGGAAGCCAATGATAAGAACAATTTGAAATACCTGAGTTCGCTGCTGAAAGAATAGCAAAAGATGCAAAGGGAATGATTGTATCAGTACCAGCATCAGCATTAGGGAGCGTATTTGCATATACCAGCATATCAATAGTATCACTAGAACCACAAGAATTACTCAGAAATACAGAAATAGTTCCGGTTTGTGCTAAAGGAGTGAGATTTACAATAATTGAGTTAGTATTTGAGCCACTTGTTATTAAAAAACCGGACGGAGTCGACCAATTGTAATTTACGTTTTGTGAAGTATTGGGTAAGCTAAACATAATATTTTGTGAACCAGCACATACAGAAGACGGTCCATTAATACCTGTTGTAATACTTGGAACAGGATCAACATTTATATAAAGCGGAGGACTTGCTAATCCCTGTCCGCAGGAATTGACACCAGCAACAGTTAGGTATCCTGAAGTTGCAAGATTTGAAAATTGCAGATTTACAGTATCTCCGGTACCAACAATATTTACATTGCTGCCTGTATAGCTCCAAAAATAACTTTGTGCATTTTGAATCGGCAAAACAGAGTACTCAGCCTGATTTCCCTGGCAATTATTTAGTAAACCTGTTATACTGCCTGCTGCAGAAACAGAATTAGTGTAACTAATACTTGGTGAATAGATGGTGCCAGTTTTTGGCAGCCCATTAATCTCAATATAAAAATCTCCATTATTCTGTGCAGTCCAGGAATCAGCGGCAATTTCAAAAGATACACAAGATGGTTGGGTGAAACTAAAAGCGGCACAAATATATTCAGTACCGCTTGTCATGTTTAATAGAGAACCACCGGGGGAAACAAATACCCAATAATTATACCCTCCTGATTGGTATTGACCCTGGGCAAGAACTGAGTATGGAGCAGTTGCTCCATTGTAATTCAAATTAAAGTTTGGCTGGATTGGCCATTTTACCGTAAACTGAAGGTTTGTGAGATATAGTGAAACATTATAATTCGGTTTTAACCTGATTTCGAATTGACCAGGTTGGCTGGAGTTGAATATTCCAATATCAATATTGTTTTGCGCTATAGATTGTACCGAACAAAACAAACTACCAAGAAAGACAATACAATACAGTATTGTCTTTCTTGGATTTGAAAAAATAGTTATCATAATAAAATTATAATCTAACGGGTAATGATCATTTTCTTTGATTTCGTTACAAAGGTACTGTTGTTTCTAAAATCAAATACATACCAGTAAGTTCCGGGAGAAAGTTGTGCACCATTATATTCCAGGGAATAATTTCCAGATGTTAGAAATTCCTTATTAAGTAACTGGTCTATTAATTCTCCTGTAGAGTTGTATATACGAACGCTTAGATTTCCATCGGTTGGTAATTGATACGTAATTCGGGTTAAATTAGAGAATGGGTTTGGTGAATTCCCGAATAATACAAATTCAGAATTTGAAGATGATTGTTTAGAAATATGAGGAATTACGAGATTAACCGGAGAATATTCGAAGGCGTAAGGGTCTGAGATAACAGATTCTGTGGTTGTTGAGAAACTGATACCTTCTGGAATTTGCACATCAGGATTTTGTAATTGAAGACGCAAATAAAACAGAACAGAGCCTTTTTTAAGGTGAATACCATCTGTTGAATACCATCCAATTCTTATTGTTCCATCATTTTCAGAATAAACAAGTTTTTCGTTTTCCGAGTTCATCTCAGCACCTAAGAATTTGTAAACTTCTTTAGGGTAATTCAAGACAACTGATGTTGCACCAATATCCAAATCTTCATTTAAAATAAATGGGATTTCAAATATGCCACTCGTTGGAATTTCTAAATACCCTTGTTCAGCAATAGCAATTGATGGTTCTGTTTTTAGTGGATTTGTGTTTGATGCGTTAACATCACCAACATTCAGGCCTTCAAGGTTCCTGATAACATTCCCGGCCACAGCTAATGTACAAGTATCAATTACCCAATTACCCGCAGGGAAGCTATCAATTAATCTAACAAATTTCTTTAAAGTAAAGAAGGCATCTGTCGCATTAATATAGTGAGAGGCATCAACATCACCAGCTAGCAGACGAACTCCGGTTAGCTGAATAATTCCAACAAAATGTGATGAAATAATTAATGCATCAATAGCATTTACGCCATCCATATAATTCGGGTCAGGGACGAGTTGTTTCGTACCTGAAAGTTGATAAATACCAGGCAATACTCCTGCAAAGTTATATTGGCCAAAAATATTAGAGAAACACTCGTATTTGGTGATGCTATTCTGCTTTAGATAGAGATGAACATTGTTAAGAGGCTTTGTCAGATCTCCATTGTATATTACCAAACCGGAAACTGAGTTACCAAATGGAGGACTTACAGCGATTCTTACACTATCCTTTGAAGTACAATTGGTAGCATCATTAACTGTAAGTTTGTAAACTGTTGTTGTCAATGGTGTTGCTATAGGATTTGCAATATTGGGATTATTAAGCCCGGTTACAGGTGTCCATGAATACGTATAAGGAGGTAATCCTCCGGATGCTGAGCCTTGTAAAGTTTTGCTGAATCCATAAATTAAAGAATCAGCAAGTCCTGCATCACTAAATAATTGTGGATTAACTGTCACTTGTTTTACTGGAGCCATTAAACCAGAACCGCATTCATTCACTGTCATTGCATTAATATAAACGGTGCCTGTAATTCCAGTAAAATCAACTGTTATTTGATTACTACCCTGTCCGGTAACAATTATAGCACCGCCATTAATCCACCAGCTGTAGGATGATACATTAGGTAATAAGGCAACAGAAAACACTGCATTTGAAGTACCATTACAAACAGCTGAAGCTCCAGTTATAGTTCCTGTTGCAGGAGGTGTTGTTTTAACAATTATTGTATTCTGAGCAGTGTTGATACAGCCATTGGTGTTAACATAGGTGTATACGAGTGAATGAGTTCCAACTCCAGCAGTAGAGGCGTTAAAATTAGATCCGGAAACTCCGGGGCCATTATATGTTCCACCTGCAGGAGAACCACCCGTAAGTGCATAAATAGTTGAAGATAAACACTGTACATTTAATGAATTCGACCAGCTTACAACAGGAAGATTATTAACCAGTATAGTATTTGTAATTAAACTACTACATCCTGAAACCGGATTTGTATAAGTATACGTAAGGGTTTTTAATCCTGCCCCAGCTATAGATGCATTAAAGTTATTTCCGGAAACACCAGCACCACTATAGGTTCCTCCAGATGGAACCCCACCTGTTAAAGTATAGGTTGTAGAATTTATACATTGTGGAGTTAATAAAGTTGACCAGAGTACGGTCGGTAAAGCATTAACTAAAATAGTATTGGTTGAAGATGAGGTGCAGCCTGTTGCAGGAGCAGTATAGGTATAAGTTAACGTTTTTAGCCCTAATCCGGCAACTGAGGCATTAAAATTTCCTCCAGTAACACCAGGTCCACTATAAGTTCCTCCAGTAGGAGTTCCGCCACTTAATAAATAAGTGTTTGAATTTGAACATTGCGCCTGTAGAGAATTTGACCAAGTAACAACAGGTAATATATTTACAACAATTGTATTTGTTGATGAGTTTGTACATCCAGTGGATGGATTAGTATAAGTGTAGGTAATGGTTTTTGAACCAGCACCTGCCAAGGAAGCATTAAAGTTTGTTCCTATAACCCCTGCGCCACTGTAAGTACCTCCTGTTGGTATACCACCTGATAGGGTATAGGTAGATGATGTTATACATTGAGGCGTAAGCGAGGCAGTCCATGTAACTACTGGTAATGGATTAACCTGGATCGTATTCGTGATTGACTGAGTACAGCCAGTAGTTGGGCTCGTGTAGGTATATGTCAATACAAATGAACCTGTTCCGGCAATTGTTGCATTAAAAATATTTCCTGCAACTCCAGTCCCGGAATAAGTTCCGCCACTTGGTGTTCCTCCGGATAATGTATATGAAGTTGAAGTAATACACTGTGCATTTAAACTATTGATCCAGGTTACAATTGGTAATGAATTTACGAGAATTGTATTTGTAGCAGAATTAGTACATCCACTGGCAGGATCAACATATGTATATGTCAGTACTTTTAATCCAGTACCTGCTGCAGAAGCGTTAAAGTTGGTCCCTGAAACACCGGTCCCGCTGAAAGTTCCACCAGCTGGAGTTGCTCCGGTTAAAGCATACGAAGAGGATGTTATACACTGAGGACTAAGTGATGTACTCCATGTTACAACAGGTAAAGGATTTACGGTTATACTGTTAGTGGCAAAACTCGAACAAGCTGTTGAAGGATTGGTGTAAGTGTATGTTATGATCTTTATTCCCGAACCTCCTAAAGATGCATTGAAGTTTGTTCCTGATACTCCAATACCACTATAGGTTCCACCTGATGGTAATCCACCTGCTAATGTATATACAGTTGATGTAACACATTGGGATGCAAGGGATGATACCCAGGACACAGTTGGTAGTGAATTAACAGTTATTGTGTTTGTAATAGAACTGGAACAACCAGTAACAGGATTAGTATAAGTGTAGGTTAATGTTTTAATGCCTGGGCCTGTTAGTGAAGCGTTGAAATTGGTGCCACTAACTCCTATACCACTGTATGTTCCACCTGATGGTGTACCACCACTTAAGGTATATGTTGTGGAATTAATACATTGTGCTGTTAATACATTTGCCCAGGTAAGAATAGGTAGTGCATTAACAGTTAAATTAACAGTTGTTGATTGAGTATTTGTGCCATCGCTTACAGTAACTCCATAGGTTGTGCTAACTGTTGGATTAACAACAGGGTTTGCAATTAAAGAAGTAAATCCTGCAGGAATTGAATTCCATGAATAATTGAAAACGCCAGTACCCCCGCTTGCAGTGGCCAAAAGTTGAGAAGACTGACCAGTACATATTTGGGAAGGAGTAGCAGTTGCGCTTACAGTAAGTGCTGGACCAGAGACTGAAATTAATACTGCATCTGGTATACTTTGGCATCCGGTTACAGAGTTAGTTACAATTAGCGAAAATGTTGTAGAGGATGCTAAATTAGCAGTAGCTGGATTAACAATATTAAATGAGGAAGGTGGGTTAAGGGAGGCAGCGGGCGACCATGCATATTGACAGCTTCCTGAACAATTAGAACTTGAACCATTTAAAATTGCACTTGTACCTGTTGGAATTATTTGATCAGTTCCGGCATTAGCTGTTGGTAATGGATTTACAGTGACTACTACGCTATGTGAATTGCTGCAACCTGATGCAGTAATAGTTTCAACTAAATTATAAGTTGTAGTTGCTGACGGATTTACAGTTGGATTTGCAATTAATGATGTAAAACCAACAGGTACAGATGACCAGAGATAAGAACTGCCAGCATTTGAAGTCGCACCTAATTGAGATACAGCTCCGGCACAAATGGCCCTGTTTGCTCCGGCATCAGCTGCAGGTAATGGATTTACTGTTACTACTACACTATTTGTATTTGAACAACCTGTAGCTGTAATAGTTTCAGTTAAAGTGTATGTGGTAGTTAATGAAGGGTTTACAGTCGGATTAGCAGATGTGGAAGTAAATCCTGCCGGAACAGATGTCCAGCTATAGGTATTCCCTAAAACTGGTGTTGCTCCTATCTGAGTGCTTGTACCAATACAAATGGCGCGATAAACTCCTGCTAAAGCCACAGGCAGAGGGTTAACAGTTACTGTCGTATTATGGAAATTTGAACAACCAGTTGAAGTTATAGTTTCAGTAAGGGCATAAATTGTTGTAACAGTGGGATTAACAGTTGGATTGGCATTGGTTGAGCTGAATCCTGCTGGTATTGATGTCCATGAGTAAGTAGAACCGATAACAGCATTTGTACCAAGTTGGGTAATTGAACCATTGCATATTGAACGATCTGCTCCTGAAACTGCTGCTGGCGAAGGATTTACCGTTACAGTTACGCTATGTGAATTGGTACAACCGCTTGAAATTACTGTTTCAGTAACTGAATATATTGTTGATATTGTGGGGTTTACAGTTGGATTTGCTAAATTTGAAGTAAATCCTGCCGGGCTTGAGATCCAGGAATATGTGCTTCCAGCTACTGCTGTTGCTCCGAGCTGAGTACTTGTTCCTGTACAGATTGATCTGTTTGAGCCAGCAATTGCTGCTGGTAAAGGAACAATAGTAACAACAACACTGTTAGTGTTTATGCAGCCACCGCTTGTAATCGTTTCAACTAAGGTATAAGTTGTATTTACAGATGGACTAACAATTGGGTTCGCAGAAGTTGACGTAAATCCTGCTGGAATAGATGTCCAACTATAGGTACTCCCTCCAATAGGAGTTGCTCCTAATTGAGTAATTGTACCTAAACAGATTGCCCTGTCTGCACCTGCAATTGCATTAGGTAATGTAGTAACGGAAACAACAACACTATGAGAATTTGTACAAGCTGTTGCGGTAATGGTTTCCACAACAGTATATGTTGTAGTTACAATTGGACTTACAGTGGGATTTGCAGAGGTTGAAGTAAAACCAGCAGGCACTGAAGTCCAGCTATAGGTACTTCCAACAACACTGGCAGCACCAATCTGAGAACTGCCACCTGAGCAAATAGATCTGTTGATACCAGCAACTGCTGCAGGTAGCGGATTTACGGTAACAATAACACTATGTGTATTTGTACACCCTGTTGCAGTGATTGTTTCTACAATAGTATAAGTAGTAGTTACAATTGGGCTCACGGTAGGGTTGGCAGTGGTTGAAGTAAACCCAACAGGCACGGAAGTCCAGTTGTAGGTACTTCCTCCAACAGAAGTTGCGCCAATTTGAGAACTGCCGCCTGAGCATATAGCTCTGTCGGTTCCAGCAATAGCCGCAGGTAATGGATTTACGGTAACAACGACACTGTGAGTATTAGTACAAGCTGTTGCGGTAATGGTTTCCACAACAGTATAAGTTGTAGTTACTATTGGACTAACTGTAGGGTTCGCAGTTGATGAAGTAAACCCGGCCGGCACTGAAGTCCAGCTATAGGTACTTCCAACAACACTGGCAGCACCAATCTGAGAACTTGCACCTGTGCAAATAGCTCTGTCGGTTCCGGCTATAGCTGCAGGCAAAGGATTTACAGTAACAATAACATTATGAGTATTGGTACAACCAGCAATAGTAATGGTTTCCACAACAGTATATGTTGTTGTTACAATTGGGCTCACTGTAGGATTGGCTGTGGATGATGTAAACCCGGCAGGTACTGAAGTCCAGCTATAGGTATTTCCTCCAACAGGACTGCCTCCTAATTGAGTACTGCTTCCTAAACATATTGCCCTGTCTGTACCCGCTATAGCCGCTGGTAGAGCAATAATAGCAATAATAACACCATGCGTATTGGAACACCCTGTTGCAGTAATTGTCTCTGTTAATGTATAAGTAGTATTTACTGCAGGACTAACTGTTGGGTTGGCAGAAGTTGAAGTGAACCCGGCAGGTGAGGAAGTCCAGTTGTAGGTACTGCCTGCAACACTAGCTGACCCAATCTGAGAACTGCCGCCTGCGCAAATAGCTCTGTCGGTACCAGCAACAGCTGTGGGTAAAGGATTTACAGTAACAATAACACTATGTGTATTTGTACATCCTGTTGCAGTGATTGTTTCTAAAATAGTATACGTAGTAGTTACAATTGGATTTACAGTTGGGTTGGCTGTTGATGAAGTAAACCCGGCTGGCGAGGATGTCCAGCTGTAGGTATTTCCAACAACACTAGCTGCACCAATCTGAGAACTGCTACCTGCGCAAATAGCTCTGTCGGTACCAGCAACAGCCGCAGGTAAAGGATTTACGGTAACAATAATACTATGCGTGTTTGAGCACCCTGTTGCAGTAATGGTTTCCGCTACAGTATATGTTGTAGTTACAATAGGACTAACGGAAGGGTTTGCTATAGATGAAGTAAACCCGGCAGGCACTGAAGTCCAGCTATATGTACTTCCTCCAACTGTTGTTCCACCAATCTGAGAACTGGAACCTGAACAAACAGCTCTGTCGGTACCAGCAACAGCAGCAGGTAAAGGATTAACAGTAACAACAACGCTATGAGAATTATTACAACCGCCTGCAGTAATAGTTTCAATAACAGTATATGTAGTAGTTGAAGTAGGATTAACTGTTGGATTTGAAGAAGTTGAAGTAAAACCTGCTGGTACTGAAGTCCAGCTATACGTACTTCCTGCTACACTAGTTGCACCAATTTGGGTATTGCTACCTAAGCAAATCGCTCTGTCTGTGCCTGCTATTGCTGCTGGTAAAGTAGCGACCGAAATAACAACATTATGTGTGTTCGAACATCCTGTTGCTGTCACAATTTCAAGTAAGGTATACGTTGTGCTGACAGCAGGAATAACTGTGGGATTAGATATTGTGGAAGCAAATCCGGCTGGAATTGAGGACCAGCTGTATGTATTTCCAACAACCGTGTTAGTGCCAAGTTGAGTGCTGCTCCCAGAACAAATTGTGCGGTCTGAGCCAGTTATTGCTGAGGGTAAAGGATTTACAGTAACAATAACACTATTCGTATTTGAACACCCTGTTGCAGTGATCGTTTCTACAAGAACATAAGTTGTACTTATTGCAGGATTAACTATAGGATTTGATACGGTTGATGTGTAACCTGCAGGAATAGATGTCCAGGAATAAGTATTTCCAGCAACCAGTGCTGCTCCAATTTGTGTTGGGGTTCCTAAACATATCGAACGGTTTGCTCCTGTAATTGCAGAAGGGACTGAATTAACAATTACCGTTATGCTATTTGAATTCGAACAACCAGTTGCTGTGACAGTTTCAACCAGTGTGTAGGTTGTAGTTACAGAAGGAGTGGCAGTTGGATTAGCCAAGGTTGATGTGAAACCAGCAGGTACTGAGGTCCAATTATAGGTATTCCCTGGAATAGCTGATGAGCCAATTTGAGTTGTTGTGCCAAGGCAGATTGTCCTGTTTGCACCAGCAGTTGCAGGTGGTGCCGGAGAAACTGTAACAATAACATTATGCGTATTTGTACAAGCGGTTGCCGTAATTGTTTCTACAATTGTATAAACAGTTGTTACCAAAGGATTAACAACTGGATTTGAAATTGATGATGTATATCCGACAGGTACTGATGTCCAACTATAAGTATTGCCAGCAATTGAAGCAGCACCAATTTGTGTATTTACACCTGGACATATTGTTCTATCCGAACCTGCTAATGCATTAGGATTTGGGTTAATAGTAACTAGAACACTATGTGTATTGTTACAACCACCTGCAGTAATTGTTTCAACAACAGTATAAGTTGTATTCACAGTCGGACTAACCGTAGGGTTAGCAGAACTTGATGTAAATCCGGCTGGTATTGATGTCCAGCTATAGGTACTTCCTCCAACTGGAGCGGCTCCTAACTGAGTATTGGTTCCCAAACATATAGCCCTGTCTGCTCCAGCTATTGCAGCAGGTAAAGTCATAACAGTTACAACAACACTATGTGTATTTGTACAGCCTGTTAAAGTAATGGTTTCTACTACAGTATATGTTGTGGTTAGAATAGGACTAACCGAAGGGTTGGCCGTAGTTGAAGTAAAGCCAGCAGGCACTGAAGTCCAGCTATAGGTACTTCCAGCAACACTGGCAGCACCAATCTGAGAACTGGCCCCTGTGCATATTGCTCTATTTGTACCAGCAACAGCAGCTGGTAAAGGATTAACAGTAAC
>CAIXZF010000054.1 GCA_903923925.1 uncultured Bacteroidales bacterium
AATTTAGTAGTTTAAATTATTTTTATTAATAATATATTTATTCAAGTACTATTTTTCGGGTCACTATCCCAACTTCTGTTTTAATTCTGAGAATGTAATTTCCTCTTGCAAATTCTGAAACTTCAATATTTTGTTGAACCAACCCCACTTTACTCCCGATATTTTTTAAGTAAACGATGTTCCCGGATTCATCAATTAATTCCAGTTCCATAGAATGTGCTTTCGATACGTCTAAGCTGATTTTTAAACTTTGGTGTGCAGGATTAGGGTAGACAGAAATTTTATTCAGGAATGGTAACGCATTGTCAATTCCGGCAACACTGCCTGCTAAAGCAAGGTTATCAACCCACAAATAATCCTGATTAGCAGGCGCATTTCCACTAGCTTTCAGAAATATTGTGCAACTGTCTGGAAAATCACCAGTCAGATAAGAAAAGTTGATTGTGAAAGCAGCCCAACTCATAGCCATGCCAGAAAGCGTTTTTTTTGCAGTGGCAATGGTATCTCTGGAATTGGTATTTGTATTCCATTTTGTTAAACTTGCAGTGATCGATCCCTGACTTGTTCCGGAAATCATGTGTTGCCATTTTCCGGTCAAACTTGCCGGTCTCAGGTTATAGGCAAAACCTGATTTTGGTTTCAATGTAATGGTGTCGAGTACTCCACTCACTGCTATTCCATTAACTACATTGCCTCCCACATTTAAAGAGGTCAGCTTTAAATAAGCAGTCCCGGGACTACCAGGTGTACCCTTAGTTGCTGTATAAACATTTGTTGATGCAGTAACATTGTTCATTGTGCCCCATTGTTCCGGATTTTGATAAGTTCCCATATTCGTCCAGTTTTCAAATCCGGAATTGGGTATCTGAGCCTTGCATATCACGACTGCAAAGAACAAGGCAATTGGCATTAAAATTTGTTTTGTTTTCATAATTCCCATTTATTTTGATTGATTAAATATGCAAGTATTGCGTTTATTTCGTCCTGTGTAAGATAATATTCCCAGGATGGCATGCACAAAGGTGGTACAGGCCCTAGTGAATCTGCTTTTTGTAAAATATTTGCACCATCCAGTATCTTCTGATTAATGGACTTGAATTGTGCCAGAAATCTGCTGTATGTCCTGAATGGTGGATTATTGTTTAATTTATCAAAATCAGCGTTTATCCTTAAAAGTTGGATAATGCTATCTGCTGTTTCTTTATCCGGAATTTTTAACTTCTCTGCAAGCGTAAAAAGTTCAGGGATAGTCGTTTTGGCATAATTAGTGTTTTTGACTCCACCTTTGCCACCTTTACCATGGCATAATATGCAGTTCCTGTTTTCAAAGAGCATCTTGCCTTTTAATATAATGTCTTTTGGTAAAAGATTGTCATTCAGTGGAGTAGAACAAAATTGCAAAGTTGTATCAATACCTTTATTGATCTTTGCCAGTTCCTCTTCTGAAACATCCTGGCCAGAATCCAGGATGATAAATTTACCCTGCATATAAAAGTGGCAATGTCCGCAGATAGAAGTACAGTAATAGGTAAAAATCCCTGTCGTATCAGCTGTAAATGGCACATCGTATAAATGTCCGGCATCCACAAAAACAGGTCCTAATTTAAGCTCAGGGATATAAAATGAATGTGTTACGTCTACAGTCGTGAAGCGGAGTATTACTTTCTCTCCTTTGTGCATCACTATCGTTGCTTTTTTAAACACACTGTTCCAAATGTTCAACCCATCAACTTTATCTGCTGTCCATATTCCCTGGGTGGAAATTGCCGTCAGGTTGATAATTCTTGTTGAACCATGATTCCGCCATGGAGAAAAGTAATTAATCACCAATGGAGTCCCAACCAGAACTAACAAAAGGGCTAAACCACCTAATATTTCTTTTGTGTTTATTTTCATAGCTTCTAAGCTTTAACCGATGTAAAGCATGATGAACGCGAGTGCAATAACTGTAGAGAATACAGCAACCGGAATCAATCCTCTAAATGCTGCTGTTGGTGAGTTATATAAACGTTGCCCTATGAAGAATCCTTTGTAAATGGCGTAACCCAATCCGATTAACAATAATGCGATTTGGATGAATCCAATGTATTCAGGAATTACAGGATGCCATTGAAAATCTCTTGTGCCAAAAAGATTCCAACCCCAGCCCAAGGGGTCGGAAATAACTGAAACAATATAAGAGCCATTCACAAGCAATAATGGAACGCTAAAGGCAATCCATGCCAGTAACCCCAAAGGAATTAGTATATAGGAATACGCTTTAAATGCTTCCATCCGCGAAACCCTTCCTGTATTTGCCAGTTTGTGCGACAAGCTTGTGAACAGAAAGAATATTCCTGGTACAACTACGAGTGAAAATAGCCATAAAATGATAACATAGGTGAAGAAGCCTGTCCAGTTATTACTTTGGGTAGGGTTTACCCAATCTTTAAGTATTCCGCTGCTCCCAAGGTAGATAAGTGAATATGCATGGCTGGTGCCCACATCTATAAATCCCTTCCATGCTTCATCGTAGCCTTTTAAAGTAGTTTCTGTTGCGAATGGTCTGAAATTCAGTGCAATATTATCATTTGGACAAGATTTAACACACTCCATACACAAACCGCAATTGTTGTTCCGGTCAAGTTTTCCCATATATTCAAACCACGGGCAGCCCCAGCCATTTTCATTCCCTCTCAGACATCCTTTGTCTGTGCAATTTTTACATACATCTTTATCATTTGATCTTAGTTCAAGCATGGCCGTTTTGGAGTAAAGGCCGATGAAACCACTCACAGGGCAAACATGACTGCAAAAAGCTCGCTGCCTGAATATTACAGCAAGCACTGTCGCTACTATCAACATCATGCTTACCACGAATGAGCTAACAAAAGGGCGCGTTACTAATATTGCACTGAATGTACACAGGATCAGGAAATTAATATTTGGCAGCCAAATGTTCTTCAAGCGCTTAGGCCATGTTAAATTCAGTCCAAACATTTTGTTTCGCAGATAATTTGTCTTGCCGGTTCTTACCTTAAAAAATGACATTCTCTGAAATAAATCGCCAAACCAGGGTAGGGGACACATGGCACACCATGTTCTTCCGAGAAGTGGAACAAGAATAGCAATCAGCAGGAACCACCAGAGTATCCACAGAACAACAATTGCTATATTCCTGTTACCCAATGGGGTTCCAATCAGCCCGGATATGATGATGATATAGAAGATAAACAAACTTGGTAATATCAGAAAGAACTGAAATCCTTTCAGTTTCGCAAACTTCTTAATAAGTGGGAACTTTTTGAAAAGATTTATTCTAAAACCTTCTGGTTCCAGTACAAGCTCCTCATGCTCCTCATTATCAGTTTTTTTAGTCATGATCTTATAGTTTCTTTTTGATCATTAGGTAGAACATGGATATCATCCCAATCATAAAACCGACAAAACCTCCCCAGCTGGCGTGGTATGGAACATTGGGTTCAACTATCATTTCACCTTGCATAAATGGGTGCATTGTTCCACAAGTATGGGAACAACGGTATTTAAACTTGCCATAGCCTTTGGCAATCACGGTAAAATCAGTAGTATCTTTCCAGAAATGCCCTTGCGAGGGGTGTCTTAACTTAAAGGTTTTCTGATTAGGATGAATTTCACAATCGATATCGTAGCCTTCGAGGTAGAAGCCGTGAACCACATCCATTGAAACCAGTTTGAAATTCAGAGTATCTCCTCTGTTTACGACTATTACAGCCGGATCATATGAATATTGCCTCGCCTTAATGACAAAATTATGTCTTACTGGTTTTTTTGAAGTCCACCCCAATCCAATACCAATACAGCATCCGATCAGGGAAAAGATTGCAACGAACAGTATTATTTTTAGTTTTTTCATAAGACAACTATTTGTCGATTAATTTGATGCAATACTCACTTAGATAAGGTAAAATTTACAGAAAGTGTTCCAGAGGCTGGAACACTAATATTCTGATTTGGTGCTTGTAGTTTTTCATTCCAAACCATTAATACATAGTTCCCGGGAGGAACATTGGAAATTTTGAAATTTCCATCTGCATCAGTAACAGCATAATAAGAATTCTGAAGAACAATCACATACGCCTCCATTTCAGGATGTACATTACATAATACCACCGACTGGCATCCTACCTTTTCGTATTTATGCGATTTTACAACACCCTTCGGATATTTACCAAGATCAAACTTTGCACAGGCATCCGGACAAAAGACATTATGCAGTACATCGTCACTGTTCACAAAATCGACAGTGGTGCCAGCTACGATAGGTAATACCCTTGGTACGAAAGTGAGATTCTTCTGATCCATATGCGGGTTTTTAGGAGGAGGTTTAAATATTCCTACTGCCTTTTCAATATATATTATCGTATTAGCCCTATATTTTACCTTGCCTGCGTCTGTACTTACTTTTCCAGTGATCTGGGAGTACCCATATTGCACTGAAAACGTCAGGACAACAATGAAAGATATTAGTTTTATTGTTCTTTCCATTTTTTTATAGATCTCAGATTATTTAATTACTGTACAACACAGTTAAAATCTTTATCACTGCTCACGTTATCCATCATGTAGCCAAAATGCATGGCATAAGTTCCTGCTGATGTAAATTTATAAGTTCCTTTGTAGGTTCCTGTTCCGGTTGAGGTAATAGCCATGCCCGGCATTGTTGAACTACCCATCATTACTTCGCACATCGGATTCATTACATCCATCATCATTCCGCTTGAAGTGGTTTTGAATTCGAAGGTGATAGTAGAATCTTTTATTGCAGGATTTGGTGTATAGGTCATTGTAACATCCATAGTCATGGTTGTATCTTTTTTCTTGTCACAGGAAACAGTAAGGATTGTTACAACTGCGACCATAATAGCGATTACTAAATATTGTTTTTTCATGATAATTTGTTTAATAGTTTGATTATTAATTTTTTTATAATGCGAATTCAAATCCTAAGTATAAATTGTTAAAGTTGAGGTCATCTGCATTCAGCACAGTTTCAATCTTAAATTTCATGTTGGCAACTACCAGTGCGCTGATATGCGGAATTATCTGACTGGCACTTTTTAATGTGTTCGGATTTGCCTTTTCATACCGGATCAGACCAGTTAACCAGGGATACATGGCATAATCGAGTTCCGTAAAGTATAAATTATACTCCTGGTTAGCTTCTGTGCCATTTTTTCCCATGATGTAGCCACCAATTATGTTAAATTTATTCAGGTAAATATTAACATCTCCGCCGGTTCTGATGAAATCAAAGTTTTGGCCATTGCTGGTTCCTATCCCTTTGTAGCCAAAAACACCAAGCGCAATCGATTTTTCTTCTATGTTTTCAGTCTCCTGCGTTGAGGAACCATCATATCCCATACCTCCGATCTTATAACAGAGGCGACCATAGAAATCCTTATCTGCATTAGCATCAGCTGTGGTTCCGTTTCCATTTACAACGCCAATTACATATCGCAATCGGCTCCTTATCACACCGCTGGCTTCCAAGCCTAACTGGAAATTCTCCAATCCAAAAGCTTTTGCACCATGTACATGACCAGCTACAAATTTGTCTCCCATGCTGGGGTCATAGGTATTGAATGCATAAGAATTATTGGTAAGGCCTCTATGTAAGCTTGCAAAAGGAACAAGCTCAGGGATAAACTGTCCAAACTCAATATACAAGGCATGCTTGGGAATATACCGTGATAATATATTGTCAAATTTAACATACAATCGATCTATGCTGCCCGGCTCATTATTTTCAAATAAATGAGCACCTGCAAACACAGTGATATCTTCACCAATTGTTCCGGCTGCAAGCAGTTGAAGTGCTGGCATACCAAATTCGGAGGTGGTGGCACTATCTACAGTTGTTACCTGAAAGGCTCCTCTGGCTCTTAAAGAAACAGGCGATGTTCCTGGCAAAGTGTTAGGCCAGACACTCTTAGGCCAAACTCTCTTGTAGGCATCCGAACCTAGCAGAACTGGCTCTTCTTTTACCTTATCAGCATCGTCCTTTGGATACTGGTAACCATTGATCCGAAATGCTTCTCCAAAAGGGTTCAGTTTCGGATAAACAGAATGACAGGTAATACAACTGGTTTTGTATTTTCTGGAAAAGGCTGGTATCGCAATGCTGGATTCAACTGATAAACAAAGTATCAGCGTCGTTAATAAATAAATTGATTTTAATTTCATCTTTTGTGGATTTTGAAATCATATTTGTAAAATTGATCTTATCAGGTAGGCGCTTTTGCTCAGTCAAATTCTGCAAATCATGCAGGATCTGAAATAAAAGTTAAGAGAAGACAATAGATTCAAGGGGAAGAACCATATATAGATGGCCATAGCTCATCTATAATAAACGTTCTTTAGAAGCGGGGAAAGCATAATACTACCACAACCGAAACTACCACCAATGCTGGAGCATTCAATTCAGTTGAGTATGCAGTATCAGCGAATTAATTCAATTCCGGAAAACCATGGTGAAGGCAGATGAAGTTCGGTTTAAAGGAGGTGGTTGTGTGCTTGTGAAACTGTGAACCGAAAACACAGATAGCGACATACAAATATTTTCTGCTGCAAGTACAACAAAGTCAGAAGCCAGGGGAGAGGCAATCTTGATCGATTGCTTTTCAAAATTGTCCTTCAATTTATATAAAGCAGTGACATCTTTACATTTTGGGCAATGTCCACCACAACAGGCCTTAGCTTTATGTAATATTGAGAAATCAAAAACCTTCCCATCACAGTAATGCAAGTTAATACTAGGTCCGATAGTCCCCAGTAATAATAACATTGCAACCGATATAGTGATAAACTTTCTCATCTTGTCGTAACCAAAAGTACGACTTATTAAATTAATTCTGGTATTCAGGTACCTGTTTTAACATTTATTTAACACATCGGATACATAGTATTAAGCTTTGTTCTGAAAATCCACCAGGTTCTCATACCTTTTATTCCTTCTTTAACAGTATGTTTATTTTCAAAAATCTATCCAATAAACTTGAATGGATAGTGATGTTTTTAATTGCCAGTAAATTACATCCGCGAACCCGGGCATACACAACAAATTAAACCTTATATTAAGTAAATAATTTCTATTATCTTAGCTTGCTACCTTGGAAAAACTGTACTCACTCATTAGCAGCATCAGACATGAAAATCTCCACCCTATTTTTAACATTATTTCTCAGTTTTCTAAGCATCTTCGCAATGGGACAAATTACCGTTGACTGGGGCTACTCGTTCGGGGATCCAAACCACTGCACCAATGGCGACTCGGAATTCTGGAGAACTGTTACCGATTCAGCGAACAATGTTTATGTAACAGGCATTTTAAGCGGTTATATGGACCTGGACCCTTCTCCAACGGATACCACCATTATTGGTTGCGGAAGTTACATTCCTGTCTTTTTCCTTGCAAAATACCATGCTGACGGAAGTTTTGCCTGGGCCCGGCAGTTTTACCAAACCGTTGGACTATCCTATGGTAATGATCTGAAACTTGATTCACATGGGGATGTAATCGCTGTTGGAACGTTCTATGACAATGCAATTGTTAATATCCGTAAACCCGATACAACCTGGATCAATTGCAGCGGAACATCAAGTTGCAATCCTTTTATCGTGAAATATACGAAAGATGGTAACTTCGAATGGATTCATACCCTGGATTGTGGGCATGGGGGATCAGCTGAGGGTCTGCAGATTGATCCCCTGGATAACTTATACATTTCAGGTTCATCAGATGGTGGTATTGACCTGGATCCTTATTCTGGCAATTTTTATATTTCTTCTCCGAATAACATCGGGAATACTTTCCTTGCAAAATATAGCCCGGATTGCCATTTTATCTGGGGGAAGAATTGGGCTGGTGGAAGTAACTATTCCACTAGCTTGTGTATGAATTCAAAGTATCAACTTGGACTGGTAGGAGCTTTTGCCACTGAAGTGTATTTTCCATTAAATAACACAACAACCCATTATTATGCAAACAATCCTCGAGAAATGATAATGGTTCAGTATGATTCCACAGGTACTTTGCTTTGGAGCAAGCATTTCGACAGCTTAGGATACCAGTCGCAGGTGCAACCTTTGCGAATGGTCAACGACCATAACGATAGTTATATTCTTGTAGGTGGCTATACCGGCACCATCGACCTTGACCCTTCCCCAAACCTGCAGTTCTTAACCATGACCGCTAGTTCTGGAGAAGGATTTTTTGCTAAGTACGATAGCTTGGGTAATTACCTGTATGCACATTCCCTCCATGGAGACTTCGCGAGCTATACAGAATCTGTTGCTGTTAATGAAGATAATGAGATCTATATCTATGGAACTTTTTCAGGCCATGTAGATATGGACCCGGGCGCAACAACAGCAACCTTAAATGCAAATGGCTATTACGATTATTTCGGAAAGTATTCACCCACAGGCACTTTACTATGGTATACCAGTATCGGAAGTAATGGTTGTGACATTGAATCCCATAACCTTTATTACGCAAACAGCAAAATCTACATTAGTGGCGAATTCAACGAAAATGTTGATTTTGATCCAACTTCTTTGACGTATATTCTTAACGCCCCGCCAATGTCAAACACACAAACAGGCAATGGTTACCTGGTAAGATATACAGAACTGCCTGTCGGCATTCCGGAAAACAACACAGCCGCAACTTTTACCATCATTCCGAACCCGGCAACTGACAGACTTTCCCTGACATTTCCCGGCACAATGCCGCTTGGACGCTATGAAGTCCTTGATATTTTAGGGCATATTGTTTTAAGTGGCAATATTCAGGATATTCTTGAGAATGGGATTAATATTGCTGATCTCAGGGCAGGAAGTTATTTCATCAGAATTGAAGACAGTCGCTCAGCTAATGCTGCTAAATTTATAAAGATCTGATTTTAAGTGAATTTGATGTTCCTCAATTATTTTAGATTGCCCGATTATAGTTTATTTCTGGAGATAAAAAAAGCGAAATTGGGTTATTAAGTATTCAAAATTGCATGATTACACCCTTAATCCACTCTAATTCCAATTCGCTGAATTTTCCGTCCATTCAGCAATGGTATGGATCCCTAATAATACAGGAAAGGACAATTCAAATCATCAGCGATTCGATTTGTAATTCGTATTAATTACATAAGAATTTTGAATTTATTTTCAAAATCAAGTTATTAGTGGTACCTCTATTTTATTATGGTAACCCTTCCTACTTTTTGTTGCAAGATATTAGAGGGATCCTTATACACTACTAAATATACATATGTGTCTCCTGGGCAATAATCCCCTTGGAATTTGCCATCCCCGGATAAGCCATTTTAATTAACAAGATTTCGCCCGGTTTAATCTAATCACAATAACTATCTGATTGCCATAATCTTGATCTGGTTTTACAATTACGGCAAGAGATCAATCTAAATATATGGTTGATCCAATTTACTGCAGTGGAGATTGGAGAAGTGGAGGATGGCCAACAGGGGGTAGAAATCAGGGAAATGGCAAATAGGGGGATGGAATACAATAAAATAAAGCCACGGCAAGATGCCGGAAGAAAAAAGCGTAGCGGGACGGTACACATAACGGGGGGCAGTTGATCAGCAGTTAGGGGTTGAGCATATGAGTAGTCCCAAGTAAATAATCTCCTTCAATAATTAGAAAAACTAATCACTGAAGGAGATATTTTTAGCTAAAGTTACTCTACTTTACTTTGTGATTTTTGTCTTCTTCTGAATTTTATAATTAAAACGATAATTATACCGCCAAGTGCAAATAATGCGGTAACTAGGAAATCGTTAAATAACGATTTTTCAATGAAATATTTTAGGAGTGTAGCTCCAATAATCATTGTAATGAAGCAATAAATACCAATAAATACTAAAACCTTGTTTTGCATATTCAATTTATTGAAGTTAGGTTAGTTAGGAAACGATTTACCACCACCCAGTAGCATACCCGAATGCATATGCAGCTGAACCACCAGCTCCCCCTATTACTGCTCCACCGACCCATGCAGGAACAGTGCATGTACCAAGAGTAACAGTGCCTCCAACGGCAGCTCCTGCTAAACCACCAACCATTGCATCATGTGCATCAGAACCCAATAACTGACCCCATGGATAACGCAAATCCCATAATTGTTGATTCCTCGAGTTACTCCAATATGAAGCACTATATCGCGAAATAGCTGCTTCCATCAAGAGAATTTTTTTATCTTGAGAGTTGAGAGAAGTGTTTGAGCTTATTCTTGTTTCTAAATTTATTATTTCATTAAAGAAATTAGCAGAATCAATTGGCACGAAAAGAGCCATTTTGGCATCTATGGTGTCAGAATATGCAATACCTAAAGATGACATATAGCTCCCGTTAGTCAAGAAGTCATGAATACTATTTGCATTTTGAGATTCTGTTATTAGCTTTTGAAATGTCGAATCATGATAAAACCAAGAAGGTGTTTTGCATTTAAATAAGGTATCAAATTCTGCGAATACATAACTCATTCTACCTATCGGTAATGTAGCATGCGTAATTAAATATGAGAGTTCCACATTATGGATAGAAGCAAGACTATCATACGGGTTATTTGGGTTTCTGCAGGATTTAACCTGCTGTATTTGACCTATCTGACCATTCTGACCGATCTGTTCATCTTTCTTCTTGCATGAGAGGACTAGAAGCATACTGATAAAGCACACAACAAATAGAATAAAAGAACTTGAGGAAAATATTTTTTTCATGTTAGTAAGGGTGAAAGTGATTGTGAATTAAAATGTTAGTAATTGTTGATTTTCCACTTTCGTAGTCAAGTGCCCAAGTAAATATTTTTTGGAACCACCGCCGAACGAGGTCACGTATTGCAACCCCAAAATCACATTCTTTGATGATCATACCGGAATTTGTATTACTTTTTTACGCCTTCTCTGGGAATTAAGTTAATGTTCCGTTAATTTAGAAGTTATTAGGTGCATTCCTCCCGAAGGAGTTTTTTTTGGGATGGCCAGTCCCTATTATATATGGTGAAATCCCTCTTAGAGGTATGCTATAATTTTCAGTGAAATTGAGTTCGGATACGTAAGCATCCTTGTTCCTTATTTTGAGTTCAATCAAAGAGCAAGGTAAAACTTTAAAGAAGTAGCCGGGTTTCATTTCCATATTTAAGGTCGCAAAATTAAAGTA
>CAIXZF010000055.1 GCA_903923925.1 uncultured Bacteroidales bacterium
TACTTTAATTTTGCGACCTTAAATATGGAAATGAAACCCGGCTACTTCTTTAAAGTTTTACCTTGCTCTTTGATTGAACTCAAAATAAGGAACAAGGATGCTTACGTATCCGAACTCAATTTCACTGAAAATTATAGCATAACTTTAAGAGGGATTTCACCATATGCACAAGGGACTGGCCATCCTAAAAAAACCTCCTCCGGGAGGATGACTACTATTAACTGGCAAGTTAACCGAATACTAACCCAAAACCCGAAGAAGGCCTGCAAAGATAACAAATTCAATTTCAAACTGTCGACCACGTTAACAGTTTTCAGGATAATGAACTTCAATCCTGGCTTATCCAATTTGTTTTTAGTACTAATTTGAAATTATATAACTATGAGAAAATTATTTAGACAGATGTTCGGCATATTGATTTGCCTGGCATTCATTTTACCATCGTGCAAGAAGGATGCTCCCAACCAAAGCGCTCCCACTTCACCTTCTCAAAAACACATTAAAAATCAACTCCTATCCTTTAAAGATAAATTAGGTCAAAAGAGTTCAGAAATCATCTCACTTGATAGTGCAGTTTGGTACGTTGAAGCTTTAATTAATTTTGAAGATGCAAATAATCAACATGACAGAACCAATTTTATTAAAATTGAGGATTCGATAAAAATTGATTGTTCGCGCGGAAATGTGTCAGTTACTAACTTAGCTTCAGTTTATAGCAATTTTAACACTATTATTAATAATTTTAAGTCCTCGGTTACAGACACTAGCTTTAAAATTGAAATTGTCGACATTTCACTGAACAGAACAACTGAAGCCTCAGGGAATGTTACTATGAAATTGGTAGTATTGGGTGGATTTAAGTTAGTTGGTAATTATGTTGCTTTTGGATCAGAAGATTACTGGAAATGGGGAGATCAAATGGGTAAATGCAATGGATTATATCAAGGTCAATTAGGTGCTTCAGATGTTTTAGAGTCAAAATTTAACCACCCAATTGTAGCTACTGAACCTGGGTCATTTACAGATGTGGACCTCATAAATCAATACGGCACTCATTATCCTGATTCTCCAAACAATCCTGGACCGTATTGTCAAAGTATGATATTTATGGAAACTCATAATAGCCCTGCTCCAAGTGGCTGGCAACAACCATGCTTAGGCCCAGACGAATTAAATTATTATCTCAGTAAGTTTGATTATATTAAACTTGATAATAAGCCAGCTAACAAAACATTCGATAAAGTAGACGTTTGGAATGATTATATGTACCCCAATGGATATACCGCATTATATCATGTATACGGTTTGTATTATGGGATCTTTCAACCCAAAAACGAGAATTAATAACCTCAGTAGAAACCGTCATTTTAGTAAAGTGACGGTTTCTATGTTTATAAATAAAGTATGATGACAGCTAAGAAAGTTTTTATTATAATTTCCTTGTTTTTTTTATTTGATGAGGTTAATGCTCAACAAGGTTTTTTCAATTTTTACCAAACTAATATCCATGAAAGAGCCGTATTTGCTACTCAACTTAACAATGGAGATTATTTAATTTCTGGATATCAGAGCAACACAAATCAAGATGATTTTATGAGAGGTTTTGTAAAAATAATACATAATGACGGGACAGAGGGCTCAATACTTCTGACTCCTGATTCCATAGAATCAATTTTTGCAAATAATAGTGAGATACTCGAAAAACCATTTAATCCAGGTCACTATTTATTATTTGGAATGAGAGATTCTGTAGCTGGCGCTGATAGTTATTTCCAATTAGCAATATCGGAAATAATAACTCAACCACTTAGTTTTGTTTCGATAAAATATTTTAATTTACCCAAAAATATTTTTATTACGCCAGAACATGCAATTATTATTAACGATAGTCTGATTTATTTGCTTTCTCTTACTATTGATTATTCAATTAGCGGTTTTCCCAGCCAGTTCTGTTTGACAAAATTTAACAGTAATTTAGACAGTCTCGCATCATATTCTACTACTGGGCCTTATGCTCGAATTCCATTTAACTTGATATACATATCTGGTAATTCGCAAATAAAAGTATCGTATTTTGGGGAGTCAATAACTCCTGGCACAACTGGATGTAACATTGTAAATTTTGATAAAAATCTTAATCTTCTTAATTCCAAATCATTACCAAACTATTTTGTCAGCCAGGCAACACTATTAAATGATAGCGATACAACATATATTATATCTGCTACTTGTAAAACAGCTGCGTTGCCGCTACAACATATTGTTACTGCTAAATTAAATAACCAAGATAGCATTTTAAATCAAGTTTTCATTTCGTTAAATCAAGACACCCTTCTTTCAGCCTCTGGTGTCGAAAATGTTGCTAAAAGTTCAAACAATATATTTGTAACAGGAACATATAATGTAAACCCTTTGCAATTTCCGTGGCAAAGCTCACCTGACTGGATTTTGGTTGAAAAATTAAACCCCAATTTAAATGTGATAAATCATTATTTATTCGGGGGCGATGCTTTCTATGTTCCTATGAATACAATACCAACCTCTGACGGCGGAATTTTTTTGACTGGGTATCGATTTGATTACTTACTACCTGGAAATCATCAAGATGACATATTTGTGTTAAAACTTGATTCGAATTGTAGTCTAACCGGTATTCCAGAGATTGGGCTTACTAAGGATAAAGCAATTTGGGTCTTTCCAAACCCAGCTTCAGACCTAATTAAAATTATTATTAATCCTAAATACGATCATCCATTTATATCAATTATTAATAATCTAGGGCAGACAGTTAAGGAAGATTTCTTATATTCAACCGATAATATTTTACCAATATCAGATTTAAAGCCAGGTATCTACATTTACAAGGCGAGTAGCGATAAAAAGGCGATTGGTCAGGGGAAATTTATAAAATATTAAATCAATTATAGCATTTAGACTTCAAAAAATTAACAACATTTTTAGCCATGAAAAAAAATCTACACCTTCAATTGATCTATTTATGTGTTCTGATTTTAAATGTATCGTTATACAATTCATTATCAGCCCAAACGATTGATTTCTTGACAGAATCAACAGTTTCCTATTCTCAGTTAACGACACAGCAAAAAAGCATTTATGATACAGTCAATGCTCATCTTGACTCTGGATCACATATTTATTTTGTGCACATTGATAGTCTTTCTGATCCTAAGAATGAAGGGTTCCTTAGAATTAAATTATCTTTTCTTCCTTGTCCTGAAGTAACTTTCAGGGTTTCTTTCTGTAAATATCATAACGATACTGATTATACATATTCTGGAATACTGATGGATTCCACAGATATTGATTTTGTGCCGGAAGATACTTTATTTTACAAAGAGGATTCTTCATTGAAGAATTGTTCATCCGGTTCATTATCAATTGTCGCAATGGATAATAAAAAATACGGGGCACTCATTATTGGATCGGACAAGTATTCAATCATAGATCTTACTGGAGACATTCAAATTATCTATAAACTAAGACCAGTAAACAGTTGGTGCGGATTATCGACAAAGGAGGAAAATTCAATTATCGATACAACAACAGTTCGGACAGAAGGTGGTTGTCAATCACATGCTTTAAGGATATTAGTTCTTTATACTGATGCAGCCCAGGTAAAAGCCCAACAACTCGGTATTACTCCCGCAGCCCAAGCAGCGTTATCCTTAACGAGTATGCAGGGAGCATGGAACAATAGTAATATTGGTGGAGCATATAATTCTTATATAGTTGGGGTTTTACCCTTCACTTTTCATGAAGGTTCAGATATGGCAAATGATTTAAATATTTTTTACAATAACAATCAGGCAACTCTTGAAGCTTTGAGGGCGAATCCGAATTATCATGCTGACATTATCGTATTACTAACCAATGGGAACTATGGCAATACCATTGGTATGGCATTTTCAAATTATCAAATTCCAACTTCAAACCACGCTTATGCAATGGTACAAATAGCTAATGCTCCACAATATACATTTGCACATGAAATCGGGCATTTACTAGGAGCTTTACATGATCCAGACAATGATTTAATCGATCCGAGCGGATATGCACATGGTCACATTTTCTATTATAAAAAGTGGAACCTATGGTGTTTATGTTACAAGTATTATTATAACCGTACGATCATGGCCTATAGCGATGGTTACAATGCGCCTCAAGTTCAACACTTTTCCAACCCAAATGTAAATTATGGAAGTCACCATTTAGCAACTGGCATAGCAAACAAGGCAGATAACGCGAGAAAATTAAATGAAACTCAGAGTATTGTAAGAGACTATTTTACAGAAACTATTCCTTTCTATATTGATCTGACGGTCAACGATGTTGAACCCTGCCATCATAGTGTATACGCCAATGTTGATGTTTCGTGCGGTACCCCACCCTACACTTATCAATGGTATAAAAGCAATAATGGAATGACATTCACTGTTATTCCTGGAGCTATTTCAAGCGGGATAATGCTACCAGTAATTTCCCATTCAAACTACCCAGTAACAGGCTTTTTGAAAGTTATTGTTACTGATGCAAATAATCTAGTTCTAACTCAAATTGGCTCATATTTAGTGCCGATATGTGGAGGTGGACAAAAATTAGGGTCTTTAGAAAATGAATCAGATAATAAAAAAGTCAGTATCTACCCAAATCCTAGTAATGGTATATATGAATTAAGCATATCATCAAGTGAAAATGATCTGCTTGAATATGAAGTTTATAATTCTCTGGGGCAGAAAATTATTGATACCCAAATTGAGCATTTGAGTGTAGGAATTAATTCTTTTTACCTTGACCTAGCAAAATTTAAAGGCGGTTATTACATCATAAGTGTAAAAACTTCACAGATATTCCAAAATTATTCACTATTAAAATTAAAATAATGAAGAATAGTGGTGTTATACTGTTAATATCTGCTTTCGTCTTATTGTATTCCTGCATAGATAAAGAGGTGCCTGATAGTAATTCCTTCAGACCTGATTTTTATGACTGGCAATGCAGTACAAAGGTTATAGTAAATGACGCAATGATTATTAAATATTTACAGGCTTCAAAATCCTTGAAAAATCCTCGTCTATTTATTGACTTGAATAGTTCTGATTCGAATTTTAATTATTATTACCCAATTAATATTTCAATTCCTCGTGCAGAGTCTGGCACATATAGTTTACATTCAATTGGTGATTTTGATAGCATAGGGAATATTAACTACATGAAAGTTTGTTGTTATTCAAATCCTGATGTGATTTATGAGTCCTCAACTGTAATAGAGCGAGATTCTATTAACAATTATATCCGGGTTCATATTAGCCCTACTAATAGGACTGTATCTGGCATATTTAGGGCAACTTTATTAAAAACTAATCTTCTAGTGCCTGGCAGCAATCCAGATACTATCAGGATCCGCTGCGACACATTTAATTGTACATATAATATTAATTAACAATTGTGGAATATTGAAATTAATATTTTTGAATAATTACTAATAAAGCAGAATTGCAGACGTGGTGAATTGTCCTTTCCAGTCCTTTGAAGGATCAATAACATTGCTGAATGGACGGAAAATTCAGCGAACTGGAATTAGAATGGATCAAAGGTGTACTTATCCAACATGGTGAATACCTGTCAGGCTTGCTTGCTAAGGAGATCATTAACAAGAAACAGCCGTTAATAAAATCCGGTGCCCTTTTACAATCGCTTCATAACAAAACCACTGCCTACGGGATTAACCCCGTTTTGCAGATCAGTTTTCTTTCTTACGGCAGGGCTGTAGAAATCCGGAATAACAAATCCAGCAATACCAAGCACTTTAATAAGGCCAGGGCCAATATTCAATACAACCATAAAGGCCACAAAACCGGAAAACGGAATACCCAGTGGTATGCCCGGACCGCCTATGGTTCGCTCAATACCCTGATTGCCATCCTCATGCATGAATTCACCTACCGCGAGCGTAAACACATCTCGGATTACTTACAATACACTGTCAAACCTTAACCATGAGCCTTAAAGTCGATAAAGTTCAGTTAGAAATCATTATCAACAACGACCAGGCTCGCAAGAGTTTACGCCTTTTGGATGAAGCGTTGAAATCATCAGGCAAAGAACTCAAAGAGCTGCCCAAGGGATCTGATGAATGGGTGAAGAAATCCAAGGAGATGGAAACTATCCGGGAGAACATCGCCAAGGTAAAGGCAGAAATCAGCATTACCGGCATGACCTTGAAGGAGCTTCAAAACCACCAGCGGGATCTGAATTCTGTGATGTTGCATATGGCCCCAGGCACCACTGAATTTAACAAACTCAAAGGCGAACTTTCAGATGTTAATGCCCGGATGAAAGAGTTGAGAGGCACTACCACCACGGCAAAAGGCATGTTCCATGAAATGTTTGCCGCTGTCACCCTGGGTGCTATTGCCAGTAAATCGCTGGAATCCATGTGGGATGGCTTTAAAGAATCCATTAAAGAAGGTGTTGACGAAGCAGTTAAAATGCAGGATGCCAACCGCTTATTGATGCATTCTGTGGAAGGTGACAAGGTAAAATACAGAGAGTTGATCGACCTGGCAAAGCAAAAGGCCGGCACTACCCTATTTTCATTGAAGGATTTCAAAGAAGCTGAACAGTTTCTGTCGCTCCAAGGCAGAACCGCTGAACAGATTAAAAAGACCATCAATGCCGGCACCCAGCTGGCCACCCTTAACAAGACTGACCTCATTACATCTGTTAAGGAACTGGATGCCACGATGGAAGGCCGCTTAGGCAAGGGACTTACCAGGTTAGAAAAATCGTTTAAGGATTTAACCAAAGAGCAGTTATACAATGGTGCCATGATTGACCTGGTTGGCGAAAAGTACAAAGGTCTGGCCGAGGCTGAAATGGAGACCATGGAAGGCAAACTAAACCTGCTTTCCAAGGCCTGGCTTTACCTGAAGATCACCTCGGGTAATGTTTTTGTTGATGACAATACCGGGTACTTTTCATCCATGATCACCGGAGCCATCCGGATGCTGAATGCCATTAAAGACAACTTCCAGGTTGTGATCAATATGGCCAAAATTATGGCCGTGATGACTGCCGGCTTTGTGGCGTACAAGGTTGTTTTGATGTCGATTTCAGCATCTGAAGCCCTGGCCACAAACATCCGGGGAACCTATGCTGCTGTAACCGGTTTGTTTACCCGCTCGCAAGTTGCAGCTGCTGTTTCAACACAGGCAGTTGCAGCAGAGAACTTTACGGCTGCTACTTCCTATGCAGCCTATACCGGGGCCACTGTTGGAAAAACCGGAGCAACCGTTGTAGATACCCTTGCCATGGAAGCTGCCACAGAAGCTACAATTGCCTTGGATGTCGCTACAAAAGCAACGCCCTGGGGATTCATCATCGGGTTGATCACCGCAGCGGCTGCCGGATTTATGCTGCTGGCATCCGGGACAAAAGATGCGAATTCAGCAATTTCTGATGTTTCTCTCAAGGCAAAAAAGGACATCGTAGAAGAAAAGCTCAAGCTCGAGGAGTTGATTGAAGTCACCAAGGATGAACATGCCACCAAGAAACAAAAGCTTGAGGCCATCGAACAGCTAAACAAGATCTCTCCGGAGTACCTGGGCAACATTACCCTGGAGAATATCAAAACCCTCGAGTCTACAGAAAGCATTAACGAGTATGTTAAATCTCTCGAAAAGAAAGCAACCATGGTCGCCATCAATGAAAAGCTGGCAGAAATTGCAAAACGAAGAGTCGACCTGGCTGCAGGAGAAAATGTGAGTACCACCTTCATGCAGGATGCCGGGAATATGATCACTTCACTTGGTGATATGGCAACCTTTGCAGCCAATAGCGTGGCATCTGTCCGCAAGAACATCGCAGAAGAAGATGCGACGCTTGTTAAGCAAAAAGAAGCATTATTAAAACTTGCCAAGGACCAGACTAAGGTTTCTGAGGAGAGTGAGGTACATACCTATACTGCCGCCAAGGCAATAAACCTTCTAACAAAAGAAGAGTTAACTGCGGAAAAGGACCGGCTGCTGGCACTGGGTGAGAACATCTACAAATCGGATACCCTCAGACTTCGGGAGGTTACCCGTATTCTGGAAACCCGGGAACGGGATGAGAAATCCAGCGCCGATCATAACGCAAAGCTTTTGACACAATTTCGCGATTTGCAGGAAGACATCCGCAAGATTGCAGAGAAAGACCTTTCCAAAAAACTCAACGAGACCCAGCGCGAAATCCGAGATGTGGAGACCAAGTACGATATCCTCATTCAAAAAGCCAGAAGGTTTTACGAGCAGGAATCTGCTCTGAAACCCTCCCAGGTTAAGGTTCTTAAGGACAATGTAGAGAACCTGGAAGTCCAGAAGAATGATGTGATTAAGAACCTTCTTTTTGAGCGGGAGCGCAAATTTGCCCAGGATATCTGGAACCTTCATGAAAAACTGAGGGTTGCCCGGATGGTTTCTGCCGAGCAGCAGCAATACAACGTGAACAAGGCGTATGATGAGCAGATTGAGGAGCAAACGCAGGCCGTAAAGTTTGCCTTCGATGAGCAGCAGGCAGCACTGGATCGCAAGTACAACGCGAACCTGATTTCTCAGATTGAGTACATCAACGAATCCGAGAAACTCGATGCAGACCGCTCTGATTATGCGCAGCGTATTGAAGGTGATGCGGCCAATCTCAGGCGTTTGCAGGCACAGGAAGAAAAGTACAGGCTTCGGGATGAGGAAGAGAAATTTCAACTGGCGCTCAGCGGCATCCGTGCTAAAGCGGAAGCAAAAGGAAAAACCCATGATGAACAGGAAATTGCCCGAATAGAAAACAAGTACAAGAAACTGCTCAAAGATGCCACCGGGAATGAACTGCAAACCCAGCAGATCATCTTTGCCATGACTGATGAGACCGAAGAGTACAAAAAGAATAAGGCCCTTGAGACCCAGCGGGAAATAAGCAAAGCAATGATTGCTGAAACGCAGCTCATGGCCGATACCTTTTTCACCATATCCAATGGAAACAGAAAGGCAAGTGAGGATGCCCAAATTGCGAGCCTGGATAAGCAAAAGCAGAAAGAGCTTTCCAATAAGAAACTGACCGAAGCGCAAAAAGCAGCCATTGAGGAAAAGTATGCCAACCTGGAAAATGCAGCCAAGACAAAGGCCTGGAAGGAAAATCAGAAAGCCGCCGAAGTTCAGGCCATCATAAACGGAGCATTGGCTGTCACCAACATTTGGGCAACGACCCCAAAAGTAGATTTCGGCGTTTCAACCATCATTTTAATTGCAGCTTCCATTGCTTCAACCATTGCCCAGCTTGCAGTCATCACTGCACAAAAACCACCGCAGTTTAAAGATGGAGGATACACCGGTTTTGGTAATCCGGATGAGGTTGCCGGAGTCGTGCATAAGAACGAATATGTGATCACCGATGAAATGCTTCGTGATCCTCAGGTGCATCGGCTGGTTGGATTTTTGGAACAGAAACGTCAGCAGCATGATGTATCCGAAGGTGGTTTTCAGGAGCCGGGTTATGTCATCCCAAGGCAAATGTTTAAGGAAAATTTTACGGCAAATACGATGTCATTTCTTGACCGCAGGACTCAATATCAAACATCAAATTCTACCAGAACTGAAGTCAGCAATTCTGAAGAATTGAGAATTTCTGCCTCAGAAATTTCCACCCGAAAGAAGCTTTTAATTAAGCAATCTGAGCTTCTGGAAGACCGAATCAAAATTCAAAAACGAATTGACTCGTCTGATTCGATTGATTCGATTATCAGCTCAATTGAGTCAGAAAATGAGGAAAACAGAGCATTATTGAAGCGAAAGTCTACATTAAATAGCAAGATTCAACGCCTCGATTCAGAAATTCTTATTCAAACAAATTCATTAAGCGGAATCAAACAGTACCAGGAGAAAAAGCAAAGCCTGTTAAAAGAGATCAATTTAATTGAACAAAATTTGACGAAACAACAATATTCTGAGGTTCAGCTAAGTGCCATCATTGAAAAGAAAACTACTTTAAGCCGACAGGTTCAACGCCTTGATGTTCTGATACAAAACCACTCAGAAGCCGTTGAAACAGTCAAGACACTAAGCAGCAAAAAAGAAACCCTGGAACAGGATATTTCCATGATCGACACTCAGCTTTCAGCCAGCAGTTCGCTCGTTGAGCAGTACCACATCTCATTAAAAGAGGTGAGTGTTTTACAGAAAAGTCTTTCCCTGGTGAATGAAAATATCGCAGTAAATAATCAATCTTTGATCGAATCCGAGAGCGAAATTTCAAGGAGGTCTGTATGGAGAAAGAAAATAATTGCCAGCGAAACTGACGAGAATTCTGTCATTGGTTTGACGGAATCTGCATCAAAACAAAGGGCTTCTTTTTCCATTCCAAAGGGTTCTTTAGCGAAGAATTTCAACTCCTTATTAATCGAAAAAGCCATTCGTACAGCTCCACAAAAACAGGCATCCGAAGACTCTTACCAGAAAACCAAAGCACTCTTGCAGGAGTTTATTGTCGAGGTAACCAAACAAACCCAATCAGCCCGAATTGACAAATCAGATACGGAATTACACCAGGTTTTGGTTGCATTTACCAAGAAAATAGCCGTACTGGATACCCTGAACACGACACTTCAATCCGGGATCAGTTCAAAGTTTGTCTGGTCTGAGTACGAACAAACAAAAAAGTCATTTGACCATATGAAAGCGGATACAAGTTTCTAACAGTCCTTTGAACTATGTCACTATTGGTCAACATTTACAATAAAATTCAATGGCTATCAAAGTAGAGGTTTTTCCTCCCGCAATAGTGCCGGCTGCAAATCCGGTTTTCTTTCAGATTTCTACAGAAATTCTGGATAAGCCTAATTTGCAAATAGGGCTGATTTTATATACCCTCGTTGATGGTGTTGAATTGGCTCGATTCGAAGATTTGACTTTACAAATGCTGCCCTGGCCATTCAGGTTTACGACTTCGGCGTAAATGCCGGGTGTTACCGGGCGATTAAAACATTACAGCAGCTTCTGAAAATAGAACCCGATGGCAAAATGGGTCCCAACACGATCCACTTCACCAACCTGGCCGACTGGCAGAGCTTCCCAACCTTGTACCGGATGGAACGTGAAGATTTTTACCGGCTACTGGTCAAGAAAAAGGCATCCCTGGAAGAATTCCTCAAGGGATGGATTAACAGAGCAGAACATTGCATTTTAAAATAGTATCACCATGACCTTCAAACAGATAGCATACTTTTTCTTTTCCGGACTTCTTATCGGACTTGTAATTGCCTACTTCGTACACCGCCACTTTAAAGAAAGTTTCGTGAGTACAACCACCACAACCATTATCCCAGGAGATACCACGCCGGTTATTTCAGAACTGCCCGTTCCTGAAATAACTTTCCGGGATACCGGCAGTTACCACTTCATAGACACCGGTTCAACCCGGTGGAAGTATCACGAGGTTGACACCCAGGCCATCCTGAAGGAATATTTTTATCGGCAGGTCTATGTTCGGATACTTAAAGATGATACCGGCGCCTTCATAAAGCTGACAGATACTGTCACTCAGAACAAGCTTTGCCGAAGCAGGCTGGAGTTTGTTAACCGCAGACCGATAACGCTTATTGAGAATACGATCCGGTCGCCTACGCCAACAAAATCGCCATTTAAGGTTTCTGCCGGGGTGTTTATTGGGAGGTTTGAGAAGAGGGTTGGGATTGGGCCGGTTATTCTGGTTTTAAAACAAAATACTGCATATTCCGTTAATTATGATGCAATAAATAAGGACTTGTACCTGTCGATAAGTAAGTCGATTTGGAGACAAAGAATAAGGAATTAACCATTGGCGGTTAATATTAATTTGCTTTTTGATCAAAATTCCTCATTATGTCGTATTTTTGTAGTAGTTAATTGTTTCTTAAGTATATACATTTTCACAATTTAATCAAAAGAAGTGAGCGGATTTAATTACAGAAAGGCTGTACAGGCTCTTAATTTTTTTGCTGTTCATGAAGGTGGCTCCATCAATAAAATGAAGGCTATTAAATTAGTTTGGCTTTCAAACAGGGATCATCTCCGCAGGTATGGCAGGCCGATTTTTAATGACATTTATTATGCAATGAAATTTGGCCCTGTACCCTCAAATACTAAAGATTTGGCTGAATTGGATTCTGAGTTTCTGGCTTCTGAAGAACTGGAATACAGGGATTTATTTATAAAACCTCTTGATAAACATAGTTTTACTTCCTCAAACGATGTTGATTTTAACGTATTCTCAGAGACAGACACCAAAAGTCTTGAAACTACATACAACAACTTTGGGGACTATACGCAGTACGATCTTTCCGAACTATCACATCAATTTCCTGAATGGAAAAAATTTGAAAAATCCATAAATATGGGTTTAGGATCAAGATTCGAGATTAATATCGCTGACTTTTTTAAGCAAATAGATTCTGAAACAGAGAATTTGTTTAAAATGGACGAGGAAGATCTTTCGCTCTCTAAAGAGGCGTATGAAGAAAGAGAGGAATTAGAATTAATCTAGCATGATTCAATTTTCTGGCGATTTCTTTGTACAACACGCTCTCACTCCCGGCACCATTCTCTACTTTCATAACGATTCAATAATACATTCCCCATTACCTCATTATCATGTGATTGTAAAAGTAACAGATAAGGAGATTGTGTTATTGGCATCAACGACTTCCCGTCTTGAGAACAAAATACGATATATTGCAGTTAAGAAACTACCAATGAGTACCTTAGTATTCATTAATCCGGATACTGATAATGGACTGACAGTAGAATCCGCTGTAAATTGCAACGAAATTTTTCAGTATTCCAAAGAAAATTTAAAGACGCTATATACATCTGGCGATTTGAAAATAAAGGGACAGCTTCAGGAAGCTTATTTAGAACAAATTATTCAGGGATTAATTGATAGTCCTCTAATCGAAAAGGAAATTAAAATCCAGATAAAAGGAATTTAACGAAAACTAGCATTTTGCCGATTTAGTGAAATTTGGTGCTGCCAGATACTTCCATCCTGACTTTAAACTGTCATTTTAATCCTTTCCAATAGTATATTTGCATTGTATTCCCGGTTGCCGCTGACCTTTGGTTATGTCTCCGGGTTTTTGTTTTATAAAACTAACTGATACCGAAACCCATAACAAGCTTTGCCGAAGCAGGCTAGTTTGTAAACCCGCAGACCGATAACGCTTGTTGAGAATACAATCCGATTGCCAACGCCAACAAAAACGCCATTTGAGGTTTCTGCCGGGGTGTTTGTTGGGAGATTTTCTAAGCAGTTGGCGGTTGGGCCTGCGGTTTGTGTTTCCACAAATAAAAACTCCTATACAATCACGACTGACTTAATGAACAAGAGTTTTTATTTCATCTATTCGAAATCAATTTGGAGAAAGTAATCATTTAATCCAACTGCGTTATTTTGTGCCTCTGGTAAGTTCCTAATTTCAAAGCACTTTCCTATCAAGTTACACTGATCTTTAGTAATTGATAATACAAGGAAATTAGCACTACAATGGCAACCTTGCGATGCCTTTCTCCCATCACCATAACCACATACCTAAATCGTTGGGTATTAAGTGTCCAGCAAATCCAATAACCTTTAGTAAGCATATCCGGAAAAAGAGAATGGAAGAATACCTATTGCAGGGAGATGCGGCAAAAATTCTTGGGGTTACGATTGATTCAGTGACAAATTGGGAAAATAATCGGCATGTTCAATGAAAAAGCTGAGGCTATTTATTATTAAATACCTAGGATACAACCCTTTGTAAAAACAATTTTAAAAATCCCTCGTGAGTCATCTCAACTTTGATTTAGTTGTGAATTTTGGCGCTTAATCTTACTAACCCTAATAAAATATAATTAATACCTTAATCATTGAAATTGTGCAAGTTAAACACTATTAAAGTACTTATTTTTAATTAGTCTATTATAAATAGATGTTATTATTAAAAATAATTCAATTTTAAGGGGGATATTTTACGATTTATGCTATTAATGATATGAAGAAATCTACTAACTACTCTTACTTTAATTTTGCGACCTTAAATATGGAAATGAAACCCGGCTACTTCTTTAAAGTTTTACCTTGCTCTTTGATTGAACTCAAAATAAGGAACAAGGATGCTTACGTATCCGAACTCAATTTCACTGAAAATTATAGCATA
>CAIXZF010000056.1 GCA_903923925.1 uncultured Bacteroidales bacterium
CCCTGAACCTGAGTCGGATATTTTAATTGCAATCCTTCGAAAGCGGTATGCAGAATATGGCAGGCCATGTCACCCAGGGCACCTGTTCCATAATCCCACCAACCCCGCCAATTCCATGGGTGATAAATTTCATTGAATGGACGCATGGCTGCAGGACCAGTAAATAAATCCCAGTTCAGTGTATCAGGAATTAAATCTTCCCGTTCCGGACGGTTTAATCCTTGCGGCCAAATTGGACGATCGGAACTTGCATCCACCCGGGTTACCTCGCCAATCTCATTATTCCATAGCCATTCCAGTGTATGATTAGTTCCCAGGCCGGATGCTCCCTGGTTGCCCATCTGAGTTGCAACTTTGTATTTTTCCGCCAACCTGGTCAGCAATCTGGATTCATATACGGTATGCGTCAGTGGCTTTTGAACATAGACATGTTTTCCCATAGTCATAGCCTCGGCAGCGATGATAGCATGGGTATGGTCGGCAGTGGCAACAATGACGGCATCAATGCTCTTTCCCATTTCTTCGAGCATCTTGCGGTAATCCCAATACCGTTTTGCCTGCGGAAAATCATTGAATGTTTTGGCCGCGTATCTCCAATCGACATCACACAGGGCAACTATATTCTCGGTCATACTACTGTTAATATTGCCGCGCCCCATTCCTCCAATTCCAACCGCAGCAATATTCAATTTGTCACTCGGAGAAACACGGTCAGAATGTCCGGTTGTTTTCCCCATGACAATATTGGGCACAACAGAAATTCCTGCCAACCCAATTGTTCCTTTCCTCAGGAAACTTCGTCTTGATTCTTTCTCTGTCATTTTAATTGGTTTTGTTGTTATTAAACTTTTTCATTTAACTGGCTTTTTTGTCATTTGTTTTTGGATAATTATTTTTCAGTTTCACGGCTTAACTTTTCATTGCACTGGGATGCGGCAGCGCGGGTTCGCCGTCGCCAGTGGAAAAGTCGCTCATGCCGCGGTTGCCGCTGGCGTGGACGCGAACCGAATTCGACACCTGTAGCGCATCGGCGGGAGCATCAATGAGGATATTGTTTCGGATCGTCACGTCTGCCGCGTCTTGGATTGAAAACACGTAGCGAGCTTCCGGCTGACGGATCGTGTTGTCTTCAATCAGGATCCGTTTGTGCAAGACCAAAATGTCCCGGCGTTTGACGTTGATATTGATCGCCAACACCGCGGCATCGCCGATGGTTCCAGCGCCGCCACCGTTGCGGGAGAATTCATTACCACGCACGATAACATCGGCGCTGGTGACACCTTCCAACCAGTTGCCCTCGGCGGCAATGTTGATGGCGGTGCCGGTGCTGCCATCGAAATGGTTACCCTCGATGAGCACGCTGCGTGTCTTGACCAGCACCGAGCGGGCGAGATGCGCTCTCACCTTGCAATTCCGAAAGGTCAGTCGAGGCAGACCGGAGACATTGGCAAGGACATATTTCCCATAGTCCTCGGGAAGATCGCCGGAATAATCGAAGTCGATTTCGTATGTTTTTGGATTAACCTCGTTTATCCGCGTGACGGTGATTCTGCCAACCTCCTTCAAGGTCTCGCGTTCAGTGATCGCGAGCTGGTCGCCGGGACGCGGCACGTCGGGCTTCACGGAGTGGGTTTCGAAAGGCCTGTCGAGCATCATCCGGCAGTTCTGGCTCTGGTGCGACAGGATCGTTTGATAGTAGGTGTGGACATTGATCGCATCATCGGTTTGGCCGGCGAACTCGCAGTCCTCGACAACGAGGTCACCATAGCAGGTGGCAAAGTGGGTTGCATCCGTGTTGCATGAGATGTAGCGATCCTGAGTCTTCGGGCAGACTCGCACGCGCTTGAGGAGGATGTTTTCCGAGAGATGACCAACAATTCCCATCCCTGGCTGGGCGAAGATTGAAACGTCCTCGAGGGTGGTGTTGAGCGATTGATAGATCAGGATGGCGGGGCGAAAGTGCCAGCTATGGATTCCACAAAAGATGTGTCCCACGCGCACGTCGCCCTTGACCGGCATGCGTAGCGTTTGCGGGGCAATCAACTTCGCGCGGTCCACATCGAAGGAGGCGTCTCTCACATAGGAGTCGCTCGATTTGTCATAGTCCAGAGTCCGCGGGTAGAGCATGCCTTCGACAACCGGACACCAATCGGGGAAGACCACGTCGGCGTTGCCATCGCCCACCCGGATGACCCGGCCGGCGCTATTCGGCGGCCGGCGGTAGTCGATCGCGAGTCCGCGAAGGGTGACGTTGGTGGTATTCACCAGCGATACCGGCTCCATCCAGCCGTCGCACAGGAGCTCCGCGCCACGGGCATCAATGGTGAGGTCGCGGATACCGGAGAAATCCAGCCCGCTCACATAGCGGAAACCTTTGTTGAAGATACGGTCTTGGAGTTCATGCCCCGACCTCCCCATCCGCCCATGAATCGCATCATCCTGTAACTTAATGGCATCGGGATCGCTGATCTGGTATTGACCCGGAGCGAAGACGAGCCGCGACGCGTGGGTTTCGCGACACGCCTGCACGGCCTTACGCAGCGCCTCGGTCTGGTCCTTGCCATCATCCGGGATGGCTCCGAATGATGCGACATTGATCACTTTCCCATCCGCGCCTTCCGCAATATTAAGTTTATCACTTGGGGATACACGGCTACTAAATCCGGTACCTTTCCCCATTACAATATTAGGCACGACTGTTATTCCAGCAAGGCCTATTGCTCCGGTTTTCAAAAAATCCCGTCTTGTTTTTTTTACTTTCATTGGTATTTGATTTTTTTTATTACAACTCTCTGATCCAAACATTTCTGTAATTCACAATACATCCGTGATTCTGCAACAGGATGGGTCCAGTTAATTTTTCAAAAATCTTATCATCATTCGTTCCGCCATAGATAATTGCATTGTTCTGAACCAATATTCCATTAACCATGACTGTTAATCTTGGATTAGTCCGGTATGTTCCATTTGCATTGAATGTTGGAGCAGTAAAGATCACATCATAGGAATTCCACTCTCCCGGTTTCCTGAGCGGATTCACCAAAGGTGAGTGTTGTTTGTAAATAGCGCCGGCCTGGCCATTTACATAGGTCCTGTTATTGTTGTTGTAAGTTTCCAATACCTGGATTTCATAAAGACCCTGCATATACACTCCGCTATTTCCGCGCCCCTGTCCCTCTCCTGTTATATCCGCAGGATGCATCCATTCGATATGGAGTTGAAAGTCGGAGAATTCTTTTTTTGTAAAAATGTCTTCTGTTCCTTCTTTGACCGTAAACACACCATTCTGAACAGTCCAGTCAGGAGAGCCTTTTTTGCTGGTCCATTCCGATAAATCTTTCCCGTTAAACAAAGAAATAGCATCAGATGGTGCTGAGACGCCACCATCAGAGGAGACCAAACCTGGAGTTACCACCGTTGGAAGAGGACTGTCATACCCATTAAGAATAGGAATCTGAGCAAAGGTTGATGAGCAAATGAACATTGTTGCAAAAAGACTCAAAGTAATTTTCATAGTTTAGTTGGTTTAGAATAAATTTCATACGTCAATAGGCTTCAGTGAAGCTTCTGTTATTTTGTGATTTTCTCTTCAATTACCGGCAGATTACCATTGCTTTTAATATTTACATTGGATGTATTTCTAAGGTAAACAGCATTCGTTGTTCCGGCAATCTGATTATCCTTAATTGTAATATTTTTAGCATCAGTAATGGAAATTGCATCACGGCAGCCACCCCTGATAACATTATTCCGGATAATGATATTCGTATTGGATTGATCAGAGAGTTCAGAAATTCCTGAATTTCCAACTGAAATTGCAGCACCCCATTCATAAGCACAATCGAGTATCCAATTATCTTCAATGGTAATGTTACTCACTGGCCCACCTTCGCGCCAACCACCTTCAGCACCAATTTGAATTGCTGAACCGGTGCAGCTTTGAATTGCATTTCCCTTAATCAGTACGTTATTTGTTTTCATTAAAAACGGTCTGGCACGATGACTTCTAACCGTGCAATTCAAGATTTCAACGGAAGGTCGCATGGTTTCATTAAACAAGTAATACTCAACTTCATTTTCCGGAATTTCTTCATTGAGTGTGACCGTAACTTTCCAGTCTTGCTCAGAAACCTTCACCTCTTTCACAACATATTGATTGTTGACAGTCAACGATTTGCGCGAAACCAGGGATAAGGTATCGCCTACATCCGGATAACTTAGCCATAAAGCATGTACATCAGCCTTTTCAACTTTTATTTCAACAACATTTCGTAGTTTTTCGGGGTAAACGGTATAGTAATAACCGTGTATATTGGTGCAGTCATCGCCTTGTCCTTCAAACTTGCACCCATTAAAAACAATTACGCCCTTGCAGTCGGAGAAATGAGTTGCATCCGTATTGGTCGAAATATAAGTTCCGGCCTCAGGAATAACCTGCAAATTGTTCATGGTTACGTTTTTTGACCGATGCCCGACAATTCCCATTCCGCATTGACTATGAATTTTTACATAATCAAGAGTTACTTCCTTCGAGTCTCTAATCATAATTGCCGGACGATAATGGTTGACATGCCGGATGATGCAATAATCACCTTCCTTCACATTTGCCCTTCCGGTTGTTACACGTATTGTGTTCCGGTTGATCATTTCCCTTCCCTTAACATCCAGATTGTCAATAACACGATTTTTCACGATGTCATATGCCATGGTTGGTCCCCGGACTATTCCATTTAACAAGGTGTATTTCAAGGTATCAATTTCCATATCGAAAAAACCTTCCTGCTTATTGATAATCTTTCCCACAGTATTTGGAGGGCGGTTATAACGGATTACGAGTCCGCGCAACAAGAAATTCTCGCTATGAATAATAGAAACCGGTTCGTACCAGCCATGAAGAAGCAAGGTGGCTCCTGTTGCTTCAACTGTAACATTACTGGAGCCGGTAAAATCCAGGACTTTTACATACGGCGCTTCATGTTTGAATAAAATATCGCTCGGCATGTTTCCAAAAAAGCCGGAAATGGATTTATATTCTATATCCTGAGCCTGCTTGTCGATCACATCATATACTCCTTCCGGTATCAGAAGAGTTGATCCTTCGTTGTTGCGGCAATAATCCGCCGCTTTTCGCAGCGCTTCAATATCATTTTTACCGTCATCGGGAATGGCTCCAAAATCGGTAACATTGATTGTACCTGATTTTATCCCGGTTCTGTTTTTTTCGCACGAAACCACAGAAAGTATAACTATTACAGAAAGGACAATTAGTTTGAAGATTGACTTTTTCATTGGTTTAGTTGGTTTAGAATAAATTTCAGACGTCAAGGAAGCTTTTATTATTTTGTGATTTTCTCTTCAATTATGTGTTTGATTCCAAAAACATGTGCAGAGGCTAAAAACCTTTATTTTCTATATTATCTAAATGCTAAAGTGCTTTACAAATTTCACATCTTATTCTTTATCATGTTAAGGTTCAGAAATGATCGAACGAATTTCATCAGCCCATATTTGATAACCTTTTTCTGTGGGATGGCAGAAATCAAAAGTCAAGCCGGGAAGAAAGGTTCCATCCGTATCAAGCATTTTTGATCCTATGTCCACAAAAGTGATTTTCTGTTCATTGGCAAAAGATTCAAGTTGTTTGTTAATTTCGTTTATCAATATACGTCGCGGATGATCATTTTTTTGTTCCCGTGGCAAAATGGCCATCAGTACAATTTTTGCATCGGGTACTTTAGAGCGGACACGCAAACAGATAGTTCGTATGCCCTCGACAATTTCAGGGGCTGTATTCGTTCGCGCATTTTGGGTCTGACTAGTATTATTAGTGCCAATATTTAGAATAACTGTACGAGGATGAAGTCCATCAAGCTCTCCCCGATCAAGTCTCCAAAGAACATTTTGTGTGCGATCCCAGCCAAAACCAAGATTCAATACACGGTAATTATGAAATAACGAATCCCATGACTTAGGGACATTCGGGTTTCGTAAATTCCCATCAGCCCATTTTAACCTGGGTTCTCCTCCCCAGAAATGAGTAATGGAATTGCCAATAAGAACAATTTCAGGATTAATGGAATCCTTTATACTAAGGACATCTTTGTGGCGTTCCCACCAATTATAACTATCATTTTCGAGTTTAGAAACCGGCACAATAGCTGTATTTGGAGGAATTTCTGTATCCAGCGATTTGTCGCCCATGAGTTCGCAGAGAAGAGGCTCCATGGCCTGAGCCCATGCTTTAGCTGCAGCAGGGCTTGGATGAAGCCAATCGGGCATGGCTTCATGGTTGATTGATCCATCCATATTAAGAAACACATGGTTCACATCACAATAGAAGATATGCTTCCCATCGGCAAGCTTTGACACCCTATCTGAAGCTCGTTCAAGGATTGCCCGGTGCGAGGTTGGATTGGGTCCACCATAGCAACCCGGAAAACAACGCAGAACAATAATTTTAGTGTCCGGTAACTTTTCGCGTAGCGTTTTAATAATTGCTTCAATACCACCTGCAAGTTGACCCGCTGAATGGCGTGTTGGGTAATTTTTTTCATCAACATTATTAGTGCCAATTTCCAATATCACTACTTTTGGCGATTGACCTTCAAGTTCTCCGTTTTGAATATTCCAAAGAATGTTTTCAGTCCGATAACCACTTGTGCCCAGGTTCAACGCTTTACGAGGAGCAAAAAACTGGTTCCATATTGGTTGAAATTCTGGATTCTCTAAACTATGAGTAATAGAATTACCAATCATAATAAGGTCAAATTTTTCTTTTGCAATTAGCGCCAGCTTTTCTGCATGACGTTGTTTTGCATATCCCTGAACAGGAATAGCTGCCGGATTAGGAGTAGTTGTCGGGTTGGCCGGTTGTGCATTAAGAAACTCTTTAAGAATACCGGGCAACTTAAGCTTTAAATCAACAGGGTTGGCATCTCCTTGCGAGGTATATGAGCTATCTGGCAATAATTTGAACATTGCTTGCCCATCGTACCCCTTCCATGTTTTTGAATATTCTTCAGCGCTATAAATCCAGTTTTTGTTATCATTTGCAGAAAATGAAACAAAAAGCCTTGCTAATGGCTGAACAGGAGGTCTAACAATCGGAAAGACACTATTTATTGGCGTTTCATTTAAATAAGTTGGACTAATAAGAATTAGATCGTTGGGCTGTTCCTTATCACCAAGTTTTTGGACTAATCGTGCGGCAAGGTGTCCTCCCGCAGAAATACCCACGATTATCAAACGATTGCTCCCAAAACCAAACGCATTTCGATTTGTTTTAATAAGTCTGAATGCCTGAAGCGCATCAGCCAAAGCCAAATTACGGTTCGGCACTTTGGAAACGTGATATTCAAGTATAGCAACATCAAAGCCTTCAGAATTCAGAAATAAAGCCATCTTTTCACCTTCGTTCTTCATTTTTAATATTTCATACCCACCCCCTGAAAGAATTAATGCCGTGCCTTTAGGAGATTTAATGTTTGTGCACATCAGGCGCAGTAAGGGAATATTAATTTCATGCAAATTACCATCGGTTTCTACACTGTTCCCTTTCGAAACAACTTCACCTTTGAGCGATATAAAACTAGTTTTGCCTGAATTTTGGACCATGCTATTTGATGTGCTTGCATTTGCAAACAACAATAAAAATGTAACAGACAACAGAATAAATGTTTTCATATTGTATAATTTATGATCTTTTGTATTAAAGCAATGTAAGTCGTAATATGTCAAATATGTAATTATTCTTTGGGGTCATTGTCATTTATTTTAAGCTTGCAGGTAACTTTCTGGTATAGTCGTTGAGATGTTCCAGACATCGTTTTGTCCAAAAACTGTAAAAAATATTAATAACAATATGATAAATATTGTTATTAATATCACAAATGAATTTCTATTGTCTTTAAAGAATTTTAGATTAATAGGAAATAATAACTGTATTTTCGGTTCCGGTAAGTTCAATATTTTGTATTTTATCCTTTCCCGTTTTATTTACTGAGTTATTATTCACTCTAACATTACCTCCTTTTTCAGGAATTTGCAAAACAAATTTCCAGAAAGGATCTTTGCTCACCAGATGATAAACAACCCGACCAGAAACCTTTTCACGACTGAATGAGATACTGTTTTCGCCAACTCTCAGATTTTTAAGACTTATATTTTCCCAACCAGTTGGTAAATTAGGCTTGATAATAACTTTCTTGTTATAAGCATCAGGATGTATTCCGAAAATATGTGTAATAAGTGGACATGCCAGGCCATAAATTGTCCAGGCTTGCACAGGGCAACCATAATCTGGCATCATTTCAGAAAATGAACCTGGTAGTGCTTTACCAAAAGTTTGTGCAATTTTGTCAACATACCATAGTGATTCATCAGTTCTTCCATAAGATGCTTCAGCCATAGCTTGTACACCAGTCGCGATTGTCATCATATATTGCTCTTCCAAAGCAGATAAAAAGGGGCCAAACGCACCACAATGTTCATTTTTTACCTTATTTAGAAGCCGAATAGCCTTATCTTGAGGAGCAATCCCCATTTCAATTGGAGTGCTTATGACCCAGTTTTTATTTGTCAGCCATCCTTTGGTCGTATTCTCAGGAAGTTTTGAAAACTTTTCTAACAGTTCCATATACAACCGTTGCTTCTCAATAATTTTCAATGTGTCTTTGGATGATGCATAGGGTAGCTGAAGTTGTTCTATTGCTCCTTTCGTTGTTTTAATCGCTTGTTCACGTGTGCCGTAAAAGTCACAATAACTGCCTTCGTTATCATCCCAGAATAGAGAATTGATCTTATCTTTTAGAATTACGGCTTTACCAGAGTAGTCCGATTGCATTTCAGACTCATTTAAAATTTGAGCCATTTTTGAAGCGACATCCAGTGCCTGTTGAGTATAAACAGCAACATCTATAAGTTCGGCATTTAGTCCCCTAACTTCCATGATGCCATAACCTTCAGGAAACATATTCTTATTTTTATCCTGTTCGGTTAATAGCCATTTAATACCGAGCTTAATGTATGGATACATTTCCTTAAGAAATATTTCATCCCCGGTCCATTCAAATACTTTCCAAACTGCAACTGCAAAATGAGAGGTTTCCTGGGTATTGCCCTTATTATAAACAAATCCATTGGATGACATTTCATGGATGATGCGTCCATTCCCATTTTTCTTTTCAGAAATATTTTTTATTACCCGAAGGGTGGACTTTGCTAATTCCAAATCACCAATAGCTACAGCACCCTGCATCGCGTATGAATTATCACAACCAAACAGCCAGGGGTACTCAATTGCCCCTGCTCCAAGAAAACGTCCGAAACCAGGCAACTCACTCACGAGCCATTCCGTATTAAATTTTCCCCAATTATAAGCTTGCTCAAGTTTCTTATCTGGTATTTCAACAACATTACGACTCATAATAGTTGCGTAATAATCTTTCTTTTTATTTAAAAGGTCATCGTAATTTTTCAAAATTTCGTTGTAGGTCTCTTTTGCTTTTGCGGAACTTTCATTTGAACCACTTACCACAAATGTCATCGTTATAACTTCGTTAGGTTTTAAGTTAATCTGATGTTTGGTAGCACCAGTTTTTCCATCACCGGCAGTCTTAACAGGAGCTTCTGCCTGATTGTCATAGTTTACAACAGGAAAGGATGTACCCCAAACTGCAAACCATGGATGATCTGCATCCTTCGCAATAAAAACTGACATAGCCTTGTCCCATGAAATTATATCGGCCGCGTCAAGTATATTATTCTCTTTTGAAAACCATACAGGGCTAACATCTGTCTTTACCACAAAATCCATTGTAAGTTTACGTGCATAGGAAGAAGCATTCCGAATGGTATATTTAATTACCATACCTTCTTTTCCCTGAGGGCAATATTGGAGTCGCCTTACTAGTATACTACTTAAAACAGGTTCGTAGATAAATTCATTTCCGTATGGATAATTAACGAACTCTTTTGCTTCCATAAGCCAACTCTTCAAACCTGAGTCTTCATCCGATAACTTCACCCAAAAGCCATCTAACAATTTTATCGGAGGCATCCATAAACCACCCATTTCTCCCTTCATATGCGAGCCCAGGTCAGGGAAGTTACCGTTCTGTGTACCCACGATATATGTTCTGTCCCCAGGTGTCAGATAAGGTTTATCTAAATTTTTCCCTTCATTGGAGATTCCACTCATTGGTGAAGATGAATTGGATTTGTTTTCTTGCGAATAGATTTCTGAACTGGCTATAATTAGCATTAAAAATAGCGTCAACGTTTTGGGAAATTTAATTCTTTTCATGAATGGTTATGTTTTTAATTTTTGTCATGATTAGCCTGTAAGATCTAAATCTTATAGAAATTCAAGTTGTCTTCGTATAATTTGCTTTTAGGTATATAAAATCAGGACAAGGTTGAACCTTTATAGAAATAAGTTAAGTAATTAGTTCTGCTTTAACACATTTAAAAAATCAACCTTTTTTAACCTGAATCCCTAAGGGGAAGGTTGGTTTTTCAGCTTTCTCCCTTCAGGGATGGGTGAAAAAAGCTTAAAATCATTCTCAGTAATGAATCTGTTAAAGTAAAATTAGATTAAAGCAAGATAGTGTCCTGTTAACAATTCACTCACCTCGAAGACCGAAGGATAGGTCTTCACCCCTCTCTACGAATAGAGAGGGATTAAAGAACCTGAAAATTAAAAATGTAAATAATATTTAGGCGAAATATTAGTATCCCGGATTTTGAGTTAAAGTTGGTTTCCCATCTTTATAACTTCTATCAATTTGGATTAAAGGAATTGGAAAATAACTATCAGTCTTTTCAAAAATTGCACCTTCCAAAAATGTAATTAGCTTCTTTTCTCGTGCAAGGTATGCGTTTATGTATTCTTCAGCAATTCCCCAACGAACAAGATCAAAAAATTGACGACCTTCTTCTGCAAATTCAAGACGCTTTTCAAACCTTACCCGTACACGTAACCAGTCTTTACTTTCACCGGACCAAGGTTTTTTATAGGTATCAATTTTATAATTAGCAGCGTTCTTCCCATCTCCAAAAGGGGCACTTGGTCCGAGCTTTACGTAATATCCAGTTCGCGCCCTTTCACGTATCATATTAACGTATAGTCGTGCCTTTTCTGGATCTCCAACTTCAACTTCACACTCAGCAGCCCATAATAACACTGCTGCATAACGAATCATATTAAAGTTCATTGCATTAAACTTTGCAGTGTTATCATATGAATACATTGCCAATTGGCTTTTTAATATAACATATTTTTTCTGATTATAAGGGCCAGCACTAACCTGATCTCTAATCCAATCCTTTCCCGGATGTGTTTTCCAATCATGATATGGTACTCCTCTACGTCCGACAACCCAATCTAAACGTGGATCTACAGGTGTAATAGTATCCGGAAAAAATTCTGCCTTCGATTCCACACCCTGATCATGTTTAAAGTCACTATTATAATAAGAATCAATTAACGGCAATCCATCTACACCTGTTTTATACGCATTTACCAAATCAAATGTGGGTTGATTGAATCCGGCACCATTTAGCTGAGGTAGATCAGTTGTATTTGGAAAAGAAAGATCTCCACCACGCTGACTTCGGTCATAACCGGCCCCTGCTACATTTACCGCAACTTGATTCTGCCAGACAGCCTCCTTATTATTATTTTTTGCCGGATTGAAATTGTCGTGATAGTTCGGCATTAATTGATATTTGCCACTGGCAATCACAACATCCAATAAAATCTTAGCCTGACTATATTTTTGTTGGAAAAGATAGACTTCTGCTAAATATGATTGAGCAGCTGCCTTTGTTGGCCTTCCCGGTTCAATCTGAGACTCACGCAAATTAGCCATAGCAAAAGAAAAATCAGCTTCTATGTTCGGCCAAATATCTTTATCATTAGGTACTCTCCTTTGTGGATCTTCTACAGTTTCATCAATATATGGGACCATATTCCAGAATTTTTTAGCCTCAAAATGATAATATGCTCTCAAGAACCTAACTTCTGCCACAATCTGAACTTTATCAGTTTCCTTTAGATCACTAATTTCATTCTTATTTAGTGTCCGTAAAACGTCATTACAACGCTCAATAGCACCATATACCAGAGTCCATTTATCTCTAAGACGACTATTGTCACCAGTAGGATTAAATCGTTCAATCTGCATCCATGAACCTATATCGCCTGGAGTACTCCCCTTATGAATGTTACCCCCACACATATCACCAAAAAAACAATTGTCAGGTCCACTTGATATTCCCCACACACCGGTAATAAATCCGTTTAGTGGACTGTAGCACGAAATTACAAGTTTGTCAACAGCATCTTTGGTTGTAAATATTGATTCATTTAATTTCCCCAAAGGTTGTTTATCCAACAGGTCAACACATCCATTTAAGAGACTAATTGCAACAGTAGCAACCATCATTAATATGGCTCTCTTTTTTATAGTTTTTAATATTTTAATCATAATAGTTATTTTTAAAATTAAAATGACAAGCTTAATCCCATTGATAATATCCTGGATAAGGGCATATAACTAATATCGTCAACCCCAATCGACAAATCATTACTATTTTTCACTTCAGGATCCATATTATTATACTTAGTAAAAGTCAGGAGATTTTCAGCGTTTATAAAAATTCTACATTGCCTTGCACCAATTTTTGATAATATTGCTGATGGTAGAGTATATCCTAAATCCAAAGATTTAATTCGAAGATAAGAACCATCCTCAACAAGATAGGTAGAAACCTTATTCGCCTCATCATTTGGATTTAATATATTAATTTCCGGCAACATGGCATCTCTATTATTAACTGACCAAGTGTCTAAAATTCTCGTGCTTTTATTGGTGTAATCTGCCCAAAAGTCGGTTCCAATCTGACCTCCTTTTGATGCAAAATAAATATCATTACCATAGGTCCCTTGAATAAATAATGTAAGATCAAAATTTTTATAAGTTAATCTACTATTTAATGAATATTCAAAGTCTGGGTGGGGATTACCAATATAGGTTCTATCTTTATCATTGACAATACCATCTGCGTTGACATCCCTGTAAATCCATCTTCCCACGGCTTTCTGAGCTTGCGTGGCATGCGCATCTACCTCAGCCTGGGTTTGAAAAATTCCGTCAAGAACATAACCATAAAAAGAAGATATAGGCATTCCTACTTCTGTTCTAGTATATGAGCCAGCGATAAATTGATTCGCTGCAAGTTTTTTTACTTCGTTTCGGTAGGCAGATAAAACAATTCCGAAATCATATGAGAAATCTCTATTTTTAGATGAATTTTTATAGTTAGCATTAAACTCAAACCCATTATTCTGCATTTCACCTATATTTTCGTAAGGAGGGGTTGACACTCCGGCCGAGCCAGGATATGGTACTTGTTGTAAAATACCTGAAGTATATTTATGATAAAACTCTAATGCAAGGATTAGCTTGTTACTAAGCAAACCAGCATCTATCCCCAAATTACTTTGCGTAGTTGTCTCCCATCTAATATCTTCATTCCCAATTGTTTCCTTGCTGATTCCCTGAGTTACGCTATTTGGGTTGCCCTTAATAGGATAACTGCTAGCCCCAATATTGGTTCCATACGTTGAAGCAAATGGATAATTTCCAATATCTTGATTTCCTGTCTGACCGTAACTAGCTCTTAATTTTAGATCACTAATAATGCTTTGACTGGACATAAAAGGTTCATCAGATATTCTCCAGGCACCACTCACTCCGGGAAAATAACCATATCTATAGCTCTTCCCGAAACGAGATGAACCGTCTCTTCGTACAATAGCACTTAAATACAATTTCTCTTTATATTGATAATTTACCCTGGAAAACAGAGAAAATAAAGAATATTGACTGCCAATTTCCGAATTATCTTTACTTGCTTCTCCCGCGGATAAATACCAAAAATCAGGATCTTGTACTGCAAAAGTAGTTCTGTAAGCCGTAAGATATCCACTTTTAGAGTCCTGAGCTTCTGAGCCTAAAAGGATATTAATGCTGTGATTATTCGCAAATGTTGTCGAATAGTTAAGTGTATTGTTCCAAACCCAGTTCAAAGTATTACTTCTACCCACAGTTAAGGCATTAACTAATGTGTTGCCCTTTTCCCAATATGTTATTGGATTAAAACTTTTGCCAGATCCGCTTTCATAATTTGTTCCAACAGTCGTTTTAAAATGAAAAGATTTAAGAAAATTTATATCCATAAATAAATTACCCATAAAACGCAACGTTTCATTATAGTTATTTCTTTGATTATAAAGGCTTGCGACTGCATTGCCATTATCACCTAGACCGTTGGCTTTTGAGCCAGCCCAATTATTCATTACATCGTAAACTGGTATAAGAGGTGCCGTCCTGACTCCCACACCACCATTACTACCTTTATATTTGGAATATGCTACACTCATGCTTTCGCCAAAAGTCACATTTTTTGAAACCGAAAATTGAGAATTTCCTCTTAATGAAAGACGATCATATCCAGACCACTTTACAATTGCATCCTGTGATGAATAGTTTGAACTGAAAAAGTATTTTGAATCCTGGCTTCCGCCCTGTGCACTAATACCAATATCTGAAGTTTGAGCTGGCCGACTCACTTCATTAGCCCAATTGGTACCAACTTTATTAGCCCTCATAAATTGATTTTCTAGTGTATTATATTTACTCAAATCAACTTGTCCCTCCATAGCCCCTGATGGCAATACAAAATCCGGGACAACTGGCATGGCTCCATTCCCATACTGAGCATGTGAAGGTTTTAGTCCAGCATTCTTCATTGCATTCCATAGTACTTCACCGTATTGCGTAGAATTTAACAACTGCGGCAAATTACTCGGTAATTGCACCCCCGTATTAATTTTAACATCAAATCCAGTCTTACCACTTTTGCCTTGCTTTGTTGTAATCAAAATTACACCATTCGAGGCTTGGGCTCCATAAATTGAAGCAGATGAAGCATCTTTAAGCACTTGAACAGACTCAATATCAGAAGGGCTAATATTTGATGCCAGTTCACTTTTTGTAGGAAACCCATCAATAACATATAAAGGGTTATTATTACCAATTGTTCCAATTCCACGAACGCGTATTGAGGGAGCTTCTCCTGGCACTCCAGAGGTTTTGACTGACACTCCAGACAGCCTTCCCTGAAAAAGATTTTGTACATTAGTTGCAGACTGTAGTACCAGATCTTTGCTTGAAATTGAAGAAATTGCACTAGTAATGTCTTTCTTTTTTTGTGTTCCATATCCAATTGCAACCACTTCATCAATACTAACATTTTCATCTTCAAGTATAATATTGATGGTGTTTTTATTGTTGACGGGTACTTCCTGTGTCTTCATCCCAACAAACGAAAACTGTAAGGTGGCATTTTCAGGAACTTTGGTGAGTGAGTAAGAACCGTTGTTATCAGTGATTATACCGGTGGTTGTACCTTTTACAACCACTGTAACACCTGGCAATGGTGAGCCATGGGTATCGGTAACTTTACCGGAAACGGATTTTTGCTGCTGAACGGTTAAATCACTTCCCGTAACTTCAGGGGTTATAAGCAAAATAAAACGGTCAGTTACCTTGTATTTCACATCGGTTGAGGCAAAAAGTTTGTCTAATACTTCATCTACTTTTGCTTTTTCAATGTTGATCGATACATGTCGGGTTACGTCAACAAGCTTCTCGCTGTACATAAAATAAAATTCGCTTTGATCCTCAATGTTTCGTAGCACCTCTTTTACAGTGCTGTTACTCATTTTTAGGTTGAGCGCTTTTGTTTGCGAATAAGTTTTACCGGCAAACACGCTAATTACAGAAATTAGGAATAAGAAGGTAGTTAGTTTCATAACTCTCAATAATCTTTGTAGCTCAGGAATTTTCCATTCCCAAAGGAAACAGTTGGTTTTTTTCATACTTTTGTATTGTTTAGGTTTGAAATTGCCCTGTACAATTATACAGGGATGATTTTAAATTCTTTTCAGGGAAGTGTTAGCCGCATTTCCCTGTTTTTTTTTATTCTTTTTCATTTCATAGGCAAATCGTTTTTGTTAGTTAGGTTTTAATTTTTTGTCGCTTCTCTATTTTTATTTTTTGTTTTGAGAAAGTACCGTCAGGCAGTTTTTTTCGAGGAAACGCCTTATAGCTTATATCGGTTACTTCTGTCATTAAATCAAGGATGAGAAGAAGGGGGTCGTTTACAATTGTAACCGTATAGGTATAATCCTTTATGTTATCGGCAACTTCAATATCAACATTAAACATCCGGCTAAGCTTTTCGGCTACCCTGTCAATTGGCTCGTTATCGAATGCCAGTTTGCCCTCTTTCCATACAATGTATTTGTCAATATTTCCTTTAGTTGAGCGAATTTTACCTGATTCTATATTATAGGTTACATGCTGCCCAGGCTCCATGACTCCAATAGTTTTAGCATTTCCATTTACTTCGGTTTGCTCTAAAACCACTTCCCCGTTAACCAATGTTGTTTCTACAATATCATTGTCGGGATATGCCATTACATTAAACACTGTTCCCAGTGCCTTAACATTTAATTTTCTGGTTTTTACGATAAATGGGCAATCAGGATTATGGGCAACATTAAAGTATCCTTCACCTGACAGGGTAATTTCCCTGATATCTCTGTTAAAATTCCGTGGATATTTAATCTTGCTGCCGTAATTCAGGTTTACTACCGTTCCATCGGATAATTGCACTACTGACCGTGAGCCAATTGGGGCAATGATTTCGACAGAGTCAATTGCGAGGTCTGCGTATTTATTGCTTTGAAAATTGTTGTTCGAAAGCATATAAAATACAACGCCCAATAAAGGGATAAACAGAATTGCAGCGGCCCGGCTTAACAACGATGTAAATTTATGCATGGTTATTCCCCGGCTCTCCTTACCTTGATTTTTCAGGTTTATTTCGTGATGTATTTTGTCGAGCCATGCGTTGTATTTTTTACCGTTTTCGAATTTATAATCCGGTTCGAATGATTTCCAATCTTCAAAGCCCCAACTTTCACTCTCTTTATTTGAGGCTTCCTTTTCAACCCACAGAGCAAGCTCATCAAACTCCTTGTCGGTACAATTGTTGTTTAAATATTTTATGAGCAATTCTTTTTTCATATACTTTTTAAAATTGAGTACCTCCACATAAACAGGGAGGTACTCTAAATCTAACTAATCTAAACCTATGAAATCTATGCGATATATTTCCAGTCGGATAATTATATTACGCAATACTATTAAAAGGGGACTAAGTGAAAATGTAACTTTTTTACTATAAAAATAAGTAGAGAAATAATATATTGACAGCCAGACTACTATCGATATGAGATTTTAAATATTTCAGGGTGGTAACCAGGTGGTTCTTCACCGTATTCTCAGAAATATTTAATTTTTGGGCAATTTCTTTATGCGTTAATCCTTCTTCGCGGCTTAACTGAAATATTTCTTTCTGACGTGGGGTTAATTGTTGCACTAAGGATTGTACCTTTTGATTTAACTCTTTATATTGGATTTCGTCGATTATCGTATCAGCAGTATCGATTTGTTGCAGGCATTTTAAGTATTCTCTGGATTTGGTTTCACTTACTCTTTTACGTAACAAACTTATGGTCGAGTTGTAAGCGATGGTAAAAAGGAATGATTCGAAGGAAGCATAAACATCTATTTTACCTCTTGCTTCCCAAATCTTTATAAAAACTTCCTGAACAATCTCTTCGGCATCTTCTTCCTGTTTTAAATACCTAAATACAAAACCATGTAATTTATGGCAATACTTATTGTAAACGGCATCAAAAGAAGCCATGTCTCCCTTCTTCAGGAGTTTTACAAGTTCAGTATTTGATTTAGGCACAATCAAAGTTTTCAGTTTAAGAGTACTAAGATAATAAAAATACTTTATTATAGCATTTGATTATGTTTATTACCAAAGAATTAATAAAATGGAGATTTATTTGCAGCCATCCAATTTGACACTCTGGGTTCATTTTTTGTCACATTTTTTCAGGCCTGAA
>CAIXZF010000057.1 GCA_903923925.1 uncultured Bacteroidales bacterium
CGTGTAGCATGCTACGTCTCTTTTTTTGTTCCATCAGTTGTCGTTAATCTGAGACGTGTAGCATGCTACGTCTCTTTTTTTGTTCCATCAGTTGTCGTTAATCTGAGACGTAGCATGCTACGTCTCTACGAGGTTTCGTCCAGCTTTTCGTACAATGAATTCTGGGATTTGAATTCGGGAACAATCTCTTTCATCTTCTTCACAATTGCCAGGTCGTCCTGTTCATTCAGGACACTTACCAATGAATCGATATTTTTGTTCACTTCGGATTTATCGTTTTCCCTGACTTTGGCAATCATAATCTGGGGGTGATGAGTAGGTAGTGTATTTTCCTTATCAAATAGAAGTTCCTCATATAACTTTTCACCTGGCCGCAGCCCGGTAAATACTATTTGTATGTCCTTTCCGAGTGATAGTCCGGCAAGTTTTACCATTTTTTTCGCCAGATCAACAATTTTGACACTTTGGCCCATGTCGAAGATAAAGATTTCCCCGCCATTCCCCATTGAACCTGCTTCAAGAACCAGCTGACAGGCTTCAGGGATTGTCATAAAGAAACGTGTAACTTCAGGGTGGGTAACAGTTATTGGCCCACCATTTTCTATCTGCTTGCGGAATAATGGAATTGCTGAACCATTCGATCCAAGGACGTTGCCAAATCTGGTTGTGATAAAACGGGTTTTATTCAACTGGTTAAGCGATTGTGTATAGATTTCAGCAATTCGCTTAGAAGCGCCCATTACATTGGTTGGATTCACCGCTTTGTCTGAGGAGATCATTATGAATTTATCAACATTATATGCTATTGATAAGTCTGAAAGGATTTTAGTGCCCTCAACATTGGTTCTTACAGCCTCACAAGCATTGTTTTCCATCATTGGAACATGTTTGTATGCTGCAGCATGGTAAACAATTGCAGGTTTGAATTCTTCAAATATTTTCTTCATCCTAACCTCATCGCACACATCTGCAATTATAAATTCCAACTTGCTTGACAAGGCTTTATCACTAAATTCCAGTTCAATATGATATAGTGGTGTTTCAGCCTGATCTACCAGAAGAATTCGTTTAGGCTGAAAGCTGCTAATTTGCCGCACCAACTCACTACCAATAGAACCGGCTGCACCGGTAATCATAATCGTTTTATCAGCAAGCTCATGGCTAATTTTATCCACATCGAGCCTGATTTCGTCTCTTTCAAGCAGGTCTTCAATATTAATCCGTTTAATCTGCTTAAAACTTAGCTCTCCATTTATCCACTTTATCATTGGTGGCACATTAAGAACTTTGGTATTATAGGCAAGACAGCTATCAACAATAGACTGTTTCTTCTTTGGATTCAGATTTTGGACACTGAGAATCACATGTGCGATATCGTTTCTCTGGAGTAGCTGATCTAGCTTATCGAAGCCCATAATAGTAATTCCCTCAAGCTTTTTGCCAATTTTTGCCGGGTCTTCGTCAATAATAGCCAATACTTTATATTTTGTTCCTGCATCCCGGTCAAGAGCACGTTTAGTAATAATTCCGGATTCGCCTGCACCCCAGATTACTACATTGCGTTTTTCTCTGGTAGGAAAGAGAAGTTCAAGGTAGGCTGTTTTAACAAGCAGTCTGAAAGCTGTCATTGCAAAAGCAGTAGTAATAAATTCAATAATTATAATTGAAAACGGAAGATAAAATTTATTGAGTTGTGAATTGTAGGTAAGAATATTGGTAATAACAAACACTACACTACCAATTAAAATGGTAAGCAGTATTTTTATCGAATCAGATGAGCTGGTATATCGTACAATTCCGGCATATGTTTTGGTAAGCAGAAAACTTACAAATCTGACAAAAACCATATAAGCTGCCACCTGAGGAAGATAAATGATTTCAATTTCAGGTATTTTGAAATTGAATCTCAACAGGTATGCCAGGAAAATTGAGCAAAGGCAGATCAGTACATCAATTGTGAGGATCAGCCAGCGTGGTGTATTCTGTGTAGCAAATAGCATCTCTTTTTACGAAATATCTTCAAAAGTACGATAATTATTCAAAATGGTTTTACTTTTGCTATTACTAAAACTCATGATATGAAAAGAACTGCATTCTACAACGACCATGTGGCAATGGGTGGTAAAATAGTTCCATTTGCCGGATATGAAATGCCCGTACAATTTGAGGGCGTAAGTGCTGAACATGAAACAGTGCGAAAAGGAGTAGGGGTTTTTGATGTTTCTCATATGGGTGAATTCTGGGTTAAAGGCCCGAAAGCACTTGAATTTATTCAGTGGGTTACTTCAAATGACGCTTCGAAATTATTTAATGGTAAAGTTCAGTATTCATGTTTCCCAAATGGAAAAGGCGGAATTGTAGATGATTTACTGGTTTATAAAATAAATGATGAAACCTATCTGCTGGTGGTAAATGCAGCAAATATTGATAAAGACTGGGAATGGTGTAATTCACAGAACAAAATGGGAGCAGAACTTACTAATGTTTCTGATGATATATCTCAGCTTGCTGTTCAGGGACCACTTGCACTTCAGGCTATGCAGAAACTTACCGATACAAAGGTAACCGACATGGAATATTATACTTTTAAGTATCTCACTTTTGCAGGAGTGGAAGACGTTTTGTTTTCAACTACAGGCTACACTGGAAGTGGTGGTTGCGAAATATATTGTTCAAATAAAGATGCTGATAAAGTTTACAAGGCAGTTATGGAAGCAGGAATAGAATATGGTATTAAACCAATTGGTTTAGCTGCAAGAGATACCCTTCGTCTTGAAATGGGATTCTGTTTGTATGGAAATGACATCGATGATACAACTTCAGCAATTGAAGCTAACTTAGGCTGGATTACAAAATTCACTGATGAAAAGAATTTCATCGATAAGGAACTTCTTTTAAATCAAAAAAAGAATGGCGTAAGCAGAAAGCTCGTTGGTTTCGAAATGATCGATAAAGGCATTCCTCGACATGGTTATGAAATCGTTGATGCTGAGAATAATAATATTGGTATTGTAACTTCCGGCACAATGGGACCAGCTGTAAAAATTGGAATTGGAATGGGTTATGTACCCTCTGCTTTATCAAAAGAAGGTAGTGAGGTATATATTAAAATCAGAGATAAAGCTTTGAAAGCCAAAGTAGTAAAATTTCCATTCTACAAAGGATAGAAATAACAGGCTTTAAAAGCTTGCACATTTTTAATACTCGAAAATAATGAAAAGTGGCTGAGTCAGTATTCCGGACCAGCCACTTTTTTAGTAAATACCGCTTTAATATCCAATTGAATACATGAATTCCATTGAAGTAATTTTTACACCTGCCTTATATCCATTTAAACAAACCAAAGAAAGCTTTATTGCAGTAGTTATTGATGTGTTGAGAGCTACTACGTCTATGGTCACCGCATTTGCAAATGGTGTTGAAAGTATTATTCCAGTGTCTGATTTGGAAGAGGCAAAACGTTTTAAGTCATCAGGGTATCTGGTTGCTGCAGAGCGAGATGGGAAATACCTTGAATTTGCTGATTATGGGAATTCTCCCTTTGATTATATGAATGAAATTGTAAAAGGAAAGACTATTGTCTACAGCACTACTAACGGCTCACATTCAATTACATTAACGAATGATGCTTATCAAACAATAATTGCATCATTTATAAATGCTACGGCAATTGTAAACTGGATTATCTTTCAAAATAAGCCAGTTGTGATTTTATGTGCAGGATGGAAAAATATGTTTAATCTGGAGGACTCTGCATGTGCCGGATTGTTATGCAGTAAGTTACTTTCTTCAGGGAAATTTTTTACTGCTGATGATTCAGTTTTTGCTGCTATAGATTTGTATTCAGCTGCTCAAAGTGATCTTCGCGGATACCTGGATAAAGCCTCACACAGAAATCGGCTTAGGATCTTAGGTGTTGATGATTCGCTAGAGTACTGTTTGACTCCTGATAGTGTGGATGTTGTGCCAGGAATTGTTAACGGACGGCTTGTAAAATTAATTTGATCAGCAAGAAAATTCCAATGTCTTTTCTTTTCTATCTTTTATCACTTTTAAAACTAAAGAAATGAACTTAATTACTCTTAACTCAGTCCTTAGAATCTTTATTCTCTGTATCATTATTTGTTCATGCACAATGAAAAAACAAGCTGCTCTTATCCTGAAAAATGGAACGATTTACTCCGTAGATTCTAACTTCTCAGTTTATTCAGCTATGGCAATCGGTAAGGATGGTAAAATTCTTGCGACAGGTTCTGATGAGCAAATACTTCAAAAATACAATGCTGACTCAGTTTATGATCTTGGTAAACAATGTGTTATGCCTGGTTTTATTGATAGCCATTGTCATTTTTACGGATATTGTATTAAGTTACAAACTATGGCAAATCTTAAAGGATCCGAATCTTTTGAGGAAATCATTGAAATTCTGAAAAAACATGATGAACAGTTTAAAGCAGAATGGATTACAGGAAGAGGATGGGATCAGAATGACTGGAAAGTCAAGGAGTTTCCAGATAACAGCCTGTTAAACAAAGTATTCCCTGATAAACCGGTGGTTCTGGTAAGGATCGACGGCCATGCAGTTATTGCTAATAATGCAGCAATTTCAAAAGTAAATCTCACTCCTTCCGGTCTAAAAAATAAAAATGAAGCCATTTATAAAAATGGCAAATTCACTGGTGTGTTTCTTGAAAATACTGCTGATTTATTAAAAAATGCTGTCCCAGAAGTGTCAATTAATCAAATAATTAAAGGCTTTACCAAAGGTCAGAACGATTGTTTCGAGGTTGGGCTCACAACTGTTGCAGATGCAGGACTGACGAAAAAAGAGGTGCTTTTAATTGATTCTCTTCAAAAAGAAGGCACTCTAAAAATGCGAATTTATGCAATGCTTGAACCATCAAAAGAAAATCTGGAGCATTTTGTAAAGAAGGGTATTTACAAGACTGATTACCTGAACATAAGGTCAATAAAACTGTATGCTGATGGAGCACTTGGGTCGAGAGGTGCCTGTCTCTTATCAACATATTCAGATGATCCGGGAAATCAGGGAATATTAGTAACATCTTCAGATACCATAAAAGCTATATGCAAAATCGCTTATGCTAATGGTTTCCAGGTTAATACACATTGCATTGGTGATTCAGCAAATCGTGGAATTCTAACTATTTATGGTAGTTTTCTGAAGTCAAAAAATGATAAACGCTGGCGTATTGAGCATGCTCAGGTTATTCATCCTTCCGACTTTCAATTATTCGGTAAATTCTCTGTTATTCCAGCTGTCCAGTCTACTCATGCAACTTCAGATATGTATTGGGCTGAGCAAAGACTGGGGAAGCAACGGGTTAAATCAGCTTATGCTTATAAGCAACTTATAGAGCAAAATGGATGGATCCCAAACGGTACTGATTTTCCTGTTGAAGAGATTAATCCAATTTATACCTTTTACGCTGCTTTTGCGCGTAAAGATCTGAAAGGTTTTCCAATTAATGGGTATCAGGCTGAGAATGCATTAAGCAGGGTAGAAGCATTGCGATCAATAACAATATGGGCAGCCAAAGCCTGTTTTGAAGAAAAGGAAAAGGGAAGTCTGGAAAAAGGCAAATTCGCTGATTTTGTTGTACTTGATAAAGACATTATGAAAATTAATGATACTGAAGTCCCTTTGGTGAAAGTTATAAAAACTTACCTAAACGGAAAGCTGGTATTTTCAAAATAATAAGTACCTTTCTTACAAATATTTCCTAATTCTTTTTATTAATTGAATCAATGCATAATATGTAAAGATTCGAATTTTTAATCTATGAAACGCTTTGGTATTCAGGCTATTGTGATGATGTCACTGTGTGTATTCTTCCTCACTTCAACTACCTCCTGTTTAAAAAAATCACACAAAAGACCTCCAAGGATTGATCCGGGGTTCAGCAATTACATTAGTGCATTTACTTCGGGTGTAATTTCATCTGAATCAAGCATCAAAATCCAGCTTAATCAGAATTATCCGGCTGCAAAACCCGATGGAAATCCAATATCAGAAGTACTTTTCAGCTTTAATCCAGATATAGAAGGCAAGGCTTACTGGCTTGATAAAAGAACTATCGAATTCAGACCCGAAAAAAAACTGAAGTCTGAAGAGATTTATGATGCAGAATTCCTACTATCTAAACTCATTGACGTTCCTTCAAAGTTTAAAAAGCTACCCTTTCAATTTTCGATAATAAAACAGGCATTTGCTATTACAAATGACGGCCTTTTTGTACCCGACGTCACGAATGCCGGCCGTTATCAGCTTAAAGGAGTGATGAAAACTGCCGATGTAATTGATGGAGAAAAGGTGGAGAAAATTATCATTGCAAAACAGGATGGTCGGAAATTACCAGTTATTTGGACGCACGATACCGACAGAAAAACACATGTATTTCAAATTGACAGTATCAAGAGAGAAGAAAAATCAGGAAAGTTGGATCTTGAGTGGAATGGGAATGAAATCGAGGTATCCAATTCCGGATCAGCATCTGTAGAAATACCTGCCAACACTGATTTCAGAATTGTAAATGTTAAGGTAATACAAGAGCCAGAGCAATTTGTAACGCTTAGTTTTTCTGATCCTTTGGATGCATCTCAAAACCTTGAAGGACTGATACGTATCGGTAGCGATTTCAACCATCGCTTTACTATAGATAATAGTCTTATCCGGATTTATACAACCAACAGGTTATCCGGAAAATTAATGCTTTTTGTTGATGCATCTATTAAGAATAAGGATGGTAAAATTCTTACTAGACCATTCTCTGCTGAAGTTTCTTTCGAGGATTTGAAGCCAGCTGTGCGACTTCTTGGAAAAGGCGTAATCCTTCCGAATTCAAATGGATTAATCCTTCCTTTTGAGGCAGTTAACCTAAGCAAAGTAGATATTCGGATTCTTAAAATTTTTGAGAACAACATTGCACAATTTCTTCAGGTCAATGATTTGAGTGGAAACAATGAGCTTTATCGTGTTGGAAAAGAAGTCTATAAAGAAACAATGCCATTAAAAGCAGGGAATGTGATAGATTTTGGGAAATGGAATACATTTTCAATTGACCTCACAAAGCTTATAGAAAAGGATCCGGGAGCAATATATCAGGTGATGTTCTCCTTTACAAAAGAGTATTCGCTTTATAATTGTCCCGGAGCGATAAAGGATAACATAGAAATGCAGAAGATTGAAAGTGACGGTGATTCTGATGGTGGAAATGAAGATGAAGAAGGTGGCGACTACGAAGAATATGGGTATTATCCTGACAGTTACGACTGGAGAGAACGCGACAATCCTTGCAATATCTCTTATTATACAAGTGACAAGTTTGTACAAAGGAACGTTTTAGCTTCAGACCTTGGAATTATTGCAAAATCGAATACAAAGAATAACCTGACATTAATTGTTACAGACCTTAGGTCAACAGAACCAATTAATGATGTTTCTCTTGAATTGTATAGCTATCAGAATCAATTGATTGCTAATACAAAAACGATTAATGAAGGAATGGCCAGCATTGATTTAAAAGAGAAGCCTTACCTTCTGATAGCAAAAAAAGGTAATCAGCGTGGTTATTTAAAAATGGACGATGGGGTTTCATTATCGCTAAGTAAATTCGATGTAGGCGGAGCTGTTGTTCAAAAAGGTCTGAAAGGTTTTCTTTATGGTGAACGCGGAGTCTGGCGTCCAGGTGATACTCTTTTTCTAACATTTATTCTGGAGGATAAGAACAATGTGTTGCCAAAAGGCCATCCGGTTAACCTGGAACTGATAAATCCGAAAGGCAAGCTTGTAAACCGATTAGTTAACACCAGCGGAGTAAATGGGTTTTATCGCTTTACTATTCCAACTGATGATGCAGCACCTACCGGCAATTGGACTGCAACTGTTAAAGTAGGTGGAGCAGTATTCAGTAAAACTATTAAGATAGAAACAATCAAACCGAACAGGCTTAAACTTAACCTGGCATTTGCTGATAAAATTCTTAAAAATGATGAAGCTGTAAAAGGGACTCTGAGTGTTTCATGGTTAACGGGAGCAATTGCAAGGAATATGCGTGCAAACATTTCTGTAAACCTAATTGCATCAAAAACTACATTCGAAGGGTATAAAGATTATATTTTTGATGACCCTGCAAAACGTTTTACAGGCGAGGAACAGGTTTTCTTCGACGGAAAGACAGATGAACAGGGAGTGGCAAAAATTAATAATAAGCTCGTTGCTGGCCAGGCTTGTCCGGGAATGCTGAAAGCTAACTTCCTTTTGAAAGTGTTTGAAGAGAGTGGGGATTTTAGTACCGATTTCTCGAGTATGCCACTATCGCCTTATTCATCATTTGTCGGAATTAAATTACCAAAAGGCGACAAATATTCCGGCATGCTTGTGACTGATGAAAATCATATCGTAGATGTGGCAACTTTGGATAAAGCAGGAAAAGCAATTTCACGACAGGATTTGAAAGTTGAAGTATATAAGGTAAGTTGGAGATGGTGGTGGAACTCATCTGACAACGATATTGCTAATTATGAAGGCACTAACGAAAGAGAACTGGTTTTTTCAACCACTTGTTCAACCACCAATGGAAAAGGAAGTTTTAAACTAAAAATCGATTATCCTAACTGGGGAAGATTCCTGGTTAAAATTACTGATCCGGTAAGTGGACATAGCGCTGGAAAGGCTATATACATCGACTGGCCTTATTGGCAGAGCCGCGATCGGGCAAAAGATCCGGAAGCTGCTACAATGCTGAGTTTTACTTCCGATAAAACCGAATATAAGGTTGGCGAAACTGCTACCCTTACTATTCCTACAGGAGGACAGGGCAGGGCATTAATTAGTATTGAGTCAGGTTCAAAAGTAATGGATGCTTATTGGGTTAAAGCAGATAAAAAGGAGATGATTTGCTCATTTAAGATCACCCCTGAAATGGCCCCGAATATTTACATTAATGTTACACTTGTACAGCCTCATGCACAAACAATCAATGATTTACCAATAAGACTATATGGGGTTTTGCCAATTATGGTAGTTGATCCTGCTACAAAGTTAACACCTGTAATTTCAATGCCGGAAATCCTCAGGCCTGAATCAAAAACAACAATTAAGGTTAAAGAGAAAGATGGAAAACCTATGACCTACACAATCGCCATTGTAGATGAAGGAATTTTAGATCTGACACGCTTTAAAACCCCTGAACCCTGGAGTACATTTTATGCAAGGGAAGCACTTGGGGTAAAAACCTGGGATATGTATGATTTGGTATTTGGAGCATATGGCGGAAAACTGGAACAGATTTTTGCAATTGGTGGTGACGAATCAAATGGTGGAAAAAGTCCAAAAAAAGTAAATCGATTTAAGCCAATGGTCATCTTTCTCGGACCTTTTGAATTAAAGAAAGGAGCAACTTCGACACATACTGTGAATATTCCTCAATATATTGGTTCTGTGCGGACTATGGTTGTTGCAGGTGAAAAAGGAGCTTATGGAAATGCTGAAAAAACTACACCCGTTCGCAAACCTTTAATGGTTTTAGCAACACTGCCAAGAGTGCTTGGGCCCAATGAAACTGTGAAATTGCCTGTAACTATCTTTGCTATGGAAAAACAGGTAAAAGAAGTAAAAGTCCAGGTTAGCACAAACTCAATGCTAAGCATTAGCGGTGGAAATTCAAAAGTGGTTAAATTTAACCAAACGGGCGACCAGGTTGTTACTTTCGACTTAAAAGTGCCGAAACGACTTGGCATTGCCAAAGTAAAAATAATTGCGACTTCCGGTACTGAAAAAGCAGAAACAGAGGTAGAGCTTTTAGTCCGCTCACCAAATCCTGTTATTACCGATTTTGTTGAAAAAGCAGTTGAAGGGAAGCAAACCTGGAAAACCGATTTTAATTACATTGGAATGGAAGGAACAAATAAAGCAGTTGTTGAAGTTTCAAACTTTCTACCTGTTGATTTTAACAGACGACTTGCCTACCTTATCCATTATCCATATGGATGCGTAGAACAAACTACTTCCTCAGGCTTTCCGCAACTTTTCCTTGACGAAGTCACTGATATTGATGCTAACACGAAAGAGAAAATTCAAAGAAACGTTAATGCAACCATTCAAAGGCTCAAAGGATTTCAGAACTCCGGTGGTGGATTTAGCTATTGGCCTGACAATTATTCTGCTGACGACTGGTCAACATCATATGTTGGACATTTTCTTCTTGAAGCGGAAAGAAAGGGATATTCATTACCGGCCGGGATGAAAGAAAGCTGGTTAACTTATCAGGTTAATGCAGCCAGAAATTGGTCACCTGGAAACAGAACTGTTCAGTATAGCTATTCATGGTCAGACCTGTCTCAGGCATACCGACTTTATACACTTGCTCTTGCAAAATCAGCTCAGTTGCCTGCAATGAACAGAATGCGTGAAATGAAAGATCTTTCATCGGAAGCCAGAGCCAGGCTTGCTGCAGCCTATGCCATGGCAGGCCAAATTGAAGCAGCAAAGGAATTACTGGCAAACTATAAGCCCCGCCTAAAAGAGGATCCTTACATGTACGAAATTTATGGTAGCCTCGACCGTGACAAATCCTTGCTTCTGGAAACGATGTGCATTATTGGTGATAAAACAAAGGCTTTTTCATTAGCCAGGGAAATTGGAGAAGATCTCCGAAAAGAATACTGGATGAGCACCCAAACAACTGCATATTGCCTCGTTGCTGTAGCAAAATATTTAAAGTTAAATGGAGGAACAAATAAAGGTTTTGCTTTTTCTTACAGTGTTGATGGATCGCAGATGAAAAAAGTGAACGCTGGTAAAACAATCTGGCAATATGAGGTTCCTGTTAAAGCTGGTACAAAGGGCAGTTTGGTGATCCAGAACGAGGGTTCTGCAATGATTTATGCAAGAGTTATTTTAAGCGGTCAACCTGATGAAGGCGATAAAAGAACTTTTGAAAACAATCTGAAGCTAAATGTTGAGTATAAAGATATGAAGGGTAAGATTCTTGATCCTCTAAAACTTGAACAAGGAACTGATTTTATGGCAGAAGTTACTTTAAATAATACAGGACAGATTGGAAATTACAAAAACCTTGCACTTACTCAGATTTTCCCTTCTGGTTGGGAAATAATCAATTATCGCTTGAATGATACACAATCTGCATCTGTTAAGGAAAAGCCTGATTATGAAGATATCCGCGACGACAGAGTTTATACCTTCTTTGGATTGCAGTCAGGAGCAAGCAAGAAATTTGTCGTACTTCTAAATGCCACCTACCTTGGCAAATATTATCTCTCTGGTCCTTATTGTGAGGCTATGTACGATAACAGAATTGGTGCCCGCAAGGCTGGCAAATGGGTTGAAGTTATCAACAACAGTAAGTAAGGTGGGTTTTCTCCATCACCAATTAAGAAAAAGGAAGCTGATTTATTCAGCCTCCTTTTTTCTTTTGCTATTTCTACTTTTGGTTTTATTACCTCTTAAATTATTTGATGATCCTTATTCCACTGTTATAGAGGACAGAACAGGGCGATTAATCGGAGCAAGGATTGCAGACGACGGTCAATGGCGTTTTCCTGAGGGCGAAGTCCTGCCAATAAAATATAAAACTGCACTTATTTACTTTGAAGACAAAAATTTCTATTATCATCCTGGTTTTAATCCGGTTTCTTTAATCCGCGCTGCATATCAGAATATCAGAACTGGAAAAGTTATAAGCGGTGGCAGTACGATAAGCATGCAGCTTGCCAGGCTTTCTGTTCAATCACGAAAGAGGACTATTGTAAATAAAATCAGAGAATTATTGTTTGCAATCAGGATTGAGCTTCATTTCAGCAAGAAAACTATTCTGAAAATTTATGCAGCCAATACACCTTTCGGTGGCAATGTTGTTGGTATCGATGCTGCCTCATGGCGTTATTTTGGAAAGAATCCCGAAGACCTTAGTTGGGCAGAAGCTGCCACCTTAGCTGTTCTTCCCAATTCACCTGCCCTTATTCATCCCGGCAGAAACCGCTCGAGACTTGAAGCAAAAAGAAATCGTTTACTTGATAAACTCTTTCAGAAAGGTGCTATTGATAAGGAAACTTGTTTACTGGCAAAAGCGGAACCGCTCCCGGAAAAGCCAGTTCCCTTACCTCAGGATGCGCCACATTTGCTAAACAGAGCATGGAAAGATCATAAAGGAGAGCGAATACGAACTTCATTGGATATTAACCTGCAGAAAAATATTCAACGGATAATTTCCTGGCATATGGAATATCTGAATGCCAATCACATACATAATTCTGCAGTTGTTGTTGTTAGCGTGGAAACAGGAGAAGTTCTTGCTTACATTGGTAACACTACAGGATCAGGAGATGCAAGCCAGGGCAATGATGTTGATGTTGTAATTGCTCCGAGAAGTACAGGTAGTATTATAAAACCCATCCTTTTTGCCGCCATGCTCGATGATGGTATTTTACTTCCCGGAACTTTGATAGCAGACATACCTACCCGGATAGGAGGATTTGCACCTCAGAATTATGCACAAACCTACGATGGTGCAGTACCTGCCAGAAAGGCCTTGTCACGATCGCTTAATGTTCCGGCTGTTAAAATGTTACAGACATATGGTGTTGACCGGTTTTATCATCAGTTGAAAACCTACGGTATGACAACCCTTACATTTCCAGCTGAACGTTATGGATTATCACTAATTCTGGGTGGGGCAGAAGGAAGCCTTTGGGATTTATGCGGAATCTACTCCGGATTTGCCAGAACATTAAATCATTATAATCAAGCTTCACAGCGGTATTTTAAAGACGACTTTAGATCATTGCGATATTTCGATAATGAAAGCCAAAAAAAAATAATTTCAAAAGTTCAATGTGAGTCAAAAATAGGAGCAGGAGCCATTTGGTTAACTTTTGAGGCACTACTTGAAGTGAACAGACCTGATGAAGAAAACGGATGGGAAATGTTTTCAGGAACAAGAAAAGTAGCATGGAAAACAGGTACAAGTTATGGTTTCCGCGATGCCTGGGCAATTGGAACAACACCTGCTTACGTTGTCGGTGTATGGGTTGGAAATGCTGATGGAGAAGGTCGCCCCGGACTTACCGGAGCTGGTTCCGCAGCACCGATTATGTTTGATATTTACAATTCACTCCCCGCAACATCCTGGTTTGAAACTCCTTATGAAGATTTAACCCGGATAGCAGTTTGTCATCAGAGTGGTTTCAGGGCAGGGCCAGATTGTACCGATATCGATACCGTTTACGTGCAGCAGAAAGGTATTCGAACTGCAGTTTGCCCGTATCACAGAATTGTGCATCTTGACAAATCAGGAATGTACCGCGTAAATTCTAATTGTGCCAATATTGCTGATATACTGAATGTTTCATGGTTTGTTCTTCCTCCGGCCATGGAATGGTATTACAGATCGAAGAATCCTTTTTACAGCCAATTGCCTCCAGTAAAACCCGGTTGCAAGGAAGAATCTGCCTTGTCGGTAATGGAATTTGTTTTTCCCAGGGATGCGGAGAAAATATTTGTTCCCAGAGAACTTAATGGCACTCCCGGAAAAGTGGTATTTGAAGTGGCCCACAGAGATCCGCAAGCTCACCTTTTCTGGCATCTGGATGATGTCTATTTAGGAGAAACCAGAAGCCCTCACCAATTCTGCCTGAATCCTGTTTCAGGCTATCATACCATTACACTCGTTGATGGTGAGGGAAACCGACTGGTAAAAAGGTTTGAGATTGCTACAAAATAAGACACTCAATCGAATAGTTTATCGTTATTTTTGTGAATTCAACTTAGAAATCCGGCAATGCCTATTACAGATACTGAACGTAACACTCTCGTCCTCAAATACAGAAACTTACTTAACTTTTGCAGGCCTTACCTTCGAAAAGGGGATACAGCATTTTTCAGGGAAGCATTCAATCTTGTGTATTCTCATTATGCCTCTAAACAAACTGTTCTTAAAGAGCCTGGAATATTCTTCCCTTTAGATGTAGGAACTATTTTATCTAATGAAATGGGATTTGGAAGAGTAGCGGTAATTTCTGTACTACTCTCTCAATCGTTTAATGAACAGCAGATTTCCAGAGAAATTGTAAAAGAAAAATTTGAACCACAAGTACTTAGCGTTTTAGAGGGAGTTAAAAAAATCTCCTCTCTTCGTACTGGAAAAACTGCCATCCATTCTGAGAATTTCATCCGGCTTCTTCTTACCATTTCCGATGATGTAAGGGTAGTACTCATTAAACTTGCAGAATGCATGTATTATATGAGAGCTATTGACCATGTGCCAAAAGAAAATCAGGTCAAAATTGCCACCGAAGCCTATTATTTGTATGCCCCGATTGCGCACAGGCTTGGACTTTATAATATTAAAAGTGAAATTGAAGAACTTTCTATGCGTTTTCTTCATAGCGAAGATTATGTGCTCATCACAACTAAACTAAAGGAAACCAAAGAATCCAGAAAAGAATTCATCAAAGAATTCATGTCACCTATCGAGAACCAACTTATTGAACAGAATCTGAAATTTGAAATTAAAGGTCGACCAAAATCAATTCACTCGATCTGGACAAAAATGAATAAACAAGGCGTTAGTTTCGAAGAAGTTTACGACGCTCTCGCAATTAGGATCATACTGGACTCTTACCCTGAAAATGAAAAATCCGACTGCTGGAAGGTTTATTCTATTGTTTCTGATATTTATTCACCTAACCCATCAAGACTTCGCGATTGGATATCGGCCCCAAAATCAAGTGGATATGAATCATTGCATACTACTGTTCAGGGAAAAGATGGCAACTGGGTTGAAGTCCAGATAAGGACAAAGAGAATGGATGAAATTGCAGAAAAAGGTAATGCAGCACATTGGAAGTACAAAGAAAATAAGTTCAATTCCGACTCGGGTGCATGGTTGAGTAAGCTTAGAGAATTACTAGAAACGCCTGATATCCAAGATGATAATATATCCAACAGACTCGATATTCAGTCAGAACATATTTTCGTTTTCACACCACAAGGGGATTTAAAAAAATTGACCTTAGGTGCCACATTACTTGATTTTGCCTTCGAAATTCACACCGACGTCGGATTCAGATGCACTGGAGGAAAAGTCAATGGTAGAATTGTACCGCTGAAACATATACTTAAAAACAGCGATGAAGTTGAAATTCTGACTGCAAAAAACCAACGTCCAAAAAAAGACTGGCTAAATTTTGTCGTTTCAACAAGAGCAAAACAAAAAATCAAACGATCACTGAAGGAGGATGAATTAAAAGAGGCTGAAGCCGGAAAAGAAATAATAATCCGCAAATTAAAAAACTGGAAAATCGGATATTCGGACGAAGTAATCCTGAAAATTCTTAAAACATTAAAATTCAAGACTCCTATTGATCTTTACAACGCATTGGCAACTGGGAAACTTGATCCTGCAAAAATCAAGGACATCCTCATTCCCCCTGAGAAACAGGAAGCTGTTGTAGCTGCCGATGTTGATTTCGAAGAGAAATCAATGATTAAGAAACCGGAATATGAACGCCGCGACGATTTTATTTTTATTGATCAGGACCTGGCCGGTATAGATTATTCTATTGCAACATGTTGTAATCCTATTTTCGGCGACGAGGTTTTCGGGTTTGTAACTGTCTCAAAAGGGATCACTATTCACAGATTGCATTGCCCCAATGCCTCAGAACTAAAAACAAAGTTCGACTACAGAATCCTAAACGTAAAATGGCGTGCAAAAACATCAACCTCAACCTTTCAGACAACAATCCGTATAAGTGGAATTGATACTATTGGTATAGTAAGTGCTATTTCCGATGTAATTTCTAATGATATGAAGGCGAATATGCGATCGCTTGCTGTTGAAACAAATAAGGGAGTATTTGATAGTACAATTAAATTGGCAGTTAAAGACATTAAACATCTTGAAACACTTCTGCACAGAATAAAAGGTTTAAAAGGTGTTCTTAAAGCTACCAGGGTAGATTAATCAGTGAATTATGGTATTGGTCAGAAACATACGGAAACATCCTTATTTTGACGAAGGTCACTGGTATAACTTTGTTGTACGTAAAGAGGTTGAAATGCCTGATGGAAACTTTGCCTGGATATTAGTGGACGAAGAAGGAACTCAATACACATTAGCATCTGAATATTACATTGATTATGGTATAAATTCCGGGGATTTAATTCAATGTAAGGTCGATAAAATAAATTGTACAGGAAAAGTCTATCTGGAACCTGCTCACCCGTATTACAAGGAGGGTAGGACCTATGACTTTGAAGTTGTATCCAAAGCCGTTTTGCCGGACATTTATGGCGATATGCGCATTTTCTGGACCTTACGCGATATTTTTGGAAATGAAATGCATATTCCTGCTCCTGCTGATTTTTATCGCCATAATCTGCCAAAAACTGCCCATTGTATTGTTCTCAGGATACGCAAAGCGCAGCTCCAACTTAAGCATGTGCATGAAATTAAGCTGATTAACTCATTGTTTCCTGGCAATACTTTTGATTTCGAGGTATTCGAAACTTCTCATGAACATGAAGGAGAAAGCTATATTATTCTTATAGGTCCCGATGGCTCAAAACATCTTTTAAAGCAAAAGCATTACAATGACTATGGCTTTGAAACCGGAGACCATATTCTATGTGAAGTAATTGGAAAGAATATTGATGAGAGCCTGATCCTGGAACCTGATCATCCATTTTACAAAACAGGACTAAGCTATTCATTCGCATTAGCAGAGGATGATGATGATCTCAAGGATTATCAACCATCTGAAAATGAAATTATTGTAAAAGATATTTATCAGAACTTGATTATACTGGAGAAAACTGAATCTGAAAAATCAGGCTTATTTTCCAATAGGGTTTTGAGAAAAGTTTTGATGATTAGAAGAGGGATACCGGTTTTGGGTTAGTATTCTCCTAATTTTTATGTTCAGAATTTTGTATTTGGAGCCAGATTCTCAATATCAGTATCATTACAATTGCTCCAAACATCGCAAGTGCCATATCCTTTTGGGCATCCCAGAAATCGCCCTGCTGGCCATTGTACGCATCAACAAACTCAGGAGATAACATCAAAGCTACCAGCCATTCTATCAACTCATAAATCATGCTTGAAGCCGAAATGAAAAGAAAAGCAACATGCTTCGAAAGCCTCTTTTCCAGCCTGAACCAGTTTGAATAAATTTCCGCAATTGGAATTACCATGAGAAATCCATACATAAAATGAACTAACCTGTCGAAACCGGATGGATACACATCGCAATTAAAAACAGAGTTAAAATGGAAAGGAGCAGAAGTTTAATTTTTCTTTCAGGCATTTTTGAATATTTTTAAGCTCTTTCACCGAATATCGCCGACCCAACCCTAACAATTGTTGAACCTGCTTCCACTGCAATTGGAAAATCATCAGACATTCCAATAGAAATTTCCTTAAAGTTCAGGGCTTCAGTAAAATACTTACTTTTTAAACGTTTAAAAATTTCCGCCAGTTGATCGAATTCTGCTCTAACCTGATCAAGATCATCTGTATAGGTTGCCATCCCCATAACACCATCAATTCTCACGTTTTTTAAAGTCGAAAACTCTGCCGAGTCTAGTAGGGCAGAAGCCTCTTCTTCCGATAATCCAAACTTTGAAGTTTCACTTGCAATAAAGAACTGTAATAAGCAAGGGATCAACCTGTTAATCTTATTTGCTTCTGTATTAATTTCGATTAGTAATTTCAGGCTGTCAACACTTTGTATGAGACTTACAAAGGGTGAAATGTTCTTAATTTTATTTGATTGCAAATGCCCGATAAAATGCCATTCGATATCAGCAGGCAGCAAAGGATATTTTATACTCATCTCCTGCGCTTTGTTCTCTCCAAATACCTTCTGGCCACATGAGTAAGCTGCAAAAATCTTTTCAACTGACTGATACTTAGATACAGCCACTAATTTAACATGCTCCGGAAGTTGCTTCCGTATTTCCTTTATGTTTTCTTCAATACTCATATTACAAAATTGCATATTTTTTTCATTTCCTGGAAACGAAATTAGGAAATGTTTATAGGTTCAGTCACTCATCTGAAAATCTTATCTTTGCCAAAAGTATTTACATGTACCGCCAATACCGATCGGTTCTCAGTCAGTTTGTTTTCTGGTTGCTTTTCTTTGCCTTCGAAAGAATGGTGTTTATTGTATATTACTTTAAACATATCTTGGCTGAAAAAGCTCCGTTTTCTGAGGTAATAAGTCTTTTCTATCATGCCATTCATCTTGATACTGCAACTTCCTGCTACATATTGTTAATACCCTTCATCTTCTTATTTTCCAATAGTTTTATTCAGAAAAAATGGATTGATTATGGTAATCTTTCTTATACTTTCCTCATAATACTGTTGTATACCCTGATTAATACAGGGGAGATTGGTGTTTACTCTGAATGGAAAACAAAACTCGACTATAAAGCTCTGGCATATCTCAGGCATCCCCAGGAAGTTGCCGATACTGCATCGACTTTTGTGACAATTCTGCTGGTAATTATACTTGCATTGCAGACAGGGATTTCCTTCTATGCCTACAAACGTTGGTTTTATCCCATGTTTAAGCCATTTAAAACAGCAATGCTCTGGAAACTGGTGTTCTTTGTTATATTTCCGCCATTATTGTTTCTTGGATTACGTGGCGGGGTTCAGCAGATTCCAATAAACCAGGCGGAAAGCTACTATTCTAAACATAATATTCTGAATTTAATAGCTGTTAACTCTGGTTTTAATCTGTATAAAAGCTACCTCGAGAACAAGGATTTTATGAAAGAAAATCCTTTCGGCTTTTTTTCCTTAGCACAAGCCAAGGCAACAGTGAATCAACTCCATGATGTTGAAAAGGATACAACAATAAGTATTCTGAAAATTCCTCATCCAAACATTGTGCTGATTCTGCTGGAGAGCTGGTCGGGCGACTTGATAGAATCGCTTGGTGGGGAGCCAGGCATTACTCCACAATTCAGGGAACTTGAAAAGCAAGGACTTCTCTTTACAAATCTGTATTCAAGCGGCAATCGCTCGCAACAGGCAATGGCGGCTGTTTTTGGAGGTTTTCCTTCAATTCCGGTTACTGCTATAACGCATAACAGCAATAAGTTCATTAAATTACCCAGCCTTAGTAAGGAATTAAACAAGGCAGGTTACAATACTTCTTACTATTTCGGAGGCCAGCTTATTTATGGTGAACTCAGAGCATATATCATGTTTAATGAGTTTAAACGTATTATCGAAGGAAAAGATTTTGATCCATCAATTCCTCAGGGTAAACTCGGTGTTCATGATCAATATTTATTTGCACGACAGCTTAACGATCTTAAAAATGAAAAGGAGCCTTTCTTTTCAGCAGAATTTACGCTTAGCTCGCATTCACCATACGACCAGCCTATGGATAAGGTTTTAACCTGGGGTGGTGACGAAAATCAGTTTATTAACTCTGCTTATTATACTGATAAGTGTCTTGGTGATTACTTCAGAGAGGCCAGGAAACAAAAGTGGTATAAAAATACTTTGTTTATCCTGGTTGCTGATCACAGCCATAATTCATACCGTAATTGGGGCGTAAATACTCCACCTTACCGTAAAATTCCACTCATGTTTTATGGAGATGCACTAAAAGATGAGTTTAAAGGCAAACAGATTAAAAGAATCTCATCCCAAACCGATCTTGCCTGCACTTTGCTTAAACAACTAAACCTGGATGCATCTTCGTTTACCTGGAGTAAAAACCTTTTTAATCCTTATACTCCGGAGTTTGCATATTTCGAAATCAATGTCGGCTGTGGCTGGATAAGGCCAGACGGACAATTTGTTTACCAGAATACAACAAAAAGCTTTGATCAGAATACATTCCCGCCTGGATTGAAGGAAACCAGGACTAAAGAAGGAAAATCATACCTGCAGGTTCTTTTCCAGCAGTTCATGGACTATTAATTAATTGAAAATCAATGTATTTATAATGTTTGAATCAAAACGAACAAAACTCTTTACCATTCTTGCTGCTTTTCTTGTAGCGGATGCTGTTATTGCAGAAATGATAGGAGGTAAACTTATTCAGATCGGGCCTTTTACCATGAGTATGGGGATTCTTCCATGGCCATTGGTTTTCCTTGTTACAGATGTAATCAATGAATACTACGGAAAAAAAGGAGTCCGTCGCATTTCATTTTTGGCAGCTGGAATGGTAATCTATTCCTTTTTTATTCTGCTGATAAGCATGTCGGTTAAGGCTTCCTCAATTTCTCCGGTTAACGATCAACAATATTCCGCCGTTTTCGGACAGTCGATGTGGATAATTGTAGGTAGTATAGTTGCCTTCCTCGCGTCTCAATTAGTTGACGTAGTGGTTTTCTGGTATATCCGTAGCCGCACCGGCAACAAGTTAATCTGGCTTCGAGCCACTGGCTCAACAGTAGTTTCTCAACTTATCGATACCTTTATTGTTGCGGGAATAGCATTCTGGTTACCAGGAAAGGTAAGTTTCATGAACTATATCAATATGGCTTCAACAGGGTATATCGCTAAACTAATTATTGCAATTCTTGTCACACCTTTGATTTATTTGGGTCACAGCATGATACATAAGTACCTTGGTGACTCAGAAAGCCTCACTATTATTAAAGAAACTGCTGAGAAAGAGCTGGAAGGTTAATATCTCTGTTTTTTATCATACTTTTAGTAGTCCAATTTAACTTTTATGAAAAAATCAGTTTTTGCAGGTTTTTCTCTGGGAATTCTGGCTTTTGGCCTGCTTTTTAACTCTGACCAGAAATCTCCGGGAAAAGAAATCCTCGAAAATGATAGGCAGCTTCCACCAGGAGATTGGTTTTTTGCACAAAGAGCATTCCCTTTCACTCAAATTAATTATGCAGCATGGAATGCCTCTCTTAAAGTTGGGAATCAACTCAGAACAAAGCAGGCTAAAAATGGCTTAAGTCTGGTATGGCAATCTAAAGGACCAGAAAATATCGGAGGCAGAATTACTGATGTTGAAGTCCATCCTTCCAATCCTCAGATAATATACGCCGGAGCCGCCTCCGGAGGCATCTTCAAATCTATTAATAATGGACAGTCCTGGCAGCCTGTTTTTGATAATGAACTAAGCTTATCTATTGGTGACATTGCAATTGCACCTTCAAATCCGGATATTCTCTATGTTGGTACCGGGGAAGCGAATGGCGGTGGTGGTTCAGTTACCTATGACGGTGTTGGCATTTACAATTCCCAGAACGCAGGTGCTTCCTGGAACTATATTGGCTTACCTGAATCTGGTAGCTTTGGCAGGATAGCGGTTGACCCTCAAAATCCTGATATTGTTTATGCAGCAGCAATGGGGCGATTATTTTCGAATAATCCGGAGAGGGGTGTGTATAAAAGTTCTGATGGAGGTCAGAACTGGCTGAAAGTACTGTTTGTAAATGATTCTGCCGGTGCTATTGATGTGGTAATTGACCCTTTACATCCTGATACTGTTTATGCAGCAATCTGGCAAAGGACCAGGCGCCCCGGTATTCGAATATATGGCGGAGCAGCTTGTGGAATTTACCGATCAGTGGATGGGGGACAAAACTGGACCCACTTAACCAATGGATTGTCTCAGGGCCCGGATCAAGGACGGATCGGTATTAGCCTCTGTTCCTCACAGCCAAACGTATTGTATGCAATTTATGCCGATGCCATAGGATATTTCAGTAGTGTATTCAAAAGTACGGATAACGGAAATTCCTGGGTTCAAACGAATGATGCTGCCCTGGCGAATGCATATACTTCCTATGGTTGGTGGTTTGGTCGCATTCAGGCCGATCCGGTGGATCCTCAAATTGCCTATGTTATCGGATTTGACATTTACAAAACAGTAAACGGTGGAAATTCATGGACCAATATCTCGAATAATGTTCATGTAGATCAACATTGCATTTACATAAATCCTCAAGACCATAATTCATTAATAATTGGCAATGATGGCGGCGTATATACATCTGTTAATCAAGGTAATACATGGTATCACTTAAATAATATTCCAATCACGCAATTTTACTGTTGCGAAACCGACAACCTGCATCCTGAACGTCTTTATGGTGGCTCTCAAGACAACAGCACTGTTCGCACATTATCAGGTTCTTCAAACGGCTGGACAGAAATATATGGAGGAGATGGCTTCAGAGTTCTGGTTGATCCGACAGATAATAATTTTGTGTATGCAGAATCTCAATATGGCGGTATTTCCAGATCGCAGGATGGAGGTTACAATTGGTTAGACGCCACAGCAGGACTTTCTTTCTCCGACAGGTATAACTGGAATACGCCCTATATTTTTGATCCTTCCAATCCAGCAATTCTTTATCTTGGTTCTAACAACTTATACAAGTCGGTTAACCATGGCGAAACCTGGAATGCAATAAGTACTGATTTATCGAATGGTCTTTCAGGTAATGGAGTTGTGTATGGTACTATAACCACAATTTCTGTTTCACCGGTAAATCATGATGTGATTTATGCTGGTACAGACGACGGAAACGTTTGGGTTTCTCAAAATGGAGGACTTCAATGGATAAAGATAAGCACCTCTTTACCATTACGTTACATTACCTCTGTTGCTTGCGACCCTTTTGATCAGGCAAAAGTGTATGTGACTCTTTCCGGGTTCAGGTATGATGACTACCTTTCACACATCTTTATGTCCCTGGATTTTGGACAAAACTGGCAGAGTATTGCAGGAAATCTTCCGGATGTACCTGTAAATGAAATCCTTCCGCATCCCCAACTTGCAGATTGTTACTTTGCTGCCACTGATATCGGCGTTTTTGTTAGCATTGATGCAGGAAACAATTGGGAACTTCTGGGAACTGGACTTCCTAATGTGCCTGTAACAGATATCAGATATCATCAGGGAACGCATACTCTGATTGCTGCAACTTACGGAAGATCAATGTTTACCTTAAATGTTGAAAGCATAAATGGTTTAGAAAATATATCTTCAGCTGCAAGCTTAAATGCTTATTATTTCAACTTTACTCAAAGCATTATAATTGAAGGACTTACAAACAAATTCGTTGATTATTCCGTTTACAGTATTGACGGAAAATTTATTTCTCAGGGTAAAATCAACAGAAGCCAAAACACTGTTTCACTTAATAATTTTAATACCGGAGTGTATATTCTTTCATCCGGTGATTGCTTAAAGAAAATTCTAAAATACTAATTATCAGCATGAAAATACCAATTATCCTAGTTCAACTTTTTCTACTGCTATCAGCTTCACTTTATTCACAATCCAGTAAGACTAAAGTTGATCAACCCTATGTTGTGGTCGTTTCTCTTGATGGTTTCCGTTGGGATTACATAGAAAAGTTTAACGCAGCCGGTCTGAAGAGTTTTGGAGAAAATGGAGTTCGGGCAAAATTTATGATTCCTTCATTTCCTACTGTTACATTTCCTAATCATTACACTCTAGCTACTGGTCTTTACCCTGATAATCATGGTCTTGTGCACAATTCATTTTATGACGATGTGCTTAAGCGGGAATATTCAATTTCAAACCGAAAAGAAGTTGAAGAATCTGCTTATTATGGTGGTGAACCAATTTGGGTAACAGCTAAAAAACAAGGAATCAGGTCGGCTTGTTACTTTTGGGTAGGTTCAGAATCGGAAATTGAAGGAGAGAGACCCGATATCTGGAAACGCTACGATCATAATTTCCCTTTCGGACAAAGAGTCGATTCTGTGGTATCCTGGTTATCATTACCTGATTCCATAAGACCTCATCTTGTAATGTGTTATTTCCATGAACCCGACCAAACCAGCCATAAATTTGGCCCTTTAAGTGATGAAAATAAAAATGCTGTTCTCTCCCTTGATTCTTTAATGCTGGTATTAAAGCAGAAGTTAGATAAGCTTCCAATTGGCAGGTTCATCAATTTAATTATATTGTCGGATCATGGAATGGCTGAAGTTTCTGTTGAAAGGTCCATCAATCTTGATGATTACCTGAAAAAGGAGTGGATCAACCATAAAGAAGGTTCAAACCCGGTTATCGACCTAAAGGTTAAACCGCAATACCTTGATTCAGCAATTCTTGTTTTAAAGAACGTTCCTCACATTAAAGCCTGGAAAAATACCGAACTCCCTGAACGTTTGCATTATGGAAGCAATCCTCGAATTGGGAACCTAATAGTAATTGCCGACAGCAGCTGGAGTATTTCGTCAACAGAATACAAAATAAAAAACAAAGGTGCTCATGGCTATGATAACACCAACAGCGATATGTTCGCAATTTTTCTTGCTGATGGCCCTGCCTTCAAAAAACATTACAAGCAGCCACCTTTCCGGAATGTTGACATTTATGGCTTAGTAGCAAAAATTTTGAACCTTAAGCCTGCGAAAACCGATGGAAACCTTAAAGAAGTTTCAGGAATGTTATTGAACTGATATAGTCGGTCGGCAAGATTACACCTATTGTCGAGTATTGCAAGAACCTGTATCTGGTCTTTATTGACTCAGTAAAATACAGACAACACTCTACTCAAAACTGCTCTTCGTATTTTTATCTTAATTGTTTGAGTGTATAAATAGGGAAATTGAGAAACCATTTCCTCGAATGACTGAATGGCAATAAAGAAAGAAGCTATCTCTTTTTATGAAAAATTCTGAGCCACGGAAATTCGCATTCCATCGAGTAATGAAATCCAAATTAACATCAGAGATTTGATTTATCCATGCTATTATATCTAATTTTTTCTGGTTTAATTCTGCTGATGATATAATGAATAATTGAATCCCAAGTTTACAAATTTTACATCTTGAATTCAATGACCTACATTACCGTTTATTAAATTTTCCTCGTTACTGTTCAGGTGTCAGGAGCACAAATTAACAGGATTGCCATCCACTGCTAATTGTAAGGAAGCGAAAACGCTATAACCTTGTTTCCTGAGGGTTGATATATAAGAGCGGATTCTGCAAAATATCACGGCACCTTTTTTTGTACGAAAGCATCCAGATATTTTCTGTTTCAATTTGACCATTCTAAGATCTCTCTCGGCCATGTTATTATCAAATGGGACAATCGGGTTTGTAAAGAATTTGAGAACCTGATCTTTCCTGTTTTCAAATGTTTCCAGCAGGTTTAATGACTCTGATTTCTTTTTCCTGCCTTTTTTTCTCACAGGATCTTCCGGAACAACTGGCTCATTGACAAAACCACTTGCAACAATGCAATCATATTCCGAGAGGATTTCATCTTTTAATTTTTTGGTCAGCTTTAGCGTCTCTTTGTATTTCTTGGCTTTTAGGAGCAGTTCGATCATTGGAGAAGCCCAGGCAATGCCATTCTCTGCGAGTCCTTTGAGATCCCTTAGCAAATGGGCATTACATAAACTGTGTTCACAGGGATACTGATCATAGCTTTTGTAGCGATCGTGAACACTAACTCCTGCATAATCCGGAAGGATTCCAATATCATCAATTGCCAAGGTGCCACGCTTATCATGAATAGCATAATGGGTAAACCGATCATTAGAGGTATTATGGATCCATTTAAGTTTCGACTCACATCTTATCCCAGTCTCATCACTGTGATTGAGTGGGCTTGATTTAAGGGCATCCTTGAGTTGTTTTTCTGTATATTCCAGGTTTACAAAACACTTTTCATTGGCTTTAAGTAATGTTCCATCTGCAATATTGATATCAAAGCAATCATGATAGAACTCCTGAAGACGGTCATAAGGAAGATGTGCGTAGTTATTCATGTAAACAGTCAAAGCCTTTATCTTGCTGCCATATTTTACTGGTGAACTATCCATTTCCCTTCCACAGTAAACCTGCCCACACTCGCATTGTCTGAACTCAATCTGATGTTCGGTAACTTCTTTCAACTTCACAGGGAGATCAATTACTTGCCTGCGTTCAACTCTTAGTATTGGTTGCTTGGATAAATCCCGACCGCATTCACATATACCTTCAACGGGATGAAATAGTATTACATCAGGAGTTTCATCCATAGTTAAAGTCGTTCCGGAATGTCCTGGTTGTGCTCCTTGTTTATTATTACTCTTCTCCCGGTTATTTTGAATTGGTTTACGAAATACATCTGTAGACGATGGCTTGTGACTATTGGTGCTGTTCTTATTGAGTTGATTTTCTAGCTCAATAATACGGCTTTGTAATTTGTCAATCACTTGCTGCAATTCAACAACCTGGTTCTGAAGCTTATTCCAGTCTTCTTCTTTTACAAGTATATAACCTTTAGGTATTTTCATCAATGCAAGTATCGGGAATATTTACCCCCTTTGTCAAGTAATGTTACGAGCACTCAATCCATATGCTTTCCTTTCTTTACCTTTGGTCGGTTAATATGTTTATATCACCCCTGAACAGTAACAATAAATCTATGTACACTTCTGCTACCGCCAAGTGCTAAATATGACCCAGCAGAAAAAGCTACATAGACTCAGAAAAGAAAAACGACTATCAATGCATGGACAGAATAACAACAATCTAAATATGTTAGAAGTTAGAAAAAATACATACACAAAGAACTATGAGAACACATTTTTCCGTGAGTTTGCAAGACACTTATACAAATCTTTCACGAACAATGGACGATCTGGATTACTAATTGGAAGCCCTTTTTGTGAGGTTGATGAAAGATTACAATTAGATGCTTTACTAATTACAGACCAGGTTGTTTGTATTATAGACTTTAAAAACTTTAGCGGTAAAATCAACCTTCCCAATGAAAAGAATTTTGAGATGGGAATGTGGACAAATACTACTGGCGACCAAATCAAAGGTGGTAGTTCAATAAACCCATTTATTCAATTAAAAAATCAAAAAAGAAGATTTTCAGAAGTTTACAACAAGTACATACAAAGCGACTTAAATTTAGGCGACATATTTAATCCAAATCACACGGTTAGAATTATTTGTTTTCAAGAAGAAACAGAATTGAAGGGAAAAATCCCAGCCAATGAAGCACTTAATTTTTTTATTCTTAACAAAATAAATTTTTTGGAGGGGTTATTAGATATTATTGACGTTTCTGACAAGGATGTTAATATTTCACCAAACTCATATGATGCTTTTAAGAAAGTGTTTCGTGCTGACAAGTTCAAATTTGATGACAAACCGTTTGAAGATAAAATAAAAGTGTTTGCCGATAAATCGGTAACACTTGACAATAAAAAACTTTATGCAGACCAGCATTCAGCATTAAACGAAATAAAGACATTTTTAGAAAGTTCTGACCAACAAATTTTTGTATTACAAGGAACTGCCAATAGTGGAAAATCATATCTTATTCCATTTATACAAGAACTTGCATACAATTTAGGAATACAGGAAACTGAAATTTTTGCTTCTTCAGCTCGTGTTGCAAACAATCTGCTTACAATTGGCAGATTGGAAAGAGTTAACAGTATTTACTCATACATTTATGGAGGACAGAAAAGTAATAAGCAAGATGAAGAACAAGAAAAGGAGAATGAAAACAACGAAGGATTAGAAGAAGCAATAGATTCAGAAGAATTACAAGTTGAAGAAATTCCATTAAAAAAATGTGATAACGCTGAGAATGCGCTATTCATCGTTGATGAATCCCAACTTGTTTCAGATTCATTTAACCAATCAATTGATTTGATTTTTGGAACAGGTTATTTGTTAAAAGATTTTTTGAGTTTCACTAATATAATAAACACCAAAAGGAAAATAATTTTCATTGGCGACCCATTTCAACTTCAATTAGGAAAAACGGATGAATCGCCTTTAAATCCATTGTATTTAGAAGAAGCATACAAACTAAAAACAAACGCATATCAATTGCTCGACAAACCTGATTTTTCTGCAATCAATAAAAAAGCATTGTTTTGCGTTGAAAGTATTAGAGCCAAATATTTTAATTCACTTCATTTTGATACAAATGACAATTTTTGTTTTTTACCCAAAGGCGATGTTTTAAAAGCGGTTACAGATGTTATTCATAATAAAATTGATTGCCATATCCTTTGTTTTAGTAATGAAAAATCACAAGAGGTTAATTACTGGATAAAAAACTCAATTATAAAGAATGGTAACGACATAGCAAATGGAGATTTTATTTTGTTCAACAACAACATTGAAACTGCAAAAGAAAACGACCCTTTTGCAAAACCCAAATGGATTTATAATGGTCAATTTGGAATTGTCGATTTTGCAACCTCCGACTCTTATTTGCAAGAAACAAAGAAAATTAAAGGCGAACTTACTTCAATAGATTTTAGAGAAATCAATATAGTACTTTCTGATTCTGGCGACAAAGTAAAGATTTTGAGCCTTGAAAATTACAGATTGAATCCCAAAGCAGAACTATCTAAAAATGAACTTATTTTATTCAAAATAATACTCAATAGAGAATTAAACAAAGCAAAAAAGAACAATCCATTTGATAACTCTTTCGAATATATAAATCTTAAAAACGATAAGATTTTCAATAAATATGAAATTGAAAACAACGAACTACTAAGCCAACTCATAAAAGGAACAAGTAGAAAGAAGGACTTAACAGAAGAAGAAGTCTATCTGAAAACAATATTAACAAAAGCCAAATATGCTTATAAAAAAAGAATCGAAAGGGATTTAAGAAAAAACCCTTCATCAGAGTATTATAAATTAAAGAATTCAGCATTGCTACGATTTGGTTGGGCAATGACAGTTCATAAATCTATGTCTTACAAATGGCAAGAAGTAATCTTCAATGTTGATAAACCAGGAACAACAAACGAAACTCATTTCAGATGGCTATATACTGGAATTAGCAGAGCAAGAAAGAAAGTTTCTCTAATAAACTATAAGCCAATTAGTCCATTTGACAATACAGAACTTATTGACTGCAATTCTGGTATTGCAACAAACGAGTTTTTTTATATTGCAGAAAGTGAAGAATCTGGAAATCGCTTGATAGAATTTAAAGATTTTGTTTTAAGTAAACTAATTGCCACAAATACTGAAATAGAAAGAGTCGAGAATCTTAATTGGCAAGAGCGCTATCATTTAAAGCGTAATACAAAAAACGCTATAATTTCATTCAGCTATAACGGTCAAGGAAAGTTTAGATTTCCCACTTTTACTGGTGGTGATACAGCAATAGGAAACGAAATAGTTGAACGCTTAAAGTCAAAAAATGCTTCTTTCGATTTTTGTACGATTAAAGATAATTGGCGTAAGAATCAGTATGAAACATTAGCGAAAACATTAAAGCAGAATGACATTCATTTTAGCCAAATCATACAAACCGCATTCAAAGACAAAATAAAACTATTCAATGATTCAAGTGAAGAAATTGATTTAGAAATTGATTACAATGGAGATGGTGCTTTTACCAAAATTACTGCAAGATATTATTCCAATTCAATTATTTGGCAATCTATAGTAGAATCATTAACAACCATTAAAGAAGCTAATAATGGATTCTAAAACTGTTTTTGAACTAAGAAATGATGCAAAACTTTTGGAAGGTATTTTGAAGCTAAATAAGCTAACCGAGGCACTGAATATTGCCCAAGAATTGTTTAGTAAACAGCCTTATGATGAATGGACACAAAAGGCTCTTGCTTATACTCTTATTGATTTAAGTAAATATTATATTTCCATAAAAAACCAAAATCAAGCATGTGATTATTTTAAGCAACTACTTGCAATCAATTTTCAGGAAGAAGATGACATAATCGAAAAACAAAAGAATTATCTACGACCTAAAATTGATCCAAATTATGCAGAGGTTCAAAAAGCTGAGGAATTAAGTAAAAGCAGTAATCATCAAGATGCTCTAAATATTTTCAAAAGACTTATTGCTGAAAATCGACTGACGGAATTACATCACGAAGCATATGGCTGGATATTATACAGATACATAAAAGACAAAGAAAGTGAGCTGACATCAATTCATGTTAGAACATTATTAATAGATTATTTGAATTTGCAGAATGAAAGACCTTCATTGCTTCATTCGATGATATTAAACTTTGCGTTAAATTATTCAAAAGACCATTCCGATTTCAATATTTATAATTTCTTCAAATTATGGAATCCCTCACATCTAAGAAGTGAAGATATAGAGAAGCAAAATTTCAATGGCGTAGACATTCCTTCACTAATTTCAAGAATTTTTAGAGAGTTTATCGACAAGGATTTAGTTATTGATATGGAATACCTTGTTGAAAATTTCAAATTAAATTCTTGGAATTATATTAATTTTTCGGCTCAACAGTTAATAGATTTATTAAGAGAGCCTGTTTTTTGGAAATTATTTAATGCTCATAAAGAAAATAAGCAATCTGATCTTTGGAGCAATTTCACTAAATACAATCAGTCTTTTTCAAAATATGAAAAATCAAAATGGCATTCTGAAATTTTGAGTATAGCAGAACGCTATATGCAAGAAACTGAACAATGGAGATTTTTAGAATTTTTTAAGAATTGGAATCCTGAAAACCTACTTGATGAAGACTGGAAAGAAGTTAAGAAAGACGATAAAGTTTACAAACCACTTGCTATTAAATGCTTGAAAAAAGCATTTGAAATTATAAAAACCCAAAACAAGGAGTTACTGAGAGTTGGTTATTGCCCATCTATTCCAAAGCAGTTAACCTTTTTCCTGATGATGAATGGCTTTTAAGAGAGAACGCTTTATTGTTCATTAAAAATAATGAATTTGAATCAGCAATTTATATTTATAGAAAGCTGGTTTTAGAGTTAGGCGACAAGTCATATATCTGGAATGAATTTTCTTCATGCTTCAATACTGAAATTGATTTGAAAATTGGAATGCTTTCAAAAGCTATTCAACTTGAAAAAAACGAAGATTTTCTTGGTGATATTCATATAGAATTAGCTAAGACTCTTTGGGATAATGGCTTGATAGAGAATTGCATTGTAGAAATAAATTCTTACAAGCGCCACAGAGAGTTAAAAGGATGGAGATTATCAGAATTTATTAATGAACTTTCTGACAAAACAAAAAATCAGACTACAAAGTTAAAAGACAACAAAGACATCTATGACAAATACATTCCTATAGCTGAACAATATGCTTACAAACAAATTGAATGGACAGAGGTAATATTTGTTGACAGTTGGAAAAATGACGAAGGCAAAGAAAGAATCGCATTTACAAATGGTAAAACAATAGACTTTTCAATTGGAAGCAAAAGATTTGCCCAATTAAAGCAAGCTTCTATAGGTAACATCTACAGATTCAAGGTACACAAGCAAGTAATTAAAAAAGAGGTTGAAGCAATACATCCTTGGATGGCTAAAACAACTATCACGGAGTATAAATACATTCCATTAATTGTTGAGAAATCAGACAAAACCGACTGGTCAATTCTTGATGATATTTATGCGACAATAGATTACATTAATGTCGGGAAAAAGATAATTCACGCTATAACTACAGATAATAAAGAAGTGTTTTTTCCACAAGATAAAATTCAATTGCAGATTGGCGATTTTATAAAAGCAAAATACTTCACAAAGAAAATAAAGGATGAAATCAGAATAGAACTAAAAGACATAAAGAAAATTGACAAAGCGATTGGAGTAATCAATTTTCCAAAAATAATTGCAGTTATTGATGGCGTAAATAAAGAAAAAAATCTTTTCCATTATGTCGGTAGCAGCATTGTTCAAGGTATAATTAGATTTACAGAGACTGATATAATCCCAGAAGAAGGTAAGTTTTTAGAAATATTTTACACCTCAAAAAAGGACAAAAAGCACAACAAAACAATTTTCAAAGCAATTGAAATCAGAGAAACCGAAGAAATAAACCCGAAATTGATTAAAACAATTAAGGGTAATTTGGAACTAAAGTATAAAATGGGTGGAAGGACTATTGACTATTACGATTTAGACGAGGACGAAATGGATTTTGAAGAAGACTTGTTTGAGGACGATAATAAGGAAATGGAATTAGAAGTAGCAACAGAGAATAAAATTGAGGAAGAAATTTTAATAACAGACAAAATGTTCGATGAAGACGGGAAACTCTTATTAGATAAAGTCTTTCATGATTTTTACGATGAACAAAAACAAACAGATGATTGGATAGATAATAAAAAGGAATTAGAAGAAAAAACTATTAAGGGAGTGAATATTAAAAGTAGAATTCCTGATTTTGGCTTTGTTGGAGATTTTTATGTTCCCAAAAATGTGTTGATCAAGAATAATATAACATGTAATTGTAATATTACTGCAACAGCAATTTTTACGGGAGACAAATGGAAAATTATAAAAATAGATAGATTATAATCCAACGACACGACCATGTACAGAAAATAATTGACCGAGAAATAATTACCAGCACATAACAGCCAAATCCCCATAAGCTAGTGTAACTTCGGGTTCTTGTTCAAAGAATCCTACTGTTAAGAAACATCATACACCAGCATTGTAACAATATAAATTATATCTAATAAACACTCCAGATTTGCTGACATAGTAGGAAAAAAATCGAAGAAATTCGACAAGCTTTATTATTATCGTTTTGGATAATGTTTTTGAATTCAGCATTTCTAAGGGTTTATGATAATGTTGTATATTTGTGATAATATATAGGTTATGGACTTACAGACCCGCAAGTTAAATGCAATAGGATACCTGATATCACTTCAGGATGATAAGGTATTTACTAAAATAGAGACAACTATTCTTGAAATTCAGGCTAGGGATAACAGGAAACTCAAAGCAATTACCCAGAAACAAATTATTGATAGAGCAGAAATTTCTAATCAGGATTATGTAGCTGGTAAGTTCAAGACCCAGGGACAACTTGAAAAGGAATCCGAAAATTGGTGATAGTGAAAGTCATTTGGAGTGATTTTGTATCCGAGATGCTTGTCGGTATTTTCAAGTACTATAAAGAAGTTGCTGGTGAAAATGTGGCTCGAAAGATTAAAACCAATATTTTCTCATCTACCGTATAGCATGAGTGATAAAAAAGAAAAATTCAACAAATGTCTGGGGTTAACTGATCTAAATAGTCATTTGTAATTACAATATTAGAGTGTTTTAGGATTTCAGCAAGAGAATGTATGTCGACAGCACCTACACCCATATTAGTATAAGAATGCCTTGCTACATGGCTGGAGAGCGGGAAATTAATTTTCAAATAGGATTTGGTTATCGAAAAGTCTAAAGAATAGGGATAAGGTACATGTTCATCTGGCCGACATCCTCATAACCAGCCTTTTCTTTCTTCAAATCAATGATTACAAAGCATTTGAGAATACGGTGGTAAAAAACTAAATCAACAAAATAATGAGTATTCTCCAATGTGATGCAGTATTTAGTATGGTTTACGTAATCATCTTGGATCGTAATTTCAAATATTTCACCTAAAAACAGCACACATGAATGAAATTATTCAATTGAAAATTACCATACAAGGAACTAAACCACCCGTTTGGAGACAAATTCAGGTGGAAAAATCAATAACATTTTCTCAACTACATACCATACTGCTTATTGTTATGGGATGGGATGGAGGACATCTTTATGAATTTCTGGTTGATGGTATCAGAATATCTGAACCCAGCAGCGACGATGAAGGTTGGGGTGGTGGAATTCACGATTCTTCGAAAATAAAACTGGATTCATTGATATCAGATTCAAAAACAAAAATTGTGTATACCTATGATTTTGGTGATGATTGGGAACACAAAATTGTATTGGAAGGTTATCATAATAAAGATGAAACTCAGTATTATCCGGTTTGTATTGATGGTAAACAATGTTGTCCTCCGGAGGATTGTGGTGGTATCTATGCTTTTTCCGAATTGCTAAAAACGCTGAAGAACAAAAACCATCCGGATTATGATGATACTTTAGAATGGGTTGGTGAGGATTATGATTCGGAAAAATTTGACATTGTAAAAGTCAATAAGAATCTTCGACAACTAAATTCCGGAAAACCGAAAGCAAAAAGTAAAAAGTAAGGCTGGTTATGGTCTGTATGTACTGTATGTTATAATTATAGAGCATATACTGAGTAGTTATTGTACTCAACATGTCGAATATTGTCAGGAATATCTTTATGGGGTCAGCGAAAAAAATCAAGGAGCAGCGATAGAATCAAATGAGTTGGAACGATAACTTCTTTGGAATAGTAAAGGCGTTGAAAGTCCGGAATATTTCTGAATTCTTGAAAGGAAAAAAAAATGACGTTCCTTTTTCTCGTAAAAATCTATTAGATAGCGAATTTCCTCTATACTCCAGTTATTGTATGAATGCTATCTTTTTGCTGATAAGTGAGGTTGTTTTACTAATGAACAGCAATCAACATTTGTATTCGATAAATAATAAGTAAGTGCTTAATTATTATTTTATATATCTCACACGAGAGGCATTCAATTTCTCTATATTTTAGTTGATGATTTGATATCTCAAAAAGCCAAACAAACTCAACATGAAAAATAAAGAAGATTCGGTATTTTTTGATAAACTGAATTACATTCTTGATAATAAAGAATTGATAAAAATGATTATCAATGGGAAAAGAAACAAATCATCGGACTTGAAAAGTATAATTATAACAATTGTTGAGCTAAAAAAAGGAAGGAAGTTAAATTTTGTCTATCGACATGAAACAAAAGACATTACGAAAAATTATGAATTTGAGGAAGGTGTAAATTTGATCAAAGAAGCTATTGAAGTTGATTTCTATAATGCCGAAGTATATTCAAACACCGAAAATTTTAGCTTAACTTCTAATCAAAATGGCAAAGTTCAATTTAAAACCTCAGTACCCACTTTGCAGCCACTAACCGCTTTTAATCATGACAGAACCAAGGAGCGCTTTATTCATACCACAAATAACGTTTACCTGAGAGAATTAGGCATTGTTAATGCGAATTGGGAAGTCCGCCGTGAAATGAATGATAAATACAGGCAAATTAACAGGTATATTGAACTTTTAGAGCCTTATCTGTCCGAACTTTCTATCACCAATAATTATGAAGTTGTTGATATGGGCGCAGGAAAAGGATACTTAACGTTTGCCTTATATGACTTTCTATCAAATACGAAAAAGAAAAAAATCAATATAACAGGTGTCGAATATAGAAATGATTTGGTAGACACTTGTAATTCAATTGCAAAAAAAGCAGATTTTCAAACTTTAAAATTTGTTCAGGGAACGATTGAAAAAACAGAGCTGCCAAAAATTGACATTTTAATTGCTTTACATGCCTGCGACACCGCCACTGACGAGGCAATTTACAGAGGAATTAATTCAAATGCCTCATTAATTGTTTGTGCCCCGTGTTGTCATAAGCAGATCAGAAAAGAGTTCAATGTTACGAACGAACTTAGCAAGGTTGTAAAGTATGGCATTCTTAAGGAACGTCAGGCCGAAATAATAACCGATAGTTTAAGAGCAATGATAATGGAGGCATACGGCTACAAAACGAATGTGTTTGAGTTCATTTCAACCGAACATACGCCAAAAAATTTAATGATAGTTGGAAGAAAATTTGTTGAAGTTAATCCGGAAAAACAAAGGATAATTCAAAATATTGATGCAATTAAAAATATCTTTGGAATTAAAAATCACTATTTGGAAATTCTGCTAAACATCTGAAAATCTAAAGAATACTGATGCAATAAACTGCCATAATATGTTGAATAAATCCAGTCATCCGAATTTTTTGAATCACTTTCCATATATTTATCTGGGTAAGAATCTATTCACACCCCGGATTGCTGTTGTGCTTCATCTGTATTATGAAGAACTCTCACATGAATTTCTAACTTACCTCCGTAACATTCCGGAAGTATTCGACCTATACATTACTACGCCTGAAGGTAAAGGGCACATAATACATGCAGAATTCGAAGGATTCACAAATAAACTCCGGTTTCTCAATGTTAAGGAAGTCCCAAATCGCGGCCGTGATATCGCCCCATTTCTCATTTTGCACAGAAAAAACTTAAAGAAATACCGATTCGTTCTTAAAATACACAGTAAAATGAGCTTGCATGTTTCTAACCTCTCAGAATGGCGTAAGTACCTGCTCGACAAATTACTGGGAAGTGAAACAACTGTTGGTTCCATCCTTCTGAGCTTAGAGCAAAATCTGAAACTCGGCTTGGTTTTTCCTGAAAATTACTTTGTTGCTCAAGGATTTATTGATATAAGTCCATGGGGCGATAATTTCTCTATTTGTGCTATGATTGCCAAGAAAGCCGGTTTCGAAATTACTGAAAATAAAAAATTTGAATTTCCAAGTGGTTCAATGTTCTGGTTCCGGCCCTTGGCGCTGAAATCATTTTTCGATCTGGATTTTAGTTGGGATGATTTTGATGAAAAGGACAAGGTTGATGGCACCCTGGCACATGCCTTTGAACGCTTATTCCTCTTCTTCGCTGATAATCAGGGTTATACTACAGAAAAAGTCCCACTAATAATCCCTCAGCACCCGGGTATTAAACTTCCCGCCAAATATTCAGCAAGCTTTTTATCCTCTAATTGGTGTATTATCTCAAAATTTGTTATCCGCCTGATGAAATCCGTTTACAATGTTACTTTAAACCTTTCATTCGCATTATGGCGGTATACGATGAACAACATTTCGGCAATAACAATAATTAAAGTTCCCCCGAGCCCTGAGTTTTCTCCTCCAAAACCTGAGCCTTTTCTTTATCATCTTGATGAATTCGAGGATACTGGCTTTATTTGTTCAATCCAGGGTTGGGCTTTTCATGAGACTTCTGAAATAACATCAGCTAAATTGATTGTGGAACATGAGAAGTCAAAATTTGAATACCCTGTGATTACAGGTATTGCCCGGCATGATGTATATTCAATTTTCCCATTCAAAAATGCAATAAATTCGGGTTTAAGCTGCAATTTTTATCCTGAATTCCAGGGAGAATTCTCCGTCTTTATCAAGGTAAACTATGATGATGGTGAAAGCGAGACCCGTGAAATCACCGATACTAAACTCCATTTCTCGGGGCTCGATCAGATAAACCGGGAAATTACTTTTAATAGAAGTCAACACATAAACAAACCTGGAACCTCTCCCCAAAAGATAAACGTATATACGAGTTCCTGCGGTAATTATTTCTTTACAGAAATTGCAGAGCTATTGCTGCAAGGTATCCGAAGTGCTGGCTATATTGCGAATCACTTCGATGAGAAAAACGACTTTTCAGAAGACGCCGACTGGCACATTATAATTGCACCACATGAATTCTTCCTGCTCAGGAAAGAAAATATACAAACCGTATCAGAAATTCCTAAAAATTTAATCCTTTTTAATACCGAACAACCAAGTTCTCCCTGGTTTAAGATTACGTCGAAATACTTGAAATATGCTTATGAAATCTGGGATATGGAGTATTCTTCAGCTTCAAAACTCAAAGAAAAACTCCAGTATGCCTTTTATTTTCCAATTGGCTTTCACCCTTACTTTAAGCCGTACAACGAAGCTGTTATCTTAAAAAATCATGCTGGGACAATAATCCTCCCTGATAGTGTAAAACACAGAAACTACAAGAATTCCAGATTCAAAGAAAGGCCTATCGACATCTTTTTTATTGGTTTTGCAAGTATGAGGCGACAAGCATTCTTTGCCCGTTATGCTGCTGTTTTTGCAAAATACTATTGCTATTTTCACTTTAGTAACGAAAAAACACCAGTGATTCCTGGCGAAAACACTTTCATGGATACTGAAACAGTAACGGGGCTGCTTCAAAGATCCAGAATTGTACTTAATGTCCATTCTGGCTCCGACAATTATTTTGAGTGGCACCGCATCGTATTGCAGGGAATCTGGCAAAAATCACTTGTAATAAGCGAATACTGCGGGATTGCACCTCCATTTACTGCCGGTATCGATTATATTCAGGCTGATTCAGACACTTTAGCTGAAAAATGTGAATACTACCTGACCTCAGAGGCCGGCCAGGAAGAAGCACAACAAATCATTGATAATGCGTCCTTTACACTACATAAAAAATGCCAGATTAGCGAAACTGTGAAATCACTGCTTGAAAACCTTGATCATTCCTTAAATAAACAACAAAACAATTGTGAATGAATGATATCAACACATCCCTGGCTATTGAAGCATCTGAATATGAACAAATTTTTATTCAGAAAACAACTCCCGAATCTGCTGTAATTGCTGTAATTATGCCACTCTATAATTATGGCAATTTCGCAATAAATGCATTAGAATCGCTTAAAGATCAGACAATTAATAATTTTGACCTTGTCGTAGTCGATGATTGCTCAACCGATAACTCCTGCGAAGTGGTTAAAGAATGGCTAATGCGAAATGCTACCCATTTTAACCATACGATACTTGTAAAACACACAAGAAACCAAGGGCTAAGCGGAACCCGGAATACTGCACTAACTCTTACGCAATCATTGTATATTTTCCCATTAGACCCTGACAATGAACTGTTTTCAAGGTGCCTCGGGGCACTCCATGAGGCTTTGGTAAATAGTGGGGCAGGTTTTGTGTTTTGTTACCTCGAACATTTTGGTGAAGACACGGCAATCGGCGGCCTTGATCCATGGAATCCCAAAAGACTTCAAGAAGGAAATACTATCGACGCGATGGTGTTGCACCGGAGAAAAATTCTGGAAGAAATCCGGGGTTACTCTGTTGATATGATCTATGGATGGGAAGATTATGACCTCTGGTTTAAAATTGCCAGGACCGGGAATTGGGGCATCCGTCTCCCCGAAATCCTAGCCAGATACAGGGTTCATAAGAATTCGATGCTTAAACAGCATACCAACCCCAACATTGATAAAGTCTGGAAAAATCTGCATCAAAAGTACCCTGAATTCTTTCAATCCTGAAATTTGTAACAGACTTATATTTATGGATTTAATTACAGTAAGAACAACATTGAAGAAACTATTTTCAGTCAACAATCTGGTCCTTTTTTTAAGCATTATTGCCCTTTTACCAAAAACTACCTTTTTACTTCCCGGAAACGGTGTTGACCCATCTTTCTTCATTGGTTTAGACCTCATTGTGAAACAAAAGCTGGTCTTCGGTAAGGATATTATTCTTACATATGGACCATTAGGGTTTCTGTGGACTTTCTCAACGACTACGTTAAATACCTTGCTGATAATTCTTTACAATTTGTTTATTGTTTTTTGCAAAATATTCATTGTCAAATACTTCGTTGACCAACTTCAATCAAATATTTCTAAAGTAGTTCTTTTTATTGTCATAGTTTTTGCAACTACAATAATATTTCAGGAAAATGCAATCTTACTCATGGTGTTTTTCCTTTTCTTTATCTTTTATTCCAATCGTACTAAAAGCAGGTGGCCTGTTTATATCGCAGGGTTTATTGCAATAATATCCTTCTATATCAAAATGAATACAGGATTACTGCTGTCAGGCCTCCTCGTTATTTATATACTTTTTCAACTGTATACAAAGGCTGAAACATTGAAATTTACCGTCATATTTTCAATCCTCTATTTGTCGCTGTTCATTGTTCTGGCCAGATTCCTGCATGTTTCAATTCTGCTGTATATCTTATACAGCCTCGAAATAATTGATAAATACAATGATGCAGTAAATATTCCTGCTCCTGTTAATATTCTGATTTATGCAGCAATAATTCTTTCAATTTACCTTCTAATCCTAATATTTAATTTTAGGCTGATCATTTTTAGTAAGACCCGGTTGCTCATTTATGGTTTTGTTTCGATATCCTTATTCGTCCTATTTAAATATGGCTTTGTGAGGGCTGATATGCATATGCTTACATTTTTCTTTAATTTGGTTTCACTTTACGCACTTCTTTATTTTTTTGAAACTGAGAAGAGATTTAAAACAACCCTATTGTTTGGCTTAATAACCACAGGTTTTCTTAGTATCCTGGCAGTTCAGATCATGATACCTGGTTACGACCCGGTTAACATGGCTATTGGGAAAATTTCCAAATTACCTTACAGCGACCTCCTATTGAATGAATATCCTTTAAAATACAAACAAGCAATTTTAATCGAAAAATACAGAGCTAAATTTCCCGATAAAATACTTCAAAAATTAGAAGGAAAAAAAGTAGATATCATGCCATGGGATATTTCTTATTTAATGTTTAATGGATTAAACTATACCCCCCGGCCGGTTATTGAATCATATTGTGTGTTTTCGAATAAGCTTGATCAATTAAATGCTAATATGATTGGATCCAATAAAGCACCCGATTACCTGATTTATGCCAACGGGTCAATTGATAACAGGGTGCCTTTCTGGGATGAATCCCTTACAAAACTCCGCATGCTCACCCATTATGTGGTTGAAGATAAATTCCGGGTTACAAACCCACAGCCGGACCTATGGTTAAATTCAGACTTTATCCTCATGCGGAAAAAAAGTAAAGCTAATCGGCTAATTGAAGTCGGATCCCATCAATACACTTATACAGTCGGAGACACTTTCCTGATTCCTAAAACTCAAAACCTACTTTATTTATATGCAGATTTTAATTATTCGGCTTTTGGAAAGCTCAAACGCTTCCTTTATCAACCAAACAGGATGACAGTAACGCTTATGTGTGATGATACAAACCATACTTCGACAAATTATCTTGCGATTGTTCCTATCATGAAAGGTGGCGTTCTGATAAACAAAAAAGTAATTACTACAGAGGATGCCCGTTTGTTTTTCTCGACTCAGGGCCGCGAAAATACAGATATAAAAGCAGCCTGTTTCTCTCCCAAATCCATTGGTTTTTTGGACAAGGTAACCTTTACGCTCAAAGAATATATGGTTGACTGAGCTTTTATGAATTTTGATAAAATAACTGATATTCAGATTATTTACTTTAGATGCAAAGGCTTTTCCATAATCTTATAACCCATATTACCGGAATCACTTTTTAAAAACAATCCTATTGAATATGGTGCGTTAGAAACAGGCAAAACTCCTTTGAAGAGTGTTAGCTCAAACCCACAGCTATCCAAATTTCTGTTGAACTCCTTTTTGTAGAATGCTGTTACATCAGCTCGCTTAATGCTTTTGGCAAGAAATAGAAAACGGTGCTTTCCTGAAGTTAAACTAAGGTGAATTTTTGTTGACCCGATACATGGTTCCATTAGAAAAGCCCAACCATAAAATATTATAACATTCTCTTTCTCTGTGATTTTGTCCATAGTAAATATCACATTGGATGTCTCCTTAATTGGAATCAAGGTGTTGGATAGGGAATTAGCCGGCTTGATAAAACTCATTGAAAAAGGAGCATAATATTTATCCTCAATTGATTTTTTAATCAAAGCTGAAGCTATTTTTTGATCGATGAAATTAAGTGTTGTGACTTCTGAGGAGCGAAAAAATGACATTAGGCCGTCTTCCAAACCAGCTTTCATTATTTGCATTTGCCTAATGTTACTTTCCATCTGGATCACATAAAAAATACCACTGGCCAAAAGAAGAATCCCGGTATACCTTGTGATTTTTTGCTTGTAAATATCCAAAGTGACTGCATAAAGTACAGCAAGGAATAAAACCGGCATTAAAATATACCTTGGCTCGGCTGATTGGATGATTCCGAATCCGGACCGCATCATTGCTGCCGATCCTGCAGAAATAAGGATAACTGTCATGAAAGCCAGCCCTAACGGTTTCATCCTGAAGTAATCCCAATTAAAGAACATCAATACCAGCAGGTATATCATTTCAGCTACACCTATTCCTATGAACACCGGGAGTTTAAAAGGAAACAAACTCATAGAAACTGCACCAAAAAAAGAAAAGAAGTACTTAGCTCCAATAAAAGGATGATGCAAAAACGACAGGAGTGAACCTGTAGAAGCTGGCTTATGATAACCCACGAAATAAAGCAGGATGCTGAATATCATTATCAGAGTCCAGCTATACAGGTAGCTTTTTCTTTCTTTCCGGTTGAATGCTAAAATAATGAAGCCTGCGATAAAGGTAAACATACCCGTCCCAAATGAAAAAGTTGCCACAACGGCAAGAATGGCAGAGCCAATAAAACTTTTAGTGCCTGTTTTTGACAATAAATACAAGGAGGCAAAAATCAGAAAAAATTGCAGCAAAGTACCAATCGATACAATGGCCCAATTTGCAATGTGCAAAAATGGAATACAAACGAGTAAAACAACCGTAAGAAAAAGAAGCAGGGAAGATTTTAAGTCGGTAAATAATCGTGACAATAAATAAAGTAAACCTACCATGCCAAGGTTGCCGATTATGATGATATGTCTGAAATCCAGTACTCCTGTAAGTTTGTAATCAAGAAAAGTCAAAACGTTGTACGAAAAAACTCTGTGTTCATTGGCTTGCAGGAATAATGCTGCTAACTTTTGTAAAAAGCTATGATCTGCATTTATATAATTCATAAGAAAGAAGCTGCCATAATCATCGTTAAATGGGATATTAGGAGAAAATAGAAGCACAACGATAAAGTAAACAAGGATCACAATCACAATTAGTACAATACTTATCCTTCTTGTTTCATCGCGTTGGTTAACAGATGTCCAGAATTTTAAGGATCCACCTGAAATGATCGCTCTTAAACCTGAATAGTTCCTCTGAAATCCGGAAAGTAGGTTAACAGGCATCTTATGCCGGAAATTAAGACTTCCTTTCTTATCCCTGAGATCCATCATCGGTTTCTCGAAGAACATGTACAGCAGGTAAGATAATCCTAGGGTAAATGCCAGGTAGACTACAAACCGCATAAACTCAAATCCTATACCTGTGAATTGCGATAATTTGAAATAATTAAGAAATATCGGAACCAGGTGATCCCGCACCGGACCATGGTTCATTACATAAATTGAATACGAAATCACACTAAAATGAATAAAAAATGTATGCCACCATTTCTTCACCTTTGGATTGTATTCTGAAAGAAATGGCAGGCACATCAAAGTAGCGATTGCGTCGAAATTAGAGCAGAAAACGGAATACCAAATTAATGGAAAATGTAGTAATACAGACAATATTTTGACCAGCAATACACTTGATATTGCCGTAATAAGCAGTGTTTTCCGGTACCTGATCCAAGCATTGTAGTAATAGAACTGAAGAAAGGCTCCAACAATACCATACATAATGCTGTCGAGACGCAATACTACTATTTCTCTTATCTTAAATTCGATTTCATTAAAATGGCGGATATGTTGGGCATAATTCAACCGCAAAAAAAAAGGAACAATAATGAAGATGGAAATCACAATCAGAAATGAGATTTTCTTGCGCTTGATGTTAAAGGCAAAAACAATAAAAAAAAGAATTGGTATAAGCAGATAAAACCATTCCTCCACCGCCAAACTCCACGATTCTGGAAAGAAAGCAGGAATTGGGCTATAAAAATTCTGCAGGAAGATATAATATTTGGGTAAGAAATTATTCGGTTGTGAAGGATAAAATAAAATCAAATCAAGAGAAAGCAATAAAAGAACAAAGTAATAATTTGGCAAAGTCCTGTACCATCTGCGCTTCCAGAATTGGAAAATGTCTGAAGGTGTATTAAACCTTCCTTTCTCAATTAATTTAAAAATCAATCCTCCGATTAAAAAACCACTGAGCACAAAGAAGCTTGTAACAACATCGATAACAATCGGGAAGTAGAATATTTTGGGAGGAACATAGTCCAATACGAATAAATAGCTGTGTACATAAACCACTATAAGGATACCGTAAGCCCGCAAGATATCTAACCCAAGTATTCTGTCCTTCGAATATTTAAATTTAAACATTAATGAACTTCTATGTTGGTAGTAAATGTCATTTTTAACTTCTTGTATTAGTGCGTTAAAAATACAAACAATTAACATGTAATGGAGGTCATTGCAGATAATAAACAAGGGATATTGTTAGCTCTTGCCACAGGAACACAAAAACGATAGTGTTTATAACACTGTTTTTAGTCAGACTTTTGGGTACTCGGTTCGGTGCGTGATTCAATAAATAACCTATAAAGGGTTTAATTTTATTGAAGATAATTCAATATTTCTTATTAGATTTGACATTGTTAAGATCATTATTATATAAAATCGAATTTAGACTTTTGTTATATTTATGTTTTTTGTAATTGATGAGGGATTATTTTGAGTTGAAGAAATCAGAATAAATAAAAATATTGAATGCTATGAAGAAGACGGCAATTCTGATCGTGATCACTTTAGCACTTGGGAGCAGGTTATTCGGGCAGCAAACTATTTCGATAGGAACAATTTCATCGTGTGCACCCGGTAATGTTTGCATACCAGTTACAGCTGGCAATTTTACGGGAGCTAATGCACTGGGAGCATTTTCGTTGTATGTGCAGGTTTCCAATGTTGCCGGAGTAATTGATCCAGCATCTATCACAATCAGCAACATTAATCCTCAGCTTTCAGGTAATAATGGAATGTTGGGATTTAACTGGATGTCGGCTCAATCGCAAATAGGTATCAGTTGGTGGAGCGGAGGTTCAGTTGCTGCAACAATACCTGGTGGCACCTTATTTGAGATTTGTTTTGCATATTTCGGAGGGTCAGCAAATGTTACGTTTAACAGCAGTATACCTTACAAAAGTGAGGTTTATGATTTTGTTAATTTATCTCTGATACCTGTTACCTATTCCGGAGGATCGCTTAACCAGAGTCCATTGCCAGGAGCAGCCGTTGCTATTTCTGGTCCGGCAACAGTATGCCAGGGACAAACAGGAGTAGTTTATACAGTAGGTGCGATAAGTAATGCGACTTCCTATAACTGGACTTTGCCTCCGAATGCAACGATTACAGCCGGAGCAGGAACGAATTGTATTACCGTATCCATTAGCTCTACAGCTTTAAGTGGCGCAATATCCGTTCGCGGAGTGAATTCTTGCGGATATGGACCAGACGGGCCCCAAAAAAATATAGTTGTTAATCCAGCAGGACAAGTCAACGACCCAATAGACCAAGTTGTTACTGCTTGGAATATTTCGACAGCAGTTTCCTTCACAACTACAAATACAGGTGGAATCACTACTTACACGTGGACTAACAATACTCCCAGCATTGGATTGCCATATAGTGGAATTGGGAATATACCTCCTTTTACTGCAGCCAATTTGGGGAGTGTACCAATTATAGCTACCATTACTGTAAGCCCGCATTTCACCAATAATTCATTGACTTGTATTGGCTCAGCTCAAACTTTTACAATAACAGTGAATCCTGCCCCCCAGTTGGCGCAATGCAAGTTTGATACCTTGGAAATCTGTAGTGGCCAAATTGAAATCCCTGTTAGGGTCTCCAATTTAATAAACCTGGACAGCTTGCGTTTGAGTTTAGTATATGACACAAATACAATGGAATACATAGGTTTTAGCCATCTCAATAGTGCCCTGTCATCTGATTTTTATGTTTTTAATAATTTCCCTAATAATATATACATGATGTATTTTGGGGTGAATCCAATTTCATTAATTAATGACACACTGTTATGCTTAAAATTTAATTATTCTGGAGGTAGTTCAATACTGGATTGGAATACAATTGATTGTAAATTTTACAACACTATCGGCCAGGTAATTCCAACTAACTTTATAAACGGAATAATTGCACCTTCACAAAGTCCTATCGCATTTTCACTGGTTAGTGGTAGCTATTCTTGCACTGGTGGCCTGGGAGTTAACGTTGGATTGAGTGGTTCACAGGTAGGTGTTACATATACGTTGTATGTTAATAACGTTGCAGGAATAAGTCTTGCAGGAACCGGGGCACCTCTTAACTTTGGTTATCAAACAGAAACTGGAATTTATACCGTTATTGCTTATGATACTGCAGTTGGTTGCAACTTAACCATGAATGGTGTTGCTGTTGTTACTCTTGTTCAATTGCCTGCTATTTATAATGTATTGGGTGGTGGTTCATGTTGTATTGGTTGTTCACACCTGTATGTTATTCTTGATGGCTCCCAATCAGGTATCAGATATGAACTTTACATCAATGGTCAAAATACAGGTGTTTATAAAAACGGTAATGGTTCACCATTCAACTATGAATATGCAACTCTTGCTGGTGACTATACTATTAAAGCTGTTAACATTGTTTCTGGATGTTGGGCTTGGATGAATAGCAGTGCTACTGTTGTATTTTATCCTACAGCTCAAGCTAATATCGCTGGTGGTGGTACTATCTGTCTGGGTCAAAGTTCCACAGTAACTGTTACTTTCACTGATGGTACTGGTCCTTACAGCTTTGGTTTAAATGTAGATGGTTTAACAACTATGTACACAAATATTTCTGGGAATCCTTATACTTTCCTCGTAACTCCTGGAATTTATCCTTCATCAACTCATAACTATACTTTAGCCTGGGTCTGTGATATATACGGTTGCTACAATGATATTACAACCGGTAATGCAATAATACAAGTCTCTCAGCCTCCAACTGTGAGTGTCCCACAATTTCAACCAGTATGTTTGAGTAGTTCATTATTTAATCTATCAGGTGGTGTGCCACCTGGGGGTACCTATTTTGTCGATGGCACTATTGATACCTTAATACATCCTGAAACTGCTGGTATTGGCCAGCATTCCGTAACCTACCAATATATAGACACTAATGGTTGTATTTCAGAAGCTTATAGCTCGATACAAGTAATTATTTGTGATTCGCTATTCGTTTCAATGCCTACTATAGATGCTTGTATTGGTGAGGTTGATTATCCAATTATTCTAAGAAACCTCAATAATGCTTCATCAATATCCTTAAGTGTATTCTATGATTCCTTCAACATTGAGTACCTCGGGTATTCAGATTTAAACCCCGGACTTAATAGTGGAATGTTATTGGTTAATTCCTTAAATAACAAAATTAATGTTGGTTGGTTTTCAATTTCACCAATCAATATCGAAGATGATACTTTAATAGCGCTAAAACTGCTAATTCCATCGGGAACTTACAATTTAACCTGGGATTTACTGTCTCCCGGAGCTTGTTATTTCACAGATATGGTTGGTAATCCTATCCCGGCGCAATATTCAAATGGTAGTATACATGCCTTTGGCTGCTCAACAATTCAAGGTAACCTCACCTATAACAATACAAATTCTACACCACTTTCAAATTGCCTGATAAATCTAATTGGGAACAATACTACAAGAACCGTGAACACCAATAGTGCAGGTCATTTTGAGTTTAACCAGGTAGAAAACGGAAACTATTATCTGATTCCTTCCTGCACAAAACCCTGGGGAGGCGTTAATTCTATTGATGCCCTGCTGATCCTTAAGCACTTTGTATATATTATCACACTTTCTGACTTTAGAAAAAAAGCTGCTGATGTTGATGGTACCGGATTTTTAAATTCTTCGGATGCACTAATTGTTACACGAAGGTTCGTCCAACTTATCAATAGCTTCGTTGTTGGGGATTGGTTGACTGAACGGGACACCCTGATTGTAAATGGCACATCCACAATTACTTCAAACCTCAAAGCTATCTGCTTTGGTGATGTTGATGGATCTTATATTCCTGCCGCAAAACTGGAGCCTGAAGTTTTTCTTGTTGAAGAAGGTGAACAAGCAATTACTACCCTTGATAAGGTTGAAATTCCATTCAGAATAAACCAGCAAGCAGATATTGGTGCAGTTTCATTAATCCTGAACATTGACAAAAATATCGCTAAACTCCAAAATGTTAAGATGAATCAGGAAGGAGAACTCTTGTATAATGTGATTGAGAATGAAGTTCGGATATCATGGTATAGCCTGATTCCATTGCAGTTAACTGCTGGTGATGTGCTATTTTCATTGGGAATGGAGCTCAATCCTGAAGCATTGCATAGCATTAATTCTGAATGGATAAGCATTGATGCCGGAAGCCAGATTGGTGATGCAGACGGCATTGTGCTGAGAGGGCTTACTCTTAGCAGGCCACATTTAAATCTTAATCAGAATACTGCCTGGCTTGGGCAGAACATTCCGAATCCTTTCAACGGCTATACAACGATACCGTTTTATATTCCTTTGAAGGCCATGGCAAGACTTGTGGTAACTGATATGTTAGGACAAAAGGTTTTTACTACAGAGAAACAACAATACGAGGCTGGA
>CAIXZF010000058.1 GCA_903923925.1 uncultured Bacteroidales bacterium
CAACAAACGCCCCAGCGAAGCAGACATAAAACTAACCCAAAGACTTAAAAACGGAGGTTTATATCTGGAGATTGCTGTTCTCGATCACATCATTATGGCTGAAGATGAATATTACTCCTTCGCAGACGAAGGGGAAATGTAAGATTAAATTACCCAAACAGCCGTGGCAAAAGAGGGCCACGGCTGTTTTTTTATGATCAGTATTGCTAACTTAAAAAGTAAAATCCTCCAACCCAATAAATTCATGTGCTACTATCAACTGCCTAAAAGTGTCCAGTGCGGAACCGTTGCAGATCCCAAATGTGTTTTCCAGGTAGCGCTAAAATGCTGTAGTGCCTCGATCATCCTGGCTCATAACAACCCAAGCGGCAACACCAAACCTTCTGAAGCAGATATCCAGCTCACCCGCAAGATGAAAGAAGCAGGCAACATGCTGGACCTTCCGGTTCTGGATCACGTAATCCTCTCCTCTGAGACTTACTTCAGCTTTGCTGATGAAGGGATTCTATAAAAGGGGACCTTCAAACAATGTAAAGCCGGGTTTTAACTAGGCTTTACATCCATATAATCATTGGTTGCAAGATTTTATTGTCAAAATAAAAATTTAGGTTATTCTTGATGTATATTTGTTTAAATATTTACATTTTAAAGGAAATTATCTCTTAAATGGTATGAATTATCTTTGGAAAACCACACCTTAAAGAATATCAAAAATCAGATTATAACTAAATTGTTTTAATATGAAAAAGCTAGTAACAGTTTTATTATTAATGTTTTTCGGAATTGTCGCATCAGCACAAATGAATACCATTAAAACAGGTGTTAACATTAACAGTGAAAATTGGCCCAGCAAATATTTGCACCAAATAAATTATCCAAGTTGGGATATATCCTATGAGCGTTTTATTGGTAGCAAGTTTTCAATTAGCGGAACTATAAATTATGCTAAACGTTTATACCCAAGTGACCAAGATAATTTTCGCCTGGTAGACCATAATGAGTTTCATGATTGGGGTCTTGTCCCCGAAGGTCGATATTATTTAAAACAAAATTCTTCTGGGTTGTTTTTTCGCATTGCTATACCTGTAACTTACACGACATATACATTTAGACAATACAGTTATAATTCAAGTGGTCAGATTATTCATACATCATCAGACGAATCATATGAGTATAGTATTATGGCCCTTACTGGTTTTGGCGTAAAAGCTTCATTAACTCGCAAATTTGGTATAGAAATGATGTTAAGTTATTGCCCTGGGATTAATTTTTGGGAATTTTATCCAGACGACAAATCTCCAAGTTGTTTTATTAGCAGCGTAAGATTGCTATATTCACCTTTTTAATTCCTTGTTAATCACCATTCTTAAGCCTGGTAATCCTGGGCTTTCTTTTTTCGCTTTCCAGAAGCCTATTCTCCTTCTAAGTTTTCTTCATGGAAACTATTGATCTGTTTTAGCCAATCAGTCAAATGCGACTCCTTTTCCAGTAATTCAGAAGTTTTTCCATATTGGAATTGGTTTAGAGGCTCCATGATTTTTCTTGCGAAGTAACCTCCAGTCATTTTATCGGCAGACAAGGGAAGGCCTTTCAGGTTTGTTCACCCACCCCCTAGGTCAGGATATGACATACCAACTTGAAAGCCCATGGAAAGAGGACTTCCTTTTTGTCCTTTCCTCTCCTTCTCCCCTGCCCTAGGTTTGCTTCATGGAAACAATTCCACTCTATGAAGCAATACGGCAGATGCGGCAAATGACCGCTGAGGGGAAGACGTTCACCTTTGTGCATGTAAGTTACAACCGGGATACCCAGGTATCCAACGGGTTGCGTGTGGTGCAGAAGGCGAAGATCAGGCCGGCGGCAAAATCCGATAAGGTGATCCACTCAGATTACAAACTATTTTATTACGAACTCGACAACCAGCAGCCCAGGGTTTGCTGGCAGATGCTCATTCTCAGCTTTGAAGGCCGAAAGGTAATGCTATGACTAAAAAGAAAAATCCGGCCAAGTTGCACCGTTCCGGGAATTGGGGTGTGATTGAAATGGCTGATGTGTGTTACACCTTCGAAATTGCCGGGCAGTTTAATATCGCTTCCAATGGTGTGCTGCCTTTAAACCAGGGTACATGGCAATCGCAGCCCCTGAAAATCGGCAATTTCAAGATCATCCCGAATGGGTTTACCAACCAATTGCCCATTGAAATCCGCGATATCCTCGAGGATAATAACCTGGCTGAAGGTGTTTTTAAACGTCAGCGCGGTTTGTTATGGGGCCAGGGTCCTGCCCTTTATACCGAACAATGGGTGGCCAATCAAAAGGTTCGTACCTGGTTGGATGATGCCGAAGTTCAGTCCTGGCTCGATGGTTTTGATTACCAGGAAATGTTACGCCGTGCCATCGTGGATTACAACCATATGGAAGGGCATTTTACCAAAATATTCCTGAATCGGGGATCCATGATTGGTCAAAGGCCGGTAATTGCCAGGCTTGAAAATGTTGGCTATCACCGCTCCCGTCTCGAATGGCCGGAGGATGGGCTAAATTCGAGAAACATCATCACCGGGGATTGGTTCAACCCCAATTTACTTGGGCTTAAATCCTACCCTATTTTCAATTCACTGAGGCCATTTTCCCAATCCATGTCGATGATGTTTTGCAACATGGCATCCTTTGCCAGGGATTTCTATGGTCTGCCTGCCTACTATGGCGCCCTTAACTGGATCAAACGTGGTTCGGCTATTCCCAAAATCCTCGATTCCCTGACCAAGAACACCCTGAATATCAAGTACCATATTCAGTCGCCGGCCAGCTACTGGGAAGCCAAGAAGGAATATCTGCTTCAATCCTGTTCAACCAAAAACATTCTTTACAAAGACAAGATGCTCGAGGATCTCAAAGATGAGACCTTCAAACAACTGGGTGAAGTACTGTCCGGAGAACAGAATGTCGGCAAGTTCTTCACCTCAGAAACCATCCTGAATGATAAAGACATTCCTGAAGGCTGGAAAATCGAGGCCATCGACATGAAAGTCAAGGACTTCATCGATTCGCAACTGAACATTGCCAAACAGGCTGATTCTGCCATCGTTGGTGGTCTGGGGCTGCATCCATCTCTTGCCAATGTAATGGTGGAAGGCAAACTGGCTTCCGGTTCAGAGATGATCTATTCCTTAAAACTTCACCTGGCAACAGAGACTGAAATTCCGGAATCGATCATCTGCAAACCCATCAACATGGCGCTGGCTGTGAACTGGCCAGGCAAAAAAGTAAAACTTGGCTTTTACCATTCAGTGGTTAAAACCGAAGACAATGTTCCACCACCAACACGCATCAAAAATGCTATTTAACAAAAACGGAATTGGTGCCGCAGAAATGAAATCCATTCTCGGATTTATTTATGCCAGCTCCACGTTTGAGAACCTGGCCACCGATATCGAACTGGTTACCGATGAAATGATCCGGCTAATTGGAATAGACCTCTATTCAGAAATTGAATCATTTTACCAGTCAGAGCATTTTGATACCCAACCAGGTGTGGTCACACCGGAAGAAGGCGCTCCTACCCCACTTCAAACCTGGAAGATCTGGAAAGAACTCGTTCATCATACTCAGCTGCCGATTGCGTTTTATGCTTACCGCAACTACGCATCTCATGCAGACCTTACCCACTCCGACAAAGGCAGGCAAATCTTTGTTTCGGAGTTCGAAAAACCCGCCTTTGAGTGGATGATCCAGCGGGATGATCAGTCGCTTCTGCTCAAGGCGCATAAACTCACTGATCGTTTGCTGAAATTTCTTGATGATCATGCTACAGATGTTAAAATAAAATCAACGTGGACCAACCTGCCTGTCTATGCTGCTTCCAAAAGCAACCTGATATCCAGTGCCCAGGTGTTCAGCGACATCTTTCCCATTGCAAGTTCAAGAAGATTCTACCAAACCGTGCTTCCCTTCATTGCTGAAGTGGAGCGCACCCGGATTATTCCTACGATTTCCCAGGCTAATTATGATTCACTGCTTGAATTCATCCGGAGCAGATCAACCGGGAACGAAACAGAGACACTGCTTCACATGGTTCGCATTCCTATCGTGCTTTACACGATGAACATTGCAGCCAAACGCTTGGCAGTTGAGATCCTTCCGGATGGCGTTTTTCAGAATTACGTTTCCGGCTCTCAAACCATGAAAGCCAGGAACCCGGCGGCAATGGAATTCAAAACCGAAATCGCCAAGGTTTTGGAAGATGAAGCCAACCAGGCAATGACCGCCCTGCAGCAATTCATGGAAAAGCTTTCTGCAGCTGCGCTGGGTGAAAGCTTCGAACCGGAAGCACTAACAAGCCGCCATAGTAAGGACAATCAATATTTCAGACTGTAATGCATACACTCGAGATCCCCGAAATTAATTACAAGGCCCAGTATCCTTCCTGCCTTTCAGAGATGAACCGCTGGCAATACCTTAAATTCATTCAGCTTTACCTGCTTTTGGAAGCAGACAAGATTACCTGGCAGGAATTCCGAATCCGGCTGCTTAGTTATTTCATAACCATAGTCCGGACTACTGAAATTCTTACCCCTGAGGAAATTGAACTCATCCATGCAGAGATCTTTCGGATTTCTGAAACCCTGGATTCGTTCTGCATCACCAAAACTGATCAAAACAAAGAACACCTGGAGCTTGATCTGTCGAACACTAAAAACCTACTTCCCAAACTCGGGAGATTGTACGGTCCGGCTGATGCTCTGATTGATCTAAGTTTTTTCGAATACATCGAAGCGCACCACGCCTTCCTTGCATGTAGTGCTGATGCCACTGGCTCAATCCCCGTTGAACACATAGACCGGCTGATTGCCATACTGTACAGACCAAAGCGCAGATTTTTGTTTTTCAAAAAGCTGTCACCACTTTGGAATGGCCAGTCAAGGGAAAAGTACAACGAACACACCGTTGAAGGCAGGATGCTGAAAGTGTCGCGCTTGCCGATTGAGGTTAAGATCGGCATATTAATATGGTATCGTGCCTGTGAGGAGTTCCTGCAGACTGGTGTAATTGGCATCGGACTTTCACAGATTGATTTCAGTCTGCTGTACCAGGAAACCGACAATGCAGAGCAAAATGACACCGGGCTGATTGGTGTCCTTTACACTTTGGCAGAATCTGGCGTATTTGGCTCAGTCAAACAAACAGCAGAAAGTAACCTCTATGATGTCATCGTAAGGATTTACCAATTGCTTCGAACCTTAAAATCGACTGAGTAAAATGATTTCCATCAAAACATACAGTGCGTATTTTGAAGGTTTCGTCGGGAGATCCGCGGAGTTGAAATCCTTTCACCTGGTATCCAACGAGGCCCAGATGCAGAGCTGCATCCGGGACATGGCTGCCAGTACTTTTCCGGCGCTGATTGCCCTGGTACCATCGGCAGATTCTGTGGCGCAAAACGTCGATAGCATCCTGGAAGTCAACTCCTGCCTGATTTACGTGGTGAGCAAAATTGACAGTACCACCGAAACCGGTGCGAGTTTCCTGGCAAACATGGACACCACACAAAGCATTTTAACACAGATCAAAAATTTCATGCTTTCGGACCGAGGCCAGCATTCCGTATTCAATCACCTTCTCGAAAGGATTGATATCAATGGGATGCACACCGATCCGGAGTACAATTACCTGGGCGCCAACGGTTGGAGCCTTTCATTTTCCATCTTAACACCAGGATTTTAATTATGACAACTGCATCGGATGTAGCATTGGATTTTTACAGGATTGCCACGCCGCTGGTGTTGGCTTTCATCGGATTTTGGTTAGTCAGATTTGTAGGCAAGGTGGATGCCCTTGAAAAGATCATGACCTCGATGCAGTTGACCTTTGCCGCATCCAACACAAAATGTGGAGAGATGCACCTGAATATCAACGCCAAACTCAAAACCCACGACAAACAAATTGCCGAACTGTATGATTCACGGAATCATCACGAACTGGAAATTTCAACCCTTAAAAATAAAATCTCATGAAGACCTTCTTCGCCTTTATCAAATCGATGTATTCTTCGGATTCATCGGTCAGTTCAAAAAGAGTGTTCGGCTCTATCGCATTTATGTGGTATCTCCTTCTGGTGACCCGCTGGCACCAGGTAGATCAACTCTCACAAATTCTCTTTGTATCCTGCGCCCTCATTGGCTTGGAGACGCTCAAGAATTTTATTGTAAAAGCCGGCAAACCTGCGGCCCCTGTTGAACCTGGTGAAACACCTACCCAGTAATGGACGCTTTACGGTTTGCAGCTTTCACGAAACTCGTTTTAGTTCATGAAGGAGGGCTTTCCCTCAATCCCAGGGATCCGGGAGGAGCCACCAACTATGGAATCAGTTTACGCTACCTCAAGGCAATGGGACTGCTTGGGGATATCGACCATGATGGCGACGTTGACATTGATGATATCCGGGCTTTGACTCCGGAGCTTACACTTCCCTTCTACAAGTCCTCATTCTACAACCCGATGCGTATCGGTGACTTTACGAATGCTGCCCTGGCCATCCAGGTTTACGACTTTGGCGTAAATGCCGGGTGTTACCGGGCAATTAAAACATTGCAGCAATTGCTAAAGATTGAACCCGACGGTAAAATGGGGCCCAATACGATCCACTTCACCAACATGGCCGACTGGCAGAGCTTCCCAACCCTATATCGCATGGAACGTGAGGATTTCTACCGCTTACTGGTAAAGAAAAAGCCATCCCTGGAAGAATTCCTCAAGGGATGGATTAACAGAGCAGAACATTGCATCATTAAACCTTAATAAAATGACTTTCAAACAAATAGCCTACTTTTTCTTCTCAGGACTTCTCATTGGGCTGGTTATCGCTTATTTCGTACACCGCCACTTTAAAGAAAGTTTCGTGAGTAAGACCACCACAACCATTATCCCAGGAGATACTACACCGGTAACTTCAGAATTGCCTGTTCCGGAAATCACTTTCCGGGATACCGGCAGTTACCACTTCTTAGACACCGGTTCAACCCGGTGGAAGTACCACGAGGTTGACACTTTGGCCATTCTGAAAGAATATTTTTACCGGCAGGTCTATGTGCGGATCCTTAAGGATGATACCGGCGCCTTCATAAAATTGACGGACACCGTCACTCAGAACAAGCTTTGCCGCAGCAGGCTAGAGTTTGTAAACCGCAGACCGATTACGCTTATTGAGAACACAATCCGGTCGCCAACACCATCAAAAACGCCATTTGAGATTTCTGCAGGGGTGTTTGTTGGGAGGTTTTCGAAGCAGGTGGGGATTGGGCCGGCGGTTTGCCTTTCCGTAAATAAAAACTCTTATACAATCACGACTGACTTAGCGAACAAGAGTCTTTATTTCATCTATTCGAAATCAATTTGGATGAGATAATCCATTAATCCAACTGCGTTATTTTGTGCCTCTGGTAAGTTGCCTATTTCAAAGCACTTTCCTATCAAGTTACATCAATCTTTATTAATTGCTAATACAAGTAAATAGGCACTGCAATGGCAACCTTGCGTTGCCTTTTTCCTGGCATCAGAACCTTATCCATAAACCATTGGATATCAAGTATCCAGCAAATCCAATAACCTTTGGTAAGCATATCCGGAAAAAGAGAATGGAAGAATACCTATTGCAGGGAAATGCGGCAAAAATTCATGGGGTTACGATTGATTCAGTGACAAATTGGGAAAATAATCGGCATGTTCCAATGAAAAAGCTGAGACTATTTATTATTAAAGACCTAGGATACAACCCTTTGTAAAAACAATCTTAAAAACCCCTCGTGAAACATCTCAACTTTGATTTAGTTGTGAATTTTGGCGCTTAATCTTACTA
>CAIXZF010000059.1 GCA_903923925.1 uncultured Bacteroidales bacterium
ATCTCACCCTAAAAATTGATCAAGAGCTGACATTTTTTGTCATCTTCGTCTCACATGGTAAGGTTTTTTATACGAATTTTGAGTTTATGAATTATTCAGGCTAAAAAGCTTCCGGTTGTGTTAATATACACGAAATAGAACGGACCTTGAGTGACAGAGTAACTTCCTTTATCACTCCCTGCCTCTTATGTTATTATCTTAATAATGTCGATACTCCTTGTTTTAATTGCCTGTACAGATTGCTTATTGTCTTCAAAATGAAAACATTTTAATTTGTTGCCGGGCCAGTATATCAACAAATTTAATCCGAGATTCGTTTCGTGAATTCCCTGGCTGTAACATAATACTCAAGGATTTTTGTTGAAGTTTTCTCTACAAAAAGCACTGTTTCGTTATTGCGCAATACCGGTCGGGTCCATTCGCCCAGCGACACAATGGATTGTGCTGGTATTTCTTTAAAATCGGTATTCAAAACCCTGTTAATGGCAAGGATTTCACAAACCTGTTCCGGGCTGTAAACTCCGTTTGTTTCTCTGAGATTTTTCATCCAGAGCACCCTGCCGTCATTGCCGCCCTTGCGCAAGCCAACAGCTGCCAATGCTCCGATTACTCCAATTTTCTCACCTACCAGTCCTTCCAGGAATATACCTGCATTCTCTGCAGTTTTCAGAGCATCATCATAAAAAAGCAAATCCTTCTTTGCCATATTTCCCCAGGCAAGAATACTGTCCGAAACCATTGATTCTATTGCAATACATAAACCCGCATCAGAACCCGGAGCACTTTCAGCATACAGAAAATTACGACAGAATTCAATCATATCTGCCTCTCTTTCTGATTCAACTACCAGACTTGCCGAACTGTTATGCGAAGTGTAGGGTATTCGCGGATCAACCAATAATTGATGGCGAGCTACCATTTGCAACGTACAAATACCCTTTTCAGTCATCAATCTTCCCATTTCCCTTGCTCTGAAGCCGGTTCCCCGGTTTTCCAGACTGTCGGTATCGTCAACTCCAATGTAATACTTCATAATTCCTTCCGTTCCCCGTTTCAAAGATTCAGCAAAGGTAAGGTATTCGAAACTTATTATAGTCCATATACAGTTTTACTGAGCAACCAAATTCAATTCTATTTGTCTTAATTAACAGATATAGGAATCAGATCAATAAATTCGATAATTACCCCAATTGGACTTCTTATGAAAACTATTACTCTATCTGTTATTTGTTTATTAGCTGGATTACTTTCGTATTCGCAACAGCTTCTTATCCATGAGGATTTCAACCCACCCTCAAATGCCGATAGTCTCACCAATATTACCGGATGGACAATTAACGACACCTTATTTCCCAATACCGTTTTCTTTAACAGTAAAGTTGCACCGGCTCAAACAAACAGTTTTTCTACCGGAGTTCTTCCAGTACCTTCATTATCTAACAGTCACTTAGTTCTGACATTTGATCACATATGCAAAATCGATTTTCTGGATATGGCAAGAATCGAATTAACAATTTTTGATTCTTTGAATTCAATTGATACAATTGTTTACAGATTACCAGTACAGACTTATTTTGGCACAGGTTCATATGTTTCAAACGGAGGCGGATTTGGTTGTGCCAGTTATGGCGCCTTATGGATGCCATCAGTAGCTTCAGCAATCCCACAGATTAGCTGGTGGAGACATGAGACATTCTTACTTAATTATGGCAACACTCTTTTTGCAAATGCGCAGTATTTCTCCTTAAGATTTGTTTTAAGTGATGCTGGAACTGTTGGTGCTATGGGTAACTTCGGTTGGCTAATCGATAACTTTGACCTGTCAAATGTTAATACTGTAACTATAAGTGCCATTGCCGATCCTGAAATCATGTTTTACCCTAATCCAACGAAGGATTATCTTTATTTCGGCAGCTTGTATAAAACTGCTAGGATTTACAATTCATTCGGAGGTTTATACAAGGAAGTGCTCAATACTGATCGGATAAACCTTTCCACAGCAAAAGCCGGAATCTATTTTGTTGAACTTAACGGCAGCAACAGCGTTAAAGTAGTAAAAGAATAGGGCTTTTCATTCTCCGTCAGGAGATCAATGACAACAGAAACATGGAAATCGTTGTGTAATTTTTCTCCGAAGGAGATTAATGAAATTGGGTTAGTGCTAAAAATAAAGGGCAAATAATCACCGAAGGCGTTTTGTTGATGCCCTACGGGCAATTGATTGGTTTTTTGCCGCGCTTCTATTGGCATTAAAGCCCTATGGGCTACATATATAATGTAAGATGTTAAGCTCAGCTTTGAACAGAAAATGAAATAGTGTATATGAACTAAGCCAAAGATAGCTCTTTCTATGCCCTAGTCAAGGGAAGACGAAATCATTCGGATTTCTCCAGGTTCTCACGAAATTTTTCAAACTCTTTCTGCATCAGTTTATCGGCACGGCTATGGAAACGGTCGAAGGCTTTAACGATCTTTTTACCTTCAGCGGTGAGCATTGTATTTCCTTTGTCGCTGCCACCACGGCTGGTTTCAAGTATCGGAAACCCAAGTCTTTCTTCAATCTGCTGAAGATTATTCCAGGTTTTTCTGTAACTTAAACCAAGCTTTTCTATTGCATTTTTTAGTGATCCTGTTTCATCAATTGCCTTAAGCAACTGCCACTTCCCGTCGCCAAGTACTCCTTCCTGATCAGCCGTTTCAAGCCAGATTTTGTAGTTCAGTCGGAGCTTCGAATATTTGCTGTTTGCTTCCATATACCTGAGGTTGAAATTATACTGCAATGTATAAAAAAAGAGGATGCCCTTTTAAAGCACCCTCTTCTTTTAATGCATGATAGTATCATGCTAAACTACGAAATCCCAATATTACCGGTTAACTGAAATCTTCTTAACCATGTTTTCGCCATCAATATTGAAATTGATGTAGTACATGCCAGAACCGAAATTAGCTGAATTCAGGGTAGTATTGTAAGTACCTGTTGATAACTGACCCATTGAACGAGTGTAAACAACTTGTCCAAGCATGTTAACAACATTGAATGAAACATTTGCTGATTTTGCAAGAGTTACACTAACATTTGCCACTCCATTGAATGGGTTAGGATATACCTCAACAGCATTTTCTGAAGTTTTTTCGTTAATACCAACAGCAGTTGTAAGGTTTACATCATCAAGGTAAAGATTGTTGCCATAGCCATTGATAGCCTGGAATTTAACCATTACCTGTGACTGGCCTAAATAAGGAGTCATATCAACGCTCTCATTTCTCCACTGAGAAACTGTTGGAATATAGGATGTTGTTACAAGTGTAGTTGTAGTTGCAAGAGTAGCACCTGACTTATCCCAAGGAGTTGTCCAGGTGGTTCCGCAATCTGTAGAAACCATAACTTTCAACCTGTCGGTAAAAGAAGCACTGTAACGGGCATGTGCAATAATAAAGGTAAGCTGAGCAGCAGTTGCAGTAGAGAAATCCATTGGAGGGAGGAATAATTCATCTAACTCACCAACAGTACCCATATCATAGAAAGGTATTTTTGAAGAGGCAGTGCTTGAACCAAAAGCACCTGTATTTCCAACTCTTACCCATGTATAGTCATTGTTTCCAATGTTATTGATAAACCAATCGGCTGGTGGGAAAGTTGTAGACTGGAATCCTGAATAAACAGGAATTGGGAATGTGCTGTTTGCAAGCGCAAAACCTGCAGATTTAGCGTTGTTTGATGCATTGATATCAACACTTCCGTTTGGATTTGTTACCCAAACTTTCAGAGTATGTCCACCATAAGCAATAGAAACGCCATCAAGTCCTAAGTGAATGGTATCACCTGGAATCATTGTACCTACCCAAGCGAGGGTGTCTATTGTGCCATTATCAAGCTGCCATTTAATAGTACATGTGGTAACATCCATAGTACCTGTGTTCTTGATAACTGCATAAGTTCCGGTTGGAGAAGTACAGTTAATGCCTGTAAATCCGTTAATTGAAACAACAGCCATATCGTAACCAGCAGTGTTTGGAGCACTTCTTACAGCCTGATGTACAACTTTTGTAGTCATATCCTGAACCCATGCAAGCGTGGAAACCTGAGCAAGAGAATAGATATAAGCTGGTAAAGGAAGAGCGAAAGTAATAGTCTGAGTCTGACCAACAGTCCATGTGGTTGGCAATAAGGTACCGTTTGCGTTTGGTAACATTTTCCTCATTACATTGAAGAATTCAGTTTCACCATTCGATCCCGGAGGAGTTGCAAATTGAATTACGTCCTCTAGAATAGCTGCATGCAGGTAAAGATTACCCTGAGTTGCAACAGTTGCAGTTACTACGCAAGTCATATAAATAGAATCATAATCAGGGCTGATTGTGTGGGTCAATGTCATTGTAAACGGTGATGCAACTGCGTATTCAGCATCAATCTGTCCTTGAGTGAAATTAGCAGGATGACCATTCCAGGTACTACCATCCATTTGTGAATGAGGTACACCGGTAATTCCGTACAAAGTAACTTTGGTTGCAACTTCAGATGGATTCTGTGCATTCATCGGGTCAACTCCCGGCCAGTTAGTCTGATACTTAATTGAAACAATTTTTTCAGGATTTGTTCCAGCATTAAGAAGTGCATTAAAAGCAGGATTCGCCGCAGCGCATGGGGCGCATGAGGCATTTGTAAATTCCTCAATCAGAACAAGTCTCTGAGACTTAGCCTGACTAAATCCCTGGAAAGCCAGAAATAAAAAGGCAAAGAAAAGGGTAAAGGATTTTTTCATAATGGTTTTGTTTTGAGTTTTCGATACACAAATGTACGAATTTGTTCGGGAAAAAGAATGTTTTTAAGAAACTTTAAAAAGAAGCGGATTCTTAATATTTCAACATTAAAAAAATGGTTATGCTACAGGATAATGTAGGTTATTTTTAACTTGATGTTTCAATTCGGGACCTTTCATTTATGCCCTAAGGGCAATAATTATTCCTACCCCGCATTTTCTATTGACATTAAAGCCCTCTGGGCTATATATATAATGCAAGGTATTAGATTTAAAGTTCAGGAAAAATTATAGTATTGAATCTGCAATATTCTGAAACATAACCAAAAATAATTAGTGATACGTTTTTTCGCCTGCTTCAATTTTAATAGAAAGGTCGTTCTGTTGTGGAGGCAAAGGACAGGAATACTCGTGGTTGTAAGCACAATAGGGGTTGTAGGATTTGTTAAAATCGATCACAATTTTTTCGCCATGTGTGTTCGTCAGGTCAATGAATCTTCCGCCCCCATATGTTTCTCTTCCTGAGGTTTCATCAGAATAAGGAAGGAAAAGGTAATTTTCATAACCGGGTCGAGAAATTAGCTCAACATTCTGAAAAACTTCCAGCTTGAATTCCTTCCCGTCGATAGTGAAATATACATTTGCATAATGCCTGTATTCAGGAAGCCTGTCGGTGGTGGTCTTCATTTTGAAAACCTCTGTTTTATTGGTGAGTTCAAAACGTGCTTTCACTCTGTATTTCAGATCGTATGGGTAGTAGGAGAGGTGCTTGAAACCCGACACTTCTGCGGCAGACAACGGGGAGCTTTCTTTCACCCTGAATTCTGTATCTTTCTGTGCCCTTTCTTTCTCAACCTGCAAACGAAAGGTGTCCGATATTACCTGTCCATGATCCTGTCCTGAACATGAACTAACTATCATTAATAAAAATAAACCTGAAAGGATGTAATTGATTTGTTTCATTTTTCTGCGATAATAATAAATTCTGTTCTTCTGTTCATTGCCCTGCCTTCGGGGTTATCTTCGCCATTCGACAGTTTATTTGGTGCAATTGGTCGTGTTTTCCCATATCCTTTCGCTAAAAGTCTTCCCGCAGCAATACCTTTCTTAATGAGATAGGACTCCACCGACCTTGCACGGCGCAAAGATAATTCCATATTGTATTCATCGCTGCCTATGTTATCGGAATGTCCTGATATTTCTATACGAATCTTCGGATTCTGATTTAACAGATCCAGAAGTTTGCCTAATTCATTTGCAGATTCACTTTTCAATGCAATCTGATCATATTCAAAGAATATATTGTTGAGAATAATACTTGCAACGAATTTTTGAGGAATAACAAGGTTTGTGTTAAGTAGATTGTTGAATGCCTGCCTGCTAATCGATTTTAGCAGAGGATCAGCGGCAAGCCTGCTTCCGGAATTGCTGATAATTTCTTCAAGAAATTTTTCCTGAAGGTTTGATATTGGAACGCCCGTTTTAATAATTGCTGAAATAATACTCTGATTCATAAGAAATATCTTTTTGAATTCATTCAGCAAGCCTGCAGAGTCCTGAATTCCTGCAGAATAGTTGTGCAATAATGTTTTTAGATGAGTGCTGACCGGCATCCCGAACAATGAAATATTTTGTCCAATCATCTTTGTCGCAAGACGTTTATGAATCAGCTCGAGGAGTTTTGGGCTGCTGTTTCCTTTATTTTTCTCATCCACAGCACCCGATTTTCTTGCAATCTGTTCTGCTAAAGTAGACTCAATTTGTGTATATGTATTTCCGATTGATAGTAAAGCAATTATCAGATCCTTGTTATCATCAATTATTTTATCAATATCCAGCGCAATATACTCCTGGTCTTTCTCATTAAAGCTTCCATCGGCATCGTCAATGGCATCCAGTGTTGTTTCATACACGTTTACATTGAAAATGTTATTATCTGGCATGATTGCCGGTAAATTTTCTTCCAAAATTCTCTTTGTTCGTTCTGATTCTATCTGGATATCTGAGTCGCTGAAAATTTGAGGACTGCTGCAATTTTCCGGCATTAAAGATCCTCTGCTTAACATCTTTGTAATTTGACTGTAGGTAATCCCACTGCTCACCAACATTTTTATTTTATCGCTTTGCAGCGCTATATTCTTCCCGCTGACTTTCGAATTGTTGAGTACATGTATCATATTCAGGTCAAGAAAGATGTTTTCAACTGCTATGTTAGAAATCATTTTTAGCTTTTCTTCTATAGTTGCAGGAAGGATTTCATTCCCGGATTTAATACTCTCAGTTAAATCGGTGTAAAATGATTTCTGTATTTCCGGCAGGCTCTTACCTGAAGCAAAGAGGAGTTCAAACCGAACATTATTCTCTAATGCAATTCTGTTGATTTTGTTGATAAGTGTATCTTCGGTTTCCTTCGTAATAACCGCAGCATTTTTTGAAGAAATATCGAAATATGAGGAGGGAAGCGGAATGTCAAAAACTGGTTTATGGTAAATTTCAGGATAGATTACTGAAAGTGCCTCCCTGAGATACGAAGCAACACTTTTCGATCTTAATGCACCTTGATTCGAAATTGGAAGTCCACCTGCTTCGCAGATTTCTTTAATTAGCTGTTGCATTATTTCGGATGGAGCAGTGTTTTGTTTTAATGAATTACTGATAATGAATTTGTTGTCGATTACAATGTTGAGGAAGTTCTGATGTATGCTTTGTTCCAGTTCAGGAAGAGATTCTAATTCACCGGTAGTGTCATTTATAGCGTCTCCGGATAACTGGAGAAGGTCGATATCAAACTTGCCTTTCGAAGAATTAGGAATTGTTTGCTTGTTAGTTTTGTGCTGGTTTTCGGTTAAGTCGAGTTCTGTTGATATTCTGAAATTCTTCATTTCATTCTCAACTAAACCTGAAAGTTCTGTTTTAGCCGGTATTGCCATATTAGTGCTGTCGTCAGCAACAGTGTTAATTATTTCCTGGCAAACAAGATCAATAATATCTTCCATGTCGATACCCGCATCAAAAAGTAATACGAGCCTGTCGCGGTTTCTTTGCAGCACCTTTTCAACATTGCGTTGGACAAATATTTCTTTCCCCTTTGTGATCTTCCCGTTTGCCGGGTCTATAAGTAACTTTGCCTCCTCATCAACAACAACTTCGAAACAATTCCCGCGCAAGGCTTTCTGAAGTTCCTGTTCGGGATACTCTGTATTCCTTATTTTGTATAAAAAGACATTCTTTAATGAACTTTCGTAACTGTCGAGCGAACTTAAATCTACATTTACTGAATGAAAGAGATATCCGGGGACACTAAATGTAATGCCATATTTCTTACCTGGTTCGAGCGAAAAACTGAATTTACCGCTGCTTGAATTTGAACTGGTGATAAATGCAGGTTTTCCGGATGATATATCGTAAACCTCTATTCGGGCGCCTACAGCCTGCAGCTGTACTGCATCTAAAACACGGCCACTCAGGAACTTCATGGCCAGGGGTTCGGTTACTTTTTCATCGGTTTTATTGAAGCTGATCATGTAGATATCCTGACCGCCAAATCCTGTTGTGCGCTCTGAAGAATAGAAGGCTGTTTTTCCATCAGCAGTTATTGTAAAGAAAACATCGTCATCAACAGTATTTACGGGATACCCAAGGTTAACAGCTTCGCTCCACTGATCGTTCTTTAAAGTGCTTTTAAAAATATCATACCCTCCAATAGAATTATGCCCTTCTGAACTGAAATACAGGGTTTTCCCATCGGGATGAATGAAAACAGATTCCTCATTGAATTTTGTATTGATTTTTGGACCCAGGTTTTCGGGATGTCCAAGACTACCGTCCATATTTACTTTTGCCACATAAATATCACCACCACCATAGCCGCCTGCTCTGTCGGAAGTGAAATAAATCCGCATTCCATCTGCCGACCAACAAGCTGAAGACTCAATTTCTTCACTGTTAATTACTTTAGGTAGTTTTTCCGGCCTCGACCAACGTGAACCATAGAGTTTCGATTCGTAAATGTCGCCACTTATGCCGCCGTAGTCTGTTAGTAGTGTCTGGCCGTCAACAGAAAGCGCAATAACTCCATCGTTGAGTTCTGTATTTACCGGTCTGCCAACATTAACCGGACTAGTCCATTCTCCGTTCTTTTTAATGCTAATATAGATGTCTTCGAAATATTTTTCATCAAGTTTGAGTTTTCCTCCGCCTGTGGTATTCGGGCGTCTGGATGTAAATACCAGAAGGTTGTTGTCTGCTGATATTTTGGGATTATATTCAGGATTGCTGGTATTAATTGTAGGGCCAATGTTTTGTATTTCAGCGATTATCGGATTCGAACAGATTTCGCGTGCATTTATGCTGTAATTCAAGTTTAAATTGAGTTCTTCATTGAAAAAGCTTAATTCGGCAGGCAGCATACCTGAGGTGTATTCTTTCAAAAAGCGGGTTTTGAAAATATCATAACAGATCAATGCACTGTCGAATCGTTCTGAATGATGATATGCCTGTGCGAGCAGGTACATCAGATCAGGGTTTACACCGATATCGTATTTGAGAGCTTTGGTTAAAAAGGGGAGGGCCTTTTCTTTAAAGGCTGAATTGAGATAGCAGGCACCTATCTTGTAGTTGAGAAAAGCATTCTCTGAATTAAAATTCTGAGCAGCGAGAAAATGCGTTAAAGCTTCCTGGTCACTGCCGTCTTTGTTCTTATAGAATAAACTGTCGCCTTTATCAATTTCGGATAAGGCTGTTTCAAGTTCGTGAATCCTGTTAGGGAAATATTTTGCAGAGAAGTCAATATTTTGTCCTTTCAATTGCGGACAAGTGAAGAGAAAACCCAAAATAAGTCCGACAATTGTCCGGATCATAAAATTCTGCTATTGTTAGTCCTGATATATAGATGGAATTACCACCGCAAGTCGGAACTAATTCGCAAGAAAAAGTTTTCTCCTCTCGGTAACAGATTTATTCTTGCCATCAAATCTGACCACAAGATAGTATAAACCTGGCATACATGAAGAGAGGTCAACAGCAAAATTAATTGAACTCGTGTTATTTGCAAAAAAGGAATTGTGTGATACTAGTTTGCCCAATTGATCATAAATTGATGCTTCGCATTCACCCTTTGCCGGAAAGTACAATGATACCTGGGAAAAACCTGTTGTTGGATTTGGTGTTACTAACTGAATCAGATTTGTTTTAATAGTTTCATCTGATTGTATTTTTGAGAAATTATTTTGAATATCGAGTGGCATGTATAAACGAACATCAGCTATAGCATTTGCATCGTCATCGGCAAATTCAGTTTCAGAATCAATAGAAAATTGAAGTGGAAATGGCATGACTGCTGTTTGTTTTAATCTTGCCGATATCTTGAAAAGCATACCGCCGGGTCTGAAACTTCTTGCATTAACATCAAACCAACCAATTCTTATTTTATCACCAATAATTGAATACTGCAATCCCTCAAGCTTGGAGATTATTCCTGAAATCTCAAGTTCAGTAGTATCGAAAGCCATTACCATCGACATAGCAGAGAGATTTAATTCACGTTCTGTATAAACTGGTAGCAGTAAGCTTTTGTCAGGATTAATTTCAGAAGTTCCACTGGAAACTAATATAGGTGTAAATTCATTATTTGAATAGGGTTTTTGTCCGTTTAAAGGTGGAATATACGATCCATTTACATCGCCCGCACAAAGAGTTATGAAGCCGCAACTGACGGATTGACTGGCAACAACAACATTAATAAAAGGTTCTTTAATCCAGTCGCCGCAAGGGAATGAATTCACCACATGAATATATCGTCTTACAATCATGTATGCATCAGCAGCATTCAGATAACCACTCAGATTCACATCACCGGCAAGCTGCCGGAACGGACTGAGGTTAGTAAGACCAATAGAAAACTGAGCTGTTAAAAGAGCATCGGTGGCATTTACGCCACCCCATTTTTTTATCGAAGAAAAACTATTTGTGTAATTTCCTGAGTTAACGCAGCGGAAGGTATATGTTCCGTCGATTTCATTCCAAACGCTATCTATTAATTGTCCGGCAGTGTTTTTCAGACATACTTTACAACTGTCAATGTTGGAGTTTAAGGTATTGTCGTAGGTTATATGTCCGAGAATTTTGGGTTTTACAATAGTTGTGATAAACTGGCTTGCACTACCAATACAGCCGCTGGAATTTAAATACTGGTAAGTAATTGAATATGTACCAGCAGCAATTGAACCGGGATTGAAAAAACCAGCAGAAATACCGGGTCCCGAATATGTACCTCCCAGCGGATGTCCGCCTGTAAGGAATAGAGGAGCTGCATCTCGGCATATGATTGGGAAGTTTGAAAGACTTACAGTTGGATTTGGCTCAACTGTAACTAACATGGGTTTTGTTTTTGTGCAAGCAGTTGCAGAAATTGTTTCAGTAAGTTTATACGTTGTTGTTACTGATGGATATACTATTGGGTTTGATGCCGAAGAAGTAAAGCCAGCCGGAACTGATACCCAACTGTAAACCGACCCCTGAACTGATGGACCTCCGATAGTGGTGCTATTTCCGGCACAAATGCTTTGATCGGGACCTGTATTTGCCAATGGAAGAGGATTGACGATAACTGTTACTGAATTTGATTTTGTACAGCCGGTTGAAGTAATTGTTTCGGTGAGAGTGTAAGTTGTTGTTACCATTGGAGTAACAACCGGATCTGAAACAGTTGAAGTAAAACCTGCCGGATTTGAAGTCCAGCTATAGGTGTTCCCGGCAACAGAGGGTGCACCAATCGATGCTGATGTATTTTTACAAACAGCACTGTTATAGCCTGCTACTGCTGCTGGATAAGGCACAGCTGTAATTGTAAGACTGTTGGTAGCTACGCATCCGTTAACTAAATTTGTTTCAACCAAAGTGTAAGTGGTGTTAACAACCGGGCTCACAATTGGATTGGAAATGGAAGAGGTAAATCCTGCAGGAACTGATGTCCAGACGTAATTAAATCCCTGAGCGGATTGTGCCCCTATTGTAACCTGGTTGCCAATACAGAGGTTTTGAGATGGTCCGGTATAGGCGGATGGTCCTGGTTGCACGTCGATGTCTGCACTGTCAATTGCAACACACATTGCAGATGAAGTTACTGTTAATATGTACAAAGTGGTGGCAAATGGAAAAACAACAGGGTTAGCCTGATTAGAGTAAAATCCAGCAGGAATAGAGCTCCATAAATATGTGTTTCCTGCAATTGGTGGTGCTCCCAGCTGTATACTGTTGCCACTGCATACTGAAGTAATTGTACCTGCAGAGGCAACAGGCATTGGATTTACATTAATTGTGACTGATGAGGAACCTGAACATCCATTTGTAGCTGTAACAGTTTCAGTATATGTTGTTGTTTGAGTGGGAATAACTGAGGGGTTTGCTAAATTTGATGAAAATCCTGAAGGCGCAGACGACCAATTATACGTAATTCCGGGCTGTATAACGCCACCAATATATAATTCGGTACCGGCACAAACTGAAGTATTGCCAATAGTACTTGTTTGTGGTGACTGATTTACTATCACATTCAATGTTACGGGGGCAGTTGATGCGTTTCCGTTTGTTAGAACAAGGCTGTAATTGCCGGCAGAAGAAGTAGTTGCATTTGGGATTACAGGATTTTGAACGTTTGAAGTGAATCCGTTAGGACCTGTCCACTGATAGGTTGCACCTGCAACAGCAGTAGAGAATAGTTGCAGGTTCTGCCCTGAACAAAGCGGACTATTTGAGCTGATTACAGGTGGAATCAAACAACTCATATTACCTGTTCCACTCGTCTGGTTTATTGTAATACCACAAGCCAGGTTCGAGAAATTTGTTACCATTATAATATAATATTTGCCCTGAACTGTTGTTGGAAGATCAACAACTTCCAATGCGGTTCCCCCTGCATAACTACAATCAATTTTATTAGAATTGGTCAGTCCGGAAGTACATCCCAGATCAACAGAGTCGAATGGGCCCCAACATACAAAATCAATATCTCTTGCAGGATTCGAGCTGATGGTAATATGAATATCGCCGGCTATTCCAACATAAAAATAGAACCAACCTCGGTTTGGAGTTGTTGAACAGCAACTTATTGCTGCTGTATTTGGTTGGCCGGTTAAGCCTGCATAGTTAAAAGGCTGCCCGGAACAAATCTGTGTTGCAGAACTACACGATAGTCCCTGACAGAAAAGAGCGCAGGGAAAGAAAATTGTTATGACCCAAACAATAAAATTTCTATACATTCTGAACCTCGTATGAATATAATTAATGACCCTAAATAATCTATTTTGGTTGCCGGTTAAAAAATGTAAATTTATTAATAATCAATTCAAAAGCTAATGGAATATCAAAATTATTTCCTACGAATGTGTCTCTGCAACATGTTAGCGCATCCTTTGAGGCCATCCAAACTGAGAGTGAAAGCATAAAGGGAGGCTCTCCTATTGCTTTGGAATTTGATATAGTTTTGGGATTAGTTCTGTTGCTCAGGAAATTAATTCTGAAATCAAAAGGTATGTCACTTATTGTAGGAATTTTATAGGTATCGGGAGAATGCTGAAGTAAATGGCCCGAATTATCCCACTCAACAACTTCTGTTGTGCACCAGCCTAATCCCATCACAAACCCACCGGCAATCTGACCTTTGTCAATTTCAGGATTAAGGGAAATCCCGCCATCATGAAGAATATCTGTCCGTAATAATTTCAATCCGCCTGTCAGAACATCAATTTCAACTTCTGAAACAGCCATACTGAAAACAAAGTAGTAAAATGGTGTCCCTTTTCCTTTCTGTGGGTCATATTGTATTCCGGGAGTACTGTAAAAGCCAGTGGCGCTCAGGCTGGTCTGCCGGAGATAAGCGATTTTTACGGCATCTTTAAAACTGATGATCCGCTTTGGATAAAGGATGTCGGTAAGATTATTATTCTGGTAAACGATGTTTTCGGGTTTTGTAATATTCTGAGGATCTGCTGCATTCCAATGATTGGCAATTGCTGTCGAAATCCTCTTTTTAAGTTTTCCAATTGCATCATTTACAGCCATACCATTGAGGTCGCTGCCCGAAGAAGCGGCAGTTGCTGAGGTGTTTGGAACTTTGGATGTATTGGTAGAAGAAACCTTGATGAATTCTGCATCAACTCCCAACGCATTGCTGGCAATACCGATAATTTTTGTGTGCAAACCCTGTCCCATCTCAGTACCACCATGATTCAGCAACACTGTTCCATCCTGGTATATATTAACAAGGGCAGCAGCCTGGTTCAGAAAACTTGTTGTAAATGAAATTCCAAACTTAACAGGGGTAATGGCCAGTCCGCGCTTAGCAAATTCATTTTTGCTGTTAAATTCTTTAATAGCAGATCTTCTGCTATTATAATCAGAGGAGATAAGTAATTCGTTATAAAGAATTTCGAGTGAATTATTCTCCACATTCTGCCCGAAATGGGTAATGTTTTCTGAATGCTGTTTGTAAAAGTTTTTATACCTGATTTCACTGGCATCTTTTCCAAGAAAGCGGGCTATGCTATCCATGGCATTTTCGATTACAGCCATGCCCTGTGGCCCGCCAAACCCTCTGAAGGCTGTATTTGACGGAAGATTGGTCTTCCATAAATAACCAACAGCTCTCATATTCGGGATATAATAAGCATTGTCGGTGTGGAAAAGTGCCCTGTCGAGTATTGCACGGCTCAGATCAGTTGAATAGCCGGCATCAGCATTAAGTTCCACTTCATAGGCCAGAACCTTCCCCTCGCAGGTAAAACCGATTTTGTAGCGGGAAATAAACCTGTGACGCTTACCTGTCATAATCTGATCATCATCCCTGAAAAGATGAATCTTTACTGCCTTGCCTGTATGCCTTGCCAGCAATGCTGCCCAGGCTGCAACATGATTTGCCTGGGTTTCCTTTCCCCCGAAAGCACCGCCCATTCGCTGTACTTCAACAACCACCAAATTTCTGTTTATTCCCAGTACCCCGGCAACAATGGCCTGAGTTTCGGAGGGATGCTGACTTGAAGCATGTATTGTTATTTCGTCTCCTTCTTCCGGTATTGCCAAAGCAGTCTGGGTTTCTAAATACCAATGTTCCTGAGCACCGGTGCGTACTTCGCCCTCAATACAATGTGCCGATTCTGCAAACCCGGATTCGAGATCACCTGTTTCAATTTTTCTTGGAGGACAAAGCATATTATCAGAGGAAATTGCCTCTTCCAGACTTGTTATTGAAGGTAAAGGTTCGTATTCAATATGAATGAGTTTTGAAGCTTTAATAGCTGTTTCTCTGTCAATGGCGGCAATAAGCAATACGGCCTGCCCGATAAATTCAACCCTGTCTTCAGCCAGGCAAGGCTCATCATGAATTACTGGTCCCATTTGATTCTGGCCCGGGATATTTTTGTAATCTACTATTGAAATTACACCCGCTAATTCATTGGCTGCATTTATGTTGATATCTTTTATTCTTGCATGAGCTTCTGAACTGTATACAACCAGACCATATAAGACATCCTTCCGGGGCTCAAGGTCATTTACGAATCTTGCCTCTCCGGTAACATGCTTTATAGCCGACTCATGCCTGATTTCAGATGACATCTGCCTGGGTTTTAGTATAATAATTTACATCAAGAAAGAACTTCATAAGGAGATTGCCTGCAAGTATTGAGCGGCTTTCTGCTTTAGCCCTGGCATCAGAAATTGGTTGAAATTCAGTGTACAAAAGTTGCATAGCCTCTTCAATTACATTGCGTTCCCATTGCTTACCGCTTAGAAATGCCTCCGTAATGGCTGCCCTTTTTGCCTGAGCTGCCATGCCTCCAAATCCGATCCGGATATCGTCTATTCTGTTGTTCCTGCTTAATTCGACACTAAAAGCCCCGTTAACACAGGAAATGTCTACATCTTTTCTCCTTGAAACCTTATAAGTGTTGATAAACGTAATTCTCTCATTTTTTGGAATTCTTACCATCAGAATTATTTCGTCAGCTTTGAGGTCGGTTTGCCTGTACCCTTTGATAAATTCTTCAAGTTTAAGCTCCCGCTGCCCATGAATGCTTATTAACCTGATGCTGGCATCAGCCACCAATAAGATCGGGATCATATCGCTGATCGGGGAGGCTGTTGCCAGATTACCTCCAAGAGTTGCCAGGTGCCTTATCTGGTGACTGCCAAAAACATTCAGCACATTAAAGAGAGCTGGATAACGATCTTCACTGAAATCACGAAGTTCTTCAATTGAAATTCCTGCCCCAAAATAAAATCCTGCATGATCTTCCTGTATAAACTTCAGATCATTTAGCTGTGAGATGTCGATAAGATTAGGAAGCAGTTCATTCTTTTTTGTCTGCCGGAGGGCAATATCACTGGCACCGGCTATTATCAGCGCTTCGGGATGACCGGATTTGTAGTGAAGTAAATCCTCTGTTGTAAATGGTATATAATATTGGTAGTCATCCGTTTGAAGCAATATGGGATCAGTGTTTTTATGGATTGAATGAATAAGTTCCAGAACAGCATCTTCTCCATTTGTAAAATGATCTTCCGGTCCTTTCGAACAAGCAATTTTAGCAGCATTTAGGATGGATTTGTAACCAGTACATCTGCACAAATTCCCTGATAATGCTAATTTTATAGAATCTTCCTGAGCGTGAGGCGAATTTTTGTAAAGAGAAAACATCGAAAGAACCATTCCGGGAGTGCAATACCCGCATTGGCTTCCATATTCGTCTACAATTGCCTGTTGTACAGGATGCAGCAGAATCTCCTGACCCTTCTTTTGAGCAAGATTTTCGATGGTAATAAGCTGTTTTCCATGCAACATCGGGAGGAACAAAAGGCAGGAATTCAAGGCTTTATATTCAAGATTACCTCTGATTCCTTCTTCTGCTACAACGATAGTGCAGGCTCCGCAATCTCCTTCTCCACAGCCTTCTTTTACACCTTTGTGCCCATGAATGCTCCGCAGGTAGTTTAAAACTGTTGTTGTTGGTTTAATTGCTGATTCTTCGGCAAAATTAAGACGAAGGATTTTGCCATCAAGTATAAATTCAACACAGTTTCTTGTTGTTTTCATTTTTAAAACAAACTGTTCTTGCAGTCGATAAGCTGGGCAAGAATGCTTATTGCAATTTCTTCAGCGGTAACCGCTGAAAAAGGAATCCCAATGGGCATATGAATATGTTCAAGTTCACTTTCAGTGAGGATATCAGCACTGATAAGATTCTTACGTAAGGTTGCTACCTTTGATTTGCTTCCTATCATTCCGAGGTAAGCATGTTGTTTTTTAGCGCAGGTTTTTAATACAAATTCGTCGGTAAGATGGCCGGGAGTGGCAATAACTACAAAGGTTCTGGAGTCGAATTCAACCTCCTCAATACTTTCTGCGAAAGGCTTCACAAGGATGCTGGCATTCTGGTATTCCGGACTTGCCTCTATTCCCGGCCTTTCATCAAACAATGTCACTCTGAAACCAAAATCTGGTGCATATTTATTCAAAGCCCTGTTTACGTGACCGGCACCAAATAAATAAAGCGGACAATTACTTACGATTGGCTCAATAAACACGCTGGCTTTACCATTACATTTCATACCCAAATCATCTCCCAAATTATAGGAAAGAAGTTTGGGCTTGCAATCTTTGATTACCTCCATGGCTTCGCGGATTACAGTGTACTCAATGTTACCGCCACCAATTGTACCGAAAATTGTACCATCACCATGCACAATCATCTTAGCTCCGGCTTTCCTCGGTGTTGATCCTTTGGTTTCAACAATAAGACACAGAGCAGCAGGCTGACGCGCAGCAATCACCTCCTGAATTTTTGTGTAAATATCTTTCATTTAACGGATTCCAATCAAATTATTTACGGTCGACAACCAGGGATAATATTTTAATAATCACATCTGTTGCCTTAACCATACTGTCGAGCGGAACATATTCATATTTGCCGTGGAAATTGTGTCCCCCGGCGAAAATGTTCGGACAGGGAAGCCCCATGTACGATAATCTCGAGCCATCTGTCCCCCCGCGAATCGGAACGATTACTGGTTTTACCCCAACGGCAATCATTGCTTCCTCGGCATAATCAACAATATATTTTACAGGTTCCACTTTTTCCCGCATATTGTAGTATTGATCGCGCAATTCAAGTGTAATCCTGTTATCATATCGCTCGTTCATATATGCTACTGCCGACTTGATAAATTCTTTCTTTTTTTCAAATTTTGCCCTGTCGTGATCGCGGATAATGTATTGAAGACTTGCATTTTCAACAGTGCCTTCCATTTTTACGATATGATAAAAACCTTCGTATCCTTCTGTAAATTCGGGCCTTTCATTCACCGGGAGAATTGCATTTACTTCCATTGCTACCAGCATGGCGTTTATCATTTTATTTTTGGCGTAGCCCGGATGGATATTTCTTCCCTGGATACTGATTTTTGCATGTGCCGCGTTGAAATTCTCATATTCAAGTTCTCCGATGGCGCCGCCATCCATGGTATAGGCATATTCTGCTCCAAACTTCTGAACATCAAAATGATCAACACCTCTGCCGATTTCCTCGTCGGGCGTAAACCCGATTTTAACCGGACCATGTTTGAATTCAGGATGCGTCATTATGTATTCAGCTGCTGCCATAATTTCTGTTACTCCGGCTTTATCGTCAGCACCTAAAAGTGTGGTCCCATCAGTCGTAATGATGTCAAACCCAATATAATCAAGGAGCTCAGGGAATTCTTTTGGCGAAAGCACCAAGTCGTTTTCCTTACTGAGCTTAAGCACTTCTCCCTGGTAATTCCGGTGAATCTGTGGTTTAACGTTGTTGCCAGGGTTATCGGGACTTGTATCTACATGGGCAATAAATCCGATTGCAGGAACAACTCTTTCAATATTCGACGGGATTGTTGCCATCAGGTAACCTTTTTCATCAAGGCTAACATCCGCTATTCCCATTTTTGTGAGTTCCTGTTTCAATAACTTCAATAAATCAAATTGAACTTTTGTGCTGGGGCAGCTTGCTGACGATTCATCACTCTTTGTATCAATCGCCACATATCGTAGAAATCGTTCTAATATTCTATCTTTCATCTGTTAATAATTTTGAACTGATTGACTAATTCTATTCCTCTACTTTAGCTCTGAGTGAATCCCAAACTATATACCCGCAAATTACCAGGAACATCACAAGACCCAATATTGCAGCTCCATTAGATTCAAACCATGTTTCATTTACAAAATCAAATTTTGCAAATTTCAGCAGGGCAGCGCAAACACCCATCAGCGCTCCGCCGGCAATAAAACCGGAAGCAATCAGAGTACCACGATCGCGTCTTGCATTGTTTAGCTTTTCGTCTTTCGAACGAGTAGAAACATACCAGGCAATAATACCGCCTACAAGCAATGGAGTGTTAAGTTCAAGCGGAATAAACATTCCAAGTGAAAATGCTAAAGCCGGCACACCAATCATAGTAAGTATCAGGGAAAGAAAACATCCGGCAGCATATAGCAGCCATGGTGCCGGCATCCCCGACATCATCGGTCCGATTACAGCTGCCATTGCATTGGCCTGAGGTGCGACAAGAGCGTTAGGTCCTGTAAATCCGTAGGTTTTATTAAGAATGATGATAACACCACCAACTGTTGCAGCTGATACAAAGGTGCCGAGGAATTTCCATGCCTGCTGTTTGTATGGGGAAGATCCAAGCCAGTACCCGATTTTCAGGTCGGTGATAAAACCACCTGCCATCGACAAAGCTGTGCAAACAACACCGCCGATAATAAGCGCGGCCACCATCCCGGTTGTGCCTGAAAGCCCCACAGATACCAAAATTAATGAGGAAATAATCAAGGTCATCAGCGTCATTCCGGATACAGGGTTTGTTCCGACAATAGCAATTGCATTTGCTGCAACTGTAGTAAAGAGGAAGGCAATAATCATAACAATTGCGAGTCCGACGAGCGATTGCCCCAGGTTATGAACTACGCCAAACTGGAAGAATACAAAAATCATAATAGCTACCAGAACAATTCCGATTACGATAATGCTCATCGGAAGATCGCGGCGTGTACGTAAAGTTTCTTTATTTGCAGCCTTTTTTCCTGTCATTTCGCTCACAGCCAGGGCAAAAGCAGTTCTGATGATTTTTGAAGAACGGATAATTCCAATGATTCCTGCCATTGCTATACCCCCAATGCCGATCTGTCGGACATAAGCACGGAAAATCTCCTCAGCCGACATGTCTTTAATAAGTTTGGTAATATTTGCGCCAACAGCGATTGTTTGTCCGTCGGCAAAATGATTCACGATTGGAATAAGCACAAACCAGCTTACAAAAGAACCAGCGCAGATAATGGCTGCATACCGCAGTCCTACGATATAACCAAGTCCTACAATTGCTGCGCCGACATTGAGTTTCATTACAACTTTTGCCTTATCGGCAACCATCTGCCCCAGTGGGAATACCCTTGTAGTAAAAACTTCACTCCACCATCCAAATGTTGCGATTATAAAGTCATAGATCCCACCGATAAGTCCGGCTACCAGCAGGAGTTTTGCCTGGTTACCACCTTTTTCACCCGAAACCAGAACTTCTGTTGTGGCTGTTGCCTCAGGGAAAGGAAAATGCCCATGCATATCGGCTACAAAATATTTTCTGAAAGGAATCAGAAACAGAATTCCAAGAAAACCGCCCAGGAGGGAAGAAAGAAAAACCTGGAAAAATTCAGCCTGCAGATTTAATATGTATAAGGCCGGAAGTGTAAAAATTGCTCCTGCAACAATAACTCCTGAACTTGCCCCTATCGATTGAATAATTACATTTTCACCAAGAGCATTTTTTCGTTTGAATACTGTGGATAATCCAACAGCAATAATGGCAATAGGAATAGCGGCTTCGAAAACCTGTCCGATTTTTAATCCAAGATAGGCGGCGGCGGCAGAAAAAATTACTGCCATTACTAAGCCAAGGCTTACCGAACGGAAATTAACTTCCGGATAAACCTGTAAAGGCGACATTATTGGTTTGTACTCTTCACCATTTTTTAGCTCTGTGTAAGCATTCTCGGGTAAACCTTTAATACCTTGAGGGTTGTGTTCTGACATGGGATTTCTGAGTTTATTATTCAGCGAATATAAAAAAACCACAGCAATCCTGCGCAATCTGAATAGAAAATATTGCATTATCGTTCTAACCCTGTCGGGGTTAGAACCCCCGGCAGGGTTTAGAGTTCGCCGTTCTAACCCTGTCGGGGTTAAAAAACCCGACAGGGTTGAGATTTCGTCGTTCTAACCCCGGCAGGGTTTAGAAGAAGTGTGGTGCTATTTCTTGAGCAAATCCCGGATCTCGGTCAGCAATGCCTCTGAGGCTGTAGGAGCGGGAGGGGCCGCCGGTTTTGCCGCTTCTTTCATTCTCATGTTGTTAAATCCTTTAACAATCAGGAAGACAATAAAAGCAACAATCAAAAACTCAACAGCCACCTGGATAAACATTCCGTAGTTTATGGTTACTGGTTTTTCTGCAGTTCCGCCGATAATGATCTTTAAATCTGTAAAATTAACCTTACCCAGAATAAGGCCGAGCGGAGGCATAAGGATGTCGTTAACAATAGAGTTCACAATTTTTCCGAAAGCCGCCCCGATTATCACACCCACTGCCAGATCCAGAACATTGCCGCGGCTAATGAAAGTCTTGAATTCTTGTATCATAGTTGCCATTTTATCTTGTGTTAATTAATTACTGTTTGAATTCCGAGAAATTATACATTAATCCCAATCCGAAAACCTGGCTGAACTGTACATCTGCATCCTGGTTCGTATCATTGATAACGGAAATCGCAATATTTGTGCTGATATATTTGTTTACTTTAGCTGTCAATGAAACATCCAGACGTGATACAATACTCGTCATTTTATCATAAGGCGAAAGTGCCATTAACCTCACTTTAAGGTTGGTATTCTTCATAATATCCTTGTCGAAATTCGATATTAACTGAAAAACGGCTTCTGTCTTCAGCTTCTTACCGACATCAACTCCATAATTTTTTGGTTCATTCTGATATAGCGAAGTATCAAGAACGAAGGTCTGACGCATTGTTCCCAATCCGAAACGCGTCCAGAAATAATCAACAGGTTTATACTCCATTCCCAATGAACTGGTCAGATAGGCTGGAGCCATAAATTTCGAGATCAGGGTACCATGTTCAATACCAGCCGCATCCCTGGCATAGGAAAAACCTGCATCAAACTGGGAGGTGAAGTTCATGGAAGCAAATAAATTCCATTTTTTGCCAATCACATACCCTAACTTCGAATCAAAAAAGATACGGTCAACCGTCTTTTTTGCATTTTCTCCTTTGTTTTGTACAAATCCATAAGATAATTGAAGGTCATTGTCCCAGTTCATCTTTTTCCCATTGGTGTAATTGGCTTTGGCATTGCACAAACCACCAAGGGCAAGGGAGCTGGTACCTCCTCCTTTCCAATTGTCGCTGAATGAAGCCTGGTTAATGTTTATTCCGGTTTGAAGTGATCTTTTCCATTTCGACAGTGTGTCTTGTCCGAAAAGATTTAATGACATAGAGATAATAACACCCAGGATAAGGAATTTAACTTTCATATTTTTTTTTTAATTGTACAATTAACGGGAAGACATGATGACTATCAATAGTGCAATAACAAATCAGCAATTACGAACATCGCAAAAAGAATGCTTGCAATACCATTTAATGTAAAAAAAGCCACATTTACCCTGCTTAAATCGTTTGGTTTTACAAGCAGGTGCTGGTAAACGATTAAGAGGCTGAAAATGAGAACACCAATCCAGAAAAAAGTTCCGAATGGACCCAGGTATCCTGCAATAACGATCAATAATATGGATAAAAAATGACAAATTGAGGAGACCCAAAGCGAAGTTCGCTTTCCAAGCCAGGCGGGAATAGACTTCAAATTATTACTTTTATCAAACTCCTCATCCTGAAGAGCATAAATCACATCAAAACCGCCAACCCATAAAAGCACTGAGGCAGAAAATAACACTGGGATAATATCAAATATTCCTGTAACTGCCAGATAGGCTCCAATCGGAGCTAAAGATAATCCAAGCCCCAGGAAAAAATGAGCGAGGGAAGTAAATCTCTTGGTAAAACTATACCCCAACACTATAGTCAGAGCCACAGGCGAAAGGTAAAAACAGAGAGGATTTATAAAAAAAGAGGTGGCAATAAAGAGAGTGCCCATTAACAAAGTGAAGAATCTGGCCGAATTTTCTTTAATTATTCCTGCAGGAATTTCCCGTTTCTTAGTGCGTGGATTAATACTGTCTATATCCCTGTCAACGTAACGGTTAAAGCCCATTGCAGCGCTTCTTGCAAACACCATGGACAATAATACCAAACCGAATAAGCGGTAACTGAAAATATAACGGTCGTCGGATACTGCAAGCGTAAATCCAATCATCGCAAAAGGTAAAGCAAATACCGTATGCGCGAATTTTACCAGCGAAAGATAGTTGTTTATATGTGTAAGTGTCCTTGCCAAAACGCGGTCAAAATTAATAAATATTCTTAAGCTTACATGTACCTTGCATTCTTATACCGTGTCATTGATGGTTTTTGTTCAATTTTAAGCAGGTAATTCAGCATAATCTCGTGGCTTCCCATACTTCCGGCCTTTTTCATTCCGGAAGTCGTCCAGTCATAAGCATAACCTATCCTGAACCCATGATAATCAATACCAAGCATAATCATAACTGCATCCTGATTTCTGTATCCTAATCCCCCCCAGAAAGTGTTTTTGTTGATTAGTAAACAACTGAGATCAAATTGTGTTGAAATAAGTTCAGATTCTACAAATACTGAGGGCTCAATTTCCCATCTTTCATCGGATGCCAGGGTATAGCGATAAACAGAAGTGAGGAAATAATGCCTCTTTAACTTTACTGTCGATTCACCTTCCAGAATAGCTTTCGCCTCACTCAACTGGGTAGTTGATAGTGAAATGTTGAATTTTGAAGGGATAATATACAAAAACCCTGCCCCGAAATCTGTAAGCATGGTCGATTGAATTCCCTTGTTCATGAACAGCGGATCTCCTTGTTCAAGAACTTCAAATTTCGAAAAATCACGCTTCAGATTCAGAAACATCAGCTGTGCTCCAAGTGCAAATGTCCCTTTTCCAATATAGAATTTATAACAATAATCAAGGTTAACCCTCAGCTTTGAATCGAATCCAAGCAGATCCTGCATCACCGATAATCCCATACCTCCATGCAGAAATTTTACGGGACCGTCGGTATTCACCAGGAAGCTATGCGGGTTAACGGAGTTCCCTTTACTGTCCTTGAATCCCACCCATTGCTGGCGATAGATGCCCGTGAAATTTACAGCATCATTCATCCCGGCGGCCGCAGGATTGTAAAAAACCTGGTTGAACATAAATTGGGTGAATTGCGCCTCCTGCTGAGCACTTAGCGAAATCCATCCACAAACCAGAATATATATAAGCAGTACTTTTTTCATCATGCAAAGTTTAGCGACAATTATTTCGTTTATCATCAATCGGGGCTACAAAGGCATCAGGCACAAACTTTTTGGCCTGCTTGCAATATTCAATCGCCTCATTTTTTGTGGGAAAGACACCAGTAATTATTCTGTTTATCTTATCCGGACCTTCGCATACTCTCAGATTTCTGAAATTGGCTGAAAGCTCCGCTGTTATTCTTCCTGTTCCTACCTGTACAGTAAACTGAAGTGTTGCAGGAGATACAGGTTTCGGAACGTCTTTCTGTACAAGGGGTTCCGCCTTTTTAACCTCTGGCTTTGGTGTGGCAACAATCAAAGGCTTGCTTTCCTGCCGGATTTCTGCACCTACTACAGTGCTCGTGTTTACAGGAGGTTTATGTTTTTCTGCTACCTGGGGGGGCGTTTTTTGTGTCACATCTTCCATTACTGCCAGTGCAGGTTTGTAATCATCACGAAGTACCTTAAATGCCGTTCTTCGGTTAAGTTGATGTGCATTTTCCCTGTCTTCTGCATTTAAGGTCTTAATAAAACTATCATCCAGAATTGTCCCTTTTCTGAAAGTTGATGTATTTACAAGGAAATCCTTCTCCAGCGCCCTTGGCTGTCTCTTTCCAAAACCTTTGGCCACAAGCCTTCCCGGGTCAACACCTTGTAACACAAGAAAGTTGACAACAGCCTCAGCTCTTTTCTGCGACAATGCATCATTAACCTCATCGTTGTCGCGGGAATCGGTATAGGCACTGATTTCTACTACAATATTTTTGTATTCCCTGAGTGTCCTTACCAAACCAACCAGAGAATCCTGGTATTGTGAGGCAATGTCCCACTTTCCGAAGTCAAAGAATATCTCAGGCAACACAATTGGCTGTTTAGCAATGGGGATAATTTTACATTCAACTTCAAACACCTTGTTTCTTGCCAGCCCAACTGTACTAACACTGCTTTTATACGAATAATAATTCTTCACCTGGTTGCTCAGCTCATAGGTTCGTTCTGCTTTTACAATGGTGCTGTCGAAAACAAATTTTCCGGATCTGTCACTTTTGGCTTCTGATGTTGAACCGTCAGACCCATTAAGTTTGATGGTTGCATCTTTCACAGGCTGATTGGTCTTTATATCTTTTATCACTCCTTTAAGTGAAAAAACAAGCGGAGGGAAGTAGTATGAATAGATGTCGTCGCCTCCCATGCCGCCACTTCTGTTGGATGTGAAATACCCACGCGCATGGTCAGCGCTTGTTATAAACTCAAAGTCATCAGCTGAAGAGTTAATGGGTGCTCCCATGTTTTCGGGCGTCGACCATTTACCATTACTTTTTACCGACTTAAAAATGTCATATCCTCCAAGCCCCGGATGGGTGTTTGATGAGAAATATAATATGCTGTCCATAAAAAGAACCGGGAATTCTTCCTTTCCTGGCGTATTAATTATTTCACCAAGGTTTTCAGCCTTCCCAAAGGGCTGCGTCTTTTTCTTCCTGCTGGCTGTCCATATATCCATATCACCCATTCCACCCGCCATGTTGGCCACAAAATAAATATTCAACTCATCGGAGCTGATACTTGGATGAATTACATCATACTCTGATGAAGCCAGGGAAAGAAGCTCAGCCACCGACCAGCTGTTTCCTTTTGAATCTGAATACCAGATCTGGCATTTTGATTCCTTTTTCTTTTCATACCCGCAACGTGTAAAATACAAGGTGTTAAACCTGCTGTCGAATGCTCCGGGGCCCTCATTTGCCTGAGTGTTGATGATGTTCTGAGATTCCAGTAAAACAGGAACCTCCCAATCTCCTCCTTTAGGCTTCTTTTTAGCGATAAAAATATCCGTGAACGACTGCCCTGTCCAGTTGTCTGTAAGGTTTCCCGTTGTTCCTGTTCTGTTCGACGAAAAGATCAATGCATTATACTTATTGTTTGCAAATGATGCTGCCCAGTCATCTTTTGAAGTATTAAGCTTCTTTTCGTTGATAACCTCATAGCGTGTGGGATTACTAAGCCAGGTTTCAGCCATTTCGCAGCTTTTAATTCCGTTTTCCCCCCGGATATCGTCGGGTTTGGCAGTTTTATATGCCTTATATTGCTGTAGTGCTTCAACATATTTCTGGTTAATCCTCAATGCATCTGCATAATAAAGTAAGGTCAATGCTTCGGTTTTCTGGTAGTTTGCTTTAACCAACTTCCCGAACTGCGCTTCTGCTTTCTTGTTATTGTTGATATTGCGGTAACATTCCCCAATTCTGAATAATATCCTTTGCTGCTCAACCTTATTCTGCTTTATCTTATCATAGGCTTTTTCATATTTACTGATGGCAGAAGTGAACTGGTAATCAGAAAAAGCCTGGTCCGCTTCCGCAGAATAGTTCCGCTGAGCCTCAACGGATACTGATATCAACAGTAATAATAAACCTAGTATATATAGCCTGCTCATTTCTCTTTTCCTTTTCATACTACCTGACCAATGTTACGGATCCCTGATCTGTTAGTTCTTTGCCATCAAGACCTTGTGCCTTCAGAATATAGTAATATACCCCGTCAGGCGCCTGCTGACCACTGAGATTCCCATCCCAAAACCCATCTATTGTATTGAATTCAAATATCTTCTTTCCCCAGCGATCCATAATAATTACATCCAGTTCCGATAAACTCACCGATTCAACACGGAAAACATCATTGTAACCATCATTATTCGGCGAAAAAGCATTGGGTACTTTTATTTTTGAAGGACCGTCGAGGATTATCCTGACACTCACAGTATCAGTGCAATTGTCGGGGAGGCCGCTGTTAATCGTAAGCAGCACTATATAGATACCGGCATCATTGTAATGTGCAAAAGGCGCTGGAGATGTGGAATTACTTCCATTCCCAAAATCCCAGGCATAGGTGGTGGCGCCATATCCGCTGAAGGTAAAACCAATGTCAACCGGGGCATAACCAATAGTATCGCTTGCCGTGAAAGCAGCATGTATACTTGTATTCGTTCCCACTACAGATGTGTCGGTAGATATACTGCATCCGTGCAAATCGGTTATCGTGGCAAAATAACTCCCTGTACACAATTGTTTCGCTATAGAATCGCTTTGTACTGGTATTGTATTCCAGCTGTAAGAATACGGCCTGCTTCCACCGCTCGGAGCCAGCTGCACGCTCCCGCTGCAACTGCCCTCGCAGCCTTCATTCTGGATAACAGTCTGAAACTGAATCATCGCAGGCTCAGTCAACAATATACATATTGACGTATCACAACTATTGCTGTCGGTAACAGTAATGCAATAGTTGCCCGGACCCATATTCTGAATTGTAGGCAAGGTGATTGCAGGTGTTGTATTCCATAAATACTGGTAAGGAGGCGTTGCTCCTCCGGCAATTACTGTAGCGTGTCCATTTGCCATACCATTACAGCTTATGTTGCCCTGGTTGTTAATTAAGAGTGTGAATTCCGGAGGTTGCGCAATAACAATACTGTCGATAGTAAGGCATTGAAAACTATTCGATACGCTTACATAGTATTGCCCGGCACTTAAACCACTTGCTGTTGGAGTATTCTGTGCCGGTACACTGCTCCAGGCAAAGGTGAAAGGTGGTGTTCCGCTTACTGTGGCAGTTGCCGTGCCCGATAAATCTTCATGACATAACAAATCTGTAGCTGTAATTGTAACACCTGGATAACTGAATGAATAAACTTCAAAACTATCAATATGAATACATCCGTTTGCATCTGATAGTGTAAGGGTGTAAATTCCGGGAATCAGATTGAATATTGAATCTGAAGTTGCAGTTGTATTCCATAAATATGTATAAGGAAGTGTACCCCCTGAATACTGAACTTTTATAAACCCATTCGCTGCTGCAGCACAACTGTTCTGGATGTTCGAATAGATAAGAGCAATAGAATCGGATTCTGTAATTACAACAGAAGTGTCTGAAATACATCCGTTTAAATCGCTAACTGTTACTGAATACAAACCGGAAGGCTCCTGGAAGATGCTGTCGTTAACCGAAGTGGTATTCCATAAATATGTGTAAGGCCCGGGGGTATTCGCGGCAGTTACCCAGGCCATACCTGTGTTGCTGCCATAACAGTTAATAAGAGTTGTTCCTGCCGAAAGAGCCGGCAATGCATTAACCGGAACAGCAACATTTAAGGTATCTGTGCAGCCATTTTGTGCTGTAACAACTAAACTAACAGCGAAATTGCCGGAACTGCCGAATATATGAGGAGCATTTATGCTGTTGCTTTGTAAGCCATCTCCATAATTCCATAAATATGTTAAGGGTTCTGATGTGGGAATAGTACTGCTATTCTGGAATAATGTTGGGAAACCCTGGCATACAGTATCTGCTGTAAATACTGCAACTGGCGGAATATAAATGCTTAATACAACCGAAGTGTCGTTATAGCAACCAATGTTCGAATAGGCAGTCAGTTGAACTGTATAGGTTCCGGCGGAAGTATATAAATGAACTGGTGTGGCAAGTACCGATGAGTCCCCGTCGCCAAAATGCCAGGTTTGTGATGAAACATAATAGGGCGGAGGCATTTGCGAACTCAGGCTGAATTGTGTTGACTGCCCCACACAGGCCATGGCAGGATTGAAATTCATTACTGGCGCAGGATATGAATATCGTGTAACGGTAATTGTATCGTTCCCGGCATTATCATCGTAGGTTTGAATAATCCAGCACTTAAGTATATAGGTTCCCATGGCCGAAAAATCAAAGGGATGCTTGAACGTATATAGCAGATCGTTATACTGATAGCCAGGTATAGTGTCAGTATATACTGTGCCATTGTTCACTGAATATGCAACTTTCAGATCCAGGAACGGAACATCGCCGAATTGCCTGATCCAAATTGTTATGCTGTCGCCTGGCCCCATATTGCAGTGGTTGTCGGGTTGTGTAATCTGGGTTATTCCAAAGTCAACCATAAATTCATCAGCGCCAATATCCGGTGCTACATTGTTACGGATCTGGTTGTCGATATCATTTGTTATTCCTGATAGCGGTATTCCTGCACCATTAAGCTGACGCTGATAAGGCCTTAACTCTGTTGGAGCAGCAAAAAACGGATTCAGATTTTTTGAATTTGCATCACCACTTACTACCGTTGCCCACTGATTCAGAATGCCGTAATTTGTTCCGTTATAGTTTCCAAATATAGTGCCACTGCTGTAGTAGTTGTTGAAATCCCAGAGTGAAGTATTCGTCGGACAAGTTACATATGCAGCATATCCTCCTGCTGTATTGGCGAAAATATTATTCTTGATCACATTCGTATTGCAGCTCAACAACTCAATAGCCCTGCCGTTAACAAGGTCGATGCTCTGAATGTGAATACTGTTGAAGGTAATTTTATTTCCTGAAGAACTCAGAATTGAAATTCCTTTGGCTGTGGAATATCCTTTTAAATGTATAAAATTATTGTAGATCTCATTATTACTGCTGCTTATTGAAATGCCTGTCCCGTTCTCAATATTGTAAAGCCTGTTTGAATAAACCTTCAAACTGCCTGTTTCAATTGAAATCCCTATACCTTTTACATCTTTAATAATAGTATGATGTATGGATATGTCGTTGCCTGTCATTATGTTCCTGATGCCTTTGGAGCCACCTGAAAGGGTATCATTAAAAATTTTAACGACATTGTTCACCCCACTGAGAAGAATTCCGTTAGTATTAATGGCTGTAAGCGTATTTGTAAGTGTACTATTGCTGACTTTAGCAATATATCCGTCCTGAACCTGCACATTCGCAATTGTTTGAGAAGTGTTGGTATTGCCTGTAATACTAAGGATGTTGTTATTGCATACGAGGTTCGTATCCTTGCTTGAATTAATGCAGGTCCCGCTTCCACTTATATAAACCGACACTGTATTGTCACTGATATCAGTATTTTTAGTTTTGTTCAATACTATACCATGCGGATAGTTTGCTTTAACATATATTGAATTGTTGTGGATCACCGCTCCACTCGTATTCAATAAAGAAATACCCGGTTCTGCTGCAGAACCGTATGTATAGATATCGGAAAGCTTGTTCTTTTCAATAAGGATCCCGCTGTTGAACTTAGCTGAGGGCTGACCGATTTCGATGGAACTCAGTGGCAGATTATTGCCTGTTATAGTAATAATGGTATCATAGGATGTGGATGGACTGTACATATCGCCCAGAATATTCCCTTCGAAGGTGAGGTTATGGGAATTGTTCTGAAATACAATATTCATAGCGCCATTGACCCGTTTAATTCCCATATGCCTGAAGAACATATAGTCTGTGCCATTTAATATAATGGTGTAATCGTAAGCGCTGTTTGTTAAAATGTATTGTAAAAGTACCTGGCTACTGTCGCCGCTTTGCGATTCAAAGGTGATGGTATTTAGCTGTGAATTTCCTGCTACCTCATTTATTATTACATGCTCATTATATGTTCCATTCCTGATTTTGAATACTACTGCACATGAAATTCCAACGGTATTAAGGGCATATGCAGCATCTGTAAAAGTCATAAAATCGGGGTTAACTCCACCAATGGTATACACACCGCATAAGGGCTGATAAATCTGGCTTTGTGAGGTGTCGTTTATGAAGTCGCAGTCAGCAACCGAGTTTGGTGAATTGGTCCAGGCCCTGATTTTGTTGTTGATGCTTGTAAAATTATACTGTCCGGCATCTACTTCAGTAGAAAGTCCGGGAGGCAGACTTCCTGCAAAAGCGTAAGGCGCCTGCACATTGCCGTTAACGGAATAGTAAATAAGAACGTTGCTTAGTGTAGTATTTCCATGATTTCTCAACATTAGCTTAATGCTTTGATTGCCTGTTCCAACCGGGCTTGTTGGTGCAGTAATGGCTTCAATTCCCGCATCTGTAATGCATGGACTTATTTCTTTTGCTCCGATATCAGGAGTAGTGGCATTCCGGAATGTCCCGTCAATATCAGTTGAAATTCCGGCAATAGGAAGTCCTGCGTTATTTATGGAAATATGATTTGGAATTAAAACTGTATCATTAGTAAAATAGGGTAGTACTGCAATTGAATGCAGATCTCCATTGCTTATTGCCTGCCAGTCGGCTAGTCCCGGATAATTTACAGAGCCTGTATATCCTGTTTTATTACCCGAACTGTATAGGTCGTTGTAATCGGATGTAAAACTGCCAGCGCTTACTGTAGAATAAAATGAATATCCCCCGGCAGCATTGTTGAATATATTGTTCTCAATTATACTTCCGGTCCCGCCTGATATAGAAATGCATTTTGCGTTCATGCCGTCAGGCGATGTTATGTTAACCGAATTAAATACAATAGAATTGTTAGTACTCCCGCTAATAACTGAAATGCCTGTAGGATCAGCATTACATGCCTGTATATAGTTGTTGGCAATTTTGCTATTGCTTACTTTTACCTGAATACTCAATCCCCCATTGTTGTTAAATATTCTGTTCGACGTACAGCTTATTGCACTTCCCTTAAGATCAATAGCGTTTACATCAGCTCTTCTTATGGTATTATCATAAATACTCACATTCGACGTATTTGCCGCCAGGCTGATCCCATAGGCAACTCTGGATATCGAATTATTCCCTATCAGTATCGATGAGCAAGTGCCACTCAAACCAATTCCATAACAACTGTTAAGCTGGTTAGGATAGGATATTGCGTTTTTTCTTACCCGGATATCAAAGCTGTTGTTAATATCAATTGCCTTTCCAGAGCCGGAAGTGCTGTTATAGGTGCTTGCAATCCGATTAGAATCAATTTCAACAGCTTTTGAATTAAGAAGATAGATCGAGATTAAACCGGAGGATTGTTTTTGAATAGTATTATTTACGACGCTCCCATAGCTGCAAGCTGTAAGATTTATAACATTGTAATATGAGAATGCAGTATTGCGCCTGATGCTGAATCCTTTGGTTTTGTCGAGTACAACAGGAGTGCCGCAGTTGGTGCTGCAGAGTTGAAAGGTATTATTTTCAATTACAATTTTACTTGTTTGAACTGTATCGGGTTGAGCAATTGAAATAAACTGCCCTGCAATAAAATTGTTGTTTTTTATGGTGAGAACACTGTCGTAGGTTAGGTTTCCCTTGCTTATTCCTGCCAGAATATTGTTCAGAAATTGAATATGATGCGATTGATTCTGAATAATGATGTTTGTTCCTATTGTACGTTTTATGCCAAGTTTACGGAAGGTAAGGTAATCTGTTCCTGAAATGATCAGGTTGTAATTGTTTATTAAATCCGTGACATTGTAATTCAATACGGCAAGGCTGCTGTCGCCGCTTTCGGATTCAAACGTAATTGTGTTAACTGAAGAATTCCCGGCAACTTCATTGAGAATTATATGTTCGTTGTAAGTGCCATTCCGAACCCTGAAAGTAACGGGACAGGTTATTCCCACAGTATTTAATGTGCTGGCAGCCTCTGTAAATGTTGCGAAGTCAGGATTACTTCCGCCAATAGTATATATGCCGCACAAAGGTGTTATCAGGTTGGTCTTTAGGGCCGTGTCGTTGTAATTATCGCAGTCGGTTGAATTGTTTGGATTTGTTGTCCATGCTTTAATTGAATAAATAGTGCCTCCGTTAAAAGTGTAGGAACCAAGCTGAACTTCTGCATTAGCCTTATATCCCAATGAACCAGACCATGGAAAGCTGGTCTGGGCGATTCCATTTACCTGCCAGTGAATCAGTGCCGAACTAAGATTTACAGTTCCATGATTCTGCAGTTCAACCTTAACCGGCTGCAATCCTGTTGATAGTGGGTTTGACGGTGCAGTTATCCTGTTAATTCCTGCATCAATGCTGCAAGGATTGAACTCCAGGGCTCCGATATCGGGCGTAGCTCCGTTCCTGGCCAAATGCATGAGGTCGTTGGATATTCCGGGATATGGATTTCCAGCATTATTGAGTAAGCCATGATTAATATTCGGCAACGTATCGCTTGTGAAATACGGATTCTCGCTATAGGAGTTGAAATCCTGTGTTGCCAGGCTCATCCAATTGTAGATAGCAGGCATGAGTTGTAATTGCTTTTTTATCAGAAAGGCGCCAGGCGAGTAAAAGTCGTTGTAATCGCTGCTTATGTTTGCCAGGCTGCTTATGTTGAAGTTAGCTGCATATCCTCCGGTTTTATTGGAGAAAATGTTGTTGATTAATTCCAAAGGTGATTCACTGTTTACTTCCAGGGCTGCTGTATTGGCAGGGTCGTTCGGTATTACGTGAATAGTATTAAAAATTATATGATTGTTTGTGGCTGCAGAAAGAATCCGGAGTCCGGCATTTGCACTAACACCAGCAACTTCGATGAAATTATTCTTTACCATACAGCCAGTGGTTGTAAGCGAAATGCCAACACCATTGCTTACCCGTTTAAGCTGGTTGTAACTTATCTCAGCAACCTGACCCTCGGCATTAATCCCTGTACCCTGCTGATCGTGTATTTTATTCTCGCGTATATAAGTAAGCGTACCCGTACTTTTTGCATCAATACCGATATTAAAGGCTTTAACGCTGTTTGAATCGATGTAAATCTGGGAGGATGCACCACTTATTGTTATCCCGCTGGCAAGTACAAATTGCAGATTTGTAAGGTCATTTTGCGAAATATGAACGTTGGTGGAGGTATTAACTACGATGCCATTGTGTGTATCACCCGGATTTGCAGTTACCCGTATTTTATTGGCCCTGATAGAAAGCCCTGTTTCATTTTTTGCATTAATAACAGTGGATTTTGAGTAATTCGTGGTATTGTTGAATGAATTTCCGGTAATTTTTCCGTTTTGTCCATCGCTAACATCAACAATTCCAACATTATTAATACTCAAAAGTTGAAACGTATTCAAATCAATGGTATAATCATTATTCTTTGCAATTCGTATTAATGAACCTGACCCACCGCTGAAGATATTCCGGTATACAATTAGCTTACTAAATGCTGCAGTTCCCGGCTGATTGATCTCAAGTGAACAGACGTTGAAATTATTGAAACTGAATTGCAGCACAGTATCATACGTTGTAGTCGACGAAAATATATTGCCGGTAAAATAGTTGTTGTAAAAGCCAATGTGATCTGATGCATTCTGGATGATGATGGTTCTGCTGCCATTTGTTCGTTTCACACTTATCTTATTGATGGTTAGGTAGTCAACGCCATTCAGGATCATTGTATAATCATTATTCGGATCGGTATTGGTATACTGAAGGATTACCTTGCTGCTGTCGCCGCTTTCCGATTCAAACTTTATTGTATTTGCAGCGGAATTTCCATCCACCTGATTCAGCACAATATGTTCGGTATAAGTGCCATTTCTCACCTTAAATGTAACCGGGCAATATATTCCTGCATTATTGAGTGCCCAGGCAGCTTCGGCGAAGTTTGCAAAATCGGGGTTCGTACCGCCAACTGTGTAGGTACCACATAGTCTGCTAATGAGCAATAGGGTGATTGTGTCGTTTAAGAGATTCTGATCAACACCTCCGTTGGGGATGCTTTGCCAGACTTTTATCCGGTTTTTCTGTCCGGGAAGAAAGCTTAAACTCCCGATATTAATAGCATGCATAGTGTCGCCATACATCAGGCTTCCAGTCCAGGGATAAGGAGTTTGCAGCGTTCCGTTTACCGACCAGTTTATTGTGGTGGAAGTAAGCGCATTGTAGCCATAGTTTATCAAACTGACTTTTATCGGATGAATACCTGCGGGAATTGGCATTACAGGCGAATCTAAATTACTGATACCTGCATCAAGTGAGAGTGGCGAAAGGATGCGCAAATTATCTATTGCCCAGTAGCCGCTGCTGTTTCCCTGCCAGCGGAAGCGTACCTTTGCATTGCTTATACTGCCTGCAACAGCCGAGATATCGATTTTTGTGTGTAAGGTTGAACTGTTGGATGTTGTATAAACAGCTACTGTAGTCCAGTTACTTCCGTTATAAACTTCAACACTGGCCTGTGCTCCGGAAGAAGCAGATAAAAATTGGTCGAAAAACAGCAGGATGTGATTGCTGACTGTTGCATCGAAATAGGGTGATTCCAGAATCGCTTCTTCGCTGCCTCCTGCTGATGAATAATTTGCAGCATCAAAGATGGCAAAAGTCCCGGTAATAGGGAAGCTGAGGCTACGGTTTCCCGGGTTGCTGAAATTCCAGACATCTCCGGCCTGACCGTTTACCATGCTGTTTAACCAGCCAAAGGGAGGCTGTGTTCCGCTGGCTGTGGTGAAGTCCTCGTTCAGAATGTACATTTGCCCGTATACCGACATTTTCACCAGGCACAATAATATTAAGGTGATCCACACTTTCCATCGCCGAAAGCATGCAGTATATGTGTTCATAATCAATTATTTGAGTCGTTATAAATTATGGCATGAATATAATAATTATTTTTAAGACATTTAAATACCATTTAGTATATTTACACTTCAAAATTAAAATTCAGAAAAAATGAAAAGAATACTTACACTCTGTCTGATTCAACTTGGCTTTTATCTAACAGTTGCAGCTCAACCATGTGTTCCGAATACCAATTCACTCTACTTCGATGGTGTTAGCGGCAATGTTAGAATTAGTGGGGTAAACGGACTCGAACCTACTGCTGCAATTACTGTTGAAGCATGGGTTAATGCAAAATCCTTTGCTGCAGTTCAATCAGGGAACAGCATCTTTTGTAAACACCGCTGGGATAATTTCACGTATGGATATGTTCTCAGAGCGGGTGGCAACGGAATTCTTTCTTTTAATATGGCGGGTGCTGTTGGTGGAACGGGTGTTGGCTGGAAAGAAGTTGCCAGCAATACCGGTGCTCTTACGCTCGATACCTGGTATCATGTGGCCGCCACCTTCGACGGTGCAACGCTCTTATGTTATGTGAATGGAGTGCAGTCTGGCAGCACTGCATTTTCGGGAACAATTAATATGTCGACTGGCTTGGTACCAAGGATAGGGCGGCTTGCAGATACTACCTGGGGACAAACCCGCTACTGGAACGGAATGATTGACGAAGTGCGTGTATGGAACCGTGCACTTTCACAGGCTGAAATCCAGGCTGGCATGAATGATCATCTTGATCCTGCTGCCCAAACCGGACTTGTTGGATACTGGCGACTAAATGATGGAACAGGTACATTTGTTACAGATCTTGGAAGCGGGAATAATCCAGGCTCAAATTTTAATGCTTTATGGACACCTCAGGTTCCGTTTAACAATATAAGTTTACCAACTCCGGTTGTTACCTGGGTGGCGCCAAATCTGCATTCAAGCTATAGCAGCGGGAATCAGTGGTATAACGGTTCTACACTAATCCCTGGTGCAACGCTGCAGAATTACCATCCCACAGCATATGGTATTTACAGAGTAATCGTTACCGACACTACTGGCTGTACCGCAACTTCAGCGCCATTTATGTATAATACAACCGGTTTATCTGAAGTGGAGCAGGGAAGTTTGAGCATCAGTCCTAATCCTGCAACTGCTCAGACTACACTAAATGTTCCAGCTTTATACAGAAATTCCGTTTTCCGGATATCCGATATCACCGGGAGAGTTCTTATTACAGGAAACACGGGAGAAAGCAATAAGCATCTTATCGACATCAGCACGCTTAATCATGGGGTCTATCTTTTATCCTTGAAGAATTCCAAGAATCCTCAGGTGTTGAAGTTTATTGTAGAATAATTACCCCATAGGCACATAGGTCACATAGAAAGTTGGATAATAAAGGAGTCTGTTTTTTATTTAGAAATAATTAAGGGAGATGGGATTTGCGAAGAAGAATGAAAAAAGCCGGTCTCCATTTCTGGGATCGGCTTTTTTTTCAGGAGTCTACGGGTCAAATAGATCCTTTCAAAACAAATTAACAGGCAAATGTTAAATAGTGTTGTGGCCGTTTAATGCCGTAACAAGATTACTAAAATAAATAATGTCATTTATTTTCTGAAATGTCAATTACTCAACGAACTGATAATCGAACTGAAATTTAAAATGAATGATGTTATTTCTTTAATGTTTGACTAAAAATAAAATTGCCAATTATGCTTGATCTTTGCATTTATGTGGATAAACTGACTAAAAATCATGAAATTAAACACCAATTTTGCCTTTTCTGAACAGAATATGCAGGGAAGTATTAAATATTTTTAATATTATATTTCATATTTACGTATCTTTAGCAGGTATCTAAGAATTCCCTGGTCGAAGAGAAGGGTAAATATTCCAATTATTGAAATATATATTAGAAGTTGTCTGTATCGGACAAATCCTGTAACAGTTTGAATTTACTCCTGGGAAGCAGGAATAAAGGCGCGATGGGCGCGAAGTAAAAGTATTGATTGGTAATTTGACAGAGCTGGTGGTGCAAAATGGATGCCGACAGAGCATGGTGCACTTTTAATCGGGATTGAACTTGTATTTATCGCAGCAGGTTTTCTGATTTATTTCTTCTATGTGAATAAAAAATCGCAGATAAACATTAGGTTTTGGAGTCATTCTATTTTCAATGCGCAGGTATATTCGTATTATAGCTGCGTTTTAGTTTTCCGGAGTTTCTGATAATCAAGGTAATAGCGTAGTTTAATGCTGATGCCGTTTGTTTGAGGATAATCGAAGATAGTATTCAGGTTCTTTGAATAGTTGTAGATGATTTGCTGATTCTCGTTTTCAATAGAGTTTTTATAGGAGATGCTGAGGTTGCTGCCTGCTGCAAATTGCCATGAAAAGAGAAGATCGATATAGAAAGCAGTATAGCTGAAGTTGTTGTTTCCGGTATAGGTATCATTGTCATTTAGCTCACCATCAGCCTGCAGAGTGTAATATTTTTTATATACACCAACATTCCAGTAATGCCGTGAATTAAGGCTTAGCGACATATCATTTTTGAAAAGGTACTGGATCCCAAGACTATTGACATAGGTTGTTAGTTCGCGGCCACCGTAAATAATATCACCGTTTTCGAGCATATCGGCAAATCCGATATTGAAATGATCCTTGTAGTAGTTAAATGTGTATTTCACTTGGAGTTTGTCGTTGACCCGGTATCGGATATCCGGAATTATGGCAAATCCAGTACCTATCATCTTTTCCAGAAAATCTCCATACTCAAGGTGGAGGGAAAACAATAAAGCTTTGCGCCCATCAGTTGAATAATCGCCATAAAAATAATAGTAACGATAACTTCTGGAGAATCTTCCATCCACACGGGGTTCATCATAATTGTAGCTTTTAAGGGGTGTGCATAACACACCTATTCCAAGATTGTGGTAATTTTTGAGTATGAAATAGTGACTAAGGCTCAATTGGTTGAATACATCTTTTCCTGTTTCCGGATTTGTCATATAGTCAACAGCAAAACTGTTGTAGGATTCTCTGAAGAGCTTTTTTGGTTTGAATGTATTGTAATCGATATAGAAGCGTTCCTTGGTTTTGTTACCGAAAACCTCATAGCCGAGATCTCTGGTGTCGTAAGCTTTACTGATAAAGGAATGCGAATATCCGAACTGCAGATTTCCCGAGATTTTCCTGGCTCCAATGAAATACCTGTACCCCAGTTTATTGGTAAAGGTGTCGGTTAAGGTGTCGTTTTTGCTGTATTTCTGGCTCACCATTGCCTGCCCGTCGATTGCAAACGAATTCTTCTTGTTTTGAAGGGTGAATCCGCTTCCGCTTACGTTAGCATCATTGTAGCCTTTGCTTCTGATTACGTTGGTATTAATCAGGTAAATGTTTGAATTATTTTTAAGTTGCTGGTCAAAAACGATAAGGCTGTAATTGGTAAGCGGTTCGGTAAGGATCTTTCGTTTGTTTCCGTCAATGTCCTCCACAACAGCATACATATTGTCGGTGAGGGCATTGAATATGCCAATGCCCAGCCCGTTGTTGTTTCTGCCGGAAAGTTTGACAGCGTTCAAAAGCCTTGTTCTGCTGGGGTTTTCTTTGACTATTTCACCTTCAGCAAGTTCATTGTTCAGGGAATAAAATCCCTGTGGTCTTCTTCCGATACGACGGGAATAGAACAATCCCCCAAGGTTAAACAGATCGGTTCCTTCTTTAAAAAACGACCTGTTTTCATCATATGTTACTTCCTGGTAGGAGAGACTTTTGACGAGATTATCTGATTTTACCTGGCTGAAATCGGGGAGGAGCGTGAGATCAAGCGTGAATTTTTCGTCGAGACCATATTTAAGGTCTGCGCCGGCACTATAGGAAGAATTATTCTGGTAGCTTATTGAATTGTCGTTTTCAATGGTAGGCGTTTTTTCGGAATTTGCAATTATAAATGGGGTAAGAGAAAGTCGCAGAGGTGCTGAAATATTCTTTAAGTTGGAAATTTTACCCCAGTGGAGGCGGCTATTGGAAATAGTACGCGAAGTAAGCGCCCATTGATCGTATTCCTGGTTTCTTGTGATGGTGCGGATAAGCTGGAATCCCCAGGTTTGTTCAGGTTTTCCGGGGAAACGAATTGCGCTGTAAGGGATCCGCATTTCAATGGCCCAGCCTTTATCGTTTATTTTTACAGCGCTCTCCCAAACTGCATCATAGGTAGGGTCAGAATCCTTGTAATCATACTGCACACCTGAAGCGTTAACTCCGAAAACGTAGGCGTCATAGGTGTTGTAGGTATCGAAACCAATATAGAACTGGTCGGCAATTATGGATTGGTCGTCGCGGGAGCCCAGGTCGTGACGGATACTATCCGGATGAAGATCGAAAAACATTGCATAAACGTATACTGCATTGTCGTCGTAGAGTATACGTATATCCTGCTGCTGGCTTGTTGCGGCTCCTTCAACAGGTTCGCGCTGGGTCATTTTTGTTATTGCAGGAACCGTTTTCCATACCTCATCATTAAGGATTCCATCGATGCGGGGAGAACTGCTGGCGCGGCTTGCAGCGTATTCCAGGGCTGTATTCTGGGCTGATAAGCAGAAATTGCACAATACTGCTATTGCGGTTAGAATTCTGAATTTTAACGATAAAGACATTGTCAGATTGGTTTGAGATACTATTAAGCTAAAGTAGTATCTCCAAAGTCACTGAAAAAAAGAAATAGATAAACAGGGCAAATAAGTAGATTATTCTAACAAAAAGCGCGATAAACAGTTAAAAGTAATTACGATTTCCAGCGTTCTAATTTTGAGATGTGCATCGTATAAAACCAACGTTTTACGGGGCTTATTCCATCCTTTTTCAGGATTCCCTTAACAAAGCCAACCATTTCTTTCGAAGAGGTGAAATTATCTTTGAATTTGCCGTTTACGTAGCAAAGGCTACAAAATTTCACTGATTTTGACCCGTCAGCTGTTGTGCCACCGCCCTGGGCGTCTTTTTCCATTGGCATCCCACAACTCTGACAGAATTTGTCCCATTTTCCCATATGTACTGTTTTTTAAAGCCGGTAAATATAGCCAATATCGGTTAATCTGCATCCAAAAATTCTTCATTGTCATCGTAAGCCTCTATTTTACGACCAAGTAGCGGGAGAACTTTCCCGGTTATTAGTCCGGCAAGAAAGGCAACAACAATTGTTATAAAGATTCCAAACATCTGATGACCTATATTCAGGCTGCGTACTATAGGTAATACTGCAATACCTCCCATCAGTCCGGGAAGACCGTGAAGGTTAGTTACACCGCAGGTATCGATTAGCTTCATCAGGTTCTGCTGTTTCGATTGAATTACGGCAAATCCGAAGGTGGAGAGTGCACCAGCCATAATTCCAATGCCAATAGCTTCGGTATGAGAAGCAACGGCGCAAGCTGACCCTATTGCTACACCACCGGCAAGCGCCGCATTAGCAATGTCGGCAATGCTTACTTTTTTTCTTAAGGAAACAGAAACAATATAGGTTGTCAGGGTTGATCCACATAAAGCCAGAATTACATTCACAACGGTATGAGGCATTTGTTCGGCAGGTACCAGAGCTGCACAGAAACTTGGCCAGAAAATCCACAGCATCATAGATCCGAGCATCGAATAACGGTCGCTGGTGGAATCGGTTTCAATTGTTTTCTCAAATTCCTGTTTAGTAGTCATAGTAAGAGCAACACCAAGACCGAAAATTGCACCAAAAGCATGAATAACAATAGAACCACCAGTATCCAGAACACCACCTTTGGGTATCAGGTTTAGTCCGCCCTCTAACACCACCCATTCATTAAGCATGTAAAACGGGATAAAAAGCAGTCCGAGCAGGATATATTGAGGCATTTTGAGTCTTCCCAGAACAGCACCTGCAGCAATAAGCAAACTGGCTGCACCAAACTCGGCTAAAATAAGACGTTCTATTTCGTCGGTTGCCATTGTAAATAGCCCGGTAGTTTTTATGGCCATATATAATGGAAGTGATGTGCTTACCAGTAAGAAAGTTGCGGTTAGGGCAGAACGACCGTATTTCCGGACAAAAACCATTAAAAAACCAAAACCAATAAGAAGCATTGCCATAATGTGAATGGCACGGTTGTAACGCTGATCGTTTACAACTCCTTCAGGAAGACCTTCAGGGAGAAGGCCGGCAGCGGCGGAAAGCATCGGAATGGCAAGTATAAGCAGGCAGGTAAGCAGGCAGTAGTGTAGTAATAGTTTTTTCATGCAGCACAGTTATTTGTTAATGATTTCACAATACTGTGCAAATGTATAAGATTTCCGTTAAATACTGAACAAAATATACGCGAATCACTTAGGCCTGATTAAAATTATACCGGCCTAATGTTCTCATTATACTTTAATTGATGATCAGATTTCGTCAATGAACTTGATCAGGAGACGACAGTAATCTTCGAATTCGGTGAGCGGTAAGGTTTCTGGCCTGTCGTAAACATCATGATATGCATTGATGCCTCCAAGTGTATAAATGTAGAAGGATGGAACGCCTTTACGATAGAACATACAATGATCGCTGATGCAGGCTTCACCACGGATTTCTACCTTGGGAAGGAGTTTGTTTTCAGTATTGATTTTACTTAGGAGATCAAATTTGTCTTTAAAAATGGAGCCATTAACAACTTTTATCCCCTCATCACCGGTGCCTGCAAGGTCGAGGTTTATAAGGAAGTTGATTTTCCTGAGGTCCAGAGGTGGGTTGTCAACAAACTCTATTGCACCGAATAAGCCGAGTTCTTCGGCTCCCAGGGCGACAAAAACCATAGTGTATTTGGGTTTATTAACGGAATAATATTTTGCAAGGTTCAGCATCAGGGCTACTCCACTGGCATTATCGTTTGCCCCAGGGAAAAGAGTGGCCTTTCCCATCATTCCAAGATGGTCGTAATGGGCGGTAACCAGAATGTATAAATCAGAATTAGTTGCACCTGGAATAACTCCGCAGATATTCTGAGTAGGGTACTTTTTAAAAAAGGTACTCTCAACAATTATCTCAATACGTGTAACAGAATTTACATCGAGGTCCTTGTTTATGGTAACAACAGGTCTTGGGTTTTCAATTGATGAAGGCTCCCATGAAAGCTTATCGTTGGTTAAAACCAGTATGCCCTTGATGTTTTTATTAGGGCAATGCTTGAGCAACTCAATAAATTCATCTGTCCTGCTGCTGTGTTCTTTTGTTTCACCGGATTTATCACGATTATCAACCAGAATAAATGTTTTAGTCTTTATATCCAGAAGGCGAAGTGCATTATCTCCTACCGAAATATCCTTTCGGGTGATTGTTTTAACCGGGAAATTGCCACTTATTCCCGGTGTTCCTGCTTCGATAAGGTAATCCGTTCCCGGTATGAGAAGATTATTGTTAAGTTTTATCATCAGCTCGCCCGGCAGGGCATTTACTGAAACATTGAATTGCTGGAAATAATCACTTCCTTTTTTTACAGCCTGAGTTTTGCTGTTGGCAATACTGTTCAAACCCAATTTCTGAAATTCAACGGCAATATAATCTGCAGCTATACGATCACCGTTGTCGACATAACCTCGTCCTTTAAATTCCGGTGAGGATAACGTATTGATAATTTCCCTGGCATATGGCAGATCCTGGGAAAAAGATGGAATGACAGCTGTGGCCAGGGTCAAAACGAAGAGCAGTAATTTTTTCATCTTTATGGAAATAAGGGACGAAGATACATTAATTGAATTTTCCGATTGCTATTATTTAGCGGATAAAGTTTCGCCTATTGCTGATTTTAATGACAGCCTTCGTATTTTTGTTTCATGCCTTCTGATAAAAAGTATACGGTATTAAGGATATTTCTTAAGTACCTTCATTATTACATAAACTCGAACAATGCGCATGGAGTTCATTCACCTTTCGTATTCAGTTTGTACAGAAATATCATCAGAAATGAATGGCCAAATTCCGATTTTAGGGAAATTGAAATGATCCGGCAGAGTTTAAGGGTGGCAAAAGAAAATCATCCCTGTGAATTTGCCTCCAAAAATCAAAATGGACTCAATTCCAGAAGTATCAGCAATCTTGCCATTAAAAGTGGTATTAAACCCCGTTATGGAAGCTTACTTTACCGCTTGATTTCTTATTTTAAGCCTGATTTAATACTTGAAATCGGTACTTCTTTGGGCTTAAGCAGCATGTATATCGGCAAAGCAAATTCATTTGTGCAGTTTATTACGCTTGAGGGCTGTAAACAGTGTGCAGAGATGGCTGAGCAAAATTTCAGAAATGCAAAGCTGGATTCCGTTGAAGTAATCTCAGGAGAATTCAGTTCGACATTACCTATTGCATTGAACAGGCTTGGGAAGCTTGATTTTGCATTTATTGACGGAAACCACAAAAAGACTGCTGTTATAGAATATTACGAACAGATTCTTCCATTTGTTCATACGGAAACGATGCTTATTTTTGATGATATTCACTGGTCGGGTGGGATGGAGGAGGCCTGGGAATTGATCAGGAATGATTGCCGGGTTAAGGTTACAATTGATCTTTTCTTTCTGGGAATTGTGTTTTTTAAGGATAATCAGGCCAAGGAGAATTTTATCCTCAGATTTTAAAAGGCTTTGTGTTCCAAAAGCATTTCACTTGAATTAACACGAATTTAATGCGTTAAATAACAAAGAAGCCATAGAAACGTTCTGAAATATAGTTTAATTTTGCATAAATTCTCAGTGTATGAATAAAGAGATCATCCATCTTTCAGATATTGCCAAACACTATACAGTTGGTAACCAGCAGGTGCTTGCGTTAAGAAGTATAAACCTTTCGATTTACAAGAATGAATACGTTGCTTTAATGGGGCCATCCGGTTCCGGAAAATCAACGCTCATGAATATTATTGGTTGTCTGGATACCGCCACACGGGGCCAGTATATTCTGAATGAAAACGATGTAAGTAAGATGAACGATAATAGTCTTGCTGAAGTTCGGAATAAGGAAATCGGTTTTGTTTTTCAGACGTTTAATCTGCTGCCCCGATCAACCGCTTTGGAAAACGTGATGTTACCACTTATATATGCCGGTGTTACTAAAGTAAAACGGATAGAACTTGCAAAAAGGGCTCTTGCAGATGTAAATCTGTCTGATCGTATTGAGCATAGGCCCAGTGAGTTAAGCGGTGGTCAACGACAAAGAGTTGCTGTTGCACGTGCTTTAGTAACCAATCCATCCATTATTCTGGCCGACGAACCAACGGGAAACCTCGACTCTAAGACTTCAATAGAAATAATGGGGCTTTTTGAAGAGATCCATAAACTTGGAAATACGGTTATCCTGGTTACTCATGAAGAGAGCATTGCACGGCATGCGCACCGGATAATCCGCCTGATCGACGGGAATGTTTCTTCGGATGAAGTAAATGCCAACATTCAGACAATGAAAGATTATGCAGCTCAGGAGGTTTAACATTTTTTAGAAATCATTGTTTATTGTAGAAAGTTAATTGAGGATGGAATTTAAGATTTATACAAAAACAGGCGATACAGGAGAGACTTCGCTGATTGGCGGAAGGCGGTTGCCTAAATATGACGATCAGATTGAAGCCTATGGCACTGTTGACGAGTTAAATTCTTTTATTGGTGTGGTTAGGGATATGGAAATTGATGCACATTCGAAAGAAGTTTTAACTGAAATTCAGGACCGTCTTTTCACATTTGAATCTATTTTAGCCGAAGACATTGAAAAGATAGGCCATCGCAGGCTGCCTCAATTATGCGAGGCAGATATTGTAAGGCTTGAGAACGAGATCGATAAAATGAATGAATCACTTCCGGCACTAACTTCATTTGTTTTGCCCGGAGGTCATATTACTGCTGCTCACACTCATGTTGCCAGAACAGTTTGCCGTCGTGCTGAAAGAGTTGTTCTGAGGTTATCCGAGAAGATTCCTGTAGATAAACTGGGTATAAAATATCTGAATCGATTATCAGATTATTTATTTGTACTTGCCAGGTATTTTGTTTACTTCAATAATGGAAAGGAATTACTTTGGAATCCAAGACTTTAACTATAGCACCAACCCTGACGGGGTTGATGGATCGTCGCTAACCCTGTCGGGGGTTTGTAACCCCGACAGGGTTGAAAATTTCCTGCCTGAAGGCTGCTCTGCAGCAACCACTTTCTGCCTCCTGCCTCCTGCCTCCTGCCTCCTGCCTTCTGCCTCCTGCCTCCTGCCTCCTGCTTTCTGCCTTCTGCCTTCTGCCTTCTGCCTTCTGCCTTCTGCCTTCTGCCTTCTGCCTTCTGCCTCCTGCCTTCTGCCTTCTGCCCTCCTGCCTCCTGCCTCCTGCCTTCTGCCTTTTTACCGGCAATACCTCTCAATTTCCCCCTGTGCCTGAGTAAGCCCCATTTCCCTGGCTTTGCTGAGATCCTCGCAACCCCCGTTTTTGTCGCCTGAGCGTACTTTTGCCATTCCGCGGATCGCAATTGAAACCGGGTTTACAGAACCTTTTGCAATTGCAATGTTTAAATCTGAAATAGTTGCGGGCATATCGTTGCTGTTAAAGTTTGCATATCCCCGGTACATATGTAAAGAAGGATATTCGGGTGCAAGCTTTTCAACCTTATTGAATTCAAGAATGGCTTTGTTAAAGTCTTTTAAATTGTACCATGCGATACCGGTTTCATAAAACAGCATTGGATTATTAAAACCCAGCCGGGCACTCTTTTCAAGATCAGCAAGAGCAGCATTGAACTCGCCATTTAAGTTGAGGCAGCGGGCGCGGTTTGCATAAATAGCAGGTTGTGAAGGGTTGATTTTCAATGATTTGTTGAAATCGGTGAGGGCTCTTTTACAATCTCCGGTTTTTGCGAGCAGCGTGCCCCTGTTTCCATAAGCTCTGCTGAATTGTGGCCGAAGCTGTATGGCCATGTTGAAATCGCGCATTGCTGATGCTGTATCTCCTTCAGAGGCAAATACATCGCCACGTGAATTAAGTGCTGTGTAAACCCGGGGATTTTTTGCCAGGATATCGTTCAGCAGGGTTAGGCTGTTTTCCCATACTTTACAGCGGTTGTAGGTATTCCAGCTGAGGCTGCTGAAAAGCAGTATCAGCAAAGCACCCACAAACAGTTTACTTTTTGGTTTCCTGATTATTAATTCATTAAGACCATAAGCTGCCAGAATAAAAATTCCGATTCCGGCGAGGTAGGTATAACGATCAGCAATAATATAGTTTGAAACAGGAATCCATTTCAGGAACATGAAAATATTGATCACAAAAAACAACAAAGCAAAAGCTATTAATCTGTTTTTACGTAAAGCGAAAAATACAATTGATAAAAAGGCGAGCGCAAGTGGGATAGACAACCACAACAAGGCTGCTATGGAGCCGTCAGCCGACTCAGGGTAAGGGTAGTAGGCGCTGAGGTTTAGCGGAAGTACGATCTTCGACAGGTAAAGAATTAAGCTAAGTGAAGGGTAGACCAGGAATTCCTGAGTTGACAAACCCGAAGCATCTTTTGATGTATACCCCGTTTCCTTCTGGGCATAAATGGCCACTGCCGCTGTTAATACAGCAATCAGCAGATAGGCAATCTTATTTTTTAAGAAAATGGCTAGAGTTTGCTTTTCTTTGAGAAAATAATCGATAGCAATCAGACAAAATGGCAGAACGAAAGCTTGCCCTTTAGATAAACAGGCTAATAGAAAGGCAAACACGGATAAATAATAATATAATTTCTTTTTTGTTCTGAAAGCGTCAAGGTATAACACTAAAGAAAGCAGAAACCAGAATGAAAACAGCACATCTTTACGTGCTGTAGCCCAGGCTATTGCCTCAACATTCATGGAGTGAACCGCGAAAAGTGAGGCTACAAAAACAGGAAGATAAGTGAAGTAATTGTTGGCAGGACGGTTGGGTTGACCTGAAGAAAGCAGTTTTTGTAAAAACAAAAAGACAAGGCAAGTGTTGACCAAATGTAGAATGAGGTTATGAATATGGAATGCTTTTGGGCTTAATCCGAAGAAAAAATTGTCGGCAGACAGGGAAATTAAGGTAAGAGGATGATAATGCCCTTCGAAGCTTCCAGAAAACATATCAACAATTTTTATAAGATTAAATCCGTTAAGGAGAGGGTTTGACGTGATATATACATTGTCATCCCAATTTACAAAAGCGTTGAAAAATACCGGTGAATACGCCAGTACAGAGATAATAAGGGTAAAAAGGAGCAGCAGGATTTGAGCTTTTTGGGAGTCGTTTGAAAAGAGCCTCATTCTAGGGGATTTGATAATTGTTCATAAAAAATGGCTTTACAAAAATAAGACAGTTGCTTTTTTTTTAAAATAATATATTTTTGCAGCTAAATTAACTAAAACTTCACGAGCATGTACTGGACACTTGAATTGGCCTCTAAGCTTGAAGATGCTCCCTGGCCGGCAACAAAGGAGGAGCTCATTGACTTTTGCCTGAGATCCGGAGCGCCGGCAGAAGTTATTGAAAACCTCAGGGAAATCGAGGATGAGGGGGAGATGTATGAGAGTATCGAAGATCTCTGGCCTGAGTATCCTACAAAGGAAGATTTTTTCTTTCACGAAGATGAATATTAAGGTGAAAGACGCCAGGCTATGCCTGGCGTCTTAGTTTCTGTAAAATTACACAGTACCTGCCAAACCGGGAACATTATTTTAAATTCGTATTTTTGGCATAACTATTGAACCGGCCGGCGCAACCGGTCTCTATTATTTAATATAAATCCAATGTTAGGAATCTTCAAGAAATTTTTCAAAAGCAAGTCGGAGAAGGATGTTTCTGTGCTTCTGCCGGCTGTTGATGAAGCTATTGCAGCCTATGCTGAAATTACTAAGCTAGATAACGATGCCCTTAGGGCGAAAACCTTTGAATTCCGCACAAAGATTTTTGATTATGTTGCGGAGGAGGAAGCTCAGATTCTGGTTCTTAAAGATAGAATAGAGCAGGAATACGACATGAATGTTGATGAGAAGGAGCAGATTTACTCTGAAATTGACAAGATTTCGAAGAAACAATATGAGAAATCTCAGGAGATTCTGAACATAATTTTACCTGAGGCTTTTGCCGTAGTTAAAGAAACCGCTAAGCGCTTCGTTGAGAATGAATGGGTTGAAGTAACTGCTACACAGTACGACCGTGATCTTGCTGCTCATAAGGCGAATGTTGAGATCATGGGTGAAAAAGCACGCTACCGTAACTCCTGGACTGCCGGCGGTAACCTTATTAAATGGGACATGGTGCACTATGATGTTCAGTTAATAGGAGGTATGGTGCTTCATCAGGGTAAGATTGCTGAAATGGCCACAGGGGAAGGAAAAACCCTGGTTGCTACCCTGCCGGTTTACCTGAATGCCTTGCCGGGAAAAGGAGTTCATATCGTTACAGTTAATGATTATCTTGCACGACGCGACTCTGAATGGATGGGGATGATGTTTGAGTTCCACGGTTTGAAAGTTGATTGTATCGACAAGCATGAACCAAACTCTGATGCCCGGAAGAATGCCTACCTGGCCGATGTTACCTATGGCACAAATAATGAATTCGGCTTTGATTATCTGCGCGATAATATGGCCAGAAACCCTGAAGAACTTGTTCAGAGAGCGCATAATTATGCCATAGTTGATGAGGTTGACTCAGTTTTGATTGACGATGCCCGTACACCTTTGATTATTTCCGGACCAACTCCGAAAGGCGATAACCAGGAATTTGAAGCATTACGCCCACAGATTCTAAAACTGTATACTGCTCAGCGTAACCTTGTTACAAAAATACTTGCTGATGCAAAGAATTTGCTTTCCGGGACTCCTTCAGCTGAAGATGAGAAAAAAGGCGGAGAGTTTCTGCTTCGTGCACAGCATGGTTTGCCCAAAAACAAAGCCATTATAAAATTCCTGAGTGAACCTGGTATGAAGGCTTTGCTGCAGAAAACTGAGAATTTTTATATGCAGGAGCAAAATAAGAACATGCATCTTATTGATGATGAGCTTTACTTTGTAATTGATGAGAAGAACCACACCATCGATTTGATGGAAAAAGGCATAGACCTGATCACCGAGTCCTATGACGAGCCTAAATTCTATATAATCCCTGATATTGGTTCTGAACTTGCTGATCTGGATAAACAAACCCTGCCGGAGGCTAAGAAAATCGAGAGAAAAAATACCCTGCTTCAGGAGTTTTCTATAAAATCAGAGCGAATACATACAGTAAACCAGCTTTTAAGGGCGTATGCGCTTTTTGAAAAGGATGTTGAATATGTTATTATTGACAATAAAGTAAAGATTGTTGATGAACAAACCGGCCGTATTCTCGAAGGCAGAAGGTATTCTGACGGTCTCCATCAGGCTATTGAGGCTAAAGAAAATGTGAAAATCGAGGCCGCTACTCAAACCTATGCTACCATTACTCTCCAGAATTATTTCAGAATGTACAAAAAACTGGCCGGTATGACTGGTACAGCTGAGACCGAAGCAGGGGAGTTGTGGAATATCTATAAACTCGATGTCGTTGTAATTCCTACAAACAGATCAATTGTAAGGGCCGACAGGGAAGATTTGGTTTATAAAACAAAGCGCGAAAAATTCAATGCAGTAATAGAAGAGATTCAGGCGCTGGTTGACAAAGGAAGGCCAGTTCTTGTGGGTACAACTTCGGTTGAGACTTCCGAGTTGCTGAGCAGGATGTTAAAGCGTGTAAATATTAATCATAATGTATTAAATGCAAAGCTCCATGCCAGGGAGGCAGAAATTGTAGCCCATGCCGGTTTGCCTGGTACAGTTACGATTGCTACAAATATGGCAGGTCGTGGTACCGACATCAAGCTGGGACCAGGAGTGAAGGAGGCCGGTGGTCTTGCCATTATTGGTACCGAACGCCATGAATCGAGACGTGTTGACAGGCAGTTGCGCGGACGTGCCGGACGACAGGGAGATCCCGGTAGTTCTCAGTTCTTTGTTTCCCTGGACGATGACCTGATGCGTTTGTTTGGTTCCGACCGTATTGCGAAGGTAATGGACAGGCTGGGGTTGAAGGAAGGCGAAATGATTCAGCATTCGATGATCACAAAGTCTATCGAACGGGCACAGCGTAAAGTTGAGGAAAACAACTTCGGAACCCGTAAACGACTTCTGGAATATGACGACGTTATGAATTCGCAGCGTGAAGTAATTTATAGCAAACGCCGTCATGCGCTTTACGGAGAACGTCTGGCTTTGGATATTTCCAATATGTATTATGATTTAAGTGAGTTCTTTGTAACCGATTATTCCGAAAAAGGAGATTATGAAGGTTTCCGTTTTGAGATTCTGAAAAGTCTGGCTGTTGAACCTCCGTTTACAGAGAAGGAATTTCTGAATGAATCTACTGGTAAACTTGTGGCGGAACTATATGACCATGTATCAAGTAGTTACAAGGAGCGTTCTGCGTTTTTAGCAGAGATGGTTTACCCTGTTGTTTCGGATGTGTATCTGAATCAGCCCAGATTTGAGAATATTGCCATTCCGATTACCGATGGAATAAAGACATTGCAGGTAGTTGCCAATATGAAAAAGGCTTACGAAGACAGAGGCCGCGAAGTGGTATTGTCTATTGAAAAGGGCCTTTCTCTTGCCATTATCGATGATGCATGGAAAGAGCATCTGCGCGAAATGGATGAGTTGAAACAAAGTGTTCAATCTGCTACTTATGAGCAAAAAGATCCTTTACTTATTTATAAGTTTGAATCGTTTCAGTTATTTAAAACGATGCTGCAACGTATTAACAAAGAGATCTGCGCATTCCTGATGAAAGGCACATTGCCTGGTATGGAAACGAATATCCAGGAAGCAAGGGCTCCACGCCGCACCGACATGAGTAATCTAAAGACTGGGCGTGAGGATCAGACTCCTGCAGCAAACAGCACTTCCGAACCACAGAAACCTCAGCCTGTAAAGGTTGAGAAGAAGGTCGGAAGAAATGATGCCTGCCCCTGTGGGAGCGGAAAGAAGTTTAAACAGTGTCATGGCAAAGGACTTGAAGCCTGATTTGCTGGTTTGCTATTGTGCTAGTTTGCTAATTAGATAAAAAAAAGGCTGCCTTTTGAGCGACCTTTTTTTTTACCAAAAACAAATTAACTGAACTGTGATTATTATTTTTTTACCGGAGCAGCTTCTTTTGCAACTTTTGCAGATTTTTTGTGTGATTTAACGGCTGTTTTTTCAACTGCCTTTACTGGCTCTGCAGCTTTAACTTCTTTCTTTACTTCTGTTTTAGGAGCTTCTTTTTTCTCAGCAGGTTTTTGTGTCTGACCAAAAACTGTTACACTTGCAGCAAATAATAAAGTGATTGAAATTACAAAAAACTTTTTCATTGGATGTTCTTTTTTAGGTTGGTTATCATTGTTAATTATGAAGCAAAATTATACTGCTTTCGCTGTGTTGAAACATTTACTGCGTTAAACAATGTTAAAGGTTTCTGTTAAATAGTGTTAATAAAGATATCTTCGAAGATTATATGTTGTTTGTCTGTGTTTTAATTTGGGTTAAAGTAATTTTTAATGTAGGTTTGCATTTTGGAAAGGATGTCTCAGAAAGTTTATGATGTAGTTGTAATCGGTGCAGGACCTGCCGGGTCTATGGCGGCTTATTATCTTGCTGATCGTGGTTTTACGGTTGCTGTTATTGAAAAGGAGAACTTCCCAAGGTATAAACCCTGTGGTGGCGGACTTACTCACAGAACCCTGAAACTTTTTCCGTTTAGCCTTGATTCTGTTATTGAAACAGAGATTTATAATTTCAGGTTCAGTAAGAATTTTAAAAATGCATATACGCGCCACAGCGATGAGCCGCTGATGTATTGCCTGATGCGCGATAAGTTTGACAATTTCCTTATTAATAATGCGGTATCAAAAGGGGCTGATTTCTTTCAAGGCACGCGTGTAACAGGGCTTACTGAAAGTTTCGACCAGGTTCTGGTGCATACCAGCGAGGGCGAATTTTCTGCCTCATTTGTTATTGGAGCTGATGGTGCCAGTAGTATTACTGCCAGAACTTTTTTACTTACCGGCCATGTTAAAAAAGGAATTGCTATTGAAAGTGAGGTAAAAGTTTCTGATGAAGATTTTGAAAGATTTAAAAATACGGTTTATCTTGATTGGGGAACTTTTATAAGAGGATATGCATGGATCTTTCCTAAAGGCGACCATTTATCAATAGGTGTTGGTGGTCCGGCAAAACTTTCGAAATATTTAAAGGATTATTTCTTTAAATTTCTTGAATCACTGGAAATTAAGGATTTAACTATGATGTCATTCCGAACAAATCCTATTCCCTACCGAAGTGGTTACGACAGGATACAGGCGGGCAGGGTTTTGCTTATCGGCGATGCTGCTGGATTTACTGACCCCATGACTGGGGAAGGGATTTATTACGCTGTGAAGAGCGCTGGAATAGCTTCAGAAACCATTATAAGTTTCCTTGATGGAACTACTAATCATCCTTTCGACTACAGAAAAAACGTAGAAGCTGAAGTAGTGTCCGAATTATTGGCAGCTTATCCTCTTCTTAAAATATTTAATTCGGCACCTGGTCTGATACATAAGAAACTTGGAACGAGCGAACGTTTATGGCGAGGCTTCCGTAAAGTATTGCGTGGAGATATTACTTATAATGACTTCAAAATGCGCTTTGGAAGGTATCAGTTTATCTGGAACCCAATTATTAAACTTGCTACAATAATCGAAAAGTTTAAACGAACGAATTTTAAGTTCGTCCACGAAAAGAAGGTTAAGAAGGAAGCAGGCTCCTGATAATCTCCGAAACCATTTTATTGTCAGCTTTGCCAGCGAGCTTTTTCGAAACGATTCCCATAACTTTTCCAAGCTCTTTTACAGATGTAGCGCCGGTTTCATCAATAACTGAAGAAATTATTGCTTTTACTTCCTCAACCGGCATCTGCTGTGGGAGGAATTTTTCGATGATGGCTGCCTGGAATAATTCAGGTTCAGCCAGGTCGTTCCTGTCTTGTCCGAGATAGATCTCTGCCGCCTCTTTCCGTTGTTTCACGAGTTTCTGAAGCAGTTTTATTTCATCATCTTCTGTAACATCGCCACCTGCTCCTCCCTGAGTTTTAGCAAGGAGCAGGGCGGCCTTTACAGCGCGGAGGGCTTCCAGCTTGTCCTTTTCTTTGGCAAGCATGGCGGCTTTAATATCATCGTTAATTTTATCGGTAAGGCTCATAGTAGGTTTTACCTCATGCTAATCAATATTGTCGTGAAGAAAGGAGTTATTCGCTTTTAACTCTACACCATTTTTAAGGTCGTCAGACAGAGAGAAACGTGAAACTTCGGATTCGGATGAATGCTTTGGTTCCTTAAGTTCTACTTCGCGACGCCGATAGGCTGGTTCTCTTTCAAGACGATCGATTTCTTCAGGCTTTTTTAGTTGCAGGCTCAGTTCTTTTAGCTTATTTATCCTGGAATTTGAATTCCTGTCGAATGTGGTTTTATCAACCGGAAAAAAATCCTGCCTGATGGCCTGAGGTGTTTCTCTCTGCGATTGACCTTCCGAATTATTCACCATATACATTCCAGATGAGCTGTTCTCAGGGGAGATGTATGGTTTATCTGAAGGTGGTTTTGGTGAAGAATGCTGGGGTGTATCGTTAAGGCTGAAAATAACAGAGCGTGGGATTTCCCTGATTTCTTCAGGTTCTGTGCGGAGTTCAATATCGTCGAAGCCCTCATTAAGATCCGGTTCTTCAATTTGATGGTCTCTCGACAGCAGTGTAATTTCGTTTACAACCGGAGGCTCAACTTCAGAAATTGGTTCTTGTTTAGGTGGCATCACTACGGTATCTCTTCCAGAAATAATGCCAACGATGTTCTTTTTAGGTTCTTCTTTTTTTTCGTTTTCTCCTGTTGGTTCAAAACCTGTAGCCACAAGTGTGATGCTTATGGCTGTACCAAGGCTTTCGTCGCGACCGTTACCCCAGATAATATCTGCATTCTGGCCAGCTTTCGACTGAATATAATCGGTAATTTCAGTAACTTCATCCATAGAAACTTCTTCAGAACCTGAAGAAATGTAGAGCAGGATGTTACGGGCACCATCAATATTGCTGTCGTTAAGTAGTGGTGATGACATGGCTTCTTCAACAGCTTTTGTGGCTCTGTTTTCGCCATCGGCAATACCCGAGCCCATTATTGCTACACCACTGTTTTTCATTACAGTTTTAACGTCTTCAAAATCGACGTTAATGTAACCGGCAACAGTAATGATTTCGGCAATACCTTTTGCGGCAGTAGTAAGAATATTGTCTGCTTTATGGAAAGCTTTCGAAAGCGGGAGGTCGCCATATAGCTCTCTGAGTTTATCATTGCAGATAATCAGCAGCGTATCAACATGTTCGCGTAATTCGTTAATTCCCTGTTCCGCTTGCAGTCTTCTTTTCCTGCCTTCGAAACTGAAAGGAATGGTAACTATGCCAACTGTAAGTATGTCAAGTTTTCTGGCTTCAGCTGCAATTACCGGAGCTGCGCCTGTTCCGGTGCCACCTCCCATTCCGGCTGTGATGAAGAGCATTTTCGTGTTGGGATCGAGGACTTTTCTGATGTCTTCGATGTTTTCGATGGCTGCATTTTTGCCAACTTCAGGAATTGAACCGGCTCCACGACCTTCGGTAAGGCCTGATCCCAGTTGAATTTTGTTAGGAATGGGACTCAGATTCAGAGCCTGAGAATCAGTATTGCAGATCACAAAATCCACACCCCTGATACCTTCATTAAACATGTGATTCACCGCATTGCTTCCGCCGCCACCAACACCCAATACCTTAATAATAGAGGACTGGTATTTCGGTAAATCAAATTTAATCATACTGGGATTTATTTGTTCTTCTCGGTAGGTCATTGTTTCGCCTCCTAAATTAATCGATTTATAATTATCTTTTTTGAAATTTTATCAACTATGTTGATAACATCGTAAATAATTGTTAATTAGACTTTTTCATGTCTTCTTCGAACCATTTTGTAATGGTATCGAGCCAGTTTTTTCGCTTGCTCGACGAGGCAATTATTGATTCAGATGACTCGGTTTCAAAAGTTTCTTCTACAAATTCAGAAACTACTGGTTCTGGTTCAGCAGGAATTTCTAATTTTTTAGGTTCATCAATTGCATAACTGTTGCCTTCGAAAATGAATTCTTCCTTGCAGTTTCTCTGCTGGTCTTTTCTTGTTCTCGAATTTCCAAGAATTACAAGGCCGATACCTGTTGCAAACATTGGGCTTGCCACATCATCTGGCACTTCGTTGCCAAGGTGCTCGTTCGGATAGCCAATTCGGGTATCCATGCCTGTCATGTATTCGGTAAGCTGGGCAATATGTTTGAGAAGTGCGCCTCCACCGGTAAGAACAATACCAGCAATAAGTTTTTTCTCGTAGCCTGAATTTTTAATTTCAAAGATGATTGCATCAATAATCTCTTCCATACGGGCCTGGATTATATTGGCCAGGTTTTTAAGTGAAATTTCCTTAGGTGCCCGACCCCGAAGACCTGGGATTGCAACGATTTCATCGTCTTTATTCTCACTTGCAAGCGTACTTCCGAACTTAATTTTAAGTTCTTCAGCATGTCGGCGGATAATGTGACAACCTTCTTTAACATCTTCCGTAATTACATCGCCCCCGAAAGGAATTACAGCGGTATGACGGATGATATTATCCTGGAAAATTGCAATATCTGTAGTGCCACCACCAATATCTACCAAAACAACACCTGCTTCTTTCTCCTCTTCACTAAGAACTGATTCTGCAGAAGCCAGTGGCTCAAGAATCAGGTTAGTGATGTTTAAACCAGAGCGTTTTACACATTTGTAGATGTTTTTTGCCGCTGCAGTTTGCCCGATAATAATGTGGAAATTCGCCTCAAGAGAAATTCCCGACATTCCTATTGGCTGCTTAATACCCTGCTCTCCGTCTATGATATATTCCTGGGGAATCACATCAATAATTTCTTCTCCCGGCAGCATCACCAGTTTATACATATTCTCATGCAGCATATCAATGTCATCCTGGCTGATTTCATCTTCCTGGGAGTGCCTCATCATGCTTCCGCGATGCTGAATACTTTTAATATGCTGACCAGCAATTCCGACATTAACTTCCCGGATTCTGATTCCTGCATTTTCTTCTGCCAGTTCCACTGCGCGGCGGATTGACTTGATAGTATCTTCGATGTTTGAAACAACTCCGCGTTTAACACCGATAGATTCGGTTTTGCCACTCCCTAAAATGTGGATTTTGCCGTGTTCGTTTCTACGGCCTACAATCGCCGCAATTTTTGTGGTGCCAATGTCGAGGCCAACGATGATGTTTGATGCTTCCATGAGATATTAGTTTTTGGAACAGATTACTTGATTCTTATATTTAATATTTAGTGTTTTGTATTTATTCCATCCGGCTTTATTAAGGCCATTGTTGTAAAAGGCAGAGAGTTTTTGAAACTTCTCAGCTATGTTGCAAACACCTCCGAAAAGTATAGTATGCCTTCCTACCTTGGGCGTTAATTCAAATTCACGATACTCATTTACATAAATCTGATCAACTTGTAATTTAAAGAACTCATCCTGATCAATATACATTGCTAAAACATATAATTTCTGCATAGTTGAAAGAACCAGATCTGCTTCATCCCAGCTTATTAGTCCCGGAATGAGGTTGCGCGACATTGAAAATTCCTCCTTCAGGATTCCGTTTGATACGGGTACTCTTGCTGTGTACTTGTCGCTGAGGGGAACCATTTGCCCATCGGAGGTTATGTAGAAACTCTGCCCGGCCATATTGAACACCCGAAGTATTGGTTTTCGCTGAATGAGTATAATATGAACACCTCCGTCAACTGTCGAATAAACTTTAGCCTTAGCTATATAAGGGTTCTGAAGGAGGCGCTCCCTGATTTTAATGCTGCTGATGTCAATCAGCGGTTTTCCAATCAGGCTGTCGTTGTATAAAGAGTTGATTTCTGCTTTTACTTCTGATTCACTTACAAAGATTTCTCCGTTCTGATAATCAATCTTTACCCCGATTGAATTACAAAGTATGGTTTTCTGTTCAACCTGTACAAAGCCGAGCAAAGCAAAGAAGCCTGATATCATTACGACCCAGAGGAGGATATTTAAAACTTTTATTGCTTTCTGTTTAAAACTCATGTTTTTATATGTTAAACTTTTTGATAAGCGCCTGTTGCACAGGTTTTACAAGCTGATCAATATTCCCTGCTCCAAGAGTAAGCAGTATACCTGGTTTTATTTTCTCTAATTCTATGATTAATTGATAGTTGTCGCAAAGATGTTTGTCTTTGATCTCCATTTTGTTGAAAATCAGCGATGAATCCACACCTTCAATAGGGAGTTCTCTTGCCGGGTAAATTTCCAGAAGGTAGCAGCTGTCAAGTAAATCGAGACTTTTAGCAAATCCATCTGCAAAATCTCTTGTTCTTGAAAATAAATGTGGCTGAAAAATTCCTGTTATATGCCTGTCGGGCCACATTAAACGGGTAGAATTAATGCAGGCCTTTAGTTCTTCAGGATGATGTGCATAATCATCCATATAGATAATGCTTTCAGAGCGTAATTGAATGTCGAACCGACGACGCACTCCTGCATAGGAAAATAATCCATTTTTTAGTTTTTCAACATCAATACCACAGTTCAAGGCAACAGCAAGTGCTGCAATAGAATTTTCGACATTAATAATCCCGGGTAAGCCTAGTTTGAAGTCTTTTAGTGCTCCCTGAGGAGTGATAAGATCGAAATTATAGTACCCGTTTTCAACTCTTGTATTTACTGCATAATAATCCGATGGACCTGAAAGGCTGTAAGTCTGTACATTGACGCTTTCCTTTGTATGCAAAAGGATATTAAGTCCTTCTCTCAGAATCAGCGTTCCATTCTCCCTGATATTTGCAGTGAAATCGCCATAGGCTTCTGCCAGCTGTTCCGCACTGCCATAAATGTCGAGATGATCAGCGTCAGCAGAAGTTATTACTGCCGTCGATGGAAACAATTGCATAAAAGAGCGGTCGAATTCATCGGCTTCAGTGATAACATATTCCCAATCTTTGGATAGGAGCAGGTTCGTATTGTAATTCTTCGAAACTCCACCAAGAAATGCTGCTGATTTTGTACCTGATGCTTTAAACAGATGCGCTATAAGGGTAGAAGTAGTGGTTTTTCCATGAGTACCTGCAACTGCTATTGCGTTTTTTTCCAGGGTAAGCAATCCTAGAATTTCTGCGCGTTTTTTAAGGGGATACGATTTACTAAGAATGTACTGCAATTCAATACTATCAGCAGGAATTGCCGGTGTAAAAATTACCAGCTCTGTGTCGGCAGGAATCTTTTTCACATCCTCTGAATAATGAATTATAACTCCTTCTGCTTCCAGTTCCATGCTTAATGGTGTACGGGTACGGTCGTAGCCGCTTACTCTGGCTCCTGCAAACCTGAAATACCTGGCCAGGGCGCTCATGCCGATGCCGCCGATACCGAGAAGGTAGATTGAATTCAGGTTATTCAGATTCAGTTGATTCATGGTTTATTCTATTGTTTTTCTTTGTTGAGAAGTGAAATGATTTCTGAAGTTATCTGTGCAATTGCAAAAGGCTTTGCCAGGTTTGCTATGTTGGTATGCAGTGTATTCAGTCTTTCAGTATTGTAGATCAGCTCAAGTGCCTCATTAATCAGACTTTCGTTTGCTGAACTATCTTTTACCATTATTGCTGCCTGTTTTTCAACAAGTGCTTTTGCATTTTTTGTCTGATGGTCTTCGGCCACATTTGGCGAAGGCACAAGTATGCTGGGTTTGCCAGCAATGCATAATTCAGAAATTGCAATAGCGCCGGCTCTTGAAATCACCAGGTCGGCAGCAGCATAGGCCAGATCCATTTCTTTGATGAAGGCAAATGCCTTAACAGACTGGTGGTTATTCTTTTCTACCGAAGCTTTTGCCTGTGAATAGAAGGATTTGCCTGTTTGCCAGAGTAATTGCACCCCGGATTCTTTGATAGCCTTAAGCTGTCCTTCTATACTCATATTAATCGTTCTGGCACCAAGACTACCTCCAATAACAAGAATGGTTTTCTTTTCGGCCGATAAGCCAAAATGATTTAATGCTTTTGTTCTCAGATCAGCACCTTCGGCAAGGAGTTGGATCTCTTTTCTAACTGGATTACCTGTTAATACTACTTTGGCTGCTGGGAACCAGCGTTCCATCCCTTCGTAGGCAACACATATTTTATCAACTTTAGCAGCAAGCAGTTTATTCGTAATTCCGGGAAAGGAGTTCTGTTCAAGGATAAGTGTAGGGATCCCCTTGCTGGAAGCCACTCTGAGCGTCGGTCCGCTGGCATAGCCGCCGGTACCTATAACCACGTCGGGTTTGAACCTGTTAATGATGGATCGGGCTTTTAACAAACTTGCTGTTACTTTTAAGGGAAAGCTGAGATTCTGAAGTGTAAGTTTTCTTTGTAATCCGCTGATCCATAGACCTTCAATGGTGTATCCAGCTTCCGGAACTTTTTCCATTTCCATTCTTCCCAAAGCACCAACAAATAAGAATCCTGCTTCCGGAAAACTTTTTTTCAATGCATCCGCAATAGCAACAGCCGGGAAGATATGTCCCCCGGTACCTCCGCCGCTGATCAGGAATTTAGGCTGCATTTGCTTCTACAGTTTTAGGTTGATTTTCAGTATCGATTTCTTTGCTTACACTCAACAGGATTCCAATTGAAATACTTGTAAACCATATTGATGTTCCTCCCATGCTCACAAAAGGCAGAGGCTGACCGGTTACAGGGAAAATGTGAACTGCCACTGCCATATTAACCATGGCCTGAAACACCAGGCTGAAACTAATGCCAATGGCAAGGAATGCCCCGAAATCTCCGGGACTTTTCACCACAATCCGGGTTCCCCTGAATAGAAGTATGAGATAAAGCAACACAAGTACAAAACCGCCAATTATTCCATATTCTTCAACAATAATGGCGAAAATGAAATCAGAATAGGGGTGAGGCAGAAAGTTTCTTTGTGTAGAACGACCTGGCATTTTCCCAAAAATTCCACCTGTAGCAATTGCAATTTTTGCCTGTTCTACCTGGTATTCTTCCTCACCTCCGTCGCCATTTGCATAACTCACCAGCCTGTGATGCCAGGTGCCTAATCGGCCTTGTGCCGGTGAATTGTAAATAATGACAACCAGAATGCCCATTGCTACAATGAATATTCCTATCATAGATATAATGTAGCGAAGATTAACACGGCCTATAAACATTAGAACGAGGCAGGTGATAAACAGCATTGCTGCAGTTGACAGGTTCGCCGGAAATATCAGGCCGCAAATTATAATAATAGGCGCCAGAATAGGAATAAATGCTGATTTGAAATCTTTTATCTGATCCTGCTTTTTTGTTATCAACCTTGCCACATACATTATGAGCGCCAACTTTGCAAAGTCGGAACTCTGAAATGTCAGGTTTATGACAGGAAGTGTTAGCCAGCGGGAAGCTTCGTTGTAATTTGTACCCATGGCAAGTGTTCCTAAAAGCAGAAATCCTGCAATTACAATGGCTACCTGTGAAATTCTAGAATAGTAATTATATTTTATCAGATGCGTTACATACATCAATCCAAAACCAAACACCAGTATTATCAGGTGTTTAAGCATGTAGTATTCTGTATTGCCTCCTTGCTTTCTGTAGGCAAGCGATCCGGTAGAGCTGTATACAGCCAATAAAGAAAATACCGACAGAATAATTACTACTGCCCATATTACTTTATCACCTTTTATTTTCCTTAAAGCTCCAAACATTTTACCGGATGTTAATATTTAGTTTTTTTAATTGGGTAATTACAAACTCTTTACAGCTTCTTTAAATAAATCGCCGCGTTCTTCGTAGTTCTCAAACAAATCGAAACTTGCGCAGGCTGGCGATAAAAGCACCACATCATCTTGTTTTCCATGACGATACGCAATTGCAACTGCTTCTTCCATCGATTTCGTCTGATACATTTCTATGCCCGTACTGTAAAAAGTGTCAATTAGTTTTTCGTTGTCCATACCAAGACAGATTATTGCTTTTACTTTTTGCTTTACTAGTTCTTCAAGCATTGAATAATCATTGCCCTTATCTACCCCGCCTGCTATCCAGATTATTTTTTTTGTAAAGGATTCAAGAGCATACCAGGTGGAATTCACATTGGTGGCTTTTGAATCATTAATAAATTCAATCCCATGGATATTGGCAACAAATTCAAGCCGGTGTTCAATATGCTGGAAATCTGAAAGGCATTCTTTCACTGTGTCTTTACGTATATCCAATACTCTCGCAGCAATACCTGCTGCCATAGAATTGTATATATTGTGTTTTCCCTGTAATGCTAATGCCTCTAATGTCATGGTAAGGGTGTTAGATTGTATGTTAATTATTAAATTAGTATCTTGAATGTGAGCTCCTTCTGCAACATCATTTTTGATGGAAAACGGATAGAGTTTCTGATTTAATTGCCTCTTTTTCAGCTCTTTGGTAATCACTTCATCATCCATGCAGTAAATAAAATTGTCGCTGTGTTGCTGATTATTGATAATCCGGAGTTTTGAATTTGTATATTCCTGGAAATCATAGTTGTACCTGTCGAGATGATCGGGTGTAATATTCATTAGTACAGCGGTGTCTGCTTTAAATTTAAACATTCCATCCAGCTGAAAACTACTGATTTCCAATACGTAATACTCAAAATTGTTTTCTGCAACCTGCCAGGCAAAACTTCTTCCTATATTTCCTGCCAAGCCTGCATTCAAACCTGCTTTTTTAAGAATATTATAGGTTAACAGAGTAGTGGTTGTTTTGCCATTACTCCCGGTGATGCAGGTTTTATGTGCAGAAGTGTACCTGGAGGCAAATTCGATTTCAGAAATCACAGGGATTCTGTTTTCTTTTGCCTTTTGGATAATTGCTGCTGTATCTGGTATTCCCGGACTTTTTACGATCTCATCAGCCTGGAGGACAAGATTTTCGCTATGTTTTCCCTCTTCAAAACGGATTCCGCCCTCATTGAGAAAATCGGCATACTTAAGCGCTACTTTTCCTTTATCGGAAACAAAAACGTCATAGCCATGCTTAGAAGCAAGCCAGGCTGCGCCTGTTCCACTTTCTCCTGCACCTAATATGACGATTTTTTTCCCCATTTATAATATCTTGTTATTTGTTGAGTCTAACGTAGTTTCAGTGTTACTATAGTGAAAATTGCAAGCATAATTCCTACAATGAAAAACCGCATTACGATTTTGGGTTCTGCATAATTAAGTTTCTGATAATGATGATGTAATGGCGACATTTTGAATATCCTCCTGCCTTCTCCGTATTTTCTTTTAGTGTATTTGAAATAACTCACCTGTAGAATCACTGAAAGGCTTTCTGCAAGAAATACTCCGCATAAAATCGGAATAAGTAATTCTTTACGGATCATTATCGCAAATACTGCTATGATACCGCCAATGGATAAACTCCCTGTATCACCCATAAAAACCTGGGCCGGGTTCGTATTGTACCAAAGAAATCCCACACAAGCCCCTACAAAGGCGCTTATGTATATTGCCAGCTCGCCGGTGTTCGGAATATACATGATATTCAGATAGTTGGCGAATACGGTATTTCCAGACACGTAGGCCAGAATACCGAGAGTAACTCCTATAATTGCAGATGTTCCGGTGGCAAGGCCATCCAGACCATCGGTGAGGTTGGCGCCGTTGGAGACTGCTGCAATAATCAATATTACGATAGGGATAAATACCAGGAATGCCCATTTTCTGTAATTTGGTCCCATCCAGATCAGCAGATATGCATAGTCAAATTCATGATTCTTCATGAACGGAATAGTGGTTTTTGTTGATTTTATAACTTCATGCGGAAATAGGTTCCTGGTCGAATGTTCATTGTCAATGTTGAAGGCTGTTTTTGATATTACAAAGCCCTGTGAGGTTGATTTTTCTTTTATTACAACACTATCGTTGAAGTAAAGAGTAGTCCCTACAATTATCCCAAGAATTACCTGGGCCAGAATTTTGAATTTACCTGCAAGTCCTGCCTTATCTTTTCTGAAAACTTTGATGTAATCGTCAATAAATCCGAAAATCCCCATCCAAATGGTAGTGAATATTATGAGAATTATATAGATGTTATCAAGTTTTGCAAAAAGCAGCGTAGGTATGAGAATTGCACCAAGAATGATAAGTCCGCCCATAGTAGGTGTGCCTTTTTTTGCAAGCTGACCTTCAAGACCAAGGTCGCGAACAAGTTCTCCTACCTGTTTTTTGCGGAGTAAGTTGATGAGGCTCTTGCCGAAAATCAGGGAAATCAGCAAAGAGGTGAAAACCGCCATGCCTGCCCGGAATGAAATGTATCTGAATACTCCCGCGCCGGGAACATCAAACGCTTTATCCAGATAATCAAACAGGTAGTATAACATACTTTTGTTTTCTTTGGTTAATTGTTGTCCTGAATTTCTTTCTGAGAATCCTGAATGCCAAATGCTTCCCTGATCAATGCTTTGTCGTCGAAAGGGTATTTAATCCCTTTTATTTCCTGGTATTTTTCGTGACCTTTTCCGGCCACGAGAATAATGTCGCCGCTTCTGGCCATACTGCAAGCTGCTGCAATAGCCTCTTTTCTGTTAACTATGGTGATAACCTTTCTCAATTCTGAAGGGTCAATACCTTTTTTCATTTCCTCAAGTATCATTTCTGGTTCTTCAGACCGCGGATTGTCGGAAGTAAGAATTACTTTGTTGCTCATTTGTGCTGCAATGCCTGCCATTACCGGCCTTTTGCTTCTGTCGCGGTCGCCACCGGCACCAATAACCGTAATGAGCTGTTCATTATGAGTACGGATTTCATTGATAGTAGAGAGCACATTCTTTACAGCATCAGGGGTATGCGCATAATCCACTATGGCAATTACGCCTTCGTTGCTGATAATATGATCGAAACGGCCCTCCACCGGTCTGATCTCGCTGAGTATGGTAAGCACATCAGATGGATCCTCGCCGAGTAATACGGCTGTTGAATAAATTGCAAGAATATTGGAAGCATTGAAATTGCCCACAAGCCTGGTCCAGATTTCGCGTCCGTCAATTTTTAACTGCATTCCGTCGAACCTGTTTTCCATCACTTTTGCACGGAAAGTAGCCATCGATTTTAAACCATAGGTATGTATTTTAGCTCTGGTATTCTGAACCATCACCATACCGTTCTTATCATCAAGATTTACGAGTGCAAATGCTGATGATGGTAATTGGTTGAAGAAGGTTTTTTTGGCCTTTAGATAAGCATCAAATGTTTCGTGAAAATCGAGATGATCGTGGGTGAGATTCGTAAAAACACCTCCGGTAAATTGCAAACCACTTATTCTTTTCTGCGCTATGGCATGCGAACTTACTTCCATAAAACAGTACCCGCAGCCGTCGTTTACCATTTCACCCATTAACTCATTAAGCGCCAATGCATCTGGAGTAGTATGGGTTGACGGGATATTCCTTTCATTTATTTTATTTACAACGGTTGACAGCAGACCACTTTTATAACCAAGGTCAAGAAAGGTATCGTGCAAAAGACTTGCAGTGGTGGTTTTGCCGTTAGTTCCTGTAATTCCTACGGTTTTAAGTTTTTCGGAGGGTGTGTCATGGAAATTAGAGGCAACAAATCCTAAAGCGGCTGCACTATCCGTAACCCTTATGTAGGATATCCCATCAACAAGATTCGTTGGTAAGGTTTCGCATAAGATGGAAGTTGCACCCTTTTCAATAGCCTGTCCGATAAAGTCATGACCGTCTGATTTCAGACCTTTCACGGCAATAAATAAGGTGCCTTTTTCAATTTTTCTTGAATCAAACTGAACTGATAACACAGCAATATCGGCAGGACCTGCAATTTCCAGCAGCCCGGTACGATAGATGATGTCTCTCAATGTTTTCATATGTTAAATTGATGCAAGTTCAAGTACTACCAGCGTTCTGTTTGTGCATTTCACACCAGGAGCAGGGCTTTGTTTTCTGATCACACCTTTTCCACTGAGTTTCACCTTTAATCCCATTTTCTCGAGCAGATAAACTCCGTCCTTTACACTCATCCCTGTAACATTTGGTAAAATACCATCCGTAAAATTTCTGGGAACCAGGGTGTTGCCTGTACTGTCGCTTATTGTTGCCACCCAAACTGAGCTCGGATCCTGAGTGCTGTAGGTATAGGCCAATGCTGTGTAGATTTTCTGAAGATCTTTCTGGTAGCCGCCTGTAGCCAGCGGGAAATCGGTGCTGTTCGGTATATTTTTTTTCTCCTGATGAATGTCGGGTTGAGTAGCATAAACCTTGTCTGCAATCTCCTTGAAAACGGGTGCAGCAACAGCGCTTCCGTAATATTTTCCTTTTGAAGGATTATTAATTACTACAATGCATGAATATTTAGGGTTGTCGGCAGGGAAATAACCTACGAAGGAAGCCTTATAGTTTTCGTGATCGTAACCGTCGCTGAGGTTGGCGATCTGAGCAGTTCCGGTTTTTCCTGCAATTTTATAGACTGAATTGAAGAGATTTTTTGCAGTGCCGTTTGTAACAACTCCTTCGAGCATTGCTTTTGCCTTGCGGATTGTTTCTTTCGAACAGATTGCCTTATTTGTTATTACCGGCGAGAATGATTTAATCACCTGCCCTGATTGACGGATTTCCTTCACAAACATTGGTTTTACCATCACTCCGTCGTTGGCAACTGCATTGTAAAAATTCAGTGTTTGAAGCGGAGTAATAGCCAATTCATATCCCACCGACATCCATGCAAGTGAGTAACAATCTGTCCAAACCTTACTTTTTGTTGATTTGATTTTAGGCGTGGCTTCTCCCGGTATATCGAGATCAAGTGATTTATTCAGCCCCATGCGGTAGAGGCCGTCAATAAATTTTTCTGGTTCCTTTGCATATGCTTTGTAGATTATTTTTGATACACCAATGTTGGAACTGTGTTCAAAAACAGCCTTAACAGAAATTCGTCCCAGTCCGCCTTCATGGTCTTTCATCTGCTGATTGCAGAAAAAATGCACACCTCTTTCGGTATCAATAGTGTCTGTTATGTTTATTCTTCCGTCGTCAAGAGCTACCATAAGGCTCGGGAGTTTGAATGTTGATCCGGGTTCTGAGGCTTCTGCAAGCGCATAATTCATTACTTCCTGGTAGCTTCCGTCGCCCATTCTTGTGAGGTTGGCTATCGCTTTAATTTGTCCGGTGGCAACTTCCATCAGAATTGTGCAGCCATGGTCGGCTTCGTTCAGTTGTAAGGTGCGCATCAGGGCATCTTCTGCAACATCCTGTATGTTAATGTCTATAGTGGTTACAATATCGTAGCCGTCTTTTGGTTCAATCTCATTTTTATAGCTTACTGGCATCCATGCGCCATTGGAAAGTTTACGCATAAGTCTCTTGCCGCTTACACCTTCGAGATATTGGGTGTAACCGCCTTCAAGTCCTACTTTATATCCTTTCCTTTCAAATCCGATTGTTCTTGCAGCCAGATGTTTAAATGGTATTTCACGTTTGCTTCTTTCAATAGGTACAAGCCCGCCTTTAAACCGTCCAAGCCTGAAAATAGGGAAGGAGCGCATCTTTTTTAACTGGGTGTAAGTAACATTCCTTTTAAGCAGAAGGAATCTTTCCTTATCATCCCAACCCTGCTCCAGCAGACGCTTGTATTCCATTCTGCTCTTGTCGTTAAATAACTTTGAAAGACTTCTGGATAAAGAGTCCACATTGTCACGAAAAAATTCTTCGTCGTAGTAGGTTGTACCTAAATCCATGCCCACATCGAAAATAGGAATAGATGTTGCAAGTATACTTCCGTCACAGTCAAGAATTGTCCCTCTGATTTCATCAATCGGGAAATAACGAAGGGTGTTCAATTCTACCTTTTTGCGTAATGCATCACCTTCAACAAATTGAATATGAATTACTTTGATTATAATTCCTACACCAAACAGGAATACAACCAGGTAAACCAGGTAAACTCTCCACAATATGTCGCGTTTTGCGTCTTTCACTCTTCTCCGATTATTGGTAACCAGTAAACTTTGTTTTTATCTGTATTAACCTGATCTGTCTTAATAAAAATCTTTTCCGGAGGAACAACAGACTCCTTCAAACCTGTTCCAATCAACCTTTTCAGAACTTCAGATTGCTTACTGAGAAGCATGAGCTGCGATTTGGTTGTAATGTGCTCGTAGCGTAATTCCTTCAGATCATGCTTGGTGCGATCTGTTATTCTTACCATCTTCTCAGCATAATAAGTATTTGCAATATATATAATGGCAAGAAAAGTCAGAAAAAAGAAGTATGGCACCGATTTCAGCATATTATCCTTAGTCAGGAAAGTGCCGTTAATGATACTTAGAAAGAATTCAGAGATAAAAACGACAATACTTTTCCCTTTGCTTTTCTTTTCTTTACGTTCCGCTGCTGCTTTAGATTTTTCCTTTGGCTCTTTAGCTGTTTCTTTCACCTCAGTTTCACCTTCTTTCACAGCAGCGGCCTTCCGTGGGCGTTCTGCCTTTGGTTCAGTCTGATTTGACTGTAGTATGGGGTTGATATGTTCTTCGGGCGCTTTCATGATATTTTCTCTGCTATTCTAAGCTTTGCAGATCTCGACCGTTGATTGGCTTCCAGCTCCTGTGTTGTGGGTGTAATTGGTTTCCGGGTGATATTTCTGAAGTTTGAATTCACATTTCCATAGAAATCCTTCTCAAGAGTGCCTTCAAAATTGCCCGCCTTCAGGTAATTCTTTACCAGTCTGTCTTCCAGAGAATGATAAGCGATAATGCTGATCATACCACCAACAGCAAGCGACTGATGCGCCTGTTTCAGCATTTCTTTGAGATTCTCAAGTTCTTTGTTCACCTCGATGCGGAGTGCCTGGAAAACCATTGCCAGGTATTTGTTCTCGGTTTGCCTTGGCACACAACTGCGAATGGCTTCCTTAAATTCCTGAATTGTTTGAATAGCTTGATTTTCGCGGACTTCAACAATGCATGATGCCAGCCTGCGGGCATTGTCAATCTCTCCGTATTCTCTGAAAACTGAAAGCAGCCTGTTCTCTTCGTAACTGTTGATAACATCAGCAGCACTTTGCTTTATTGACTTGCTCATCCTCATGTCCAGATCTCCCTCATATCGGGTGGAAAAACCACGGGCGGGAGTATCAATCTGATGCGAGGAAATTCCCAGGTCAGCAATAATGCCATCAACAGGAAGCACATTGTGGAATCTGAGAAAATGGATAAGGAATCTGAAGTTACTGTTTATCAGTGTGAAACGGGAGTCGGAGATCGTATTTGCAAGAGCATCTTCATCCTGATCGAAAGCGAAAAGTCGTCCATTACCGAGCCTGGAAAGGATTTCGCGTGAATGCCCGCCACCTCCAAAGGTCACATCAACATATGTGCCCTCAGGTTTAATGGAAAGCCCGTCAATGCTTTCGGTAAGTAAAACAGGATTATGATACATCAGTTGAACTTATATTTGATTTTCTGCCCATCACCTCTTCAGCCAGGGTAGAGAAATCTTCAGGCTCATCACCGAGGAGCTTGTCGTATGTCTCTTTTGCCCAAACCTCGATTTTGTTTGAATAGGCAAACAGTACTAAATCTTTCTCAATCCCTGCATATTCAAGCAGTTGCTTAGGAAATAAAAGTCTGTTTGTGCTGTCCAAACCGAGTTCAGTTGCACCACGATAGAAGTAGCGTGCGAAATCCCTGTTCTTTTTCACATACATGTTAAGCGCATTTATCTCCGAAGAGGTCGCATCCCAGTCATGTTTTGGATAAATTACAAGGCATTTCTCAATTCCACGATTAATCACGAACCTGTCCTTCGCCTCAGACGGAATCTGCTTCTTCAGCGATGCTGGAAGCATGATCCTGCCTTTTGGATCCAGTCTGCATTCAAATTCTCCGATCAGGTTCGTCATTAGTTCTACTTCAATGTAAGAGTGCTCAAATATAGTTCAATTATTACCACAATTTACCACATTTTACCATATTGTTGATAAAAAGTTACACTTATTGACAAATATTTATCATTAATGTTGCTAAGTATCAGAAAATGAAACAATTAGCAAATGATTGATTGTCAGAGCTTATTAACATCCGGATGAAGCTAAATAGATCACCATGAATGGCTTGCAAGCATGTTGTTCTTTATAATTTGTGCATGTATTATTCGCAGCTCCCCCATATTTGTACACTATTATATTTTACCTTAGGTTTGTATTTTAATGATGAAAATTGAATAAGAAATGACAGAGTTGAAACATACTGATACTAAAGCTGCTGCTTTCAGGGAGATAGATGTAGAGTCCCTTATTGCATCAAAGAATCGTAATCTTGCGAGGCTTATACCAAGGTTCGTTATTAATTATCTGAAGCGCACCATTCATCAGGATGAAATAAATGCCGCCATTACACAGAACCAGGATAAAATTGGTCTGAGTTTCATTGACAAAATCCTTGAAATATTTGGAGTTAACGTTGAAACAGCTGGTATAGAAAACCTTGATATAAATGGCCGTTACCTTATTGCTTCAAATCATCCGTTGGGAGGTCTTGATGGTATGGCACTCATGAAGGTTGCAGGGGCAGTTAATCCCAATATTGTTTTTCCTGTAAATGACCTTTTGATGAACCTTCCAAATCTGGCACCTTTGTTTATTCCTGTAAATAAACATGGTTCCAACAGTCAGAATGTGAAGATTATGGATGAAACCTTTGCTTCTGATAAATGGATGCTTTATTTCCCGGCTGGCCTATGCTCGAGGAAACAACATGGTAAAATATACGATCTTGAATGGAAGAAATCGTTTATTTCGAAAGCCAGCAAGCACAAACGTGACATTATCCCAACATATATCGACGGAAAAAACTCTGATTTCTTCTATAACCTTGCGAACATCCGCAAAATGCTGGGAATTAAGGCAAATATTGAAATGCTCTACCTTCCTGATGAAATGTTTAATCAGAACAGCAAAACGATCCGAATCACTTTTGGCAAACCTATACCCTGGCAAACCTTCGATAAACGACATACTGATGCTGAGTGGGCAGGAATCATGAAAGAACATGTTTATGCAATTGGGAATAGTATTGATAATTTTGAAGCACTGATTAATAAAGGTAAATCCTGAAAATTGGTGAAAGGATTAAAGCCGTTTTACCTAAATATATTATTTGAAACTGAGCAATTATGGAAATTGAAGCGATTATCCCACCGGTAGACAGACAATTGTTAATGAGCGAATTAACCCGCGATAAATTTGTCAAGAATACCAATAATGCGAATAACGAGATCTATATCTTCACACATCACGATTCTCCCAATCTGATGCAGGAAATCGGCAGGTTGCGCGAACTTACCTTCCGCGATGCAGGTGGTGGTACAGGATTGGCAATTGATATTGATGAGTTTGATACCATGGACAAGCCATTTAAACAGCTCATCGTCTGGAATCCCCGCGAACAGGATATTGTGGGCGGTTACCGATTCCTTCACCTTAAGGATCTGCAATTCAATGAGCAGGGTCACCCGCTTACCCCCACTGCTGAGATTTTTAAATTCTCTCAGCAGTTTATTGATGATTTTCAGGATAAAACAATCGAACTGGGTCGTTCATTTGTGCAGCCTGCTTTTCAGCCAATGTACAATCTCAGAAAGGGAATGTACTCCCTCGACAACATCTGGGACGGCCTTGGAGCGCTCATTACCGGTCATTCTGATGTTGATTACTTCTTTGGGAAATTCACGATGTATACCAATTACAACCAGTATGCCCGCGATCTCATTCTCTATTTTCTGAATCACTTTTTTCCTGACCCCGATAAACTTGTTTATCCGATTCATCCTCTGGCTTATCATCATGCCGAAGATGAACTTGCTTCATACTTTAGCGGTGGAACATATGATGAGAATTACAAAATCCTCAATCAGCAGGTAAGACTGAGAAATGAGAGCATTCCCGCCCTGGTAAATGCCTATGCAAGCCTTTCGTCAACAATGCGTACCTTTGGCACCTGCATCAACCCATTTTTTGGTGAAGTAGAGGAAACTGGTATCATGATCAGAATCCCTGATATTTATGATTTTAAAAAAGAACGCCACCTCATCGTAAAATAACCCCAAAAAAAATCACTTTTCGTTTTTCACTTTTCACTTTTCACTTAATAAATGCAAATTTCTTCTGCAACTTTCCTTATCAGCAACACCGATTACAAAAAAGGTCCTAAAACCAATATGCCTGAATATGCATTTATTGGAAGGTCGAACGTCGGGAAATCGTCATTGATTAATATGATTACCGATATGAAAGGATTGGCAAAAACATCTCAGACACCAGGTAAAACGCAGACAGTTAACCATTTCCTCGTAAACGAACAATGGTACCTCGCCGATTTACCCGGTTATGGTTATGCGAAAGTTCGGAAAACAATACGTGAAACTTTCAGTAAAATGATTACTGATTACCTGAAAAACAGGCGCAATCTCATGCTTACTTTTCAGTTAATTGATATCCGCCTTGAGCCACAGAAAATTGATCTCGATTTTATGGGCTGGATGGCTGAGAATGGTCTGCCTTTTGTAATTCTGTTCACGAAAGCCGACAAACTCGGCAAAAATAAACTCATCTGCCAGGTCGATAATTATAAAACCAAACTCCTCGAATTCTGGGAAGAATTACCACCATTTATTATAACATCTGCTGTGAGTCATGCAGGGAAAGAGGATTTGCTTGCATATGTTGATGAAACTAACCTGCTCTTCCAGAAGGAATTAATGTAGACATGACAATACAATCATGCCTACATTAATTGAATATTGCTGAATTATTTAAACTCAATCAGTACTTGACTTTTTGTTACAAGCTCGCCTTCTTTAATATTAATCTTTTTAATCACACCATTCATAGGGGCAATTAACTGGTTGCTCATTTTCATTGCATCCAGCGTGCAAAGGATATCTCCTTTTTTTACCTTTTTGTTGGCTGCAGTATAAATCTTTAAGATGGTCCCAGGAATAAATGCCGTTATCATCTTTGGATTTTCCGGTTCGTATGGTTTTCTGTTGGCGAACTTATCTGGAATTGTAGTTTTATATTTTACATCATCAAGTATAAACGTGGAATACACGCATTTCTCTGTTTTGCCTTCCATGCGGTTTGGTTTTAGAATGGTGGAACTCCATGTTTTTTGTTCGAACGCCTTACAGATTTATGACGGCTGATTTCGAGTGCATGCATTAAATGGTGCCTTGTGTCGGCAGGTTCAATTACTGCATCAATGTAGCCATATGCCGCTGCAACGTAGGGATTTGCAAATTTCTTTTTATATTCTTTGATTTTAAGCTTGCGCATTTCATCAGGATTCTCCGCATTTAGGATTTCATTACGGAAAATAATGTTGGCAGCTCCTTCAGGACCCATAACAGCAATCTCGGCTGTTGGCCATGCAAATACAAAATCGGCGCGCAGATGCGAAGAACACATTGCGATGTATCCTCCTCCATAAGCTTTCCGGAGAATAACGGTCGTTTTGGGAACGGTGGCTTCAGAATAGGCATACAATACTTTCGCCCCATGACGGATTACACCTGCATGTTCCTGGTCAACACCCGGCAAATAACCCGGAAGGTCAACAAAAGTAACAAGCGGGATATTGAAAGCATCGCAGAACCTGATAAACCTGCCGGCCTTGTCGGATGAATCCACATCGAGCACTCCGGCCATAACCATTGGCTGATTTGCTACAATACCAACAGATTCGCCGCTTAAGCGTGCAAAACCAACTACGATATTGGCAGCAAAAAGCTCCTGAACTTCCAGAAATTCTGAATCGTCGAAGATAGCTTTGATAACTTCTCTTACATCGTACGGTTGTTTTGCATCATCCGGAACGATATCTTCTATTTTATATAATTTGGTCTTTGGTGGTTTCTTTGGGAAAGTGTCAGCCTTTTTATCATTATTCCATGGAATAAAACTGATAAGGTTCTTTATCTGGTCGAAACATTCTGATTCGCTTTCTGCAAAGAAATGCGCATTTCCGGATACTTCACATTGTACGCGGGCACCACCAAGAGCTTCCATCGAAATCTCTTCACCAAGAACAGTTTTAATAACTTCGGGTCCGGTGATGAACATCTTCGAAATTTTGTCTACCACAAACACGAAATCAGTAAGGGCAGGGGAATAAACAGCACCACCGGCACAAGGGCCGAGGATTACCGATAACTGAGGGATAAGGCCCGAAGCCTGAGTGTTTCTGTAGAAGATTTCACCATATCCGGCAAGTGAATTCACTCCTTCCTGAATACGGGCGCCTCCTGAGTCGTTGATTCCAATCAGCGGAATTTTCATCTTGAGCGCATGGTCCATTATCTTTGTAATCTTCTTGGCATGCATATAACCAAGTGAGCCCCCCACAACAGTAAAATCCTGGGCATAAATTGCAACAGGGTAACCGCTGATTGTTCCGGTTCCGGTAACAACACCATCACCTGGAAGATATTTTTTATCCATATCAAAATCCTTACCGGCATGTTCTACGAAAAGATCATACTCATGAAAGGATTTCGCATCAACAAGCGCCAGGATACGCTCACGGGCAGTCATCTTACCCATAGATTTCTGTTTCTCAATTGCTTGAGAACCACCGCCCTGGACTGCATCTTGCATCCTGCGTTTTAATTCGAGTGTTTTTTGTCGTAATGACATATTCCTCCTTTTATGTAATTATTGAATAAGGCACTAATCCACCAAATTATAGCAAAAGTAAAGCTGTTTTAACAATAATCCAAATTAGCGACTGCTGTCGAAGCTCCGGAATTACTAATCGATATGGAATTTAAAGCCAATTCCATGTACATTTTTTATTTTAATTCTTTCATCTTCAGTAAGTAGCTTTCGTAGCCTCGAAATAAATACATCGAGGCTGCGGCTTAGGTAATAACTGTCGTCGCCCCATACTGCTATTAGTATTTCTTCACGCTTCAGCAGCCGGTTTTCATTATCGGAAAGATATTTTAAAAGTTCAGCCTCCTTAAATGTTAAAGCAGATTCAGAATCGCCATGTTTCAGAATCAGATTATTCACATCCAGGTTGTAATTTCCGATTTTTAGTATGTCTTTCTGATTTTTCCGTTCATCGATTATTCTGCTTCTTCTTAGAAAAATTTCAATTTTCAATACCAGTTCCTCCATGCTGTAAGGCTTGGTAATGTAGTCATCGCCACCAAGACTCAGCCCTTCGATCTTGTCTTCCTTCATCGATTTTGCAGTAAGAAAAAGTATCGGTATATGTGTATCAATCTCCCTGATCATTCTTGCAAGGCTGAATCCATCAATTTTTGGCAGCATCACATCAAGAATACACAGATCGAAACGGCTATCCTTATAAACAGCGAAGCCGTCCTCTCCATTCTCACAGTGAGTCACCCGGTAACCCTGGTGTTCAAGACTGTCGCGGGTAACGAAACTAAGGGTCACGTCATCCTCAACATATAAAATATGAGCTTTGAATACTGGAGTCATTCCTTTTTAGATTTAATCTCTATGATAATATTGGTGCCAAGGCCCGGCTGGCTCTCCACCCTGATTTTCCAACCGTGCTGCTCAACGATTTTTTTAACATAGTACAAACCTATGCCAAATCCTTTTACAGTGTGCACATTCCCTGTTGGTACCCTGAAAAATTTATCAAAGATTCTCTTAACATACTGCTGATCAATGCCAAGCCCTTTGTCCCGGATTGAAAAAATCACCTTTTCGCCTATTTGTCTTGTTGAAATCGTAATATGGGGCTGTTCACCACCATATTTAATGGCATTATCGATGAGATTATATAAGATATTGGTAATATGGAGTTTATCTGCAGAAATTTCAGGCCGACCCGCATTTAATTCTGTAATAAATGTTGGTGACCCCGTTTTTGAGCCCAGATCTACCGATTGCAGTACTTCCAATACAATTGCATGAAGATCGACTGTTTCACGGGCAAGTTTCTCCTTGCCACGATCGAGGGAAGCTACCTGAAGAACCTTTTCAATGTGTTTTTCGAGACGAACGTTCTGGTCGCGGATAATGCCTGCATAGCGTTTCAGCCTTTCCGGCTCATTTACAATGCCCGATTCTCCTAAAACATGAGATGCTATAGCAATACTCGAAATTGGTGTTTTAAATTCATGCGTCATATTATCAATGAAATCCTTTTGAATTTCGGATAACTTCTTCTGTCTGAGAATGATAAAAATTGCATAGGCAAAGAAAGTAAGGGCGGCAAAAATTATTATTGCCGAAACCAGCCAGACATTTATACTTTGAATGATAAAGTTTGTTTTCCCGGGAAAGATTACACCAAAGTAATATACAAGGTCTTTCTGCTTCTCAAATTGTCCTGTATTGCTTTTTTGAGGCTCCACCCCGGGTTTGTTGCCAAGGTAATTCCCATAGGCCATTTCATCTGTTTCGCAGTGATAAATGGCGTATTCGCAATCAATATTCAGATTATGCTCGGCAAGGGTGGTACGCAGGTAGTGCTCAAGAACCTTTGCATCGATTTTGCTGGCCAGATTTACAACATAATAATTGGAAGTTATCTGATTAACCGGATTATAAGGCAGGCCGGCACCATTAAAATCGGCCATTTTCTCAGCTACCGCATAAAGTGCTATTTTTGTACGCTGATTAAATTGAGTGGCTGTTATACTGAATGTATGATAAACCCAGTAAATCTGGAAAATGATAATTGAGGCAATTGAAAAGGCTCCAAGGAGAACAACCAACCGGATATTCATGTTCTTCATTTGGTAAAATTAGTCATTATCACTGCCTGATAAGCCTGGTTTTACAATTCGTTAACAAGAATTTACAATTCATTTACATTCCTTTAAACATCATTAACAGCTTAAACGTTATATGGTATTACATTTGTAACCTCAAGATGAATAAATCAAAAACGTATACAATGAAATTCAAAACCACATTTCTTTCTCTTATGCTGATGATCTTATGTTCAGCAGCTTTTTCACAACAGCCAATTCAGGCTGTGGCACCTCAAACGAATCCTCAGCCAGAGCAGAAACCTGCTATTAGTCTGAAGTTTGAATCTACTACAAAAGAATTCGGCGACATTAAACATAATGTTCCTGCATCTATTGAGTTCACCTTTACCAACGTAAGCAAAACACCTCAGGTTATTGCTGATGTTGTTAAATCATGTGGCTGTACCCAACCAGAATTCAGCAAGGAGCCAATTCTACCTGGCAAAAATTCTGTTATTAAAGCTACTTACAATGCTGCTGCAATTGGAAATTTTAGTAAGACATTAACTGTAAGAACCGTTGATCAGGAAGTTTATACCCTTATTATTAAAGGAAATGTATTACCTGATCCTCCTGCTGCTCCTGAAAATACGAACAAGTAATCCAATCTGCAACTGGCATTTTGTTTTGCCTGTACGGACCGATGCGACGAAGAGCATCTTGTTTTTTGCTTAATTATTGATAGATTTAAAACAAAGAGAGTGCCCCTAATCAGGGCATTCTCTTTTTGCGTTAAGAGGGTGCTCTTTTACCTTTTTGTTTATACGATTGGAGATATATTTACGGAATCCCCTTCTTCAAATCCTACAGTTACAAATAATTGTTTCCTACCTCTTAAAAATAACTGACTATTCAGTTGATTCTCCCTGATAATTTCATCAATTGTAAATACACAGTACGACAGGGGTAGGATCCAGTCGAGCAGAGCGTTATTATCTTTATCGCCGCTGATAAGTTCACTTACTTTCGTTAAAACATTTACAATCCCGTAGTTTTCCTCTGGTTCATAGCTTGGTGTTGCTGCCCAGTCGATATCCTCGGCATCATATTTTTTCGATCCATTGAGGTAGACTGCATAATATTCTGTCTGGGTTTCTTCATCCCAGAGCTTGGTAATACCAATCCATAATGCAATAGCCGACTTCGGGACTGGCGAATTTTCGGCAATCTGTTCCATCCAGTCTTTTATATCAAGCTGCTCGCTTTCAACATCTAATGCTTTTAGCAACGACCAGTAAGTGGCTGGTTTTAAGGCTTCATGAAAATCAATTATTTTATTCCATGATTCCTTAATTCCAAGCTTTTCATTGAAGATGTTCTCAAAAGCCTCCCATGATTTATCGTATGAGGAAAAGTCCATTTATTTTGATTTTAAAATTGTTAAAACTACTGCCTACTGCCTCCTGCTTTCTGCCTCCTGCCTCCTGCCTACTGCCTCCTGCCTCCTGCCTTCTGCCTTCTGCCTCCTGCCTTCTGCCTCCTGCCTTCTGCCTCCTGCCTCCTGCCTCCTGCCTTCTGCCTCCTGCCTTCTGCCTCCTGCCCCAACTACTTCTCCGGCATCTTTCCCGGATATTCTTTATCCAGGTATACCCAGAACAGTGGCGTATATCCCCTTACTGTGCCGTCATCATTCAGTACTTCTTTTATCGGTGCTATTCCCAGAACTTTCTTCTTGAATTCAAGGGTCTGCTCATTCATAGTCCATTCTTCAAGAAATCGTACTCTTATTATCTTCGTCATATCCAGCCTGCGTTCCACAATTATGGTAGTGTCATTGTAGGGAGGAACCGGACTCGTTTGTAACAGTGTATCTGTACGGTTATCGATTTCTTTTACCTGAGCTGCTGTTAGTGCTTTGTTGAAATAATCATACGATTTCACTTTCCCGCTGTAGGCAGCATTCAATATCATCTTTACAAAGGCTTCACGTTTGCCACCTTCAAGATTCTGAATCCACCAATCCCAGTCTGCTTCAGGACTTTTAATCGTTACATCGTATTGAATTCTTTCTGTAATGAGTTTTTCGTTGCTCTTGCTGCCACAGGATGAAATTAGTGCAAGCATACCTGCAAAAGCTGCTAACCTTACTATCTTTCGCATCAGAATATGTATTTTTGTGATTATTAAGGATGGGGCTGTGACCGCTTCATGCCTGTATCCTTATACTGTTCGTATGTAACGCAAATATAAATAAAAGATTGCCATTCCTGCATAATGAAGCTACTTCCATTGTTTTATTGCTGCAAGTCTGTTGCCGTGCTTTTTATTTTGATGAAACTCTGCGTACTTTTGCACTGCTAAAAAGGCCTTTTATGAAACAATTTTTCTTTTTTGCCGCCTTACTTCTTCTTTTTGCCTGCAAACCGCAGCACAACGAGCGCTTGGTAGTAATTTCAACTGATTATGGTGATATCACTATAAAACTATATGATAAAACACCAAAACATAGCGATAATTTCTGGAAGCTTGCCAGCGATGGATATTTCGATAAAACTTTATTTCACAGGGTGATAAAGAATTTCGTTATCCAGGGTGGTGATCCGGATTCAAAAAAGGCTAAACCTGGCCAAATGCTCGGAAACGGTGGACCTGATTACACTATTCCTCTCGAATATGTTCCAGAATACATTCATAAACGTGGCGCTGTGGGAATGGGACGCGAGAATGATGATATTAATCCTTCAATGGCATCAGCAGGTTCCCAGTTTTATATTGTTCAGGGCAAGCAATTTACCGATGCCGGCCTTGATACAGTTTACAAAAAAGTTGCCCGGCATCACCCAAAGGCTAAGTCATTTGTGCTTTCCCCTCAGCAGCGTGAAGCCTACAAAACGATAGGCGGAATCCCTCACCTTGACGGCTTTTATACCGTATTTGGTGAAGTCGTAAGCGGAATGGATGTCGTAGACAAAATCGCCGCAGTTAAAACCGACACCAACGACCGCCCAATTCAGGATATTGATATGAAAATCCGCATCATTCGCTAACTCCCTCTGAATTTGAGATCTCACCGGAAATCAACAAAAGGAAAAATAATATGCTTGTTGATTATCATTTCAAGCAGTTGGAAAAAAACGATACAGTGGAAATTCTTTACAATAGTCCTCCGCGATTTATTCAAAGAGAACCTCAATGGGATTAAATAATCCATTAATCCTAATTTATCCGATTATTCAATTTCCGCATTAACTAGGCCTCCGCTTTCATAACAACACCTTTATTCTTTTTTCCATCAATTTTTACGACAAGAGGCTTTTCAAACCTCACATGCCGGATGTATTCATCCTCAAAGAAAGTTGGCTGATTCCGCAGGTAGGCGAGGTCGTAAGTGCCATCCTTTATTCCCGGGTTTATTGTGAAATATCCTACTCTGAATGAAGTCAGATTCTGAAAAAAGTGAGTGCCCTGGCTTGGATCAATTCTGTAATTATCAATACTGGACTCGATGATCAGGCGGGCAGCCGAAATCTGAGGCCATTTAACCGGAATACCCAGCCACGGATCACTGCTTCCCCAACGGCCCGGGCCAATCAGGATATAGTTTTTGTTTTCTTTCAGAAACCGGGCATTAATTTCATCAACCTTGAGGGCAATCTTATCGGTTACAGCCGCATTGAAGCATTCAGGTTTAACATAAACAAGGTCGTAAAGGCCATTAACGATGCCATTTCCCAAGGCAGCATCCGAACTGATAATTGTATCTTCAACTGGAATAGAATCAATTTCAATCTGCACACTCTCATCAGTTTCAACAATTGGCCTGATCTGAAGCAAATAGAAAATTTTTGGCTCTCCCTTCGGCCGGTCCAGGTCGCAGGCAAATTCAATTTCAATCGGCTTATTCATTTCCCTTTGCCCAATTTCCAGAACTGAAGAAATGATTTCTGCTAAAGGAAAAATGTTGTGATTCAAGACACTGCTGAAGGTAATAAGCCTTTTTCCAACTGCCGACATGCCATCCCTGAGCATATGATTTTCGTAATCGTAGGTTGAAACTGCATATTTAAGAGCACTGTCGTTTTCGGCATCCGAAATTTTAAGCTTTAGCAGGTTAAAACTGTCGTCAACAGTGGGGTTAAACTCTGTAGCATCAAGGTCGAGTGCATAAAACACTTTCTGAGTTTCGCGCAGAGCATACTCAGGAGAAGCCATTTGCAGGACCTTTTTCGGGTATTTTGGAGAAAACCTCAGCGTTGAGCCGCCGTCAACAATATATTTTCCAAGTCCGTAGGCGATATTGACAATTCCATCCTCAGGTTTTTCAGGAGCGATAGGATAGAAGTTTATTGAACGTGTAACTCCGGAAAGAGTGGGATAGAAGCGGTGCCCATAAACTTTACCACAGACTTCCTGCAGAACAATGGCCATCTTTTCCTCATCAATAACATTTGAAGTGGCCGCCATATAAGATTTGCTGTCCTTGAAAAAAGCAGAAGCATACACTGCCTTAATTGCATTACTGAGGTTCTCAATCATCAAACGTTCATCATTTTTTACCATCGGAATCATATACGTTGAGTAAATTCCGGCAAAAGGTTGATAATGAGAATCTTCCAATAAACTCGATGAGCGTATGGCAATTGGGTTTGAAACTACGGAAATAAAGGTGTACAAATCTTCGTGAATACGGAAGGGGAGCCGGGAATCAAGGAAGTGAGTGAGTATTTCCTCATCTGAAATTTCCGAAAGTGCAATTTTGTAGAGCTCGTTTTCTTCCATAAACTCATCGAAAACATCTGCACAAATAACAACGGTTCGCGGAATTGTTACAGTAACATTCTCAAAGCGTTCGAAGAGGCGGTTTCTCTTTATCAGCGAGTCAAGGAAAGCGAGTCCACGGGCTTTTCCGCCGATAGAACTTTTTCCTATCCTTGTAAATGTGAGGTATTCGTCAAAGCGGTCGCGGTAAAATTCAGCGATTATCCCTCTCGATTTGTTCATGCGGAATGTTGCAATGGCGTCGAACAGAAACCGCCTTACGTCGTCGAGATCTTTGAAATCATCTGGCCCAATAGCCTTAAAAAGTTCTGCAATTGGGAATAAGGCTCTGGCTCTTAGCCATTTAGAGAAGTGATTACGGGTGATATGGTATTCCAGCGATTCGTCGGGGATTTCAAAAACCTTCTGCTGAAGCGATTTCAGGTCCGGCGCCCGCGTAATTTCACTACCATCATTCGGATCGATAAAAACGAAGTCCCCGAAAGCGAAATATTCCATCACGAAATTCCGGAGTTCAATCGAAAGTGTTTTTGAACGTTTGTAAATGAATCCTACCCGTAAGTCCTTGGCAAGTAGCTCATTTTCAATGTCTGACGATTGAAGAAGAACAGGCATAAACCGGTCGTCTTTTTTTACTTTCTCGCTGAATCGTATTCCGGCAAACTTGTCGAGCTCGCCTTCACGGGAATAGCTGATATCCGAAATTATTCCGAGAAGGTTATTCTTATATTTTTCGTAAAAGGAAATTGCTTCCTCGTAGTTTGTGGCGAGCAGAATTTTCGGTCGTCCGCGCATACGAAGCATTTGCTGATGTTCATTCAGCCCTTCCGTCATAAAATCTTTCGACTGCTTGAAGATGATTTTATAAAGATGCGGCAAATAAGTGGAGTAAAACCGTATAGAATCTTCCACCAGAAGTATTGCCTGAACCCCGATTTCAGTAACATCGTTTTCCAGGTTCATCTTATCCTCTATCAGCTTTATAATCGCCAGAAGAAGGTCGGCATTTCCCAGCCAGCAGAAAATGTAATCAATTGCACTCAGGTCTTCCCTGTCGAGCTTCAATGAAATTTCCCTCGAGAATGGTGTGAGTATTACAATCGGTTTGTTAGGATATTTCTGTTTGATTTTAAATGCAAGGTCGAAGGACTCAGTTTTCTCCGCACTGAGCATGGTAATAATGAGGTCGATATTAATCTCATCAAGGATAAGCATCGCTTCCTTTTCAGAGGCTGCCTGGATAAATTGTGGTGGATACCGTAAATTCAGACTAACATATTCATTAAAAATCTGTTCGTCAATTCGTCCGTCTTCTTCAAGTATAAATGCATCATATTTACTGGAAATGAGCAGAACATTGTAGATGCGCTTCTTCATGAGATTATTGAAGGAAGTCTCGTTGAAGAAGAACTGTTTTGAAAGGAGATTGCTGGTGTTCATCCGTGGTACAGCTAGTAGTAATAGGAAAACAAACATACGGGAAAAAAGATTGCAGCGCAACAAATTTAATCGGCATCAATCCGCCCCGCAACCGCAACCGTCCCCACAACCGCTGCCGTCCCAGCCGCCGCCGCCGCAACCGCCGCAACCGCCGTCCCGCCGCCGCCGTAGAGACGTAGCATGCTACGTCTCTACAATGTACCGGGAATGGCAATAACATTTCGGATTGGCAATAATATTTCGGAATGGCAATAACATTTCGGAATGGCAATCATGTTTCAAACAGGTTATCATGGGTCACGATGGTCAGCCGTAGAGACGTAGCATGCTACGTCTCTACAATGTACCGGGAATGGTAATAATATTTCGGATTGGCAATAATATTTCGGATTGGCAATCATGTTTCAAACCGGTTATCATGGGTCACGATGGCCAGCCGTAGAGACGTAGCATGCTACGTCTCTACAATGTACCGGGAATGGTAATAATATTTCGGATTGGCAATAACATTTCGGATTGGCAATAACATTTCGGAATGGTAATCATGTTTCAAACAGGTTATCATGGGTCACGATGGCCAGCCGTAGAGACGTAGCATGCTACGTCTCTACAATGTACCGGGAATGGTAATAATATTTCGGATTGGCAAAAATATTTCGGATTGGCAATAACATTTCGGAATGGTAATCATGTTTCAAACCGGTTATTATACAACAAAAAATAGGATGACCCTTTTGGGACACCCTCTTCTTTGGTTTTACAATATTAGTGCTTTACCTGCAATTTTGCTGTGAACCGTCCCTTGCTATTTTCGACTGTTATAAAATAAAGACCATCAATTAATCCAGAAACATTCATCATAACAGAAGCATTGTTTAGGTTTTTCGTAACAAGCATTCGTCCGGTAATATCGGTAATAATCAGATTTGTTGAGCATCCCTGAACGCCTGGAATCCCGTCAACCCTCACCCAATTGCAGGCAGGGTTGGGATAAACGCTCAGATGCAATGCCTCTGGTTCATCAATTCCAACAACCAGCTGACTGGCTCCATTAAAGATGGCCCTTGTTTCCATGTCCTGTACAAAGAACACCATTTCCAGGTTCGGAATTTGCCATGATGGATCGATAACAAAATTTACATTCACGTCTTCATTTTTGTCGTTAAGGTTGATTAATGCACCACCAACTCCGTTGAACATTGCACGGGTAACTTTATTCAGTTCTGTTTCATTCTGCCAGTTGCAGGCGATGTGAGATTCTGTTAACACAGCTTGTAATACGAGGTGATCATTGTTAATCACCGATTTAGACTTAATATTCACATGCACACCAAGGTTGTTTCCATTCAGAATTTTATTTGAAACTTCAAGCTTAACGGGCGAAGGAACGGACATCCTGTCGTTAACAATTGGCAGAAAATCAGTGTAAAGACTACCCGATGAATTTCCACCAATAAACGACCTTACTCCGTCGAACATAACAGTTGGTAACCCGGTAATTCCATAAAAATCGATCCTTAGGGTATCTTCAGGAATTACATAGATGTCATTGGAATGATAGGCAATAACCGCAACTGGTTTCCCATTTGAGATCAGATCTTCGAGCCCGTGGGCAGCACTGGGGCAATACACACACCAGGTGGCTGTTGCCTCTTCAATAATTGCCAGGTCGCGGGTGTAGGTATCGTAAACAACCAACTTCCTCACAAGGCTGTCATTGTTATGTAGAGTATCATTGATGCATGTAATATAAACAACCAGGGTATACTCCCCTTCGATGGCACTCCATGGGTTAAAAGTAACTGTATCAATAGCACCAAGGCCAATCGTTTTATTTAGATTGCTCTGGTAAACAACACCTCCGGCATTGCTTATTTTTGCAGTGACAGTATACGACTCGCCAGCTACACTCAGGTTCTGAACAACTGCCCCGGGAAGAACAACATCATTTGGTTGGATCACATCGGGCATCATGATGCTGCTCGCATAAAGATCGGTGCCGGATGTTGGCTTTAGTCTGAACTCATCAAAAACAATATCCGCCACATTGCTGATATTGCCCGAATACGTAAGGGCAAATTGGAAAGTAGGAGAGCCAACATCGACTGTGCTTAAAACAATGTCCTGCTCTGTAACAGGCACGTTCTGCGTAACCGGAAATACCCAGGCAGTGTGCCAGGTAAATCCGCCGTCGCTGCTGGTTTCTAGCATAAAATTATACGAATTCTGCTGCCATTCATGAACATGCTTGAATGACAATGTGAGTGCGCTTTGACCGGTAGTATTCAGCACAGGCGAAACCATTCTTGATACTCCAGACCAGGAAGAACCTGCCTGCTGAAACCACATCTCTGGCGGAGTTCCCCCTGAAGCGTTATCATTAAACAACCACCAGTTATTATCATTGTTACCCTGGATTGTCCAGTCAAGAGCAGGTACAGAAACCCAATAGTCCTCCCACAAAAGGTAATTGCCAGTCAGAAAAGCCCTTGCATTAGACTTGCCTGTTAAACCCTCTCCTGAAGTATTTACAGCTGTGATTTTGTAATTGAATGTTCCCGGGTCATTCACAACATAGGAAACCACTGAATCTGATCCTGCAACTATGTCCAAAAGGCCATCAGCCCGCTTTACCAGGTATTCAGTGAGATTGTGGTCGTAATATTGGCCATGTGCGCCACTATCTGGTGGGCTCCAGCTAAGGGTGGCATTGCTGCCGTTTGACGTTAATACAATGTTTGTTGGTGCAGCCGGAATATCCAACCCAACCCAAATATTTGCCGATTGTATTGTGGATCCCTGTCCTGCAGTGTTGTACGGCGTAATTTCGGTGAGATAGAATCCTGCGGCAGTCACTGTACTTGTATAGGAAAGAGGTGCTCCTATTGCCGGGTTAATAAAGCTTGTGTCATGAACTCCATTTATAGTAACTGCTACTGAATCAAGATCTGTAAGCGGGTCCCCATCGAATTCGAGAGAAGGATTAACCCAGTTGCTGGTAAAGGACATTCCTCCGTTTGTTGAGGGAACCAGGTTCAATCCCGAAATGGCTGCCGGGATGTTATTCTGAACAATATTGTCTACAACCTCAACATTATCAAGGTTCGCAGTAGCAAAATATGCCCCTACCCAGTAAAAGGAAAGGCAGGTTGTTGTATTTATTGACGATAGAGGAACAGTAAACTGCTGGTACGTCGAAGTAAGTGTTAAAGATGCCAGTATCTGGAAAGAAGCCAGTGATAATGGATTCGTCATTGTGCCAACCTTCACAGTTGTTCCTGCTGAAGAAGATTTAAAACTAAATGTAACCTGGGTGGCTCCTGACAGGTTAATTGGAGGAGTCGACAAAATAAGGTTATTATCTACCATTTCCTGATCAAAATACAAGGCATCATCGGTTCCCATGGTGATGGCGCTCCAGCCGTTGACATACGACGCCCAACCAGGAGGCAGGGAGGATAAACCATCAAAATTTTCCGAAAATATAACACTCTGGGTGTTACTTTGGGCCGATATGCCGGTGGTGAAGGTCAAAAGGCCGATCAAAAATGCCAAAAAGGTCAAAGGTTGTTTCATGTTTCATGTATTGGATCTCACAAATATAGGAATACATTACTGCCACGGCAAGCTTAGGTTATTTTTACAAAATAATTAAAGTCGTCGAAGTTAATTCCCCTGAATAACACATTAAGCTATAAATGTTATGTGCCTGCGAATCACAGAAAGCCAACGCAGGGATGTCCTTGCGGGTATTACAACCACCCGGAAGTGGCGTGTTCGTGTGGCCCGGGGGTAGTGCAGAAATACCTGGCAAAGATTTCTGGGCCGCTGTTAGATCGGATTGACATCCAGATAGAGGTGGTGCCGGTGCCATTCAGGGAGTTATCCGATTCGAAACCTACAAAAACACGCATTGCAATGCCCAAATGAGTTCCAAACAGCTCCGAACCTACTGCAGACTGGATGATGCCTCTAATGCGATGCTGAAAACCGCCATGGAGAAGTTTAACCTGAGCGCCCGGGCTTACAACCGCATCATCAAAGTGGCCCGTACAGTCGCAGATCTCGAGGCTGCACCTGAAATAAGGATAGAGCATTTGGCGGAGGCGATTAATTACCGGAGTTTGGATAAAGGAAACTGGGGCGGCTAGTCTACAAATTACAATCCACGAATTACACGAATTTACACTAATTTAATTCGTGAAATATAGAAAGATAAGTAATGAATTATGGCGGAGTTAATATTTAAAAAGGAATGTTTCGATCTCATCGGTGCCTGTTATGAAATACACAATCATCTTGGTCCTGGCTTTCTTGAAGCTGTTTATGCTGAAGCACTCGGATTGGAATAACAAATTAGAAAAATTCCATTTGAAAGGGAAAAAGTATTGGAATTTCATTACAAGGAATATCTTTTGGAAAAGAAATATGTGGCTGATTTTATTTGCTATGGTTCTATTATTATAGAATTGAAAGCATTAAGTTCATTAATAACCCAGCATGAAGCACAAATCCTCAATTACCTCATAGCTACTGGAGTTAAGCTCGGGCTATTGGTCAATTTTGGTGAAGCCGGCCTAAAATATAAAAGATTGGTTTTATGAAAATTCGTGATAATTAGTGTAATTCGTGGATAATTCCCCCGGTAATGCAAGGAAACAAATTAATATTTCCTGATATTTTATGGCGATATAATTGTGGAACTGAAATCAATTTCAGCCTTAACTCCTCCGAATGAAGCCTGAAATACAAAAGGTTCGTACTATAATAATCCGTGTTAATCCGATTAATCCGTGGTTAAGGTCTACCGGGCCAGGCTTGAGTACAACGTGATTTCTGTAGGCGAGATAGCTAGAAAACCTGAAGCCGCTATAAACAATAGAATAATGGATATGACAATCACACGGAGATTGAAATTGCCAAAATTGATTAATTTTACATGTTTTTATCACACAAATACTAATCCATCTCAACCTCTTAATCAATATGGAATCTAGCGAAAAAGTACTTGCAAAGCTCAGCCTGACTGCTACTGTCGACTATATACCGGCTGCACTTTTATTTGTCAGGACAATTGTTGCTAAGGAGGGCTTTTCAGAAAAGCAGTTGCTTCATATTGAAACCATCACCGAAGAGGCTTGCATGAATGTTATTGAACACGCTTTTGAACCGGGAGAGGAGGGAACTTTTGACCTGATAATTATCAGGCAGGCCGGAAGAATCGTTATTGCAATTGAAGATAAGGGTTTGCCTTTTGATCATACCGAACTTGATAGCGGAGAACAAGCCGGTCTGGGATTGCGCTTAATGCGTGGCCTGGCCGATGAGGTTAAGTTCTACAGCATGGGACGCAAAGGAAAAAGAGTAGAACTTGTAAAATACCTCCCCCGCGAAGACCCAGCCACGCTGATGACAGACGCTGACCTTAACCTGCTTGAAAATAAAGAACAGCTTTCTGATGAAACCATTTCTTTCAGAATGATGACCCCGGCGGATGCTACCGGGCTCACACGTTGTGTGTACCGAACCTATGGTTACAGCTATGGCAGTGATTATATTTACAATCCATCTGAGGTCAGGGAAATGCTGGCTTCCGGAGTTATAGAGTCCTTCCTTACCGTTAATCAGAAAGATGATGTAGTAGGACATCTGGCATTGATGTATCACAAACCAGGCGCTATGGTTGGCGAAAGCGGACAGGCTGTTGTTGATAACAGGTTCAGAGGCAGAAAGCTTTTTGAACAGATGAAAGTGCAACTGCTCGATTATGCCCGTAACAAAGGCTTGTATGGTATTTACAGCGAAGCCACTACAGCACATCCATACTCTCAGAAGGGGAACATCACTCTTGGAGCAATAGAAACCGGATTCATGCTTGCATATGCACCTGAGTCCCTGTCAATTAAAACCATTGAGGCAAAATCAGCTGAATTGCGCCTTGCAGGTTTGTTCTACTATCTCAAAATAAATGAGGAACCTGTAAGAACTATTTATTTGCCTGAAAAACATAAGCCAATGCTGAATGTAATAATTCAGAAAATTGGTTTAAACAGGATAATAGGGATATCTGAAAATTCGGGATCTCTTCCGGAAAACGCACTGATTCACAGTAAAATACGGCCAGAATGGGGACATGCGCTTATCAATATTTCTGAGTATGGAAACGACTTTTTAAGTGTTATGAAAACGCTGTTGCGCGAAATAAAGAATCAGAAAATATCATCAATTTTTATTGACCTGCCCCTCAGCAATCCATTGACTCCTCATTATTATTCGGCACTCGAAACATTTGGATTTTCCTTCAGTTGCTTTGTTCCTGAGTATGGCGAGGGTGATGTTATCCGTTTACAGTATCTCAATAATTGCATAACAGTTGCAGAGAAAATTTCTGTAGCCGGCGATTTTGGCAAAGAACTATTAGCTTATGTCATCGCAGATCTTAAAAACTAAAGATGACATAAGCTAATAGTTGTTTTTTGTTTCGCCTTTTAATGCAATTGATGCAGAAAAGGTACAAAACCCTGATGTAAGAATTTATTGAGCAGGTATAAACGAACCGTCAACATCGCCTGTACACAGAACTTTCAGATTCACAATATTTATTGATGGTGCGTTAATTACTTCCAGATTCGATTCCGTTTGCCAGTCGCCTACAGAAAAGGAACTGATAATGCTCACAAAGCGACGGGATACAATTAATGGATCAATTGAATTAATAAATTGCGAACCATCAACATCTGCTGCTTTAAGATTTAGTCCTGTTAATGTTATTAATCCGACAAATTTTTTCAGAATCATTAATGCATCTACTGAATTTACACCTCCCCAGGTTTTGGAAATATTACAATTAATTAAGTAAGTCCCATTGCTTAGGTTGCTGAAAGTATAATGACCGCTGGCATCTGTTGTGGCTTGAGCTACAGTAATACCATTTTGCTTAAGTTCTATTATTGAATTAGTGATTGGTGTATTTGCATTGTTCTTGTAGGTAATTGTACCTGTAATAGTAGTTGATGTAGGTTGCAAAACTGTAATTATTCCTGAAGTCGTAGGAGTTAGGATTCCTGAAATTGCCTTAACCTGAGCTGTACCTGCCAGGAATGCTGTAAAAACGGCACTTTTGTTATCAGCTGAAGGAACTAGGTCTCCGGCAACAACTCCACCTGTTATATTTTCGAGCGACCATGCTGATGCTGCTACATTTGCCACAAAATTGTTCAGGGCATCTCTTGAGATAGCATAAACTGTTATCGCAGAACCGTAAGTTAAATTCTGTGCTGATACGATGCTTCCCGAGCCGTTTGCTGCTGTTTCAATATTTATTTTTGTTGCAGGAAGTGCCGCTACAGTGAAATTCTGGGCATTCGATAAACCACCGCCACCTGTATTGAATACTGTTACCGGAAATACACCAAGTGTAAGCAAATCAGCGGCAGTTATACTTGCTGTTAACTGATTAGTGTTTACAAATACGGTGCTGCGGCTGTTGCCGTTAAACCTTACATTCGACTTACCTTCAGCAAAGCCGTTTCCGTTCACTGTTAATGTAAATGCCGCTTCTCCTAAGTTCTTCGATGAAGGAGTTAGGCTGGTAATTACTGGTGTTCCGGTATTGCCAATCCTATTGCTGGTGTCTGAACCTGTAATTCTTGCGAAATCATTGATTCCTGAGAGTGTAACAGTGTGTAATGCTGCATTTGCTTCACCTCCCAGATTGAGCCAGCTACTGCCGTTATCTGTTGATTTATAGAGCTCAAGGATATTTGCATTCTGACCGTTTAGCTCACTTACATCATAATGATAAACCAGGCCGGCATTTAAACCTGTGTTTGTTGAAGGTGTAATATCGAAATAACGTTTAATAGAAGTATGACCGTTTCCTGCTGATAATATTCCGGTCTTTCTTAATGCTGTTGTGCTTCCGGGTGCAATACCGTTTAGTGTTAAGTCTGCTCCTAAATTTCCAAAGGATTCAACTCCCGAAGTTGCTGTGATGTTTCTGGTAGTTCTTACAATTCCAAGAATTGGCTGACCTGCGATTTCTGACAGATTTGCAGAACTTCCCAGAATTACAGAATTTGTACCTGTAGTTATGGTGCCGGTTGTGCAGGAAAGCGTTCCGTTAATGTTAAGGTCGCCGCTTAGCAAAAGTCCGTTTAAACGATTTATTGTCAGATTGTTCAGCGTAGCTGCCGGAATAGTTGCTGTTGCTCCTGAACCTCCTATGGTAAGGGTAGAACCTGCTCCTCCTGATAATGTTCCTCCTGTTGTCGTTATTCCGCCATTGATATTTAATGTGGTGGCGCCTATGGCTAATGCACCCGAAGCGAGCGTGATTTCACCATTGACATTAGTAGTATTATTTAAGGTTAGTGATCCCCCTGTTTTATTGATAGTGAGGTTATTAAATAGTTCGCCTGAAGGATTGGTCAGGGTTTGAGTTCCAGCCCCGGTGAAGCTTACTGTATTTCCTCCTGAAGAGAATGTGCCATTATTGACCCAGTTGCCACTTGTTGATATATTTAGACCGTCGGCGATTAAAGTCGTTCCTGATTGAAGCGTAAGGTTCCCGATTACATTCAATCCAGAAGTTACGAGTTTAGCTGATGGTTTTACACCCTGTGATGTAGCATTTGAAAATAAGAGATTCCCTATTATACCTGATGTCTGAATCCGGATAAGCTGCGCATTAAGGCTGCTTGCATCTCCTATTTGAAGTGTACCACCAGTAACGGTTGAAATTGATGAAGCATTCACGAAATCAGCAGGAGCACTTGTAGCATTTCTGATGATAAGGGTACCACCTGACATTGTAAATGTTGAACCAACTGCTCCCAGATCGAAACAACCATAAGTCGGGTCTGTTGATCCCTGGGCAGCAACAGTAAGGGTGCCGCCACTCTGTGTGAAGGATGTGGTTGCTGTTGCATTGTTGCGTGTTAACTGGCCGGCAATCGTGAGCGTTCCGCCCTCAATAAGTATAGATGACCCATCTACATAACTCAGCGAATTATTAATCGATGTACCAATATTGTATGTTCCTGAAGTGATCCGGAGGAGTCCTCTTACCGAAATATTTCCGGCCTGAGCGTTTACCGTAACGTTTGGATTATTTATCCAAATACCTGCTGTAGGCTGGATGTTGTAAGATGGTCCTGTAAAAAATGTGTTTGCAAAAGTATACGACCCCGACATTTTGAAAGTCCCGTTTACGATATTCAGAAAACCTGCTGCTGCTGAAAATTGGCTTGACAGTACTTCAAGAGTATTCGTAATAGTGGTTCCCATATCTACCTTCAAAAGGTTGAAGTTGTTTAACCCCGTTCCTGTTATAGTCGCATTCCCGATTTTATCGAAAATAACGGTACCTGTATTCCCTGTAAAAGTTCCGTTATTAATCCAATTGCCTCCGGTATTTAAGGTGTTTACAGCACCATCTAGCGTTGCTCCGGGATTAATAAGTAGGTCTCCCGTAACTGTAAGGTTGTGCGAAAGCGTTGTGGTTCCGCTGCTCATTGTGAGATTGTTAAAAATTGCATTTGTATTGCTTGGAAGGGTATTTGACCCTGAGAATTCAATGGTACCGGTACCTGATAACCAGCTACCTAGCCTCCCGACTAGTATGCTGGCGGTTGTGAGTGTTCCGCCGCTTGTCATGGTTAAACTTCCTGCTGTGTTGTTATTGTTGAAAGGTCCGATATTAAGAGCTCCCGAAATAGTAAGGTGACTGCCATTCGCGAATGTTAGTCCGCCGGTACCGGCATTCGAGGTGGATCCACCGACCTGGACACTTGCGCAACTGGCATTTGGAACATCCACTGTTACGGTGAACCCTCCGTTAATGATAACTGCATCTGCAGATGTTGGTACAGGATTTCCACCCCAGGTTGAAGTGGAGCTCCAGTTACCCGATTGAGTACTGGTTCTGGTTGATGGACCTGGAATTGTTACTGTGAAACTTCCAATCATTCCACCGGCTGCGTGGGGGGTACAAACATAATTGTAAGTTCCGGCAACTGCTGGTGTGTAATCAAAAACTGTGTTACCGGCGCTCATTACTACATCCCAGGGAGTGGCTCCCGCAGGAATTGAGGAGGATGTCGTTGTATGAAAGCCTGTTATCCATACATATCTGATCACGTCTCCTAATTGAACGTTATTAATTGTTTGGGGAGTAAAAGAAAAATTTGAAACTTGAATTACATGCGTTACTGAATATGCACGTGGTGTTGAAATTACCAAACCGAGAATGGCAACCCATAAGACTATGCGTATAATAGTTTTCATAATGACTGAATTATTAATTAAAATGCTTACTAAGTTAATTTAGACTAAATAAACATAATAACAAAAATAATGTTCAGTACGCCTGCCTTAAAAATGAAAATTTAGGTTCAGTTATAGGTATTGTTGGATATTTCACATCTCATAGGATATAAAACCAACACCATCTTTCACCTCCTCCTTGAGGAGGAGGCCCGGGAGGAGGTGTGCCCAGCGACTGGACTTAAGGACTTAAAGTTTCATCCTGAGTTCAATCAGTTTCTCAACGATTAATGGATCGGCAAGAGTAGTAATATCGCCAAGGTCGCTGGTATTGCCTGCTGCAATTTTTCGCAAAATGCGGCGCATAATCTTGCCTGACCGAGTTTTTGGTAATCCTGGGGTTATCAGGATATGGTCGGGAGCGGCAAAAGCACCAATATGCTGCCTTACCTCATGTTTTAATTCGCCAATAAGCTCGTCGCTCATTTCGTAGCCATCCTTTAAAATTACATAGGCGAAAATTCCTTCTCCCTTCACTTCGTGAGGGAATCCGATTACAGCTGCTTCGGAGCAGAATGGGTGAGAAACAAGGGCGCTTTCTATTTCTGCAGAACCTAAGCGGTGTCCGGAAACATTGAGTACGTCGTCGGTACGGCCTGTAATCCAGTAATACCCGTCGATATCGCGTGTAGCACCATCGCCGGTAAGGTAATATCCCTGGTATTTTTCAAGATAGGTTTTGTAAAAGCGTGTATGATCGCCCTCTATTGTACGGGCCATCCCTGGCCAGGCGTTTCGTATAGCCAGGAGTCCGGAGACTCCGTTCCCATGAATTTCTACACCTTCTTCGGTTATTAATAAGGGATCAATTCCGAAGAAAGGCAAAGTTGCAGAGCCTGGTTTCAGTGGGGTTGCACCGGGTAAGGGTGTAATCATTATTCCACCGGTTTCGGTTTGCCACCAGGTGTCGACTACTGCACAGCGCTTTTCGCCAACCACATCAAAATACCATTTCCATGTTTCCGGACTAATTGGTTCACCAACGGTTCCAAGTATCCTGAGGCTCGAGCGGTTGTACTTCTTTACAAACGCATCTCCTTCACGCTGAATAGCCCTGATGGCTGTAGGAGCAGTATAAAACTGATTGATTTTAAGCCGTTCCACCATTTCCCAATACCTGCCGGCATCGGGATAATTAGGGATACTTTCAAATAATACAGTGGTTGCACCATTCAATAATGGTCCGTAAACTACATATGAATGGCCTGTCACCCAACCGATATCTGCAACACAGGCATATACTTCGCCGTCCTTGTAATCAAAAACATATTTATGCGTAAGTGCTGCATAAAGCAGGTAACCGGCAGTGGTATGCGATAAACCTTTTGGCTTTCCTGTACTTCCCGAAGTATAGAGCAAAAATAGTGTATCTTCTGAATCCATATAGGTTATCGGACAATAAGGACGCTCAGCATCCATGGCTTCCCTGAGCCAGATATCACGCTGGGGATAAAACGGAATTTTGTTCCCGGTTCGTTTAACCACAAATACATGTTCTATCGTCGGGCAGGCCATTACAGCCTCATCTGTCATGCGTTTTAAAGGAATAACTTTCCTGCCCCTGAGTCCTTCATCAGCAGTAATAACAGCTTTGCACCTGGCATCATTAATCCTGTCGCGCAAAGATTCAGCGCTAAATCCAGCGAAAACAACAGAATGCACAGCTCCAATCCGTGTACAGGCGAGCATCGCATACACAGCTTCCGGAATCATGGGCATGTAAATTGCAACCCTGTCGCCTTTTCTGATTCCGTTATGCCGCAAAACATTCGCCAGCCGCGAAACCTCCCTAAGCAATTCCTTATAAGTGATTTGCTTTCCCTGTCCGGGTTCATCAGCCTCCCAGATAATTGCAACCTGGTCGCCCTTTGTAGTTACATGCCTGTCGATACAATTCTCACTGGCATTTATTTTTCCACCTAAAAACCATGAAACAAGTCCTTCCTTAAAATCACAATCGCTTACCATTTGAAAATCATGCTGCCAGTGCAGAATCTCCTTTGCTTTCTCATCCCAGAATTTGTCGGGATCCTTAATACTTTCCGAATATATATTATTGTAATCGATAAGTGAGTTAATATGCGAATGCTCAAACCGGTCTGATTCGGGCGAATAAAATACCTTGTCTGTTGTTTCCATGGCTCTGTTGTTTTCAACAAAAGTAGGCACATAGGATTATATATACAAAAGGATATTGATAAATATGTTATTAACTGACTCTTTGTAATACTGTTGAAAAGGTTTTTGCAAAATAGTTGCAGCACTTTAAAAAAATCGTAGTACCTTAGACTAGACTAATCAGGTACTTAAACTTCATCAATATGTCGAAAGAAAAAGTTAACAAAGAAAAATCGGTTAAAAAGGAGGCTGTTTTAAGTCTTAAAGAAAAGCGCGCAGCAAAAGAAGCAAAACGCGAAAAGAAAAAAGGTAGCGGCAGCCTCTAAACGATTTGAAAATCAAAAAAAATAACCCCCGCATACCCCGTGGTAGAGACGTAGCATGCTACGTCTCAGCGGTGGTACCATGCAATGCTAATTTGCAATTAGAAATTTGCAATTAGAA
>CAIXZF010000060.1 GCA_903923925.1 uncultured Bacteroidales bacterium
ATCAACAGCACCATAAACATTGATCTTATCAGGACCATACTGATTCGTTACCAGAATCAGGTACTTCAGCTTATATCCGGGATCTACATAGCTCTGATAAAATTTCAGATTATCGTAATCGATAACTACTTTGGCAGGTAACCACATATCGCCGGGTCCTTTATACGGACCACCGAAATACATGAGTAACTGGCCTTCCCTGTTAAACATCTGTATATTTTCAAATCCTGCATCTACAGCATACAGGATCCCATCCCGGTCAACATCTATCCCTTTGGGTCTTACAAACTGCCCGGGTGTATTACCAAAACTTCCTATTGAAGAAACAAATTCTCCTTTTTTTGTATACATCTTCACCTTAAAATCACCAAAATCAGTTACATAAACATTATCTCCGCGTACCGAGATATTTACCGGCTGAAACAAATGTCCATCGCCGGTTTCAAGACTATCGGGAAACGAAAACAATAGCTTGCGTGTATCCTGTTTATACACATTTACTACGTTGTGTGCTGCATCCGGTACCCATAATTTACCTGCTGATACAGAAATGTCGGTTGGTTTGGCATCATTGGCCTCGCCAAAGGCATCAACATAATTTCCTGAAGCATCAAAAACAACAATCTGCCGGCGTGAAGCATCGGCTACATACAAATTCCCTGTTGAATCGAGGGCACAATTGGCCGGCATCTTAAGCTGTCCTTTTCCTTTCGGAATAAAATACTCAAAACTCTTGGTATTCAAATCAATAATCTCCAAACCTGCTATACTTGCATCGCAAACATACAGCCTGCCATTCTGTATAGCAATGCCATAGGGCTTGATAACAGGCTGAGGTGTTTTTTCGCCCAATACAAATCTGGCTAAGGCGCCACGGCGGCCTGTAACATGCTGAGAATTGCTTATAGTAGTAAGATATTGGATACGGGTTGTATCCGGAGGAGGAGGGTAAATCACCAGACTATTTGCCTGCTTATTGGGGCTCAACTGCCGCGAACACGACAGAAAAAACAGTGGAGCTAAGAGGAAAATGAGTAGCTTTAAACGAGTATTCATAGCAAAAACCTATCGAGTTAAAATTTGAGAAGACCATAATATTATGGTCTTCTCAAACAATATAATTTCACTTACCTAAATTTAGGTATTACTTGATGTGACAAGTAAGGCATAATGCTGAAGCTGCATTCGTTTTAACTAAAAGATGAGCAATACCAGCACCATTGTGAACATTATGACAAGAAGCGCATTCCATTTTCCCTGCGAAAAGCATAGAAGAAGCAATTGTTCCTGTACCAATTCCTGAAAGAGCAGTAACTGGTTTCAACCCTGGATCCAGAGCAACAAGAGCTGCATCATAGGTAAAAGAAACAGGGTGATCGTTGCTGAGGTCAATTCCGGTATTGGCATATCCAACAGGCGAACCTACTGTTCCAATAAAGGTGGTACCACCTACTGCAACAGTATTATCATGGCAGCTAAGGCATAATTTTGTGCTTGCTGATGGCTGACCAATAGTACCTGCAGGTGTTCCTGCATTTGTTGTTGGTGATGAATAAACCGTATAAGTAGCTGTTGACAGGGTGTGACTCCAAAGTGGAGCACTTGCCAATACCACGGCTCCGTGAGGAACGTGACAAACTTTACAGATTTCTCCACTGGTATTCCATGTTGCTGTGGAAAAATCGTGTTTCGATCCTACGATCGTCTGCGCTACTAATACCTGAACCGTAGCCAGGAGGAACAACGAAAAAAGTAAGTGTTTAATTTTCATAATAATTGATTTTTAGGGTTAATGATTCTATTTAAGTTAATTGATTTGAAACTCTAAATCCACTCTTCTTAATTATCAGATCTGCAAAAACAATTATCTACATTATAATTGCTATCATTAATCTCTTTTCATGTGGATTTCACTTTTTTTACGCTACCTGAAGTCAAAGGTAATAAGAATTCAAAATTAAGTATATAGAAGTGTTAATTTATAACAATTCCAAATAAGCGCCAATAGGGCGTTTCAGCGATTATTTGCACATATAAATATTAATTAAAAAACATTCTGCAAGGTAAAAGGAAAGTATCAGTTCCTGCTTGTGTTTTTACCATGTATGAACAATTCAAGAGTATTCTAATATTTCTAATAATGCATATATGAAGTTCTAATAATTGTTGAATATTGATTTGTGAAAATTGAAGATTTGTGACTGTAATTTTAACTTAAAATAAATAACGATAAGGCAGAACTTATGTTTCTGTCACAAAAAAGTGCAATTTTGTAATGATTTGAAATGATGCATAGCCAAAATGAAAGATCATGCGGCTAATTATCTAAATGTTTAAATTTGTAAAAACCAACAGCGTGAAAAACCTTTTTTATCTTACAGTTTTATTTGTGACATTCCTTGGGGGAACTGCCACTATAAAAGCGCAGGTAGCTCCCGGTGATTTCCAATATTCTGCCACAATTTCTGATAGCCTTATGGCTCCAACACGTTTGGCAATTGACCAGTCGGACAATGTTTTTGCCATCGACTCTTACACAAAGAGTATCAGAAAATATGATGTAGCGGGGACATTACTTACCACTATATATACTGGAGGGTCTCCTCTTTCTATTGCTGTTAATAACTCAAATCAGGTTTTCGTCGGAGATGCCCTTTCCGGAAATATTCTTAAAGTCAATCAAAACGGAACAACCTCCGTATTCTATTCAGGCGCCTCATTCCCGAATTCTATCTGCTTCAGTCCCGACAATCACCTTTACATTGCCGATAGTAAACTTCAGCGGATTCTGGTTGTAAATACTGCTGGCGAACTTGTTCAGACCATCGGGCAGGGAACTCTTATTTTCCCTACAGGACTTGCATTTGATTCGAAAAATAACAGGATAATTGTTGGTGAACATGGAGCTATTGAAGATAATCTTCAAACCCGGATTTATATTTATGCTCTTGATGGAAGCCTTGTGAATGTTTTAGGTTCTTATGGTAATTCGAATGGCAGGTTTTACCGTATCCAGGGAATTTCTGCAGGGAGATGTGGTAATATTTATGTGTGTGAACCATTTCAGGGAAATATAAGTGTATTTACTGAAGGTGGTGTATTTATTACGAAATTCGGACAGTTCGGCACAGGGCAGGGCGAGCTGAATGTACCGATGGATGTGGTTTTCGATTCGCAGGACAGGGTACTTCTTGCATCAATGAACAATGGTTCGCTCGAACGTTTCACAATTAATGACCCTTTACCATCAGCAAAAATCAATACCAATATACTTAGTGTTTGTGCAGGTGAATCCACAACTATTCCGGTTTATTTAACCGGAACCGCTCCCTGGTCGTTGACTTACACAATTAATGACCAGAATCCTGCAACTATAACTACAATTACTTCAAATCCCTACTTATTAACTGCCACACAGCCGGGAATCTACAAAATATCTGCTTTGTCAGATTCTGCTTTTACAGGAAGCTGCTTTACCGGCAGTGCTACTGTTGTTGAGAAACCAATACCTACTGCTCTTGTTTCCGGTCCAAACGATCAGCTTTGTGCAGGTTCTGCAAGTCTTATTCCTGTTCAGTTAACAGGTGATGCACCCTGGGAATTAAGCTATACCTTTAATAATCAGAACCCAGTGGTAATCAGTAATATTACTGAGAGTCCGTATATGTTTGAAGTTAACATGGCCGGTACTTACGAAATAACCGGAATTAAAGGACCGGATTGCGATGGTTCTGTTTTGCCAGGGAACAATGTTATCATTGTGCATTCAATTCCTTCCGCACTTTTTCAAAATTCAACTATTTCTATCTGCCAGGGACAAACTGCTTCAATTCCTATCGCTTTAAGCGGGAATGCTCCATGGACAATCAGCTATACTGTTAATGGCCAGAATCCAATTTCTATCACAACAAATAACAATCAATATATTCTAAGTACCAATACTGCCGGCAATTATCAGATCACCTCAATCACAGATGCATACTGTGCAGGTCAGGCACCAATGGCGGCGGCAACTGTTGTTATAAATCCGAAACCATCATCTGCATTCACACATCTGGCAAACAATACCATCGTTACTTTTCTAAATAATTCTCAGAATGCAACGTACTATTACTGGAGTTTCGGCGATTCAAAAACCAGTACTGATGCAAATCCGGTACATAAATATAAATTCCCTGGTGTTTATTCAGTAACTCTTATCGCCTCAAATCAATATTGCGGTTCAGTAAAAAGTTTACGCAAGGTAATTGTGAACAATAATAATGATCCTCGTCCGGTAACAGTTAAAAATAATATTGATATAAATGATAATATAGCTATTTCGGAAATGGACCTTAATGTTTTCCCAAATCCTTCCAATGGCTTGTTTACTCTTGAAATAAGTAATCCATCTGAATCAGATCTGACCATTGAAGTAACTAACGTTACCGGCCAGCTGATTTATTCATCTGAATTCACCTACCCTTCATTTAATTCAGAGAATGAAACCTATAGTGCCACTTTAGATTTACATATGTTTACGAATGGAATTTACACTCTTAAAGTAATCACCGGAGAAACTGCTTACACAGCCAAACTGGTTTTAAATAAATGATACCGGAAGATTTTTTGTACAGAGATAAGAACCGGGAACAATATCCAATTTTATGAAAACAAGAACATCCAATTTTGAACAGCCATATATGAAACCAAACAATGCACTATTTTTAGTTGCTTTTACTGCATTATTTTTGATGGTTTCTTCAATACAAAACAGTTCATTTGCTCAAACTGCAACTGCAACCTGGGCACTTACTGCCAATGCTACTGTAGTTCCATCAGGAAACATCAGTGGTTCTTCGCATTCTTTTGGTGCAGGATTAACTGCTACTTCGTACAATGCAACAAATGGTGCTACCGCAGCAAGCTTCGAAGGAGTTGTTTGTACGCCAAGTCCAACCGACTATTTTGAATTTAATGTAACACCGAATTGTGGGAACAATCTCACCGTTACATCAATCACTTTCGATCATCGTACAAGTAGTGCTACCCGTTGTTTCCAGTTAAAATATTCTGTTAATGGCGGAGCCGAATCACAGATAGGTGCAGATATTTCTGTTGCATCAACAACACCTACACCCTATACAACAGGCACAATTTCTATTTCAGTACCACAAGGACAAGCAGTAAAATTCAGGCTTTACGGAGCTACAGGCAATACCAGCAGGTCGCTTTCAGCAAGAAACTTCGTTGTAAACGGTACAACCACTGTTGTTTCTTCGCCTGCCCCTTCTTTGAGTATAACTGCAAGTCCTTCAGGGCCAATTTGCCCGGGTACCTTGGTAACTTTTACCGCTTTCCCTATCAATGGCGGCACAGCACCCTCCTATCAATGGAACGTTAACGGAAGTGTCGTTGGAAGTAATAGCAGCAGTTACAGTAATTCATCACTAACTACAGGAGACCAGGTTAGCTGCGTTTTAACCAGCAACCTGATGTGTGTTACACCTTCATCAATTACTTCAAATATACTTACTACGAGTTTGAGTGCCACAACCATTGCCACACCTGGTGCAATTTCTGGTACAACATCTGTTCCCATTGGAAGTACAGGACTTATATACAGTATTGCTTCCGTTCCAGACGCAACTACCTATGTTTGGACTGTTCCGGCTACCTGGTTAATTACAGCAGGGGCAGGCACTACAAGCATAACTGTTACAGCAGGATCTCTCGGATATGATGGCGATATTACCGTTGCAGCGGCAAATAACTGCGTTACAGGTTCTGTTTCTGCACTGGCAGTGGCCTTGATCCCACCGCATAACAGTTGTAATCAATGCCATATTAATCATACTTCACCAGGGACAACACTTACAAGTGTAACTGGAAATGCAAATCTGTGTATGAGCTGCCATGTTTCCAATGGTGCAGCCAGCAGCAAACCTTTCTCCAATGCCATGAAGGCAATACCAGGTGTAAGCGGAAACTCACATAGCTGGGATCAGGCAGCTGTTAATGCGCTTTACGAAACAAATTCGCCTTCTTATGCTTCGATGCAAACCCGGCTTCCAGGCGGTCAGATTATCTGTTCAACCTGCCACAATCAGCATAATCCACTGGTTTATCTCAACTACTTAAGAGAGTCAAACACAGGCGATGCTATGTGCAAAAATTGCCACTCGGCAAGAAATAAAGGTGCTTATGCTTCCAATCAGTCAACGAACAAGGGTACTCACCCTGTAGGCGTGGCTTTCAATCCTTCGGATCCCCGATTCCTTGCCAGTCCTGCATCTCCTTTCAGCTATGAGGATTCAAAAGTTGAATGCAGTAGTTGTCATCAGACGCATTATGCAGCATCTGCCGATGGTAACCTGATTAAGGCAACTAACAATAATACAGTTTGTACAAGCTGCCATATTGAAAAAAGTGCGACCATCACCCTTGATCACGAAGGAATGACCTGCAAAACCTGTCATTATACCCACAGTGTTGACAAGAGCAATATATTCATGGTTAGAAATACGATTGCCACACCAAACAGTGGGAATAAAACAGTTGTTTTTACAGCAAATACTGTACCTGGCAACTATGCAGACGGCTCAGGTACATTTGATGGGGTGTGCGAAGTTTGTCATACCAGCACAGACCATTATACCAATACATCGGGTGGCACAACCGACCCTCGTCATAACCCATCCAACCAGAGTTGTACAAGCTGCCATACGCATAACAATGCATTTTATGCATCAACAAATTGTCTCGATTGCCATAATGCAGTTACTGATAAACCTGGTGTAGGGCCAGTTAGCGGCAGGCGGCAGATTGTCGACAACCTGGGCAATGGTTTAGGTACCGGAGGCGATTTTAAACGGACCTCTCACCATGTTACAAGTGCAGTTCCGAATGCAGCAGATTGTATTAAATGCCATTTCATGGGAGATCATATGCGCGGTACTGTGAAATTACTCGATCCGGATCTGGGATTCATGAATGTTATTACATATGATCCGCTTAATAAAGCAAGTGTTGAGGGTTTCTGTCTGAAATGCCATGATGCAAATGGAGCTTATGGTTCGACAACTCCGTTTAGTGATGGAGTTACAGTTCCCATTATTGATGCAGCGATGTGGACAAATTCATCTCATAAAACATCACAAACCTGTTTGAGTTGTCATGATAATGGTCATGGATCGAACAAAAGCACAATGATAGGTCCATTTGATTACGCCGGACCAGGAACAGGAACCGACCTGATGAATGAAGAAGAAGGTTTCTGTCTTAGCTGCCATGGAGCATCAGGTACAGCAACAGTTAAGGTTCACCTTGCATTCAGTACTTACACCAATACAGCTACAGACTTTTACAAGCACGATCCTGCAGCCACCTACAGAAAACATACTCCAGGCGAAAGCAGCGGAGCATCCTTTGGTGGAACAAACCGGCATATTGAATGTGTGGATTGCCACAACCCGCATGGTGTAAAAGCCGGAACAGCAACTGCACCAACACTCTACCCAACAATGATTGGAGTATCAGGGGTAGAACCAAGCTATGCAGGAGCCGGAGCACCTACAGGTTTCACCTGGATGCCAAGCGTAACTGCTGAATACCAGGTTTGTTACAAATGCCATTCAAGCTATACAAGCTTACCTACTTACCTTCCGGGAGGTTGGAATGGCACTGCAATTGTGGCAGATGGATTAAAAAAACTAACCACAGGAGGAACAAACGGACAGATTGCAGACTCCCGTGACATGGCTTCGGAGTACAATCCGAACAATGCATCCTATCATCCTGTAATGGCTGTTGGGAAAAATCTTAATATTAACGCTGCTACTTTCCAGGCAGGCTGGAATTCGAATTCCCGGATGTATTGCACAAGTTGCCATAGTAACCCTTTGTTTGCAACATCAGGACAAGGACGCGGACCTCACGGTTCACAGAACCTTCATCTTCTTGATCAGAAAACAACAGGTGCTGCCGTGAATTTTAAAACCTATCATTCGGGTACGCTTGCAAATTCAAGTGATGTTTGTGGAAAATGTCATCAGGACGGAACATATTGGTCGAATAGCTCAAACTCCAGATACCCATTTCATGATACGCATATTAATGGACAGAATGCTGAATGTTATTTATGTCATGATTCTCACGGGAGTGAGCAGTTCCACAATATCAATTTCGACAGGAATGTGCCAAGTTGTTTGACTTCTGTTACAACAACTACTCAGAATGCATTTGCACATGCTGCCGGAACCGCAACGAACTCATGCACGATTACCTGCCATAGCACAGGACATACATCATCAAGCAGGAATTATTCTCCTGCTTATCAATAGTACGCGAATAATCAGCACCAACATACTAACACACCAGCAAACCAGAAAACCAGAAAAAAATAATTTCATTTTCACTTCCGTTTTACCTCTTCATTAAAACCGGTTATCAGCTCAAATCAGTTAATTCGCACAGGAACATCTGTTGGTGCAAATGTGTTAGTGTGCTTGTGTGCTGATTATTATGGCAGAATTACAGCATCTTCCATAATAAGTTTAAAGAAATAACCAGATCCAAAATCTTTATTTAAGGTGATTTTTCCTTCAACGGTTACAACATCGCCAACCTTTAGAGTAGCAGCAAGGGTCACTGTAAGATCGAAATCCTCACCTGCAGAACTGCCATCCTGAAGATGTGCCCAGTTTTTCCCCATTATACCCTCATTAAATTTCATCACCTGTCCTTTAACGCGAACTTTTTTACCAGCATAGGCATCTTTCTTCTGGTATAAACCGGCTATAGAAATTCCTCCTTTAGCTGGCTCTATTTTAATTTCCTTTTTAACAAGTTTAGGTTTTGAATTGTGATTAGGCACTTCCATTCCTTTTTTATCACTTCCGTCAGGCGTCATACTAACACCATCCATAAAAAGCACTGAGTGAAAAGTCCTGTTAAGTTCCTTGCTCTTGAAATCTGTCATTTCCATTCCGCCTGTATGATAACAGGTTTCTCCCGTTTTTACTTCCATTCTGGGCACTGCTATCCATTGATGAGATGTATCCTCTTTTACGTTTAAATAGGTATACGCGCTGGTTTGTAAAACTTCCTGAATAAGGACCTTATGAACGCCCTTTGCAAGGGGTTTATCCAATTTCTGACATTGAGCAGAAAATGGCACAATACCGATGATGCTGATTAAAATAATTGTTAACAGACGCATTTTTATAGATTTTAATTGGCCGCGAAGGTATAGATTTCAAATTTATTGTCGAAATCCTTTAATAATTATTTAGCTTTGCTTTATAACCGCTAAACTGAATTGACATGAAAAAAATTACAATCCTGGTGTTGCTGTTTTTAAATATTGCCTTTAGTTATGGTCAGTATTACTACATACCTCATATTTCTGCCGGACAAAATCCGGGTGGACTTAACAACGATGGAGAATATCCTGTTGGTTCAGGATTACCAGCAGATTGGACTCTAGTGCAGGGGCCAGGCAGCAGTGCAGCATGGTCGGCACAGGCTACTTTGCCATTCCCGTTTACATTTAATGGGAATGTGGTGAATAATTATTTCGTGTCAAACTCTGGTGTTCTTACGTTCGCTTCCAGCGTGGGTGTTGCTCCATCTTTTACCAATACTGCAATTCCAAGCAGCTCAATTCCGGATAACTCCTTATGTGTTTGGGGAGTTCAGGGGATAGGATCGAACGACAACATCGTTTCAAAAGTCTTTGGAACTGCTCCGAACAGGCAATTCTGGATTCTTTTTTCTTCCTATACCGGTGATAATACAAGCAGCTGGCAGTACTGGAGTTTCGTTCTCGAAGAAAGCACGAACAAGATCTATATTGTAGATCAGCGTTTTTCGGGTACCGCTTCCACGCTAACGGTCGGAATTCAGATTAACAGCACTACAGCATTCCAGGTTGCAGGGTCTCCTTCTCTTGCCTGCCTGGCTGGTGCAAATGCCACCCCTGCCGACAACACCTATTATGAATTCATTCCGGGAACTTTGCCAACGCATGATATCTGGATGAAATCCCTGAATATTTATCCGATAGCTCCAATTGCTACTGCGCCATTTACAGTAACGGGGTTGTTGACCAACCTTGGAAGCGAAACGGTAAATTCAATGAACATCAATTATAATATCAATGGTGGAAGTCCGCTTACTTTCAATGTTACAGGACTAAGTTTAAATACTTATGCAAATTATACCTATACACATCCTCAAAGCTGGACACCGGCAGCCATCGGGCTTTACACACTCAAGGTATGGGCAAGTAACATAAACGGAAATCCTGATCAGAACAATGCAAACGACACCGTTACACTTTTGGTAAATGTTGTAAATCAGATTGTACAACGACTGCCTATGCATGAATCGTTTACAAGTTCAACCTGTGCACCTTGTGTTGCCGGCAATCAGAACCTGGCTACTCAATTTGCAGCGAATCCGGGGAAATGGGTTTGTTTGAAATACCAGATGAGCTGGCCTGGAAACGGCGATCCTTACTATACCGCTGAAGGTGGCGACAGACGTACCTTTTATGGAGTAAATTCTGTACCTCAATTATGGGTTGATGGCGGACTTGGGATTAATACATCTTCCTATACTTCGGCCCAGCTGAATGCGAGATACAATGTGCCTTCCTTTGTAAATCTTTCGGCAAATTATACAATTTCCGGCAATACAGTGGATATGAATATCAATATTAACCCGGTTGCAGATATTCAGAGCAATAACCTGAAAATGCAGGTCGCAATATTTGAATATACAACGCACAATAATACTGGAACTAACGGAGAAACTGAATTCAAATACGTAATGAAGAAAATGGTTCCGGATGCAATGGGAACAAGCCTGGCTCCACTTGTAGCAGGAACAAATGTTACTCAGTCTCTAACCTATACCTTCCAGGGTATTTATCGTCTGCCGCCAAATGCTTTATCTCCTATTAACAATGCAATCGAAAACTCAGTGGAAGAATTCGGTGACCTTGGTGTTGTGGTTTGGTTACAGGATCAGACTACAAAAGAAATTTTCCAGAGTTGCTATGCAACAATTCTTGTTGGAACTACCGAAATTGGTAACCCGGATGGTATCATTTCCATCTTCCCAAACCCTGCAAAAACTGAGGTTAATGTTCACTATTTTCTTGCTGAAGAAGCATCAGTTAGTGTAGATATTTATTCCATGATGGGCCAGAAGGTGAGTTCAGTTGAAAACATCCGTACTGCTTCCGGATCTCATTATCAAGTGTTTGATACGCAGAATCTGACAAATGGAATCTATATCATGAACTTGAATCTGGGAGGAAAGCGCTATACAAGTAAACTCAATATTTCAAAGTAAATTAAAGATTCACATTTGTCAGATATGCAAAAAAAATAAACTACTTTAGTGGAGTTATTTGGGGGGGGGATTCCTGATAGCGATACGTTATGATTTTTGCCAATTTATCAGGATGGATGCGTTCATGTGCTTTTGCACTTTGGATAGTCGGTATATGCATTCCGGTTGAGGCGTATTCGCAGCGGTATTTAACCACAACTTATTCTGAATCAGACGGATTATCCAGTTCTCTGGTTTACAGTATAGCGCAGGATACCAATGGGCTTATGTGGTTTGCTACCCGCAATGGAATTTCATCCTATGATGGTTTAAAATTTAAAAATTACACAAATAACGATGGTTTAGTTTCTCAGAGTTATTCATTTATCAGACTAGACCAGAAAGGGAATCTCTGGGCACTTCCAGGAGAAGGTGCACTATTGCCTTCTATTTTTACCGGCACCCGATGGAAAAGTGATGTTACAACAAACACTTTTCATAAAGGCTTTTTGTATACTGCCTTTGAAGTTTATTATATAAACGGTAAGCTTGAGATTGTATGTGGGACAACCGAAAACGGGGTTTTTCTATATCAGGATGGACACTGGAAGAACTTTACAACCGCTGATGGACTTAAAAGCAACACAATTTACGATATTGAATACAATGAACAGTCGATTTACATTGCCACTCACCTTGGTCTTTCAATACTAAAGAATGGTAAGATTTCTGAAGTGCAGGATCCTGCTCTTCCCAATGCAAGAATTTTATCGCTAGCTGTTGACACCCCTTCCTCAAGTGAAAAAAAATTCAGACTATACATTCTAACTGATAAGTGGATAGGATTTCTTGAAGATTCTAAAATTAACATCTTGACATCCAGCTTCCAGTTTACAGATGTTGATCCCGGGTGGCGTGCTTTTGTAAAGCCAGACAAAACAGGAGGTTTATATTATGGTAGTCCCTTCTTTGTAAACCATTACCTGTTTAAAACAGAAGGTCAGGAGTTCCTGGATAGAAAAAGCGGACTTATTTCCGATGGTGCTACAGATATTTTTATCGACCGGGAATTAAATACCTGGATTACAGGATATAGGGGAATTACTAAAATACAATCAAGGAGATTTTCTTCCTATACTTCAGATAACGGGCTTTTTAATGATGAAGTAGCTTCCGCCATCGAGCTAAGTCCCGGGAAATTTGCATTCGGACATTATGGTGCGATTTCTTTTCTTGAGAACAATAAATTCACTCATTTAATTCTGATCCAATCCGAAGAAAAAAGACAAAATCTTTCCAGAATTCTTGAACTTGCAAAAGATAAACAGGGAAATCTGTGGGCTGCTGTGTCGACCCAGGGCATAGTAAGGATAAATAAAAATAAAAGTATTACATGGTTTCGTAAACCAGAAGGCATCGGAAAAGTTACCAATAGCGTTATCTGTACACCTGCCGGAAAAATCTATGCCGCAACAAATGCAAATTTCCTTGAATTTGTAAATGGCAAATTTAAAATCATTCCCCTTAGAAAAACCGGATCCTCCTCAATTCGAAAACTATTTAACGGTCCTGATAATTCAATATTCATTGCCACAATAAGCGGAGGTTTAATAGAATATAAAAACAATACTGAGATTTTCTATACTTCAAAGGTCAACACTCAGGCAAACAGTATTTATTCTGTTTATATTGATTCAAATCAGACAAGATGGGTAGGAACCTCCGCAGGACTATTTTTTATTGATGGGACTAATCTGGTAAATGCTGACAAAAAGAAAATAGTTATCCGGCATCCGGTTTACCTGATTATTGGTGATAATACAGGTAATTTATGGGTTGGAACAGATAATGGTATATACAGATGGAATGGAAGAAAACTTGATCACTTCACAGTTACCGATGGCTTGTCGGGACAGGAACTTAACAGGTCAGCAGGTATTGTTGACAGCAAGAATCACATCTGGTTTGGTACAAATAACGGGATAACAGTTTACCAGCCTGAATTCGAATTTGACCTTAATAAAATACCGCCGCCAATAATAAACCTGATATATTTTACTGCCGGAAAAGACAGTCTTAATTTTGATAAACCACACGTTCTAGAGAACACTAATAATAGTCTGACCTTACATATTCGAATTACATCTCTCCTGAATGAAAAATTAGTAACATACAGGTATAAAATCATGGAAACCGACAGTACCTGGTCAGAAGAGAAACCTTATACAACTGATGAAATTGTTTTTAGTAATCTTCAGCCTGGAACATATCATTTCTGCATTATGGCTAAAAATGCAGCCGGTGTATGGAGTACGGCTGTATGTGCTCAGACAATTACAATTAACCAACCTTTGTTTTTCAGGTGGTGGTTTTTAGGTTTGACTGTTTTTCTCATTATTGCTATTGCATTTCTTACCAGTAGGTTCATTTTAGTTAACAGGTATAATAAACAACTTGAGTCAACTGTTGAAGAAAGAACCCGGGCCCTGTTGGAATCCGAAGAAAAGCTAAAAGAAAGCAACGCCGCTAAAGATAAATTCTTCACAATAATAGCACACGATCTCAAAAGCCCTTTCAACACTCTTCTTGGGATGCTTGATATCCTGATTTCTGATGCTGATGATATATCAAATTCCGAAAGAAACAGAATTCTGTTAAACCTCAACAGCTCTGCTAAACGAACGTTCAGCTTATTAAATAACCTGCTGACCTGGGCCAGGGCGCAAAAAGGAATTATCCCATTTATACCTATAAAACTATTGGTTTCCGACATTATTATGGATACAATCGCACTTTCAGGTGCAGCTTCTTCATCAAAAAATATAACTGTTGAAGCATTCGTGGATGAAGGACTGGAATTAACAGCCGACAGAAATATGATCCAAACCGTTATCCGGAATATTCTGTCGAATGCTATTAAGTTCACAAATAACGGCGGACAAATATTTATTTCTGCTGTTAAAGAAAACGACAAAATCATTATTTCCATCCGCGATACCGGCCATGGAATGACCCAGGAATATATTAACAAGCTGTTTAAAATTGATAAACTTGTAGTTTCTAAAGACACAAATAATGATACTGGCACTGGTCTTGGCCTTATTCTATGTAAAGACTTCATCACAAAACATAATGGAACTATCTGGGTAAGCAGCACTCGCGGTACCGGAAGTACTTTTTTTGTTTCCTTACCTCATAAATAATTTTCTCAACAGATGCATCTATGCTATTTGTAATCATTCCGTATTAGAATGAACGATTGCTATACAGACTATATTTTAAGACCTTTGTGACTATGACTAAATCAAAACTTTTCACATGTCGGGAGTTCACAAAGTATATATTGTAATCCTGTGTTTGATTGTTGCATTTACATTTTTTTACATTTCAAACCTGGGATATTCTTATTACAAAACAGGTATTGAAGAACGCTTTTTCCATCCAAATAACACTATTTTAAAACCCAGTGGTTCCTGGGGACATGGCTTCGGAATTATCGGATCTTTTTCAATGCTTCTCGGGGTTGGTTTATACATTGCACGAAAACGAATGCGCTCTTTATCCCGGGCAGGCATTTTAAAACATTGGCTTGAATTCCACATTTTTCTTTGTACTCTGGGCCCTGTTTTAGTTATGTTTCACACTTCATTCAAAATTGGGGGGCTGGTTGCGATTAGTTTCTGGAGCATGGTAGCAGTTTTTCTCAGTGGGATAATTGGCCGTTTTATCTACATTCAAATTCCGCGAACCATTGAAGGCCGCGAGCTTAGCTTAACTGAGATCCGGGATTTGCAATCTGGTATTAGTGAAACTCTTAAAAAGAATTACAATATTGATCTTCCTTATGATAACTCCATTTCACTTCAGAAAGTAAAAATGCTTATTAAAGATAAAAACCTTACAAAATCTGAAAACAAACAGGTTCTGAAACTTGTAAGAAGTGAAATCTCTTTAAATAAAAGAATTGGCAGATTAATGCTGATGCAAAACCTTTTCAGATACTGGCATGTTGCTCATCTCCCCTTCGCGATTGTGATGCTTATTATTATGATTATTCACGTTACAGTTACTATAGTTTTCGGATACAGGTGGATCTTGTAAAATGGAATTATTAGCAGAAAATATTATTATTTATGGCAGTGCAGCATTGCTATGCTTCATAGTTATCTTTTTTTACCTCTGGAAACAAAAACGAAATTCAGACATTGTAAAAGCTAAAATTGCAAAAGCTAAAATCGACGGACTGTATGAACCTGTTTCCTTACACCCCGTTGTTGATCCAAACAGCTGTATTAAAACCGGTGCCTGTATCACTGCCTGTCCCGAACATGATATTCTCGGAATCGTTAACGGCCGCGCAACTACAATTAATGCTTCTCAGTGTATCGGACATGGTGCTTGTTTTCATGCCTGTCCCACACATGCTATTACACTTTGTATCGGAACAGAAAAAAGAGGAGTTGAATTACCCCATGTAAACCAGAATTTCGAGACAAATATTCCCGGGATATTTATTGCAGGCGAACTTGGTGGCATGGGCCTCATTAAAAACTCTGTTGAACAGGGACGACAGGCTGTTGAAAATATTGTGAAGTCCGGAATTAAGACGAAAGATGGTATTTATGACCTTATTATTGTTGGAGCAGGTCCTGCCGGAATTTCAGCATCATTGAATGCAAAAAAACATAAGCTTAACTGCCTGGTTCTTGAACAGGATAGTCTTGGAGGCACAGTTTTTACCTTCCCAAGGTCCAAAATTGTGATGACAAGTACGATGGATCTGCCCTTATATGGGAAAGTGAAATTATTTGAAACCAGCAAATCGGAATTATTGAATTTATGGAAAGAGGTAATTTCAAAAAATGACATTCAATTAAAAGAAAATTCTAAAGTCGAAACTGTTAAACAGGAAAATGGGTGTTTTAAAATCGAAACAAAACAAGGAGACCATTATTCCGCTCAATACGTGCTTCTGGCAATTGGCCGGCGGGGTTCTCCCAGAAAACTGGGCGTTCCCGGCGAAGAATCAGAGAAAGTAGCATACCGCTTACTTGAAGCAGAGGCTATCACAGGTAAAAACATTATTGTTGTAGGTGGTGGCGATTCGGCAATTGAATCTGCCCTCCTGCTCGCTGATCAGAACAACGTTATTCTTTCCTACCGTGGGGATGTCTTTTCCAGGATCAAACCAAAAAATAAAGAAAGGATAAATGAAGCTGTTTCAAATGGCAGGGTTGATCTGCGTTTTAATACTAATTTAATTAATATTGCTAAAGATGAGGTTACTTTTAACTCAAATAATGATGCTACTCCTGTTAAAATAAAAAATGACCTCGTTTATATTTTTGCCGGAGGAGAACTTCCAACTCAGTTTTTAACCAAAATAGGACTTCAGATTTCAACGAAATTCGGTGATGCTATTTTAAAACACTAATGCCACTTATTCAATGTTAATCGCTGATGCTTAACATTTAACGATATATAAAAATGAGGATATCTTTCACTTTAATCCTTTTATTCCTTATCGTCTGCCTTCGGACAGTTGCTCAAATTTCGCCAGGCCCGCTTGCTGAGCCGCATACGCATCTCGAAGGGATCTCAAACTGTACAAACTGCCACGACCTTGGCAACAAAGTTACAAATGCAAAATGCCTTGCCTGCCATACCGAAATCAAAGCAAGAATTGACATTCAGAAAGGCTACCACAGCTCTCCGGCAGTTAAGGGAAAGGATTGCAGTCTGTGTCACAACGATCATCATGGCACTAAATTTAAGATTGTTAAATTCGATCAGACAAAGTTCAATCATACAATAACAGGGTTTACGCTAACCGGGAAACATGCAAAAAAACTTTGCAACGACTGCCATAAACCTCAGTTCATTTCAAAGCCCGATATTAAGAAAAAGAAATTCACCTTCCTGGGCCTTGATCAGAAATGTGCTTTATGCCATGCTGATTATCACCAGAAAACACTTTCACTAATTTGTTCAGATTGTCACGATTTTGAAGCATTTAAACCCGCTTCGAAGTTTGATCATACAAAAGCTAAATTCAAACTTATTGGCAAACACCAGGAAGTTGAATGCATAAAATGCCACAAAACAGAAACCAGAGAAGGCAAAAAATTCCAGAATTTCACAGGGCTCAAATTTAATGCCTGTTCCGACTGCCATACTGATGTTCATCACAAGCAGTTTGGAACCAACTGCAGCCAGTGCCATACCGAAACTTCATTCAAAACCATTAAGCAAACAGGTGGTTTCGATCATGATAAAACTGATTTCAAACTGGAGGGAAAACATAAGAATGTGGCCTGCAATTTATGTCATAAAACGAAAGTTACCGATCCGGTTAAACACGACAAATGCTATAATTGCCATAAAGATTATCACGACAATCAGTTTACAAACCTTGGAGTTCCGCAGGATTGCATCAAATGCCATACAAACAATGGATTTCAGGGCTCTACTTTTACGATAGAACAACACAATAATTACAAATTCATGCTCCAGGGTTCACATGTCGCAACACCCTGCCTTGCCTGCCATAAAAAACAGGAAAAATGGAGTTTCAGAAACATCGGAATACATTGTTACGATTGCCACACAAATATACATGAGCGCTATCTTAATATAAAATTTTATCCCGATTCAAGCTGCGAAAACTGCCATGATCAGAGCAGATGGAGCAATGTTACCTTCGACCACTCAAAAACGAATTTTAAGCTTAATGGTACCCATGCAAAGCAGAACTGCAAAGCCTGTCATTTTAAAAAAGACAGCAAGGGACAAGAAGTTCAGAAGTTCTCTGCAATGACGATGGATTGCTGCCAATGCCATACAGATGCTCATTACGGGCAATTTAGCAGGACAGAAACCTGCGATTGCGAGAAATGCCATGGGTTTGAAAAGTGGCCTGTACTAAAATTCGATCATAACCTCGCCTCTTTCAAACTCGACGGCAAACACGAAACAGTTGCCTGCGCAAAATGCCATAAAAAAGTTACAATAGATCAGAAAACTTATGTTCAGTACAAAATAAAAGATGTAACATGCAAAACCTGTCATTAATTCTTCCGTTCCTGCTGTTCTGGTTCGGATATCCTGCTTCTGATTCTCCTCATGGTAAGGATTTTCAGTTAAATTGCAATGTTTGTCATTCTTCGAAAGGATGGGAATTCGATAAAAAGAACTATTCTTTCGATCACAGTAAAACCGCATTCATGCTCACAGGGCAACATGTTGAAACCACTTGCAGGGCCTGTCACCCTTCCCTGATTTTTTCGGAGGCAAAAACTGCCTGCGTCAGCTGCCATGCCGACCGGCATAACGAAACCGCCCGACTTGAGTGCTCAAAATGCCATACTCCGAAATCATGGATAATCACTAATGCAACACAAATACATCAGCAAGGGCGATTTCCGCTGCTTGGTGCTCATGCAACTGCCGATTGCTATTCCTGTCATAAATCAGGATCTTTACTCCGCTTCGAAGCTATTGGAGTAGAATGCAACGACTGCCATCAATCGAAGTATGCATCTACAAGCAAACCTAATCACATTAGTGCAGGATTTTCCACAAACTGTTACGAATGCCACAAAGTAACTTCCTTCGAATGGTCTGGCAATTTTAATCATACAAAATTCCCTTTAACATACGGGCATGAAAATGTAAAATGCATCAAATGCCATACTTCAGGCGTTTTCGGATCAATTTCAAGTGATTGTAACAATTGTCATCATTCAAATTATACAGCAACAACTGATCCCAATCATGTTACCTCAAATTTTCCGACAACTTGCTTACTTTGCCATACCACTGTGGGCTGGTCACCTGCAAATTTCAACCACAATACAACAAATTTCCCATTAACCGGTCAGCATGTAGGTGTTGCCTGTATCAAATGTCATACAAATGGTTATGCAGGTACACCAACTGCCTGCGAGAGTTGCCATATGACTAAATATACAGCTACTACCAATCCTAATCACAGTGCAGCCGGAATCGGAACCTCTTGTTCAACCTGCCATACTCCTGCAGGCTGGCAACCTGCTCTGTTCCCCAACCACAATAGCGTTTACGTTATTGCAGGTTTTCATACTACCTTAAGCTGTTCGGCCTGCCATATCAATAATAATTATACTACAACACCTACTACTTGTGTTGGCTGCCATCTTACAAATTACAACCAAACCACAAATCCAAATCATTCAAGTGCTCAGTTCCCGACAAATTGTGCCAACTGCCATTCGCAGAATTCATGGACTCCAGCTACATTTAACCACGATCCATGGTTCCCGATTTACTCCGGAAAACATAAAAATCAATGGAGCCATTGCAGCGATTGTCATACAAATTCATCAAATTATACTGTATTTACCTGCACTACTTCCTGTCATCCCCAATCAAGCACAAATGGAAATCATGGAGGTGTAAGCGGGTATTCCTATAACAGCACAGCCTGCTATTCCTGCCATCCGAACGGGAGTGCAAAAAAATCAGTAAGCCCGAATCAAAAGCACTTTAAATAACATACGATGCCAAGATCTGTCCTTATTACATTCATATTCCTTCTGATGAGCATTCTCAGCCGGGGACAGGATAATAATAAACGTCTCGAAGGGAAAGTTTCCTACGTGACTCCTCAGAACGTGTATGTGAAATTTTCTTCAACTGCAGGAATTCTTGATGGTGATACGCTGTATATAAATCAGGGAGGAAAGTACACCCCTGTTTTAATGGTACGGGATCTGTCCTCTACATCCTGCGTATGCAGCAGTATTTCCCAGGCATTTAAACCTGCTGTTTCAGATATCCTCTGCACCGGCAACAAAAAAACGGAAACTCCTTTAGTAAAATCAGAAACAAAACCAGAGTTAACTTCAAAACTTCTGAATAACGATCAAAAAGATACTCTGCCTCTAGTCAGAAATAAATTTACTCCAAATAAACAACTTATCTCAGGACGGATCTCAGTTTCATCAATCTCAGATTTTTCGAACTCTCCTGCCCAAAATTCACAAAGGCTGCGCTATACCTTATCTTTAAATGCAAATAATATCCGCAATTCAAAACTAAGTTCTGAATGCTACATATCATTTACACAAAAAGATCATGAATGGGATTCGCTTAAAAACAATCATTTCTATGGATTTAAAATCTACGACTTGTCGCTAAGCTACCAATTCAGCAAAAATTCTACACTTTCGCTGGGTCGCAAAATAAATTCCAGGATTTCGAATCTTGGCGCTATCGATGGCTTGCAGTTTGAACATTCATTTCATGCCTTTTCAACAGGTATTATCTCCGGTTTCCGCCCTGATATCAGCGATTACAGCTTCAATTCAAAATTGATGCAATATGGAGGTTATATCTCTCATGACATCGCCACCAAAAAAGGCTTCTTCCAGTCAACTGTTGCTTTTGTCGAACAACAATATTCAGCTAAAACAGACCGCAGATTTGCCTATTTGCAACATTCAAACATGATAATTCCTCAACTGAGCTTCTTTGGTTCAGCTGAAATCGACCTCTTTAAAAAAGTGGCAGAAACAACTGATAATTCACCACGACTATCAAATTTATACCTAAACCTCAGATATAGAATTCTTAAGCAACTGTCAGCTTCCATTTCGTATAGCGAACGGCAGAATATTCTCTATTACGAATCCTGGAAGGAAAATATTATCGATAGAATTTTGCAGCAGGAAACTCAGAAAGGATACAATCTCCAGGTTAATTATCAGCCATTTAAAAGATTATCAATCGGTGGTAACGCTGGATACAGATCGCAGAAAAACGATCTTCACCCTTCCAGAAACTTCTATGGATACGCCACTTACAGCCAGATTCCCCGGATTAATGTTGCAGCAACACTTTCAGCTACAATTCTTGAATCTTCCTACATAAACGGGAAAATATACAGTGCCGGTTTATCGAAAGATTTTTTGAAAGGCCGGCTTTTAGCTGAACTCAACTACAACTATGTTGATTACACCTATATTAGCAGTTCGGAGGGATTAAAGCAGAATATTGCAGACCTTGGAATTTCATGGAGAATTTACAAAAAGCTCAGTTGCTCAGTTAATTATGAAACAACAATTCAGAAGGATTACAGCCTGAACCGGCTTTACGCAACTATCAGTCAGCGCTTCTGACCTGATTTAATTATTACATTGGTACATTGGTAAACTGGTACATTGGTAAACTGGTACATTAATTTACCAATTTTACCGGGCTATTTGATTTACAAATATGCCAGGCAGTCTCAAGCCGCGATGCGGCTCAATTTGTTAACCCCAAGTGCAATTTAAACTGTGTTCCAAACCTTCATTTTATTGATCCCCACATTATCCGGCAACATAACCTTTATTTTTAAAACAAAGGAAACTATTTCATTGTTCAACTTGTGAACTTTGTGATTTTCTTTGTGTTCTTTGTGGTTATTTCCAGATGATTGATTTTAACACAAGGATCACAAAATACCGTTGATGACTTTTTTCTTGCGGGTGAAATTTGATAACAAAATTGATTTCCTTCTTACCAACAAAAAATAGGCATTAGAGCGGCTAAACACAAGATCCAAAGCGATACAATTACCGCGACACCTCAATTTTCCCAGTAGCAGTGAATTTCTTTGCTGAAGTTTCTGCTTCAATATGGTAAATATAAGTTCCCTGTGCCAGATTATTAAGGTTGAATTGCAATTCGTGTACTCCTTTTTCCATATTGCCTAAATCAACAGACCGGATTTCCTGGCCGGGCAGATCGAAAATTCTTAACATTATAGCAGCATCTTCAGGCAATCCAATCCTAAAGGATGTTATGTCCTGAACCGGGTTTGGATAGTTTGATGAAATAAAAAATTCACCAGGATTTCCGGTGAAATCAAGCGAAGGATATCTGAATGGAAGCTGGCTCAATTCCCGTCCAAACTGATCGCTGAAGACAGATTCCTGAGTGAGCTTAAACTCAATGCTGTTGGGCTGTTTAAGCAGATCATCAGTGATCTGAGCATTGATAAAGAACACTGTATCGCTATTCTTCAGATAAATCGGCTCAGCAGAATACCAGCAAAGCCTTAACTCATGGCCTGAAACATTATACACCAGCTGGCCTTTGCCTGTGTTCATACGGACATCTTTTACCTCAAATCCATTTTCAGGAAGCTCCATAACCCAGGAAACTGATCCAAGACTTACTGCCTCTTCTGCAATTACAGGTATTTCAACATGGTTCAAATCCGAAAACTTCTGAGTGCCGGCTTTTGTAAGACTGTTCTGATAATCAGTTTTTAAAGGCGGAATGTATGAAGAATTCACATCTCCGAAGCAAAGAGCCTTCAGGTTATGAGCAAACGGGAAAGCTGCCACGGTAATAGTATCTTTCGTGAACAGCCAGTCGCCCGAAGGAAACGAATTGATAAGAAATGTAAATCGTTTTGCTATATATAAGGCATCAATACTGTTAATGTAGTTCGACAGATCAAGATCGCCGGCTGTTTTATTCATTCCGGTAAGAGTTGTCATATGCACAAAATGTTTCAGCACGATCTGTGCATCAACAGCATTTACTGAACCAAGTGGAATTGTTGTTGCAGCATTAAAAACATAGGTTCCTGTATTAACATTGTAAAAAATAAACTGACCTGCACTGTTTGTAACAGCAGAGTCTGCAACTATGCCAGCCAGTGTTTTCAGGTAGATCTTAGCACCATTTAATGGTGAATTCAAGGCATTATTATAGGTCATCTGGCCGGTAATCCTTGGAATTCTGCCCCCTTGCTGAAAACCCTGCGTCAAACCCACACTTCCTGCGGAATAACTTTCAATAACGGTCTCCCCAATCGTAAAACTAACTGAAGCCGAAGCTGTTGCAAAATACCCTCCACCCGTGGCTACTACCGTTGGACTTAATACCTGGGCCATTGAAAAATTTGCAATCAGTGCCAAAATAAATACTATTTTTATTTTTTTCATGCCAAATTGGATTAGCTGTTTGTATCGATTCCTCTGATTATACGTCTCTTATATAAAATATTCAAAAAATAAATAAATTAGAGCCGTCTAAAATAATTAAGTTTCATCGATTTACAAAAACAAATTCTAATATCTATATATTTTTTAAAAACAATTGCTATTCGTGCAATTTCATTTGCAAAATCAACATTCCCTAATTGTTTGGCGGCACATATGAACCATCAACATCACCATAAGCAACTCCTTTAATATTTATAGTTTGACTACCTGAACCTGCCGCAACCAAAAACGGTTGTTCAAATGCCCAATCACCAACATTAAAGAAATTGATCAAACTAACAAAACGTTTTACCATCAGCAATGCATCCACAGAATTGACCCCGTTCGCACCATTTACATCTGCAGCAGTAAGCCGAATCCCTTCCAATAATGTTAAAGCCGTAAAATGCCTCAGAACTTTTAAGGCATCAGTTGAGTTTACACCTCCCCATGCTTTAACAGACAAGGGTGCTACAATATAACTTCCGGGAGAAATATTTGAGAACGAATAATGCCCTTGCACATCTGTTATTGTGGAATATATGGCAATCCCATTCTGCATCAACCTTACTGTTACGCCGTTTAATGGGGTTGATGAAATGTTATCATATGTTACATTACCAGCAAGGTTAAAGCCTCCTGCACTTACGCAGGTATCCCAGGTAATATTAGTTAATCCAAGAGTTTTGCATGTATTTCCATAAGTAACGTTAACATAAACCGGGTTTGGGCCCAAGCCAAAGCCAGTAGAATCAATTGTTACAGACGAAGTTACTGCACCAGTTGACCATAAATAGCTGTCGAAACCACTGCCGGCATTTAACGTAAGTGATTGACCGGCACAAACAACTGTATCACTGAATAAACTGAGTTGTGGAAAAGCATGAATCTGAATAGTTTTCGTTTTAACGCTTGTACAGGAACTGCTGTCGGTAACTGTTAACTTAACCGTATATGTGCCTGGATTAATAAAAGTAAATTGGATGTCGGAGCCAATGAAATCCGTTGTTCCATCATTATTGATATCCCATAAACAGTAAGATGTGGAATGTGAATTTGTACTGTCTTTGAAAATGGTGGGTTGACCTGCACATTCACCTTTGTAAGAAAAATCAGCAGTAAAACATGAAGTATATCCGGCATCTTTCATACTAAATCCTGTCGCATTCAAGCCTGAATCACTCAATGCAGCCTTTAACCGGTAATAATAGAACTGACCTTTGATTACAGCGGTGTCGGTATACGATGTCTGAGAGATCCAATCACTCACCGCTGTTCCGGCTGTTCCGGCATTATCAGACCGGTACACTTTGTAATGGGTAGCCCCTGATCCAGCATTCCACGACAGATGTATTTCATTGGTAAATGTTCCATCTGTTGCCGCCACATTTGAAGGCAAACCAACTATACCATCCTGATTAACAAGTATTTGATATGGGTTGTTTGATGCTGAGGGTGCAGCAATGCTTATCTGTGCACTTCTGGCAGCACCGGAATTTGCATCTACGCTTATTAAAATAGCTCCAGAATTATTTCCACTGTGCGGACCAGATATATGAAGCCATGTTGAATCACTTGAGAATACTGCCCAATTCATATTCCCTCCACCATTATTGGTAATATGAATTGTATCAGCTGATGATGCTGTAGTTTTGTCAAATTTTACAGGATAGGTAAGTATTTGAGAAGGCTCTGTATTCCCGTAATAAAGGGTATCTTCAAGTGTATTGTTGTTTCCCTGGTCTACGAAAATTGAAACATTGGCAGTTTTAAGCTGACTCCAGTTCGGGCTTATAATATGTGCAGTATTTGAGGTAATTGAAATAGAATCGTGTTTGAACCTGGCTTCTCCATCCGAACCAACATAACGTATAGCAATATCGTAAGTTCCGGCAGCCCCGGTATTTATTAGTTTAACTTCATTCGTATTGTTCAGCACTTCTATTGTAGCAAAAGAATTACTGCTTACTCCTAAGTTGTTGATTTCAACATTCATTTCATTCCCAAGATCATCGAAAAGGCTTGAAAGGTTTACCTTTTTCGGCAGATTATCAGAATTGCTGATAGTCATCCCTGAATTACTTATACTGATATTATCTTTCTGGTCCAATACAGCAGAAGTTCTTGAATACTGAAAGGTATTAGATTCTCCAAAAGCAGTAAGACCGGAACCCTGGGTTTTAAAATTTTTCAGTTGAACAGAATAATTTCCGTCAGGAAGACTATACCCCCGTGGTGGTTCTTCATTACCATTCAACCTGAATAAAGGCACAGCTCCCGCTAGTGTACTCAATTGCTTGCCACCCATAAAACCAGCACTTTGTCCGGCAGAATTTGTAATCACTACATCGCAATCAAATGAATTATATACTGAAATGGTTGGCGTAAGTGTTGCAGAACTCAATCCCTGTAATTTCTCATAATTCTCCATTACCATTGCATTGTAATATTCCCTGACGGGCAAACTCAGGTATATCCCATAATGCGCATAAGGACCACCCCATTGCTTGGGATGACCGCCGGCATTTGTTGCAAGATCGTAGAACCAGGAATTTAAATATTTATTAATCGTAACCTTTCTTGTTGTATCATTTGGAAAGTTATTATCATAAATATAAACGTACTCGATGTTATTATCCAAGGTATCTGCCAGTATTTTATATGGATTTACAATATGACCTCCTTCACCGTTCTGATTGTATAATACCAAACCCCTTTCATTCTTGCTTTTGTCAATAAATTCCCGCTTCAGGTTAGCAAGAAGCTGAACAGGCCCAGCCCAATAGTGGTCATTATATTCTGCAATGCGAATCGATTGATTTTGTGTAAGAAACACATAGTTTATACATTTTCTATTCACATCTGTACACGGCAGATTGTACGTTTTAAGATTCCCGGCAAAAGGCCCCACATCAGGAAATTTTGCCTGGAAACGCTGAATACTGTCCCACACCATAAAGCTGGCTTGGACGAAACCAAAGCACGAACCATCCCAGCTACCCAATTGAGACAGATATTTTAAAAAGGCTTTGGATTTAAGCACCTTAAACGATCCTGAAGTGGTATAACATTGGTCTTCTCCCATAAGCTCAACGAATAATGGCCAATCGGGAAAGAAACCACGATAAATAACTCGCTTTATTCCATCTTCATAATTAATTTTAGGGAAAGGTGCATCACCTCCTAAATAGGGATCATATGTATAATCAAATTGATTAAACCAACTGGACGGCCATATATTGGAACGACGGTTTGAGAAACGAAATCCATTCGGGTAAGGACGAAAAAGAATATCCCAGATATTTAAGTGAAAACCATGATACGTATTTGTGGCATCCATGTAGTAACCCACAACCATTCCCTTGTTGTTGATGTCTCTCACCTGTATGTCTGTTGCTCCCGTTTTCTTTATTTCTCTGAAAACTCCATTCCGGTAAATAAAAGAACGACTCAGGTTGAAGATACCAACAGCGATATTGCTGTCATTAATGGATGTCATCATGGTCCGGTTTGAACCAGGGAATTCAACCTGGGTCCAGGTTCCGCTTGTGTAGATTAATCCATGTCGCAGCGATCCATCAATCCAGTACCCGGCACGCCTTCCTGTATTATTAATGCTGTTAACATAGGTAGGTTTGTAATTGTAATGGAAGCTGCTATTTGTACCACTGCACATTGAAAAGCAGGTATGTGTTGTGCTTTGCTTATAATCACCTACCACGCAATTCGCATCATTAATATCGCGGGCAATTGTAAAATCAAGAGATGAAATCCAGGAGGTAGTAATATCTGTGTAGACTCCGGTATTCATATCATACATAAACCCTTCGTTGGTGGTAGCATTCCCATTGTTGTTGTATGTACCTACAACCTTTTTAGTGTTATTTATTCCGTACACATATGTTTGTGCTGCACCAGGGTAGTTAACAGGAAAAATAGTTGCTCCATTGTAAACAAATCCATGGATACCTGTGGCATCATTGTAATATCCACCCATGAGGTTGGAATCGTTTGCACAGGTGATATAGGTATTGATCGCATCCGGAATATCGAATGTTACAATTTGTGCAGTTATTTTCTGGCTCGAAAATAATATTACAAGTAATGAAATAAGAATAAAGTTATTTTTTTTCATGGATGGCTTATTAATAAATCTACCTTTATTAAAACGCTTAATGCTTCATTCGTGTTCAGAAAAATGTTCACAATTTAAATCCGGGAACTACGTTAAACATCCCTATTGTTTTCACTCGTACAACATATATTAAAAGTATGCTAAAATACTTCGTGTTATTGCTGTTTCTTTTTCCAGGTTTTCAGTCGTTTAGTCAAAATAAACATACAATCAGCGGAACAGTCAAGGATGCTAAAACAGGTGAAAGCCTGATCGGAGCCATCCTCACAATTAAGGAAAATCCCGGATCAGGAGCTGCGACAAATTCCTACGGGTTTTATTCTCTTACGATGAAAGAAGGCGACTATACCCTGCAAATTCAGTACCTCGGATATCAAACTCAAATCCTTAAGCTGAACCTTCGCCAGAATCATAAGCAGGATTTTATAATGGAGGAAAATATTGCCACATTGAAAGGTGTGGAAGTTACTGCCGAGAAGAAGAACAGCAATATAACCAATACTGAGGTGGGTATGCAGAAAATGAATATCAAGGAAATAAGCAGCATTCCAGTGCTTATGGGTGAAAAAGATATTCTGAAAACCTTACAGCTGCTGCCCGGAATAAAATCGGCGGGTGAAGGCAGCAGCGGATTTTATGTGAGGGGTGGCGCCGCTGATCAGAATCTTATTTTACTTGACGAGGCTGTTGTTTTTAATGCATCTCACCTGATGGGATTTTTCTCTGTTTTTAACTCTGATGCAATAAAAGATATCGCAGTGTATAAAGCTGGTATGCCTGCCGAATACGGTGGCAGGCTTTCGTCTGTGGTTGATATCCGGATGAATGAAGGCAGCACTAAAAAATACGGCCTGAATGGCGGAATTGGCCTTATTTCATCCCGTCTTACATTTGATGGCCCTATTGTAAAAAATAAAGGCTCATTTATTATTTCAGGACGCAGAACCTATGCTGATTTATTTCTTAAACTATCGAAGGACACTACCTTAAACAAAGCATCCTTGTATTTCTACGACCTGAATGCCAAAGCCAACTATGAGATCGACAGCAAGAATAAAGTCTTTCTTTCAGGGTATTTTGGAAAAGATGCACTCGGATTCGGATCAAGATTCGGATTTAACTGGGGTAATACTACTGCAACCTTACGCTGGAATCACCTTTTCAACGATAAACTTTTTGCGAATACTTCCCTTATCTACAGCAACTATGATTATGTTATCAACCTGGGAACCTCTGCGAATAATCTCAATATTATCTCAAGAATTCAGAATTACAATGCTAAAATGGATTATCAGTATTTCCCGGATGCAAACAGTAAAATTAAATTTGGATTTAACTCAGCCTACTATCGAATCCTGCCGGGAATAATAACAACAGAGAGCAGTTCAAATTCTGTAAGTACCAGTTTAACAAACAGGTACGGACTCGAGAATGCAGCTTATTTCTCACATGAATTTGAATGCGCCACTAACCTCACCCTTAATTATGGAATTCGCCTTGCCACTTTTAGTTTATTGGGTCCGGGAGATTTTAAAACCTACAACGCCGATGGAACTATCAATAGCACTACAAGCTATTCATCGAATACCTTTGTTAAAACCTATTCCTATGCCGAACCCCGACTCTTACTAAACTACGTTCTGAATGAATATTCTTCGCTGAAAGCCTCTTATGCCCGAAATACGCAGAATCTGCATCTTCTCTCAAACAGCACATCGGGTAACCCCACTGATCGTTGGATTCCAAGCAGTAACAATGTAAAACCAGAATTCAGCGATCAGCTTTCTCTGGGATATTTCCGCAATTTTCATGAAAACACTTACGAATTCTCTGCCGAGATTTACTACAAAGATCTTAAGAACCAGATTGACTATAAAAACGGATCACAACTTGCGTTTAATGACAATGTTGAGGCAAATCTTCTTTTTGGCAAAGGAAGAGCCTACGGGCTTGAGCTCTTTCTGAAAAAGAAGTATGGTCGTTTTAATGGATGGATAAGCTATACCTTATCGCGCTCGGAACGCAAATTTGACGCTATAAACAATGGAAATTACTATGCTGCAAAACAAGACAGGACGCATGATGTGAGCCTTGTCGGAATATTTGAGCTAAACAAAAAGTGGACCTTTTCGGCAACCTGGGTGTATTATACAGGCAATGCCGTAACCTTTCCGAATGGCAAATACGAAGTGGCAGGCATCATAACCAATTACTACACAGAACGAAATGGGTACAGGATGCCATCCTACCACCGCCTTGACCTTGGAGCAACATGGCAACGCAGGAAAACCGAGAAATTTGAATCAAGCTGGACATTCTCGGTTTACAATGCATATGCCAGAGATAATGCGTATTCAATCACTTTCGAGCAGGATCCGAACGACCCTTTAAAGACACAAGCAGTCCAAACCACACTTTTCAGTATTATTCCATCGGTTACCTATAATTTTAAATTTTAAACATGAGACAATCTCAGATACTTAACCTCTGCATCTTAGCAATCATTCTGCTTTCACTACCATCATGTCAGAAAGTAATTCAGGTTGATTTGAACAGTGTGGACCCAAGGCTTGTAATTGAAGCCAATATAAGCGATCAGCCAGGTCCTTACATTGTTAAACTGAGCCGCACGGTAAACTTCGACGAGGATAATATTTTCCCTGCTGTAACAGCTGCCAGAATTATTATCAGCAGTAATACCGGGCAGCTTGATACACTTAGCGAAACATCGGCAGGAATATATAAAACTCATTCTCTGCAGGGAGTACCGGGAACCACTTATAATTTGAGTGTTCTCGCTGGCGAAAATACCTACCAGTCGACAGGGGCAATGAATCTCCCGGTAGACATTGACACCCTCATAGTTCAGAACACAACAGGAGGACCGGGCTCAGGAGGACCGGGTGCAGGAGGTAAAAACAAGCAGGTAAAGGTCCTGTTTAAGGATCCTGCAGGCTTTGTTAATTTCTACAGGCTTGTGATGAAAGTAAACGATTCAGTGCTGAATTCAATCCAGGTTACTACCGATCAATTCAGAGATGGCGAAAATTTCACAGTTACAATGCGTATGGAGAAATCCGAAATACATCCTGGCGACAGTGTAAGAGTTTACCTGCAAAACATCGACAAGAAGATGTACGATTATTTTCGTGCCTTGTCATCGGAGGGTGGTCCTATGCAGCAATCGGGTACTCCATCGAACCCTCCCAATAATCTGACCGGTGGCGCATTGGGGTATTTTAATGTTTATGCAATAACATCAAAAGCGATCAAGGTGCCATAACTCTTTGGTAATCTGAGTAATCCGTGGACAATAAAACAGATAACAACACTGAGTGTTTATTCCCATCTATCTAATCAAACCCTGACAGCGGTTGCAACGCTACCAGGCTTGTCGTTGTATTTACATATTTCGCATTTTATTAACAATAATCGATCTAAACTATCTATTATCTGATAATATTTTAGCCTGAATAATTCATAAACTCAAAATTCGTATAAAAACCTTACCATGTGAGACGAAGATGACAAAAAATGTCAGCTCTTGATCAATTTTTAGGGTGAGATACCGGTTTATGTAAAGTTAATAGCTTTAGACGACATGTGTTTTTTTGAAAAAGCATCGCTTAACTGCTTGAAGATACTCAGGCAATTTGCAATCACTTCCATATCAGGAAATTGTTTTGGGAACTCGATTTTTATGCGAGTCTTCATTTCCTTTACGTAGGTTCCAACCTTGATCAGGCGTAAACGGATTGTTTTCA
>CAIXZF010000061.1 GCA_903923925.1 uncultured Bacteroidales bacterium
TATCCTATGATGATTGGTGGAACAAAAATCTAAGATACTGATTTCTAAGGTTTTATAAAATTTATATTTTTATAATTTACTAACAATCAGACTGTTAACAACTTCGCGTTATCACACTTTTTAACCCTTGATTCGCATTATTAATAAATTAATAAAATTAAAACTCAACTTTCTCTCCTATACCTGTAATCATTAACCTGCTGATGGCACGCGAGAAGGAAACATACAACAATGAATATTCAGACCTTAGATAGGTTTTTATTTCATCCTGAGTCCATTTATTAAAACCAACAGGTTTAAATGGGAAAGTGTCGTTGCTGAAATTAAAAACCACCAGATTTTTAAATTCCAGACCTTTCAATCCATGTAAGGTTGAGAATACCAATTTGCCTTCTGTCTGGTTCAAATCATCAACATTTTCAAGATTAATGCATGGGAATTTTTTGTCTTTAAAGAACTCAATCAACTCATTCAATTTGTCTTTTCGTCGGGTGGCAAAACAAATCTCGTGCAGCCCGATCTGGCCAAAATTATCCTGAACATACCCGGCTAAAAATTTGAATTCTGTAGCTTGAGAATTAAACATACACTGTTCGGGTTCATTACCATAAACCAATGATTCACATTTTGACAGATTGGCTTTTTTACCATCAAAGTCAAAGAATTCCTGATTGCTTAAAGGTGCAAAAGCAAATCTTTGTATTTGCTCGGTAGTTCGGTAATTGGTTTTCAACCGGTAGCTTCGGCCAACAATCTGGATTTTCGATTCCGAAAAATTGATCTGTTTCTGATAGATATTCTGAAATGGGTCTCCCGTTAAAAACATATCATTTTTCCCAACAGGAACCATGTTTCTCAACAAGCGCAATTCCAGATTGCTAAAATCCTGGACCTCGTCGCAAACCACATGGCTGAAAGGCTTTAAATCTGGAAAATGATCCAAATAACTGTTCAGGTAAAAAATAATATCGTTAAAAGTGTATTTGTTTTTGCTTTGCTGAAAATTTTTAAAATTTAAAATAGCTGTCCAGATTTCAGCTCTTTTCGACTTGACCAAAACATCTCCTCTGCCTGTACGGGGAACATCGTAATAGGCCTGTTCAGTAATAATGTGTTTTTCCTGAATAATCTGCCGGTATTCTTCCATCAGAAACTGCGGAAGGAAATTCTGAATGGAATATGTCTCACAATAGTTTTTCCAGAGTTTTAAGAGATCCTTGTCTTCAAAAATAATATCTGGATTACTTTCAATTAATTCAAGCTTTATGGCATATTGTAAGGCAAATTTATGCAGATTAACTACAACAAGTTTGCTCATGTCCAGTTTGGCTTCGGCAAACATGGATTGAATATTTTTAATCAGAAATTTGGTATACGTAGTAAAGAAAACTGGTTTTGAATCTGCTGGCAACCGCTCAACCAATTGTTTGGTTTTGTGCATGGCAACAACCGTTTTACCCGTTCCGGCCATGCCTGTGAGTTTTAACGGTCCTTTGAAATCATAATCTAGTAAGAATTTCTGGGTTTGATGCAAATACAGACGAAAAAGCGAAATATCTTTTTTAAGCACGGCTGCCAGCGATTCATCTTCGGTCAAAAATTCAAATCCTGGCTGTTTTACTACTTGTTCTTCAATCGACAAATTTTCCTGTTTGTACTCGTCCTGTATTTGAAATACCAAATTCCGAATATCGAAACCATCGCGGATGGCTTCAAGATTCTCAACTGTTTCATTGGGCAAATAACTCCACAAATTTTCATATTCCTTCTCATCGATAACCAATTGCATTTTTTCGGTCCAACCTTCGGGTACGCCAATTATTCGCAATTGTTCTTCGGTGCAATGCCCAAAAATTGGCTTTGCCGTTGCTGGGGCTACTTGTTCTGCCTCGCCAACTACTACTTCCTGGGCATCGGTATAAATCTGAATAGCACCAGTAGTCATGTGCCGGTTGATGCGTTTATTTTTTCCCCAATCGTAGGCTGGGTCGTGCCGGTCGACATGTAGCAAAAAGTAAACACCATCGAAAATGGCCAGAATTATGCGGATATCTTCGCTTACCCGGATAGAATAAAGATTGGGATCGACAAAGTGCAACTTTTCGAAATTACTCGAAGGATTGGTCGGCTCAACCAAATAGGTGTTTATACTGTCATCAATCTGCTTTTGTTCTTTCTCTCTGAATGACCGGAATGCTTTACGAAACCTTTCTGTAATGGCAACATTTATATTCATACTGTTTATTGTTGATTTTTATTTTTATACACATTCAGAAAATCTTCGCCTTTAAAAGGATGAACTTTGTTTAATGCCAAACAAGGGTAAGTTTGCTTGGCTGATTCACTCATTGGTATGCCATGCTGATTACCTGGTAACTCACTTAATAAACCCCAATAAGCATCAAATGTATTTTCCTCCATTGAAATTGCAAGCCATGCTGGAATTGAATTGTAATATGGTTTGAATTCCAGAGTAGTCAGGAATTTTCCTAAAAGAAGATTTGAAGAACCAAGTTTGTATCTAGAGTTGAGCTTAGCTGTATTTTCAAATTTATTACGGGTTTTTACACTAATGATGTATTCCGTGCCCTCTTTTACCGCAAAGAAGTCTGCAAATGGAGCATTTTTTTTAATCTCATTCAAATTGATAATGTTTTCAAAAGCATGTTCTAGCATTAGCTGGTGAGCCAATAACTCACCAAAATCCCCTAATTTCTTAAACCGCTTACCCTCCGTATCACCAAGATAAATATTCCTTTTTGCTGGATTATACATAGTTTTACATTTTTTATTCTCCAAATAACTCACCCTGATCTTCCAATCCCTTTTTCTTTTTGGTTTCTCCTTTGGTTTTAGCATCGGAGGTTTTCTGCTTGCCCACTTCTTTTATTTTTTGGATGATCCCTTGGGGCATTTCTTTGCCTTTTTGTTTAAAAAATTCCCTCACGGTTTCTTCCTTATGCAGGCCTTTTCGTGCTTCCTCTTCAAAAATCTGATGGTTAAGATCCAAAAGCCGTTTGAGTATTTCTTTGCGGGCATCGGGGTGAATAGTAAAACGAACCCGGTCGTTTTCGGGCAGGTAATCAACTTCATAAAAATCATGCTTTAATTCTATATCTGACCAGCCATATGCGTCAAGTACTGATTTATCCATATCAGTATGTAGTTCACGCATTTTAAAAACACCTTGAATTGATTGGTCTAAAGAAATGATGTTTTCAGTTCTTTCTAAATGTTTTGAAAATAAAACTTTACCTTTTTTAACTTTGCATTCAGAAAGATGCTGTTTAAAATGAAACAAATTATAAGTGTCTGTAAGACCTAATTGAATTCCTAACATCAGTTGGCGTCGGTGTTCATGGTAGATTTTGCCAGTTATTTCAAGCTTTTGCTCAAGCTCTAATGAAATATTGGGTGCAAGAGGAAAAGTTTCGAAAGTATTTGTTGGAGTATAAACCAAATCTGTTTTCATTGTAGTACAGTATCTCCAAGACCAAATTTCATGTATTGAAGATTGTAATAATGAAAAAAATGAAAATTTATTAATTTTAAAAACAACTAATGAATCACTAAACACTTGCATCGGAACAAATGAAAAGGCTAATGTTTTTGATGTTCTTGCCAAAACAACAACTTGTTTTAGCATTTTAATTTGAGAATACAAATCCATACGAGAACGGGCATGTAACCACCATCTCTCGCGAGAATTTTTATCAGACTTTTTTTCTCTTTCTGGTTTAACCCTTTTTTCAATTAGATCAAGGCAAGCCGGATAATCTTTAGCATATGGTCTACCTCTTAACTTCTCTAAATCTCCTTTAGCTGATATATAATCGTCATTTTCATCTAAGGGGTAATCGAAGAAATTTATTACATACCTTGACGCAATCATCTCTGGGTCAGAATTCAAATCTTCACCATTTAGAAATGGGAAAATAATATCTTTATTGATATTGTCTTCAAGCAATTTTGTAGCCTCATCGATTTCTAGCGAAAACCCCATCCCAGATAAATAATTTCCAATAAAACTGATCCCAGTGTTTCTAATTATGCTGAATGGAATTTCAAGCGACTTTCCTTCTTTAAGTAATGTACTTATGCCAATTACCTTTTTCTTATCTATAAATTTTGCTTTGCCCCAAAACTGTTTTGTAATACTAACCAATGAGACAAATACAGCAGCTTGGCCAGGCCATCTGACAGATGGATTTGTGAAAATAATTTCTCCACCTTTTATTACTATTTGATCGAGACTTCCTTCTCTTGCATCTCCTTGAGAAATTGTATTTGTCGAAATAAGTGAAACAAACCCTTTTTTATTAATTATTTCAAAATTCCGCCGAAAGAAATATGTTACTAAATCACAAACTCCAATTGGTTTGTAATTATCCTTTAGAAATTCTATGAAATTTGCTCCTAAAACTCCATTTATTTTTTTATCCCCCAAAAAAGGTGGATTCCCCAAAATACAATCAAATCCCCCATGAGCAAATATTTCAGGAAACTCCAGAAAATAATGGAAGAAACGCCGATGCGTGCTTTCTGCAGTGGCTTTTGCAACAGCCATATCCTGCAAGGTTCGGGTACCTCTTAAATATTCGCGGTATTGGGCATCGGTCACTAGGCGGTCTTTGTTGGCTTCAGTTTTGGATATAAAAAACTGGGCTACCTGTATATCGGCCAGGTTTTTCAAGCGCCACCAGTTGCTTCCACTGGTTAAGCGGCTATATGCTTTTTGTTTGGCTTCAATTTCAGCAGGTGTAGTTTCGGGCAGTTGGTTAAAATCGTCAAATGCCTTTTGGAGGTTTTCCAGGGGTTGAATTACCTTTTCATCAAAATTAAGCTGGGCTTGTCCTTTCAGTTTCTTCTCAGCGTCGTTTTTCTTTTTATAACTGGAAGCAATTGCCTGATTATCTTCGGGTAAGGTTTTAAAGGCTTCAGAAGCAATGCCTTTTTCCAACTCTTCTTTATGGGCCAAACCCACAATCGAGTTTCCACATTTAATGCGGTGGTCCAGGAAGTTCAAGGGTTCACCGGGACTATGCGCTTCGAGCCATAAAGCCACTTTACACAATTCAACAGCCAAGGGATTAAGGTCAACCCCATAAATGCAATGTCGAATTACATCGCGTGTGGCAATTCGTAGACTTATCGGGTCGGGTTGTTCGTCACCCGTGCGTACCCGTGCCAGTTCGGTGGCAATGCGGCGTTCGGCGCTTAAAAGAATGTGTCCGCTACCGCAGGCAATGTCACAAACGGTAATCGCAAGCAGAGCCTTTTCCTGCAAGGTTTTTCGTGGTTCACGCTGTGCATCTTCTTTGCTCATCTTCAAACGTTCTGCCGGTTTGTTGATGCAATCCTGAATAATGTAGTCGAGCGAATGTTTAATCAGCGGTTTTACCAATTCTTCGGGCGTGTAATGCGAACCACTCCGCGAACGGGCATCACCTGCTTTAAACGAAAACACCCACGAATCGTTTACCTTCTGTACATCGGGGTCGTATTCCAGTAATCCTTCGTACACCGAACCAAATTCTTCCACATCCAAATCGCCGTAGTTTACCCGTACTTTTTGTTTCCGCTCATCTTCAAAAAAGTTGAGCCAAAGCATCATTTCCATAAAAGCCTGGTTACCCAAACGACAATCGGCTAAAATACCCATACTGTCGGGACCGAACAGATCACCTGCTAACGGTTTTATAGCCAATTTACTTCCGTAGTGTTCATTTTCGAATAAACGGAAGGTAGCCAGCAGATTATCCCATAGGTCTTGTTTGTATTTGTCTACAAACAAATGCTTTTCTGCCAATTTCCGGTGCCGCTCAATGCTGTAATACCGGTAATAAATGTCGCGAAGCTGTTTTTGCTTTTCATCCGGATTTTCCTTGTAAATCAGGTGGCGTTCTTCAATTACCGATAAAAACAGAATCCGGTAAATCAGTCGCAACAGGTATTTGTAATAAAGGTCGGCCTTGATATCACCAGACTCCAATCGGGCAATCAAATCGTGGTTTGATGGATGTTCCAAAAAACCATTGGCCAAACCTACAATCGATTTTTCAACCGCTTCGCTCAGCTTTGCACGAATCCGTGTACCCGCTGCCAATGATTCCAAGTGATAAAATTCAATGTAACTGCTTTCTCCTTCACCTTTTTGCTGCGACATCCTACTCGCATGAAGGATGCGGAACATAACTGCAAAATCTGCATAAAGTTCTTCCTCCATCATTTTTTCGAGGTTGAACTCCAGATAGGTCAGTTTTACCAAACGGCTGGCATCACGCAACAGTCGGAGGTATTTACCGTTGGTAATGAGTCCGAATGAATGATCATCGGTTTTGTTCAGGTATTCCTGCATTCGTCCGTGCGGAGAGGAACCACCTTTAGGTGGCTTTTTATCCAGACTTTGCTGGATTCCTTCCACGTGAATCGGAAAATCTTCAGGAGTTTTGCACACACTGTTGATGTGCGGCAAGCCATCCTCCCCGGTTTTATGCCTGATTTCAACATCGTATCCCAACTCATTCAACAAATGGTTGACCCAATATTGCCGGGTTTCGGTTATGCCTGACTCATCTTTATCAAGCTTCTCCAGCTTTACTTTAAAGGTTTCCCATTGCCGCCGCAACACAGCCCAGGCATTACCTACCTCGTCGCGAACATTTACGTTTCTTGAAAATCCAAAGCTCTCGGCATTTTGATATTTGAAATCCTGTTCCCGGGTTTTGTCGATGATCTCACCCGAAATGATATTGCCTTGTATATTTATGGAAGGATATTGCATAATTTATAAAGCTTTAGGTTGTGGAACTAAAACATACATACCCAATACATCGGGTGGTAAAACAGGATGGACCGCTTCGTACCGTTTATCCCCAACATATTGTTTGAACCGGCTATGAGCATCCACAAGCTTTACCGCCCGTGTTTCGGCGAGTTTGATAAAGTGATGTTCCAGTTTCTGGTATTCATTTAAAACATCAGCAAGCCATACTTTCTGTTCATCGGGATGGATATTCTCGATACTTTTTGCTTCGAGCAGGAGTTTTTTAGTTTCATCGAAAGGGATTTCGGTTAATCCGTTGCTGACAGGCTGATAGCCCCACAGATACATTTCTTCGGCAATTACATCATTTTTTCCTTTCACCTCACGGATTACGTTTCGAACCCTGAACTGCACGATTACGGTAAGTGCTGAAACGGCATCGGTTCGAATCACTGAAGTGCGTGCTACATTTTCAAATCCTTTACGTTTTTCGAATGCGAGGGCCAGAATAAGCTGGCACAACTGCTCAACAAACCGGTGATTACGGCCAAGGTACTGGTAGTTCGAAGGTGTTGGAGAATTAAAACTTACCAGATATTTTGTCTGAATCTTATTCTTTAAATATACTTTCAGGTAGTCGGGCAGGTTGATTTCTGAAATCTCATATCCAACTCCGTTGGCATTCACCTGCGCACCCAACCAATTCAATGCCTGAATAACAAACGAACTCACTACTGATGGGTCGCCAATTGATTCGTCCACCTCTTTCAAATCCTGAACAATACCTTCTGGTTTTATGGATGATTGTTCATATATGGATCTGATATTATCAGCTTTAAGTTTGGCTTTCGCAACATCATTGCTTATAAATGCATCAGCAGCTTTGGTTTCTTCGTTTGGGAAAGCAAATGTTAATTGCCTGCCTTCATTTCTGACAGCCTGTGGATTCAGCAGAACTTCTTTTAAGACGGTATCCATGATACTTTTATTATCGTCTCCCAAGCTTATAGAGACGCCTATTGCCTGTTGAATTTCACGGACTTTTTTAATGATCACTTTTAGTACTATCTGGTCAATCGGATTATCCTCTCCCCATAACAAATACGTTTTTACTATTTTAGATTCCTGGCCAAACCGGTCCACACGCCCTTCCCGTTGTTCGAGCCGGTTTGGATTCCACGGTAAGTCGTAATGAAGCACTGCGTTAAACTGATCCTGAAGATTGATTCCTTCACTCAAACAGTCGGTTGCAACCAAAACCCGCTTAGGGTACTTTTTCATTGCATTAATCTGCTCTTTTCGTTTCTCATCAGGATCATCGCTGGTAATTGTTTGAATTTCTATTGAACCAGGTAGGTTTGCCTTAAATAATTTACCAAGGTAATTGGCGGTAGAAATAAACCTGCAAAAAATGATCGGATTAAATCCTTCCTTGATCCATTTTTTTATAATGGCTAAGGCTTCATTTGCTTTTAAATCCTTTTGCAAACCTGACAAATTCTTTAATGCATCTGAAATCCGACCAATTTCTTCCAACTCATCAGCCTTTAGTTCAATCTGTTCAATTAAATCGGATTGAACGGTATCGGTATCCAATTCCAGTTTTTCAATATTTGGATTCTCAATGTTTTGAATCTCTTCTTCAATACCTGCTATTTCATCTTTACGTTTTCCCGAACGGTTTTTCAACATTTCCAATCCGGCCTCCGGACTTGACATGATTCCCCGAAGTAGCGCTAAAGCAGCCCAATAGCGAATCCTGTTTTGGTAATGATTCAAATCGCCCTTGCTAATACCTCTTGCAAACTTTAGGGCATCATTAAAAACCGTATAGTATTCGTCGCTAAGTTTATAGGCTATTTCCTTGGCATCTCTTTCCGGAAAGTTGGTTTCTTCGTTGATCCACCTTTTTATGCTTGCCCTTTTGCGTTGAATAAAGTATTTCGCAATCTCTTCCCGGCCTTCTTTTTCGATATTCTCCAGACTGATTTTATCAAATTCAGGTTTAAGCAATCCCAACAATGAAGTAAACTCATCATCTTTTCCGCTGTGCGGAGTAGCGGTGAGCAATAATATGTGGCGTTTAAGGTCTTTCGAAAGTTCTTTTAAGAGAGAAAACCGCTGCTGAACATTGTCGTTTCTTGCACCGGAAGGTCTCGCACAAGTATGTGCTTCGTCCACAATAATTAATTCGGGGCAAAAAGTAATGAAACTATCTTTTCGTTTCGAAGCTTTAATATAGTCAACCGAAATTACCTGGTAAGGAGCATCATGGAATACACCTTGATCGCCCGGATATTTCCGATCCATCATGGCAGCAGTACTCGATCGTATGATCTCAGCTTCAATGTCCAGTTTATCTTTCAATTCATCTTGCCATTGTTCGCATAAATGGGGTAGACAGATCACGGCAAATCGTTTCACTTCGCCGCGTTCCATCAGTTCCCGGAGGATCATAAGTGCCTCAATGGTTTTACCAATACCAACATCATCCGCAATTAAAAGTCGTGTGACATCCTGTTTTAGTGCTGTAACGAGAGGTACCACCTGATATGATCTGGGCCTAAAAGACAACTTGCCCATACACCTGAACGGACCACTCACATTTCGGAACGAAAGTTTGCTGGCATTGTACAGTAACTTGGCGGTGTAAAAATCACCCAAATCATCCAATACAGGTCTTGGAAAAGTAGAGTGAACTACTTTATCTTCAGGTATCTGCAAAGGCAGATAAATAGCAGTTATTTCCTCTTCCGAGCCACCTAAAGGTTTCAGTACCAATAAATCATTGTCATTTGATGGGAGAACTACCCAATCACGACCTCTGGCCTTTACCAATGAACCTGGTTTATAGTTTTCATTCATAGTTTAAATGTTTTTACACCTGAAAATATGTTTGTATGCCTGTAGAAAATCTTTAATTGGTTCTCTGTAATTCCAAACCAGTACCGTATATCCGGCATTTCTTAAAGCCTTCCTTTTATTGTTGTCTGCATTGGCTATTTCAGGTCTGTCATGAACATTTCCATCAATAAAAACCAATGCTTTATCAGAAGAGTATAGAAAATCGGCAGAGGCATAAGTATCAGCAATACCCGAAAGATTCACCTGTGCTTTGTCGGGCAATTTGCCTCCAAATTGATCAAGTGCATCAATAAAATCCTTTTCCATGGTTGATAATCGGTCATAATTATTATACAGGTACTTAAAATTATCTTCTCTCGAATTGAAGTGTTGATTGTTATCTGAATCGCAATTGATTAACAATTCGAGAGCATCCTTTATCGAGTGGCGATTCAATTGGTCGTGGTAAATCTGATTGTAATACGAGAGCAAATCTTTATAACTCGCTGGTCCAATTTCCGGCTCAAGATCTTCATTTGTTTGCGGGCTAAAATGGCAAACTTTATAGGCTTCCACAAAAAGTTGATGTAATAGGTCTCCATCTTCGCTTAACTGAGAAAGAATACCGAGACTACCTTCAGAAGCTTCGTAAATAAGGATATTGCTGGCCACTTCATTTCCCAATAAATGGACGCCAATCTCGCTTTCTTCGACCTGGAATAATCGTTCAATGGCCCGTTTTAAAGCAAAAGCCAATGAAACCACTCCAACCGCATCCAGTCCCAATACTTCGACTGGCTGAATTAGAATCATATCGGATGTATCGGAAGTATAAAGTCTGGTTCTTTCGATATTAACGGCGTTACCCTTATTGAGATGCCGAATCTGTTCAAATCTTCCGTTGGTCTTATTAATCAGGAATCCATTACCGTTGCCAGCTTTCCATTTGTGATTAACCTGAATCAAATTGGCAGCCTTATAAAACCACATATTAATGAGCTCATCTCCGTTATTTTTAATTACAGATTTTTGGGCAGATTCAACTCCTTCGGGAAAATTAAAATAAAGCCCAATGTCATACCCCATTTTCACCCTTTCTTCCTCCTGGCTTGATATTCGATCCTGAGGTTCAGCATTAGTCTCGGTTACTTCAATCAAATCAGTATAAACCGCAACCCGATCTCCACCATCCAACGGTTTGTTGGTAATAGGGTCGTTATTTATGGCATCCCCATCATTATTCATAAACGCATAACCAGATTCAAGACAAATCTTTATTTTGCGTTTGTTGTTTTCGAACTGATTGTTTGGCAAAACAAGTCTGCTGATCTTGTATTTAGTTCCATTGTGATAGATGATATTCTGTGGTCCAAATTCCCGAAGAGCAATAAAACGAGGTCTCGAAATATAAATTCCACCCTCAGTCCGGCGCCCCAGGAAACTACGGATTGGTAATCGTATGAAATTATAGCCCGGGAAAAAACCTTCACTGGCCAGGTACCTGAAAATATAAAATTCGGATTCTCCCTGTTTATTATCTTGCTGATTGAGTAATAATTGGATTTGATTTTGAGCGGTATAATAGTTTTTTGCGGCTTCTTTTTTTTCGGGATTAGAATTTCTTAAAGTATAATTATTTAAGATAATTTGTGCGCTATCTCTTTGGCTTAATGCATTCAGAAATAGAACTCTCCATCTTGACAATGCCTTGTCAAAATTGTCGTGGAATTTATTAATGCAATCAATTATCCAGAGATCATTATACCAATTCGTCTTAATCAACTCCTCTTCAATGGTAGATAATGCCGCTTTAATGTTTGTGAAATAATCTCCTCTATAATTTTCAATTTGGTCGTTTATTATACTCGTAAGTTCAGTATGAAGAGGTAGATTCTCTTGAGTTTTCTGAAGATCCAACACCTCATTTACAGAACTTTTGATGTCCTGAAAACTCATTTCCATAAACAGGTACGCATTAATATGAGCATGAAGTAAGTCTCTGTTAACCAAATCAATACGAGGAGGAACAACGACTCCAGCAACCATATCCATTGAATGATTAAAATAATGACGATCGTGTGCCGAGCCGAGTGCACAATAGTTCAAAACTAATGCAGTTTGTCCACTCCTCCCTGCGCGTCCGCTTCGTTGTGCATAATTTGCAGGACTTGGAGGCACGTTGCGCATATGTACCAAATTTAATTCGGCAATATCAATTCCCAACTCCATTGTTGGAGAACAAAATAATGCAGCGATTTCACCTGTTCTGAATTGCTGCTCTCGTTCAATGCGCTCATCTTTACCGATCTGCCCTGTATGTTCCCTGGCAATTAGATTTGCCTGGAAGTCATCAAATTCCTGTTTATAGAAATCTCTAAAAAATACATTCGGCTTGATTTCAATTTCTTTATAAAAATGATGATAAACCTGATCGCAAAAAACATTATTTCCATCGCTCAATTTCCATAGTAACTTTTGCGTATTAAGCTTATAGCCACTGAATGACTCATCACCTTGCTTGTATACTTCTGTTACCAGAAAATGATTGTTGGTCAGTTTTTGAAAAAGACTAACAAGAAAATCTGCTAAGTCAGTACTTGAGAGTTCGGTTTTTGGGTACTTGCTGATCATTCGTTTGATGTATTTACCCAGATTGCTTCGTGTACCAGCTGAAGCATAAAACACCCTCCGTTTTAACGTCTCAGGTATTTGCGTCAGAAATAAAGTGAATGGTTTTTCAATCGTTTCATTCTTATCCAAAGACCAAATTTTATCAGCATCCAAATTATCCTTCAATATCTTTTCATTCCGGTCAATTTCTTCAGCATCAAAAAAATGATGGTCAATGGCATAGCTTTGTCTGAAATAGTTTAGAACCTGATTTAAAATATCATACCTGATTTCTTCACTTAAATTTTCAAACAACAGATCACCCTTCCAAAAGGTCTTACTAGATGATAATTTCATCAAATCCTGAAAATCAAACGACATCAATCCGCACAATTCCAGGGTAGGCAAAATATATTTCCACCCCTTTTTTAAATCATATAGCACCTTTAAAAAGATGAATTTTTCAAGTGCATCCTGGTTCGCTTTATTCGGAATACTTTCGTCAGTGGTTGGTTTTCTTGCAAATTCAACTTCTTTTAAACAAAGCTGCTTCTTTACTTCAAGGGCTATACTTTCAATCGATAGCGTATGATCTTTTTTTGAAACGAGAGCATGGAATATGGCTGATCTTAAACGAACAATAGTAATAAAATCATTGAAGTGACCAGCCTGTAAACTGGCATCCTGCCGATTATCGGTGAAACTCAGTAATTTCTGTTTTCTTCTTTCCTCATTTTGGTTTTGCATGGCTTTGAGAACACTGATCGTTGTCATGGTAGTCGCAGTGCTTCTTCCTTCGTTCCCAAGCCTCATTAATTTCGTGTTCTCCGAGGTACGGCTGTCATAGATTATTCCGGAAGTTGGATCGAAGAGCATTCCAGTTGCCATATACCAAGCACGCATAGGAAGTGTAGAATCTTCAAAAGAAAACTCGCCAGACTGACTAAAATAAATTGGATGTGGCAAAAACAGATCATGATAATCATCAACCTTTAGGGTTCCATCTTTTTTTACCTTATACCAGGTGCCCGGCATATCTTCCAACATTTCACCTGACCATAAAGGTTCTTCCGGTGTATCAAAGATGATGTATCCTTTGTTTAAATTATTTAAGGTTGGAGTAAGACCTGACTTTTTAAGATTAGCAAATTCCTCTTGCGTCAATGATTCATTATAATCATCCGATTGTCGAGGCTTAATCATCTTCCCATTAAAGTCAAGGTCAACACAGATAAATTCTTGTCCGGAATAACGGCTAAAAAGTATTGAGTATAAAAACCTTTTAATGTTGTCAATTAATATATAACGTTCTTCATTTAAAGAAATATAGCGAATTTCAGGTTTATCCAGCGTCACATAAGCCGTGCCTGTTTGAGAGATAAACTGGTGTATTTTAAAGGGTAAAAAGGACTTTCGCTCTTTTCTACTAATCGCCAAGATATTAAGCTCTGCACCCCAAAGCAAAATCTTGATCACAGCTTCGTTACAGGTTGCTTCAGTTTCTTTAGTAAATGAACTTAACTGAAGCGAAATAGAACTTAAAGTAGTTGGCTTTCTTTTTTCCAGAAACCCATTAGGATGTTTTAATAAGGCGTATTCTCTTTCAAGCCAGATAGCCAATGGATTGTTATGGAATAATTCTTCGTTAAGGGGGTATTTTGTAGTATTCCTTATTTCATTTATAAGCTGAGCTTGGTCTATTGTTTGACTTGCATTTGTTGAATAAATTAAAGTTTCAGTAATAATTTGTTCCTTTAAATAATTCTTCCCAAAAATTTGACCAGCAACTTTAGCAACGGCAATTTTTTGATCTTCAACAGTTCCCGTTGCCATTGTAGCTGAAGTTCCGATTATGGTAAGATCATTTTTGCAAAACGCTTGAATTCTTCTAATTAACATTGAAACATCCGCACCTTGTCTACCCTTGTATGTATGTAATTCATCAAAAACTAGAAACTGTAGGCTATTTTGCATGGAATCTCGAAATACGCCTTCTGCCTGTCGCGTCATTATTAATTCCAACATCATGTAGTTAGTTAGAATGATGTCTGGATTACTCTGCCGAATATTTATCCTAACTTCTTCATTTTCCTGGCCTGTGTATTTAGCATAGGTAATTGGGAATTTTACCTTAACCTTGGATTCGAGTTCTTTTATTTGGTCATTAAGAGTTTTTGATTTATCCCAGTTATCTCCTGGAGTTAAGTATGAAGCCAGGTAATTTATTTTGTATTTATGAATTTCTTCTTCCTGAGAATTGATCAGCGCATTCATTGGGTAAACAATAATGGCTTTAATACCTTTATTTTTTTCCCCCGTTATAACATGGTTAAAAATAGATGCTAAATAAGTTAACGACTTACCCGAGCCAGTTCCAGAAGTAACAACAAAACCTTTCCCTTTAGTACCTATTCGAATCGCTTGTTCCTGATGTTTATATAACTCAAAACCTTTAAATATTTTATTTAATTCAGGACATATTACCTTTTCCTCAATAAGAGTTGAAAGCATATTGCCTTTCTCATACGCAGGGTTAAATTGAATTAATGGCTCAGGCAAGAATGAGTTTTTATTGAATCCATCTTCTACTTCTTTTCTAATTCGTTCATCACGAATTGTTAAAAAAGATGATATATAAGCCTTGTAATCTTGAATTATCTCCTTATGTAATTCGAATGTATTCATTTTCCTGTTGTTTACTAAATAGATTATTGATTAACTAATGGTAAAGATATTTCATTGACTCTGTAAAGTAGATCGAATTCAATTAAAGTCTTCATTTAAATCCTGCATCATTTTGACAATTTGCTTTTCACCTTCCTCGCTGAACAGGTCGGTTGTGTTTAGTTTATCCTTTGCTGTCATTTCGTAAAGGAAATCATACGCTCTATCCAAATATGACTCTTCCGCAGATGCAACCTGTAAATCATCATCTTGTAACAGCCCCATACGGCTTCTGGTAATTTTACAGGTAGGCTGATTTATTAAGGCAAGTGTTTCATCATCAACAAAACCAACCGGATAGTCAGCAGTTTTCATTTCAGTTGTTTCGAGTTAGATTTGTTTTCCTGTGAGATAAATAAATAGCATTTTCATCCTTCCTTCAAATAAGATAGTACCGACTCCAGATCAAAACACTCAAACACATTTTGCAGGTTGATTCCCCCCTCTCCGTCGAGTCCGTCGTAGACACTGATATCAACGTTGAAACGCGGATCAATTTCACTTCTTACTGCATTATAAACAAAACCATTTGCAAACAGCCAGGCCAGGTAAACGAGGTTCTTTGCAGAATCAAAGTAATATTCCTGTATTTCATCAAGTGTTGCACCTTTGGTATATCCATCCGGAAATAACAATTCAAGTACTACCCGCTGTTTTTCAGCCGGAATCCTGTTCCAATCGAAGGTCATTGGCGGTGGGCTGTTCATAAAATCAATATAATCCTGAATTTGCTTCAAATATTTTTCTTCACGGATTACAAAATCCTCAAAAATATCATCCGGAATATCCTTTATGGCAGAATCAGCCATAATACGGGCATTATTAATTACTGCAACAGATGGATGGATTTCTATATCTTCTGCTGTAAACTCAACTTCATCGTCTTCTTCGAGCCTTTTTTTCTCTGTAGGGTGCTTTGCCGGATTAATCATTCCAAGAACAAATCCTGTAAATATTGAATTATTCCAGAACTTTTCTAATTGAGAAACCCAATTATCAAAAGGCTCTGGTGGCCTGGGAGCATCATATATATGTAAACCAATATGATTTACCAAATCCTGATGAGAGATGGCATAACTCTGGTTATTATAGTTAAAACTAAACATGTAATCATCTCCAAAGAAAGTTTCAACAATTTTTAACTGCTGCAGGCTGATTGCAAGTCTGAACAGCAGCTCGTAATAATCTTCACGGCTAAAGAGTTTGGATACACCGGTTACATTCATGCAAAATGCGATGGCGCGAGTCTCAGGTGCTGGTTCTCCTGATTTATCGGCTGGATATAACTCTCTGAATTTTGCAGTTTGGGAGGAAAAAATTCCTATAGAGACTAACATTATCGTTAAGGTTTATTTTAGTATTACAATTAAGCTCGAAAATACATGGTTCATCCATTAAACGAGAATTATATCTTAATGAAGTTCATGTCATAATTCAATCGATTGATCCTATCTGGTCATTCGTCTTCATTTTCTTCATCTTCATTGTAATCAGGATCAATTTCGATCACAGTATCTTTTAGAACAACATTATAGACATTGGTTGCCACGGGGCCACAGGCAATTCCCTCGTAAATACATTCGATTACAATCCAGTCGTCGTTCGGATACTCATTAAAAAATTTCTCAAGTGCTTCCCAAAGATCGAGATCCGGGTTTTTTCTGTCCCAATTGGAATAAAATGCATCCCAGGCTTCCTTTAGATCGGCATTTTTAATGAAAGGCTCCTCCAACACATCACCATGCCAGTAGGCAATAAATGCTTCGGCATCTTGATTAATTGCCTCATAACCGGGAGCGAAAATTACTTCTCCTGTTGAAGGACAATACATTCGGTCTGTACTTTCCTCAATTGAATAGCTGTTAATTTGCATAGGGATAAGTTTAATTTGGTTTACAAAACATCTTCTTCTTTGATACAGCGGACCGAGAAATAACACCCTTGGAAATAAGTTGCAACAAAGATATTATCGAATTCACTCAAACAAAAGTAAACTGAATTCGGGCTATCGTCAAACAATAAATCGTCGCAGGTCCAAAAGTATCCGGCTTCGTTGATCTGCCTAAAAATCCCCGAGCCGGACATCCCCCCTGGCAGCCCGCCAAATCCTGTTTTATTTGTGTTTTTGCCTGCATCAGGCCAAATTTCTTTGCTTTTTAAATGACGGCCTCCTATTTCTTTTCCGCCGGAAACTTCCGTAAGATCCACCACTTCGTTATACCCTGGAATACACCAACCTACCGGACTTAATCCCCTGGAATCTTTTACAGCATACCAGTTGTAAAGTTTTCCGTAAACTTTCCCATGAACAGGATTAAATTCATAATAACACCATGCCGGAATATTATTTTTGGATGCCTTTTCCCAGTCTTGCTCAGTTTTAATCTGATGTATGGCGTCCCCGTTTCTGAATTTAGTAACATTCAGGTTTTCGGCCATCCAGATCAGGTTTCCTATTTTTACACTTTTAAAATTAGAGGCCTTTGATTGATTTATTATTTTCACTGTAAGTAATTTTAAAATGGTGTATTCCGTGCCGGCGAATTTGTTTCTGGTTCGACGGGAATTCCTTAGAATATTATTGTTCTGTCATTGGGGGGAATTCCAACTTTCAATTTTCGGAAATCCTTTTACATCCCGGTCCGCTAATGATACTCTTTCCTTCACGAATCGGTTCTACCGTAATTTTTGTATTAATGCGTTCCTTCATTGCCCCTACATGCGAAATTACCCCTATCATCTTTCCCTCCTGCCTCAGGCTTGCAAGCGTTGAGAGGGCAGTTTCCAGTGTCTCTTCGTCAAGTGTACCAAAGCCTTCATCCAGGAAAAGTGAATCAACACGAATGTTGCGGCTCGACATCCCGGATAAACCCAGGGCAAGGGACAAACTGACGAGAAATGATTCACCTCCGGAAAGGTTCTTCGTTGAACGGATCTGACCGGCCTGATAGTTGTCTATTACCTTTAATTCCAATGGTTCATCAGTATCCCGGGAAAGCAGGTAACGGTCACTTAACCTGGTCAGTTGATGGTTGGCATAGGAGATCATGATCTCCAGTGTAAGACCTTGTGCAAAATTTCGAAATTTCTTACCATCAGATGAGCCGATAAGCTTGTTTAATTTATCCCATCGTTCGCAGATCTGAGCCTGGGTCCGGATATTCTCTAAACCGAGGGTTCCAAGCGCCTTTGAGGCTTCATTCTGCTGTAACCTCTCCCCTGTTACGGCAATCTCAGCTGTGATCGTACTCAACGCCTCCAGTTCAGTTTGTAATTTTTCCTTAATTAGCTCTGGATTATCTTCCGACAGGTTTCTGGCTTTTTCCGACCCAAGTGCATTAGTTAACTCTGCTTTTCTCGTTTCAATTTGGGTTTTCTTCGTTTGTAGTTCATGAGCGGATCGCTCTAACAGTTCCTTTAGGTCATTGGAAATTCGACAGGAAATATACTCTTGTTCATCAGCAAAGTTTCCGGTCTGCAACTGTATCAAAAAATTGCTCTCACAGACATCTATCTTTTCTTTTCTTTTGGTTGACGCCTCCTGCAGGTTTCCGATCAGGCTTGTGTTGTTATTTAGCAGTAACTTCTTTTCATTAAGTTCAATAGATATTTTATCAAGGAGTTCTTTGTGACTGAGTGTTCTTTTGACCATCAGTTGTTCCTCTTCTAATACCACTTTATCGCCAAACAAGCTATATCGTTCTTTCCGGTTCTCGCATAATGATGTCCTGGTCACATCTTCTTCTTTCATTTTAACCAGCAGATCTTTTTGCTTCGAATTAATTATACCCTCAGCCTGCGATATTTTTGAAATTTCAGATTGCATAAGCCCTTCATATTCAATTTTCTTATTGTTGTTCGCAATCCAATTTTGTTTTCGTTTTGTTAAACTCTGTGTAAGATTGTTAATCGTATCCTCATCCGATGGTGTCTCGCTAATCCTGTATGGCTTAAGAATATTTTTAATGGCCTCTCCGGCTTTGTCAAAGGCCGATTTCATTTTAAGCGTATCGGCCATTTTAACCTGTATCTGTTGATGAATATTTTGCTGTTGCTGTTCTTCCAGTTCCAGCTTCTGTTTATTATCTGAGAGAATTTTTGCAGATTCTTTTTCCTTTTCTGTCTGAGTATCCAGGGAATTCTTTAGTTTCTGATAATTCGTTATCTGATCAATTATTTTAGCCAGATCCTTCTCCTCTTCAAGTAATTGTGGAATATTCCCTTGCGCCCAGGGATGATGGGTTGAACCACATAACGGGCAGGGTTTTTCATCAACAAGCCGATTTCGTTCTTCATCAAGATCCTGAATCTTTTTCAACTCTGCAACCCTAAGCAGTAATACATCTTTTGCCCGTGTAACTTCTTCAATAGTCTTGCCATTCAATAATTGACTGATCTCCATTTTTTGGAAAGCGACCAGTTCCATGTCGGAATTATTGGCAAAAGATGCCTCTTTGATTCTTTTTGCAATCAACTCAAGCACCCCGTTTTTTTTCAACAAATCTGTTTCAAGCGCTTTAAGATTGGATCTACTGCTCTCATAAGCAATCCTGTTTTGGTTTAATGTATGAAGGGAAGAAATAATACCTGTCAGTTCTTCAACCAGACTGGCATCCGATAAATTTTCAGTTTTAAACTTCTCAATCTTCTCCAGTTTATCGGAATATTCATTTATTTTATCCTGACTTAATTTCGCTGTTTCCTCTTCTCCCCTTTTTTCTTTCGTTATACGGATAACTTCTGTGGAAAGCTTTTCAATGGATTCATTGAGTTGAAGAATTCGTTCATCCAATGGTCTTAGCTTTGCAGTCAATTGCAGTAATTCTTCTCTTTCCTGGTTCGAAATTTGATTTTGTTTTTCCGCCTCACTGAAAGCGGAAAGTGCATGTTCAACAGCTTCCTTTAATTCCGGAGATTGCTGCTGAAGTTCCTTTATTGTACTTAAGTCTTCAACTTGCTGTGACCGTAAAGTTAACAAAGTGGCATAATCAGAATCTAATGGTAAAGCCCTGATGGCATTACGGAGAACTAATTGTGTGGGTTCAAATGCTGCTATTTCCCTGGTCAGGATTGTTTCCTCCTCTGTGATTGATTCAGAAGAAAGAGTCAACTCTGTGATTTTTTTAAACCAAAGGTCTATTACCCTGTTTCGTTCAATTGATTCTGTTAATTCGGATTTGGTGATATTTTTTTCAATTATTTCGTTTTGAGCTTGTTGCTCATCTGCGGGATCCATAATTGAAATTCTGGCATTTTCTACTTTTAATATTTCGACCTTTTGATTTTCAGCCTTTTGCCTTTCAAATACATGCCTGGATATATCGCTGTAAATCTCGGTTCCGGTAATCTGTTCCAGTATGGGTGCACGTTCGTTGGCCGTTGCCTGTAGAAAGGCAGCGAAACCACCCTGGGCAAGCATCATTGACTGTGTGAACCTTTTAAAATCCATTCCTGTCTTTGCCAGAATTTCTTTCTCCGTCCTAAGAATCTGGCTTGCAAGAATACGTTCTGAAATTTCATCTGAAATTTCATGTTTTGGTTGCTGAAGGGCTCCATCTGACTTATTTTTTGCCCTGCGTTGACTCCAGTGTGCCTTGTATCTACCTTCATCTGTTTCAAATACGACTTCTGCGAAACATTCACCTGCTTGCCTCGACATGATTTCGTTGGTTGAGGCTGAGATGCTGTCCAGCCTCGGAGTCCGGCCATATAATGCAAGGCATATGGCATCCATAATAGTGGACTTTCCCGCACCTGTTGGTCCTGTTATGGCAAAAATTCCGTCAGCATTGTATTCAGGAGAAGTGAAATCAATATTCCATTCCCCGGCAAGGGAATTTAGATTTTTAAACCTCAGCTTCAGTATCTTCATATTAATCCTTAATTGTTATTACTATCAGATGTATGCATAGAAATTACCACTTCACTGTAAGTCGAGATTAGTTCTGATCTTTCTTCCTCCTCAATTTCATAAGCATCCAGGCATCGGCTAAAAACAACAGAAGGGTCAAGCGTTTCAAGGGTTTCAGTTATATTCATCCGGCCAAGCGCTTTTTCAGTAATCGCCCTGCTTTTCATACGAAGTATCTCCATACCTGATTCCTTGACAAGTTCATCTAAAACTGAGGTCAGGTCGGTCAATATCTCATCAGAAGTGATCTCAATCTCCAGCCAGGCGTCGCTATCGCTTTGAATGAGCCCGATAATCTGATTTCTGATAGAATCAATGTCTCCGGTAAACTTCTTTAACTCTTGTGTGCATGGAACAGTGTGTTCCCTGATCGTGGGGGTATTTTGATCAAAATCGACAATAATCACTTTCTTTTCCTGTCCGGCTTCAGAAAATCCCATTGGCAAAGGAGAGCCGGAATACCTGACCTTTTCGGAGCCTTCGACGGACTGAGCCAGATGAAGATGGCCAAGGGCCATATAGTCGAATCCTTCTGAAATCGTTTGTTCATCCACATGAGCGAGAGTCCCTATGTAAAGTTCTCTAACACCATCGCCATCCGTAGTTTTTGCATTACGGGTAAACAAATGCCCCATTCCAACCACCGGGACGTTACCGACCTCATCTTTCAGTTGGTTTGCCCTCCCGGAAATCTCTCTGTAATGTGCCGAAATCCCCTGTAAAAGTTTTTCATTTTTATCCTCAATAGATTCAGCTTGTCCAACTTTGCGTATATCCTGATCTCTAAGAAAAGGAACTGCACAAACAATGGCTTCTACTTTACCCTGTTCATCGTTCAATATGATGATCTCCTCTTGAATGTTTTCCGTCACTGCTCCAATGACATGAACATTGAGTACATTCAAAATCATTTTAGGCGCATCAAGAAAAGTTGGAGAATCGTGGTTTCCGCCAATGACCACCACGTGCCGGCAGGTTGTCTGGGTTATCTTCCCAAGAAAGCTGTAATATAATTCCTGAGCTTTGTTACTTGGCGTACTGGTATCAAATACATCACCTGCAATCAACAGAATATCAATCTTTTCGCTATTAATTAAATCAACGAGCCAGTTGAGAAAGGCTTCAAACTCATCATAACGTTTCTTGGTATACAGTAATCTGCCAAGATGCCAGTCGGAGGTATGGATAAGTTTCATTAATTCACTTTGAATAAAGAAATCCGTTTAATTTTACTAATCAAATTAAGGCCGGTCCAATATGATTGAGAAGCAATTCCTGGACAGCTTTCTTGTTCATACACTATTATTTTACGTCATACTTCATTGGATAATCCATTATTCATTTTACTGAGCATTTCCTTCATTTCTCTTAGTATAACCAGCTGGTTTTCAAAATTTTGTTTCACAGCTTTGATCTTTTCAGCATAATTATTTGAACGCTGAACTTCGCTACCGGTAAGAAAATCAAATATGGTAAAGGCAGCCTTATCTGAGACAAGCTTTAGTTCATTTTTAAACAGACTAGTGAATTTTTCCAACTCAGTGGACTCCAGTTGAATAATTATATTAATGGAGTCGGAATACCAGTCTTCATAGCTGAACCTGAAACTCAGCGGTTTTTTCTCCCGGATCAATTCACGAACATTATCAACCCAATTGAAAAAGCCATATTCTATTAAAAATCCCAAGTGTATTCTTTCTCCTCTCGAGATAAGTTCGTTCAGTTGTATTTCAGTTTGCTCCATTTTTATAATAAGGATTCGCTTTATCTGTAAAAATTATAAACTTTTAGGTCCTTGCAGTAGCCCGTAAGTACACTGACTGCATTTACTTCCGTGTCTTCCATAAGGTCCTTCGTGCCTACCCTGGCAAGAAAGACAGATACGATAACCGCATTTATCACAAATCATCCATTTCCACGTTTGTGGATATTGTGCACCACAGCACATACAAGGAATAAATACTACCATACCTTTTGAATTTTTAATATTAATAAAACTACTAGTCTACAACAAGAAAGAATAAATATTTATGATTGCTCATAGAAATTGGAGGAAAATATCTATCCTAAATAATTCATAAAGATAAAAAAAGCTTAAATACCGAGTACACTCCATCTACAGAATTTTCTTGAACTCCCCTTTTGACCTTGCTCTAGTTTGTAAAAAGCCAATGAAATTGACCTTTACAGCAGAGTAGATTTCTTCAGATGGTGGCTTATTGTTACTCCGAGAGGTCGAAGTAGGGTATCTTTACGGTAAAGAAAAAGCATTTATTGATTCCATTAATGAATTTAAACAGGCATCTTGAAAAAGAAGTTCCCTATCGCTTAGAACACGATATCCGGTTCGCACCAGAATGGATTAGAATTATTTTGCGACAAGCATTAAAACCCCAAAGTATGCCTGGAAACTTATCAAGCGGTTTGCAGATAATATCTACCTTCGTTTGATGAAATTATCAGCCAGCCGACTGATTTGAATAGAAGAATCAATACCTTGCCATGGGAATGATGCCGGTGGAGAAATCATTGTTGGTATTAAAGATAAGCCCCGTCTGTTGATGGGCTTACCGGCAGAAGATTTAACTTTATTGGAAGAAAAAATCAGCAACATCATACATGATCAATGCGAACCACTTATCCGGCCTGATATATCGTTGGTTCAGGCAGAGGATAAGTATCTGATCCGCATTACGATTCATAAAGGCAGCCATACGCCCTATCATCTTAAAACCAAAACGGTAGAAACCGGTACTTTTGTTCGTGTTGGTTCTACCAACAGGCTGGCTTCGTCTGAGATTATCGCTGAACTTTCCCGTCATCGCCAGAATGCTTCTTTCGATGGTGAATTAGTTTATTCGAAGGGCATAGAAGAAATTAATATTTCAACTTTTGCCAACCAATATGCTGAGAAGACCGGTGAAACACTCACAGAGAAAATCATCTCTAAGCTGGAGCTTATCCGGCTCGACAACGGTAAATATTTTGCTACACAAGCTTTAATTCTACTTTCTGATGATGAGATCAGACGGCAACTTTTCCCATATGCTATCGTGGAATGTGCCCGATTTAAAGGTATTACACCCGGTAATTTCATTGACCAGAAGACCATAGATGTTAACATCGGTTTGCAGGCAGACCAGGCATATCAGTTCGTTTTGCGGCATATTTCCCAGAGTTCAACAGATTACGTGGGCGTCTATCGTACCGATAGATGGGAATATCCAGTCATTGCAATAAGGGAGGCCATCCGAAATGCTATTATCCATCGTGACTATTCGCTTACCGGGAAGGATATCAAAATCGCTATTTTTGATGATAAGATTGAGATCACCAGTCCCGGATGTCTGCTTCCATCAGTAGATTTTGATGATATGGAATCCGGACAATCTGATATCCGGAATAAAATACTTGCACCTGTCTTTAAGAAGTTGGGTATAATTGAAAAATGGGGTAACGGCTTACGCCTGATATTTGAAGAACTTCAGAAATATCCCGAAATTGGTTTTTCATGGAAAGAACCTGGCCTATCATTCAGGGTAGTATTTCAGAAAACGAACTACCATAATACCGGAACTACTACCCAAGAAGCTACTAAGAAAACTACCCAGAAAACTACCCAGAAAACTACCCAGAAAATCACAGACAGAATTATCCAGTTATTGAAGACTGACCCAACTTTGAATAGGGAAAGAATAGCAGAAATGTTGGGCGATATAACAGCAGATGGTGTAAAATATCATCTAAATAAACTTCGTAAGGAAGGGAGAATAAAACGGATAGGTCCGGATAAGGGTGGAAGTTGGGAAGTTCATAATTTGTAACATTATATATTAAAATTGTCATCTGATTTCGAAATACAGACATGAAAACAATATTGTTATTAGGAGCTGGAGCAGCAATACCTTGGGGTGGAATGAAATCAGATGAACTTACTGTCCTACTTAATAAGGATACAGATTTCATAGTTAATGAGTCTGAGAGCCTTGCTGGCTACTTATATTCTCATATAGTTGAATTTTATAGGAATAAGATCTGGGTAAATTTTGAAACTATAATTGATGCGTTAGAAACGATTTTCGATTATTATTCTCACAAATCCCATACTGGGGCTGGTCCTAATTATATTCGTCATTTCCCGATTTGGTTTAAGGAAAATCAAATAACTCAAGAAATCTTTGGACGAAATTATCATGAGTTTTTAAATATCAAAGAGGGCTCATTTTCAAAGGGAAGTGAGAAAGAATATTATTTATCTGAGGCTATAAAAAAGTACATACAGATTATTTGTGATTCAGTATCTCATTATGATAATAATAATTCAGAAGAAGAATATTCCAATTTAAATGATAAATTATCAGAGTTTTATAGCTTATTAGAGGAGAAACACAACCCTGTAAGAACCTATACTACAAACTATGATAATTTAGTTCCGGATATAGTTTATCGTTTAAAAGGATTTTCTTTCTTCAATGGGTTTATTGATTCAAATGAGGCACAATCAATTGATGAGGCACTTGCTGATATAAATAAGATCATCTTTGACAGTGAATGTCGTACCTACTACAATTTACATGGTTCTGTTTACTGGATCTATAAGTTTAATTTATAGGAATTACGATATAAATTTTACTTAACTCCTGGGAGTTCGCATTATTCACAGGAAACAAATATTTCTGCAAACACTTCAATCGGCAAACAACCGATTGTATCCAACATTATCACCGGATACAGTAAACTTGACAGAATCCAGCTTGAGCCAACATTTTCATTTCATCAAGCGCTAAACAGGGATTGTCAAGCTTCCGAGAAACTACTTATTCTGGTGGGATATTCGTTTGGGGATACACATTTTAATAAGATAATCCGGGATTCAATGTCAGATGGTACGGTTCTTCTAATTATAACAAAGAGCGATCGTTATTATTTAGAAACACGTGAGGGCCAAATTCTTACAATGGAAATATTGCGGATAAATGATAAACTAGGTGTCAATCCAGACATTTCGAATGATTGGATTATATCACGAGATAATAAACAGTTTGTTTACCTTGATGGATTTAAAGAATTTCTTGAAGGAAGGATGTGGATTGAGTTCTTTAAAATGGCTAATCTTATGTAAATTAAACCGTTTTTGTTAAATATTCTAAGACAAAAAAACCAAGAATAAGTACATTATCAGTTTTCTAAGAAATAATTGCCTTCACAGGATTCGTTTTCCGGGTAGCCTTAGGAGCAGTTGGTTTTGAATTGACCTTGCGTGCAGTTGCTTTCTTAGTTGATGATGGTGGCTGATTGAATTTTTTCATCTCTGTAATTAAAGTATCATCCAAATACTTGGCATAAATTTTTGTGGTTTTTAAATCCCGGTGACCAAGTATTTCACCAATGATGTCGATACGTATCCCGGATGATAATGCTACCGTGGCAAAGGTATGCCTGGCACAATGAAAGGATATCTCCTTAAAAATCTCCTTCTTTTCCATAATCTCCTTTAAATATCTGTTGGTAGGTTGATTTGCAAAAACTCTGAAAACCTTTTGATTATCAAGTCCTGTTTCCGGCATTAATTTCAAAGCATCACTAAGCATTGGAATTCTTACGGGCTTTCCAGTTTTATGCATATCTATAGAAATGATACTGACCTTCTTGTTTGCACCATCACTTGCCTGGTAAATATCTTTAAACCTTAAGTCTTTAATATCGCTATACCTTAAACCTGTGAAGCAGCAAAAAAGAAAATATTGTAATACATTTTGCTTATTTGCAGTCAATTCTCCTGAAGAATAAAGCTCAACAAGTTTTGATAACTCCTCAATGCTTAAAAAGGATCTATTTCCCACTACACGTTCGATGGGATAATCTTTAAAAGGATCTTTCTCTATTACACCAGCCTTAATTGCCTGGTTTATAATCCTCTTTACAAAACTCATGGAACTGCTGATCGTATTCTTATTATTGCCCATTCCGATCATGTACTTTTCGAAATCCTTTAAGAAAGCCAGGTTAACATCGCCAAGGTTAAATTCATACCGGAATCCTTTGAGTTTTGAAACGCTTTTGTCGTAAAATTTAATGGTTCCTTTGGCAAGCTTGGCTCTGAGATAAGGCATCTGACCTTCAATGAAGTCATAGAATGAAGAACTGCTATATTTAATGTTGTTAAATTCTTTATCGAAAATATCGATTGTAAGATCAATTTCTTTTATCTCATAATCGAATTTGATTTTTTTGGCCTTGTTCATCGCTTTATCAATCAACAGATTTTTACGATGATGATCAATATCTGCTTTAGTAATAATTCCATTTTTGAAATTATTTTCATGAACATTAACTCCCAATTGATACTTTTTCACCACTCGATTGAAGATTCCCTGAAGATAAACAGATCTGGTACCATCAGTATTGATTCTATCCTGACGAAGTGTAATTTTGAATGAAGCACTCATGGTTTAAATTTTGGGAAACAATTGGGAAACAAAAGGTGGAAAAGCACTCAAATTTAACTCTTTTTCCTTGAACCACAAAATCGTAACTGCCTGAAAATGAAAAAGGATGCAACAAATTGTTGCATCCTTTTCGTCCATACTGAGGTTTCGAGCGGATTCGAACCGCTGTAGACGGTTTTGCAGACCGCTGCCTAACCGCTCGGCCACGAAACCATTTCAAGTGCAAAAGTAGGGAGGTTTTGTGAATTAGACAAGAAAATTATTTGAAAGGCTGTTGAAGTCAGCAGAATGCAAAAGGGTTCTTTCTCTGACATTATAACAACAACTATTTTATATTTTGTTCCTAATCTGACAAATACCTGCGTTTTAAAGCGCTGATAGCATACTCTGAAATCGGGCTTATAGGGCCGAGAAGCCGGGAATCGATGATGGATTGTGCAGTAAATTCGGCAACTTCCACCCTATCGAAAACCTGGAATAAGGAACTGCCCGTTGCCAGGAAACACTCATTTTGTACTATTGCACATGGAGAGGAATTTGTAATGCTTTTCTGGATTTCCAGAACATTGGTATAAAAACCATCAAACTCTAATTCCGGAACATTTTGCAGCACAATGTAGCTCTCGGGAATCGTTCGTGTATCAAAGCTTGCATCACTCACTGCAAATGCCATCAAAAAAACCGGCATGGCACAACAGATGGCATTAACTTCAGAATGAGTGTTATATATTGACTGATGAAGCTTAAAATAGTGTGAAAGAATATTGTTTTCCTGCAATCCATCACTCTTAATCCGCACAATATCTGATGTTTCCAGGTAATTTGCATCTATCCCCTCCGGAACTATCAAATAGGAGTTCTTATCAATCCTGACTGACCAACAGCCTGATGTTGCCGTAGAAAGATTCCGGGAATAAGCACGCTTCATGTAATGCACAAGTTCTTTGCGTAAATTCTGTTCGTTTTCGTCCGGAATTGTGCCGGAATTCTTTGGTTGAATTAAGGGCAGGCAGATGTTGGAACGTAAAAGCTGCTCATCTGAAAGATAAATCGGGCTGCCGATGCGCTTGCAGTTCAAATATATAGTTGCCAGTGCTTCAAGATTCTCCAGATACTGAAAAGCCGATAAAAGGTTTGCTCCTGAAGTAATTATGCCGTGATTCTCCATAATTATTGCATCATTTCCTTTCGAAAATCCTTCGGAAACTACTTTTGCCAGCTCATCGCTGCCCGGAATACAATAAGACGTAAATCCAAGCAGATTGCCAGATTTTAGCAATGCCGGAACCAGCCTGAAATCAGTATTGCAGTTGGTAATACTGAAGGCCACCAATGCGCAGGGATGCGAATGCACAATTGCTTTAATATCTGGCCTGCTGTTGTATATACCGAGGTGAAAGGGATATTCGGAAGTTGGATCATGCTTACCAACTATGCTCCCATCAGGGCAAATCTTAACAATATCAGAAGGTTGAAGCCTGCCTTTATCGATCTGCGAAGGTGTAAGCCAAACATTCCCTTCATCATCCATCATCGAAATATTCCCTCCGGAGGGAGTAGTAAGTCTCAGTTTGTAAATTCTGGTCATCACCTCAACCAACTGTTCTGCAGGAAGCCATTTAGAACTATCAATCATCGCACTGTGATTTGAATAATTTTTCTGTAACTATTAACACTTATCTAAAAACAAGAACCTGATCAAAAGTAAGCAAATCTCCGATTTACTATCTTTGAACAAAAAAAGATGAAGAAACTTTCCACTGCTATTCTGCTTCTCACTTTTCTGCTATGTTTTAATATCCTCAAATCTCAAAGTCAGGCTGATACTTATATATGGCCAAAAGACCCAAAGGTGCTGGAAAATCTTCAGAAATGGAGAGGATATAAATTTGGGGTTCTTATTCATATGGGACTCTACTCGCAACTGGGAGTTGTGGAATCCTGGGGTCTATGCCCGGAAGATTGGGTGGGCCGCGATGGTTATGATGATTACTGCACCTATGCAAGTACTTACAGAAACACTAAAAGTACATTTAATCCGGTAAACTTCGATCCTCAGAAATGGGCTAAAGCGATTAAGGAATCTGGCGCTAAATACATGATTTTCACTACAAAACATCATGATGGTTTTTGTATGTTTGATACGAAATACAGCGATTTCAAAATAACAGACAAGTCGTCGCCCTTTTCTTCAAACCCAAAGGCGAATGTTGCAAAAGAGGTTTTTGATGCAGGAAGAAAAGAAGGTCTTAAAATCGGGGCTTACTTCTCAAAACCCGACTGGACCACAGCGGATTTCTGGTGGCCATATTATCCCCCAAAAGACCGCAATCCGAATTATGATATCACAAAACATCCCGACCGATGGAAAAGATACATCGAATATACCCAGAATCAGCTCAGGGAAATCACCTCAGAATATGGAAAAATAGACATTCTCTGGCTTGATGGGTGCTGGGTAATGCCAAAATCTTCTATCAACAAGCACGTTGAAGAGTTCTGCAAATACCCTTATGACCTGGATATCGACATGAAAACAATCTCAACATTTGCGCGTGAAAAACAAGCTGGAATGCTGATTGTAGACCGATGGGTACAAGGGCCTTACGAAGACTATCTTACACCAGAGCAGAAAACTCCTGAAAAAGCGCTCACAGTTCCCTGGGAAAGCTGCATAACACTGGGTGGTGCCTGGGGTTGGGTTAAGGACGATAAGTATAAAACGTGGAAGCAAGTAGTTCAGTTATTGGTTAAAATTGTTGCCAAGGGGGGGAATCTTTTGCTGGGGATAGGTCCCAACGGTAGCGGAGAATTTGAGCCTGCAGTGTATACCAGTTTAGAGGGAGTGGGAAAATGGTTGGATAAGTATGGGGAGGCCATATATGAAACCGTTCCGGTAGCACCGTATCAGGATGGGGAAATCGCATATACCTCCAGGAATGAAAATACCACCTATGCAATGTATTTGTTGAGCGGAACAGAGAAGGAATTACCCAAAACAGTGTCGTTGCAAACGGCACTGAAAGGAAAGCTGCGTGTTAGTATACCTTCACTAAACACCCTGCTTCAGTCGAAACGCAGCGGTGACAGGCTGATTGTAAGCATACCGGGGTCGGTATGGACAAAATTCAGGGGAGAACCAGCATTGGTTATGAAAATTACGAATCAATAATTTTCACAAACACTACGATCCTCCCCTGTGCCCGCCCTAAAAGCAGAAATTCGGATTAATCAATAATTTTAACCGTCATTTTAATATCCTTTACGGGGCGATCGGAATTATCCTTTGCTGCTGAAGCAATTTTGGTAATCACATTAAAACCTTCTGTAACTTCACCAAAAACGGTATAGTCATTGTCCAGGAAGTTGGCTCCTTTTTCGGGTTCTACAATATAAAACTGAGAACCTGAGGAAGCTTTTTGCGGGTTTGACGGGCCACCGGTGCGTGCTGCTGCAAGTGCACCTCTTTTATGTTTAAAATTGGTGTTAAATTCGGCAGGGATTGTGTAACCCGGTCCGCCCATACCCAATGGCTGGCCTGCTTTAGCCTTTTTTGAATCAGGGTCACCACCCTGAATCATAAAACCCAGAATAACGCGGTGGAAGAGAGTTCCGTCGAAATATCCTGATTTAGCCAGTTTCACAAAATTATCACGATGTTTTGGTGTTTCGTTGTACAGCACACCTTTCATGTCGCCATAATCAGTATGTATCACGAATTTCACCTGTTTTTCTTTTGTAGTTTTTGTTTGTGCAAAAACGAAATAACTTGTTGTAATGATGATCATTACAAGAAAAATTGATAGTTTTCTCATGGTTTTTGTTTATTGTTTTTCGTAAAGCAAAAGTAATTATTTTACTTAAAATGGGAAACACCCTGAATTTTGCATGAGAGCAGCTTCACAAAAATATATTTTATCCTCTTCTTAATTATTAATCCTTAGTTTTGAATCTTTAAAGAAAACACATCAGAGTACTATGATAGTTCTATTCAAAAATTCTGGTTTATATATCATTTCGGCTTGGATTGCATTTTTTTTTGCATCATGTGCATCCATAAAACCTGAGAAACCCGCTGAAAATTACATTTCCACTGCTCCTGCATTAAAGGCATCTTACATCAGCATTCCACTCAATCTGAATATTGCTGACCTTGAGAAAATGCTCAATGAGGAATTGCAGGGTTTAGTTTATGAGGACAACGACCTCTCCGACAATATTGCTGTTAAAGCCTGGAAGAAAGAAGATTTTAAGATTGGGCTTGACGGAAGCACACTTACATACAGGGTTCCATTAAAGCTCTGGATCAAAGCCGGCTGGAAAGTGGAACAATTTGGAGTAAGTTTATCCGATTACAGGGAAATTAATGCAGAAATCGCACTTAATTTCAAAACCTCGGTCGCACTTAATCCCGACTGGACAATAACTACTGCCACTACCTCAGATGGATATGAGTGGCTTAGCTCGCCTGTTCTTAAAGTTGGTCCTGTAAATGTCCCAATACGAACAATTGCAGATCTGATCCTTAAAACCAATCAAAAAACTATTAATAAGAATATTGATGAGTCGATAAAAGAAAATCTGGACCTGAAAAAATATATGCAGCAGGCATGGATTGCCATACAAAAGCCAATTAAGGTGAATGACGAATACAATATTTGGCTGAAAGTTCAGCCTTTGGAAGTGGAAAGCACTCCATTTGCAGGAGAATCGGGCAAGCTAAAATATTCTTTTGCTGTAAAGAGCATCACTGAAGCATTTATAGATCAGGAACCGCCAGCCGGGATCCCGCTGCCTTTACCCAAATTGACAATTCAGAATAAGATAAACGACAGTTTCAAAATGAACCTGGTTGCAGACATCCCCTTCAAACGAATTAATGACATTTCGAAGCAGTATATGAAAGATAAGAGCTTCCAGCAGGGGAAATATACCCTTGTTGTGAGGGATATCGACATTTACGGAAGCGAAGGCAAACTTGTGATTCATCTTTTAGTTTCAGGCAGTTTGAAAGGTGATTTGTACTTTACTGCCGTACCATTTTATAACAGCGAAAAACAAAGCCTCCAGGTTAAGGACCTTGACTATGAATTTCACACCAGAAATGCACTTGCAAAAACAGGAAGCTGGCTTTTTAAAAGTATCCTGCTTAAAATGATCCGCGAAAGCATGGAATATCCGATGACCGAACAGATCAACTCTGCCAAGAGCCTGATCCGGGAAAATATCAAAGATTACCAGATTGTTAAAAATATTTACCTGAATGGGACCATTGATAATTTATCAGCAGATGATATCATCTTAACACAAAATTCAATTAAAACTAACATTGTGTTAACAGGCAAACTGAACATCAAAATACATTAACTGATTGTTTTATAGCTATTTAATCTATTTTTACGATTACCGACTTAACAATTTCTTAACATTAAATTAATATAAGCTTAACCTATATATGAATAAAGCAGTCTAATTTTGCCGGTATAAAAATCAAATTTTCATACCATGAGGAAATTGTTAAACACATCAAAGTTCATTTCAGTTTTCATGATAAGTTTTATCATGGGAGTAGCAGTTAATGCACAGAATAACCCGGACACAATTCCGGAAAAAATTACAGAACTGAAAGACCAGGTAAGCGGTCTGAATGAGCGCCTGCTCACAGCCGAAAGTGATCTTGCGAAACATAACAAGATCAAAATCTCAGGGTACACCCAGGCCCAATGGGAACATTATGAACTTGCCACTGCATATCCTAACCAGCAATTTACACTCAGAAGAGTACGTATTAAAGCTACCTATGAAGCAGCAGATGGTGTAAAATTTGTATTACAACCAGACTTCTCACCTGGAGCACTTGCATTAAAAGATGCATATGTAGTATTAAATGACCGCTGGACAAAGTCGTTCTCATTAACTATGGGGCAGTTTAACAGGCCTAACTATGAAGTTGAATATTCATCAAGCCAGCGCGAAGTTCCTGAACGTTCAAGAATTGTAAGGGCATTGTATCCGGGCGAGCGCGCAATTGGTGCAAAACTCGAATATAACCCGACTAACATGCCTTTAAAAATCCAATTGGCGATTTTCAATGGTAATGATGGTTCAACTTATAAGGATGCACTTGGAGCTAATATTAACCCTACAAACAAGGATTTCGATAATTTTAAGGATATTATGGCCAGAGCAACCTATAGCATTAAGCTTGGTTCATTTGGCGGACTTGATTTTGGCGCACATGCCTATTTCGGAGCAATTAAAGCAACAACAGATACCATTGTAAAGGGTGACTATACCAAAGATGCTTACATTAAAATCGGCGACCCTCTGAAACGCAGCTGGGCAGGTCTGGAATTCCAGTTGTTTGCTGATGTACTTGGAGGAATGTCATTAAAAGGAGAATATATCATGGGAACAAATGTAACACCGGGCAATACTGGATCAACCTCAGGCACAGCTCTTGCTTCTGTTTTCAAAAATGACACCTTATTCAATACAACTACTATAACCAATACTACCACAAGAACACCGAATTTCACAACGAAATTCTCTGGTTACTATCTCTATTTCATCAAGAATGTAGGCAAAAAGAATCAATTTGCTTTACGTTACGATGTTTATGATCCAAACACCGATATTAAAGGAACAGACGTAATGTCGACTCTTAAATATGAAAATTCAGTTACAAAAACAGCTTCAGCGTCTACAACTACAAATAATACTGTAAATACCACTACAACAAAAACAGTGACCAAAACCAGTATTAAAAGCAGTGTAGCAGACCTCTCTTATTCAACCCTTACCTTAGCCTGGCATTATTATTTCGATGATAATATCAGAATAACTCTTGCATACGAAATGCCGGTAAATGAAAAAGTAGGACAGGATGCATTAGGAAACTCAAACCTTTCAACCACTTCATCAGTAAATAATGTTACAAAAACATTAAATTACAATACTGTTTTCCCACAAAATACCCTGACCCTGAGGTTACAGGCGAAATTTTAAAAGTGAAAAGTGAAAAGTGAAAAGTGAAAAGTGAAAAATTTATTTAAACTATAAATAATTATGAAAAAGAGTATAATTTTTTCGATACTGGGAGTTGTAACCCTGATTAGTTTTGCCTTCATGGCTCCTGAAAAGATCACGATTAAAGGTTCTGATACAATGGTAATCCTTTCTCAGAAGTGGGCAGAAGTTTACATGAAAACCAACCCGAATGCATCAGTCCAGGTAACCGGAGGTGGTTCAGGAGTGGGTATCTCAGCGCTTATTAATGGTGCAACAGATATTGCAAACTCAAGCCGTCCGATGAAACAACCGGAAATTGAAAAGCTAAAAAGCCGGTATAATACTTTAGGTGTAGAAATCCCATGTGCAAAGGATGGAATTACAGTATTCCTTAACGAATCTAATCCTGTTAAAGAACTAAGTATCCAGCAGTTAAGTGGTATTTTTTCAGGAAAAATCACAAACTGGAAAGATGTTGGTGGATCAGATGCTCCAATAACACTTTATGGTCGCGAGAACAGCTCAGGTACCTATGTTTATTTCAAGGATAATGTTGTTAAAAACGATTATGCAGCAAGTTGCCAAACCTTACCAGGCACTGCAGCAGTAGTAAATGCTGTAAAAAAAGATAAGAATTCAATTGGTTATGGTGGTGCGGCTTATGCAGCAGGAGTAAAACACTGTAAAGTAAAGAAAGATGCAAAAAGTATTGCCTACGAGCCAACAGCTGAAAACGTAAAAGCTAACTTATACCCTATTTCCAGATATTTATATATGTATACAAGAAATCGTCCTACTGGTGCTATGAAAGCCTTTATTGACTGGGTACTGGGACCACAGGGACAAAAACTTGTTACAGAAGTTGGATATTTCCCTGTAAAATAACACCTATTCCAGAATAAAATCAGTTTCTTATTTCCAATTTTTCTAATTTAGTGCCTAGAAATGGAAGAACTTTCGAAAGAAGAGAAGAAGAAAAAAAGGAAAAACAAGGAATTTGTTTTTACCAGAGAATCGCTCAAAAAGAAATTCCGCTTGTCGGAATTTCTTGCTGAGAAAGTAATCAGTTCGGTAGCATTTTTATCAATAGCAGTAATTGTTCTGATTTTTATTTTTGTTTTCAGGGAGACATTGCCAATATTCCAGACTAAGGATAGTCAAAAAGCCTCAACTGAGCAAATACCGACAAGTACAAATTCCACCGGAGGCGAACTGAAACAGGAAAGCTATGGTGGAACTGAAACAGCTGAGCCTGCAAGCAATGCTCCGTTAAAACAGGAAACCTATGGAAGTACAGGCTCCGAAACTCCCGCAAGCGGGGGAGAAAAACAGGAACAATATGGCGTTGTAACAGATTCAAATCTGGCAGCAATGGAAACATCTATGCCAGAAGTGCATGATACAGCGCGTGAATCAATGGCAAGCCAATACAATGAAAATCAATCCGCCTTACGCACATTAGCTTCAAAAGACTGGCAACCAGTTTCTGACCGTCCGCGTTATGGATTGTTACCCTTAATTTTAGGTACTTTAAAACTGACTCTGATCGCTATCCTTTTTGCCGCTCCAATTGCAATAATGGCAGCTTTATATTCATCGACATTTGCTCCGAAATGGGCTCGTGAAACAATTAAACCTGTGATCGAGCTCCTGGCGGGTTTTCCTTCGGTTGTAATCGGTTTCTTTGCACTTATGGTAATGGCAACACTCTTCCAGGATCTTTTCGGTTATGCAAGCCGTTTAAATTCATTTGTAGGAGGAATTGCCTTATCGTTGGCAGCTATACCGATTATTTATACAATTACAGAAGATGCCTTAAATGCGATTCCGAACACTTATAGGGAAGCGAGCCTGGCCCTGGGTGCTACAAAATGGCAAACAGCCTACAATGTAGTACTTCCTGCAGCAACTCCCGGAATATTTGCAGCTGTATTATTGGGAGTAGGCAGAGTATTTGGTGAAACAATGATCGCCCTGATGGCCACAGGAAATGCAGCCATGATCTCGGCAAACCCATTCGATTCTATACGCACACTTTCAGCAACAATTGGCGCAGAAATGGCCGAAGTTGTTTTCGGCGACACCCATTATAGCATACTCTTCCTCATAGGCTCCCTGCTGTTCATTTTCACATTCGCCTTGAATTTCATTGCGGAGTTTTATATCAAAGGTAAACTGATGAAACGCTTTCAGGGAAAATCATGAAAAAGCGAAGAGATATACCGGGCAAAATCGCAATTGGACTCACAGGAATGAGTGTGGTGATAATTATTGCAATTATTGTAGTAATGTTCACTGTAATTATTATTGGAGGTAAAGATAAATTTACCTGGGAGTTCCTTAGTACATTCCCACAGGATGGCATGACTAAAGGCGGAATCTTTCCCGCCATTTACGGGACTGCCCTATTGGTAATAATTATGGCGATTGCTGCTGTTCCATTCGGCACAATAACAGCAATTTACCTAACTGAATATGCCAGTGAAAAATCGGTAATTGCCAAGATTATACGTTTTGCTGTGAGAACACTGGCCGTAGTTCCTTCGATTATTTTTGGGTTGTTCGGTTTGGGGTTTTTTATCAAATTTGTTGGTACCGGTATTGATACTGCTTTTCTCGGTGGAAATCTGCACTGGGGTCAACCGAATATTTTATGGGCCAGCCTCACAATGTCCTTGTTAACACTTCCGGTGGTTATAGTCTCAGTTGAAGAAGCTATATTAACTGTACCACGCGAATACAGGGAAGCGAGCCTGGCACTTGGAGCGACCAAATGGCAAACGATTAAAAAAGTTGTAATCCCCGGCTCACTTCAGGGAATTCTTACTGGAACAATTCTGGCAGTTGGTCGTGGTGCCGGTGAAGTTGCACCTATTCTGTTTACAGGAGCGGCATATTACCTGGCAACATTGCCCGGTTCTCTGAGCGATCAGTTCATGTCGCTGGGTTACCACATTTACATCATGTCTACACAATCGTCGAATGTAGATCAAACTATGCCTATTCAATTTGCTACAACACTTGTTTTATTACTTTTAACGTTCGTGCTGAACCTGATTGCTGTTGTAATACGCGTCAGAATCCGCAGAAAACAGTATAAATAGATCTATCGGAAAAAGATTTCAGGAGATGAAGGAAATAAAAATAGTTGCTAAAGACCTTTCGATCTATTATGGTGAGAAGGTTGCCATTAACAATATGTCTATTGATATACCCGGCTATAAGGTCACAGCATTGATCGGACCGTCGGGTTGCGGTAAATCTACCTTTCTCAGAACAATTAACAGGATGAACGACCTTATTCCTTCTTTCAGGCATATGGGAGAGGTAACTGTTGATGGATTAAATATTTATGATAAAGATATTGACGTTGTGAATCTCAGGAAAAAGATCGGAATGGTTTTCCAGCGGTCTAATCCCTTTGCTAAATCTATTTTTGAAAACGTAGCCTATGGCCCTCGTATCAACGGTCTTAAAGCTAAAGGTCAACTCGAAGAGATTGTGGAAAATTCACTGAAGAAAGCAGCTATATGGGATGAAGTAAAAGACAGACTTCACGATTCTGCTCTTGGGCTATCAGGTGGCCAGCAACAACGTCTTTGTATTGCCAGAACTCTTGCTGTTAATCCTGAGATTATCCTCATGGATGAACCCGCCAGCGCGCTTGATCCAATCTCCACTTCAAAAATAGAAGAATTAATCCACCAGCTGAAAGAAAGCTATACCATCGTTATCGTAACTCATAATATGCAACAAGCCGCCAGAGTAAGCGATTATACAGCCTTCTTCTACCTTGGAGAATTAATAGAAATGGATAAAACTAAAGATATATTTACCAAACCTGCAAAAAAACAAACCGAAGATTATATCACTGGTCGGTTTGGTTGATTTTAATATTTCCCAAAACTGAATATTATTATGGAAAGACATTTTGAAATAGAGCTTAAAAAATTAGAAAGCCGTATTCTGGAGATGGGCAATTTAGTTCAGCAGCAAATGCAGCAAACTATGCTTGCATTCATTAACAGCGACGTTGAACTGGCTAACCAGGTAATAGAAAACGATAATCAGGTAGATATTCTTGATGTTAAAATCGATAAACTCTGTCAAAGAGTCTTTGCACTGCAACAACCTGTTGCTTCCGATCTCAGGTTTATTATGTCGGCACTCAAAATAAATAACGATTTGGAAAGAATGGGCGACCTGGCCGTATATGTAGCCAAGCGTGTTGATTCATTCAGTGGATACGAAGAAGTACTTATTGACCTTCACATCGATGAAGTTGCAAATATGTCGGTAATGCTTGTTAAGGAAGTGAATAGCCTTTTAAGCAGCAAACAAATCGTTCTTGTAAGAGACATTCTTGATGCATCCCAGGCATTGAAGACAAAAGTAAAAGGCATTTCTTCAAAAATAGTTGAAGAACTCATGCACAAAAGCCATGATGTTATTGTTGTAGCAACCACCCTGATATTAATATTGAACCAGGTAGAACGCATTTGCGCATTATCAAACAATATTGCTGAATCTGTTTACTTTATCATTGAAGGTAAAATCGTAAAACATTCAAGAGATTTTCTTGAAGATCAGTCGTAGAAAAGGAAAAAACAGATAATCTTTATACAATTTTAGAATACAGCTTCATGAACTGAACCCGTTCATAAGCAGCCGGATTTTTAACATTTACCTGGCTTAGTTTACCCCTAAAATCACTGATATTTTCAAAATTCTTCTTTTCCATCCATTTCTGGAGGTCAGCGAGTACATGTGAAATCTGATCAAAGCCGTTTTTATAAAAAACAGAGGCCATCTGAACCGCCTGAGCACCAGCCATCAGCTGCTTAATCATTGATTCGTAGTCATGAATACCAGTAGAGGCAATTAAATCGCAGCCAACTTTACCACTAAGAATGGCAATCCATCTTAATGTTAAAGCATATTCAACAGGATTGCTGAGAATATGAGTTGATGTGAGCTCCATGGTGTCAATATTTATATCAGGCTGATATGGCCTGTTAAACAATACAAGTCCTTTAATCCCGGTATTTGAAAGCTCAACCATTGTATTTGCAAGTCCTGAAAAATAATAACTCACCTTCAGGGCCACAGGAATATTTACTTGTTTAATAACACTTTCAGCTATTTCGAGAACCATTCTCTCATTCTGGGCACCAGTACGGTCGATATCAGCCGGCAGAAGGTATACATTGAGCTCAAGTGCATCAGCACCAGCCGATTCAATACGACGGGCAAAATACGTCCAGTCATAAGGAGTTGCACAATTAATACTGGCGATCAGCGGAATATCAATTGATTTTTTAGCCTCAGAAACAAACTTCAGATAATCGCTCAGGGTATGTTCCTTGGCAAAACTCTCAATGTAATTTAAGGCCTCAGCATAATCATACGCTCTGGAGTTCATTATATCTCCAAAACCTTTTTGCATTGCCTCCATCTTACCGCCTTCTTCTTTTAGGAGACGCTCTGTTTCATGCCTTATCTGTTCCTCAAATATTGATTTCAAAACTACAGCACCAGCACCTTTGGCCGCGATTTCTTTAAGCTCTGAAATTGAATTGGTAAGACCGGAACTTCCAACAACCAAAGGATTCTTCAGTTGCAGTCCCATGTAGCTCGTTGATAGATTTACCATGGCAGTAAGATTAAAAGGTATTTATGCTAAGATATACGTTGTCAAATATAGACAATCGTAAAGAAACTCCAAACACCTCAGTGCAATTTATAGTGTTTAAAAAGAAGAGATGCCGATTATTTCGCGGATTTCCTTAATTGTTTTTGAAGCGCTTTCTCTTGCTTTCTCAGCACCCATCTTTGTTACTTTCCTGAGGTATTCGTTATCGTCCCTGATTTCAAGGATTCTTTCTCGTATAGGACTGGTGAACAAGATTATATCTTCAGCAAGCTGCTTCTTAAGATCGCCATAACGAATTCTGCAATTCAGGTATTCGTCCTCAAAAAATGCAAGGGTCTCGGGTTTAGACATAATTTTCAGTAAACTGAAAAGGTTTTCAACTGCCTCGGTTTTGGCCTGCCCTTCTTCGGTAGGGCCGGCATCACTCACTGCCCGCATAACTTTTTTACGGATTATTTCAGGTGAATCAACGAGAAAAATGGCATTGCCTTCGCTTTCCGATTTTCCCATTTTTCCGGAACCATCAAGCCCGGGAACTTTCACGAGTTCCTCACCAAAGTTGTAAGCCTGTGGTTCAGGAAAAAACTCTATATTATACATCCTGTTGAACCTGCGTGCGAAGGTCCTGGTCATTTCCAGATGCTGCTCCTGATCCTTTCCAACCGGAACTTTGTGAGCTCTGTGTAAAAGAATATCAGCAGCCATCAATGTAGGGTAGGTTAACAAACCGGCATTAACATTTTCCGGGTGTTTCCTGATTTTCTCTTTGAAAGAAGTACATCTTTCAAGTTCCCCGATATAAGCATTCATATTCAGCAGGAGGTAAAGTTCTGCAGTTTCAGGAAGGTCGCTCTGAACATACAAGGTAGCTTTTTCAGGATCAAGCCCTGTGGCAAGAAATTCAGCAAGAACATTCCTGATGTTGCCATGAAGGTCGGCAGGAGTAGGATGAGTTGTTAATGAATGATAATCAGCAATAAAGAAATAACAGGAATTTTCCTCCTGCATCTTTATAAAATTTCTTACTGCTCCAAAATAGTTACCAAGATGAAGATTTCCGGTAGGACGGATTCCACTAAGTACAACTTCCATAATAGTTAAGGTTTTTTCCTGCCCGACAGCTGCATGAGAGGCGCGCTCCCAGGAAAAGGCTACATTTTAATTTCATCTCCGGCCTGATTGTAAAAATGATATTCAAGAAAATGAAATGACGCCATTGATTTCAGGCGAATCCATTTGTGAAACTTGAAATACCATTTTACCCTGGCCGAAATAATTCCTTTGGTAAGATAAGAGTAGATGAACGGGTGGAAAGATATTGTCAATTGCTTTTCGTTCTGTTCCTGAATAAGGTAACGGATATTGTTTTCTACCTCATCAATAAAAATAATGCTTGGCTTAATCTCGCCGCTACCGTCACAAACGGGACATTTCTCAAGAATTTCAACATTCATTTCCGGCCTAACCCTTTGACGAGTAATCTGAACCAGTCCGAATTTTGATGGTGGCAGTATAGTATGTTTGGCATGATCCTTTGACATTTCATCGCGGAGCTTTTCAAATAAAAGTCTGCGATGAGATCCTTCGTTCATGTCAATGAAATCGACCACAATGATGCCGCCCATGTCACGGAGTCTTAGCTGCCTGGCAACTTCCTTTGCAGCTTCCAGGTTCACTTCCAGAGCATTTTGCTCCTGACTCATGTCGGTGTTCATTTTATGGCCACTGTTCACATCGATAACGTGCATTGCCTCAGTGTGCTCAATAACAAGGTAAACACCACTTTTTATGGTAACAACCTTTCCAAAGGAACTTTTAATCTGCTTATCAATTCCAACAACCTCAAAAACAGGAGTTCTGCTTTTATTAATCTTCAGAATATTAACCTTATCAGGGGCAATCTGCTGCAGGTATTGATGAATATCTTCAAATATCAGGGTATCGTTTACTGTTATACTATTGAAGGACTCATTGAGCAGATCGCGAAGGATAACATTGGTTTTATCAAGTTCGCTTACAATCTTCTGAGGTGGTTTTGCAGCCATTAACTTTTTGGACACTGACTCCCATTTAGCTACAAGGTTTTTGAGGTCGGCATCAAGGTCGGCAACCATTTTATTCTCGGCAACAGTTCGTATTATGACCCCATAATTTTTGGGTTTAATGCTGCTGATCAATCGTTTGAGGCGATTGCGTTCTTCAACACTTTTAATTTTCTGCGAAACCGAAATTTTATTTGCGAAAGGAACAAGAACGAGGTAACGACCAGCAAAGGCAATTTCTGAGGTTACCCTTGGACCTTTCGAGGAGATCGGTTCCTTGGCAATCTGAACTAAAATTTGCTGGTTCGGACTTATTACAGAGGAAATTTTATTATTTTTCTCAATATCTTCTTCAAGGCTGAAAGCGTCCATTGAAATTAATTCACCTTTACCACTAAGGGCTATTTTAGTGAATTTGAGAAGAGATTTTACCTGAGGACCAAGATCGAGGTAATGAAGAAATGCATCTTTTTCGTAGCCAACATCAATAAATGCAGCATTAAGGCCAGGCATGATCTTTTTGACCTTACCCAGATAAACGTCACCAACGGAATAATTATTATTCGATTTCTCCTTGTGTAATTCAACAAGCAGCTTATCCTCCAGTAGTGCAATTTCAACCCCGGAGGGTATTGAATTGATGATCAGGTCCCTAGTCACATGGAAGCAATTAAACTAATCCCACAATACAATCTTACATATTAAAAATGCCACATGAACATGAAGACTGGCTTTCCGGATATAAAATAGCTTGTCCAAAAACCCCAATTCATCTCTTAAACAAAAAAGGCGACGTCAGGAATTTTTGGACAAGTTACGATGTATCGTCAGAAATTATTTCTTCTTATGTCTGTTCTTCCGTAAGCGTTTTTTGCGCTTATGAGTGGCCATTTTGTGTCTCTTTCTCTTCTTTCCGCTTGGCATAACTCTGTAATTGACTGATGATTACTGTTTTTTGTTTTTTACATCATGCATAAAACTCTTCGCAGGCTTGAAAGCAGGAATGTTATGTTCTGGGATGATGATTGTGGTATTCCTGGAAATATTCCTTCCGGTTTTTTGAGCTCTTTTCTTGATCGTGAAGCTGCCAAATCCTCTAAGATAGACATTATCACCACTGATCATAGCGCCTTTTACAGCATCCATAAAAGACTCAACAGTTGCCTGCACTGCAACTTTTTCGATACCTGTTTTGTTAGCAATCTCGGTTACGATTTCTGCTTTCGTCATATCTAAAAGTTTTTTAAAGTTTTGATAATAAATTTATTAATTGGGGTGCAAATATAAATCTTTTTTATTTTGCAGCAATTATTATTCGCATTTTTATTCATCATTTACTTAATTAATTCATTTTGACTCAAAACTTTGCAAAGTTTCTTATAAAGTGGTATTCACTATATAGCCGGAAATTACCATGGCGTAATTCCGGCGACCCATATAAAATCTGGCTTTCTGAGGTCATTTTGCAGCAAACACGTGTGGATCAGGGCCTGGCGTACTACAACTCTTTTGTGGAACATTATCCATCTATCCATGAACTTTCCAATGCTCACATCGACGAGGTAATGAAGTTGTGGCAGGGTCTGGGTTATTACAGTCGTGCCAGAAACCTTTATGCCGGAGCCCAACAGATAGTTCGGGAGTTTAATGGAGTTTTCCCGGCTGATTATAAGTCAATTCGAAGTATTAAGGGTATAGGAGATTATACTGCAGGAGCAATTGCATCAATCGCTTTCAACCTGCCCTATCCGGCCATCGACGGAAATGTGCTCAGGGTAATCACTCGGATTGCTTCCATTTCAACTCCAGTTGATACAACTGCCGGAAAAAGTGAGATTCATAACTTCCTGATGGAAATAATTGATAAAAATCAGGCTGGTACCTTTAATCAGGCACTTATGGAACTTGGAGCCACTATCTGCAAACCCAAATCGCCATTATGCAATGAATGCCCGGTAAATGAATTTTGTATTGCTTTTATTGAGAATACGCATCAGAACTTCCCTGTAAAAAGAACAAAACTAAAACCTAAGAACCGCTACTTCCTTTATCTGATCCCAACTTTTATGATTGGTGATGAGAAGAATACTTTGATGGGAAAGCGAAGCGGGAAAGACATCTGGTTTAATCTTTACGATTTTCCTTTGATTGAAGCATCAAAAGAAGAAGATCTTTCTAACAGTCAACTTCCGGAAATTCTGCAAAATACGTTTACTAATCCGGATTTTACAGTTTTAAAAATATCAGGTCTCATTAAACACCAGCTTTCACACCAAACAATTTATACCCGTTTTCTTCACCTTGATTTCGCATCACTACCAAAGTTTGTAGTACCGAATGATTACCGGTATATCCCATTAAACATGATTCATGAATTAGCAATTCCTCGTTTAATTGACCGATATCTTAGTGGCAAAAATGTTTTAATTTATTGAAATTCAATATTTTAAAATTTAGTGGCAAAAATAAATTAAAATAAATTGTTTTTTGAGTCCGAATTGCCTTCCTGAATTCGTATATATTTGTGAGAACCGAAAATAATTAAAAACGAACAAAGATGGCAACAGGAATTAACAAGGTGATCCTTATTGGGAATTTGGGGAAAGATCCTGAAACCCAAACCTTCGAAAACGGGCTAAAGAAGACCTCATTTTCGCTGGCAACAACGGAAGTATTTAAAACCAAGGACGGGAACCAGCATACAGAATGGCATAATGTCGTGCTTTGGCAAAAAACTGCAGAGATTGCGGAAAAGTGGCTAAAAAAAGGGAATCAGATTTATCTGGAAGGCAGAATCAGGACGAGGCAGTGGGAAGATAAAGATGGTAACAAACGCTACACAACAGAGATCGTTGGCGATAACTTCATGATGATGGGAGGTGGAAAACCAGTCGACCCGGTAAATCCAGAACATTCGCATCAGAATGACGAAAGTTATAAACCTGATCTTACTCAGCAGGAGGACGATCTGCCCTTCTAGGCCAGATTGATCCTAAAGTGAAAAGGCTTGGCAGAAAATCTGCCAAGCCTTTCATTTTTAAGGATTTTATCATATTTGTATTTTAGATAACTTTGCAGACTATCAAAATAAACAACCTTGCTGCAAATTTTTTCATATATCGCTGCTGAGAATATTCTATCTGTACAACTTTTTGCACTCTTAAGGAGTTTCAATCTTCTTGATGCGCTCAGTTTAATAACCGTAATCATTTTTATGGTTGTAAGTGCAGGTGTTTCTGCAGCAGAAACTGCCTTTTTCTCGCTCAAGCCTTCGCAGATAAAGGATATCAGGATTAACGATGACGATCATGATGACCTTGTTGCGAATCTTCTCCAGAAACCAAAAAAACTTCTTGCAACAATTGTTATTTCAAACAACTTCATGAATATTGCGATTGTTATAATTTCAACTTTTATTATCTCTGGAATTTTTGATATCTCTCATTATCCGTTACTTGGATTCTTCCTTGAGGTAATACTCCTGACTATTATGATCCTATTCATTTGCGAGATTCTTCCAAAAGTCTATGCTACTCAAAATCCCGGAAAAGTTGCAGTTTTCATGGCAAAACCTCTTAACTCCCTGATATATTTACTACATCCATTCAGTACACTTTTGGTTAACTCAACTGCTTTTGTTGATAAACGTTTAGCCAGAAAAGGAGGCAACATCTCAATGAGCGAACTTGAAGAAGCTTTGGATATTACAACAAATGAAGATACTCCTGAGGACGAGAAGAAAATACTGAAAGGAATTGTAAATTTCGGAGAAATTGAAGCACGGGAAATTATGAAACCCCGGGTTTATGTTTCTGCTGTTGAAAACACCCTGAATTATAAGGATCTGCTCGCAAATGTTATGGATGCAGGTTATTCCCGGATTCCTGTTTACAAGGATAATTTCGATACTGTTACAGGCGTTTTATACATAAAAGACCTTCTTCCATTTATCTCTAAAGAAGCTGATTTCGATTGGCTGAAACTGGTAAGACCGGCATTCTTTGTCCCTGAAAACAAAAAGATTGACGACCTTCTCGAAGAATTTCAAAAGAAAAAAATCCATCTTGCTGTAGTTGTTGACGAGTACGGCGGAACATCGGGAATTATTACACTTGAAGACATTATTGAGGAAATTGTTGGTGAAATTAACGACGAATTTGACCTTGATCACGATAATCTCAATTTTTCCAAACTCGACGATCATAATTTTATTTTCCCCGGAGAAACAGCTCTGAACGATGTTTGCAGGGCTCTGGAAATTGACGACAACAGTTTTGATAAAGTAAAAGGAGAATCTGGAACTCTGGCAGGATTAATTCTGGAAATTGCCGGAAAAATACCAGATCAGAATGAGAAGATTATCTTCGATCGTTTCCTTTTCAGAATAGAATCGGTTGATAAACGGAGAATAAAAAAAATCAAAGTAACAATTTCCGATGCAACACACATTTAACAAACATGGCAGTCGGCAGTTTCTACTGATGATAATTGCATTGCCAGCTATTCTTTTTTCCTGTATTCAGGATTATGTTCCAAAACCCAGAAGCTATTTCAGAATCGACCTCCCTGCTAAAACATATCAGAAATTTGATACAACTTATCCCTACAGTTTTGAATATCCCTCCTATTCGAAGATTACTTTCAAGCAGGATTCTTTGTCAAAACCTTTTTGGATAAACCTCGAATTCCCCCGATTTAAAGGCACATGTTACCTAAGTTACAGCAAACTGAACGGGAATCTAAAGGAATACCTGGAGGAGTCGAGAGCTATGGCGTTAAAGCATATGCAGAAATCCAACGGAATTGATGAATACATCATTAACAGGCCCGGATCGAGAGTTTACGGAACTGTTTTCGAAATCAGCGGAAATGAAGCTGCAAGCGCTTACCAGTTTTATCTTACAGATAGTGTAACTAATTTTCTGAGGGGAGCGCTTTACTTTAATATTGTTCCCAATAACGATTCCCTTTCACCAGTTATTGATTTTCTGAAAAAGGATATTGATCAGTTGATGAAGACTTTAGAATGGAAGGCTATTGGAAAGATAACTAATAAATAAACCAATTCTAATCCTTTTCCTGGCGATTCATAATATCCATCTGAATCTGGATGGACTTTTCGTGCACAAGTTCGAGCATTTTCAGAAGAAATTCTTTATCAAGACCAGTCTTTGCACCAATTTCAAGCCTTTCATGAAGCATCTCCCTCCATCGTTTAATCTGAAGAATGGTGATGTTATTCTGCTTTTTGTATTCTCCGATTTCATCAATAATTTTCATACGCTGAGCAAGAATACTCAGCAATTCAGCATCTATTTTATCGATTTCGGTACGCAGTTTTTCAAGACGATTCTGAAATTCGAGCGTGCCATTGGTTTTTCTGACTACTAATTTTGCCAGGATCTCGTGAAGCTGAGCCGGCGAAAGTTGCTGGGCAGCATCAGTAAGCGCAACGGAAGGATTATAATGAGACTCTATCATAAGTCCGCTCATCTCCAAATCCAGTGCTTTCTGCGAAATACTCAGTATATGCTCGCGTTTTCCGGAAATATGACTTGGATCGCAGATTAGTGGCAACGACGGATACAAACGCTTTAGTTCTATCGGAATTTCCCACATGGGCGAATTTCTGGTTTGTTGCCGCTGGTAATAGTGAAATCCCCTGTGAACCGCAATAATTCTATTAATACCAGCCTGATTAATCCTTTCGAGAGCACCTATCCATAATTTTAAATCAGGATGGATCGGGTTTTTTACCATAACCGGGATATCAATTCCCTTAAGGCATTCGGCAATTTCCTGAATAGAAAAAGGATTAACAACCGTACGGGCACCTATCCACAGAAAATCGATTCCATATTCCAGTGCTTTTTGAATATGCTCAGGATTGGCAACTTCAATAGCTACAGGCAGCCCGGTTTCTTCCTTAACACGACTGAGCCATTTCAGCCCTTCTTCGCCAACTCCCTGAAATCCTCCCGGACGTGTTCTTGGCTTCCACACTCCCGCTCTGAAAACATTGATTCCAGGTTCCTGAGCCAAAGCATGAGCAGTTGTTAAAACCTGTTCTTCGCTTTCGGCGCTGCAAGGGCCAGCAATAACTAATATTTCTCCTGAATTGATTAACCAGTCTTTTATATGTAGTGTATCCAAAACGATCTGAGTATTGAAGTGCAAAATTACAAATTAATGCTTCATTTCTTTTTTTACCTTTGCGCCTGTTTTTTCAGAATGTAGAATTAGATATTAAATAAAGTGATGGAAACCTTAAAGAGGACTAGGATTGCAGATTTACTGAAATCCGGAAATACTGAATGGATTGGTAAAGAATTTTGCGTAAAAGGCTGGGTTAGAACCAAAAGAGGGAACAAAAATGTAGCTTTTATCGCCTTAAATGATGGATCCATCATTCATAATATACAAATAGTTGCAGAAGTGCAACAGTTTGAAGAAGAGCTTCTCAGATTGGTTACCACTGGGTCCTGTATTTCGATAACAGGAGTGTTGGTTGAGTCGCCGGGGCAGGGTCAACCTGTTGAATTACAGGCAAAGAGAATTGAAATTCTTGGTCCGGCTGATGCTGAAACTTACCCTTTACAGAAAAAAGGACATAGTCTGGAATTTCTCAGGGAAATCGCCCATCTCCGACCCCGAACCAATACTTTTGGTGCAGTGCTCCGCATTCGCCATGCAATGGCCTTTGCCATTCATAAATATTTTAACGACAACGGCTTCTACTACATTCATTCCCCGATTATTACGGGATCAGATGCTGAAGGTGCCGGCGCTATGTTCAGGGTTACAACCCTGGATGCCAAAAATCCTCCTTTAACTGAAGAAGGGAAAATTGATTATAGTCAGGATTTCTTTGGTAAAGAGACAAATCTTACTGTTTCCGGACAACTGGAAGCCGAACTTGCTGCACTTGCTTTAGCACAGGTTTATACTTTTGGTCCTACTTTCCGCGCTGAAAATTCAAATACCCCGCGTCATCTTGCCGAATTCTGGATGATTGAACCTGAAATGGCATTTTTTGACATAATCGATGATATGGATCTGGCGGAAGATTTCCTGAAATCTCTCATCCGTTATGCCCTCGAAAACTGTGCTGATGATCTGGATTTCCTCAACAAAATGTATGATAATGAATTGATTGAAAGACTGAAAACTATCGTAGACAGTACTTTTGTGAGGTTAACCTATACTGAAGCAGTGAAAATCCTTGAATCATCAGGTCAGGATTTTGAATTTCCTGTTGGCTGGGGCACCGACCTACAATCAGAACACGAACGCTATCTTGTTGAAAAATATTTCACTAAACCTGTAATCCTCACAGACTATCCGAAAGAAATCAAGGCATTCTATATGAAGCAGAACGATGATGGAAAAACTGTTCGTGCCATGGATGTTTTATTTCCCCGAATTGGTGAAATTATCGGAGGATCTCAGCGTGAAGAGAACTACGAAAAATTGTTAAATAGAATTCATGAACTGGATATTCCTGAGAAAGATGTGTGGTGGTACCTGGAAACCAGGAAATTTGGCTCAGCTGTTCATAGTGGCTTTGGTCTTGGTTTTGAGAGACTTATCCTTTTTGTTACCGGAATGAGTAATATTAGGGATGTAATTCCTTTCCCAAGAACACCGCAGAATGCTGAATTTTAATTATCTTTATTTTCAGCAACTCAACATCACATGCTGAATCAGAAATTACAGCAAAAACTACTACAGAAGCTATCGCCTCAGCAGATTCTATTAATGAAGCTGTTGCAGATTCCTACGATTTCACTCGATCAGCGCATAAAGCAGGAAATTGAAGAAAATCCTGCTCTGGAAGATACTTCAGATCCTACGGACGAATCATGGGATGATGAGAAATCCGACTCCGAATTTGAGGAAGATGTAATTAAGGAACACAGCCTTGATGACAAGCCTATCGAACAGGAGGAATTTAGATATGAAGATTATTTTGAAGAAGATGATATTCCTGCATATAAGCTTAAATCATCAAATACAGGACCCGATGATCAGCGACCTGATATCCCTTTTGCCGAAACTACAAGCTTCAGTGATGCACTGATTTCGCAGCTCGGACTTCATAACCTTGATGAAAAAGAAATTCTGATTGGCCATATTATTATTGGCAACATCGACGACTCCGGCTATCTTCAACGTGAAATCAGTGCAATGGTCGACGACCTGATGTTCTCACACAACATAAGCGCTACTGAAGATGAAATCAGGAAAGTACTTGCTGTTGTTCAGGAATTTGATCCGCCCGGAATTGGCGCCAGGAGCCTTCAGGAATGCCTCCTTATCCAGTTACGCCGGAAAGACAGCAGAAATGATGCGCTTGCGCTTGCAATTCAGATTGTAGACAAATATTTCGACGAATTCACAAAAAAGCACTTCGATAAAATTATCAAACGCGCTCATGTAGAAGAATCAGACGTAAAAGCTGCCCTCGACATCATTCTGAAATTAAATCCCAAACCAGGAAATACAATAAGCGAAAGCTCAAGAGGAAGTCAGTATATTATTCCTGATTTTATTATTCATAGTGATGAGGGAGATATTGAATTAACGCTCAATTCAAAGAACACGCCTGAATTAAGAGTTAGCAGAACATATCAGGAAATGATGGAGGATTTTACAAACTCCAAAACAAAGTCAACCCAGCAAAAAGAGGCTCTTCAGTTTATCCGTCAGAAACTCGATTCTGCTAAATGGTTCATTGATGCCATAAAACAGCGTCAGAATACCTTGTATGTGACCATGAGTGCCATTATGGAATTTCAGCGGGAATATTTCCTTACCGGTGATGAAACCAAGTTAAGACCGATGATTCTGAAAGATATCGCTGAGATCGTCAGTCTTGATATTTCAACAGTTTCCAGGGTTGCCAATAGCAAGTACGTTCAAACTCCTTACGGGACCTTCCTGTTAAAGAGTTTTTTCTCAGAATCCCTGCAAAACGATAGTGGCGAAGAAGTTTCCACACGTGAAATCAAGAAGATTCTGAATGATTGCATTGATGCAGAAGTAAAGGATAAACCTTTAACTGACGAAGAATTAACCGATATCCTGAAAACAAAAGGATACAATATTGCCCGCCGAACTGTTGCCAAATACCGCGAACAGCTCAATATTCCAGTTGCCAGGTTACGTAAGGCTCTTTAAATCATTACAGAATGGAAGAAAAATTCGCGAAAGGAATCTCAGTTGTTTTTCACCCCCTGATTATTCCAACATACGTGTATCTATTAATGTTGAATCAGGAATCTTTTTACGCATATCTCTTACCAGCAAAGGCCAAATGGCTAATTATCGGATTGGTTTTTATAACAACCTTCCTCCTTCCATTGCTTCTAAATTTGCTTTTATTAAACCGGGGAATAATAAAGTCCTTTATGATGGAAACAAAGGAGGAACGTTTATTCCCTTTGTTGATAACCTCAATCTTTTTCTACCTCTGCGCTTACTTTATACATTCCTTCCAGCTCCCAAATCTGTTTTACCTTTTTTCGCTGGGTGCAACACTGGTAGCCATTTTTGTACTACTGATAAATTTCTGGATTAAAATCAGCATTCACATGGCAGCAATTGGTGGAGCTCTGGGAACCTTTCTGGGATTATCTTACAAATGGGAGGTTAATTTTATCATGATAATACTGGCTATTATCCTGTTAACCGGACTAGTAGGCTTCTCGAGAATAAAACTCTCTGCACATAAGCAATTCGAAATTTATAGTGGTTTTTTGTTGGGATTTGGATTGATGTTCGGGCTTTACTTGGCTATTTGACATCAGCAATCTGATTGTGATTTTATTTAGAATCATTCTTAATTGTATTTGCAGGTAATTGAAAACCATTTATTTACTTAAATGATGCATTTTGAGATGCAATTATATAGATTAATCCATATAAATTTGGACTTCTCTAGTCAGAAATGATACTGTTTGGCTTTCATAATTGAATCTTGATGAAACTACAGTATCTTAATTAATATCTTATTAATCAACAATTTAAACTGTATTCACATTGGATACTCCAGATGTTATTATACGTAAATGCGAAGAATTGGCTTTTGACCTCAATTTTACAAGAGCAAAAGAATGGAAAGCACAGGATGCAAGCCGGGTTTTAGTTGGCAATATGCCAATTTATTTCCCGCGAGAACTGGTACATGCGGCTAATGGTTTGTGTGTAGGAATTTTGGGAGGAGGCGATAAGAAATTGATTATTAAGGGTGATGCCTATTATCAGTCGTATATCTGCCATATGCCCAGAAGTATTGTAGAACTTGTGCTGGACGGTCATTTTGAAGGATTCGATGGTTTTATCTTTCCTTCGATCTGCGATGTAATCCGAAACCTTTCGGGTATGTTTCAGCTCATGGGAAAAGGTACATTCGTGAAATATCTCGACTACCCGCAGAATTTTTCGGCATCAGTCAGTGAGGATTTCTACATCAATGAACTTCAATATGTTCTCGACCAGATTTATGCTATAAATAAGGTTGAAGTAACTGCCGAACGCCTTAAGAATTCCATTCAGCTGTACAACAAAAACCGCAGCTTGATCACAGAATTGTACGACATCCGTCAGCAGTTTCCATGGAGGCTTACGGCAGCTGATGTCTACCATATTGTTCGTGCCGGCTATGTGATTCCTGTGGAAGAGCATAACGAAATACTTGAAGCAATGATTCAGCATATCCAGGTTGACAGAGGGAAGCCGGTCGACAAAATAAAGGTTATGGTGATGGGCGCTTTTTGTGAGCAGCCCCCGGTTGGATTGATAAAAACCATTGAAATGGCCGGCTGCTATATTATTGAGGATGATTTTCTCCTGGGAGCACGATGGGTACAGGGAGATATTGAAACGACTTCCGGCAATCCTATGCACGATTTGTGTATGGCATATCTCGAAAAGAGTACTTTTTCATCATCAGTCTATGATGTAAATAATCCCAAAGAAAACCGTTTAATGGAGCTTATTAAAAAAAGGAAAGTCGATGGAATTATTTTCGCAGCTCCAAGTTTCTGTGATCCTGCCCTTCTCGATCACCCAATCCTTCAGAAAGCCTGCAACGATCACCACGTTCGGTTTATAAGCTTCCTTTACAGCGAAAATACCGGGCAGTTCAAGGTAATTAAGGAACAGGTAGGCACATTCTCCGATTCCATTAAATTATGGGATGAGCCGGTAGTAATTAATAATCTTTAGTTTTTACTTTTTACCAATCATTATATGTCAACAGGAGTTGCCAAAGAAAAAAGTATGATCATCCAGAAAGAGATGATCGCACAGCTCTCAAAGGAGTTAAGTATGGCCAAAGATACCGGGAAAAAGGTTGTTTATACCTTTGTACCTGGTAATATTTCCGAGCTCATTCTTTCTTTTGATATGTTACCCGTTTACCCTGAAATAAATGCATTGCAGTCGGGAATGCGGAAAAAATCGGAAGGATTTATACGTGGGGCTGAAAAGCATGGTCATTCTGAAGATGTGTGCACCTATGTGAAATGCGATGTTGGGATGATGCTGGCGGGCAATATCGGACCTAACGGAGAAACAGTACCTCCGCCTGACTTGTTGTTGCTGAGCTATACCGGTTGCTTCACATTCATGAAATGGTTCGAAACGCTGGAACGCCTGTATCCTGGTGTTCCGGTTGCCTTACTTCATACTCCTTACCAGGAAGCCGGTCATATTACGCCGGAAATGACCGCTTACATGGTCAAACAGCTTAAGGAAGAAGTAATCCCCAAGATGGAAAAGGTTTCAGGAAAAAAATACGATGAGGAGAAATTAAAAATGCACCTTCGGAACTCATCAAAGGTAGAAGAGTCTATCATAAAAATATTCGACTCTACAAAAAACAGGCCTTCTCCAATTGATGCCTATTTCGCAGGTGTATACTACATTGGTCCTATTAACAATGGTTTCAGAGGTACCTCAGAAGCTGTGGATTACTATGATGAACTCTATAAAGAAATCATGGTAAGAGTTCAGAAAGGATTAGGTCCGATTACACCTGAAGGTGAAATTGAAGAAGAACGCTTCAGACTAGTTGTAGAGGGTCCGCCGAATTGGACACATTTCAGGGAATTCTGGAAACTTTTCTACGACATGGGTGCTGTAATCGTAGCATCATCCTATACCAAAGTGGGCGGAGTTTATGATATGGGCTTCCGTGTGAATCCTGATAAGCCACTCGAAAGTCTTGCTGAATACTGTATGAACTGCTACACAAACCTTAACCTGAATCAGAGGGTTGATCTTCTTTCAAACTGCATCACCAAATTTCATGCGGATGGTTTTCTGGTGAATTCAATTAAAAGCTGCAACTCATTTTCTGCAGGGCAATTGATGATTATGCAGCAACTCGAACGGAAACTGGAGATTCCTGTTGGCTTTATCGAGTCTGACCTCGTTGACCCAAGGTATTTTTCATACTCAAATATTAAAAACAGGCTGGAATCCTTTTTCCAAATGCTTGAACAAAGAAAATTAATGGTTAAATAATTAGCAAGCAGGCGAATGAAGAAATATTATTTAGGAATAGATCTGGGATCAACAACCTCAAAAGCCATCATAATTGATGATGATGATAACATTATAGGAAGGGGAATCACCAATACCAGGGCAAACTATACTGTAGCCACAGAAATTGCAAGGCTTGAAGCCATTTACAACGCCAGGTTTTCTTTATTGAAGATGAAGTTGGGCGACGAAATAACAAGTAAGCCCGAGTACAACCGGTACATACAGGACCTTGAATCAGTGTTTCAGTACCTTCAGTTTAAACGCAGGCTCGACAGGCTAAATGTACAATTTATTGATACAATCGAATCCAGCTTTCAGGATGAGAAAAAATTAGCAGTTTCTGGTTATATTGAGCATATAGTCAACACAATAGAGCCTGCCATTAAGGATGAATATATGAATTCAAACCTCGGTGGAAAGAATCAGTTTTTCAGAGATATTGTCAGCGAAAAATTCAATAAAGAACTTAATTTTATTGATAAAAACTACTTTGAGCCACTGATGATGGTTTACGACAAGAGCATAATCTCGGCAGAAAATGAGCTAACTGAGTACGACTTCAAAGAGCTTATTTTTCAGTCGATGGAACTGCTGAATGATAAATATGCCGGTCTTGAAAATACCTCTTCTGAGCATAGTAACGTTCAGTTCGACAATGAGTTGAATCTTTTAAAGGGAAATTACAAAGTTATTTACGATTCGCTGAAAGATCATATCAGTTTCGTTGCTAATATGGATATCCATATTACAAATATGGTTGGCACAGGCTATGGCAGAGCCTTACTGCCATTCCCAGAAAAATCAATCCGTTCAGAAATCCTCTGCCATGCGTTTGGGGCACATGCGATATTCCCTAAAACTAAAACGGTACTCGATATTGGCGGTCAGGATACAAAAGCAATACAAGTTGACAGTCATGGACTGGTTACCAGTTTTCATATGAATGACCGTTGCGCTGCAGGATGTGGAAGATATCTCGGTTATATAGCCGATGAATTCAACATTTCTCTTAACGAGCTTGGGCCGCTGGCAATGGAAGCTACCAATGAGGTAAATATTTGTTCAACCTGTACTGTATTTGCCGCAGCTGAGATCAGGGAATTAACCAATGTAGGGCAGAAACGAAGCGATATTCTTGCAGGGCTTCACAGAGCAATTGTGATGCGTGCAATGTCCTTGCTGGCCAGATCTGGCGGTGTAAGGAACGAATTCACCTTTACCGGTGGAGTTGCAAGAAATCAGGCGGTATTAAAGTATGTTTCTGAACTTGTATATAAAAACTACGGTAACGATATCAAAATTAATATTCACACAGATTCTATTTTTATGGGAGCTCTCGGAGGCGCAATGTTTGCCAGGAGAAGTGCCGGTAATTAAAGTGAATACAGTTTAACCAGGAGAAAATCAATGAATCAGCATATTTATACACTCGGAGTAGATGTAGGCAGCAGCCTGATAAAAGTAGTTCTAATGGACTATTCAGATGAACCCGTCATTTTGGATAAAAGAACGGAAAAAATAAGGAAAAGGAATCCTGAAATGGTATCCGATTTGCTTATCGACCAAATTCTCATTGACCACAATCTGACCTTCGCGGATATTGCCTACCTGGCATCGACTGGAGAAGGCGAAATGCTTGAACGTAAACTCGGGCACTTCTACAGCATGACCACACATGCAAGAGGAGGCGTATTTCTTTGCCCCGGTTCGCTCACCGTAATCGATATGGGAGCTCTTTTTGTGAGGGCTATCAAAATAAATGAGGCAGGTAAGGTTCTGGATTACAAAATGACCGGACAATGCGCTTCAGGCTCCGGACAGTTCATCGAGAACATTTCACGTTATCTTGGGCTGTCAATTGAAGAAGTTGGAGCCACTTCATTAAAATCAAAAACTCCGGAAGTTCCCTCAGGAATCTGCTCTGTACTGGCCGAAACTGACGTTATTAATATGGTTTCCAGAGGCATATCAACACCCGACATTATTAAAGGAATTCATCTATCTATTGCCAATAAAATCATCAGGCTCCTCACCTCTCTCAAAGCAGAGTCGCCTGTAGTTCTTACCGGAGGAATGGCTATGAATAAGGGCATGATTCAGGCAGTTCAGGAACTTATTGAAGAAAGCAAATTAGGACTGGTAATCAAAGCTGATCCAGATTCCATTTTTGCCGGAGCAATAGGAGCTGCATTGTGGGGTGGATTCCGCTACTATAAATTAAATTCTACTAAAGATTAATCAGCTTAAAATCTCAGTTTAGCGTTATGACCAATCCGCTGGATGCCTTATTTAAACCCAAAGCAGTAGCTCTTATCGGAGCTTCGCAGAAAGAATTATCGATAGGGAATGTAATCATTAAAAACCTCTTGTTTTACAACTTCAATGGCCCCGTATACCCCATTAACCCCAAAGTTGAGGAGATCAGAGGACTAAAGGCCTATCCTTCTATTCTCGCAGTTCCGGGAGATGTTGACCTTGTTCATATTGTTATTCCTCCACCATTTGTTCCGGAAGAAGTTGAGAATTGTGGTAAGAAGGGGGTTAAAGCTATAATCGTAAATACCGCTGGCTTTGCTGAAATGGGAGCTGAAGGGGAAGCCCTGCAGAATGATTTTCTTTCCAGAGCAAAGAAATACGGAATCCGGGTTGTTGGGCCTAATTGCCAGGGAATCATTAATAGCGACCCAAACTTTAAGGCCTATTGCAATTTTACTTTTACCTTTCCGGAGCCAGGCCATATTTCAGTTGTTGCTCAAAGTGGCGGTGTCGGAGCAGTAATTCTCCAGGCGTTTTATGATATGGGAATAGGCGTTGGGATGTATGCTTCTAATGGCAATGGCTCTGATGTTTCTATCCCGGAAATCATGCGATATTATGGTGAGGATGATAATTGCCGGGTAGTTGTTCTTTATGTTGAAAGTCTTGATAACCCTAAGGAATTCATGGATGTTGCCCGTGAAGTATCGAAGAAAAAACCTATTCTAGCGATAACAGCCGGACGTACAGATAAGGGTGCTGAGGCTTCCCGTTCACATATTGGCGGACTCGCCGGAAGCATTTCAATGGAGCTGATTTTCAAAAAAACCGGGATATTAGGTTTCACGAATCAGCACGATTTATGCAATGCTGCTGTTGCCTTTTCGTATCAACCAATTCCCCAGGGAAACAGAGTAGGCATCATTACAAATACAGGAGGCCCTTCGGTAATTGCAATCGATGAACTTGTAAGTTGTGGTTTGGAGTTACCTCAGCTTTCTGAAAAAGCAGCTTCTCAATTAAAGGAAACAATGCTCGAATCTGCTTCCATCCATAATCCGCTTGATGTTGTTGCCACAGCTGGTCCGAACCACTTTAAAAGCGCACTTGAAGTAATGCTCAATGAGCCACAATACGATAGTATTTATATCAATTTTGTTACTCCTCCTTTTGTTGATTGTGAAAGTGTTGCAAAAGAGATTGTGAGTGCTGCAGCTAAATCATCAAAACCGGTGGTTTGCAATTACATGACCGATAAACAAAAATGGCAGGGAACTTCTTCAATATTCAAAGCAGGCGAAATTCCATGCTTCGATTTTGCAGAAACTGCCGCTCGTGCCTTATCCGACCTGGTACGTTATAAGCTGATGCGTTCCAAAAAAGCAGGAGAAATACGCGCATTTACCGATGTCAACAAGGAATCTGTTGCAGCAATTATAAGTCAGGCTAAAAGTCATAACCGGGAAGTACTATCAGCTCGTGAAGTATATAATATAATTAGTGCTTATAACATTCCGGTGGCTCCCTGGAGCATTGCCTCAGATGTCACTCAGGCAATAAATTCTGCTGAATCACTGGGATTTCCGGTTGTAATTAAAGTTGACTCTGAAAAGTACATCCATAAAAGCGATGTTGATGGTGTTGCAGTAAATATTCGCGATGCCGCTGCTGTAAGAGAAGTTGTTGAGCGGATGCAGAGAACATTAGGTAATGATATTCAATTCTTTATCCAGCAGTTTCTGCCTCATCACAGGGAATTAATAATTGGAGCAAAGGCTGAAACGGGTGTTGGTCATCTTATAATGTTTGGTTTAGGTGGCATTTTTGTGGAAGTACTTAAAGACGTAGCCTTTACATTAAGTCCTGTAACAGACGCTGAAGCCTCAGAATTAATTGACTCAATTAAAGCAGTTGCTTTGCTCCATGGATTCCGTGGTGAAAAAGGCGTAAATACTGAACTTTTAATCGAAATAATACAACGAGTTTCTATGCTGGTTGTAGATTTTCCGGAAATCAGGGAGCTGGATATTAATCCGCTGTTTGCTTATAACGACACAATGTTCGCAGTTGATGCCAGAATTATTATTTAACTGAAAAAAACTTTAAAAAGCACAAGAAAAATGGAAAATTCTCCCCTAAAAATCGGAATCATCGGACTCGGTCCCATTGGCCAAACTCTTGCAGTACATCTTAAAGATGCAGGCGCAGAACTGGCGATTACGGATCTTGACAGGGAAAAACTAAACCTGATAAGAACTCAGGGAATAGAACTGGTTGGCAGATTTGAAAAGAAATCATATTTCAAGTATGTCTATTATTCCATTGAGGAGATGCTAGAGCATGACTTTGATATCCTGATTTCCGCTGTTAAAGACTACCATGTCGACAGCCTGGTCAGGTTAATAAAGCAAAATCTGAAAAAAGATGTTTACCTGCTCAGTGCTCAGAATGGTATTGATATCAGGAAGAAATACCAATGTCTTTTCCCTGAATCCTCAATTCTCCGGATGGTTATCAATTTCGCCGGAAACCTTCAGGCACCAAATGTCGTTGGGATTAATTTTTTCAATCCGCCCAATTACATTGGTTCAATGGACGACTCCCAGCTTAAACTGGCAAAAAGATTAGCTGACACGCTTACCAGTGTGGACCTTGAAACAGAACAGGTTACTTCTTTTAAAATCATTGACAAAATCTGGGAAAAAACTATTCTCAACGCTGCCCTCAGCCCACTTTGTGCCATTTCCCGACTAACCATGAAAGAGGCTATGGATAATGGAGATACACTGGAAATTGTTGAACAGATACTCTACGAAGCAGTGGAAGTTGCTAAAGCTGAAGAAATAACATTACCGGAAAACTTTGTGAAACTTGCCATAAGATATCTTAGTAATGCTGGTAATCATATGCCATCTTTAGCTGTCGACTTAATCAACAAAAGAGATACTGAGATTGATTATATGAACGGAAAGATAGTAAGTTACGGCAGGAAACATTATATAAAAACACCGCTGAACCTGATTCTTACCAATCTCGTTAATGCTATTTCCTGTAAGAACGGAGTAGGAAGATGTAAATAATTTAAACATGTATGATAACAATCATACATATACTAACTCTAAGAAATTTTAAGAAGTTACTATTATGGAAAACAAAATGTATTCCTGGCAAATGACAGCATTGGATGCCGATTTTCAGCTTGTTGAGAGTCCGTTGCCTGAACTGGGCGATAATGAGGCTCTCATTAAAATTGCCGGTTGCGGAGTATGCCATACCGATCTGAGTTTCTGGCATTATGGTGTAAAAACAAAAAAAGAACTACCATTAACTTTAGGCCACGAGATAAGTGGAGAAGTTGTTGCAGGACCTGCCGAATGGCTGGGTAAAAAAGTAATTATTCCAGCTGTACTTCCTTGCGGTACCTGCGAATTATGCAAAAAAGGCCGTAGTAATATCTGTCAGAACCAGCTTATGCCTGGTAATGATTTTCATGGTGGCTTTGCATCACATATTAAAGTTCCTTATCAATTTCTTTGTCCTGTGCCACAGGAAGTTCTCGATAAATACCCACTTGAGAAACTTTCAGTTGTTGCGGATGCTATTTCTACGCCTTACCAGGTAATTAAAAAATCGGAACTCGAAGAGGGCGATTTTGCAATTATTGTTGGTGTTGGAGGCGTTGGAATTTATGCCGCACTTATTGCAGGAATAATGGGTGCTAAAGTTCTGGCTCTGGATATTTCTGCTGAAAAACTGGAAATCGCCAGGCAGAATGGTGTTTCAGCTACCTTGAATATCAAGGATATGGACATGAAATCTATCAAGGAAAATGTAAGAAGTATTGCAAAAGAACTTGGCGTTTCGCGTTTTGGCTGGAAAATTTTTGAAATTTCCGGTACTAAGGCAGGACAGGATCTGGCCTTCAATCTTATTACGTTCACTTCCACCTTATCAATTGTTGGTTTCACAATGGAAAAACCAGAAGTAAGACTTAGCAACCTAATGGCCTTCGATGCAAAACTAATCGGTACATGGGGCTGTAAACCTGAACTTTACCCCGAAGTCCTCGACCTTATTGCTAAAGATAAACTAATAATTGATTCATTCATTGAAACCTTTCCACTTTCGAAAATCAATGAAGTATTTAAAAATACATTAGAACACAAATACAAAAAACGTTCAGTATTGGTTCCGGATTTTAATACCCAATAATGTTCTGATCCCGTTACCGCTGTAGAGACCTAGCATGCTAGGTCTCAAAGACGCAGCGTGCCAGGCATCAGAGACCTAGCATGCTAGGTCTCTACAGATAATAAATATAATTAATTAATATTCAAAATCAGATTGCATATGTTAGCAAGCCATAATCTTGTAGAAACAGAATTTAAAGAAATCCTTTTCGAAAAACGCCCATGTTTGGATCATTCCGGAAATGCAGTTCCGGGTTTGTATAATGCGTGGATCATCCTTAATAATCCGCAACAATATAATTCCTACACAACGGAAGCCGTAAAAGAAGTTATTCTTGCAATGCGTGCAGCCTCCAACGACAGAACTGTTGTTGCCGTTGTATTTACAGCTGTTGGCGACAAAGCTTTTTGCACGGGAGGAAACACAAAGGAATATGCAGAGTATTATGCTTCAAATCCTCAGGAATACAAGCAATATATGCGTTTATTCAACGACATGGTTTCATCAATTCTTATGAACGATAAGCCAGTTGTTAACAGGGTAAACGGCATGCGTATAGGTGGTGGCCAGGAAATTGGCATGGCCTGTGATTTTTCAATCGCTCAGGATCTTTCGCGCTTTGGTCAGGCAGGTCCGAAACACGGCAGTGCACCTGATGGAGGCTCTACTGATTTCCTTCCTCTTTTTGTCGGCATAGAGAATTCCATGTTTTCCTGTACCGTTTGTGATCCATGGTCGGCACACGAAGCGCTCAGATATGGTTTGCTTACCGAAATCGTTCCTGCTCTAAAATTAAATGGAGAATTCATTCCAAACCCAATGGTTCACGTCGATAAGTGGGTTAACGAAAGAGGTGATATTATTTATGGCAAAAGCAAATCCGGCGAGGAGCTTGTAAAAGCCAAAGAAACACTGAAAGCATCAGTTGTTGATTTGTCAGCCCTTGATGAAGCAACAGAAAAAATTTGCACTAAGCTTATGTACCTGATGCCAAATTGTTTAAGCAAAACTATTAATTCTCTGAGAAAACACAAACTGGAACATTGGGATAAAAATAAAGAAAGTAACAGGGACTGGTTAGCACTAAATATGATGACAGAGGCTAAGGCAGGATTCAGGGCTTTTAATGACGGGCCAAAGGGGCAACGGGAAGTTGATTTTGTTAAATTGAGGCAAATGCTTGCCCAGGGACACGAATGGAATGATGATCTGATCAGGGCAATTTCACCCCAATTTCAAGCTGAATAACAAACAATATAAACGCGGAAATGGAAAAAATAAAAGTTGTATATACCCATGATGACTCTGTTGCAAGGATTTTTCTTGATGACGGAAAAGGCAATGTTCTCGACAATATTATGATGACAGAGCTGATTTCTCTGCTATCATCATTTAAAACAAACAAGGACATCAAGCTGATTACTTTCGAAGGCGCCGGGAATAATTTTTCCTATGGAGCCAGCGTGGAAGAGCATACAAAAGACAAGGCTGCTGCAATGCTCGAAAGTTTCCACAAATTGTTCTATACCATCATCGATTTACATATTCCTACAATGGCGAGGATCTCCGGACAATGTCTCGGAGGAGGTTTCGAATTACCACTTGTTTGCAATTTTATCTTTGCCGATAAGACTGCTAAGGTTGGTCAGCCTGAAATTTTACTCGGTGTATTTGCGCCTCCAGCCTCTGTGATGCTGCCATTAAAAATCGGTCATGCAAGGGCTGAAGAATTACTTCTGACCGGGAAGATTATCGGAGCTGATGAAGCTAAGGCAATCGGTCTTTTTAATGATGTATTTGAAGACAGAGATACTATGGATACCGCACTCGACACGTGGATCAGGAAAAACATTTGCGGCAAGAGTGCTTCATCCCTGAAATATGCTGTAAAAGCTGCCCGTTCCTCCTTCGATTTTTTCATGCAAAGAAATCTTCCTGTTTATACTAACATGTTTATCAATGAATTAATGGAAACAGAAGATGCTAATGAAGGCATTAATTCATTTATAGAAAAGCGCAAACCGCTGTGGACAAATCGTTGAAATTTTGAAAAAATGAAAAGTACCTATTCACTATAAGGCTAAAAGAGTAATCAGTCTATGGAAAATAACAATAAACTGGAAAAAACAGAAATCGTAAAACTTGAGTCGGTAGCTGCCTTGCGCAAGACCATGGATGATTATTTCATGCGTTTGAAGGATGCCGCTGAAAACGGCACTGCAAAAATTGCCTGGTGTACCAGTGTAGGTCCGGCTGAATTACTTTATTCAATGGGGTTCGAGGTATATTTCCCCGAAAACCACGGAGCTATGCTGGGTACTACAAAAATCGCAGATAAATATATCCCTTCGGCAGTAGTAAAAGGTTATTCTCCTGATATTTGCTCATACCTTACCACAGATATTGGAGCCTTTCTCCAAAACGAAACTCCGCTTCAGAAAATGGGGTTCAAATCTGTACCCAAACCTGATATTCTTGTTTACAACACAAACCAATGCCGCGAGGTTGCCGACTGGTTTGGCTTTTATGCAAAGCATTTTGATGTACCCATTATTGGTGTAACAACTCCTCTGAATATTGGTGAACTTTCGCCGGCCATTATTGATAGTGTGAGCAAACAAATCATGGATCTGGTTCCGGAACTTGAGAAAGTTGCAACACAAAAATTCGACATGGATAAATTCCGTGAAAGAGTTGGCTTGTCGCATGATGGTTGCGCCCTTTGGCGCAAAGTTCTTGAAACAGCCAGGCATAAACCGTCGCCAATAAATTTCTTTGATTCAGCAATCCATATGGGGCCTATTGTTGTAATGCGCGGCACTCAATATGCCGTGGATTACTATACGATTCTGCTTGCAGAACTTCAGGAACGTGTGAAAAATAATACAGGATCAGTACCTAAAGAGAAATTCAGAATATACTGGGATGGGATGCCTTTGTGGTACAAGTTAAGCAGCATGGCAAAACTGTTTGCAAAACTTGACGCTTGTATCGTTGCTTCAACCTATTGCAACAGTTGGATTTTTGATGATCTTGATCCGGCAGAGCCCTTTATTTCTTCAGCATTAGCTTACAGCAAACTCTTTATTGTAAGGTCTGATGAAGTAAAAGAAGATGTATTGGAAAACCTGCTCAAAGACTTTTCTATTGATGGGATTATCTATCATGAATCAAAAACATGTGCAAGAAATTCCAACAACCGTTACGGCTTGCAGAACCGTCTGTTCGAAAAAACTTCTGTTCCTTTCCTGGAAATTAACGGTGATCTGAATGATCCACGCTGTTTCAGTGAGGAACAAAGCATTATTGCAATTGAGACTTTCATTGATCAGCTGGCGGGACAGAAGGCATTGGTTTAAAAATTACGAATAATAATTGCTGTAGCTAAACATATATGTACAGACTCGGATTAGATCTTGGTTCTTCCTACACAAAAGGTGTTGTTGTCGACGATCAGAATAAGATGGTCGACAACTATTGTGTTAAAACAGGATACAGTTTCGAGAAAGCTGCCGCAAAGATTATTGATAATTTTTCTGAAAATTATCAATTGCAGTCACCGTATTATACCTGCGGATATGGACGCGAGCAACTGTCGGTTCCATGTTCCTCAAATTCTGAGATTATAGCCCTGGCAAAAGGTGTTTTTGAGCTGTACAATAGAAAATGTTCAATTATTGATATTGGCGGACAGGACACAAAGTACATTAAAATCAATGAGTCAGGACAGGTTGATAAATTCAAAATGAATCGGAAATGTGCAGCAGGCACCGGTTCTTTTCTGGAAGAAATCGCCTTCAGGCTTGATATCTCACCACAGGAATTCAACGCATTTGGCGAACAGGCAACAGACGAAGTAAAAATTAACAGCTTCTGCACTGTTTTCGCAGTATCCGAAATAATTGGCATGATAAAAAACGGAACTTCACTGCCAAACATTATTGTCGGAATTTACAGTTCAATTGTCACAAGGTGCATCGAACTTTCACCAGTAGAGGATTATCTGGTTATTACCGGTGGTTTACCTGATACTCATCCGCTAATTGTAAAATTATTTAGCAAAGTTTTTACAAACTCGGGCAGTCCGGAACATTCACAGTTCCTGGCAGCTTATGGAAGTGTTTTATTAAATAAATAAAATAATCAATAAATATTCCGTTCAACAATGAACAACAATAAAAAAGAAGTAGTAATCGTAAGCGCAGCCCGCACCCCAATAGGCAAGCACGGTGGGTATTACAACAATCTTCCAGCCGAAGATCTGGCAGTCCTGGCTGTTAAAGAAGCTATCCTTCGCTCAGGTATCGACCTGGCGAAAACTAAAATCGACCAGGTAATTGCCGGTATGATTTACATTGACTCTCAGAACCAGCAAATTTATCTTCCCAGGAACGTAGCTGTGAGAGTGGCTGATTTATTAAATGATAAAGATAATCTGAAGACTGCCCCGGGAAATACCACACTTCGTATTTGTGGTACAGGTTTCCAGGTTCTTGCGGATGCATTCGACCATATCACCGCTGATGGCCCTAATAAAGCAAATTGCATCATTAGTTTTGCAACAGAGAATATGTCGCAAACCAACCTCATCCATCAGGGAAGGCGTAAACGCGACAGCGTTTGGGATTTCGAGGATGCGCCCACAAAAGATTATCTGATGGAAGGCTTCAATCATAATCTCTTTAAGACATTGATGCCTAAAACAGCTGACGTTTATGGAAAGCAAACCGGCATTACACGTAAGGATTGTGACGAGTTCTCATATCTCAGCCATAAAAGAGCAATCGAGACTCAGAAAAACCAATGGAACAGATTTAAAGATTCAAACGACCATAACTATTTGATGGGAATTTTTACTGTTGATACTGTTGATAAAGCTGGAAATACGCTTTGTGTATGGCGGGATGAAGGCGTTAAATATGATGTTAACCTCGAAGAACTTTCAAACCTCAGGCCATTGCTGGGTAAAGGTGGATTAGTTACTCCAGGTACTGCAAGTCAGATAAGTGACGGCGCTGCTGCTGCAGTACTTATGGATAAAGATTTTGCTGATAAAAATAACATTCCATACCTGGCAATTATCAAAGGATACCAATTCTCCACTGTAGATCCTGAAATAATGGGACAAGGGCCAGTGCCTGCTGTCAGAGATCTTCTTAAACAACTTAATATGCAACAGTCGGATGTCGACCTTTTCGAGGTTAATGAGGCATTTGCAGCACAGTATCTTGGTGTGGAAAAAGAACTTGGCCTGCCACGGGAGAAAACAAATGTTAATGGTGGTGCAATTGCCATGGGACACAACATTGCCGCAACTGGTTTAAGAATTACTACCGATCTGGTATATGAATTAAAACGCCGCGGACTTAAAACCGGGATTGCTTCAGCATGTATTGGCGGTGGTCAGGGTGGAGCTATTTGCGTTGAAATCGTATAAACAATTGATAATTAAATAATAAGAAGATTCGGATATCCGAAAATTACAGTATAAAACATTAAAAATATATGGGAACTTGTTTTTCATTTGGAAATAAAATTCTACAGAAAGAAGCAGCCAGATTGAATAAAGTGAAGAAGGTTGCACTTATTGGCACTGGTACAATGGGTATAGGAATTGCAATAGATCTGCTTAACAAAACCGGCTATGAAATCATCTGTATTGATATTTCTGATCAGGCTCTGGACAGGGCAAAAAATGAGATCGGAAATTATTTTACCGGGATGTATCAGGGTGGGCGAATCATGGAAGATCAGCTTGCAGCTTATATGGGAAGGCTTTCGTACACAAAGGATTTTGAAGCATTGGCAAATGCGGAAATTATCTGGGAAGTAGCCACTGAACGTATTGATGTCAAAGAAATTATCTTTCGGAATATCGAAAAGTATGTTGATCAGTCAAAATTGATTTTTGTCTTTTCAAATACATCTTCTCATACTACCGAAGAACTTGCAATATTATTCAGCGACAGTTATTTAAGAGATAAATTTCTTACAGGTCATGGCTACTTTCCTTTTCATGCGAACCGATTGTTTGATGTTATGAAGGGAAAATATGCCAGCGAAGAAAGTTTTGTTGCTGCTGTTGCTTTTGCTGAACAGATTCTTGAAAAAAAGGTAATTGCATTGAGGAATGATCATCACGGATATGTGGCAGATCCAATTTTTGAAGGGATGGGGGCAATTATCAGCTGGGATATTAAAACAGGTCAGGATCTGGTCGAGCTACCGCAGGTTTTTGCCTTGCTTACCGCCAATCCTTTCGAGGTTCTCGACCGCACAGGTCACATGCCATATACCGAATGTGCCCGACATATGGGTAAAGCTCTGCCAGCTGATGATCGGCTCAGAGTTGTTTACAATCAAAATGACAGGCATTACCCTCAATGGATTGAAGACCTTGAAAAATCAGGAAAAATCGGTATCAATTCAAAGGACAAGGAAGGCTTCTTTAAATGGACTGGTCCTGCTAACAGAGAGAAAGCAACTCTGGTATACAATCCGGAAACAAAGTCCTATGTAGAAATAAATGAAATAAATTACCAGGATTACTGGTCGTTATCCGAAGCCGCAGCTCTCGATCATCGTGCATCTTCAATTAAAAGTATTGAAGGCCTGATAAAGATTTCAGAAGCTGATGATAAAGGTGGGAAAACCTTTAGAAGATACGTCCTCCCAATCATGCTTTATACCCTCGATTTAATCCAGGATAATCATTGCACTGTTGCTGATGTAAATACCTCTTCCAAAGTTGGTTTGCGCTTTAAATATGGTCTCTGCGAGATCATTGACGGCTTTCTGAACCATTTCGGAATTGATGGCTTAATTGCTTTGATAAAAAAAGCTGGCTGTGAGAATCCTGATCGCTCTGAACTGTTCGATGTTGATGGAAAAATTGGCCCCCGTTCCGGGAAACCAAATCTCCTTTATACTATGAAGAAGAAAGGTTGGAAGAACCTGCTTGGCTATGGTAGAATTTATGGAACACCGGTAAGTCAGTTGAATATCAATACCGGCGACATGGAATTGTATTACTGCGACTTACGCTATGTTCATCCAACAAAAAAAGACCGTGTTGCCTCAATCATTTTTGATAATCCGCTGCGTGGGAATGTATGGAACAGAAACACACTCGACCAGCTCGATCATGCCATTGGCGTTTCTATGGAATTGTATGAAAAAGGTCAACTTGGCGCACTGTTTTTTACTGCCTCCGGAACTGGAATGCGCATGCTGGGTGCCGATGCCCGTCAGTTTAATAAAGGCTGGTTTGATGCAAAAATCGGTTACCAATTCCTTGGTGAAGAAGATGCATCCTGGTTTACAAAAGCCGGCATGAAACTTTTCCGCTTTATCCAGGAAATGCCCATATGGACTGTAGGTGTTTTCGGTGAAAAATGGGGTGGTGGCGCTGAATTCACTTACTTCCTGAATCAACGTTTCGATGTTATCCTAAAAGGTGTAGAATTTGATTCACTTACACGTACGAATGTCTTTAAAGTCAAGAAAAACTACAATCAACCGGAAATAGAATACGCTATCCTGGGTGGTTTTGGAGCTGTTCAGGAACTTGTAAGGCTTGGCTTCGGTGAATCACTCATCGATGAACTATTCATGCAGGGACTGACCGCTGAACGCGCCTATGCACTCGGCCTGTCAAATGGAATCGGAGAAAACGAATTTGAACTCCTGGAAAGGGCATTTGAAATTGCAAGATTGAAACAGAAATATGCAGTTCCATATTCAATGGCACTTTACAATCAGCAGAAAAAAAATGCATTCTATGAAGGTTGTAATGATGACAGACTTACTCAGGAAACCGGTGAAACCTTCAATCCCGAAAAGAACCCTTACATTACAACTGGTTTATTGCGTCTTCTGAATATGGGCGGGCAAAATGCGCCGCTTGATCTTACTCCTAGAGGCGTTCTTCCGGGCTGGAAAAATAACTACCTTCAACTTTACAAAGATTAATCAAAATAAAACTCATTTTTGATGGCAACAATCAGATATAATGCACCGGATTATTACCAGGTTGACGAGCTCTTGACCGATGAGCACAAACTTATACGTGGTTCGGTCCGCGACTGGGTGAACCGGGCTGTAATGCCGGAAATTGACGATTACAACCATCGTCACGAATTTCCAGTTCATGTTGTAAAAGAATTAGGTGAGCTTGGTGCTTTCGGACCATATATCCCCGAAAAGTACGGCGGAGCCGGCCTCGACCAGATTTCTTACGGACTTATTATGCAGGAACTCGAACGTGGTGACTCGAGCATCCGGTCCCTGGCATCGGTTCAATCATCATTGGTAATGTATCCGATCTATAAGTTTGGCACTGAAGCACAACGCATGAAGTATCTGCCAAAACTTGCTACCGGTGAAATGATCGGAGCCTTTGGTTTGACTGAACCCAATCACGGTTCCGATCCTGGCGGAATGCTCTCACGAATCACAGATGCAGGCGATCATTATATCCTGAATGGGGCTAAAATGTGGATCACCAATTCCCCTATCTGCCATGTAGCTGTTGTGTGGGCAAAAGATGATGCAGGTGTTGTTCGCGGTTTACTTGTAGAACGCGGAATGGAGGGCTTTACAACTCCTGAAACCCATAAGAAGTGGTCGCTGCGATCATCCTCTACAGGTGAACTCGTGTTTGATAATGTAAAAGTTCCTAAAGAAAATCTTTTTCCTGATATTAAAGGTTTAAAAGGACCATTAACATGCTTAAGTTCAGCAAGGTATGGTATTGCATGGGGAGTTATTGGAGCCGCTATGGATTGTTACGATACTGCCTTGCAATATTCATTGGAACGTAAACAATTCGGTAAACCTCTGGCCGGTTTTCAGCTTACACAGAAAAAACTGGCAGAGATAATTACAGAAATCACGAAAGCTCAGCTTTTAACCTGGCGTTTAGGTGTATTAAGAAATGAAGACCGCGCAACTCCTGCTCAGATCTCAATGGCCAAACGCAACAATGTGAAAATGGCGTTGGATACTGCCAGAGAATCACGTCAAATACTCGGCGCTATGGGCATTACAGGCGATTTTCCAATGATGCGGCACATGATGAACCTTGAATCCGTGATAACTTATGAAGGCACACACGATATTCACCTGCTCATCACCGGAAATGATATTACCGGTGAAAGTGCTTTTACGTAGAAAAATTGGGCCAGTTTCCAGGGATTAACACTTTCTGCGAAAATGTAATGCATCGATGCTATTTTTCAAACAATTAATAATAAATGAGTTAGCAATCAAGAATGCAACAAATAAATCTGAAAATAAATAATAAACAATACCACTTTCTTGTTAGCGCCCATGAAATGTTATCACACGTTATCCGTGAAAAAGCCGGATTAACAGGTACCAAAATCGGATGTGAACAAGGAAGCTGCGGAGCCTGCACTGTACTTTTAAACAACGTGGCTGTGTTAAGTTGTATTACACCTGCCGTACGCTGTGATAATGCCGAAATTACTACTATTGAAGCTCTCGCAAAAGACGGAAAACTCCATAAACTTCAGGAGAAATTCGTCGAAAAAGGTGCAATACAGTGCGGATTCTGCACACCTGGAATGGTGATGACAGCCTTAAGCCTCGCTCCCAATTTAAATAAAGAAGCCGGCATTGACTCGATGAAACAGGAAATCAAGGAAGGCTTGTCGGGCAATCTTTGCAGATGCACTGGCTACACAAAAGTAATTGCAGCAGTGGCTGAATATGCACTTGAATTAAACGTTACCCGGAATTCTGATATCATTAGTGAGAATAATACCAATTGTCCAAAATCAGCAGTTGGAACGCCCAGACCCTATATCGAAGCTCAAAAGAAAGTACGTGGCGCCGCTGAATATGCTGATGACATCTCAACCAGAAATGCGCTGCATTGTAAATTCCTGAGAAGTATTTACCCACATGCAAGAATTGAAAATATTGATGTATCAGAAGCACTTAAATTACCTGGTGTTCATTTTATTTCCACCGGTATTGAAATCCCTGTAACATTTGGTGTACTCCCGATTTCTCAGGATGAAACGGCTATGGCTGTTAACAAAGTCCGGTATATTGGCGAAATTGTAGCAGCTGTGGCTGCTGATACTGAGGAAATAGCTGTTGAAGCATGCAGCTTAATCAAAGTGAAATACAGTGTATTAAAGGAATTTCTGACTATCGATGAATCTCTTGATGATGCGGGAGAGGATGAAAAGATTCATGAATACGGAAAGTTCAACAACAACATTCACAAGAAGGCTGAATTACGTTTTGGTGATCAGCAGCAAGGCCTCAGAGAAGCTGAAGTAACAACAAAAATGTCCTTTGAATTTGATGGAATCAATCATGGCTTCACCGAACCCCATGCTGCAACTGCTTATTGGGATGAAAATGGACTTACAATAACTACTGCTACCCAGGTTCCGCATTATTTGCATCGTGCACTGGCAAAAGTAATGGAAGTTCCACTAAGCAGAGTTCGGGTTATTAAACCCTACCTTGGAGGCGGTTTTGGAGGCAAAAGCGATCCCTTTGCACATGAAATGATTATTGCCCATTTAGCACGAAAAACAGGAAGACCTGTGAGAGTCCGCTTGTCGCGGGAGGAAGTTTTCCTCACAAATCATGGCCGTCATCCATCAAAAATGACTGTTGAAATGGGTATTTCCAAAGATGGATTTTTGCAGGTTCTCGACGCTGATATCGCAATTGATGGTGGTGCTTACGGAAGTTTTGGTGTGGTAACTTCATATTACAATGGCGTCTTGCTTCAGGCGCCTTACAAACTCAGCAATTTCGGTTTCCGCACCTACCGTGTATACACCAACAAGCCGCAATGCGGGGCTATGCGTGGCCATGGTGCTGTAAACTCCCGCTTTGCAGTGGAATCCCTGATTGACGATCTCGCTCATAAAATTCAAATGGATCCTTGTGAATTGCGAATGCAGAATTTTCTCGATTCTAACTCTCTGACGGTTGGTCAATACCGGATTACATCAAACGGAAGCCGCGAATCTCTTCAGAAAGTGATGGAACAATCGCATTGGAAAGAAAGAATCGGTAAAATGGAAAAGGGGAAAGGCCTTGGCGTAGCCTGTGGTTTCTTTATCAGTGGCAGCGCCTTACCTATAATCTGGAACGAACTTCCACAATCTGTTGTTCATTTGAAACTCGATTTCGACGGCAGAGTTCTCGTAACATCAGGCTCCAGCGACATAGGTCAGGGTAGCGATACTATGCTCGCGATAATTGTTTCGGAAGTGCTCGGACTTTCTATCGACAATATTTTTGTGCTTGGCGCCGATACACTTTTAACTCCAGTTGATTTTGGAAGCTATTCAAGCCGTGTTACTTTTATGGCAGGTAACGCTGCAAAAGATGCAGCCGGAAACCTTAAAAAAGAGATCATTCAATCTATTGTAACAAAGTTTGAAATAAATCCTGACGAATTGAATTTTCATGATAACAGGATTTTTACCAACGATAAAACTATTGACCTTTCCTGGATGGAAGCTGTTGATATCCTAATGGCTAAACGCGGGGCTGTGAGCGTAAGCGGTAAATACATTTCACCTAAACTCGGTGGCGATTTTAAAGGAGCCGGTGCCGGGCTTAGTCCATCGTATTCATTTGGTGCTGTAATCGCCGAAGTGGATGTGGATACTGATACAGGCCAGGTAAAAGTAACAAATATCTGGGGAGCCCATGATTGCGGCAAAGCGCTCAATCCACTTGCCGTCCAAGGTCAGCTCGAAGGCTCCTGGCATATGGGACTCGGACAAGCTATTAGTGAACAGATGAAATATTATAAAGGACTATTATTCAACAATAATTTCCTCGAATATAAAATCCCAACTTCTCTCGACACTCCTGACATTCATGCCAACATTATTGAAACCATAGATCCGGAAGGACCTTTTGGTGCTAAAGAAGCGGGCGAAGGTGCAATTCATCCGGTAATTCCTGCCATTGCCAATGCAATCTACAAAGCTGTAGGCGTAAGGATAACTAAATTACCTGTGAACCCTGAAGATATCCTTGCAATGATGAAGCTGCAAAAAACAAGTGGAGGAAATTCAAAATGACTGTAATCTCCGAAAATAAATACATCAGCCCGAATTCTGTTGAACAGGCTGTTTCAGCAGCTGTTGAACACAAGGGAAGCTACCGCTACATCGCCGGTGGAACTGATGTTATGGTAAATAAGTTTCAGGGAAATGATACTGCTGATCTGCTGATTGATTTAACCGGAATTCAAGGATTGAAAGAAATCCTGAAAACAGATACTCACATTATAATAGGAGCCTTAACAACACTGGAAGAATTGCAGAATCAGCAATTGCTTGCCACGCATTTCCCGATGCTGCCTGAAGCCGCTAAATCTGTTGCATCACCAACTATCCGGAAATCGGCAACTCTTGGTGGTAACCTGCTCTGCGAAAACCGCTGCATTTTTTATAATCAGAGTGAATGGTGGAGGGAAGCTGCGGGCAGATGCCTGAAATGTAATGGAGATATTTGCCTTGCTTCAGGCGGCAATAAATACTGTTATTCGAAATTTGTATCCGATATTGCAGTTGTATTGATAAGTTTGAATGCTGAAATCGAAATAATTAATGAGCATGAAACTTCGGTTATTCCATTGGAAACCATTTATTCCGGTGATGGCATTAATCCAGTGTTGTTACCTAAAACTTCGATTATCAAATCAATATATATCCCATTAATCGACGGCAATAGAAGTGCATTCAAAAAACTCAGAAAACGTGAAACCCTCGATTTTACTTCACTCACAACAAGTCTTACTATTAAAAACTCCGGATCTGTCAGGATCGTCCTTGGTGGTGCTCATGCAAAACCTGTTATAGTTGATGGTTCTGTAGAAGATGATCTGGAAGTATTGTTCTCACAAGTTGTTTCAAATACCAGAATTATTGAAAACGACACCTATTCAAGATCGTACAGAAAAGACATGATCCGCGTTTTCCTCAAAAGAAGCTTTGTTGAATTGAATTCAAAATCCCCATACTCAATTACTGGATCAAATGAACCTCAAAAATAAAACCGCCATAGTTACAGGAGCCGCCACAGGAATAGGCGCTTCCATTGCCCTGAAATTAGCTTCCTATGGTGCAAACATTGCCATTATTGATAGGGCAAACCTTGATAATGCACAGCAAATTGTGAAGAGTATTCAGGAAATTGGAGGAAAAGCTGTCATCTATAATTCCGATATTTCAAACTTTGAAGCAGCTGCAAATACAGTAAATTCGGTTATCGAAGAATTTGGTAAACTCGACATCCTCGTAAACAATGCGGGAATAAACCGCGACGGCGTTATCTGGAAAATGACAGAAGATCAATGGGATGCAGTAATCAATGTTAATCTCAAAGGATATTTCAATTATATCAGAGCTGTATCTCCTGTATTTCGCGATCAGCAAAGTGGAAAAATAGTCAACATAACCTCTATTAATGGTCTAAGAGGTAAATTTGGACAAGCAAATTATGCAGCTTCAAAAGCAGGCATCATAGGGCTTACGAAAACCGTTGCAAAAGAACTTGGCAAGTACAACGTAAACGTTAATGCAATTGCACCTGGTTTAATTGAAACTGAAATGATGAGAAATGCTGATGCCAGTGTTCGTGAAGCTGCTCTTGAGGACATTGTTCTTAAAAGACTCGGTCGGCCCGAAGATATTGCAAACCTGGTGGCCTTCCTTTGTTCTGACCTTGCCTGCCATATTACAGGTGAAGTCATTAAAGTAGATGGCGGACAATATATTTAACATTATATCAAGCAATCATGAATCTGAACGATATAGTTATTGTTTCTGCCTGCCGCACAGCAATGGGAAAATTTGGCGGTACTCTGAAAAATATTCCTTCCTGGGATCTTGGTGCTATTGCGCTTAAACATGCTTTGCAAAGAGCTAATCTGCAGGGAAATCAGATTGATGATGTAATCCTTGGCAGCTGCCGCCAGGCTGGTAATGGACCGAATCCTGCAAGAACTGCTGCAGTTAAAGGAGGTATTTCAGCTTCTGTTCCTGCGATTACTCTTAATATGGCTTGCCCGTCAGGAATGCGCTCTCTGGCTATGGCTGCACAGGAAATTATGTCTGGTGATGTTGAAGTTGTATTAGCAGGTGGATTCGAAAGTATGAGCACTATTCCCTATCTGCTTAAAGGTACTCGCTGGGAAGGATTTAAAATGGGCAACAAAACTCTGGAAGATGGCTGGAGTGATAGCATTGATCCATTAATCGGACAAGGGATGGGTGAAACTGCAGAGAATCTTTACGATAAATACAAGATCTCCAGAGAGTCACAGGATTCATTTGCTGTTGATAGCCATCTGAAAGCCGCTGCCGCACAAAAAAATGGATGGTTTGATGGTGAAATTGTGCCTGTAGAAATTCCTGCTTCGGGTAGAAATCAGGCTGTACTGTTCGATAAAGATGAAACGATTCGTTACGATGCTTCTCTTGAAAAACTTTCTGGTTTGAAACCTTCATTCCGCAAAGATGGTACTGTAACTGCAGGAAACTCATGCGGACTCAGTGATGGTGCTACTGCCATGATTGTAACACACAGAGAGAAAGCAAAAGCCCTGGGAGTTAATCCATTATTTTCAATCCGATCCTTTGCTCAGATGGCTGTTGAACCTTCAACTATGGGAGAAGGACCTGCATATTCGATTCCTCTGGCATTAAAGCGTGCTGGTATGGAACTCAACGACATTGATCTTATTGAGGTAAATGAAGCTTTCGCAATTCAGGTACTCTCAAATGAGAAACTTCTTAAATGGGATAGTACAAAACTAAATGTGAATGGCGGTGCCATCGCACTTGGTCATCCTACCGGAATCAGCGGTGCAAGAATATTGGTAACTGCATACTATGCAATGAAACGGCTTGACAAGGAATTCGCTATCGCCAGTATTTGCGGAGGCGGAGGAGTTAGCACGGCAATTATTATCAAACGAGAATCCTGATGTTGTAAATCTTCAGAATTAATAGTTAAAAAGGACGTAGAGAAATACCAACTGAAATAGGATATAAATCAGGTCCGTTATCTTTCTTAAACAGCTTAGAAAGCCCGTAATAACAATAAAGTTCTGCCGACTTATACCCAACCTTGGCTGTGAGGCCATAGCGCCACTTTTCAAGATTCTTTACATTCTGTGTCTTAAGTTTCAAAATACTTGGATCTTCAAGAAGGTAATTATCACCCTTGTATTTTGTATGACTTCCTATCACGAATCCGAATTTCATTCCCATTGCTGCTTTAAAACCATTCGAATGCTTATACCTGAACTCAAAAGGAAAATCAAAATAAGCAACAGTGATTTTATATTTCTTATATGATATCGGATCGCTTGGATTTAGGTCAGCGATTTTCTGAAATGTATAAACACCCGTACTGTCGTTTGCCACAAGAAAAGCGTTTGTAAATAGATTGTGAACACCTACACCTGCCCCAACCGAAAATGTTAATTTGCTGTTCTCCATCGGAATATTATACATACCAAATACATCTATCCCCTGGTTAATTGCTCTCGGAGTCATATTCGTAAAGCTACCTTTCCAGATATCACTGAAAAGTGTAATTCCTGATGTAAATTTCTTCAGCCCCTCTGTTGTAGTTGCATCCTGCGCAAAAACGTTAAATGCCAAACATAGTATTATAACAATTAGAGAATTTTTCTTCATAACAAGTAATTTAAAAAGTTCTTCAAAGGTACTGAAATATTAATTATTCAGATTCCTTTTAGTTGACTATTAGCAAACAGAAATTATACAACTAAATTGTCTGAATTCAGGCTTTAGAAATCCCAATTTTAATTTCAATGATACCTAAGTTATAAATGGTGTATACTTTATTAAACTTTTTCTTAAAAAAAATTAGCCCTGTATAAAATAATATTCTATTTTTGCGTTATATAATTTTCTTTAATATTCGAAACGCATGATATCAAACAATTTTATTAAAGGGCTTATTAAGCCGATCATTCTCAAACTTCTGGCAGAGAATGGTAAAATGTACGGGTATGAGATAACCCGTAAAGTTGAGGACCTCACTGAAGGAAAAATCAAACTGACCTTTGGAGCTCTTTATCCGATTCTTCATAAACTTGAAGCTGATGGAATTGTTGGAACGGAAACGGAAATGGTGAGTAACCGGGCTAGGGTTTATTACTTGCTTACCGAACAAGGGAAATTTTCAGCCAGGGAAAAGATTGCTGAACTGGAAGATTTTGTATCTACCCTCAGCAAATTAATAAACCCGGAACCCGGATTATTGCCATGTACCAGTTAAACGATGAACAAATTAACCTCATTAAAAATGAGGTTGAGAGGCAGGATATTCACCTGGGGCATCTTGCAGCTGATCTTCTCGATCATATCTGCTGTGAAATTGAGGAACAAATATGGCAGGGCCAGAAATTTCAAACAGCATTTAACAACGTTCTGAATCTGATTGGAAACGATGGATTAACGCAAATTCAAAATGATACCCTTTATTTAACCGATAAAAAATACAGAACCATGAAAAATCTATTAAAAATTGCAGGTGTAGCAGGCATGGCCCTCATTTCAGCTGGCGCATTATTTAAAATAGACCACTGGCCAGGTGCTAATGTGCTCTTCGTCCTTGGATTCTTTCTTTTAGGTGCTATTTTCTTTCCCGTATCCATCTTCACTATCCGAAAGGAATCAAGTAAACCTGAATCACCCGTCATTTATGGATCAGCTCTTATTGGAGGACTACTAACAATTTTTGCGCCAATGTTAAAAGTGTTACATTGGCCAGGTGCAAATCTGTTCTTTTTAGTTGGATATGCCCTGCTGGGAATAGTATTTCTCCCACTAATGCTAAATTCTTTGTTAAAAAACACCAAGGACAATTTCTTCAGATCAACCTATATTGTAGGTGCCATTTCTCTATTTTTCTGCCTGGCAGGAAGCCTCTTTAAAATTCTCCACTTACCTGGAGCTTTCATTCTTGTGTTAACTGGTTCCTTGAGTTTAACCATGCTATTCCTTCCATTGTATACCTATAAAGTTTCCTCTGCTTCTTCACGTATCCCAACCAGTTATATTTTTCTGGTAATAGGCATTTTATATTTTAATTTATTTAATTTATTACTCTCAATCCATTAATAATCAACTATATGAAAAATCTCATTTATTTCATTGGCATTGGAAGTTTAAACCTCTTTCTTCTGGGGGCAATATCAAAAATGCTGTTATTGCCTGGGGCAGGTATTCTCATCACGCTTGGGTTAGGAATTTTTGCTGTTGTTTTCCTTCCAATAGCAACATGGGATGCCTACCAGGGACATAATGATAAAACACAATTTTGGGTATATATTACTGGTTTCATTTGTGCATTTGTCTGTATTATTGGAGCCATTTTCAAAATCCAGCACTTTCAAGGATCTCAAATCCTTTTAACAATAGGGATTCCTCTTCCGTTTGTCGTTTATCTCCCGGTATTTCTGTATAACAATCTTAGAAGCAAAACTCAATCAAATAATAACTTTCTGGGAATCATGTTTTTGATGACCTTTATTGCCATTTTTACAGCCTTTTTATCGATTAAAGCATAGTTAAGAATAAGCCATTTTTAAGTTGCTCCATCTCATTTATAAAATGAAATGGAGCAACCTATATTAAAATAATTTGAATTATCCGTGATAATAAATACTTTTACCGGTTATATAAAAAATCTTATACCCGTTTTTAGCTATTTTTTGTAGAAATGCAGGATAAATTTATAGAATCTTTGAGTTTTGAATTATTTGATATGGCTGGCGACATGATCGTCTTTTACAACCTATCGAAAGGTTTTATCTATTGTAATTCAGCAACAACGAAACTTTTAGGTTATACTCAGGATGAATTTTCAAGGTTCACTTTCGTTGATATTGTAAGTGCTGAATACCAACATATAGCAAAAGAATTAATTAATAACAAAACAAGCGGTATATTCGAATTAGCATTATACCATAAAAATGGGACTACTTGTTTAGTTGAATTAAATACGAGTTGGGCTGATAAAGAAAATGAGTCTGTTATGATCGGCGTTTTCCGCAAAATTTCATTTAGCAGAAATCATGAAGAAACTATTAGCCTTTCAGAAGAAAGATATCGTCTTTTAATTGAAAACCAGGGAGAAGGAATTGGAGTTGTAGACCTGAATGAGAATTTTGTTTTTGTCAATCCGGCAGCTGAACAAATATTCGGCGTCAATCCTGGGGAACTGCTTAACCGGAACCTTGCAGAATTTGTTTTCCCATCGCAATTCAACGTAATTAATAATGAAACAGTTAAGCGATCCAAAGGAGAAAAGTCAAGCTATGAGATCGACATAATTGATGCTAAAAATCAACATATTAGCATACTTGTTACTGCAACACCCCAGTTCAATTCAGCTGGTGAACATACCGGAACATTCGGTATTTTCAGGGATATAACCAAAAGAAAGGAAATTGAAATTGAATTAATCCTGGCTAAAGAAAAAGCAGAAGAACTAAATACGTTGAAATCCTCACTGCTTTTAAATATTAGTCACGAGCTCAGAACTCCAATGAATGGTATTCTGGGATTCAGCACTCTTTTAAAGGATGAATTGAGCGATTCAGAACTTAAAAATATGGCTGACATTATCTTACGGTCCGGCAACAGGTTAATGACTACCTTAAACTCAATAATTGAGCTAGCACAGGTTGAAGCTGATAAAACTCAACTCCTTCTTGAAAATCTCGATATTGGAGAATTAACGTCAACAGTTATTGAAACAAATGAAACTCTTTTTGATTTTAGCAGCCTTGTTTTGAAAGTAAATATTGAAACTGGCTTGTTTTCAATGATTGATAAAAAACTCTATACAAATATTGTTTTTCATCTTATTGATAATGCTGTTAAATTTACAAAAGAGGGTAGTGTTACTGTTGTTGTTACAAAGGAAATATACAATAATGAAGAATCCGTTGTTCTTAAAGTATCAGACACAGGCATCGGTATTTCTGATATCCAGCTTACTTACATTTTTGATGCTTTTCGCCAGGGAACAGAAGGCGTTGGCAGACGACACGAGGGCACAGGTCTCGGCCTTACTTTGTGCATTAAATTTATAAGTATGATGAATGGAAGCATCGATGTTAGCAGTACTATCGGAAAAGGAACAACATTCACTGTCCGGTTTAAAGCATCGGCTTATCAACCCGGCAAAATAGCCAAGTCGCCTTTTGAAAATAACGGCAATTTCCTTATTTATGGAAATAAACCCAGAATAATGATTGTGGAGGATAATAAGTTTAATGCAGAGCTTATTACGATATACCTCGGTAATGATTTTATCTCAAATTTGGTTTTCTCAGGCCCTGAAGCTGTTAAGCTTGCAGGCATGATTCCATTTGATATGATTCTCATGGATATTAACCTTGGGCAGGATATGGATGGCATACTTGCAGCTAAAGAAATCCGCAGTATACCACGTTATAAAGAGATCCCAATTATTGCAATAACCGGATATTCTTCCTTCGAAGAAAGAAAATATATTCTTGAACAGGGATTAACTGACCTTTTATCAAAACCCTTTGATAAAAAGACGCTCATTTCAATTATAAATAATGTTTTCAGCAAATATTCAAACAAATAGTTTTCACCTGCTGCAATATTAGTATAGCCAAAACCTTATACTTTTATCCATTAATGGGAATCGTAAATTCCCTTCAGGCGTTCTTCCAAATGATGAATTTCTAAGAGAAAAAACTCGTTTATCAATAAAACAAGATAGTTTATCATATTAATGTAAGCATTCATTAATTAGCAAACTATTTATTTTTATTTAGCAGTATTTTCGCAAATTGGAAATAATTTCAATATATGTGGAAGTTAATAGAACTAAAAATAACAATAATTTGATATTGAGTTTTAAATGCCTTAATAAGTGCTATCCTTGATATTATTTTGAAAAAAAGAAACCGATATATTAGCTTTTTAATAATATTGACTACCTTTGGGAATTGCCCTTATTTCGACAAAAATATAATTGTATAAATAATGCAATATAAAGTATGCCATTTGCGTAAAAATTAAAATAAAACAAAATAACATGAAAAAAAACATTTACCTCAGATCATGGATAGTTGTTATCCTAATGCTTTGTTCGGTTATAGGCTGGGCAACGACACGTAATGTACCAGGTACTTATTCAACAATTCAATTAGCAGTGAATGCAGCAGCTTCCGGTGATATTATCAGCGTGGCTGCAGGAACTTACGCTGAGAATGTAAATGTTAATAAATCTGTAATTATAGATGGTGCAGGTTCTGCCACCACCCATGTTACAACATCAACATCCACTCCTGTTTTCACTATTTCTGCTAATAATGTTCAAATTAAGAATCTGGAAGTAACAAGCAGCACTGTGCAGCTTGCCGAAGGAATCCGTATAAGCGGTGCTTCCTCTGGTTTGATTCTTGATTATGTACACATTACAAAAATTGGGAATAATATTCCAACAATGGTCTTTGCATACGGATTAAAGATAATGAACTCATTTTCAAATCTGTCTATTGATCACTCACTTTTTAGTGCTTCGTATGTGGGAACAGTTTCAGAGGGTATGGGAATCTATGCACCTGAAGAGATAACTCTTTCATCCATCCAAATCCAAAACACTACATTTAGCTATCTCTTTATGGGCTTATATTTGCAGTCAGGAATTGATGGTTTCACAGCTACCAGCAATACCTTTGGTCCACAGGAACTTCAGGATTGTATTTTAGGTGTTGCCTGTATTTATTTTGGTGATCAGAAAGCTGCTTCCGGCGAAATCAAAAATATTACTATCACCGGAAATACTTTTTCCAATTTCGCACGTGGGGTTTATTTCTATGATGCTGCCACAGATGGTGTTATCGGAAGTGTAAATATTTCGAACAATATATTTAACACATCTATATTCAGCAGTCCTATCCGAATGATTACCAGAGGCACGGCTCTTCCTTCGGCTGCAGAAGCCACACTGCTGGGTCCAGTAACCATTGATAATAATACTTTTAATCAAACCGCAGCAATAGCCGGGGGCGATGGTGTAGCAATGATCGACTTAAGAGCAGGAAAACAAAATTTAAGCAGCCAATTAAACATCACCAACAACCAGGTAACATTCAGCGGTGGACCATACGCTCTCCCTACTTATGGTGTTTTATTAAGAGGTCCTGTAACAAATGCTAATATCACCGGGAATACATTTGGTGGTGGTGGCGTTGGTGGCTCTTCATTAGAAATGCCAGAAACCTCAGGAATTGTAATATTTACAGATGATCCTAATTTTGGACCGATTTCATCATCTTGCATTATAAATATTAATGGTAACAATATTTCTTCTTTCTCAAATGCTATTAGTTTATATAACCATAATGGAAGTGTTTATGGCGGAGTACCTCCAGAATCCACTATCAATATTCACTATAATATTTTTGCAGCCACCAATACTGTTGGTCTTTATTCAGGACCAGGAGGCGACGGTGTTTTAATGGCAGAACACAATTATTGGGGAGGTACCTTAGTTTCTGACGTATTACCTAATATTAAAGGAAATATTAATCCTCAACCCTGGTGTAATGAAACATTAACTATTTGTGATTTTGGTTTTAATCCATTAACTCCTATTTATAATGGTGTAACTGGTGAAGCATATTCTGACCCAGCAGCAGCTATAGAAAATGCTACAAGCGGAGAGCCTGTGCTTTTTACAGAACCTATTGAAATACATGGTTTCCCTCCAACAACTGAAACTCTGGATTTTGTGAATCTATCTGATGGGGATATAACCGTTTTCGGAGCATCTCCTGCGCTTTCAATGTCCACAGGCGATCTTACCTTCGACCGTTTTAATTTTATAACTCCAACAAATACTCCTACTATACAAGTTACAGGTGGTGCTTTAAAACTCCGCAATTGCGTCATTGTTGCATCAAGTGGTTACAATAATAATGCAATAGAAGTTAGTGGAACTGGAACAGTTGATGCCGGAAAAGATGGAGATCCTGGTTATAACCGTTTTCTTTATACTACAGGAGATCTGGCAATTAAAAACACGGGGTCTGGTATTGTTGATGCATATTCAAATTTCTGGGGTAAGGGAACAGAAACTGTTCCAGTAGGCCCCGGAGCAGCAGTTTTAAACACTGGAAGCGGATCGCTTAATATTGGCACCAACTTTCCTGTTTATGATAAAACAAAAGTTGATATTGCACTTTACAATTATGCCTGCAGTAAGTTCTCTGTCAGACTAAGACCATTTGGAAAAGATATTGTAAACTCTACAACAAATTTTATAACTAATCTTGTTTTCACTATTCGCTGGCCTGCGGCTTCCGGAATCACCACACTCCCTGGTGTAAACATTCTATTCCCAACACTTGCACTTCAATCTGTTACTCTGGCAGATGGATATTATTACGCTGTTTATGCATTTGTAGGAAGCGTTCAGGTTGGTTGGCTTGCTAATACTGAACATGAAATCATGAACTTTACCTTACCTGGAACAGGTACTGGTACTGCAGACTTCTTTATTATTAATGATTCCTGGACTTTGGCAAACAACGCTGATTACTACTTTGAAATGACAAATACAGGTGTGCCTTTAACAACTGCTAGTGGTTATATCTATAAAATTGCTCCTGGAGCACCGCTTAATTGCAATGTTTATGCAAAAGCATTGCTTACCGGCCCTTTAACAGGTTCTATTATGAGCACCAATTTAAATGTTGCACCAAACCTGATTCCAGCTGCACAGCCATTTAACACAAGTCCCTGGTATTATGCAGGAACTGAAACAACATCTGCTCTCGCCAATGTAACAGATTGGGTTCTGGTAGAATTGCGCAGTAACACAACTACCGTATACGATCGTAAGGCAGCTTTGTTAAATAAAAATGGCAATATCTACGATGTTGATGGAGTATCTCCTTTGGTGTTCCGTACCTTTGATTATCAAACCAATTATTATTTAGTAATTAATCATCGTAATCACTCACCAGTGATGTCGGCCTTGCCTATTACTCTTCCAAATACAATCCCTACCCGTTATGATTTCACTGTAGCTGCAAACCTTTATGGTTCAGCACCTGCTGTAAATACTGCAGGCCTTTGCTCAATGGTTCCCGGTGATATTAACCACGATGGAAAACTAAAATATAGTGGTGCCGGTAATGACCGTGCACTCATCATTGCAAAAATTGCTACTTTATTAAGTCCTTCTCCTGTTTATCTTAACTCTTTTTCTGCTGCAGGTTACTGGCTTGAAGATTTGAATTTAAACAAGCAGATTCTATATAGCGGACCTGGTAACGATGCTTCAGCTGTTATTTATCCTGCTATTGAAAACCTAATACCGGGTGCTACACTCATCTCTGTTTGGACTTGCCCAGTTTCTACCGGTGCTAAAAATATTGAACCCTGTCCTCACAATGGAAGTATTGATGCTACACTCTCTGTAAACGGCAACAATTTAGAAGTTAACCTAAGTACAAACGAACTTTTAACAGGAGCTTATGTTGATAATATTCAATTTGCTGTATCATGGGATGCTTCACTGAAAAACGTTGAACAACTGCTTGGAAAATCAGTTTCCAATTTTAACCTGAAACCACAAGGAGAAGCTGTTCAATTTGGTGATAAAATGTATCAGATGTTTGCAATGGTTGACTGGAAAGCTTTACCTGATGTTTTCAAACCAGGAACAGAAGTTACAGTTCTTTCTATTCCAGAAGCTTCTTCTCTATCCGGAAAACTCTTCCTGAATTCAAATGATATTATTAAAGATACTGATTTGGGATACTATGTTTCTGTATTTGGTAATGATAAAACCGGCCAGGTAAAAAATATTGTACAGAATGGCGGTTTAAGCTCTGTAGTTATTTATCCTAATCCGGCAAACAATAACAATTTCACTTTAACATTAAATAGTGGTGTTGAAGATCAAATTAATTTGCAGGTTTATGATATGATTGGAAGAGTAGTTCTTCAAGAACAGCTTAACACAATTTCCGGTAAGAATAATTTCAAAATCGCTACCACTGGTTTAACACCAGGAGCGTATCTGATTAAACTTTCTGGTACTACGTTAAACTATTCGGCAAAACTGGTAGTTCAATAATAGATCCAAAAGGATGACAGTCATACAACTATAGCTGTATGGCTGTCATCCTTTTTAGTTTTAATAAAAAAAAGAACCTCTTCATGTGATGCACAAAGGCCCGTATATGTAGAAATCATCAATACGGGCTTTTCTATTTTGGTACTTATTGACAGGCGACCGGTAATTAAACCAAATATTCTATGTAGTTCAACCAACAGTTTCACTAACGTTATTATAATTCAAAACATGATACAATGAATAGAAAACAATACTTTTCAATTATCAGTTTGATATTGCTAATTATCAATTCTGTCACAGGTTGGGCAATAACTTCATCATATCCACCTGGAGTATATAATGTAACTTCAAGCACTTCCTATCCGACGTTACAATCTGCAATAACTGCAGCAGTTGATGGTGATTTAATAAGTTGTGGAACTGCAACTTCTTACCCCGGAATAATATATTCGGGTTCCATTTCCTTAACTGTAATAAACAGTAGTGGAGGAATTGTGAATATTCAGGGCTCCTCTCCTGCATTAGCTGTTAGTGGACCCGGGAGCATAAAATTTGATGGTTTCTCATTTAATGGAGTTACATCAAATGATCCGGCTATACGAGTAGATGGAGGAACTCTGATATTAAGAAATTCATCTGTTACTGCTTCAGTTGGGTTTATGCGGTCGGCAATTCAAATAAGTAATAGCGGATATCTGAATGCTGGTCTGATTAATGACTTTGGAAAGAACACATTTATTTGTGATAACGATAGTGCGATTAATAATACCACATTAAGTAATTCAGATGCATATGGAAACTGGTGGGGTGATGCCAGCGGTCCGTCAATCGCATCCAATCCCGGAGCAACAGGCTATCCTATAAGTAATTACATTAATTACAATCCGTTTTCTATTAATACTGGTTTTACAGGATCTAATGTTGTTGATATCGGATTATTTATTGGATCACAATGTGGAACTTTTGATTTAAAATTGAAACCTGGAACAACTACAACCGGAATTTTAACAGGTATTGTATTTACGATTCGTTGGGCATCTGGGGTTTATGATCAGGATCTTCAGAATATTGTTTTCCCGGCACCTTTTACCGGACTACTGAGTCAACAAGGACCAAGAATTACTACAGGAGGATACCATTATGTTACATTCGCCGGACTTCCGAATATTTCTGTAAACTGGGCATCTGCTTCAGAAAATCTATTAATGACATTTGGAATCACTGGCAGCTATTCAGGTACAATTACTTTTGAAGTAATGAACGACAGCTATACTTATGATACTAATAAGGATTATAGTATTGATATTGACGGCCAGTATAAAAATGGATGTTTTTATCATCAGGCTGTAAATTCACCTTCGCCTGCAACGTGGACCAGTATTCTAACAACACAATGTAACAGTTCCACTGTATATGCCTTATCAGGAGGCACCCCACTTCCGGGAGCATACAGTGGACCAGGTACTTCGGGAACAAATTTCAGTGCATCTGCATCAGGAGCACCCGGAAGTCGTACTTTAACATACACTTTTACTGATCCTTTTTCGGGCTGCTCAAGTTCCGCTACAAACTCAATTCTGGTAATTCCCTCACCACCTGCTGTTGCAGGTGCTAACAGAGCTATTTGTTTAGGTGGCAGTTCGCAGATTGGGGCAGCAAGCGTTCCTGGTAACACATACAGTTGGGTATCAAACCCTGTAGGTTTCACTTCAACTCTTGCAAATCCGACAGTTAGTCCTATAATTACTACAACTTACACAGTTGTTGAGACTATAACAGCCACCGGATGCACAGATACTCATAGTGTTATCGTAACCGTAAATCCATTACCAGCTGCAGTTGCAGGAGCAGACAGAGCCATCTGTTTCGGTTCCAGTTCACAGATTGGAGCTGCAAGCGTCGCAGGAAGCACTTATAGCTGGACGTCAAATCCTGCAGGTTTCACTTCAACCTTAGCGAATCCAACAGTAAGTCCGGCAGTTTTGACAACATATACAGTCGTTGAAACAATTACGGCAACGGGATGTACAAATACTCACAGTGTAATCGTCTCAATTATTCCATTGCCTGCAGCAAATGCTGGAGCCGACAGATCAATTTGTTACGGAACCAGTTCTCAGATTGGAGCTGCCAATGTGGTTGGCAGCACATATAGCTGGACTTCTGTGCCTGCCGGTTTCACTTCGACTTTGTCTAATCCAATTGTAAGTCCAACCGCTACAACTACCTACACTGTTGTAGAAACTGTTACTGCAACAGGCTGTGCAAATACGCATAGTGTCATAGTTACTATTATTCCATTACCTGCGGCAAATGCTGGTACTGGAATAGTAATTTGTTTAGGTTCAAGTACTCAAATTGGAGCTGCAAACGTTGTTGGAAGTTCATATAGCTGGACTTCTGTTCCTGCTGGTTTCACATCAACTATATCCAACCCAACTGTTAATCCAATAGTTTCAACAACCTATACTGTTGTTGAAACCAATACAACTACAGGATGTGTAAACTCAAATAGTGTTTTAGTTACAATTATGACCTTGCCTTCTGCCGTAGCGGGAACTGACAGGTCCATCTGTACTGGAAATAATACTCAATTGGGTGCTGCTGCAGTTTCAGGAGCGACTTATAGCTGGACTTCTGTTCCTGCAGGTTTCACCTCAACATCTGCCAATCCAACTGTTAACCCAACAGTTGCAACAACTTATACTCTTGTTGAAACAATAACTGCCGGCGGATGTAACAATACAAATAGTGTTACAGTTTCTGTTAATCCTATACCTGCTGCTGCAGCGGGTACAGACAGATCAATCTGTTTAGGTGCAAATTCGCAGATTGGAGCCACTGCTGTTGTTGGAAATTCTTATAGCTGGACATCTGTTCCAGCAGGCTTTACTTCAACATTGGCTGATCCGATGGTCAGTCCTTCGGTTACTACGAATTATTCTGTTATAGAAACTATTTCAGCTACTGGGTGCACTAACACTCACAATGTTGTTGTTACAATTCTTCCATTGCCTGCTGCCGTTGCCGGAACTAACAGTTCTATTTGTCCTGGTTCCAGTGTACAGATTGGAGCTGCAAGTGTTGCCGGAAGTAATTATAGCTGGACTTCTGTTCCTGCTGGTTTCAATTCAACATCAGCCAATCCTACTGTTAATCCAGCAGTATCTACTACATACACAGTTGTAGAAACTAACACCGCCACTACATGCGCAAACTCAAATAGTGTCGTGATTAGCGTAATAAGCTTACCAGCTGCAGTTGCAGGAACAGACAGATCAATCTGTACCGGAGCTTCAACTCAACTAGGAACTACAGCAGATCCGGGGGCTACCTACAACTGGGTTTCGGTTCCTGCCGGATTCTCTTCAACCTCAGCTAACCCAACTGTAAGCCCTGCTGTTACCACAACCTACACAGTTACAGAAACAATTACTGCCGGTGGATGTAATAATTCAAACAGTGTTACTGTTACTGTCAATCCTATTCCGGATGCAGTTGCTGGCACCGACAGAATTATTTGTTCTGGATCAAATACACAGATTGGAGCATCAGGCATAGCTGGAAATACCTATAGCTGGACTTCTATTCCTGCCGGATTCACCTCAACTTCCGCTAATCCAACAGTCAGTCCTCTTGTTAGCACAACATACACTTTAGTCGAAACTATAACAGCCACAGGATGTACAAATACTCACAGTGTTTTAGTTACAGTCTTAAGCACTTTTCCTGCAGCTGTAGCCGGTACAAACAGATCAATTTGTACTGGAAATGCTACTCAAATTGGAGCTAGTACAGTAGCGGGAAGTACGTATAGCTGGACTTCTGTTCCTGTTGGATTTACATCAACATCAGCTAACCCTTTAGTAAATCCAACCGTTACTACAACCTATACAATTGTTGAAACTATCACTATAGGGGGATGTTCCAGTACTAATAGTGTTACAGTTACAGTAAATCCTAATCCGGATGCAGTTGCCGGAGCTGACAGAACTATTTGTTTAGGCGCCAATTCTCAGATCGGGGCGTCGAGCGTTTTAGGGAGTACTTATAGCTGGACTTCGGTTCCAGCCGGTTACACTTCAACTTCTGCTAATCCAACAGTCAATCCTCTTGTTAGCACAACATATACTTTAATTGAAACTATTACTGCAACTGGATGTACTAATACGCACAGCGTTATTGTTACAGTAAATCCGATACCTGCTGCAAATGCAGGAGCAAACAGATCAATTTGTGCAGGTGTTTCTACTCAGATTGGAGCTGCAAGTGTTGCTGGCAATTCATATAGCTGGTCATCCGTACCTGCTGGTTTCACATCTACAACAGCTAATCCTTCGGTTAATCCAGCGCTTACTACTACATATACTTTAATTGAAACTATTACTCTCACTGGATGCACAAATACTCATAGCGTTATAGTTACAGTTAATCCATTACCAGCTGCAACAGCGGGAGCCGACAGAACTCTTTGTTTAGGTTCCAGTACACAACTAGGAGCTGCAAATGTGGTTGGAAGCACATATAGCTGGACTTCGGTGCCGGCCGGGTTCACATCTACTATTGCAAATCCAACAGTAACTCCATCTGTTGCAACAACATATACTCTTGTACAAACCATCACCGCAACCGGATGTACTAATACTCACAGCGTTATTGTTTCAATTAATCCACTGCCTGCTGCAGTTGCTGGTTCAAATAGAGCCATCTGTACTGGTGAAAATTCGCAGATTGGAGCTGTTAGTGTTTTAGGAAATACTTATAATTGGACCTCAGTACCTGCCGGTTACACATCAACCTCTTCAAATCCAACTGTTAGCCCAACTATCACTACAACGTATACAGTTGTTGAAACAATTACAGCCACAGGGTGCACAAATACTCATAGTGTTATTGTAACTGTTAATCCACTACCTGATGCATATGCCGGCCCAGACAGGACTATTTGCTATGGTGCAACCACACAGCTTGGTGCCTCAGGTTTTTCGGGAAACACTTATAGCTGGACTTCTGTTCCGGTTGGCTTTACCTCAACAACAGCTAACCCGACAGTAAATCCAACAGCTTCTACGACATATACACTTGTGGAAACCAAAACAGCCACAGGATGTACAAATACTAACAATGTAATCGTCACAGTTATTCCTGTTCCTGATGCAGTTGCTGGTGCTAACAGAGCAATTTGTATAGGATCCAGTTCACAGATTGGAGCAGTAAGTGTTGCCGGAAATACTTATAGCTGGACTTCTATCCCTGCTGGTTTTACGTCAACATCTTCTAATCCAACTGTTAGTCCTGTCGTTACAACAACATATACTCTTGTAGAAACTATTACTGCTACAGGATGTGCAAATACTCACAGTGTTGTTGTTACAGTAAATCCATTACCTGCTGCAATTGCTGGTGCAGACAGGACTATTTGCTACTCTTCCAATTCACAAATTGGAGATGTAAGCATAGTTGGAAATATATATAGCTGGACTTCTACCCCAGCTGGTTTCACGTCCAGCACAGCTAATCCAACAGTATCCCCATTAATTACTACAACATATACCCTTATAGAAACTATTACTGCCTCTGGTTGTACAAATACTCATAGCGTTATTGTTACAGTTAACCCAATACCTTCTGCAGTTGCCGGTGCCGATAGAGCTATTTGTTCTGGTGGTAGTTCTCAGATTGGTGCAGCCGCTGTTGGAGGAAGTACCTACAGCTGGGCTTCCGTTCCTGCTGGGTTTACTTCAACCACTTCAAACCCTACAGTTAGCCCAATTGTAACTACCACTTACACTGTGGTGGAAACCATTACCGCAACTGGATGTACAAATACTCACAGCCTTATTGTTACAGTAAATCCATTACCTGCTGCAATTGCCGGATCAAATAGAACTATTTGTTCTGGTGCCAGTTCTCAAATTGGAGCTTCGAGTGTTGTTGGAAATACTTATAGCTGGACTTCAGTTCCGGTTGGTTTCACATCAGCAACATCTAATCCAACAGTAAGTCCTGCTGTTTCTACAACTTACACTGTTTTAGAAACGATAACTGCAACTGGATGTTCAAGTTCGCACAGTGTTATTGTTACGGTTAATCCATTGCCTGCTGCTACCGCTGGTTCTAACAGAGTTATCTGTTCAGGCAGCAGTTCTCAAATTGGTGCCGCTGTTGTTGCAGGAAGTACCTACACCTGGTCTTCAGTACCGGTGGGGTTCTCATCAACTTTAGCTAATCCAAATGTTAGCCCAACTGTAACTACAACATACTCCGTTGTTGAAACCATAACTGCTACCGGCTGCACAAATACCCATAGTGTAGTTGTTACTGTTAATCCTATTCCCGTTGCATTTGACGGAGATGACAGGGCAATCTGTTTAGGCACTACAACACAGCTAGGGGCTGTAAGTGTAGTTGGAAACACATACAGCTGGACTTCCTTACCTGTTGGTTTCACATCAACTTTATCAAATCCTACAGTAAGCCCTGTGGTAATGACAACATTTACCATTGTTGAAACGATAACAGCAACAGGATGTACAAATTCTCACAGCGTTACTGTGTCTGTTAACCCCTTACCTGTTGTAACATGGTCTGGCTCATTAACTGCTCAATGTATCAGCAATACTTCGTATACGCTTTCGGGAGGCTCTCCTGCTCTTGGAACATACAGTGGCAGCGGTGTTACCGGGACAAATTTTGACGCATCGGCTTCTGGCGCTGCCGGAACTAAAACATTAACATATTCTTATACAAATCCTGTTAATGGTTGCGTAAATTCTGCAACAAAAAGCATTTCTGTTTCAGCAGTATTATGTGGCATATATATTAAGACCATACTTCAAGGGGCTTATAGTAGCACATTACACGCTATGCGAACCGATTTACAATCAAAAACAGTTATACCTACAAACCAGCCATTTAATGTTTCTCCATGGAACTACAGCGGTCTTGAATCACATACTAGTCCATTTCCTTCAAATGTTGTAGACTGGGTATTAGTAGAGCTTCGTGATGTTGATCACATGACCAGAATTACCAGAAAAGCTGCATTATTACTAAATGACGGCTCAGTAGCAGATATCAATGGAAATGCACCCCTGTTTATGACCGGGTATCTTGATGCTCATCAATATTATGTGACGATTTATCATAGAAACCATATTATTGCCATGACTTCTTCAGCAGTTTCTTTTCCTAACTCTATATTAAGTACTTTTGATTTTACTACTGATCCTGCTACTTCCTTATGGGGAGGTTCAAATGCCACCATTCAGTTGGAACCTGGTGTATTTGGATTGATTGCAGGAGACATTAATAATGACAATATTTTGATATATAGTGGTCTAAATAATGACAGAGGAAAAATAATTGATAGAATTGGAACTTTAGTTTCTCCACTTTTTTACAATTCGCTTGCATATGGTTATTATCCTGAAGATCTTACAATGAATGATACATTGAAATATAGTGGAAATGGGAATGATCAGGGAATAATTTTTGCCAATATTGACAATTTTACAGATCCATCTTTCCTTAACAGTATTTATACTGGGCCGGTTCCATTGAATTTTGCCAAAACATCAACAATACCGGATAAACCTCAAACTGGCCTTATCGATATAATGCTTAAAGAAACTTCATCGGAGCTAAAAGTTGTAATTTCAACCAGGGAACTAATAAAGCACTCATTTATAGACAATATACAGTTTTGTTTATCATGGGATGAAAACTCCACTGATATTAAGTACTTATTAGAAAACTATAGTAGTGAATATGAAATCAAGGCATTGAGTCCTCCAATATTATCAGATGGTAAGTATTATCAAACATTTGGTATGGTTGATTGGGTATTACTTCCGGACTACTTTTACCCAAATAACGAAATAACTGTATTGAAATTCCCTAAAGTCCAAGATTTTAGCCAGTTGAAATTAATTTCGATTTCAAGCGATAGATTCACTAATGATAATAACTCATCTTATTATATTTCTCTTGCAGGTCGCGATCATACCGGGAAAATTTTTAATGGTGGCACAAATTCAAAAGGTAATAATTCAATAGTAATTTATCCTAACCCAAGTTCAGGAGGAATTTTCACCTTATTAGTTGACCAACCTCAATTAAATATTTCTAAAATTGTTATTCGTGATATTACCTCTAGAATTGTTTTCGAAGAAAATGATCTGGAAACAAATGCTAACTTGATTCGACTTGACTTAAGTAATTTAACAAATGGTGTTTATCATTGTTTGATTAGCACAAATGAGGATGTAACTTACAAAATTATTATTAAAGAATAACTATACATAACATATATATGAAAAAGATTGTACTAGGAATTATTGTAATAGTTTATTTCTGTTTTCAACCAGCTATTTCTCAGAATCTGGTGGACGGAGGAGTTTTCAGTTCCGCAACTGCTGGTCAATTTGAAGTCCGGTTAAGACCAAATTTCACCACATCACCGCCCGCTACGCTGGTAACGAATATTCAATTCACAATTAAATGGCCCGTGAGTAGTGGTGCCACTATGTTAACAAATACGTCTGGTTCGCCGTTTTTTTTGACACCTCAATCACTTACAACTAACGGGGGATATTACTATCAGGTTTTTGTAACAACAACCCCATATAATCCTACCTGGGTTGCAAATCAAGAATATATATGTTTAACTTTCACTTATACTAATAATACTTGTCCAACTTTTGAAATTGCTTCTGACGCATATACTTCCGGAATGAATGGAACATATTATGTGGAATTAAGTGGTTTAAATAAAACAGGTATACTTTATCAAGCCAGTTCGCCAGCGCCAGCTGTAGGTACACCCATTTTTTCTTTAGGCGCAACATCATCCCGTTGCAAGGCTGCCGGCTCCGTTACATACTCCGCAACTGCAGTCAGATCCACGGGAATTAATTACACATTAGATGCTGCTAGTACTTTAGCAGGTAATAGTATTATTCCTGCAACAGGCGCAGTAACCTATTTAAGCGGATGGTCAGGGGTTTCTACGATTACTGCAACAGCAACAGGATGTAGTGGTCCATCATCCAGTACTCATGTAGTAACAATCAATCCTTTACCTGCTGCTGCTGCTGGTGTCGACCGGGCTATTTGTTCAGGGGCATCTACAGAAATTGGTGCAGCAAGTGTGGCAGGAAGTACATACAGCTGGACTTCTGTGCCTGCCGGGTTTACCTCAACATTAGCGAACCCTTCGGTCAGCCCTGCTGTACCTACTGCATATACTGTTGTAGAAACCTGCACTGCAACAACGTGTACCAATACTCATAGTGTTAATGTTACCATAAATCCTTTACCTGATGCTGTTGCTGGTACCGACAGAGCAATTTGCTCAGGCGGAAGTTCTCAGATTGGTTCAGCTTCTGTTGCAGGAAGTACTTATAGCTGGACTTCTGTGCCTGCCGGGTTCACTTCAATATTAGCAAACCCTTCGGTTAGTCCTATTTTAACCACAACTTACACTTTAGTAGAAACCATTACTTTAACAGGCTGTACTAACACACATAGTGTAACTGTTACAGTTAATCCTTTGCCCGCTGCTGCTGCTGGTGCCGACAGGGCTATTTGTTCAGGGGCATCTACAGAAATTGGCGCTGCCAGTGTTGCAGGAAGTACTTACAGCTGGACTTCGGTACCTGTTGGTTTTACATCAACTGCTGCGAATCCTTCTGTCAGCCCAATATTAAACACAACGTACACCGTTGTAGAGACAATTACTGCTACAGGATGTACAACTTCGCATAGCGTAATTATAACTATTAATTCATTCCCAGCTGCTGTTGCTGGTGCCGATAGGGCTATTTGCACAGGTGGCAGTTCTCAGATTGGTGCCACTGCTGTAGGAGGAAGTACCTATAGCTGGACTTCTGTGCCTGTTGGTTATACTTCAACAACTGCGAACCCATCGGTTAGCCCTATAGTAACTACAACATATACTTTAGTGGAAACCATTACTGCGGGTGGTTGTACTAATACACATAGTGTTGTTGTTACCGTAAATCCTTTACCTGACGCTGTTGCTGGTACAGACAGAACTATATGTTCAGGTGCAAGTTCTCAGATTGGTGCTGCAAGTGTTGTTGGAAATACCTATAGCTGGACTTCA
>CAIXZF010000062.1 GCA_903923925.1 uncultured Bacteroidales bacterium
ATTAATTGATTTATCTTAATCAAGACGAATAGATCGTCACGACAATTCAGGAAAATATTATGTAAAGTATTTCCCATCAAAACATCTGGATAAGAACGTGTTAGCTAAATCACTTTACATAAACATTTACTTTGCATAATGTGCCAGGATTATTGAACAGGCATGACACAGCAATGCAGTTTGAAAGATCAGTTTTGGATCTGCTACTGTGCCTGTTATTCCTCCTGTTGAGATGGTTTTTACTCCGATTACCTTTGATGCTCTGTTGAGCAGGATCACCTTGAATGTTTCGCAATAGTCCTGATCTTCCCAGGAGTCTTTGAGCAAATTAAAAGAGTCGCGTGAACATGTAAGTTTTACCATGTTGGCGGCTTTTACTTTGTGAGAATAGGATACCTTGATCTCAGCTACATCCTGGTTGAATAGTGTTGTCATTGAAAAAACTGTTGCGACGCATCATCTTGTTTTTGATGCGTCTGGTTAAACATTAAATTTTTGACGATTTCACCGAGACAGCTGATTTGGGTCAAGGGGTTGGGTCTTCCCGAAGTCTCGGGATGAATAACCCGGAACGGTGCGCGTATTTCATAATTCATAGCACCCTTGACGCAATTCAGAGGTACCCGCCTTCGGGTGCCGGTCGGTCGCAGGTACCTTTGTAAAAAATTGAAGTACCGTGTGCTGGGGCGGTTAGCACCGCTCTACCCAACCGGACTGGAGGATTGGGGGTGAAATAGAAATATAAATATAAATAGGAAAAGATGACCATAAAAAAACCGGTTTCCCGGTCTTTTTATTTAGTCGTGGTTAAAATTGAGCATGAAAGTCTATCATATTGCTTTTTTGAATTTTCAATGCAAGTTCGAGTGCGGCTGGGAAATTGAACATCTTGTAGCTGTACTTTAAATCTGATTTTGTCCAAACGCCTACCATCCAATACTTTGCTCTTTCAGCAGCGGTTTTCCCTAATTGATTTCTGTAAGGTCCTGAAAGCAATACTTCAGTAAGTTTTTCTTTCTCAACTTTAGTGGTTGGTTGATCTGTTGCCTGATTGTTGGTAGCTGGTGTTGTTGTGTTTTCTGGGATGTTGGCTGTAGATTCCATGATAAATAGGATTAAAGGTTAATTAATTATTATGTTATGTCGTTTTACCGTAGTGAATTAGAAAGTCAAGTTTTGATTTGTCAACTTTAGCTCAACTTTACTTTAGATAAAATGAAATGAAGGTTGTTTTACATCACTAATTATTTAATCCTTTAATCTGAATCCAAATTATCACGGAATCTACAGCCTCCCAGAAAACATAATAATACTAGCTACAGTCAGGTAACGGATCAACAACTGAAGTTGAGCGGAAAACTTATGGATCAGAAGGATTGCTATCAGGATTATTCAATCAGGGAAAACTGCTGAATAGAGAGCACTGGATGGGAGGTGAATTGGATAAAATATAAAGTACAGCTTCGTTCAATTTCTGGTTGCACTTTGCATTGTAAAATTAAAAATATCCTTTAAATGATTGAATTTCAGATCAATTTTAAACTCAATGTTAAATCAAAAGACTGGGGAATCGGTTTCTAATGGGAATCTTTGGAATAAATATTGGGCCACTTGTGCCAGTTTACGACCATTAAAAAAGCCCGGCAGGTTTTACTGTCGGGCTGTCAGTTCGTTTTTATCAATTCCGATCAATGATCAAAAGGATCGGAAGAGAGAGAATATTCTGCAATTTCATTGCATTCTGCATCATCTTCCTCGAGTTCATCGAGTAGAAATGCTTCATATTCATTATTTTCTTCCTGTGAAAGCGGACGATCAAGATGTTCGATGTATTCAAGATTATCATCATCAATCATCAGATCATCAAAGCTGTAGGCCATTTCATTCATTTCTTCCCTTAAGCGTGAAATATCACAAGCAACATCTGTTTCAATCATGAGCGTTTTCATAGTACGAAGGATTGTGAGGAATTAGGTTTAGTAATTGCTCTGGTTAGAATTTAATTTGTACCACATTCACGGAAGAAACTGATTAGTGTCAATGACCAGGGTCATTTTCTGTTCTGAAAATGAACTGGCCGGAATGGTGCCATATTTTCATGACATCCTTTACACAAATCAGAGGTTGCTGCCTTCAGCAGCCGGTTTTATGCACGTACCTTTGTACATAATTGAAGTAACGTGGGTAGGGGCGGTTAGCACCATTCAATCAATACAGTATGGAGGATAGGTGTGCTGAGTTCCTCATTAAAACTCAGTACTCAATATTCAAAATCAATGTCAGGGTTTGCAGACCTTTCTTGTTGCTATTTCTTTGTTGTTGATGCTAAGCCGGACAAAATAGATTCCCCCAGTAAGATTACTGGCCGGGATTATGATCCTCGATTGTGAAGATTTTTCTGATCGGAATATTTCTCTCCCATAAATATCATACAAACAGGTAGTTATATTATCATTACTTGCGAAGTTGTGTTCAATTTCGAAGTGGTCATTAAACGTCAGGAAGCGGTAATCATCCTGGCTTGCTTCGGCAATTCCTGTTGAAAGAAAGAAGCAGGGAAAGTAGTAACACGTATTTGCTGGTTCCATTGTATAATAATAGAAACAACGAAGTTCAGCTGGGTGAGGAGTGGTCCATTCTTCCCATTTGCCGGGAAAAAAGAACCAACGGCCACCGGTGATCTCTCTTACAGGGAGTTTGAACTTCCAGCCCGATGAGGAGCTGATAATCAACGTCCTGAAGCTAAATGGTTGCCCGGCCCACAAAGGAAATTCATAATAAACGGAGTCAACAGTATAGGTTGTGAGACTGTCGGCATCAGGTGTTAAACCATAGATTTCGTAAGGATTTCTCGAGGTCCAGTTATAACCCGCATCTGCTCCCAGATCAAACAATTCGTAGAAGGAGCCCCCCACAGAATAAAAGATTTTTTTTCCTGTTTGCCGTAGGTAAAAAGGAATATTGCTAACCGGCTGACCCAGGTGGTTTGTTGTAACTGCACTGTATTTGCGGCAGCTTAATCCATGAATAACAGTGTCTTTAAGTGAACTAACTTTCAGGTTTCCCAGGTTAATCCCACCGAAGTTATTTAGTTCTTCATAGTTGTAGTTCCAGTGATTATCGGTACTGTTGGGAAATTTATCAGGAGGATACCATGTTGATGTCTTAAGACAATCCATAAAGAGGGTATCCATGTAAAGCAGGTTTACACCTTGATGGAAACATATCAGTTCCGTAAAAGGGTTGCCAACAATTCCTGAACAGAACCAAGAACCTGGGTAGAATAGTCCGCGCTTTATTGATCCTATACCTTCAACCCATATGTCGGCAGTATCGGTAAGTGGCCACGGATTCTGAAGACAATAGAAAATCCAGCGATGACGGTAGCTGCCATTCATCAATATGGAGTCTACCTTTTCGCACTTCATGAACCCAAAAGTATCGCCGGCTACTATCGAAAAATCATAGAGCAGGGTAGAGTTCATGTATATTTTTTTACCTGCACCATCTTCTTTGAGTTGTCCAAAATAGGGAAGCCATGCATCCGGATTCTGATTCCTCGAATAAAGAATAGTAGATTTCCATGTCCCGCTTGAATCGACAGGCTGCATGAGCCTCACTCTAAATCCGATATTACCACCACCTTCATTCGAACCATCGTACCAAATAGACCATACAGAACTGGTATCCAAAAAGTGTTGAGATTTAACGGGTTTCGAAAACATTAACGACAAAATCAAAACCAGAAGAATTGGGGTAATTCGAATTTTTTTCATGGCGTACAGATTAGTGTTTTAAAGATACAAAAAATAGTTATTGTCGATCTCTTAATAGTTTCAATTAGTTTTTTTACCTATTAATAATGAGTTTTGCCGTTTTTACAGTGTTTGATTTTTCCAAAAGCTTAATAAAGTACATACCCCGGGTCCATGTATTAACATCAATATTTAACTCATGATCGTTTTGGGATAATGCCTTTTCAAAAATTTGCTTACCGTTAAGATCATAGATTTCCAGAATTGCATTTCCAAGATATTGAAAATCCATATGAGTTGAAGTAAAGGATGACCCAACAGTAGTACTAATTATGTAATTAGGAAAAGTAATATGAACCAGGTTTGTAGCAGGGTTAGGGCTGACGATCATTTCAGATGCCGAATTAACAATTTGTGGCTCATTTATATTGAGAATAATTCCACAATTGAGGATAAAAACGGTGTCATAAGGTGAGATTTGTGGACATAAAGAATCATATGTTAGCGGTATGCTATATAAACTATCAGAATTGAGATTCTTGTCAAATTTGAAAAGATATGCATTTAAGTGTGGGAAATTAGGATCAGGGCTATCATCTCGCATCGTGTAAAATAAGTATTTATTATCTCTTGTCCTTTTAATAAAACTTAAATAATCACTGTTTAGTAGCGTTTTTTCCGATATAAGCGTGCCCAAAGTATCAAATTTTATAGCCTTTGATGCATGAATGCTGCTCGTATCATTAAACCAACAAGCACTACCAACCATCGTTTGGGGATCAACAAAAGTTGAACTACATAACATTCCAGTAGCATTTCCACTTACTATTTCATTTATACTAACTACCTGACCAGAGGTGCTCATTTTAAGAATTGCGGGTGAGATGGTGCTGGCCCCCATATACCTGCTAATTGATGAATAATAATAATCTTTCCTTTGATTTAACACACTTGAAAAGGCAATTCCACCTGGATAATTGGGGTTGTAGTTTTTTTCAGCAATGGTCTCCCATTGCCTTGCACCAATATTATTGGATTTAATATAATAACATTTGGCCATCCAAATGTTATTATTCAATGAATCTTCATAACTACAACTGGCAGTGATCAAAAACCCATTGTCAGGTGTGGAAAGCAGTGACCAATCCTGCTCATTATGCATATTGGGATCCAATGTTGAATAGTAATTTCGCCAAAGTTCATTTCCATTTTGATCCAAACGTGTAAGACATATCCGGTTTGTATCAGCAAAATTTGGACCCCATGAATTACCTAATATAATTGCAACCCCTCCATCCTGTGCAAGAGAAAGTGACATAACTCCATCCATGTGTTCCGGAGTATGGAATATTTTACACCATTCCTTTTCCCCACATGGATTAAGTTTTGTTAAATACGGATCATCATAGTTATCAAGAAGCAGTGTCGAACCGAAAATATAAATGCTCCCATCAGCACTTTCAACAAGTCTGTTAACCGAAGTCACATAATCACCTCCTGAAATAACTCTTTCCCATAATATATCCCCATTAACATCAGTTTTAATAAGCCAACAATTCTTTGGATAATTGGCTTCAAACCATCCCATAAGCAAAATACCTCCGTCATAGGCATTTTCAATATGAGCTGCCGGACAATCACATTCAGAGTGATAAATTTTCATCCAGCTCAATGAATCCGTATTGTTTAAAACGTTATTCGATTTGAAGTGTTTTTGAAAATTTGATGGCTTCATATATAGCTCTCTCTGAACATTTTTTATATCAAAACAAGTTGGAACCTGGGCTTGTATAAATGAGTTACAAGTGATGATAGCGGTGATAAAAATAATTAATCGAAGGTTCATTTGGATTTTATATGTTTAGAAGTTAGACCTAACCTGGACGAGCCAGAACCAAACAGGGGAAATGTTAACTTTACAGGATGGAACTCCTTACAGAAACTTACAAAGGGAAAATAGCCTTAGTACTTTCATGTTACGATAGGCTCATTCTCACTGGCACAATGCCAGAA
>CAIXZF010000063.1 GCA_903923925.1 uncultured Bacteroidales bacterium
ATCACCAGCGATTACCACCCAGCCATTTTTATAATTAAATATATAATAATAGGCTTGGTCGTATTTATCACCGATATTTACCAGCGACAGTAGGTTTGATGTTTTCACATCACTAGTCACCTTTGATAAGAAATTAAAGGCAACTTTTTTGGCTGTTACTTCACTCACAGGAGTGGACATAGCCACATTGCTTGTAGCCATCGCCACTAGCAGCATCAGAATTAGTCTGAATTTGTTTTTCATAGGTTTGATTAGTCTCGGTTTTGGGATACATGTTCGGTCGTGACCGAACAGCAAGGTTAAGGCCTTGAAGCAGGACGATTCATATATGCCTGGTAAACAATTAGTTGAATTGTTTCTATGTATGGACATGACATGTAATATATTGATTATTAATTAGTTGCCTTGAATGTCGGTAATAATTCATTATCCAAATATAAGTTATTTACGTTTGATATTCATGTATTCCAGAATATTTTGCCATTTGCCATAGCGTATTTCGTGGATTATCTTGCATCCCTACGGGACGCTATAATTCGGTGGGCATCGCGTTTCTACCGACGTTTTGTGCCTGCGGCACTGGGTGGAATTTTGGGGATCTTGCATGGTTCCTTGATCCCGTTGGGATATTGATGTCGGCAGAAAGGGCAGAATTTAGCATTTTACAAGACCTTTTTAGTGTGCTGGTTTGCTGGTTTGCTCGTGTGCTGAGTGTGGCATTGTGCTTGTATATATAATCCCATGAATCAGTGCCGTAGGCACAAAATGTCGGTAGAAATGCCATGCCCCCTAAAATGTGCCGTCCCTTTAGGGTAGTAAGCTAAAAGCCAGGCCTTGACCGAGTAGATTATGCTGCCCTTTTTCGTATATGTAATTTGAGTCGAAATAAGCTGTACCTTTGCCGGCTCAATTGAAACCAAGTAATTTTTCATGCAAAACATTAAGAATATTGCGATTATCGCACACGTCGACCACGGAAAAACAACCCTAGTCGACAGAATTTTACACCAGGTGAAGCTTTTTCGGGAGAATGAAGATGTTGGAGATCTGATTTTAGACAGCAACGACCTTGAACGTGAAAGAGGAATTACAATTTTAGCAAAAAATGTAAGCGTTCGTTATAAAGGCGTAAAAATCAACATTATAGATACTCCTGGTCACAGCGATTTCGGCGGTGAAGTGGAAAGAGTATTAAATATGGCCGATGGCGTTCTGCTTTTGGTTGATGCTTTCGAAGGACCAATGCCTCAAACTCGCTTTGTTCTTCAAAAAGCACTCGAGTTAGGATTAAAGCCTATAGTGGTAATAAACAAAGTTGATAAACCCAATTGCCATCCTGATCATGTTCAGGAAGCTGTTTTTGAGTTGATGTTCAATCTTGAGGCTACCGACGATCAGCTGAATTTCCCAACGGTCTATGGATCCTCCAAACATGGATGGATGTCGGAGGACTGGCGTAAAGAAACCACTGACGTTACCCATTTACTGAATGTTATTATTGAAACTATTCCTGAACCAATTATTCAGGAAGGGAATCTTCAGTTACAGATTACTTCTATTGATTACTCCTCCTACGTAGGCCGTATCGCGGTAGGCAGGGTGCAGCGCGGATTTATAAAGGCCGGAACTACAGTTGCTTTGATGAAAAGAACTGATGGGGAAATAAAAAAGAATTATATCAAAGAATTGTATCTGTTCGAAGGTCTTGGTAAAGAAAAAACCAAGAATGAAATTCATGCAGGTGAGATAGTAGCGATTGTTGGTCTCGAAGATTTCGATATCGGAGATACCGTTGCGGATTGGGAGAATCCTGAAGCTCTGATTCCTATTAAAGTTGATGAGCCTACAATGAGTATGCTATTTACAATCAACAACTCTCCGTTTTTCGGAAAAGATGGTAAATTTGTAACTTCCAGGCATTTACGCGATCGTTTATTCAGAGAAATTGAAAAAAACCTTGCCCTTAAGGTAATGGAAACTGATTCCTCTGATTCCTATCTTGTACATGGAAGGGGTATTCTGCATCTTTCGATTCTTGTAGAAACAATGCGTCGCGAAGGCTTTGAATTCCAATTAGGTCAGCCACAGGTAATTCTCAGACAAGTAGAAGGAGAAACTCTCGAACCAATTGAATACCTGACGATTCACGTTCCTGAAGCATTCTCCGGGAAGGTAATCGACATTGTTACCAGCCGTAAAGGTGAAATATTAAATATTGAAACCAAAGGCGATCGTATTATTCTGGAGTTTAATATTCCTGCAAGATCGCTGATTGGTTTAAGAAATATTATCCTTACCAGTACTGAAGGTGAAGCCATTATGGCACACCGTTATAAAGGATATGAACCATGGAAAGGTGATGCAGCTGCACGCAGAAACGGAGCCTTAATAGCTATGGATACAGGACAGTCAATCCCCTACTCTATTGATAAACTGCAAGATAGAGGATCATTTTTTATCATTGCCGGCGAAGATGTTTATGCTGGCCAGGTAATTGGTGAACATATCCGTCAGGATGATTTAGTGATCAATGTTTGTAAGACCAAGAAACTCACAAACATTCGTGCTTCTGGTACAGATGATAAAGCTTCTTTGACACCTCCTATTCGTTTCTCTCTGGAAGAGGCTATGGAATATATCCGTCAGGATGAATACCTGGAAGTAACACCAAAAAACATTCGTTTACGTAAGGTTCTGCTTGATGAAATTGAGCGGAAACGACAGAAAAAATAAAGACTTAATATATTGATTAGAAGGGCAACAGGAAATTTTCTGTTGCCTTTTTTGTTTTTAAATTAATTCCAGGAAGGTCAGTTTTTTAGTTTATTATTTTGAATATCAAATTGGTAAAAACCAGGGAAGGCATTTGAAATGTAGAAATGCAACAAATTGTTTTTTTTAAATGGCAATAAATAAATTTAATAACTTTACCAAAAACAATAACAATGAGCACAATAGAGCTTAGAAATCTGATAATTAGCCAATTAGCTCACATTAATGATACATCTTTTTAAAAAGCAATAAAAACTTTAGTTGACTCTAAAGTTGAAGAAGAAGGATATAAACTTTCAGACTATCAAAAAGAAAGAATCCTTGCAGGCAGGGAACAGTTGTTAGCAGGGAAGACTATTTCACATGAGGAAATACAAAAAGAAATTGACCAATGGCTAACATCAAAATAGTCTGGATCCGACAGAAAGAAAAATAATTTCACGAAAAAAATAATTTCCACTTTTGCAAAAAGCGTTTCTTAAACGTTTTCTCATCAATAGGTAAACCATATCTTTATTTATATATATTAAATAATGCGACCATCCCTCCTCTTTCTCTTCCTGTTTCTCACAAATTTCCTTTTCGCCCAGATAGTTGATTATGGCAATAATGAAAGTGCAGGCAATTATTATAATGTTAGAGGCATAAAAATTTACACTGAAGAATATGGTAAGGGGAAGCCACTAATTCTTCTTCACGGAAATGGTGGAAATATATCCTCATTTTCGGGCATAATCCCCTATTTTTCAAAATCTTACCGCACAATTGCCATTGACAGCCGTGCCCATGGAAAATCAGAGGATACAGGCGATTCGCTGAGTTTTGAAATGATGGCAGATGATGTAGCATCTTTGATTGATCAGATGAAAATTGATTCGGCCTACGTTATCGGGTGGAGTGATGGAGGAATCATTGCCCTGGAAATTGCCATGCGGCATCCTGAAAAAGTAATAAAACTGGCATCAACCGGTGCGAACTTATGGCCTGATCTACCAGAACATCCCAAAAGCACAACTCTGGGTTTTACCAAATTCAAGCCATGGTACACTTATTGAATATCCCAGGGAATTCTGCAATACTGTAGACCATTTTTTTAAATCAAAATAAAACAAAACAAAAGTCTAAAGATGAGCAAAATCATAAAGTTCGGAGAAGATGTTCAGGGATATTCTATTCCGGTAGTAAATGAAAGAGAAGTAAGAGCCGCTGCAGGAATATTATTCCTGGCCACCTTTCTGTCTCTGATGTTTATTTTGTTTAAAGGGAATTTTGTTCCGATAAAATATGTTGTCACTGTGTTTCTTACAGATTTTATCATCAGGGTTTTCATAAATCCAAAATTTTCGCCTACCCTTATCATTGGCCGCCTTATTGTGCGGAACCAGACTCCGGAATATGTTGGAGCCATGCAGAAAAAGTTTGCCTGGATTATTGGAGTCATCCTTGCAGCCACTATGTTTATTTTCCTGGTAATTGTAAATGCTTACAGTGCCGTAACTGGTATAATCTGCCTGATTTGCCTGATATTTCTGTTCTTTGAATCAGCCTTCGGAATCTGCCTGGGATGTATGGTTTATCCTCTTATCTATAAAGAAAAGGCTCAATATTGTCCGGGAGAAGTTTGTGACACGAAAGCAAAGCAGGATATTCAGAAAACATCATGGGTGCAACTGCTTGTTATTGTGTTTTTTATCCTTTTCATTTTGCTTACAGCCTTTTTCCTTAATACTGAATTCGGTAAAAAGCCCTACGATTTGTTTGGAGGGAATAATACAGAACAACCAAAATAATTCGTATTAATTAATCAGGAGATTAAAACAATATAAATTTCATAGAACCAGCATCCGATGCACTGTTGCTTATGGAAAGAACGACCCGTTAACGTCCCCATAACAAACTCCAAGTATAAGAACTGGCTGAATCAGTGTACTCTGAATATGCAGCTGTTTGCTTTGGAAAAGCCAGTCGCCGGATGGAAATGTGTTTATTAATCCTACGTAACGTTTTGCGATCATGAGCGCATCAATGGTGTTGATAGTGGTATTCTGGTCGACATCGGCGGCTTGAAGAAACAAGTTGGAAAGGTTTGTGAGATGGACAAAATGTTTTAAAACGATGAGCGCATCTGCTGAATTAACTCCACCCCACATCTTTGATGTTGAACAACTTACAACAAATTGACCAGTATCAGTTACCGGAAACTGGAATCCACCACTACTGTTAGTAAGGGTTTGCCCTAGTAAAGCACCATTCTTATATAGATAAACTGTTATGCTATCAAGTTGTGAAAAAACATCATTACTATAATAAACAGTGCCCTGAAGTTTTCTGCTGGTAATTTCAACAGAATGATTTCCTGAACTCAATCCAAACAGTGTTTTCAGAATACCGTTGGAATCGGTAGGCATTGAAGTTAAAATTATGTTATCTACCTTAACATCAAACCATTTGGATTTCTTCATATCAGCAGCAAAAACAGTAACTCCTCTGCCACCCGGGATATTAGTCAGATAATGACGGTCAATACCGGTATCTCCCGGAGAACTAAAACAGTATAAAGTATTATCCCAATCGGCCATAATTGTAGTTCCATTTTTCTGACCGCTGCCACCAGCCACAGAAGGAGCATTATTATCGCCAATTTTAATGGTATGCAGAAAAACAAGGCTATCGCTTACTTCTGTTGGAGAAACTTCAATTCTCCAATTCCCCGGTGTGGTATGAACCGTGTCCATTGTACCACCCACTGGGTAATTGATTCCATTTACATAAAATTGATAAGCACTCCCTCCTATCCGTTTTGTTGTAGTGTTAGTTGGAAACAGGGTACGAACAGCTACATTACCATTGCCATTAGTTTGTGTAATATCTTTGCCTGAAAATATTTCAATATGATTGGGAACCAATGTATTAAGCAAACCTCCACTTACTAATGGTTTGTTTTGAAAATGAAGAATCCACCGGGCATCACGCTGTTTATTCGCTGTATTTACCAAATGTACATGGTCCAGAATGATTACATGATCAGGTTTTGCAAATAAAACCCTCCGGCGAAACCGGTCAAGTTTAGCAGGATTATAACTTTTTTCAGCATCTGTAATGGTGTAAGAATAATTATTCCCACTTCCCCATTTTACCCATTTCCCCTTTTGAAACTGCGGCAAAGTAAACTCAGTGTGATTTGATAAGGTTGGTGATTCATTCTGACCACCGTCGTTACTAACGTTTACGCCCCAGTTGATATATTGCTCAGTGGAATCGAACACGCAAATACTGTTGTTTGAAACAGTCCTCATATAATAGTTCACATAATGCTGATCTCCATAGGAAAGGTAATACCCAGAGTTTATTATCTGCGGTTTATTCTTGAAAATACAGAACGAATTGTTGTCGCGATGTTCATGAGCTGCCTTTTTAATTGGGGAGTTAGACACCCACAACAATGCTGCATCCGTTTGCCAGCTGCTGCGACTTACTGATAAACCTGATTTGTCGCTCCACCAATCATGAGCAATATCAGGTTTGGTAACAATCGGCATATTGAAGTCCTTGTACATCAACTTATTATAAATTGGAGCAGTATAACCCATATTTGCAGGCAGCGAATAATACTGGGCCAACCATAAGCTCCTCGGATCATTGAAATATCTGGTGTGGAGGTAAATTACCCTGTCGCCGCTCATATTAGTGAATCCATCACCCCAGTTAATTGTCCATCCATCAGGCTGGATAAAATACCAATACTGATTGATTGAGTTCAGTACCCAGGGAAGATCTGAATAATAATTTTTATTGGTTGCAATCCGCATATTTTCAAATAGTTGAAACTGATCTACAAGGCTCCACATGGAATATGCTGCTGTCCAGTTCCAGCCTCCATCATCATCCCTGAAATGAGCATAACAAGGTTCGAAACCATTGGTCCATTTATCCACTGTAATGCGATACCACTGTTGAACAGTATCCTGCTGCTGCAGCGTTAAGCCATCAGCATAGGCCAAAACAAGTGCATACTGATTTGCATAAAACGTATTCCAGGCATTATGACTGGAAACATAACTGTTTCCGGCAGAAGAAGTTATATATGAATTCATAAAATATCGATCAACTTTATAAAGATTCAGTACCAATTGCTGCCGCATCGACTGAGGTATATCATTATAACACCAGTCGAGTAACATACCTCCCATATCAGCAAGCCCCCGGATAGTATTCTCATTCGTATACCAGTCGTAATTACTGAAGTTCAAGGTATCAAAACGGTTGTTAATCCAGCTGATAATAAACCTGCAGCGTTTAAGAGCGAGAGGATCATTCGTAATTTTAAAGAGCGAAACTGTATAAATTGCCTCAGAGCTTGCCCACGCTGAATTAAAGTTCCAGGTCCATAATGAACTATCACTACCTAAGAGGTAAAGTTGAGGATCGTTGTACCAATTATTGTTTAAGGCATTTTGGAAACTTGTAAATGTGCTGCCACAATCACCAGTAGTTCTATTAAGCTGCAGCCATGCAAATCGGGTGGAATCAATATAAATTCTTGGTCTGGAAGATTTTATTACTGGATATTCCTGAGCATCAAGTGAGCAGGCGAAAAGCACTAAAATTAGAATTATTGATTCAATCTCCTTAATTACGAGCATTTTGCTGAAGATATTTTTTAAATTGGAGATACTGTTTGTAAGAAGTTTATTCAGAAAATGCCATTTTTTGTCGTATGTCATAATAAATTTATGTTAAATAATTACGAATTCAAAACCTCTCCGTATTTTGAATTAAAATAAATCGTAATTTTGCACCCCTTTTTGAGAGTACATTTATCCTGTATTTTTTGAAATAATTTTCAAGTTAACAATAATTTCTACACGAAAATGAAGTAATTGTTAACATATTATCAATAAAGCATTTACAAAATATTAATATTAAATTAACCTTTAAAAAAACCATTCTCATACGCGTTTGGTTTAGAAAACGAAAAACAAAATATGCCATTAAGAAAACTTAGAAACATCGGTATTGCAGCACATATTGATGCCGGTAAAACAACTGTAACTGAAAGAATTTTATTTTTCACTGGTACTAACCGTAAAATCGGTGAAGTTCATGATGGACAGGCCACTATGGATTTTATGAAACAGGAGCAGGAAAGAGGTATTACAATTGCTTCGGCTGCTATTTCCTGCACCTGGAAAGATTCTCAGATAAATATTATTGACACACCAGGACACGTTGACTTTACTATTGAAGTAGAGCGTTCACTGAGGGTTATCGATGGTATGGTTGCATTATTCTGTGCAGTAGGTGGTGTTGAGCCTCAAAGCGAAACTGTTTGGAATCAGGCATACCGCTACAAAGTACCACGCATCGCCTTTGTGAACAAGATGGATCGTACAGGTGCTGATTTTCAGGATGTTGTAGCACAAATGGATGAAAATCTTGATGCCAATGCTGTTCCATTTCAACTGCCTATCGGTTCAGAAGAAGATTTCGAAGGGATTATCGATCTTATTGAAAATAAAGCATATACATTTGAAGGCACTCAGAGTATCGAAATGCCTATTCCTGCTGATTATGTTGAACAAACAATTACAGCCAGGGCTTATTTAATGGAAAAAATAGCTGAAGTTGATGATGCTGTTATGGAATTATTCCTTGAGGATAAAGAAGTTAGCAAAGAAATGCTTAAAAATGCAGCAAGGAATGCAACACTTAAACTGATGATTACTCCGGTTTTCTGTGGAGCAGCTTATAAAAACAAAGGAGTTCAACTTTTACTGGATGCAGTTATTGACTATCTGCCTTCACCACTTGATATTGGTGCAGTTGTTGGTCAGGATATTGATGATCCGGAAAAGTCACATTCACGTGCTCCATCGGATAAACAACCCTTTGCAGCCCTGGCATTCAAACTTATACACGATCCTTTCGTAGGCCAGCAAACCTTTATCAGAATTTATTCAGGTAAGATTACTAGTGGAATGGCTCTGGCGAATACAACCAGAGATAAATCTGAACGTGCAGGACGAATCCTGAGAATTAGTGCAAAAGACAGAGAAGATATCCAGGAAGCTGGTGCCGGCGATATTGTTGCACTCATTGGTATGAAGTTCACCAAGACCGGTGACACACTATGCGATGCATTACATCCAATCCTTTTGGAGAATATTAATATTCCACCTTCTGTTATTGAACTTAAGGTTTCTCCTCAGACCAGAAAAGATCAGGAAAAACTCGGAGAAGCCTTACATAAACTTACCAACGAAGATCCTTCGTTTGGTGTACGTTTTGATGATGAAACAGAGGAGACGATTATTTCCGGAATGGGAGAACTCCATTTGGAAATTATGATTGACCGCTTAAAACACGAGTTTAACCTTGAAGTTGTTGTTGGCGAACCAGCTGTTGCTTATAGAGAAACAATCACGAGCGAAACTGTAAGCGACTACAAACACTCTAAACAAACAGGTGGTAAAGGTCAGTTTGCACATACTATTATCAGGCTTGAACCTAATGAAGATAATGGTTATGAATTTGTTGAGAGAATTAAAGGTGGTGCAATTCCGTTAGAGTATATTCCATCTGTTGATAAGGGTATAAAGAAAACTATGGAAAGAGGTATTCTGGCAGGGTTCCCGGTTGTTGATGTTAAAGCGGTTCTTCTTGATGGTCGCTACCATCCGGTAGATTCTTCTGATTTGGCATTCCAGACCTGTGCTTCTATCTGTTTCAGGCAGGGATTTATGAAGGCAAATCCAATCCTTCTGGAACCTGTAATGAAAATTGAAGTAAATACACCAGACGACTATATTGGAGATATTGTTGGTAATCTGAACAAACGTCGTGGCAGAATAGAATCTATGCGCAGACATCGTAAGGGTTCACAAAAACTCGTTGGTTTTGTTCCGCTTAGCGAAATGTTCGGATATGCAACAACCTTACGCAACCTTTCGAGCGGGCGTGCAAATTACTCAATGGATTTCTTCAAATACCTGCCTGTTACAAAAGCAATTCAGGAAGAAGTTTTGAAAAAAATTGCCGATAAGAAAAAAGAAGAAGCAGGTAAATAATTGCTTGCATTAATTCCATAAGGGACTACACTCTTATGATTTTCGATTCCATATTTAAGTACCGTGAACTTGTATTTCCAGCAATTCACGGTACTTTTGCTTATAAATACTTTTATCCATTAAATCTCTGATTATGAAGACCAATATTCTTGTGCTATTTATTACACTACTCGTATTCAATAATTTACCTTCATATTCCTGCACAAACATTATTGTTACAAAAGGAGCAAGTTCCAGTGGATCAAGCATGATATCCTATGCAGCTGATTCGCATACAAGGTATGGGAGTCTGTTCTTTTACCCGGCAGCTGATTATCCCGCAGGATCAATGCTGGACATAATTCATTATGAAAACGGGAAACTTCTTGGCAAAATCCCGGAAATCGCTCATACTTATTCTGTTGTGGGATTCATGAATGAACATCAGGTTGCAATTGGAGAAACTACTTTCGGAGGATTAGATTCACTTGCCTCACAGCCGGGAGCTATACTCGATTATGGTTCGTTGATGAAAATTGCACTGCAAAGATCCGTCACTGCAAGAGATATGATTAAAATTATTTCCCAGCTTGTAAATGAATATGGATATGCATCCGGGGGGGAATCATTTTCCATAAGCGATAAAAATGAGGCATGGATAATGGAAGTCATTGGAAAGGGAAAATATGAAAAGGGAGCTGTTTGGGTTGCTCTTCAGATTCCGGACGGATATATTTCAGGGCATGCAAACCAGGCAAGAATTCAAACATTTACCTTCCAGAAACAAAATAACTGGTTTGACTTGAAACAAAACTGTTTCCATTCTCCGGATGTTATCTCTTTTGCAAAAGCACACGGTTTTTATAAAGGCATTGATCTTGATTTCAGCTTTTCAGATGTGTACAATCCAATAAATTTTGGAGGCGCCAGGTTTTGTGATGCACGCATTTGGTCTGTTTTCAGAAAAACAAATACTGAAATACGCGAGAATGCTTTCTATACTGATTATGCGGAAGGAAAAATCTATCGTTCATCGATGTTGAATGGTAAGCCTAACGCAAACAACTTTGCCACAAACCGTTTACCACTATGGATAAAACCAGACAGCAAGATCGATTTAAAAGATGTGATGGCTTTTATGCGCGATCATTATGAAGATACTCCTCTCGATATGCGAAAGGATTTTGGTGCTGGTCCGTTCGGACTTCCATATCGCTGGCGCCCGATGGAATTCAAAGTTGATAGTACAGAATATCTGAACGAACGTGCAATAGCAACTCAGCAAACAGGTTATGTATTTGTAGCTCAATCGCGAAGTACACTCCCCGACCCCATCGGCGGAATTTTCTGGTTTGGCGTTGATGACGCAGATGGTTGTGTTTTTGCTCCAATGTATTGTGGCATTACAGAGGTACCGGAATCCTATAAAACGGGCAATGGAACTATGATTCAATGGTCTGATAATTCGGCATATTGGACATTCAGCCTGGTGAATAACTGGGCTTACACCAGGTATAATCTCATTCATCCTGAAATAGAACTCTATCAGCAAGAACTCGAAAACAAATTCATTAAAGAAAGTGTTAGTACGGATAAGAAAGCTTTAGAAATATATAACAGTAATAAAGCGGAAGGCTTAAACTTTATTACTCAATTCTCAGTAAACACAGGAAACCAGCTTGTTAGTGACTGGATGCAATTCTTTCGTTATTTGTTTATGAAATATGTTGATGGGAATATGAAGAAAACTGCAGACAGAAAATTACTAGATAACGGAAATGGAAAGGGAATTCCTCCAAAACCAGGGCATCCGGGTTATGGTAAAAATTGGGAACGAAAAATAGTAGAAAACACCGGGACAAGGTTTATTGTTCGTTAGAAATAATTTAAAAAACTGATTAGAATGTTGACAAAAACAAAAGTAACAGTTGCTAATGGCGATGGAATTGGTCCTGAAATCATGGCTGCTGTAATAAATATTCTTGAAAATGCAGGTGCAAATATTGAATACGAATTTATTGATATTGGAGAAAAGGTCTATAAGGAAGGGTTTACATCTGGTATCCGGCCTGAAGCCTGGGATTCAATCCGGCAAAACGGCGTTTTTCTTAAAGCGCCTATAACAACACCACAGGGTGGTGGATATAAAAGTCTTAATGTAACCATTCGCAAGGCTCTCGGACTTTTCGCCAATGTAAGGCCATCTAAGGCAATGGCGCCTTTCATCAAAACACATTACCCTAACCTGGATGTTGTTATAGTCCGCGAGAATGAAGAAGATCTTTACGCAGGAATAGAATACAGGCAGACCAACGATGTAGTGCAGGGGCTAAAACTAATAAGTTACCCCGGTTCCGACAGGATTATCCGTTATGCTTTTGAATATTGTCGCAGCAATGGCCGTAAAAAGCTCACTTGTATGGCCAAGGATAACATCATGAAGATAACAGATGGTTTATTTACTTCACTATTCAAGGAAATTGGCAAGGAATATCCAGATATTGACCAAGATATTAAAATTATCGACATTGGCGCGGCACTTCTTGCTGAACGTCCGGAAGTGTTTGATGTAGTAGTGACTCAGAATCTTTATGGAGACATAATTTCAGATATTGTTGCCCAGGTAAGTGGTTCAGTCGGCTTAGGTGGTTCGGCAAATATTGGCCCTACAGTTTCCATGTTTGAAGCTATTCATGGTTCTGCGCCAGATATTGCAGGAAGAAATCTTGCAAATCCTTCCGGGCTTTTAAATGGGGCAATAATGATGCTGGTGCATATTGGTCAGCACAAAATTGCTGAAAAAATCATGAATGCATGGCTCAAAACAATTGAAGAAGGTATCCATACCGGAGATATTTTTGTTGAAGGTAAAAGTAAGCAGAGAGTGGGCACTCAAGAATTTGCCTCAGCTATTATTGAAAGACTTGGACAGAAACCTGAACATTTTGCAACTGTTGAATATGCCGAAGGGGGCAAGCCAATTGTAATTGCTGAATATATCAGCAAGCCAGCAGTTAAAACCCTAATGGGTGTGGATGTTTTTGTTGACTGGAAAGGGAAAGATCCTGATGAACTTGCTTCTAAGTTAATACAAACAGCATCAGGAATCCTGAAATTAAAAATTATTACCAATAGAGGTGCTAAAGTTTATCCCGGAAATATGGAAGAAACTTTCTGCAGCGATCATTGGCGATGTCGTTTTGTAGCACAAGATGCTAATGTTGATTACGAGACTCTGCACTACCGGCCAGTTTCCTACACTTCTGTTATGGCACTTATGTCGATCCTGCACGACCGGGGAATTGACATCATAAAAACGGAGAACCTCTACTATTTTGATGGTGAAAGAGGTTTTACTCTCGGGCAAGGAGAGTAATTGGCAGAAAGCAGTCGGTAGGTAATTGGTTTATTTCACTATTAGCTTTTTTATCTTTATTGTATTTCCACGAATGTATTTTACCAGGTAATATCCTTTTTCGAGGTGAATGATAATATCTGAATTACCTTGAATTGTATCGAATTCACTAATAATCTTACCATGAAGATTATAAATCAGAATTCTGTTGGACGAGTTTTGTATAAATGATACAATTCCGCTTGAAGGATATGGGGAAATCTCAAAGTCATCTTTTTCTGATTGTTGCTGAATTCCTATTGTTAAATAGCCTTTACCCTCAACAGCAACCGGAAGGGGATTTGTAGACGAGGCATTGTGGCTAATATTTATAACTCCTGCTATAATTCCAGGTCGAGAAGATGTAAATGCTACATCAACTGTTTGATTTCCACCTGCCGGAATTGTAAAATTCGCGGGAGAGGCAGAAAAATCCGGGTTAGCGGATACAATGTTGGTTATATTCAGATCGGCTGTGCCAGTGTTTGAAACAATAAGATTCTTATGATCTGTATTGTAAAGTTCTGTACTATCAAACTGTATTAAACTGGTAGCGATACTTATAGACGGGGCAGTAAATGCAGTTGAATCTTCCATTCTCCAGATCATCCCCTGGGAACCACACACATATTGTTTATCCGGTGTTTTGAAGAAACAGAACATTCCAGAATCTCCAAGGTAATCGGTATTCGTAAAGGTAAGTCCGCCATTTGTACTTTTGTAAATGGAATCATTTCATCTTTATAGAACTTTATTCTTAGATACTGATAGAGAATAATTTGGACATCAATAAAGCGGGAAGAAATCGAACCTTTTTATCTTTTAAATTCAAATTTTCGTTTATTAAAAATGATTTTGCAACATCAAATTCACTGTTGAAGGCATTTAATCCTCTAAAGTGTTTTGGTCTGGCAAAATTGGTCGCTTTCACTTCTATTGACAATATTTTCAGGAAATCATTCACGATAAAATCAATTTCCAGGTTGTCATAGGTTCTGTAGAAATTGATTTGAGTATGAGCCGGAAAACTCTTAAGAATCTCAAGCAGCACATAATTTTCAAGCAGAAAAGGATAATCTGTTCGCTGTTCAGGGGCATTCAAATTCCTTGCAATTAAATTCCTCAGGCCAGTATCCAGAAAATAGATCTTTTTCATTTTTGTAAGATTTCTTCTTCCACTACCTCCAATTGGTTCAATTAACTTTACGATATACATCTGTTCCAGTAACAATAAATATTCATCACATTTTTTGTTAATAAGACCAGATGTACGACTTAACTCATTGACATTTAATAAATTTGAATTTTGAAGACTTAACAAGCGAAGCATCTTATTAAACCCAGCTACATCTTCATTCCTTACATAACTTCTGACATCACGAACGAGATAGGTTTGGAAAATATCATTAAGAAGATTAATTTTCTCTTCACCTGAACTGGTTAAAGCCAGTCTGGGAAAACCACCATAGATAATGAAGTTTTTTAAATGTGCAAAAAGCGTTTTATCAATTGCTGCATATTCAATATCAGGGTTATATAATCCATATTTATAAAAAGAATCTTCATCACAGAAGTTGAGATATTCTGAAAAAGACAATGAAAAGACTTCCACAATCCGGACTCTGCCAGCAAGGGATTCTTCAACTTTTTGTCTTATATCAAGACTTGAACTTCCAGAACAAAGAATTTTAAAATCCGGAAAATGATCAGTTATCAACTTTATCATCAAGGAGATATTGGGTATGAACTGAAATTCATCCAACAATAAAACACCTTTTTCTGGTAGTAAAAAAACAGAATTCATCCATGATTTTACTGAACTGAATGATTGGAATAACTCAGCATTTTCAGGATCCTGGCCATTCAGAAATTGTGTTTGTGTGTCGAACTCATGCATCCGCATAAGCGTAGATTTACCAACTTGTCTTGCGCCTATCAATACAACAACAGGAACTAATTTAAAAGCGCTAATAATTTGTTCTTGATAAAATGGGCGAGGAATCATAATAACCCGTAAATTTATACATATTTGTACAAATTTACGCGTAATTTTACTTAAAATCAAATATTTTTACGGGATAATTTAAAGAATTATACATTTCTACCAGATGCAGAAACATATCATTTTTTAATTTATGTTCAATATTTTAGAAGAATAACATAAACCCCTATTATTCTGAGTGATTTGCCATTCTCAAGACTTATTTTTGTATTAATTTTTGTTGATGATCTTTCAGTTAGAGTTCGCATCCTATTTGATTTATTATAAATAGACATGCCCCAGGCTTCCCAGCGTGACAATGATAGGTGCCTACCATCATGGAACACCTTTAATTACTATACATGATAAACTGGTTCTTCGAGTTGAAAATGAGCTTTTTACAAATTGAATCAGATGGTATTTTTAATTCTGCTACAGAAATACTATCCGGATAAAAGATACCAAAACAGCTTTTTTGTGCTGAAGCCGCAAAACCAAATGTTAAGCTTATTATAAGCAGAAGTATTATGGTTTTCTTTGATTTTATAATTGGTATATTCCTATACAAAGGGATTCATTTTTATCTGCATAGTACAATTTCTCTCAAACAAAATTATTGTTTATTCTGTACAGAAATCATCATCAAATCTAAAATTTTTCAATGTTCGTATTAAGAAATAAATAGAAACAATTGTTTTAATTTCATCAAACCTTATCCTTTTGGTCAGGTCAGGATAATAAAATTTCAAGAATCAAGGTCTGAAAGACCTGAAAATGAATAACCCCAGGTGAAGCCGGGGGTTATCTGGTGTTCTAAATCAAACGCTACTTCACAAAATAGCTTACAAACAAGCCATCGACTTCTCTTGTGAAAACTTCGAGTCCAGCATCTTTTACTTTTACAATGAGAGGTTCAGGCAAAAATGGTGTTGTAAACTCCATTACTTCTCCAGCTTTCAGGCTTCCAATTAATCCAAGTACTTCTCCAACCGGATGGCCACCAGCAGCCAGGGTTGGCCTGGCATCGAAACGGATTTTAATTCTATCTGTCTGCTCCCAGATGGTCAGATTACTTTTTTCAGTTATATTCATTGATTAATCATTTTTAGAATAAGATAATAATCGTTGTTCTCCTTCCAAAGCACGAAGGTGTGTAAGGTCCTGGGAATATTCAAGTGTTCCCATATAATTTCCTGCTTTGTCGCGTAAAGCAAAATACTCTATGTAGATAAAAGTGCCATGCATATTTATCCAGAAGGGAGCTCTGCTTTCTTTACCACTTTTAAAATCATCAAGAATTTTCTCTACCACATCAACACTTGAGGGAGGATGACACATTCTGACGTCACGACCGATAATAGCCCGGCTTCTTGGAAAAATCCGATGTTCTCCCATGGAGAAGAAACGTACTTTATCATCTTTATCGACGAAAGTTACATCAATTGGCATTGTATTAAGGATGATTTCCAGTTCTTCAAGGTTGAAATTTCCGCTAGGGAACTGGATTAATCCAGGAGCAGATGTGAGTTGCTCATTATCAATCCCTTCTGGATTCCAATCAATTTGAGGATCGTAAAGGCAATATCCAAACTCCATTGTCTGAGTATAGATATTGTACCAATCCGAATCCGAAAGTTTATCCATTGTCATTGGGAACATGATTTCCTCTTCCTTCAGAGTCATATCGCTGATGGCTTTCATGGCCGGTAAAAGTGTGTTCTCAATTATTTCAGGTAAGGCAGCTATTGCAGGAAGCACATCTGATGCCAAAGATGCTATTGCAGATTTAAGCAAAACACGGGTTTCATCATGTTTGCCCCACATTACTTTAGGCGGGCCGGTAATTCCATAACTTTCTAGGTAAGGGAACAGAAGATATTCTTTACGTTTATAATGTTTATCAACATCCATAAGGCTGTTAAACATTGCACGCATTTGCATCAGATAAGGAACAAGCTGATCATCAGTAAGTTTAATTGCCTGAGGAAAAAGCAGTTCAATATTATTAATTACGTTAAGCAATTCCCTGTTCTCCATTAGAAATGTATCAACAGGATGCCCTTGCGGAATTTGTTTAGCCCCTGAGTGATCGATAATTCCATCGAGCGCCATAGTATGAATGTCGCAGAATTTAAGTACTTCTTCTGCAGGCAAACCTTCATCTATTAATTCCTGTTCAACCTCCACAACTTCATCGTATGGAATTTCTTTAAGCAGAGAAACTAATCGGGTTCTAACCATATCTGGTGCTTCACCCTTGTGTAACTGCAGTATCATATGCTTAAGTAATTCCCTGCGCTTCTGTGAATTGTTAATGAGTTCGCTCATTTTTTTACGATTTTAATTTTCTTTAATCATGATCAGCAACATCTTAAATTTTGTAATAGCATTAACTGCATGCGGATGGTTTGCAGGCATGATAATACTTTCGCCAGCAACCAGGTGGAAAGGAATGTTTTCAATAACAATTTCTGCCTCTCCTTCAATTACCTGAACCATTGCATCAAAAGGGGCTGTATGCTCACTCAATTTCTGATCTGCATCAAACGAAAAAAGAGATACATTCCCGGTATTTTTCTGGATAACCCGTTTGCTGATAATCCCATTTTCAGAATATTCAACAAGCTTGGTGAAATTTAAAATTTTTGCTGTTTCGAAAAGATTTGTTTCCATAACATCTTAGTTTTATAAGTTTTTTCCTTGAAATGAAATGCAAAGATAATTTTAATTCGGTATTCTATTACCTAATTGCTGTAATTATTTTTATTGTATTGATTATCTCCTTATATAAATTTTAATCTGACCTCTTTCAGGTATTTATCTTCCAGTATTTTGGCGATTCGTTTTACCACAGTCCTCCGGATTTCGAGTTCCACCGGCAGGCTGGGATCCTGGTGTGCAATGTTAATTCGGGTTCCGATCAGAAATTCAATTTCGTCGCTTTCAAGGAAAAGTTTAACAATCTGATCAGCAGGACCTTTACCCAAACGGGTTGTGCTATTGTAACGTTTGAGTATTTCAGCTACCTTTCCGAGCGTCAGTATTCCCTCAGTGATTAGATCAACTCCATCCATAAAAGACAGCGGTGGAAGGTCGGGGTCGTGAAATTCGAAAGAATCAGTAATTTCCCGTTTTAGTTCCCTGCCAATTATCTCTACAGTTGTTGCTCCGCAGATAATCTTTTTACCGTCGTATTCTCCCACCCTGCTGGCAAGTTCCAAATCATTGTCCTTTTCAAAAGGCGGACCTGTGCAAAGCAATAATTTTCTTGGATTCCGGAAATACAGTACTGCCGCAGTAGTATCATCTTTAGGCAGATGCTGGTCGTTTGCCGAAGACATATTAACCAATTTTAAGGCCAATCGTGCTGCTGAAATATCAGGTGTTAAAGTAATCAGTCGTTCAATATACTCCATGAGATTTTCACGCCCCCAGCCGAAAGGATATTTTGCAGTCCCCATTCCGGATTGAACAACTCCATCCGAACAGATTATCATTCGGTCCTCTTTCTCCGGTTTAAAACTGCAACAGCGAAGTTCCTTACCTTTCGTTTTGTCACTTAAAAGCAGAATATCAGACCAAACCGGATCATAAATCGCATTGCCTCTAAAGATTATACATTGTGGATTGTCATATTCCAGAATGCGCGTTTCGCCATCGAGTTCTATGTCGATAATGGTAAACGTTGAATAGCTAATTTGCCGCTCGCTGTCAACAGGCAATGTATTCATAATAATTTCAGCTATTTTCCTGAATTCCTTGTGTTCATTCGTAAAATTGTATGCCATTGTTGCAGTGAGGGTTGCAAGTACATTCGCTTTAATTCCATGCCCAAGACCATCAGAAAGGACAACAATAAGCCTGTTTTCTTCACGTACACGACTGGAAATAAATACATCTCCACAAATTTTACTTTCCCAGTGATTTACATGCTGGTTGCTAATTTCGACAAATGGAAGGTCAGACATCAAAGTTCTTTCTTATCATTATTATGAAACTCAATGATTGAGTTAAGGATTTTTTCGGTCCGCGATGCCCCTTCTCCAAGTATAAACGCAATTTTCTGGACAAATTCGAGGTTTTCGTCTATAGCCTCTGAAACCCGGCGGATAACTTCTTCTTTCCGGATTTCGGGAAGGAACATATCGCGGATAACGGCGCCGACAATTTTATTTTTTCTGATCGTAAATACGGAAACGTTTAAGATTCTATCTTCATAATGCACATCTCTGTTCAGCACATCATCATCATTCTGAAGCACATATGAGAATAAATTGTAAAACTGATACGGCAACAATGTCTTCAAATCTGCACCTTTCAGTCCTGGTATTATATCGCTGATTTCTTCTGCTTCCTTGCCGAGTGTTTCGATAAATGTTTTATTCGACTGGATAATTTTCAATTTATCATCAACTATTACCACACCTGATGGAAGTTTTTGAAGCATCGCAGTAGTCATCTCCATTGCCTCTCTCGCAAGCTGTTGCTCAATGCGGGCGGTTCGTTCCGACTCTTTAAGGGCATCCTGGGTTTTAGCAAGCTTTTCGTTGGTTTGTTTAAGGGTTTTAATATATTCCTGACGATTTTTAAGGGAATATGTGAGGCACATCTCTGTTTTTGCAAGTCCTTGAGCCACAGCTATTGCAAACTCCCGGCAAGAAGTATAACCACATGTACCACAACCTTTTTCATCATTCTCATGAACTTTACCAAGCACTTTTAAAATTTCCTGGATATTTTCCTCTGGAGGAAACTCAATACGCTGATCGTCAACCTTATATTTTCTCGACAGATCGAGATCACCGTATTCAATCATCTGTTCTGACCAGTCTTCCTTGTCAAAATCTGCAAAACGTTTGTTTGCATAGTCTACAACTCTCGTCCTTCTTACAAATTTGCTCGCATTGGTCGACATTCCAGGACCCATCATACATCCCTGACAGTAGAAAATATTCATATGGTGCCTGATTGAATCCAATTCATGCTCAAAAGAATTCAAGGCATCGATAATTGATTCTCTTCCATCGGCAGTAATTATTTTTCCTGATTGAAGATTTTCACTGATATTGGCAATTTCGAGAATTCCATTGCTAATCGGGTAAAGTGCTCCTTTATATCCATGGGGTGAATCAAATTCAGAAAACTCAAGCGTACTTTCCGAGATAGAGAACTCTTCGAAGAGTTTTCTCAGTTCAGGGAAAGTTAAAACACAATCAACTTTACCATCACCTTCGCTATTGATAGCTTCAACCTTGCTGTCAATACAAGGTCCAATGTAAACAATGCGCATTTCTTTTCCATGCCGCTTGTGCATAACCTTAGCCATTGCAATCATCGGAGAAACAATAGGTGCCAGGTTGTCAGCAAGTAAAGGATGGAATTTCTCCACGAAATGAACTATTGCCGGGCAATTTGCAGTTATATAATATTTGCCTTTAAAATTTGAAAACAGCTCTTCATATTTTTTAGCAACCAGATCTACACCAAAAGAAACTTCGTTTACAAACTCAAATCCAATTTGTTTGATCATATTTACAAATTTCCTGTAGTCTGTAACATCAGCAAATTCAGCTGCAATCTCAGGAGCAAGTAGGGCTGCTACCCTTTGTCCCGATTTTACCAACTGCTTTACTTCCGGAGTAGAATCATAATAATTAATTGCAGATTGTGAGCAAACATCTATGCAAGAACCACAACCAATACATCTGCTCTGAACTACATTTGGAAATTCCTGATCAGCTTTCACCTCAATAGCTTTCACCGGACAAATCCTAACACAAGCATAACTCTGTTTACATTTATCCTTGTTGATTTCTATAATATTCATATCACTATATTGAAGAATTAAAGCCCCGCCATCACTTTATCAAGAATTTCCACTACCGAATTTTCCGTAACATGCTCGTAGAAATCGTCATTAATTTTTAATACTGGTCCGTTTTGGCAATGATCGAAGCAACGGGCTCCTCTAAAAATAATTTTTCCACTTAATCCATTTTCCCGGATATAATCTTCTATAGCCTTACGCGTATGATTGTTACCTCTTGCAAAACAGGCACTTCCAAGACAAATTGTAATGTCTACTTTAACTTCTGACATATTTTGATTTTCTAGTACTTCAAAGATAAAAAGATTTCAATCAAAATACAATTTTCATAAATCATTGATTTTATGATATTTAAAGCATTATATTGATTATTGTACCTTTTCTTATTGTTATTTATATAACACTGTTAATAAATTAACAAATAAATTTGTCTCTTTTTTACAAGAATTGTATCTTTGTAAAATGGTTAACATTTATTCATCAAATTAAAGCATCGGATTGATGGAAGGTTTGGAATCTATTCTTGCCCGTTATCCAAAATATCAGAGGGATAACCTGATTCCCATTCTTCAGGATGTGCAGGAAGCATATGGTTACATCACTGAAGAAGCTATCATTTATATTGGCAGGCATTTACTCCTTTCCACAACCAAGATTTATGGAACTGCATCTTTTTATTCTAACCTTCGATTTTCCTCTAAAGGCAAATATCATTTTGAAATCTGCCATGGAACCAGTTGCCATCTGATTGAATCTGGTTCAATAATCTCTGAAGCTGAGCGAATTATGAAAATAAAAGCTGGACAGGTAAGCCGCGATGGAATGTTCAGTCTTGAAAAAAGTGCTTGTCTTGGTGCCTGTGGAGCAGGACCACTTTTAACAATTAATGGCGAATATCACGAAAATATTAATATTTCAACACTCACCCAACTCATTGCTAATTTAAAAAATAGCTAAGCTCGACTACGAATGGAAAATGGGTATTATCTGCCAATGCAAAGATTCCTTACCCGGGAGATTCTGTCCCGACAGTCAGAACCTCCCGATAAGGAAGAACTTGAAATTATTTCATTTTTCCGGCACGAAAGAATCAAAAATCCCATTTTATTTCTCGGAAGTGCAAGCTGCGGAAAAGTATCCGGGGCATCGAAATTACATGAGGAAATCCTCGAGTATCTTAATATATATGGTATTAATGGAGAAATTCATGAAGTTGGCTGTATTGGTCTTTGCTCAATGGAACCCTTGCTTGATATTCAGATTCCAGGAAAGACCCGCGTTTCGTTTGCCAAAGTTAATAGCGACAATCTAACTGATATTCTGGATGGGGTTTTTAACAATACAATAATTTCTGATTTTGTTTTAGGACAGTACAGAAGTGATTTCCTTGAGCCCTGGCCTCATACTCCATTTATTGAAGAACTCCATTTTTTTAAATACCAGAAAAGACTTATTCTAAGAAATTGTGGAATTATTTCGCCTGGTATTATTGAAGAATACATCGCCAAAGATGGATATCGCAGATTTATTAAAGCGATCAGAACGTATGCACCTGAGAAGGTCTGCAGTATTATTGAAGAGAGCGGTCTTCGTGGCCGTGGGGGCAGTGGTTATCTGACCGGACAGAAATGGAGAGCAGCATTAACTACAGCTGATGATCAGAAGTACCTGATCTGTAATGCAGATGAAAGCGATCCCGGAGCATTCATGGATAGAGCTATTATGGAAAGCGACCCGCACACCGTGATCGAAGGGATGGCAATCGCTGCTTATGCAATTGGAGCCTCAAGGGCTATTCTATTCATGAGAGAAGAATATAAACTTGCTAAAGAAAGAATGCAACTAGCTTTGCAGCAAGCTAAAACTTATGGAATTCTTGGTGAGGATATTTTTAAAAGTGGATTTAACCTGACAATTACCATACGAACTGCACCTGGCGCATTCATTCTTGGAGAAGAAACTGCACTGATAGCTTGCCTGGAAGGAAAACGGGCCAATCCCAGGCAGAAACCACCCTACCCTGCTCAATCGGGATTTCAAAAAAAACCAACGGTGGTTAACAATCTGAAAACTCTTGCCAACATTCCTCTGATAATGCAGAATGGACCATTGTGGTTCCGCTCGATAGGCACAGAAGAGAGCAAAGGCACAAAAGTATTTTGCCTTACCGGAAAAACTGTAAATACCGGCATTATTGAAGTTGCAATGGGTACAACACTTAAAGAAGTAATTTTTATCATAGGGGGTGGAATTCCGGAAAATATACCCTTCAAAGCAGTGCATGTTGGCGGACCATTAGGGACAGCTCTAACCGAAGATAAACTTGATACAGCACTCGATTACGAAGGTCTCCGCAAAGTAGGTGCGAATATGGGATCGGGTGGGCTTGTTGTAATCGACCACAATGGGTGTATGCTCGACCTTGCCAGATTCTACATGGAGTTTCTTCAGCATGAAAGTTGTGGAAAATGCATTCCATGCAGAGAAGGTACAAGAAGAATGACAGAGATTCTTACAAGTATTACCAAAAGGCCTGCCAATGAAAGTTCTCATGAAACACTCGAACGTTTTAAAGGAATAATGCAGCTTGAAAGCCTGGCTGGGGTAATAAAAGAAACTTCACAATGCGGACTCGGCCAGAATGCTTCTAACCCGGTGCTTAGCATACTTCAGCAATTCAGAACAGAAGTAGAAGAACACATATTTGATAGAAATTGTAAGGCAGGTGTATGTAAGGAACTGAGGGTGTTTTTTATTGACACCGACAAATGTACAGGTTGCACAGTTTGTGCAAAAAAGTGTCCTACTAACGCTATAATAGGAACTCCAACTAATCCACATTTTATTGTAGAGAATAAGTGCATTGGATGTGGTATCTGCTATGAGACCTGCAAATTCGTTGCCATTTTCGTAAAATAAACCCGCGCCAGATGCTTTTTACAATTGAAGTCAATAATAAACAGATTAAGGCACTCAAGGGTGAAACAATTCTCTCAGCACTTAACCGTAATGGCATTAGTGTTCCAACGCTTTGTTATATGCCCAAACTCAGTCCCACCGGAGCCTGCAGGATGTGTGTAGTTGAAATTGAAGGAAAATCAGACCTGATACCCTCATGCTCTTTTCCTGTTGAAGAATGGATGAAAATCAGGACACATTCTCCAAGAGTTATTAAAGCCAGAAAAACGCTGGTGGAGCTTCTTCTGGCAAACCACCCTGATGATTGTCTTTATTGTGTTAGAAATACTAATTGTGAGCTTCAAAAACTTGCCAGTGAACATAATGTTCGGGAACGGAGATTCCATGGACGAAAAAGTGTGTTGAAACTAGACCAGAGTTGCGCACCTATAGTTCGGGACCCCTCTAAATGTGTCCTTTGCGGTCGTTGTGTCAGGGTTTGTTCTGAAATCATTGGTGTGTCTACATTTGAATTTACAAATAAAGGAATAGATACTGCCGTTGGAACAACATATGGAAAGCCATTAAACCTCTCAAATTGCATAACATGCGGACAGTGTATTCTGGAATGTCCAACGGGAGCTCTCTATGAAAAAGAAAGCTTCAGTCTTCTGCAGGAAACTTTGCATAATACAGAAATTTATCCTGTAATTCAATGCAGTCCTTCGGTTTCTGTTGCAATAGCTGAAGAATACGGGATCAAAGCAGGTAAGGATTTCCAGGGATTATTGTTCGCAGCCCTGAGAAAAATAGGTTTCAGAAAGGTGTATGATACAGGATTCGGGAATGACATAAACGCCTTGAATGTAGCAACAGAACTCGCAGACAGAATTCGGAACAATGAAAAACTTCCAATGTTTAACAGTTGCTGCCCTGCCTGGGTTAAATATGCTGAACAATATCTGCCTGAATTGCTCCCTCAGCTTTCGCAACAACGGTCGCCACAGCAATTAATGGGACGGCTTATTAAGCAGAATCTTTTCACTGCAAATTCAATTTCACCAGAAAAAATATTCTCTGTTTCAGTAATGCCATGTACCGCTAAAAAATTTGAAGCTCAACGTCAGGAAATGACATTTAATAGTGTTAGTGATGTAGATATGGTTTTAACTACACGGGAATTAGCTAAATTATTCAGGTTAAACGGGATCGATTTTACCGCTGGTGAATCAGAACTTGCAGATTCCCCATTTGGAATTAAAAGTACAGCCTCCAGGTTATATGGAATCAGCGGTGGTGTAGCAGAATCTGTACTTAGAAGTCTACACTTTCAACTTACCGGCATTGAAATGCCTCAGGTGAAAGTTCCTAAAATACGCGGTTTAAAAGCCAGAAAGGATGTTAGAATTCAGATGGGGGATTTTGAAGTCGGAGTTATTGCCGTGAGCACGGTTATCCAATTACAGCAAGTTCTTAAAGAGATCGAATCAGGAAAATCCGTATACCATTTGATCGAAGTAATGGCATGTCCGGGAGGATGTATTAACGGTGGTGGGCAGCCTTTTACAAAGGACGAAAATGCTCTTACTGCAAGAATGAAAGCTATTTATGATTCTGATGAAAAAGACTCTGTTAAATCTGCCCATAAAAACCCTGGAATTAATGAAGCGATGAGGCTGATTATTAAAGAATTGGAAGGAAATGAAACTCACAATAAATTCGTAGCGACTTTCGAAAAAAGAAGTGTTTTATTATAGCAAATGGTAATCGATAAAAATTGTGTAAGGCGACAATTGGTTTTCACCGTAAAGGACAGGTGCAGAGTTTGTTATACCTGTCTGAGGGAATGTCCTGTTAAAGCCATTAAAATAATAAACGGCCAGGCAGAAGTTATTCATGAACGCTGCATTGGGTGTGGTAATTGTATAAAAGTGTGCAGCCAGGATGCAAAAGTCTACCTTAAAGGTATTGACGAAGCTTTTGTTTTGTTAGGAGGTGGAAAAAAAATTATCGCTTGCATTGCACCTAGTTTCCCTGCAGAATTTGCTGAATTTGAAGATCATAAAATTCTTGTGGGAATGATTCGTGAACTTGGATTCGACTACGTTACAGAAGTTGCATTTGGTGCCGACCTGGTTGCAAAAGAATATCGGGATCTATTGTCTAATGGAAATGAATCACCAAGTATTTCATCAGATTGTCCAGCTATCGTATATTACATTGAGCATTACTATCCTGAGTTTGTCCCTTATCTGGCAGGAATTGCTTCCCCAATGGTTGTAATGACCAGAGTTGTTAAAGAAAAGTATGGCAATGATTGTTATGTGATCTTTATTGGTCCTTGTATTGCAAAAAAAGCTGAAACCAACGAAGTGGATGAAGTATTGACATTCAGAGAATTAAGAAAAATGTTCGAGATTAGAAATATCCTTCCCTCTAACATTATCCCTACTGAATTTGACCCTCCTCTCGCTGGCAAAGGAGCTATTTTCCCGATGAGTGGCGGACTGCTTTCCACCTCTGAACTTCATACTGATTTGTTTGAAGGCGATATTCTTATAGCTGAAGGACGAATAAATATTCGGGATGCCGTGAAGGAATTTGAGGAAGGGCTGGTTAATACCAGGCACCTTGAATTGCTTTGCTGTGAAGGTTGTTATATGGGTGCTGGCATGTCGCCTGAAGGCCGTAAGTTTTCCAGAAGAAATAGAATCAGCAACTATGTAAGCAAAAAGCTTCAGGCACTTGATGTAGAAGAACACAAAAAAAACATTGAACTTTATACAAATCTGGACCTCAGAACCAGCTTCATTCCACGCGATCGACGGATAATTAAGCCTTTGGAACCAGATATAGAAATAGTACTGCAAACAATGGGGAAATATTCTGCTAAAGATCTGCTTAATTGTGGTGCTTGTGGGTACGATACCTGTGAGGATCATGCAGTTGCAATTTTTCAGGGTTTGGCTGAAAATGAAATGTGCCTTCCCTATACCATAGAAAAACTCCACAACTATATCGGAGAACTAAACATCTCAAACGAGAAACTGGCAACAGCCCAACAGGCTTTGCAGCAATCTGAAAAGCTCGCATCCATGGGGCAACTTTCAGCAGGGATTGCACATGAACTTAACAATCCATTGGGAGTTATCACTATGTATTCCAATATTTTAATGGATGAAGTTCCTGCTGAGCACCCAATGCGAACCGATCTTCAGCTCATCGTCGATCAGGCTGACCGTTGTAAAAAAATTGTTGCAGGATTGTTGAATTTTGCCCGCAAGAACCAGGTAAATTTTTGCGACGTAAATGTTTGCACAATTATCGAACACAGCATATCCAGTGTAGTTGTACCAGATAACATTAACATCTCCCTTGAAGTAAGTATTTCGGATCCTGATGCCCGCATCGATTCAGACCAGATGACGCAGGTATTTACGAATCTGATTAAAAATGCTATTGACGCAATGCCATATGGAGGGGTATTGAAAATACTTATAGATGGTGACGAAAATGAGGTGAGTTTTTCCTTTTCCGATACCGGTACAGGAATAAATCCTGAAGATATGGGAAAATTGTTTACTCCATTTTTTACAACTAAAGGCATTGGGAAAGGAACAGGGCTGGGACTCCCTATTATTTATGGAATCGTAAAGATGCATAAAGGCAACATTAATGTGATTTCAAATATTGATCCAGTTAAAGGTAAAACAGGAACTACTTTCACAATAAGTATACCTCGGATTGGAAATATCTGACGTTAAAATTTCACTTATAAGCATGAAAAATAAAAAAAATGCAAAAAACAGTTTTAATAGTAGATGATGACCCTGACTACCTCATAATTATGAGGTTGAAAGTTCAGCAGTTTGGTTTTGATGTAATTACAGCTGAAGGACAAAAAGAAGCAGAACGAATTCTGGAAACGCTTAAACCAGATCTGGCAATTCTCGACCTGATGATGGAAACTGAAGATAGTGGCTTTATTCTTGCCTATAAAATGAAACGGAAATATCCTGATGTACCTGTTATAATTGCAACTGCAGTAACTGCAGAAACCGGAATGAGCTTTGATCCTTCATCCGAAAGTGATAAGGAGTGGATTAAGGCCGATCTTTTCCTCGATAAAGGAATTCGAACTGACCAACTTCAAAAAGAAATAAAAAAACTACTAAAACTTTAACTACCAACAAATGTCTACTTTTAAAATCCTGGTGGTTGACGATGAACCCGGAATCAGGTCGGGAACAAAACGAATTCTTCAAAACTTCAAAGTTGATTATCCATTTATGGATGAATCTGTTGATTTTGAAATACTTGAAGCAGCAACAGGAGAGGAAGCTATTGAGATTATTGATGCAATTCAGCCTGATATTGTCCTATTAGATAATAAATTACCAGGCATTCAGGGGATAGAAGTTCTGGAATACATTAAACAGAAAGCATATGATATTCTTGTAGTAATGATTACATCGTATGCCTCACTTGAGCTGGCTGTAAAGGCTACCCGCGACGGTGCCTTCGATTTTATTCCAAAACCATTTACACCCCAGGAACTTCGATCATCACTCGAAAATATTGCCAAACAACTGTTTCTGAAACGAATGACTCAAAAGCTCAACACAGAAGGTAAACATATCCGGTTTCAGTTTTTATCTGTTTTGTCGCATGAACTTAAAGCCCCTTTAAATGCAATTGATGGCTACCTGAATATTATTAAAGAGAAGCAAATGGGGAACGATCTGAGTTCCTATATGGAAATGATCGACCGTTCATTGGAACGTATTAAAGGTATGCGCCTGCTAATTCTGGATCTTTTGGATCTTACCAGGATTGAATCGAATAAACCAATTAAAGAATTTGAGGAAGTACCACTTAATGATATTGCAAGATCAGCCCTTGACACTTTACGTCCTTATTCAATTCAAAAGGATGTAAATATGTACCTGAATATTAATGAAAGACTCACATACCTGTCTGATGCCAATGAGATGCAGATAATTTTCAATAATTTAATCTCAAATGCAGTAAAATATAATAAAAATGGTGGCAGAGTTGATTGTACTATAAAATCTGACAAAGATTTTATATATATTTACATTGCTGATACTGGGATTGGAATCGTTAAAGATGATTTCGAAAAAATATTTAATGATTTTGTAAGAATAAAAAGTGCTCAAACCCATAATATTTCAGGCAGTGGACTGGGTTTAGCCATTGTAAAAAAAATCGTTGAAAAGTATAAAGGTACGATAGATGTTAAGAGCAAATTAGATGAAGGTAGTATCTTTACTGTGACTTTGCCTAAAAATAGAACCTGAAAAACAGAACCTGAAAAACTATATCGCATGATAATGCTAAACAAATTACCAGAAAAAACTATTGAGAGACTAAGTCAGTACAGAAGAGCTTTACTAATAAGTTTAAATAATCTGAAGCATCATATTTACTCTCATGAACTTGCTGCCATGCTGCACATTACACCTGTTCAGGTAAGGAGAGATATAATGCTCATTGGCTACTCAGGGACTCTGCGGCACGGATATGAAATTAAAGAGCTGATCAATCTGATAGGTGCAATAATTGATTCCGAGGAAGGCCAGAAAGCTTGTGTAGTTGGTTCAGGAAATCTTGGAAAAGCAATCGTAAGCTATTTCAATGGAAAAAGAACTAAACTTACTATAGTTGCAGCTTTTGATATAAACCCTGACAAGGTAAACAGGGTTTATGCCGGGGTGCCCTGCTACCATATTGATCAGATGAGTAAGATTATAAAATCAGACAATATCACAATGGCAATTATGACTGTACCTGGCAGTGAGGCTGCCAGAGTTGCTGAATCACTTGTTATTGTGGGTATTAAAGGAATACTTAACTACACACCTACTCCTGTTAATGTTCCTGATAATGTGTATTTACAGGAATATGATATGATTACATCTCTTGAAAAAATTGCATATTTTGTAAAGAAAAACTCCCAGGAATTCTGATTATTTGCCTTAAATGAAAATTTTTCATGATCCTGAAGAAATAAAAGATCTTTCCAGAACAGTTGTTACTACTGGCTCCTTTGATGGAGTCCATATTGGTCATAAAGCTATCCTCAATCGCCTGCAAAACCTTGCGAGAAAAATTGATGGAGAATCTGTTTTAATTACTTTTCACCCACACCCCAGAAAAATATTATTCCCTGAAACTGCCGGGAAAAACCTTTTCCTGATAAATTCACAACAGGAAAAGATAGAGCTTCTCAAAAAAACCGGTCTGGATAATCTTTTGATAATCAATTTTACACCTGAGTTCTCCCGAATGTCATCTTTTAATTTTATCCGAAAAATTCTGGTTGCTAAACTTAACGCAAAAAAAGTCATTGTTGGTTTTAACCATCATTTCGGACATAAGCAGGAAGGTGGATATGAGGTACTCTATGAGTTAGGCAAATATCATGATTTTGAAGTAGAAGAGATTCCAGAGCAGGATATTGAGAATGAGACAGTTAGTTCTACCAGAATTCGCAAAGCCTTACTTGAAGGAAAAATTCAGAGAGCAAACGCATATCTCGATCACTACTACATGATTATAGGAACGACAGAACAAATATTCCTTTCAGGAGTAGAAAGCAAACTACCTGTTTATCATGTCTCAATAGACGAAGATTGCAAGCTCATTCCACCTGAAGGAACCTATGCAGTTAGTATTAAAATAGAAAACAATGCATATAAAGGGCTAATTTATATTGAAAATCGTGAGCAAACAGGATATACTCAAAACATTGGCAGATACGTAGTTCTAATTCCGCTTGAGGAATTTGAATTAGCAAACCACAGACTGATAAAAATTTACTTTCATAAAATGATAAGAGAAATTCATCAGACAAACACTAAAATACCACTGAATGAAATACTTACAAACGACAAACCTATTGTTGAAGAACTGATTTTCTAGATTATTGGTATAAATACAAATTAGTCGATAATGCAGATTTTTCCTGAGAAGCAGGCCAAAATGAAAATCGTATTTCTTGGAACCGGAACTTCTACCGGTGTTCCTGTTGTGGCTTGTGATTGTGTTGTTTGTAAATCTAAAGATTCCCGGGATACCAGGCTCAGAACCTCTCTCCTTTTATATATTGATGATCAGTGCTTTGTAATCGATTGTGGTCCCGATTTCCGGTATCAGATGATAAGGGAAAATGTGGAAGATATTCACGGTATTCTGCTTACACATCAACACAGAGATCACATATCAGGTTTGGATGATGTTAGAGGATTCAACTATGTTTTAAACAAACCGATTGATGTTTTTGCAGCTGAAGAGGTAATCAAGGCTATTTACACCGAATATCCTTACATTCTGAGCGAAGCCAGATTCTTTGGTGCACCTCAGCTTATTTTTCATCGAATTGATGAACAGCCTTTTATGGTAGGTGATTTTGAATTCACAACGATAAGTGTAATGCATAACCAACTAAAGGTCTTTGGTTTCAGAATAGGAAATTTCACATATATTACCGATGCCAGTTTCATTAGTGTTGAGGAAAAAGAGAAAATACGCGGTTCTAAGGTAATAGTAATCAATGCCTTAAGGAATTCTCATCATGTTTCACATTTTTCATTGCAAGAGGCAATTGACATAGTCCAGGATCTGAACCCTGATCAGGCCTACATAACTCATATGAGTCATTTTATCGGTTTGCATTCTGATGTGGAAGAAAAACTTCCGGCAAATATACATTTGGCTTACGATACTCTAAGTATCGAGATTAATTGATTTTCTGACCTCCTTCAGGACCACTCCCAGGTCCTAATACAATCACCTGGTTCGCGATTCCTGTCATCATTGGATTGTGCTCGATGAATATCAGCGTATTTCCTCTGTCAGCCAGATCATTGAATACCGAAATTAATTTCTCAACATCAAGATAATGAAGCCCTGTAGCTGGTTCATCAAACATGTAAAGGTTTGTTCCCTTATGTTGATGAATTAGTTCAGAGGCAAGTTTTAAACGCTGGACCTCGCCTCCCGAAAGTGTATTTCCTGCCTGACCAAGTTTAATGTGTCCAATTCCAACATTGTGTAAAATCTTTAATAAGGGATATGCTCTATTATGATATTCAAAAATAATAAGTACCTGATCAACAGTCTTTTCTAAAACATCACCAATGGAATAACCCTGAACTAAACACGACAACACAACCTCTTTATAGCGGCTTCCATTGCAAGTTTCACATATGGTCCAAATATCGCTCATGAAATCCATGCTGCTACGTTTCTGTCCATAACCATTGCAATCTGCACATTTGCCTTCCTTATTCATGTAAGAAAAAGCAGATTTACTCAATTTTAGTTTTTGCGCAGCTTCTGTTTCTGCAAAAATGTCGCGCAACACATCCATTAATCCTGTGAAAGTAGCTGGTGTACTCAGTGAATTATCACTTATTGGAAGCTGATCAACATATTGAATTCTGCTGAATTGCTCTAAGCCATATACTGCGTCACAACCAACAGGGTGCTTTACCTGGGCTGACTTCCACAAAACATCTCGAATCAAGGTACTTTTTCCGCTGCCTGAAACACCTGTTACTGCAATAATTCCTCCGGAAGAAAACCGTATATCTATATTTTTTAAATTATTTCTTGAAGCATTTATTATACCAAAAGAATTGATTTTTAACAACCTGTGTGAAGGTTGTATAAGCCAGTTATCTAAAAGAATTTTCGAAGTTAATGAATGTTTTTGTTTAAGAATTTCATCTGGGCTTCCGTAGGCGGTTACCATGCCTCCCTTTGCCCCGGCTCCTGGCCCCATCTCAATTATGGTGTCTGCCTGGCGAATGAATTGTTCATCATGCTCAACAACAACAACAGTATTTCCACTGGAAATCAGTCTTCTGATTATACTAACGAGAGAAATAGTATCTTTCGAATGTAGACCTATTGTTGGCTCATCAAGAATATAGGTTACACCAAACAATCTTGCAGAAAAAGCTCCTGCGATACGCAAACGCTGGCCCTCCCCTCCCGACAAACTACCTGATGACCTGTTAGCTGTGAGGTATCCGAGACCAAGTTCCTCTATTATCTTCAAAAGATCTGTAACACCAAAACTGATTTCCCTAACAACTGCCACCTCAGCAATATTACTATTCTCCAATGCAAACTGCTCAAAGAACTTTAAACTCTCGTTCACAGTTAATGAGGTAATTTCTGCAATATTTTTCCCAAGATACCTTACTTCCAGTAATTTGGGGTTGAGTCTGCTACCTCCGCAGGCTGAGCAGGTTTGCTCACTAAATAAAACTTCAATATCTCTTGTGTTTTTGTTCAGGTATTTTCGTTTGTACTCATCATTTATTAGATTGCAGAATCCAATCCAGGTAGTTGTCATTCGATGATCTCCGCTACGGGTTTTATTTTTGAACGTCCAGGTAACATCCCAGATTGCTGATCCGGTGCCATACAAGGCTATTTCTTTAGCTGCTTGATCCAGTAAATACCATGGTCCGGAGAAATTAACACCCATCTTAGCCGCAATCTCCTTTAAAGCAGCAACATACTGCCCAAAAGGATCCCCATAGAATTTACCTGTTTTATGACCAATCATAGCGCCATCCAGTATCGACCTCTCCGGATGAGTAATAAGCTGCTCCGGATCGCAATTTAAGTTCACTCCCAGCCCATCGCAAACCGGACAAGCACCCAGCTGATGATTAAATGAAAAGTGTTGGGCACTATAGTCGAATCCCTGTTGTTGTGAAAGCCGTGAAAACATCAACCGGTAATGATCATAAAGGCCAGTGAGAGTCCCCATGGTTGATCGGGAAGAATTTGAGTGATACTTCCGGTTGATTGCAACAGCTGGCCCCAAACCACTGCAGAAATTAACTTTGGCAGGATTTGCCAGCTTTAAAAGACTCCTTGCATATGTTGACAAACTCTCGGAGAACCTGCTCTGAGCTTCAGCAAACAAAGTATCGAAGGCAAGTGAAGATTTTCCTGAACCAGAAACTCCGGTAATTACCGTTAGTTTATTCCGTGGAATACTCACGTTAATATTTTTAAGCTGATGCGTCTGAACGCCATTAAGCACTATCGAATTCAAATCGATATCGCTATCTTCAAACTTTTTAACATGAACATCTTCCCGCATTATCGATCTGGCTGTTAAGGAATCCTGGCTATGAATAAATTCGTTTGGAAACCCTTGAAACATTAAATTTCCTCCCAATTCACCATTCCCGGGCCCAAGATCAATAACCCAATCAGCCTGCCGGATAACATCTGAATCATGTTCGATGCAAATTACTGTATTGCCATTTTTAATAAGTTTTTGCAAAGCCTTCAGCAATGTTTCAATATCACTGATATGCAATCCAATAGTAGGTTCATCGAGAATATAAAGTGTATTTCCAGTATCGGTTTGCTGAAGTTCAGTAGCTAGTTTTATTCGTTGAGCCTCACCTCCAGACAGCGTTGTGGATGCTTGTCCAAGATGAATATAACCAAGCCCAACATCTTCTAGTGTTCGAAGTTTTTTAAGGATTGCTGCCTGATCACTAAAGAAAGTAATTGCTTGTTCTACAGTAAATTCCAAAACTTCTAGTATTGATTTCCCTTGATATTTTATTTTCAGTGTCTCTTCATTGAAACGTTTACCACTGCATACCGGACAAATAACATCTACATTACCAAGAAAATGCATACCTATCTGAAGGCTTCCGGCACCTAAACAATTTTCACAACGCCCTCCTGTTGTATTAAAAGAGAATCTGCTTTTTCCAAAACCTGCTAACTTAGCTTCATCCGTTTTTGCAAAAAGATCTCGCAGTTTATCTGCCAGTCCAGTGTAAGTAGCAGGATTACTTCGTGGTGTGCGTCCGATTGGTTGTTGATCAATGGTGATAAGCTTATCAATGGCCTCTGTTCCGGAAACTTCATTAACTCCATGAATTATAGTTCCATTTTCATGTGGTTTCGACAAAATAGCACTTTCCAAAATACCATGTACTAAAGAGTTCTTTCCGGAACCAGATACTCCGGTAACAACATTTAATGCCGATAACTGAAAGCGCACATCAATGTTTTTCAAATTATTAAGGCAACAATTTTTAATGCTGATAAACCGCTTATCCGGATGAGAACTTCCTGCATTAAATTCACTCTTATTTTCAGCAGTCAGCGACCTGTATGTTGGGCTTACTTCTTCAAGTGATGTATCAGTAAGAAAGTGCTTTATACTACCGTTAAAGAGCAATTTTCCGCCATGCTCTCCGGCTCCGGGACCAATATCAATTATCCAGTCTGCATTCCTGATAAAAGTCTCATCATGCTCAACAACAATAACAGTATTACCGTTTTTTACCAGAATCCTCAGTATCTCAAGCATATTTTGCTTATCGGAAGGATGAAGACCGATTGAAGGTTCATCAAATACATAAAGTATGTTGCATAAAACAGATGCCACCTGATTTACCAGCTTTAAACGCTGGGACTCGCCAGCCGATAATGATCTGGTGCTGCGTTCTAAAGTAAGATGCCCCATACCAAGATTCTCCATGAGGGAGATTTGTCTGATCATTTTTTCAATTACTGGTGTTGCAATTGGGAATTCAAAACTTGACCATTCCTGATTTAAGAGCCAAGTTTTAAGGTTCCTGACCTCCATTTCAGAAAGCTGATCAATAGTTTTAGAATGTAACGTAACACTCAGTGCCAGTGAATTAAGCCGTTTACCTGAACAAGCACTACAACTAACTGATTCAACATATTTCAGAATATTATCATTTCTATCGCGCTTAAGGATTTCAGACATTACAGGCATCAAACCTCTGTAAAATCCCTCTTCTCTTGGTTTGGCTGTTATTCCTGTCCATTTTAACCTGTTTTCAAGTGGATGTTTACCAAAAGGAACTTTAATCAGTGTGCTTCCATACAAAACGACCTGCCGTTGTATTTCGGTTAAATCCTTCCAGGGAATATCAACACTAAACCCATGAGCATCACACACCTGATTGAGGACATCTAAAGTAACTTGCGAATACATTATATATCCATTTGGAAGGCTTGGTGCCAGTACGCCTTCACGCAACGTTTTCCCCTGATCAGTTATTAATTTCTCTTCGGAGATTTTCTCTTCAAGTCCGAGACCATTACACACAGGACAGGCTCCAATAGAAGTATTGAAAGAAAACAGACTGCGGCTTAATTTTAACCCTTCTGAAGAAACTCCGAGTCTTGCATATAAGAGGCGAAGAAAATCATACAGATCAGATATCGTACCTACAGTAGACCGTGGATTAATGATCAGTGTTTTTTGCACCAGACTTATTACAGGAAATAATCCATCAATGGAATCTACAGCTGGTCGTGATAGCTTACCAATAAACTGACGCGAAAACGAGGAATACGTTTCAAAAAATCGACCCTGACCTTCTTTTGTAATTACATCAAAAGCCAGGGAAGACTTCCCTGAGCCTGAAACACCTGTAACAACAATCAACTGATTATGAGGAATATCAAGAGAAATATTTTTCAAGTTATGCTCGCAGGCATTCCTGATACGGATGAAATTTTGTGCTTTCGAATTCATGACGTTAAATTACTAAAAGTCGGACGGTGTAAGCGAACAGGCTTTTAAAAACCTTATCTTTGTTAAACTGTAATACTTATCATTAGATTAACTGCCCTTACTATGATATTCACCCCCGAAAAATGTAGAATCCCTGATAAACGAATGACCCCATTTATCGATCCGGATGAAATCTGGGATTTGATTAATAATACAAAGTCTACCCTCCGGCGTGTCAGAGAAATTATCGCTAAGTCACTTGATAAACAAAGACTTACACTCGAAGAAACCGCTGTATTGATAAATACTGTGGATCCAGAACTTATTGAAGAAATTAAAGAAGGTGCCAGAGAATTAAAGAAAAAAGTATACGGTAATCGAATTGTTCTGTTTGCACCTCTTTATGTTGGAAACAAGTGCATAAACAATTGCCAGTATTGTGGTTTCAGAACATCAAATAGTGAAGCAGTAAGGAAAACACTTTCCGATAGCGAACTCATTTCAGAAGTAGAAGCACTTGAAGATACTGGTCAGAAACGACTCATTCTTGTATATGGAGAACATCCTCATTATTCTCCTGAATACATTGCACATACTGTAAAAATAGTGTACAATGTTAAGAAAGGGCAGGGAGAAATCAGGAGGGTAAATATTAATGCAGCACCATTGGAAATAGAAGGCTTCCGGATAATTAAAGATGCCGGTATTGGCACCTACCAGATATTCCAGGAAACCTATCATCCTGACGCCTATAAAAAATATCACCTTGGTGGAGTGAAAAGAAATTATGAATACAGGCTTACGGCTCTCGACCGTGCTCAGGAAGCTGGAATCGATGATGTAGGAATCGGCGCACTGTTTGGTTTATATGACTGGCGATTTGAAGTACTTGGTCTTGTACGTCATGCTAATCATCTTGAAGCAGTTTACAATGTCGGGCCGCATACTATCTCATTCCCGCGAATTCAAGCTGCTTCAATGGGCGATCTTGATAAATCGTATATTGTTAAAGATGATGAATTTGTAAGACTAGTTGCCATTTTAAGACTTGCTGTACCTTATACAGGGATGATATTAACCGCAAGAGAAACTCCAGAAATAAGAAAGGAAGTTATCCGCTTTGGTGTATCTCAAATAGATGGAGGTACCAAACTCGAATTAGGTTCTTATCACGACGATAACACCCTTATTGCTCAGGATCTTAACAAGGAACAATTCTTTATCAATGACTCCCGTACACTTGACAAGATAATCGACGAGCTACTCGACAATGATTTTCTTCCCTCCTTTTGTACTTCCTGCTACAGGCGTGGTAGAACTGGTGAACACTTTATGGAATTTTCTGTTCCAGGTTTTATTAAAAGATTTTGCTCTCCAAATGCAATCCTCACTTTGGCCGAATACCTTGAAGACTATGCCCCACCTTCAGTGAAAGAGAAAGGTTACAAGGTAATTGCCCATAACATTGAGGAACTCGCTCTTAATTCTAATATTGAGGATCTCAAAGAAAGACTAGAAAAAATAAAACTGGGACAACGCGACCTTTATCTTTAATCTCAAAAAATCATTTAATGACAGAAATGAAAATCTTAGGCATTCTGATCAGGGACAGGATCAAGGAAGCCGGCAGAACACAGGCTGTTTTATCGAAACATGCCCGAATTATTAAAACCAGACTGGGTTTTCATGAACTTTCTGAAGAAAAAAACAGCAGAACCGGTATCATTCTTCTTCAACTTACTGCAGTTCACGAAGAATGTGAACTGCTTGAAAGGGAACTTTCTGAAATTGGAGGTCTCGAAGTAAAAGAAATGTCTTTTATCTTCTAAAACAAAACTACAAATGGATTCGATTATAATTCTCGGAATTAATGTGAAGGAAGGCTTTTCAGAAAGTGTTAAACTACAGTATTTACTAACTAAATATGGTGGTATTATCAGAACCAGGCTCGGTTTACACGAAGTAGCAGAAGATCACGCTAAACCCGGCGGATTAATAATTCTTGAACTTGATGGCGAAGCAAAAGAAATTCTAAATATTGAAAACGAGTTATTTACACTTAAAGGAGTTGAAATTCAAAAAATGACTTTTAGTAAATAACAAGTTCCTCGTTTTATTTACCTTTATAATTGCAATGGGAATTCCTTTGCTCAAATCAATGAAATATAAATGATTAACAGGATTTTTCTAATAGTAATTTTCATTCTTATTGAAGAAATTCTCCTGAGGATTCTTCTGAGGAATTTCAGAAGAGTTTCCCCTGGCAATTCATATCCTGCTGTTCTTAATATTCTGAACAACCTAATAAATGTTGGATTTGCTATAACTACAATAGTTTATTTCATCCAGAATCAGGATCCGGGGAATAACTTTGTTGCTTACCGAAATTATTTTGGGTTGTTTAATGTATTTATTCTCATTTATTTTTCAAAATTCATAATAGTAATTATTTTTTTATTGGGTGAACTATTCCGATTAACATTATGGATGTGGCACCGATGGTTTTCATCCTTAAAAAAATTACCTCTAACGCGCGCTTTTCATATCAGAAGAGGTTTTGCTCTTGGAGGGATACTTGCCGGGCTGGTATTTTTTGCTTTTGCTCTTTATGGTATTTTAGGAGGAGTGAATCGGTTTGTTGTTAAACATGTCGATTTATATTTTCCCGACCTTCCTGCTGCCTTTGAAGGATTTACTATTGCTCAGATTTCTGATATCCATCTTGGTAGCTGGACTCATCAGGAAGATGTCGCGAAAGGTATATATTTGCTTGAAAACCAGAAGCCAGATATGGTTTGTATCACAGGCGACATTATTAATGTTAATTCTGATGAAACATTTCCTTATAAAAATCTTTTTGCAGAAATTAAAGCAGCTTACGGGAAATTTGCAATTTTAGGCAATCATGATATGGGCGATTATACCCGTTTTGGCCGAAGAGATTTTTCTGAACACAATATTCCGGGTATAAAATCCTTTTTCGATTCAACAGGTTTTGTTCTTATTAGAAATAGTCATGTGTATATTCACAAAGGGAAAGATTCCTTTGCCTTGCTTGGCACAGATAACTGGAGTATGAGAAAATTTAAGCGATATGGAAAGTTAAATGACGCCTTGCGAGGAACTAAACGATCTGATTTTAAAGTACTTATGAGTCACGACCCCTCACATTGGCGAGCTCAGGTTATGGATTCAACTTCTGTCAATCTTATGCTTTCTGGCCATACTCATGGAATGCAACTTGGCATCGACCTTCCCTGGCTTAGATGGAGTCCGGTGGCATTGGTCCTTAAAGAATGGATGGGGCTGTATCAAAACAGAAAACAATACCTTTATGTTAATGCCGGCTTTGGTTTCCTCGGATTTTCAGGAAGAATAGGTATCCCTCCGGAAATAACAATTATTACCTTACACAAGCAGTAACAAGTCAAAAAGACAGCCAGAAATAAGTGTAACTGACTTTATTTCAGCATTTTTGATTTATTTAGCTTAGGTACAGTCTTTGAAAAGGATTGATATATTGAAAAACTGGCTATTTAGGTCAAATACGTAATTTATCAAAATAATGAACCTCTCAAATCTTACAATAAAATCGCAGGAAGCTCTTCAGAAAGCCCAGGAAATTGCCTCGGCCTGTCAACATCAGGCAATTGAAAATATTCACCTTTTGAAAGGATTGTTAACAGTTGATGAAAACCTTATTCCCTTCCTTCTTAAAAAGCTTAATGCAAATCCGGGCTTAATAAGCTCAGTTATCGACCGGATGCTTCAATCAATGCCAAAAATAAGTAGTAAAGATCAATATTTTTCACAGGAAACGTTAAACTGCTTACAAAGAGCATCCAATTACTTGTCTGAATTTAAAGATGAGTTTGTTTCATTGGAACACATCTTACTTGGAATATTATCAGGAAGTGATAACGCATCAAAACTGCTAAAGGACAACGGTGTTAATGAAAAAGATCTTATTTCAGCAATTCGGGAGATTCGTAAAGGCTCCACAGCAAATAGTCATAATTCTGAAGGTACCTACAATGCTTTAAATCGTTATTCGCTTAATTTAAACGAAATGGCAAGAGCGGGCAAACTTGATCCGGTTATTGGCCGGGATGAAGAAATCAGACGAGTACTTCAAATTCTTACCAGGCGAACGAAAAACAATCCTATTCTTATTGGAGAACCTGGCGTTGGTAAAACAGCAATTGCGGAAGGCCTTGCACAACGTATTATAAATGGGGATATCCCTGAAAACCTTAAAAGCAAACAGATTTTTTCGCTCGATATGGGTTCATTGATTGCAGGGGCAAAATATAAGGGTGAATTTGAGGAAAGACTCAAAAGCGTAATTAAAGAAGTAATTAACTCAGAAGGAGAAGTCATCCTCTTCATCGACGAGATACATACACTGGTGGGCGCAGGAGCATCAGAAGGTGCAATGGATGCCGCAAATATCCTGAAACCCGCCTTGGCCAAAGGCGAGCTCAGGGCTATTGGAGCTACTACTTTAACAGAATACCAAAAATATATAGAAAAGGATAAAGCTCTTGAACGCAGATTTCAGACTGTACTTGTTGATGAGCCAGATACTTTGGCAACAATATCCATTCTCAGAGGATTAAAGGAAAGATATGAAACCTATCATCTGGTTCGTATTAAAGATGAGGCAATTATCGCTGCTGTGGAACTTTCACAACGTTATATTTCTGATCGATTTCTTCCGGATAAAGCAATAGACCTGATCGATGAGGCAGCTTCTAAATTACGGATGGAAATTAATTCTTTACCCGAACCATTAGATGAAGCTGAACGGAAAATCCGGCAGCTGGAAATCGAAAGAGAGGCTATTAAAAGAGAAAATGACCCTTCAAAACTTAAAGATTTGAATTCAGAAATCGCCAACCTTTCTGATTACAGGAACAAACTTAAAGCAAGGTGGCAAAGTGAAAAAGAAATTGTTGATGAAATTCAGCAGTTAAAAAAGAACATAGAGAATTACAAATTTCAGGCTGAACAAGCTGAAAGAGAAGGAGATTATGGACTGGTTGCTGAGTTAAGATATGGTAAAATAAAGGCGACTGAACTATCTCTTGAAGAATGTAAAAAGAAACTTTCTGAGATTCAAGGCGATACTCCAATGATTAACGAGGAAGTTGGAACAGAAGAGATTGCCGAAATCGTAGCTCGTTGGACAGGTATTCCTGTTAAACGAATGCTCCAGAGCGAAAAAGAAAAACTGTTGAGTCTTGAATCCGAATTGCATAAAAGGATAGTTGGACAGGATGAGGCTATTGAAGCTATTGCTGATGCTATCCGCAGAAGCCGTGCCGGTTTGCAGGATGCAAAACGTCCGATTGGTTCATTTATTTTCCTCGGGACAACGGGCGTAGGTAAAACTGAACTTGCAAAAGCACTTGCTGAATTCCTCTTTAATGATGAAAATTCGATGGTCAGGATTGATATGTCAGAATATCAGGAAAGGCATACAGTTTCAAGATTAATTGGGGCTCCTCCAGGTTATGTTGGCTATGAAGAAGGTGGTCAATTAACTGAAAAAGTTAGAAGAAAACCCTATTCCGTGGTACTTCTTGATGAAATCGAGAAAGCACATCCTGATGTATTCAACATTTTGCTTCAGGTTCTTGATGAAGGCAGACTTACAGATAATAAAGGAAGAACTGCTGATTTTAAAAACACTATCATTATAATGACCTCAAATATTGGATCAGATCTGATTCAGGATAATATTGCCAAAATATCCGGTTCAAATGAAAACACCATAATGGAATTCATAAAAGTTGAAGTTTTTGGCTTATTACGAAAAACAATTCGCCCCGAATTTTTAAACCGGATTGATGAGATTATTATGTTCAAACCGCTTAATAGAAATGAGATCAGTGGAATTGTTGTAATCCAGCTTGAAAAACTAAAAAATATTCTGTCGGAAAGTGAGATTAATCTATATTACACAACTGATGCAGTTGAATGGCTGGCTGAATTGGGATATGACCCCTTATACGGCGCCAGACCTTTAAAGAGAGTTGTACAACGAAAAGTTCTGAATGAGCTGTCGAAGATGATCTTAGCAGGATCAATTCAGAAAGATATTGAAATTTGGCTTGATGTTATTGATAAACAAGTAGTTTTCTATAATAAAAGTAAAACTAAACCAGAAGATTAGGCTAAATTTAATACCTCTCTTACTTTCCCGACAATGGTTTTTCTATCAAAGGGTTTTGCCAAATAATCGGTACATCCTCCTTGCAGCATTTTTTCTTTGTCACCACTCATTGTATATCCTGTTACAGCAACAATCGGAGTTTCAAGGTAACCGGGTAGTTTTCGGATTTCAGCAGTAGCTTCTAGTCCATTCATACCCGGACCAAGATTGATATCCATAAGTATAACATCATATTTTTTATTTGAAGCTAGTTTTATTGCTGTCATTCCATCCTTTGCTCTGTCTGTTCTGCATACTCCTTTCAAAAACATAACAGTTAATTCCATGTTTACCATATTATCCTCAACAATCAGCAAATCAGGAATATCCTTCTTTATTTCTGAATCAGCTATTCCCTTTATCTCATGCAGACCCGATTTTACCTCATTCTGATTTTTTTCTACCGAGATTTCCTCAGCTAATAAAAACCGAACAAAATATGAAGTGCCTTTCCCTGGCTCATTTTCAATGGAAATCTTACCATTCATTAATTCAGTTATTCCTCTTGAAAGAGTCAGACCAAGAACAGATCCATCATCAGTACTCCTATAATTTACCTGCCCGAATTCCTGAGAAATTAGTTCCTGCTGTTCCGTTTGAATTCCATTAAAAAGATCATTTATTTCTATTTCAGCATACTTCTTCAGGTCAATTACAGATTCTCTTACATAAATATTAATAATTCCGGAAGTTGCAGATTTTATTGCATTTTCGATCAAATACTTGCATACCTGTGCTAGGAGAATTTCGTCAATGTTGGCATATACTCCTTCTGGAAGGTCTGTTTTGCAGTTAATAACTTTTTCTTTAAAATCTTGAGTATAGGTGACTATAACCTTAGCAATTGATTTAGAAACATCAGTCTTTGTAATGTTGAGATTGGTACTCCTTGGATCAATTTCTGAAAGATACATTATTGAATCAAGAGCCGATATTAATCTTGTACTGGAATTGAGAATTGAATTCGCCATGGAATTCAATTCCACTTCTTCAATACGATCTTTAAGAATACCTGCATAACTAAGAATCCCTTTAATCGGGATCCGGAATTCATGAATTATATTTGCTAGTAATGTTGATTTAGCTATGCCTGATGCCCTTGCTGCATTTTTTGCTTTATCCAATTCATCTTTCATCGAATTGAATTCATCCTGCAAGCGAGCATTTTCAGCAATTAATTTCTTTAGTATAGGATTATCCTCTGACATCAATAATCTAACAATTAATTATCCCTCAATATAGTTCCGAAATCAATAAAATAGATACAAAAAACAAAGTTAATACAATCGAAAATCAAAATTGCAACGAATTAGAATTAAATTGAATTATTTACACATGATTAATATCAGCTTTTCAAATTTACATTAAATATATAAAAATAGCTTTAGTTAATCATTAAGAAGTTGATCATACATAATTGTTAATAAGCCTCTCAATACCATTTGATTGTAGCGGATGAAACCAGTGGTAATTCTTTTCTTTCCTCAGCCATGTCATTTGCTTTTTAGCATACCGGCGGGTATTAATTTTTATATTCCCGACAGTCTGATTTTCATCGACTTTACCATCATAGAACTCAAAGATTTCTTTATATCCAACAGTATTCAATGCCTGTAAACTTCTATATGGCAGCAATTCAATTGCCTCTTCAAACAATCCTGATTTACACATTTCATCCACCCGATTATCTATCCGATTGAATAAACAACTTCTATCCATACTGAGTGCGATTTTTAAAATTCTGAAAGGTCGCTCACGAACTTGCCTGGTTCTGAACGAAGTGAACGATTTCCCGGTTTGAATGCAAACTTCTAAAGCGCGTATTAAGCGTGCAGGATTTTTTATATCCACTAAAGAATAATATTCCGGATCAAGAATATTTAATTTTTGCTGAAGGGATTCCAAACCAAAATTCTCGTAATCAATTACTAACTTGGTTCTTATTTCTGGTTCTGGATCGGGTAATTCATCAATACCATCACAAATTGCCCGTATATAGAGTCCCGATCCTCCAGTCAGAATTGTAACAGCATTTGTCTCCAATAACTCATTAATCGTTCTAACAGCTTCATATTCAAAACGATAAACATTGTAAGCATCTGTAACAGAATGCGTTCCAATAAAATGATGCTGCACCTTAGCTAACTCATCCATCGTAGGAACTGCGGTCCCAATTTTCATCTCCTTATAAAATTGCCTTGAATCAGCTGAAACGATTTGGGTATTAAACCTTAAGGCAAGTCCGACAGATAGCGAAGTTTTTCCAATTGCTGTTGGGCCAGATATTACAACTAATAATGGAAGTGAGGCTGACAAGCTGGAGTTAGTTCCTGCCACCTTCTTCGAAATTCCCATCAAATCTCTCGTCAATATTCATATCAGCGGTTTGATCTGATTCAATTTCAAAACCATCTCCAATATTCTTTGAAAAACCATCGTCGATTTCATCTTCGAACTCTATTTCATCTACCTGCATTTCCTCGAACAACCCAATATCAGCGAGATCTTCCATACCTGTTGAAGCAATCGGTTGAACCTTTTTAGGCAGACTCCCCTCTGATTTAACACAACGAGGATATTCTGCCCCATCCTCAGCCTGAACAATTTTTGCCAATTCAAGGTAAAAAGTTTTCAGCTTTAAAAAATCATATTCATAAATAATCCGTTGATGAGGATCTTCAATAAAATTCTTTATTCTGCTTTCGGACATCAGGTATGTCTTCATTTTCGGTTTACTGGCAAGCTCTTCATCTTCAAAATCATCAGTTTGTTCTTCAAACCGCATATCAATAAGTGTTATCTCACTTAATTTAAACCACTTACCATTACAAATAGAAAAAGAAGCAAGTTCATTGCTTTCAAATTCGAACAAGCCCATAAGGTACTTGTGAAATTCTTCGAATGTGTGGGTTGCAAGGACTTCCACATCCCGTAAAAAGTCATCCTGCTCTTCTGATAAAATTCTAAACCTGTATGCGTGCATGCTGGATAATGTTTACTTGGGTTATCTAATTTCAACACGATAAAAATAAAAAAATATTCCCCTCCTAAGATGAAAATTTATTCAATTTTTTTCAATCCTAACTTTTTACCTTCTTCAAGCATGAGCCTGAAGGCGTTATCAAATTCATTTGGAATTATTCCATCAAGAATTGCCTCCCTTATTGCATTTTTTATGATTCCAACTTCCATTGAAGGCCCAATTCCAAAAACCTCCATGATCATTTCACCACTAACCGGAGGTTGCCAGTTGCGTATTTTATCCTTTTCTTCAATCTCTTTTAATTTCCTCCTCACAACTTCAAAATTCTTCATATAACGTTTTACTTTGTCGGCATTTTTCGAAGTAATATCTGCCTCACAAAGCAACATTAGGTCATCAATATCGTCACCGGCTTCAAATAAAAGTCGTCGTACAGCAGAATCAGTAACAACATCTTCCGACAGAACGATTGGACGTAAATGTAATTGTACAAGCTTCTGAACATATTTCATCTTTTCATTAAGTGGCAACTTCAGCTTTGTAAAAATACCAGGAACCATCTTTGAACCCTTAAACTCATGTCCATGAAACGTCCACCCAATTCCTGATTCGAATCGCTTAGTTGCAGGTTTTGCAATGTCATGCAATAGTGCAGCCCATCTTAACCACAGATTATCAGTTCTTGCCGACAATTTGTCAAGGACTTCCAATGTATGGAGGAAATTATCTTTATGTCCCTTGCCATCAATATACTGAGCTCCTTTTAGTTCAACAAATAATGGGAAAATAAGGTCGAGAAGGCCTGATTCATAGAGCATAATGAAACCCCGGGATGGCACTTCCGAAAGAATAATTTTATTTAATTCTTCAACAACACGTTCCTGAGATACAATCTCAATTCGTTTGCAATTTCTTTTGATCGACAGAAAGGTTTCAGGAAGAATATCAAAACCAAGCTGTGCAGCAAATCGAATTGCCCGCATCATTCTCAAGGGATCATCAGAAAAAGTGATATCTGGCTCAAGTGGTGTCCTTATAATCATTCTCTTCAAATCATCAAGACCCTTGAATGGATCTACCCATTCGCCTCTCTCTGGATTATTTAATCTGACTGCCAAGGCGTTAATTGTAAAATCACGACGATTCTGGTCGTCAGCTATCGTTCCATTTTCAACGATTGGATTCCGTGAATTCGACCTGTATGATTCTTTTCTGGCACCTACCAACTCAACAACTGAATCATGATACCTGAAGTGTGCAGTGCCAAAATTTTTATACACCTTAACATCTCCCCTGATATTCAACTCTGCTGCTAACTCCTCAGCATACAGTATTCCACTACCAACAACCACAATATCAATATCCTGTGATGGTCGGTTAAGAATAATATCGCGAACAAACCCTCCAATAATAAATGCCTGGCAGCCTAAACGGTCAGCAACAACTGTGGCTGCCTTAAACAGCGGTTGCTCCAGAAGGAGCTTAATTTGAACTTTATTATTTTCGAAATCCACGCTGCAAAATTAACAAAAGCGCAAACTAAGCCTGAATAATTTTTTTTCATTTTTTAACGCAATCTATGTCCTTTTTGTAACTTTGTTTATTGATTAACAAAACGTTTTATTAAACCTAATGGCTTAACTATGGCAAAAAGAACTATTGTTGCGATGCCGGGTGATGGAATCGGCAAAGTTGTACTGGAGGAGGCTATCCGTGTGTTGGATGCAGCCGGATTTGAAGCAGAATATGTACAGGGAGACATCGGTTGGGAATTCTGGTGTAAAGAGGGCAATCCTCTTCCTGAGCGTACAAAAGAACTTCTGGCAAAACACAAGATTGGCCTTTTTGGTGCAATTACGTCAAAACCCAAAGACAAAGCAGCTGCTGAACTCTCTCCCGAACTAAAAGACCAGGGATTTAACTACTACAGCCCCATTGTAAGTATGAGGCAACATTTTGATCTTGATATCTGTATGCGACCTATTCTGACGTTTAAAGGAAATCCTTTGAATTTCATCAGACGAGGTGCTGGCGGAGTAATTGATGAACCAGTTATTGATACTATGATATTCCGTCAGAATACTGAAGGTTTATATGGTGGCGTTGAATGGACGAATCCCGGAGATCAGGTTTATGATGCCCTGATGACACACCCGAAATTCAGAGAAAACTTCGCATGGTGTCCCCGCCCTGAATTGGCGGTCTCAACGCGTATTTTTACTAAAAAATATGTAACACGCATTGTAAAAAGTGCTTTCGAATATGCAAAACTGAGAGGATTTTCTACAGTTTATGTTTGTGAGAAACCTAATGTTATCCGCGAAACATCAGGCATGATGCTTAAAGTTGCTCAGGAAATGAGTAAAAATGAATATCCTGGAATCAAAGTTTCTGATGTGAACATCGATGCAATGATGATGTGGCTTACAAAGAATCCTGAAATTTATAATGTTATTGTTGCCGGCAATATGTTCGGAGACATTGTTTCCGACGGTTTTGCCGGACTAATTGGAGGCCTTGGATTTGCCTGCAGTGCCAATATCGGACCAGAAGTTGCTGTTTTCGAGCCTACACACGGTTCTGCCCCTAAATATGCAGAGTATGAAACTTCTATTGTAAATCCTTGCGCAATGGTACTTTCTGCATGTATGATGCTTGAACATATTGGTGAGAATGAAATTTCATCAAGAATTAAAATAGCAGTAGCAAAAGTTATTGAAGAGGGAAAGGTGAAAGCCTATGATATGCTTAAACTTTCAGGATCTCCTGAGGTTATTAAGAATGGCGCCGCTTCTACCAGACAAATGGCTGATGCTATTATTGCGAAGCTTTAACAACAAAATTGATAGTTAAAAAAATCCCCTTTGTTGTCTGATAAAGGGGATTTTTTTAAGGATTTTTAACATTTCCCTATATCCTGAATAAAAGATTATTTGAATTTGAAATAAACTGTATTATGAACATTGAAACAAAATTTATTGACCAGGCGAATCAATTATGGCCTGAATTGGAATGGATCACAGATGGAGATCTGCGTGAAAAAACTTTAAAAACCTGGGCGCTGGCTCTTGAGAAAAGCGTTCTCTCGCCTGATGATCTGAATACTATTCCATTTACATTACTTGCCGGACCAGATCTGAAAGTTACTTTTATGGGACATAAAAGGGCTGTTGTGCATATTGCAAGGGATTGCGGTAATCAGATGAATTTGTTCTTTAAAAATGATTTACCCGTTAATATGGATGTTCTTATTGCAGGTGCTATTCTTGCTGATGTTGGGAAATTACTTGAATATGAATTGAAAGATGGGATATCAGTTCAGGCTGCTTATGGAAAATATGTTCGTCATCCATTTTCAGGGGTTTCTTTGGCTGAGATGTGCGGTGTTCCTGCAGAAGTTTGCCACATAATTGCCACACATGCAGGTGAAGGTAACATGGTTAAGCGTACAACTGAAGCTTATGTTGTTCATCATGCCGATTTCATGACTTTCGAGCCATTCCGTGAACGATTAAAAATCTAACAAGCACAAATTCACATTATTAACCACCTATCAATTTGATTATGAATATTATAGAAAAAATAATTGCAAACCATTCCGGAAAATCTATTGTTCATCCAGACGAAATCGTTGATGTTGTAATAGATGCCCGTGTAGCCAGAGATTTTGGTGGAGCCAATGTTGTTAAAAATATCATTGATAATGGGCTAAAGGTGGAAGACCCCGATAAAACCTACTTTACATTCGATTGCAACCCTGGCGGATCTGATCAGAAATACGCTGCAAATCAGCAATATTGTAGACAATTTGCCAGACAGGCAGGAATAAAAGTTTATGATATTAATACAGGTGTTGGTACACATCTGGCAATGGATCAGGGACTGGTTTGGCCTGGCAGCACTTTCGTGTCAACTGATTCGCATGCTAATATTATGGGGGCTATCGGAGCATTCGGGCAAGGAATGGGAGATCAGGATATCGCTGCAGCCTGGGCAAATGGTTCTGTATGGTTTAAGGTGCCTAAATCAGCAAAAATCACAATCAATGGGAAACGCCCGTCAAATGTAAGCGCTAAAGACATTGCTCTCAATTTGTTAAGTGTTTTTGGGGCAAATAAACTTCTTAGTTATTCAGTCGAAATTTATGGTGAAGATGTAGATAAACTCACATTGGATGAGCGTATTACAATTTCTTCGATGGGGACAGAAATGGGAACTATTATTGTTTTCTTCACCCCTTCTGCTGAAATTATTTCATTTTGCGAAAAAACAACTGGAAGAATATTAGAACCAATTTTTGCTGATGATGATGCTCATTATGAAGAAATACATGAGCTTGATTTTTCAACATTTGTTCCAATGGTGGCTAAACCAGGCCATCCACACGACAATACTTCTGTTGAGAGTGTTAAGAAAACAAAGATTGATTCCGCAATTATAGGGAGCTGCACAAATGGTCGAATGGAAGACATGCGTATTGCGGCATCCATCTTCAAAGGACGAAAAGTAGCCCCTGGTGTTGTAATGAAAATTGTGCCTGCAACTGATGAAATCTGGAACCAATGCCTGGAAGAAGGCCTTGTAAGCATTTTTAAAGAAGCCGGAGCAATGGTTTCAAATGCTGGTTGCTCAGGCTGTGCCGCTGGACAGGTAGGACAAAATGGACCTGGCGAAGTTACAATTTCAACTGGAAACAGAAACTTTGAAGGTAAACAGGGAAAAGGATTTGTTTATCTGGCATCTCCCGCTGTTGTAGCTGCATCTGCCGTAGCTGGATATATCACAACTCCTGATGATATCCCTGCTATTGCAGCTGTATTCGAAAGAAAAGAAACAATAAAAGCGAGCATTAAAGAATCAACAGTTTATCAGGAAAAACCCTTAGTCGTTGAAGGTCGCGCCTGGTTAATTTCAAAGGATGATATTGATACTGATATGATTTACCATAACAGGTATCTTACAATTACCGATATCAAAGAAATGGGACAATACACTTTTGATAACCTTAAAGGCTGGGAAGATTTTGCTAATAAAGCTCAATCAGGAGATATCGTTGTTACAGCCAAAAATTTTGGTGCCGGCAGCTCTCGTCAGCAGGCTGTTGATTGTTTTGCTTCTTTAGGTATACAATGTATTGTAGCTGAATCATTTGGTGCAATTTATGAACGGAATGCAATAAACGCAGCTATGCCTATCCTGACGTATCAGCCAGGAACTTTGGAAAGTATTGATTTAGCAGATGGGGATAATATCACAATTGATATGGTTGGCGGTACTATTACAAACCAAAGAAATGCACTAACCGCGACTATTAATAAATTCAATGATGTACAGATTTCTATTTTCAAAAAAGGTGGATTACTAGGCAAATAGGTTGTTCTGTTGAATGTATTATTTTTTTTATAAAAGACTGACCCTCAATGGTCAGTCTTTTTTTTAACAATTTTTAATAGTAATTCGTTGCACTAGGTGGATTATTAATTCTAATTTAGAACTCTTCTTAATTACTTAAATTTAGTTTATGAAAAAGCTTCAGATTATTTTAATTATGGCTGGAATGGCCATATTCTCAAATTTTGCTTACTCACAAAATTCAAAACCCAGAGATTGTGGTACTCAGGAACATCTGGCCTGGATGATACAACAGGATCCGAACCTGGAAACAAAAATGAAAGCTGAGGAGGCTAAAATTCAGGCCTATATCACCACTCACGAACAAGAGTTAACTTCTGCTAAAACTGTTGTTACCATCCCTGTTGTTATTCACATTGTTTACAGTACAACAGCCCAGAACCTTGCTGACTCTAGAGTTACAGAGCAATTGAATGTATTGAATACTGATTATGCAGGTTTAAATATTCATTCAATGTTTGGTTTCTCCCCCAGCCTGAAAGCTAATTGTGAAATTCAGTTCTGTCTGGCACAAAGGAAAGCGGATGGAACAGCCACAACTGGAATTGAAAGAAGGCAGACCACTGTTTCATCATTTTCTACAAACGATGCTGTAAAACATTATTCATCAGGTGGTTTAGATGCCTGGGATCCAACGAAATATCTCAATATCTGGGTTTGTAACCTCAGTGGAGGTGTACTTGGATATGCGCAATTTCCTACATCTGGTATTAACAGTACCTATGGAGTTGTTATTATGTACAATGCATTTGGTGTAACCGGTGCTGCTGCACCTTTTAACCTGGGTGGAACTGCAAGTCATGAAGTAGGTCATTGTTTAAACTTATATCATATCTGGGGTGATGATGGCACAGCCTGCACTGGTACAGACAATTGTGGAGATACTCCAAATCAGGCAGGTTATAACAGTGGTATGCCTGCATATCCTCATGTTACCTGCAGCAACTCTCCTACTGGTGATATGTTCATGAATTTCATGGATTATACTGATGATGCCGGTTATTCTAATTTCACTCCTGGTCAGAAAGTAAGAATGCAGGCTCTTGTAGTTTCAGGTGGTGCACTTTACAGCCTCATCAATTCAAATGGCTGTCAGCCTCCGGCAACAGGCGGTTGTAATCCCGCTTCAGGGCTTAATGCAACTGCTATTGCAACTACCACAGCTACATTGAATTGGGTTGCAGTTACAGCTGCTCTGAGTTACAATCTTCAATATAGAATTGTTGGTGCAACAAGCTGGACTTCTGCCGGAAATCTAACAACAACAAGCAAAAATCTTACAGGTTTAGTTGCTGCCAGTAACTATGAATTCCAGGTGCAAACTGTTTGCAGCAGTGGCACTGCAAGTTTCTCAGGTTCAGGAACTTTCTCAACAACTTCTGCAGGCTGTATTGATGTATATGAATCAAATGAAAGTCTTACTGCTGCTAAACTTATTGCTGTAAATTCTAACATTATTGCTAAGATTGGTACTGCTACTGATGTTGATTGGTTCCAGTTTGCAAATACTACTTCTCAGAAAAAGATTAAAATTACACTCACTAATCTCCCTGCCGACTATGATGTTATTTTATATAAATCAAACGGAAACCAGGTTGGTATTTCACAAGCAGCCGGAACAACAAATGAATCAATTGTTTACAATTCAGGTGCAGTTGGCACATATTATGTAAAGATATTTGGTTATAATGGCGTATTTAATTCAGCAAGTTGTTATACTTTAAATGCTGCAATTGGTGCAACAAATTTCAGAGGAACAGATGATAATTTCGAAGAAGCATCAACTACAATGGATTTGAGCGTGTATCCTAATCCTGCAACAAACCAGTTAAATCTTGATTTCAACACTTCACTTTCTGAAAAAACTATGATCCGGATGATGGATGTTACAGGTCGTGTTGTTAGAACTGACACTTACGATTCCACAAAGGGAATGAACCAATATTCCATCGACCTTTCAGGTTTGGGCAATGGAATCTACTTTGTTGAGTTAACCAGCGGAAGCCAACGATATTCAAGAAAAGTTACGATTAGTAAATAATCATTTTTTTGGTATTTTAACAAAGAGGCTGAATCAAAAGTTGATTCAGCCTCTTTGTTATTTATAGAATAAATCCAGACTTCCTGACCCTGCAACAAATTAAAATGTTTATTCCAGAATCTTTAATTACAGTACTCCCTTAAATTTTACTCCCTTTTTCAGAATAACCACTTCCAGGCAGGAACAATCTGAATAGTCAGTTCGTTGATGTTAAGGTTCTCTTCTTCATCGTCGGTAATGATGATTCCCGTCTGCAATTGGTATTGTTTCATCGCCTCAAGAAGTCCATTGATCTCCCTACTTCTTGTTTCCGGCTGCTCCATCGATTTGCAAACCTGAATGGCATTGACTATTTTCCCGTTTTCGCGAATAACAAAATCACATTCATGTTTACCTTTATGGTAGTAAATTTCACTCCCGTTTCTTTTTAATTGAAGAAAGATCACATTTTCCAATTGTCGTCCGTAATTTTCACTGAATTGAAAAGATATAGAATTTGCCAGGCCTGTATCGATACAATAGATTTTTTTGGGATTAGCAAGTTGCTTTTTTAACGAATAGTCGAATTTATTGATCGAAAAGATCAGGTAGCAATCTTCAAAGTAGGCGATGTATTCTTTGACAGTAATTGCGTTTGATAATCCGAATATTTTTTTTAATCCATTATAGCTTGCCTCTTTTGAAACATTGCTGATCAGATAATGAATCATCTCCACTATAGTCCTAACATTCCGGATGTTGTATCTTGCAATCACATCTTTGTAGAGGATGCTTTCATATAAATTCTTCAGATATCCAGGATGATCTGTTTGCAAGTATTCAGGAAATCCGCCATTCAAAATATAATTTCTGAAAGTTTTTTTCAACTGGTTTGATTTTTCAGGAGAATAGATATCATTTCTCTGAACCTCGATTCCTTTGAACCGGAGATACTCTCTGAATGAAAACGGGAATAATTCAGACTGAATTGTCCTGCCGGTTAATCGTGTTCCCAGTTCCTTGCTAAGCATGGTGGCATTGGAACCAGTTACATAAATTTTACATCCCTCGTTATACAATCGCCGGACAAATCTTTCCCATCCTTCAATATTCTGAATCTCATCAAAATAGTATGTCTTCTGAGATTCAAACAGTTCATGGAAAGCATCATTCAATTTCTCAAAATCATCTATTGTAAATCCTGTTAAACGGTTATCATCAAAGTTTATGCTGTAATCTTGTTCAGGATTATTCTCCCTGATATGCTGAACCATTGTCGATTTTCCACTTCTTCTTACTCCTGAAACAATTTGAATGAAGGGATCTGCATAGTTGACAACTGTAGAAATTGAATAATCTCTTTGTATGAAACGTAATTTCCTGATCACCTCATTCTGAGCGATAATCACCTTTTTAATATCCTCTTTGTTCATCTTATACTAATTTACAATTAGCAAATTTAATCAATATTACTATTTACTGCTTAGTAATCCTAAAAACTATTTAGCACTTTAATCATTCCTGAGGACATCTGGAAAAACATTGCTCAAACTGACAAGCAACAAATTAAAATGTCGTTATTTTTAAGTCAAAGAGAAATCTGTTTAAGCAATTGTGCCAAACTAAAGCTTAGTGAAACTATTTACCAAATAATTGTTAAATTAAGCTTTAGCTTGGTTTCCATGCTTCATTCAGACCGCCGCCAAGTGGTTTGAAACCGGGAATCTTTCATCCATCGCTACATAGAGAGGGGCTGCAGAGTAGCTACTTTAAAACTGAATTCGAATTCCAGAATTAAACTCCACAATTTTACTATATATAATGATCGTAATTCCCCTCTATTTTCCTCTTTTTGCAATTTTCAATCACTGCAAGCTTCTCTTCATCACTATAGACTAACCATTTAAGTATCTCTTCCCGGGTTCTTTTACACCCGATGCAGACCATATTTTCATCCAAAACACAAATATCCTCACATGGACTTTCTATCATATTTTTTTTATTATACAAATTTAACAGTTTAACACCTCCTAAACACGCTTTGATACATGATTTTTTTAAGGGTTGCCAAGGTTCCTTACACTTTATCTTAACAATTAAAAAAATAATCCTCAATAATAATATGTTGAAGATTAATCAACTGACTCTAAATACTCCTGCTAAAAGAGCATTCTATTTTAAGACATGATTCGGTTATTATTTGCGCCCTTTGCGCCTTCTTTCCGTTCATTGCGTTTAGAAAAGAGTGATTTGTTATTGCCACAAAAAAGAGAGGTTGACTTAAAAAGCCAACCTCTCTCAATTTATCAGGATTAACCTGAATTATGAACTATTCTTAAGAAGCAGTTTAAGCTTTTGGCTCTTCTGTTTCTTCAGTAGTTTCGGTAGTTTCAGCAACTGCTTCTTCGGTTACTTCGGCAATTGTCTCTTCGGCTACTTCTGCAGCAGACTCTGCTACTTCAGCTACTTCAGCAACTTCAGCAACTTCAGCAACTTCAGCAACTTCTTCAACCTCGGCAACCTCGGTAACTTCAGCAACTTCGGCAACTTCGGCAACCGGCTCTAACATGGCAGTATGAGCTTCGATGAATTCAGCTTTTGCATCCTCCTTCTTTTTGCGCTCAGATCTTTCCATATCTTCTTTCAAAGATGAAAGTGCCTCAAGGTCACCCAAAGTTGTTTTTTCAATGCTGTCTTTTATTTTCTTAACAGCACGTTTAGTGTTATTCTCTTCAACTTTTCCGGCAGCTGTTTCTTTTGCTTTTTCAGCAGCAGCAGCATCCTGGTATACCTTTGAATGTGAAAGGATAATTTTTTTGTTTTCTTTCGAGAACTCAATTACCTTAAAATCGAGAGCTTCCTCTAAACGAGCAGTAGTATTATCCTCTTTAATAATATGACGCGAAGGAGCAAATCCTTCAACACCATATGGAAGAGCAACAACGACACCCTTTTCAGCCTGATTTACAATAGTTCCTTTGTGAACAGAACCTACTTCAAAAACAGATTCGAAAACATCCCATGGATTTTCTTCAAGTTGTTTGTGACCAAGACTCAAACGACGGTTCTCTGAATCAACATCAAGTACAATAACTTCGATGCTCTCTCCGATCTTCGTGAATTCAGCTGGATGTTTGATTTTTTTCGACCAGCTCAAATCAGAAATGTGAATAAGTCCATCAACACCTTCTTCAAGTTCTACGAAAATACCAAAATTGGTAAAGTTCCTGACAACTGCAGTATGCTTGGAGTTTGCCGGATATTTCTGCATGATATTTGCCCATGGATCTGGGATTAATTGCTTAATACCCAAGGACATCTTGCGCTCGTCGCGATCAAGAGTCAGAATAACTGCTTCAACAGTATCCCCAACTTTTAAGAAATCGTGTGCAGTGCGCAAATGCTGTGACCATGACATTTCTGAAACGTGAATAAGGCCTTCAACGCCTGCAGCGATTTCAACAAATGCACCATAATCGGCAATAACAACAACTTTGCCCTGTACCTTATCACCAATTTTTAGATTTTGATCAAGGCTATCCCATGGGTGAGGTGTAAGTTGTTTTAAACCGAGGGCAATACGTTTTTTGTTTTCATCGAAGTCAAGGATAACAACTTTAATCTTCTGATCAAGCTGTACAATTTCTTCAGGATGATTTATACGGCCCCAGCTAAGGTCTGTAATATGGATCAGACCATCTACGCCACCAAGGTCGATAAATACACCATATGAGGTGATATTTTTAACTGTACCTTCGAGTACCTGTCCTTTTTCAAGCTTAGAAATGATCTCAGCTTTCTGCATTTCGAGTTCGTCTTCAATCAATGCTTTGTGTGATACTACAACATTCTTATATTCATGGTTGATTTTTACAACCTTGAATTCCATCGTTTTATCAACATAAATATCGTAATCACGAATTGGCTTAACATCAATCTGTGAACCAGGCAAGAATGCTTCAATTCCGAATACATCTACTATTAAACCACCTTTTGTACGACATTTAACATAACCGGTGATAATTTCCTGTGTTTCAAATGCTTTATTAATGCGTTCCCATGAACGGAGAATTCTGGCTTTTTTATGTGAAAGTACAAGCTGACCACTTATATCTTCCTGGCTTTCAACATAAACTTCTACTGCGTCTCCTACTTTAAGATTAGGATTATACCTGAACTCAGAGGCCGGAATAACAGCATCGGATTTAAATCCAATGTTTACAACGATTTCGCGGTTGTTTCTTGCAACTACTGTTCCATCGATAACTTCGTGTTCTACGATTGAACTTAAGGTCTTATCGTACATCGACTCCAGCCTTGCATGCTCATCTTTAGAATAAACCTGGTGCTTTTTGTTGATTGAATCCCAATCGAAATCTTCAGGACTAACTTGTACCGGAGGTACGTAAGCAAATGCTCTCTTCAATGCCATTGGTTCATCTGGTACAAATGTTTCAGCAACCGGAGTTTCTCTTACATTTTGTACAAATTCAGCTGCCTCATAGGCTGCTTCAACTTCAGCATTTTCTTGTGATACAACGTCTTCTTCTACTTCTACTTCTTCTTCTACTTCTACAACAACTTCTGCTTCAGTTTCGATTTCGGTTTCAGTTTCATCTACAACAACTTCTGTTTCAACTTGTTCCTCAACAGAATCAACCTGTTCAACAGATTCGTTTAAATTTTCAGGCTCATTCACCTGATCGGGGTTAATACTCATGAAATTTGCTTTGTGGCCCCTTTCAGGACCGGGTTAATAATTCAGTTAACTACCTAAAAATAGGGGTGCAAAGGTAGAAATAATTATTAAATAATTGAAAGGGAACAAAAGTAAATTATCAGATTTTGTTGATTTTAGTTGTATAAATTTGAGATTTTGAGTGAAGTCTGATGATATAGATTCCCTTTCTAAAACTTGAAGAAATTTCTACTCTCACTTTACTTCCTCCGGGTGAAGCAGGAATCCCGTCTTTTACATATACTAATTTCCCAGCAATATCATAAACTTCAATCTTAACATTTTGACTATCAGTAACATTGAAGCCTACCTGAAATTCATCCCTGAAAGGATTCGGAAATACAACAGGATGCATACCTAAATCGATATTGGGGAAATTTTTGACTGATAAAATCATCAAGGCAAGCGAAAAGTCCGGTATGCCATAACCAAGCAGTGAATCTGGAGTATAATATTGGCTTGCACTTTGTTTAATCGCCTGAATAATTTCCAGATTGCTTAATCCCGGACTGGCCTGCCACAAGCATGCCGACATTCCAGCTAAAACCGGACTCGAAAAGGATGTTCCATTGCCAGGAAATACATTCCCATTGGAACTTGCAACATAAGTTCCCTCACCCTGAGCTGCAACATCAGGCTTAACCCTGCCATCTGCAGAAGGACCTGTGGAACTGAAGTATGCATAGGATCCCATATTATCAACTGCTCCAATAGCAAGAATACTATCCGCATCTGCCGGAGCTCCGATGTATTGCCAGGATGAACCACCCGAGTTTCCTGCACTATTCACAACCAGGATCCCTTTTGATGAGGCTGTTGCCGCCCCCCGGGTCACAACTGTTGTCATCCCATCCATCTGTGAATACGTATGATTCAATGAAATATCATTAAATTCAGTGTATCCAAGCGATGAATTAATAACGTCAACTCCAGCACTATCTGCAAATTCAGCAGCACTAACCCAATTGTATTCTTCCACAGGAAATTCAGTAGTCTCATCCTCTGAGCGCAATAACCAATATTTTGCCTTAGGAGCTGTTCCTACCAACTGCCCTGGAAGATTCCCTCCCATAGTGGATAAAACCATCATACCATGAGTGCTTTTTTCAAAAACATTTCCACCTGGCTCTGCAAAATCATGATTCCCAATAATTTGATTATTAGCATACAAACTATCAAAGGCAGCAATTGTGTTTACATGGAAGAATCCTGCATCAATAACTGCTATTATCATACCTTCTCCTTTATATCCATAATCATGCAACTGCTCTCCATTCATCATGTGAATCTGGTTGTATGCAGCTCCATAATCCAAAACACTTATCGATTTGGGCTTATGTAAAATTGGTTTGACTGTTGTATTCGAAAAATTATTCAGCTTATCAAATAGCACCCATTTACTCCCCCGTTCATCCGACGAAGTTTTATCCTTGGCTAATGGAGCTGTATATTTTGTTATTGCAACGTATGGTAGCTGATTAATTGCAGATAATTGAGATAAATTAGTAATTGCTACCATCACTCCATTCATCCATTTTGATTTGTTGAGCAGTATTGCTCCAGTGGCAAAAACACCGTTAACGTAAACCTGATTTACTGGCAAATCATTGATTAATACAGGAATTCCCTGAACCGTTCGCCTTGTTATTGCTCGTGAAGACAAAAATGCCGCAGGATTGGAAATTGAATAGGTCGAATTATTTTTATCAGAAAATTGAACCCAATACCTTCCAGTCTGGCTGAAAACAGGGATGCTGATTATCATGACAATCAATAAAATAAGTAATCGGATCTTCATTATTATTTTTTTGAATTTGTTTGTAATTGAACGTCTACTTCTAAATTCTGTTAATTATTAGTCACTCCAATCTATAATTTCAGCATTGTAAGTATAACCGGTTTTGGAAGCAAGTAAATTCGAAAGATGTTCTTTATGAATATAAACACTCCCTATTCCAACAGCATATACCTCCTCACTAAAATCCTTTGAAATCAATGTTGAGAAATCCTGCTGATTAACTTTTAGGAGTGAATCAAAAACAAAATTACCAATTATTCCACCTTGATTTATCCATTTATAAGTAAATACCTGCTCTGGTTCACCATTATAATAATTTCCATTCCATTTTAACCCATTTTTAATGGGGAACTCCAGTTTTACATAACGAATATTGTCTTCTACTTTTTCAGCAGTAATGCTACTTAATGAAACATTCCAAACTACAGGCGGAATATTCCATGCTGGGTTCTCTGCAGAGGTGCTGTACCTTTTGACTATTCCATTTGTAACGCCCTGACCATCAGTATAAATACTATCAATTACCTCTTTCATTAACCATGATGAACTATCTGTGCCAAATGGAGAATAAAATACAGAATCAACCTTATACAGTATCCAGCTTCCTTGCTTTAGCGGAAAATAATCATAACCAATAAATATATTACTTACTTCACTAGACTTATGGCAGGAAGTAATACTTGCAGCCAGAAATAGTAGAATTAATATGTATTTAAATCTTTTCATTATAGACTATTCTTCATTTGCCTTCTCAAACTAAGCCCTACCGCAAGATACCTTAATAACTTCGACAGTAAAAACACTAATACAAAAACACAAATAATTGAAGGGCCGGACGGAATATTAAACCTGTAAGAAACCAGTAAACCAACAACAGAACCCAATAATGCAAAAATGACAGATAATACCAACATTCCTTTAAATTCCTTAGTGAAAATATTCGCAGTCACCTGTGGAATAGTCAGAAAGGATATCAATAAAATTACACCTACTATTCGAATATTTAGCACTATTGCAAATGAAATCAGCGATAACATAAGATAGTTAATAAAATCGACAGGTAACCTGCGAGTTCTTGCATATTCATCATCAAATGCTACATAAAGTATTGTTCTGTAGAAGAATACAAAAATAAAAATTACAACAATTGCCAAAACCAGCATGGCTATAAGATCATAACTGGCAACTGTAAGGATACTTCCAAACAAGTACGTCATTAAATTGGGCGAGTATCCGGGGGTAGCTGCAATAAAAATTATCCCCAATGCCATTCCAATTGTCCAGATCATTCCTATTGCAGAATCTTCACGCAGGTCGGAGCGTTTTGATAAAAATTCAATACCAAAAGCCGATAACAGGCTGAATATTAAAGCACCAATAATCGGGTTAAACCCCATGAAATATGCAAGGCCAATACCACCAAAGCTCGAGTGGGTTATTCCTCCACTAATAAATACCAGCCTTCTGCTAACAATATAGGTACCTATTATTCCACATACAATACTTGATAAAAATGCGGCCAGCAAAGCATTACGAAAAAAATCGTATTGCAGTAAACCCAATACATCATTCTCCATGATTCACGTGTTCATGTTCTTTTAAAACCCTGTGAGGAAGATCGCCATGGGCAATCAGATCGATAGGGCAATTATAGGATTCTAAAACTTTTTCTGTAATTGCATTCGAATGATGATAATGCAGTCCCCGGTTTACACAGGCAATAGTTTTAACATACGATGAAATTGTTCCCAAATCGTGCGACACCATTATAATAGCCATTTCTTTATTAAGCTCTTTAAGTAATTCATAAAGATCCCGCTCAAAATTATTATCAACAAATGTGTCTGGTTCATCCAGTACCAATAATTCTGGCAATGAAATAATTGCCCTGGCCAGTAAAACTCTTTGCATTTGACCTCCTGATAAATCCCCCACTATTTTCTCACAAAGATGCTCTCCTCCCACTCTCTCTAATAACGATCTGGCTTTAAGTTTTGCTTCTTTTGTGGTAATTTGGTTTTCACCTGTTTGTGGTATTATCCCTGAAATTACAACGTCAAGTACTGAAATAGGAAATTTCTTGTCAATTTTCGTAATCTGAGGAAGATATCCAAAAACATTCCCGTTTTTCCTCTTACTGCTTTTTGAAATCGTGATAGTCCCACTGTATGGTTTAATGAGACCCATCATAACTTTGAGCAAAGTAGTCTTCCCTCCTCCATTAGGACCAATAACCCCAATAAAATCATTATCGTTTACGGTCAGATTTACATCCTTCAACACCAGATCGTCTCCATATCCAGCTGACAATGAAAATATTTCAATTATTTTACTCATTAAGTGATGTTGTAATTTTATCTGTCATTCTGTACATGTTCCCTAACCAATCTGCATCTAAAGGATCTATAGTAACAACTTTCCCTTTAATTTCATTGGCAATTGCTTCTGTATTATGAACATCAAACTGAGCCTGAAGAAAAATTGTTTTAATTTCTTCTTTTCTGATCAGGTCAATCAAAGACCTTATATGTGAAGCTGAAGGACTCTTTCCTTCCGCTTCCAGGGCAATTTGATTTAAATGATAATCCCTGGCATAATATCCCAATGAAGGATGATACATTACAAAAGTACTTCTTTTTGCACCTTTTAGCTTATTTTTAATGTAAACATCAAGGCTGTCAATTTCAGTAATTAGTTTTGAATAATTAGTCTCAAATTCTGCTTTGTGTTCTGGAAATTTGTTTGATAATTCTTGCAATATATTGTTTATCATTACTTTAGAAGTTGAGATCCCTGACCAAATATGAGGATCAACGCCTCCACAATGTGAAGCATGTCCTTCTTCCTGAACCTCTTTAATAATATCTGCACCTTTCGATAAATCTACAACAGTCAGGTCTTTATTCATATCTTTCAGCTTAACCGAAAGGAGATTCTCAATTTCGTAATATCCTGTTTTAAAGAATAGTACGGAATTACTCACACGAATCATCTCCTGAGGACTTGGCTCATATGTTTCAGGTCCAGAACCTGGTGGCACCAGAACATTTACATCGAAGAAATCAGCTCCTATTCTTTCAACAAAAAACTTTAGCGGCAGTATACTCACCGTAACTAAAGATTTGTTGCTTTTTACGGCTCGCTGCTGGCAACCAAACAATAAAAACAGCAGCATAAAAACTATGGAAACTCGCTTCATTAAACCTGATTATTTAGGTCAAATTTAAACCAAAATACAATAGGAATAGCACTCTCGCGATTTTACTTACCTTTGCAGCATATGCATGAATTGAAACTTACAATCGTAATTGTAAACTATAACGTTAGGCACTTTCTTGAACAATGTCTTCATTCTGTAATGCATGCCTGCGAAGGAATCACTTCGGAAGTTTTTGTTGTAGATAATAATTCTGTTGATGGATCTGTAGAGATGATCCGGGAGAAATTTTCATCAGTTATTCTTATTGAAAATAAGGAGAACCTTGGCTTTTCGAAGGCAAACAACCAGGCAATGAGAATTGCAAAAGGAGAATATATCCTTTTACTTAATCCTGATACGCTTGTAGAAAGCGATACACTCTCTAAAACTGTAGCTTTTATGGAAAACCATCCTGAAGCAGGAGCTTTGGGGGTTAAAATGATCGATGGAAAAGGACAGTTCCTACCTGAATCAAAACGAGGTTTGCCAAAACCTGATGTTGCATTTTACAAAATCGTTGGACTGTCGAAAATATTTCCGAAATCAAAGATTTTTGGAAGGTATCATTTGGGATTTCTTGATAAAGACAAAGTCCATGAAGTAGATATTCTATCCGGTGCCTTTATGCTGATACGCAAGGAAGCCCTGGAAAAGTCAGGATTGCTTGATGAAACCTTTTTTATGTATGGAGAAGATATTGATCTCTCCTACCGCATCATTAAAGCGGGATACAAAAATTATTATTACCCTTTAACACGAATTATTCATTATAAAGGCGAAAGCACTAAAAAAAGCAGCGTAAATTATGTATTCACTTTTTACAATGCAATGATCATTTTTGCCGGGAAACACTTCTCAAGTAAAAATGCAAAAATTATCTCCATTTTAATTCATATTGCAATATACCTGAGAGCATTCGCCGCTATTGCTTCCCGATTTCTGAATGCTATTTTTCTCCCATTGCTGGATACAGCTGTTATTTTTACCGGAATTTATAGCATTGAAGGTTTTTGGGAAACCTATATCTTCCCCGGTGGTGGCCATTATCCACCGGAATTTACCTTTATTTCAATACCGGCATATATTGTCTTCTGGCTGTTTAGCATTTATCTTGCTGGAGGATATGATAAACCAATCAATATCCTCAAAATAATTCAGGGACTACTGATTGGTACTCTAGTAATTCTTGTTCTCTATTCTTTATTACCTGAATTCTACAGATTTTCAAGGGCACTGATTCTCATTGGTTTAGCCTGGGCTATCGTTAGTATAATAGCTACCAGGCTCATTCTTCATTTTGTACTGAAAATAAGGTTGTACCGCCTGGGATCAAAAAAGAACAGACGTTTTTTAATTGCTGGCGAAAAACAGGAAGCAGAAAGAGTCGCAAATATTGTCCGAACAGCATTGCTTAATCCATCTTTTATTGGACTCATTGGTATTCAGGATAATACTAAGCAAACCGAAGGTTTTATTGGTGGAATTAACCGGCTAAAGGAAATTATCCACATTTACACTATTGATGAAGTGATTTTTTGCGGCAAAGATATTCCTGCTGCACAGATTATCGATAAAATGTCTGAATTACAACAACTTGAAATAGACTTTAAAATAGCACCACCTGAAAGCCTTGCTATTATTGGCAGCAAAAGTATAAGTACCAGTGGTGATTTATATATTGTTGATATTAATTCTATTAGTACACATTCAAATATCAGAAAGAAATTTTTTCTGGATCTTGCAGTAAGCATTTCTCTGCTGCTAATATACCCTGTTGCAATATTTTTAGTACGAAATCCCTTTAACCTTTTGATTAACATAGCTTTAAATTTAATTCAAAATAAATCATGGGTTGGTTATATCCAAACTAAAAATAATTCACAAACTAAATTACCAAAAATACTTAAGGGCGTTTTAAATCCTAAAGATGCGCTTAAGAATAAATATCTTGATTTCGAAACAATTGACAAGCTTAATCTGTTGTATGCAAGAGATTACAAGATATCCTATGACTTGAACATTATCTTTCATGGATTCAAAGAATTAGGAAGAAATTCAAATGAAATATCATAACCATAAACCGAATATATATTAACGATGGCAAAGTTTGAAATCGTCATGCCCAAAATGGGTGAAAGCATAATTGAAGCTACAATTACCAGATGGTTAAAAGCTGAAGGCGACCAAATTTCAGAAGACGAAACAATTATTGAAATCGCTACCGATAAAGTAGATTCTGAAATACCTTCTCCTGTTGAAGGAATTCTGATTAAATTATTTTATAAAGTCGGTGATGTTGTTCCCGTTGGAGAAATTATTGCAATAATTGATATTGGCGGAGAAACTGAAACCGATTCTGAACCTGTTCTAAAACAGGAATTGAATGCTTCTTCAGATAGTAAAGAGCAGGATATCAGCATTGCAGTGCAAACTAAGCCAATTCATGAAATAGAAGTTGTTAATGATAAACGTTTTTATTCTCCTCTCGTAAAAAGTATTGCGAAACAGGAAAATATCAGTAGTGCTGAACTCTTTGGCATTGCTGGCAGTGGTAAAGATTCCAGGCTAACAAAAGATGATTTATTAGAATATATTAAGACCCGTTCAAATCCTGTTAATCAGCCAATTCCATTACTGGGTAATTCCAGCAGCTCCCCTGCCCCTGCTCCGATTTCCATTTCTGGAGGAGACCAGATTATTGAAATGGACCGAATGCGCAGGCTAATTGCTGATCATATGGTGGCATCGGTAAAGACTTCTCCCCACGTTACTTCTTTTATCGAGGTTGATATGAGCAATGTTGTAGCCTGGCGCGAAAAGCAGAAAGATGTATTGCTAAAAAGAGAAAACGAGAAACTAACTTTTACACATATTTTCGTTGAAGCAATTGCAAAAGCTATCAAAGACTACCCATTAGTAAATTCATCTGTAGACGGGAACAAAATAATTCTGAAAAAAAATATCAATATTGGTATGGCTGTTGCCTTGCCCTCCGGAAATTTAATTGTTCCTGTTGTAAAAAATGCTGACGAAAAGAGCTTGCTTGGAATTGTGAAAAGTGTAAACGATATTGCAGCCAGAGCCAGAAATAATAAACTTCAACCGGATGAAATTCAAGGTGGTACAATAACACTTACTAATTTAGGATCATTTGGCACTTTACTGGGAACTCCGATAATTAATCAACCTCAGGTTGCTATTGTAGCTGTAGGTACTATTCAAAAACGCCCGGTCGTAATTGAATCTCCACTGGGTGATATGATAGGAATCAGACAAATGATGTATCTTTCATTATCCTATGACCACAGGGTAATTGACGGTGCTCTGGGTGGAAAATTTATTTTTAAAATGAAGGAATATCTTGAAAATTTCGATATCAACCAAACTTTATAATTAGTGCCATTTTTGCGCATTTATTTTATTAGCATATTAATAATGCTGCTTAGCCTTGCTCCTGTTCAAAAGCAAAGGCCTGATCGCATTTCCGATCAAAAAATAGCAGATGATTTGTTCAAATCTCTTCATTTCGGTCAAGCTCTTGAAGAATATAAAATTCTCCTTCAATCGGATTCTGCGAATGTCCTTTACAAACACCGCCTGGCTGTTTGCTACCTGAATACAAATATTGACAAACGCCTAGCTTTACCCCTACTTGAGTATATTGCCTATGATCCTTATTGTGATCCGCAGGCTTGGTACGATCTGGGAAGAGCTTACCAGTTTACATACAGATTTTCTGATGCGATTAAAGCATTTAAACGATATGCAAACTTCAAAAAAAATGAGGATAACAATATTATCTCATACGAAAGGCAAATAGAATATTGCAAAAATGCGATGGAACTAATATCAAAACCGGTTCCTGTTATCTTTGAAAATCTGGGAGAAAATGTCAATTCACAATATCCTGACTATAACCCATTTGTAACAGGTGATGAAAAAAGCCTCGTTTTCGTAACCAAACGTCCGGCAAACTTCAATGCACCCCTCGATTATGATGGTTATCCATATGCTGTAGTATTTGAATCAAAGTTCATTAATAATTTGTGGTCAAAAACAAAAAAGCTCCCCACTCCCGTTAATACCGACTTTGCTGATGAAGTTACCTGGCTGAGCGGTGACGGCACCCGTTTGATTCTTTATCTTGTTAACATTAGCAACCATGAAGTTGAAAATGATCTTTATCAGGTTCGAAAACAAAATAATGTTTATATGCCCCCTGAAAGTTTTGGTCCAATAATAAATACTCCTCAAACAATGGAATCTGCTGGATGTATGACACCGGATGGGAAAATTCTTTTTTTTGCCAGCGACAAACAAGGTGGATTTGGGAGTGGAGATATTTATTTTAGTATGAAAACTAAAGACGGTTGGAGTAAGCCTGTTAATCTGGGAAGTTCAGTTAATACACAATACGATGAAGATAATCCATACCTTGGGCCCGACGGGAAGACTCTCTTCTTCTGTTCGCAGGGCCATAAAAGCATGGGTGGTTATGACATATTTAAAACAATATGGAATTCAAAAGACAATACATTCAGTGAGGCTGAGAATATTGGTTATCCATTAAATAATCCGGAAAATAATTATTCCATCAGCTTCGGAAGATCAATGGATCATGCGTATATTTCAGCTCTCAGAGAAGGTGGTCTTGGGAACCTTGACATTTATAAAGTAACTTTCCTTTTAAAGCAATAATTTTTTCCTATGCAACTAAAACTGACCCGTCCAATTGTATTTTTCGACCTTGAAACTACCGGAATTAACTTTATTCACGACAGAATTGTGGAATTTTGCCTGCATCGTGTAAATATTGATGGAAGCGAAAAAACTTGGACTCAGTTGGTAAATCCAACAATCCCTATTCCCGCTGAAGCATCTTTTATTCACGGTATTAAAGATGAAGACGTAAAGGATAAACCTACATTTAAAATACTTGCCTCAGAGGTTGCTCAGTTTATTTCCGGTTGCGATCTTGCAGGATATAATTCTATAAAATTTGACATCCCTTTTATTGCAGAAGAATTTCTTCGTGCTGAAGTAGATTTTGACTTGCAAGGAAGAAGATTTGTTGATGCACTCAGTATTTTCCATAAAATGGAACCCCGTACCTTAAGTGCGGCATTCAAATTTTATTGCAACAAAAACCTGGATAACGCCCACTCAGCAGAAGCTGACACGATAGCAACTTATGAAATTCTGAAAGCTCAGCTCGACCGCTACGAAGACACTTCATATAAAGATAGATTCGGCAGAGAATCTGTTCCTGTTGTAAACGACATACAGGCGCTGCACGAATTTTCTTTCCATTCCCGCTTCGCCGATCTTGCTGGCCAGATTATTTTCGATGATAAAAACAACGAAGTTTTTAATTTCGGAAAACATAAAGGAAAAGTTGTTCTCGATGTTTTTGATAAGGAACCCTCCTATTACGATTGGATGATGAAAAGTGATTTTCCTCTGTACACAAAGAAAGTAATTACTGCTATCAAACTCAGGGGCTTCAACAAAGGTTCAGTAAAAACGAATAACCAACTGCCATTTTAATAACCCATTCTATGAAAATCATTTGCATTGGCAGAAATTACGCCGAACATGCTAAAGAACTTAACAATCCTGTTCCTAAAGAACCTGTGTTTTTTCTAAAGCCTGATAGTGCTTTGCTTAGAAATAACTTTCCATTCTTTATTCCTGATTTTTCACAGGAAATCCATTATGAAACTGAATTGGTTTTGCGTATCTGTAAACTGGGAAAAGCAATCCTCCCTAAATTTGCTCACACGTATTATGATGCCATCGGACTTGGTATCGATTTCACTGCAAGAGACCTGCAACAAAAATGTAAGGAAAAAGGATTACCCTGGGAAATTGCAAAAGCTTTTGATGGTTCAGCACCTATTGGAAATTTTATTGACAAAAGTGAATTCCCTGACCATAGCAATATCAAGTTTCATCTTGATATCAATGGCGAAACTGTACAGCAGGGAAATTCATTTGATATGATTTTTTCCTTTGATTTACTTATTGCACATGTATCCAGATATATAACCCTCAAAACAGGAGATTATATTTTTACTGGAACTCCGGCTGGTGTCGGTCCTGTTAAAATTAATGACAGATTGGAAGCATTTCTGGAAGGAAAGAAACTATTGGATTTCAGGGTAAAGTAGGGTTTCACTCAAAAATCAATATAAGCAAAGGAAATTATCTTAACTACCTTTGCTTATAAAATTATTTAAATATCCCGATGAATACTATTTTTCGCTATTTAATAACAATTCTTCTTTTTGCTCCATTTTTCTGTTTTTCTAATGTCCGGCTTCCTTCAATTCTTGCTAGTAACATGGTTTTGCAGCGCAATTCCATGGTTATCCTTTGGGGTTGGGCTGATCCAAAAGAACGAATATCTATTTCAACAAGCTGGAATCAGGGACTCTATTCCATGTGTGCTGATGAAGAAGGAAAATGGTTGTTCAATATTGAAACCGCAGATGCTGGTGGGCCGTATACTATTACCTTTCAGGCAAATAACCAGATTGTCCTTTCAAATGTTTTATTAGGTGAAGTCTGGTTATGCTCAGGGCAATCAAATATGGAATACTCGATTAATCAACTTGGTGCTTCTGATTTTGCTGATACAAAAACGCAACTCGGGAATTCCGATTTTTCTAAAATCCGCCTCTGTAATATCAAACACCAGACTTCAGACAAACCAATCGATACCTGCCAGGCCAGCTGGTCAATTTTGTCGGCACAAACTGGTTTTAGTTTCAGTGCCACTGCATTATTTTATGGAATTAATCTTTTTGAAGAATTAAAAATCCCGATTGGGCTAATCAATTCAAGTTGGGGAGGTACTCCAGCTGAATCCTGGACTTCGAGAAAATCATTAGAAAAAGAAGCTGATCTTCAATATTATCTTAAATCTCCTAACTCAGTAAATTACGAAGCCTGCAAAACTTCTGTCTTATTTAATGGCATGATTCAACCGCTTATTCCTTATACCATAAAAGGTGTAATCTGGTATCAGGGTGAAGCCAACCGTTGGGATGCCGATATATATGGGAAATTATTCAGAACAATGATTCAAAATTGGAGAGCGGCATGGAACCGCAGTGAATTCCCGTTTTATTTTGTTCAGATTGCACCATATAATTATAACCAAGAAGAAGCACATGAACTGAATGGTTACTTAATGGAAGCCCAGGCAAGTGCATTGAAACTTCCTAATACTGGTATGATTTCTACGCTTGATATTGGAGATATCTATAATATTCACCCCAAAAATAAACAGGAAGTGGGCAGGAGACTTGCAGCTTTAGCTCTTAAAAAAACGTACAACATTAATAAAGGTCCTATAGAAGGTCCATCCTGCTCTGGAATTGAGAAATCGGGAAATAAAATAAAAGTTAAGTTCAGTAACGCATCTTTAGGACTTGTAACACCTGCTAATAAAAATAATCTTAAAGGATTTAGAATCGCAGGTTCAGATAATATTTTCAAGAAAGCTATTGCAGAAATATCAGAAAATTTTGTCCTCGTTTCAAGTGATGAAGTAAGCAATCCTGAATCTGTCCGATATGCCTTCGAAGATACTGTTACCGCATCCTTGTTCAATTCTCAGGGATTACCTGCATTTCCCTTCCGTACCGACAGCCTGCCATTTTACTATAGAAAAGTTAAAATCTCCCTAGATCCTGATTCATCGGGAGAAATCTTTATGAATCTAAGTTGTAAAGATACAACTGCCATTATTCATTTCACGCTTGATGGCTCGATGCCGGGAATTTCCGCAGATCAATTTAAACAACGAATACCAATATCTTCAAATGTTCACATTGTAGCCAGGGCCTACAAAAACAAATTAACCTCACCAGCATATTCGGAATTAAAATATGCACGGCATCTTGCATTCCAAAATAAGTGTAAGCTGCGAAATTCATTTGCAAAACAATATTCAGGAGGGAATAATGCGCTTCTGAATGGGGTTCTTGGTTCAGCCGAATTCAGAGACGGTAACTGGCGGGGCTTTGAGGGAAAGGATTTAGTTGCAAGAATAAAACTTAATAAAAAGTGTAATGTAAATTCCGTTTCTGTCGGGTTCCTGGAAGATCAACCCTCCTGGATTTTTCTTCCGGAGGAAATTCAGTTTCAAGTCTCCTCAAACGGGATCATCTGGCATAAGCTGAACACAATAAAAATAAATGCATCAAAGCCTAATCCAACGAAAACTGTTAATTTATTTGCTGCAAAATCCGACTATAATAACATCCGTTTCGTAAAGGTAAAAGCTAAATCCCTTAAAATTTGCCCTGATTGGCACGATGGTAAAGGAAAAAAAGCCTGGCTTTTCTCTGACGAAATAATAGTAGAATAAATGCTCATCACCTTTTGCAAAAGAAAATCCTAAGCCAGATTTCCTAGTATTTCATTCAATTGTATGTCAATTAATTTGATAAAATCATTATAGGTAGATGGTTGTTGCCTGTTCAGGTAAATTAAAAGCATCCCAGTTGAATTATACCTGAGTTCTTTCATCTTTTTATCAGCAATTTCCTGTGTAAGGATTTTTTTTCTGATACAATAATTCCAATCATCCTGGCATAAGCGGTCCAGGAAATAACAAATTACCTCAACCGTTGGCTGCTTTCCATTAATTGCATTCATTTTCTCAATGAAAAATAGCTCGAATATTCCGGGATATTGTATAAAAAATTTCATATAGCCCTTTGTCGTTGCTTTTATCCTTTCAATTCCCAGAGGCGACTTTTTAGTTTCATTCTTTATATAACTTTCACATTCTTCCTGAAAATCCTTTACACATTCAAAAACCAATTCTTTTACATCTCTGAAATAGTTGTACATCGTTGCATACGAATATCCAGCCCTGTCTGCAATTGACCGTACGCTGAGGCTACGCAGGCCTTCGCCTTTAAGCATTTCCTTTGTTGCTTCAATAAAATATCCTCTTAACCGCTGCTCCTGAATTGCCTTATTGTCCATTGTACAATATTTATTCTATTAATACTTAATCTTATATTTAACAGTGCAAATTTATATTACATTGTTAACTTTTCCAATTATTATTAATTTTATTTATAATCGACATTAATTTAGCATCGTTAATGCATATACGCTATACGTCAGAATTCCTGACCAAATAACAGAAAATTAGAAAGTTGTTAGTTTTTTTATGCAAACCGAAATGTCAGAAAGATCAGTACTCCAACAATCTTCTGTAATTTTTTCCTTCTTTGCGCTCATTTCGCCTTCTTTGCATTCATTGCGTTTATGAATTCTAGAAGGGCGTAAGTATTATGTGAAAATTATATCAGAAATAATTTTGTCTCCAGCTTCTTTATTAAGTAAATCGATAAGCTTTTGCCTGGAGTAACTAAGTTCGTTCCGTAAAGCAGGTGAATCAAGCTTAACAAATAGCTTCGAATTCTTCACCTTAAGATCGAGAGTGTGTTTTTTTATCATTGGTCCTGCTACAACCTCCCATGACTTTATAAGCTTAAGCTCATTTAACTTACCAGTCAATCTGTATTGATGGATCAATTCATTGATTATTTCTTTTAATTTATGTTCGTTGCTTTGAAACACTTGAGAAGTATTAAAACTAATTATTTCTTTCTTACCCTTTACCTGGAGTTACTATACCTGGCTTATGATCTGCAGGTTAAATTAATCACGAAGTAAATTAACCTGCCACGGCCCCGTTTTTAACGTTAAAAATCCTGTGCTCAATTTCAACTTGTTTGAATATTTTTTCAATCCTGTCGGGTTGAGTATCTGTAATAAATACCTGCCCGAAATCATCTGCCCCGACAAGTTTGACTAATTGTCCTACCCTACGCTCATCTAATTTATCAAAAATATCATCAAAAAGAAGAATTGGTTTATAACCCTTTGTTGTCCTGGTATATTCAAACTGAGAAAGTTTTAAAGCAATCAGTAATGACTTCTGCTGGCCCTGAGAACCAAATCTTTTTGCTGAATATCCTGAAATAGAAAACATGAAGTCGTCTTTATGAATTCCGGCTGTTGTGTAGCGCATTGCAAGATCCTTTCGTATCGAACTTCGTAATAATTCTTTGAATTCAAGATTACGAAGCTGCGATTCATATTCAATATTAACAGCTTCTCTACCTTCTGAAACAAATTCAAAATAGTTCTGAAACAAAGGATAAAACTCTTTTAGAAATAAGGTTCGTTTTTCAAAAATTCTCTGCCCGGGTTCCAGCATCTGCTGGTCCCATACTTCAATACTTTCTATTGATTGTCCTCCATGCTCAGCAATGCTTTTTAAAAGTGCATTCCGATGCTGAAGCGCACGACTGTAATTTAGTAAATCATCAAGATAGACCTTATCGAATTGAGAAATGACGCCATCAAAATACTTGCGTCTTTCTTCGCTGCCCAAGCTTATCAGGTCGCTGTCGGATGGGGAAACAATAACAAGGGGAAACAGTCCGATATGATCAGCCAGACGATCGTAATCCTTTTTATTCATCCTGAATAGCTTTTTCTGATTTCTCCGTTGAATGCAGCTTACCGAATCACTCTGGTTTTCATTTCGCAGATAGGTTCCATGAATAGCAAAGGCATCCTCAGTATGCCTTATATTCATCATATCCTGAGGGTTAAAGTAACTTTTACAAAAAGATAAGTAATAAATTGCATCCATCAGATTGGTCTTTCCAACACCATTATCTCCAACAAAGCAGTTTATCTTTTCCGAAAAGCCAAGATCAGCAGTCTCGTAATTTTTAAAATTTGTAAGTTTTAATTTCTGCAGGTACATTTCAAAAATTGTTTTCAATAAAATCAGCAATTTCCTGCATCAGCCAATGTGGTGTTGAGGTAGCCCCGCATATTCCAGCATATGAAATAACATCGAACCATTCCTTGCAGAGTTCATTAATTCCGGCAACCATAAATGTATTGGCATTAGCCTGTTTGCAGATGTTGTAAAGATACTTGCCATTACTGCTACTTTTGCCACTTACGAAAATAATTATTTGATGCCGCTTTGCAAATTCCGTGAAGTAAGGAACCAGCCGGGATACCTGCTTACATACAGTATTGTTAACCTGCAGTTCTGGCATCGTTTCTTTATTAGCATCAAGCATTTGCTCCTCTATCAAACTTGCTATCTGCCTGTATCCCTCAATACCCATGGTTGTTTGAGAATATAATCGCACAGGTTTTCTAAAATCAATTTGAAGGAGATCGGCTGGTTCTTTTACAAGTATAGCTTTGTGTGAAATCTGGCCGGAGAGCCCAATAACTTCTGCGTGGCCTGCATTCCCATAAATAACAACCTGAAAATCAGTATTTACCGATTTCTCAAAATCATTCTTAATCCTGAATTGAAGTTTTTTAACAATGGGACAACTTGCATCTAATAATTCAATATTATTTTTTCTTGCAATTTGATATGTTTCAGGTGGTTCACCATGTGCCCGAATTAAAACTGTCGCATTTTTTAAATTTTCAAACTGTGTGTAATTAATCACAAGCAAACCTTTGTCAACCAATCTTGCAAGTTCAGCTTTATTATGTACAATTTCGCCAAGACAGTATACGCTGCCCTTTTCAAGCAAAACATCTTCAGCTTGTTTAATTGCAGCATTAACACCAGAACAGAAACCGGCATGCGATTCAATACTAACTTTTATACCCATTTTTTTATCAGTTAATCCATTCCCCAAGATTGGCAACGATGCTGATATAGTTAGGGGAACCGGCAACATGGTTAGCGGATCGGGCATAATTAAACTGAAATTGCTTGATTTTAAGTCCGAATCCCCATGAAATACCAACAGTGGACATTTTAGTATCAACACCTAATTCTTTACGCCTCAAATAGTTATATCCTAATCGAACACTAAAGTTCTTTGAAGGCATAAATTCGCCACCTACAATAAAGTGTCTGGCTAATTTATTTGTGAATTTCCCGATTTTATCTTCTTTAACTGCTTCGTTTGTGAGTGGATCTATAGTTGGTTTATCTACAAGTGGGTCAGCATAGGTAAGGTCAAATTTTTCAAGATGCTGGTAAATAACGGAATAGCGGAATGGTAAATGTTTTAACCTCTTTGTTACGCCAATTTCCATTGAAAACGGAAAATTCTCCAATTCTCCAACAGCGTCTTTTGATATCTGGCGTCCTGCATTTTTCGCAAGAAGAGATACTGTTAGTTCACGCTTTGAATTGTGGTAACTTCCTGCAAGATCAGTTCCAAGTCCGAAGGAGCGGTTACCATCCATGTATGAAAACACTGGTTTCAGATTGGCGCCTATCGAGAAATTTGAATCCAGCTTTCTTCCCCATCCAACCTGAATTGCATATTCAGAAGCGCTAAAAGTTCCTTCAATATCTCCACCTACATTCGTCCGGTCGAACTTACCATAATCAATGTAATGAATACCTCCTGAAAAGCTGCCTATCTTCTTAAAAGTCCTTGAATAGTATACAGAACCATAGTTGATATCAGTATAATAATCAACAAATTGCATGGCTAACTGATTCTTCATTTCTGGAGAAAGCAATGAAGGGTTTACTGCTGCTACTGCAAGATCATTGTCAGAAACAGCTAAAAAATCGCCGCCCATTGAAGCAATTCTGGCAGAAGTTACCAGATTAAGAAAAGGATATGTACTGTTTCCGCCGGATTGGGCCGATACCATCAAAAATGCTTGCAAAAACAGACAAAATGAAAGAAATAATTTCTTCACGTTAAAGATATTGATGAAACGGTGTAATTAGTCCACAAAGTAACTCAAAATGTTTCTTTTTAACGGCAGTATGTATTTTTTATTTTTAACAGGTCTAACTTTGCACCCAATAATCTGAACGGTTTTAAAAAATAAAATTACAAATGAGAGTATTATTTATTGACAACACCCATCCCATTCTGCCCGAATTGCTGACAAAGAATGGGTTTCAGGTTGATTATCTGACGGATCTTCCAAAAGAGCAGTACTATAAACTAATACCCGACTATGAAGGAATTATAATCAGAAGCAAGATAAGTATAGATAAAAAAGTGCTCGATTCCGCCAGAAAGCTACGATTTATCGGAAGAGTAGGTGCCGGAATGGACAGTATTGATGTTAATTATGCTGCTGCTAAAGGTGTGCTTTGCCTTAATTCTCCCGAAGGAAACCGGGATGCAGTTGGAGAACATACACTAGGGATGCTTCTCAACCTGATGAATAATATTAACACTGCAGACAGGCAGGTGCGGCAGGGTAAATGGATGCGTGAAGCTAACCGGGGTGAGGAAATTAAAGGCAAAACTATTGGAATTATCGGCTATGGAAACATGGGAAGTGCTTTTGCTGAGCGACTTCAGGGTTTTGGTGCAAGCATCATTGCGTATGACAAATATAAGACTGGTTTTAGTACACAAATAGTGAAGGAAGTACAAATGTTGGAGATTTTTGAAACATCAGATATCTTGAGTCTTCATGTACCGCTTACTAAAGAAACAACATATATGTTTGATGATAAATATATTAATAATTTTCACAAACAATTCAGGCTGCTAAATACTTCGCGAGGAATGCTTGTTAATACAGAAGATCTGGTTAAAGCATTGGTAAATGGCAAAGTTAAAGGAGCTGCTCTCGATGTTATTGAATATGAAGATACTTCTTTTGAATTCTTTTCGCCTGAAAAACAAACAGAAGCTATGAAATACCTGATTGCGTCAGAAAAAGTACTTCTTACTCCCCATATAGCAGGTTGGAGCCAGGAAAGCCAGGTAAAGCTCGCTTCAATATTGGCTGATAAGATTCTATCTGAATTTACCGGATTAAATAATATTTGATAACTTTATAACATAAATAATCACTGCATACATATGAAAGAACATAAAATTTTTAAAGGAAAAACACTTGCAATTCTTAGTGGTGGAGGAGATACCCCAGCTATAAATTCAAGTATAGAAGCCATTCGTAACCGGGCGTCTTTATTGGGATACAAGGTATATGGAATCCGCCAGGGCTGGAAAGGACTTCTTGGCGATGGTGATATCTTAGATTTAAGTCACCAACCCTATGACGGGACCTACGGAGGTACTGCATTGAGATCAAGTCGGACAAATCCATTCCCTTCGAAGAAAAATCCTGAAAGCAGGGTTCCTCAGGTTTTACGGAATCTCGACCGCTATCATATCGACGTACTTGTAACCATTGGTGGTGATGACACAAACGGAGCTGCCAAGCGCTTGTATGAACAAGAAGGCATTCCTGTAATTGGTTTTCCAAAAACCATTGATAATGATTTACGCACCCATACTTATCATAATTACAAAGGAAAAGAGATTGAAGCAGTTCTATGCCCTGGTTTCCCCACCGCAGCCAAATCAATAATGGAATTTACAGCCAAACTAAAAACAACAGCTGAATCACATTCGCGGATTATGGTTCTTGAAGTTATGGGCAGAGATGCCGGGTGGTTAACAGGAACTGCACTATTTGGAGGTGGCGAACTTGCGCTGATTCCTGAATTTGAGATTACGAAAGAACGGAAAGAGTTTTTCTTCGAGATTGTAAAAGAAGCTTATATGAACTCCAAAAAGAAGGCTCTGATTATTCCTGTTTCTGAAGGAACCAGATGGTATGATGAGAAATCTGGTAAAGTTGACGTTGTTTATGCTTCATCAGAACTCGATGAGTATGGCCATCCAAGATTTGGTGGGATTAGTGGTATTATCGCATCAGAAATTTCGCAAAAACTAAAAACAGAAGCCAGAGCACAAATCACAGGTTATTACCCTCGTTCAGGCGAATGTTCGGAATACGACAGAAGGTTAACCCGGGCACTGGCAGATAAAGTAGTGGATTTATTACTTCGGGAAGACTATGGGCAAATGCCGGTTTTAATGAAGATGACTCCCTTTATTGGTTTGGAAGAATTCAACACTACTTCAATAGACATGGGCGAAATTGGAAACATGCCATTGTCTGATGAATATTACAATATTAACAAATTCAGTTTTACGGATACCTATTCTGATTTCTTGTCAAATATTCTCGAAAAGCCTCATTTCAGAGAATTTGAATATGATTTCCCTGTTGTATTGGCAAAATAGTTGACCAATTAATTGAAATGACTGCCTTTCTTCGTGATTTATTGTGAGATCATTCGGGAAAGGCAGTTGTTTTTACGATTTACCTGATTACTGCCTGATAGGTGAATCTGCTTTTTTGCTCAAGCAATATTTCACTGTCTCCTGTAACTAATCTGATGATTTCGGGCGTATAATGCCTGATTGTAATAAGTTTCAACCCTTCATTGTATCTTACTTTAAAATACGCTGAGAGTTCACTTAGCAAGAGCTTTTTTTTGTACTGAGGATCATCAATAATAACCGAGAATGATATAGCAGAGTTTTGCATAACATTTATCCTGACAGCAAGTTCTGCAAAGATTCTGAAAATATTTTGAAGGTTCTTTTCCGCGATAAAAGAAAAATCTGTTGAAGCTATTGAGATTAACATCTGATTTTCTTTAACAATAATTGACGAAGGTGGATTTTCTGTCCCTTCTATCCGCTTTATAACGGATCCTGTTAATTGAGGATTCAGGAAAGATTTTACACATAAGGGAATATTCTTGTTTTCTAAAGGCTGAATTGTTTTGGGATGAATAATACTGGCACCATAAAATGAGAGCTCTATTGTTTCATGATAAGAAATAGTTTCTATTAATTTTGCATTGGAAAAAAGCTTTGGATCTGCATCCAGAAGACCTTCAACATCTTTCCAGATAACAACTTCCTCAACCTCCATGGCATGACCAAAAATTGCAGCCGAATAATCCGATCCCTCTCGCCCGAGGGTTGTAAAAGAACCATCCGGTGATCTGCCAATAAACCCTTGAGTTACAATCACATTTTCCAATCCGAGATCTGCAGTTGCAAAATCTTTCAATTTCTGACGGATCAAGCGTATTGTCTGTGGCCAATATACACGACCTTCCCTGAAATTATCATCAGTCATAATAACATCCGATGCATTTAAAAGTGAATTGCCTATTCCTACATCTATTAGGTAATGACTTAGTAAACAAGATGATAATAATTCGCCATAGGCAACTACCTGATCATATTCATAATCAAAATTACTGCCAGGCTCAGACTTAATATATAAAGAAAGTTCCTGAAAAAGCCTTCCAATTTCCGCATATACAGAATGTGATTTATCATGAAATAAGTCCTCCACAATATCTTTATGAAACATCCTGATTTGTTTTAAATGCCGCTGTTTTTGCCTGTCTTTATGAAAATATGATCTTACCAGTTCTTCAAGAGCATTTGTTGTTTTTCCCATTGCTGAGATAACAATAATTAATTTATCCTTTGGATATAGCCTGACTATTTCTGCGACATTTCTATATGCGGAGGCATCTTTTACAGATGCCCCTCCGAATTTGAATACTTTCATAGAATTCCTGATATATAAGACAAATTTAGGAGAATTTTTAACTGCGACAGAAGTAAATTCATATAGTATTATCGGGTTATTTCTGTTATTTAAAAACAATCATGAAATGGTGCTGTTTAATTGCAAATTCAGTGAATATTCATGATATTTGCATTAAGTCCACAAAAACTCAAAACAGCACAACACAAATGAAGACACTTATTCAGTTTATTAATGAGATGCAAACCTCAAATCCTTTTGCAACCGGACAATTTACCCGTCTGCTTAATGATATTGGGATTGCTTCAAAAATTGTTAACAGAGAAATTAATAAGGCCGGACTAAGCCATACTATGGGTGAAACTGAAAATACGAATGTTCAGGGAGAAACTCAAAAGAAACTTGATGTCTTTGCGAATGAGCAGTTCCTGAATGCACTTCGTTTTGGTGGAGCCTGCGCAGCAGTTGTTTCCGAAGAGGAAGATGAGGCAATAATATTTGACAATGAATTGTCAAATCAAGGGCGATATGTTGTGGCAATTGATCCTTTGGATGGAAGTTCAAATATCGAAGTAAATGTTTCAATCGGAACTGTTTTTGCAATTTATAAGAGGAATTCTGAACCTGGTAAACCAGCAGATGAAACTGATATTCTCCAGGTAGGCACTAATCTTGTAGCTGCAGGGTATGTAATTTACGGGTCATCTACTATGATGGTTTTTTCAACAGGACAGGGAGTTAATGGGTTTACTTATGATCCTTCTGTTGGTTTATTTTTGCTTTCACACCCAAATATGACTATTCCTGACAATGGCAACATTTATTCAATAAATGAGGCAAACTATATCTATTTTGCTGATGGCGTTAAGGAGTATATCAAATATTGCCAGGAAGATGATAAAAAGACAAACAGGCCGTATACTACACGATATATAGGATCCTTGGTGGCCGATTTTCACAGAAATCTAATTCGTGGAGGAATCTATATTTACCCTGGTACTACAAAGCAACCTATGGGAAAACTAAGGTTGTTGTATGAATGTATTCCGGCTGCCTTTTTAGCCGAACAAGCAGGAGGAAAAGCCTCGGATGGTTTCAAACGAATCCTCGACATACATCCGTATACTATACATCAGAGATCTCCACTTTTTGTCGGAAGTAAAAAAATGGTTGAAAAAGCAGAATATTTTATGGAGAGGTTATCCAAGAATTTCTGTGAATTTCCAATTAAAGAGAATTAATCCTGAGTTAGTAAGCTCCTGAAAACATACATGATGTAATACTAAACATCATAATGAATATCTACTCTAATGATGAACGGATCAACAAACTGATCCATTTGCTGAATCAAGGCGAAAACAGACTTTATGCTGGCGGATTAACCGGGTCCTCACGTTCAATGCTTGCTCACTCTATTGCAAAAGAACGAAGTGGAAATCACCTGATCGTAATGCAGGACAAAGAAACTGCAGCTTATTTTTACAATGATCTGGAATTACTTTTCAATGAAAAGGAAGAAAATTACTCCAACAAACATATACTTTTCTTTCCGACTTCATATAAAAGAGCATACGAACCCGACCAGACCGATAATGCAAACGTATTAAGCAGGTCGGAAGTAATTAACCGGCTTGGAAATAAAAAGGAACTTTTTGCAATTGTTTCCTATCCTGAAGCTTTATGCGAAAAAGTTGTTTCCAGAAATTATCTTTCTAAAGCAAGATTGGAAGTTAAAGTAGGCGATAGTTGTGGAATTGACTTTCTCACTGATATCTTTTCAGAATATGATTTTGAAAGAACCGATTTCGTTATTGAAGCCGGACAGTTTTCAATTCGTGGAGGTATAGTAGATGTTTTTTCTTATGCCGATGAACTCCCCTATCGTGTTGAATTTGATGGCGAAGATATTGAGTCCATTCGTCGCTTTGATCCTACAACACAGCTTTCTAAAGAAAAATTAAATTCCGTAACTATTTTACCAAACATCCACCAGGCTGCAAGTACAGAAGTTCGTCAGAGTATTTTTTCGCTTTTCCCAACTGGATCTGTTTTGTGGATGGACGATCTTGCATTTGCAGCCGACCGTGTTGGTCAGGATTTCGACAAAATAGTTACAGTTTACGAGAACCTGCCAAAACAAATAAACCACATTAAACCTGAATTACTCTATCTTGATAAATCAGGTTTCTTTAAAGAAATATTAAACCTTATAATTCTGGAATTCGGAAGACATAAATATTTCAAAGACTCAATTTCTATTGATTTCAACACGACTCCTCAACCTCCATTTCATAAAAACTTTGAATTACTTAAAACGAATCTGGAAGATAATTATCTCAAAGGTTATTCAAATATTATATACACTGACAGTGAAAAACAGGAAGAAAGAATTCATAAGATTTTCGATGATATTCTAACCGAAGAAGAAAAGCAAACACCGCGCTTTTACAAAACTATCCGATTAACATTACATGAAGGATTTATTGATCATGACAGAAGAATTGCCTGTTATACTGATCATCAGATTTTTGAACGTTACCACCGATTTCAGCTCAGAGAAGGATTTACAGCCAGGGAAGCTCTTACAATAAAAGAACTATATGGATTAAAACCAGGAGATTATGTTACTCATATTGATCATGGTGTTGGTAGGTTTGATGGCTTGGAAAAAATTGAGAATAACGGAAAAATTCAGGAAGCGCTCAGAATTATTTACAAGAATGAAGACATTTTGTATGTGAACATTCATTCCTTGCACAGAATTTCAAGGTATACGGGTAAAGAAGGAGCCGCTCCTTCAATGAACCGGCTTGGCTCCAATACCTGGAATAAAATTAAAGAAAGCACTAAAAAAAGAGTTAAAGATATTGCTAAAGACCTTATTAAACTTTATGCTGAAAGAAGAGCAACCCAGGGTTTTAGTTTCACTCCCGACACTTACCTTCAGCACGAGTTAGAAGCTTCTTTTATGTTTGAAGATACACCAGACCAGATAAAATCTACCGTGGATGTGAAAGGAGATATGGAAGCTGAATTCCCTATGGATAGGCTAATCTGCGGTGATGTAGGCTTTGGTAAGACGGAAATTGCTGTCAGAGCAGCATTTAAAGCTGTTACAGATTCAAAACAGGTGGCATTGCTTGTTCCAACTACAATTCTTGCGTTGCAACATTATAAAACTTTTAGTGAACGATTAAAAGACTTTCCATGCAAAGTCGATTATATTAATCGTTTTAAAACGGCTAAAGAACAAACACAAAGCCTTAAAGATCTTGAATCTGGTAAAACAGATATTCTCGTTGGAACCCATCGATTGTTAAGCAAGGATATTAAATTTAAAGATCTTGGATTATTCATAATCGATGAGGAACAAAAGTTTGGAGTCGCAGCAAAAGAGAAGTTAAAGAAACTGCGTATTAATGTTGATACACTGACTCTTACTGCAACTCCAATTCCGCGTACATTGCAATTTTCGTTAATGGGAGCGCGGGACTTAAGTGTTATTAATACCCCTCCACCAAATCGTCATCCTATTCAAACAGAATTACATCCCTTTAATGAAGAAATAATCCGCGATGCAATTCATTATGAAATTTCGCGTGGAGGACAATGCTTTTTTATCAATAACAGAGTTCAGAATATTCTTGAGATCACAGGAATGATTCAACGTTCTGTCCCGGATGCAAGAATAGCCATTGCACATGGCCAGATGGACGGGCATAAACTTGAAAAAATAATGCTTGATTTCATTGATGGCGAATATGATGTTTTAGTAGCAACTACTATTGTTGAAAGTGGCCTTGATATATCGAATGTAAATACTATTATTATCAATGAAGCACATCATTTCGGTCTCAGCGATCTACATCAGTTAAGAGGAAGGGTTGGCCGTAATAATAAACAGGCTTTCTGCTATTTACTTGCTCCTCCTCCTTCAGTATTAACCGATGAAGCAAGAAAACGATTAAAGGCTATCGAAGAATTCAGCGATCTTGGAAGTGGTTTTAATATTGCAATGAGAGATCTCGATATCAGAGGTGCCGGCAATATTCTGGGAGCCGAACAAAGCGGATTTATTACTGATATTGGATTTGAGATGTATCAGAAGATTCTGGATGAGGCTATTATGGAACTAAAGAATTCAACTTTCAAGGATATTTTTGTAAAAGAAGATGATACGGATTATGTACGTGATTGTGTAATTGAAACTGATCTGGAGATTCTTATTCCAGATGGTTATGTCTCAAATATTGCTGAAAGAATCCATCTTTATAAAGAATTGGATAACTGTGAAACTGAAGAATCACTGCTAAAAATGCAGGAACAAATTATCGACCGTTTTGGCCCCATTCCAAAGCAGACTGTTGATTTACTTGATACAATACGATTACGAAAAACAGCTAAAACAGCGGGGTTTGAGAAGATAATTCTTAAGAATCATAGTATGGTAGGGTATTTTGTAAGTAACCCTCAGTCGCCATATTATTCATCAAATGCTTTTGGCAGAATGCTGGAATTCGTAAAAATAAATTCGGCAATTTGTCGAATGAAAGAAACTAATGACAGACTTAGCCTTTCATTCAGAAACATTAACAATATTGCAGATGCTCTGTCTTCAATTAAAAAAATTGAGCTAATAAACCCTTGATTTTGCGATAAAAAAAGAGGGCCCTTCTAAAAATAAGGTACCCTCCTTTTATTAAGTAATTTCTTGACTATTGAATGCTCACATCATCAAGGCGATAAGTGGTTGTTTGCCCGGCAGGTTTATTGCCAGTGTATTTAAAGCCAATATAGATCGCTCCTGAATAACCGCTTGGTACAATAGCAGAAAGCGGAGTTGTGCCTGTGATCCAATTGCTCGTACCCGATGTTGATGAGGCCTGATTTGCAAGAGTAAGACCTTCAATTTTAGTCCAGGTTCCAGTTGTTCCACCTGTATAACCTGTTAAAATATAAACACTTATACCATCATGTGTCCAATAGGTAGAAGCAGTTTTAAATGTTAAGTTCAGTGCAGCTGAATATGTTACTGCTGGCGTTACTAACCACATAGCATTTTCAGCATCCACATTAGTGCTACCATAAGAAGTTGCCTGTGCATATTCTTCAGTTGGAGGACCTGCAAATGTTTTTCCCTGCCAGTTTCTGGTACCTTTAGAATATTTAACAGTCCAGTTTGGCAGCGCAATATCTGTATTGGTAACAACAGTGGCAAAATGTTCATTTAATGAAGCAATAGGAGAAATAACAGCATCTGGATAAACATAATCACCTGTTGGGCCAGGACCTACAGGAGTAAATCCAATAACATCAGTTGTATCACGTAAAGTTAGCTGATAAGTTCCATCATATACACCCATAATTCCAATTACTGTCCCTTTTCCGCCTGGAATTGCAGCAGAGGCAAATGTTGCATAATTGCTCGTACGAACAGTCAGCAATTTCCCGGTATTATCCAATATTGTACGGTTGGTGGTTGCAGTGGTTGTTGCGTATGGCTGTCCGGATTCAACAAATTTAACATCAGTGAATTTGACAAGTGTGCTGTTATCAGCATTCGAAATTGCCTGAATTGCAACAACTTTGGCTGCTGGAACAAGATTTGGGTTTGGAAGACTGTCAAGTTTAAGGTGATCCTTAACAAATACTGATGCTAGTCTGCCAATGGCTCCCTGGTAAAGGGCGCCTAATTGTAAATAACCATGGTAATCGCCAATATACATTCCCTGGCATTTTACATAAATCATCTGACCCGGGTGATATATGGTATACAAACTTGTTTGGTCAAGTTCCAGTTCAATGCCAGCGGTTTCATCCTGAATAACCAATTTCTTGTATAGGTTACCAGATTCATCGTTTGCAACAACTCTGCCTTTGATATAGATATTGGATTCAATTGAATCCAAAACAGGGAGAGTTGGGTAAAGTGCTTTCAGATCAGCAATCGTTTTAAGTGTTGCACCAGCAGGAAGAACGAATTTAGGCACATTCAGGGGTGGTTCATCAAAATCGCCTTTAACACAGGCACCGATAACAGCCATCATCATAAAGCTGATAAGCACAGCAATTTGTAAATGTATTCTTTTCATAGCTATGTATTTATTCTATTATTATTTTAGATTCGGAAACTAACATTCAAAAAATAGGTACGGCCAAAGGAGTAATAATACTTAGGTGGAAATTTTGCGAGATTTTTGGTTGCAAAATCAAAACGTGATTGTTCATAACCTCCTGTTATAATTTCCTGATTATCAAGAAGATTACTTATACTGAAATTAAAATTGAGGAAATACTTTTTAAACTTCCATGATTTACCAATTGATACATCAATTGTTGCTCCTGCTTTTAGTTTTTCCTGTTGAGTAATCTGAGAAATCAAAGGGTCGCCTGAACCAAGATTTGAAATTGCATAACTGGTCCTTCTTTCAGGATTAAAATCCAGGTACATCTGATCGAAATAATTGAAGTTCAGATTACCAAACCAATATTTTTTAAAGTACTTGAAACCCAATGAAGTTGCTGTTTGAGGGGTACCTGAAACATAGAAATTCTTACAGTAGATAACTTCGTTGGTATCTGGTTTTGATCCGTTATCAAAAGAAATTGTCGCATCCGGACGATTTGTATACCGGAAATTACCAATTGAAACAACAGGAACAACCGAAATAGCGGAAGTCGCTTTAATCTCAGCACCAAATTCAATTCCCTGATGAACTTTGTTTATATGATACATTGATTGATTCACAAAAGTCAGGAAATCATCATGATAAAAACTGTTAATTTCGGTCTGGTCTTTAAAGTTTGTCTGATACGCAGTAATTCTGGCATTTAACCATGGATACCTAATTATATAACTGATATCTGCACTTGCAATCTTCTCGCTTGTGATGTCAGGAATAACTCCATCTCTGGTTCTTGGCGAAATATATACATTCTTCATGAATGGAGCTCTTGTCTGATAGCCTGCATTAACAACAACAAACTGACGACCATTAATTTTATAAGTAATTCCACCTTTAAGTCCGTAATCAAAAAAGTTATTTTTATCACCATCACCATATGAATTATCGGGGAATCGTCCATTCTTCATATTACCAGTGCGCCAGAAACTTGTTGAACTAATCTGAGCTGCAATAAATCCATCAATTTTATTGTAATTAAACGTTGTATTACACCATAGCTGAGAGTTATCTTTGTGAATATCATAATCATACCCAAAACGATCGCCTGCATAAATAATTCTATTTGGATTATTCAAATCATTCTGAAGACTGGAAGGATCAGTTAATAAGCCTGTATTTACATCTCTTTGTGCGAATTGGTCAATATCAACCCAAAAATTACCACCCAGGAGGTCGCTGAGAACTTTAAAATGATGGCCGGTATATTTGCTGTATTCAACACCTGCAACAAGGTTGATGTGATCATTTATTTGCTTACTGTACTGAGATGTAAGGGAAAGCTGAGTTTGATCGATCCTGTTTTCTTCAACAATATATCTTGCCTGTTTACCTTCAGAATTGAAACTATAGTTAATATTATATAGTTTATCCCAATCGATCTGGCTAACCGAACTATTTGTTTTCCACTCATTCGTCATACCATTAACAATGGCAGGGTCTGTGAAATAACTGGGCAGGTAGCGGTAGTAATCAGGTCGTGGATCACTTGCATTGTACCAATTTAATGCTGAAGTTCCATTATATCCAAATGAATAACCAAGTCCGGTGGTTAACTTACTTTTATCATCAATTTTCCATATATGGTTGAGGATCAATTGTGGTTCGGTAAAACGTTTCACTTTAGCATTACGTTTTTCTCCATTCTGGTAGCCCCAGTTTGGATTATAAAAATTACTACCGGTAATATCGTAGACTTCTTGTGTTGATCCACCTTGCTGACCACGTCGGGTTGGAGCAGCATATGCAGTAAAAGCAATACTGTGTGCGTTATTGATCTTCTTTTCTACACTGGCAAAAAGGCCATAAGCATCATAAAAAGTACCATCTACATAACCTTCTTCAGCCCAACGGCGCGAAAGGCTGAAGGTATATGCCCAGCCGTTTTTCATCAAACCTGTTGAATGAGTAAACATTAGCCGCTGATGATATGCCCTGTTTGAGAAAGAATAACTAAGCTTATCCTGTTTGCGTTGTATAGAGGCACGGGTCAGAAAATCTGTTGCACCGGAAAGACCACCAAAACTAAAAGATGATGGCGAAATTCCATTCGAAAAATCTTTCTGACGCATTACATCATTTAAACCGCCCCATTCCGAAAAAGAAGCACGACCGTTCTCACCATCATTCACAGGAATTCCATTAATATAAACAACTTGGTTTTCAGAATCATAACCTCTGACTCTGAAATAAAGTGGTCCAAAAGTATAAGCTGCTGTTGAAAGGAATGGATCATTTGTTGACTGAAGTAGCCCACTTATATTCTGATCTTTCGTTTCATCATCCGTTTCTACATTATTCAGACTCACTTCAGTTATTCCGTTTTCAGAATCTCCTTCAACGGCTATTGATTGAATCTTAAAATCAAGTTTCAGATCCTTTCCATCTACCTTAACAGGCATGGTTGAAATTTTGAAACCCGGTTTTGAAAACTCAAGTTGATAATCACCTGAAGGAATCCCATTCAGAACATAAAATCCATCATTATCAGTGGTTGCTGTGGTGTTGTTAATACGTAGTTGCCAGGCCACAAGTGCACTTCCATCCGCAGAATTTGTAAGTTTACCAGATATGCGGAACCCCTGTGAAAACACTGGGGAAATTAAAAGTAAGCAAATTAAAAAAGTAAAAATTCTCTTCATTTTTTAAATCTTGTTAAAGATGTAATTCTCTATTACCGATTTTTTTAGGGGCAACAAAGGAACAAAAAAAAAGCACTCATTTCATGAATGTTGAAAATTAGTAGAATTTAAGGTTTTCTGTGTTCAAAGAATTTTGTTTCTGCTGAGCACTTTAAAATTGTATTTTTGCCCTTTCCCAAAAATTTCATTGAAAATATTTTAAAAATGATTACAAAATCCAAGTTGTTTATAATTTCCCTGGTTTGCATTCAGTTGTATTTCAACTTCAGCGGGATTGCCTTTGCCCAGAATAAAATATTCAAAGTAGCCTGTATCGCATTTTACAACCAGGAGAATCTTTATGATACAATAGATGACCCTAACGTTGATGATGCAGAATTTCTTCCTTCAGGGCCAAATCAATGGACATCAGAAAGGTATGCCATCAAATTAAAACATATGTCGGAAGCTATTTCTCAGGTTGGAGATGAATATGTTAAAGGTGGACCAACACTGATGGGTATTTCTGAAATTGAAAATGAACGGGTGATTGTTGACTTGATTAATAGTCCGGCTTTGAAACCTGGTGGATACGAATTCGTTCATTACGATTCGCCCGACAGACGTGGTGTTGACGTTGCATTGATTTATAAAAAGAAAGATTTTCAGGTTCTTAGCTCCCACTCCCACCGCTTAAAAGTATCATGGAGAACTGATTTTAAAAGTCGCGATCAACTTGTTGTTTGTGGTTTGCTCGACGGTGAAAAAATATATGTCGTTGTCAACCATTGGCCATCAAGGGGTAATGGGGCAGAATACAGGGCAGCAGCAGCCAGTCTTTCACGGGCAATTTGTGATTCAATTCAAAACTTTGAGCCCAAGGCTAAGATAGTAGTTATGGGCGACCTTAATGATGATCCTACTGATCCTAGTGTTTATAAAATTCTGGATGCATCAGGAGATCTAAAAGCGGTTAAAGAAACTCAGCTTTACAACCCTATGTATAAAATGTTTAAAGATGGAATTGGATCCTTAGCGTATCGCGACTCCTGGAACCTTTTTGATCAGATTATCGTTTCTAAACCACTTTTAGGAGAGGATAAAACCACATTTAAGTTTTTTAAGGCTAAAGTGTTCAACAGACAATTTCTGGTTACTACTGAAGGTCAGTTTAAAGGTTATCCCTGGAGAACTTTCGCTTCAGGTAGTTTTATTGGTGGCTACAGCGATCACTTCCCTGTTTATATATTCCTGGTGAAAGAAAAATAAACCTTATAATCAAAAAAAATAGGCTGTCTCAAACATAGAGACAGCCTATTTTTTTTATCTTCAAAATACTTTACTTTTTGATGAGTTGCTGGGTATTTGATGCCCCATCAATATTCAGATACTGAATGAAATAATTCCCCGTCGCAAGCGCAGTAACGTCAATAGAAACTGAACTTTGACCATTGGTAAGTATTGAGCGAACCAGTTTACCATCAAGTCCGGTAATCTGAATCTCTCTGATTCCTGAAAGATTATCAAAAAACAAAGAACTACTTACCGGATTTGGAAAAGCAACCGGAGCTTCATTGCCATTTATTGTAGGAATACCTGTAACCAGCTGAACATCAGCTGCAGTTCTTGGCTCAATTCTTGGCTGATTAAATGAATAATAAACTGGCCCGGTTACATTATAGTAATTGTTTAAAACAGGGGTATAGCTGAAAAGAAGGTTATGAACCTTACAAGTATCTCCACTGTCTTCTATTTTCCACATTCCGATTCCGGCACTTGTACTTACACATTGTGCATTAAGAACTTTCACGAGAACACCTTCATATTGCTCAGTATTAACTGCGTGGCAATCAACAACAGAAACAGCAGGCAATGGATTTCCTGAACTAACAACAGAGAAATTTGTAATTCCTGACAATTCAGTCAGGTTATAATATTCTTTAACAAGTCCCGTAAGAATTATACTATCGCCAACTGCAGTTGGATGTAAATTATCATAAACATAAATGCCACTCCATGGACCTGTACCGCTTTGCAAAAAATAACCTGACAAATACGAAGCTGTTACAATACCAGCAGTATTAACAGTTGAATCCATAAAAGGAGAATTCCCGCTTACGTCTGTTGTATATTCAATTTGATAAACAGTAGTAATAGGTGGTGGGGTCAGGTCCACTGTAAATGTAACAGTAGAACTAACTGCAGGACTTATTGGAAGATGAGCATTATCAACAAGGCTTAATACTACAGTATGAGAACCGGCTGACATAGCTGTAAGGGCGATAGGATTTGTATTGTACTGCATTAAAGCGGCACCTCCGTCAACGGTATAATGTACATGGCCGTCGATACCTGTTCCCGGATTACCAACAATAAAATTGGCAACGTTGAACACAATACTAACATTGGAAGAATATACAGTTCCAGCATTAACAGGAGAAGTAATTAACAGTGTTGGAGGCAGAGTTGAACCTGAAGTAATTGATACATCATCAACCTGTAGATGAGCAAGATCAGCAAAAGTTGACTGTACCGACAAAATAAATTCTCCTGTAGCGAGAGTATTAGTGCATGTAACTGTTTGAGTTTGCTGCGACCAATTTGCTGAATTAATAGAAATATATGGATTATAAGTACCATACCCACTTCCTGTGGCTCTGCCATCAAAAATATTTGTACGAATATTTCCATGACCGCGCACCCAGAATGAAATTGTATAAATTTCTGCATTTACAACAGCCATCGGTTGGGTTGTAAAACGCTTATGAGTTGCTTCTGTATTGATCAATTGAACAGATGATGTTCCTCCATGAGAAGCAAGGGTATAATGAACGATACTATCGGCCTCAATGTTGGTTTTTGCTCCAACAAATCCTGATGGGACATTGCCGGACCAAATTTCAAGGTCGTTTGTAAAAATTACTGTCTGTGCAGAAACATTTAAAATAATTCCTGCAAGGACAAAAAGCATAAGTAAGGTTTTTTTCATACTATCTAAGTTTAAATTTTTTCAAAAATTACAACTGCAAAAATAATATGAAATAAGTCTCCTTGGTTTATATTTCTTTATAAATGTGAAATTTTAAAAAATGAGTACATTGAAATTAGTATTTTCGCGATCTAAAACTAAATCAAGTGACTGATAGTATCGTTATTATTCCAACCTACAATGAGAAGGAAAATATTGAGCGAATGATTCGCAGAGTAATTACACTTCCCAAAGAACTTGACATTTTAATTGTTGAGGACAATTCTCCCGATGGCACAGGAGATATAATAAAATTGATAATGAAGGAATACCCTGATCGTTTGTTTATTGAAGAAAGAAAAGGGAAGCTCGGGCTGGGTACAGCTTATATTCATGGATTCAATTGGGCTTTAAACAAAGGTTATGAATATATTTTCGAAATGGATGCTGACTTTTCACATAATCCGGACGATCTGGCCAGACTATATGATGCCTGTGCAGTACAGGGAGCAGACATGTCAATTGGCTCAAGGTACATCCGCGGAGTAAATGTAGTAAACTGGCCAATGGGCAGAGTGCTTATGTCCTACTTTGCTTCAATGTATGTAAGATCCATTACCAGGATGAGGATTATGGATACCACAGCTGGTTTTGTTTGTTATACTTCAAAAGTGCTAAAAGCCATCGATCTGAACAGAATTCATTTTGTTGGCTATGCATTTCAGATTGAAATGAAATTTACAGCATGGAAAATGGGATTTCGTATTGCTGAGGTTCCAATAATTTTCACAGATAGAACAGAAGGTCAGTCAAAAATGTCGAAAGGGATTTTTAAGGAGGCCATTTTAGGTGTAATGAGCATGAAAATAAAAAGTTGGTTCAGAGAATACAAACGTTAATATTCTCAGTTTGTAAACATAACTTTTACACAGACATATTTTATTAAAAACTTTTCCTCCAAAAAATGAATTATATCCTAACTAACTTTCATGCTGTTAATGAAGGAGAAATCTTTACAGGAAAAATCTGGATTATTGATGGGCGAATTGACTGTATTGAAAAAAATGGAGGTCAGTTAGTCAACACAGTTCACGATTATTCCAGTTTATCGTTTCAGGAGATTAATCTTGAAGGTAATTATTTGTTGCCGGGAGTGATTGATGATCAGGTTCATTTCAGAGATCCTGGTTTAACCCATAAAGGTGATATTTATTCCGAAAGCAGGGCAGCAGCAGCAGGAGGCGTTACTTCTTTCATGGACATGCCGAATACTGTTCCTAATGCAATTACAACTAAAATACTCGAAGAAAAATATTCGGCAGCTTCGGAAAAGTCCTTGATAAATTACAGCTTTTTTATTGGCGCCTCAAATGACAATTACAAGGAATTAATGGAGGTTGATCCTACTGAAGTCTGCGGGATTAAACTCTTTCTTGGTTCGTCAACCGGTAATATGTTAGTTGATAATTCAGAGAGCCTGAAAAATATATTTTCTCAGAAGAATCTATTGGTTGCTATCCATGCTGAAGAAGAAAGCATTGTAAGAGCCAATTCTGCTTACTATAAAGAGGAATTCGGAGAAAACATCCCAATAGCTTACCACCCTAAAATAAGAAGCGAGGAAGCTTGTTTCAGATCTTCTGAAAAAGCTGTTGAGTTAGCATCCCGGTATGGTACTCGTTTACATATTCTTCATTTAAGCACTGCCAGAGAATTGAGCTTATTAAGGAGCGATATTCCTCTAAATGAGAAACTTATTACCGGAGAAGTCTGTGTTCATCATTTATGGTTCAGCGAGAAAGATTACGCTACTAAAGGAAACTTCATCAAATGGAATCCCGCGATTAAAACAGAAGAAGACCGCAAAGCCTTGTTTCAAGGAATAATAGATAATACCATCGATATTATTGCCACCGACCATGCACCTCATACTTTTGAGGAAAAACAACAATCCTATTTTAAAGCTCCATCCGGAGGACCATTGATTCAGCATTCATTAACAGTTATGTTGGAATTTTTTCAGGATGAAAAGTTAAAACTTGAGAAAATCGTTGAAAAAATGTGTCATCATCCGGCGGAATTATACAGGATTAAAGACCGTGGTTACATCAGAGAAGGCTATTGGGCTGACTTATGTGTTGTTAATTTAAATCATTCCTGGCAGGTCAATAAAAGCAACATTCTCTACAAATGCGGATGGTCGCCTTTCGACGGTGAAACATTTAGATCGTCCGTAACACATACTTTTGTTAATGGATGTCTTGTTTTTGAAAATGGTCGGATGCATGATGAAAACAAAGGAAAACGTTTAAGCTTTTACACGAATGAAAAATAAATTATTACTTCTCTTTTTTGGCATTATTTATATTCTGTCATCGTGCAAATCAAGCACTGAAAAGGTCGTTGAATCCCGATTTGAAGATAAAAGCCCTGAAGTTATTAAATATTATAAAAAAACAGGCGAAACACGCGAATTGGTTAAAGAAGAAGCCTTTTACCAGAACAAAAATAAAAGAATGGAAGGCGAATATTTAAACAACGAACGCAACGGTCGTTGGGTGTATTATTATGAAAACGGTAAAGTGTGGAGTGAGGGTTTTTTTAAGGCTGGAAAAAATGAAGGTTTAAGAAGTACATACTTTGAAAACGGAAATAAACGGTATGAAGGAAACTACAAATCTGATCTTCGTGTTGGAATCTGGAAATTTTACTCTGAATCCGGAAGTTTGTCCAATCAGATCAATTATGGTGTTGGTAAACTTATTGAGGAAGCCGATAAATAAAGTTTTATCCTTTAGCATAGGAACAAAATCTTTTAAAAAACACAACAGTAAAAATACTCCAAAGTCCTTTATTCAAGAGACTTATAGTATTAATCAAGATATATAATTTGAAATTAGTTCCAAATTAGGAAAATTTTCCCATTCTGGTATGTGAAAAACTCTAAGATGTTTGTTGACATTTAGAGCCATTGAAAATTGCGCTAACCCATATTTCAGAACTACATTTGTTTCATTATACATATCGATCTTAAGATATTTAATATTAGATGAGATCGCTTAGATAAATTGAGAAACAATTCAAAAGTATATCACGCAAACTAAGGTGCTGAAATAATCTATTTCAGGACAGCCTTATCTCATATTACGAAAATACAATGCCTGAATGGAAATGAAAATTTATAGACTTCTGTAATACCACCCAATATATGAAAAACACCTTTCGCATTTTTAGCACTTTGATTCTGTTGATCATTGTTTTTAAAGGCTTTGCACAGGCACCGACCTACATTTATTTTGTTCCTCTTCCAGAACAACAAATCCATAATGCATTTACAGTACTATACACAAGTACGGGAACAACATATAATACTGTTATTTCCATTGTACCATCAGAAAGCAATGTATTGATTTATTACGATCAATGGGAAGATGGATATGAGTTGAATTTAGGAACTAAAACACAAACTACAACTCAAATATGGGGCGACGGAAATGCTGCAAATGGTTTTCCTCCGGGTTATCCTGCAGATCCGCCACTTGTTGCAGGCAGACCGATAATTCTGGAAAATAATGTACTATTACCAAGAGTTCCAACAACAATTTTGTATGATGGCAGAGATAAATTTGGTTCTTCCTGTTCACTGGCAGTTACCAGATCAAGCTGGGCTATTAACCCGGGTCCGGTTTTAGCGGATGCAATTGAGTTTTACAATACTAAATCTTATGGAAATTTTTTCTATTTCCCTATAGGTCAAACAACTATTGCTGCCGGTGTTGATAATTCATTTTCTTTAGTTTCACTTTGTGTTGGGGCGTCGCAAAATGCAACTCAGCTATTAATTGACAAAGATGGAAATGGAACTATAGATGTTACGGCCGTCATAAATGAGGGAGAAAGCTATCAGGTTAATGGTGGCATTTTGCATGGTGGTTCAGTAACTTCTAACAAGCCTGTGCAGGTAGCACTAATAACCGGGAGGATCGCTGCCACTTATGCTTCCAGATGGTATAATCTTGTTCCAGTTTCCGGGTGGGATAAATCTTATTATACTCCTGTAGCAACCACTAACGCTAGTGCAGTTTCAGATGTGTTTGTTTTTAATCCGCAAGCTGCTGCATTAACAATTAATTACCAGTCTAATTTAGGAAATGGGTCTTTTTCTGTTCCATCAAAAGGTGTTTACCGTTACCATGTTCCTTTGAACAGTGCGGCACATTTCCATAGTACACTTGCATTTTATGCAGTTGGGGGAACCGACATGGATGCTGCAGGAAATACAACCTGGGATTGGGGTTATTGTCTTGTTCCTGAAATATATCTCACAAATTCTATATACGTTGGCTGGGGGCCAGGTTGTGCATCTCCGATAATTTACAATGGAAATCCGGTTTGGGTAGGGTCAACAGAAGATATTGAAAACACGACAATTTATATCGACCTTGACGGGAACCCGGCTACAGGTGCATTGACAGATATTAACGGAAATAAATATGATTTATCGAGAGTTATCGCTCCTTTAAGCGTTGTCACAATTTACGACAATACAGATAAAAACCAGACCGGCATGCATGTTTATACTCTTGACGGCAAAAATATTGTTGCTGCCTGGGGTGAGGATGCATTAACTGCGGGACCTGGAAATCCTTATCTTGATATTGGGACTACAATTCCTCCAGATCCTGATTTTATTATCCGTAAGGCCTACAAGTTCACTTATGATGCAAACAGTAACAACCTAGCTGATGTTGGCGATACAATTCAGTTTATTTTGCGTATCAAAAACTTTACTTTACAGCCTTATACAGATATCTTTGTTTATGATACTATTCCTGCTCAGGTTACATATAAATCAAACAGCACTTATTATGATCTGACACCTCTTCCTGACAATACTTCTCCTAATACTATATTCCCACTTGACCAAACTGGCTATTTAATTTCCTTGCTTCCTGCCGGAGCAAAAGATTCTATTACCTATAAAACTGTTGTAAAAGGACCGGCTATTTCCTATTCTGATATTCTTAACAGAGTTGTTGCAATTGATAATTTCGGAACTCATTTCAAATCAGAAGTGAAGGTACCGGCCAATTATAATCCAACTGCATGTGCAATATTTTTTACAAACAGCGGAGGAACTACCGTAAGTTCTTACAATGAAAATTCCACGATTTATATTAAAGTAACTGATGGAGACAACAACCAAAACATAGCAGCTATAGATTCTGTTAAGGTAACCGTTACATCTTCAACAGGAGACAGTGAGATAAAATATCTCCTGGAAACCGGTATTAACACTGGCGATTTCAGAAATTCCCTTACTTCTTCCAAAACATCGGGAACTGGTGCCAACAATGGTACTTTGTATGCTGTTTCAGGAGGAACTATTGCTGTTTCTTACACAGACCTTATCTATGGCGGTACATGCAGCATCAATAGTTTTCCTGTAACCGGGCCATCTTTCAGAAAATATTTATATTTAAGTGATACAACTGCTTCTGGAACCGGTACTTACTTAGACCGTATAAAGCCTTATTCTGCCGATGTTACATCAGCCTCTACTGTAGTACTTGGTGCAGTTGGCAGCAGTGGAAGCGTTACTCTGAATCCAACGCAGGATGCTTTTATCAATGCTACTCCAAGTGCTACAACAACCAATTACGGGGCCTGTACCCAGATGGGAATAGACGGAGTACTTACAAGCCCTCTGCGTGCTCTTTTAGAATTTAACCTTAGCCCTTACAATGGATATACAATAACTGCTGCAACTCTCACTTTTGGTCGCAGCGATGCTTCGCCAATAAATTTAACATTTGAAGGTCATCAGATTACTTCACCATGGACAGAAGGAACCGGAACTGTTGCAGCCTGGTCCGGTGGTACTGCGTCTGTTCCAACTGCTACATCTTCTTCTACTGATGTTTCCTGGGCAAACAGGACTGGCACAACTGCATGGACTACTCCCGGCGGAGACTTCAATGCTACTGCAATTGTACCATCAACGGTCTTTACTGCCACACCAACAATGACAGGCGCAGGATTAGTAAGCCTTGTTCAGAACTGGGTAAATACACCAGCTACCAATTATGGAATTTTAATTAAAGGAACTTCTGAAGCAAGTGGCAGCAGTGCAGCCGGAACCCGATACGATTTATACAGCCGAACCGGCACTACAATTCCAACTCTACAAATATCGTATTCTTCGCCTGCACCAACAACAGCTACTTTTACACAGCACAATGCTATGTGCAGTGCAATTACGCTGACTTCCGGAGGTGCTGTTAAAGTAAAACTCTGGCTAAGCAATATGACTGGAACTGTTGTCAGTAATCCTGCTATATCTGCTATTTTAAAAGACAACGGAGTTGCATTTCTAACTTTAAGTTCTCCTGTATTATATGACCAGACAGGTACGGCCAATGACACTATCATCTGGACAGGAACTATGGCATCCAACTACATCTTAGCAGCCGGCCATACAGTAAGTTTAGATGTTACTACAACTCAACCCAGTTTTACTTTTCAGATTACATATGATGCTTTTGCAACGCCATCCCTGGTTCGCCTTCCAGTAACGAACGTTATTGATATTGCTTCTTTTGGGGTTTATAATGCACCAAACCCAGGAGGAACTTTAAATACAACAGCCTATAATGGTTCAACTGTATATATTCGGGCAACTGTATCAGATCCGTTTGGCTACTATGATATTACAAGTGCTGCCTTAAGGATTACCGATCCAACTCTTGCAAATACAGATGTAGCTATGACCCAGGTAGCTGTAAGTGGATGTACAAAAACATTCGAATACCCCTGGGTAACAGGTGTTACTCAAGGTAGCTATACGCTTCGTGTTATTACGAATGAAGGGTATGAAAATGAAGTCAAGGATACCGCTATTACTACTTTTTCACTCCAATATCTGGATACAGGTACACCCTGTGCAGTTGACTTTACTGACGTTTCAGGAACCCCCCTCACACAGTATTCAGCAAACGGAACTTTGTACTTCAAAGTTAAAGATATGGACAAAAATACAAATGTCGCAAGCGCAGAATCTGTAAACATTGTAGTTACAAGCAGTACCGGAGATTTAGAGAATAAAACACTTACAGAAACAGGTGTTAATACTGGAATTTTTACAGGATCAATGACCAGCAGTACTACAGGACCTGTTAATAATAATAACGGGACTCTTTATGCAAGCAACGGATCTACAATCTTTTTCTCTTATACAGATGCTATTACGGCAACTGATGTTTGTACAGCCAATGCCTATATTTTTACTGCTGCTCCATCTCTAAGTACAATAAAATCAAGGCTATTGCCTGCAGGACTATACGCAAAAATCGGAGATACTGTGAGATGGCAAATTACAGTTACCAATTCCGGGAACGTTAACCTTGCTGACATAAACATGACAGACACGTATAGCAATGCATGCCTCACCTTCATTAGCGCCTCACCAGCTCAAAGCAGCATTGGTGCCGGGACAGTTACCTGGAATACAGCTGAAATGGGCGGATCAATGTTAATTGGACAAACCAGGAACTTCATTGTCACATTTATTTGCGCTTCTGGTTGTGGAAGTATAAGCAATTCAATTACTGCTACTTCTGTTGCCAATTCGCTTACATCAACAGCTACAAGCCCGGTAACACTCGATAACCCTGTGCTTACTATGGCAAAGACACGTACGAGTCCATTAAATGTGAATATTTTCGTGGATGATAATATCACTTATAGTATTGTTGTAACCAATACAGGCAACACAATTGCATCAACAGTTCCTCTCGTGGATGTTTACAGTGATTATAACCTTCAATATGTTAGTTCGACTTTAGCCCCCACTGCTTCAGGATCAGGCCAGATTGACTGGGCAAATATCGGCCCTATTAATCCGCTGGGATCTGTTTCGATTTCTGTTACATTCAAGGCATTGCATGGCAATGAAGGATTACATGTTATCAATAATGCTTCTGTTGATTTTGGTGTTGACCAACATGGAAACACAATTCCACCAGTAAATGATACGGCAAGATTGTATGTTTTAAATCCACCAATTGCGGTCGATGATAATTATACCACAATCCTTAATACTCCGGTTAGCGGTAATGTAACAGCAAACGATTCTGATGCAGATGGGGATATCCTCACTGTAACACCATACTCAGGCGCTACTACACATGGAAATGTTGTACTTAACTCAAACGGAACATTTACCTATACTCCAACAACCGGCTATACCGGAAATGACAGTTTTACCTATACCATCTGTGACCCAACTGCCAAATGTGCAGTGGCCACGGTACATCTAACGATACTCTCCTGTATTGATCCGCCTGTTCGGCCAAATAATGTACATTAAGAATTATACAAAATGAGGGCCAACAAACAAAAAAAGCACAGAGCTATGAACAACAATAAGCATATTATGAAACAAATCTACAGTTTCATCGCCGGGATTTTACTTTTTAGCCAAACTGCCATGGCTGCCACATATACAGTTACAAATACCTATGATTCAGGAAATGGCTCATTTAGAAAAGCCCTTACTGATGCAAATGCAAATGTGGGTAAGGATATTATCAATTTCAATATTCCAGGGGCGGGACCTCATATAATAACCTTATTCTCTGCCTTGCCTCAGATTACTGAACAGATAACTATTGATGGTTATAGTCAGCCACAGTCGTATCCGGGAACAGCAGACTTTCCAGCTAAAATACTCTGTGTTATTGACTTCAATTTAATGGGTTCCTCTGGTATTGAATTTACTTTTTCCAGCGGCACAAGCGATATTTCCGGATTATCCATTGTAAATGCAACAGGTGGAAGCAGTGCTGGTATTTACCTCAATAATTGCGCTCTTACCAACATTACCGGAAATATGATCGGATTATATCCCGATGGAAGTGGTGGAGGAAACTATGTTGGAATAAAAATATCAGGAACAGACAATACTGTTATTGGAGGAAGCGATGCCAACAGGAATATCATCTCATACAATTATACTTATGGTATTCTGATTGAAAATATTGCTGCCAATGAAGCTACAGGATCAAGTATTTCGTATAATTACATTGGAACAGATGCAACTGGAAAGATTGCAATGGGAAACATATTCGATGGCATACATGTATCTCTTTGTGATAACACAATTATTACCAACAACATAATCAGTTCAAACAGTGGTAATGGTATTTATCTTAATGGTACTGCAACCAATGCTGTAGTTGGAACAACAATAGAGAAAAACAGGATAGGTTTAGCAAAGACAAATGCAGTTTTAGAAAATTCATTAAATGGCATTGAGCTGAATTATTGTCAGAATACGATTATTGGTGGTTCTGCTGCATTCTCAAATGTTATTGCACACAATTCACTTAACGGGATTGTTGTAACAGGAAATTTAACCAGTACAGGAAATCAAATTACCTATAATTCAATTTACCTTAATACACTCTTGGGAATTGACCTTAATAACGATGGCAATACAGCCAATGATTCAGGGGATGCTGACAGTGGGCCTAACAGTTTGCAGAATTACCCTGTAATTGATTCAGCTGTTATGAATGGTGCCAATCTGATAATTTACGGCAAATTTAACGGAACTCTGGCCGCTCCGGTCAGATTGGAATTTTTTAACAATCCGTTATATGTTTCACCATTGGACATCTCTGGTCATGGAGAAGGGTATACATCAATCGGTACCTTAAATGTTGTTGGTACCGGCGCTGATGCCGCATTTACTTTTTCTGTAAGCGGATTTAGTATTTATCAGGATTACATCACAGCCACGGCAACGAATACAACAAGCCTAAGCACATCAGAATTTTCTGCCTATAAACAAATAAGTTCCAATATTGATAATGTTTGTTTTGGCCCTAGCCCTGTAAATAAAACCTATACAGTAAGCAGTGTACCTCTTGCAACGTCATATACATGGACAGTACCGGCAACTGCAAGTATTACTTCAGGACAAGGAACCACATCCATAAATGTAGATTGGGGTGGAGTTAGTGTTGGAAGTTATACTGTTTGCGTTGTTGCAAACAGCTCATGCGGAACAAGTCCATCCTCATGTTTCCCTATTTTGGTAAAAACTTGTTGTACAAATCCAACAAGCCATGACCTGACTTATACGGCATGCAGTGGCACCCAGACTAGTGTTTCTTTGCCAACTGCCGGAGATAATTCATCACCAATTACAAAATATACTATCACTGCTGTTGCCGACCCTGGATTAAGCGGAACACCAACTGTAGGTACCAACCTCACTGATCCTGCATCCATTTCAACTGATATTTTTACAAATGCTACAAACGGGCAGCTTAATGTAACCTATACAGTAGTTCCCTCCTCAGGAACTTGCGTAGGAGCTTCATTTACAATTACTGTTACTGTAAATCCTGCCCCTACAATGCTGGATCCAGCTGATTTAGCTATTTGTAACGTTACTGGACCAGCGATTTCATTAACAACCAATATTTCAGGGCCAACAGTGTCTTATAGTTGGTCAACCACAGGTGATGCTGGAATATCTGGCTATAGTAATTGTACTGTTTCATGTGGAACAACAATTAATCAGATTCTAACAAATATAGGAACAAGCACAGGAACTGCAACCTATGTAATTACACCTAAAATTGGTAGTTGTTCTGGTACCACGCAAACAGTAATTGTAACAGTAAATCCGACACCTCAGTTAAATGATCCTGTAGATGTAGCTATATGTTCCGGTTCACAAACAAATATTGGGCTCACAACTCCCATTTCAGGGGCAACTATAACCTACTCCTGGACTACATCAGCTTCATCAGGGAATCTCAGTGGCTATAGCAATTGTGCATCCTCCTGTGGAACTTCTATTCAGCAAACATTAAGTAATAGTGGAAATACTCAGGAAACAGTTAGTTACACTGTTACTCCTCATATTGGGAGTTGCAGCGGCACAACCCAAACTGTAGTAGTAACAGTAAAACCTGTACCTTCTATTAATTTGAGTCCACTCACACAAACTGTTTGTCCTGGTAGCAGTTTTACAATAACTGCATCCAATCCAAACAGTGTACCAGGAGTAGTTTACAACTGGTCAAGAACAAATGATGCTGTTCTTTCAGGCGTTTTATTAACCGGAAGTGGAAGTCCAACAGGTACTTTTGCAAGCAGCGATCCTCAAAATTCTCACACAACGACTTTTACAGTAACTGTATCAGCATCTAGTTGTTCGAGCAATACAACTGCATCAGTAACTGTGCTGGATAATTCAGCTCCAACTATTACCTGTCCAACTAATCAGAATATTAGTTGTTCTTCTTTGGTTCAAACCGCCGCTACAAATTATGCAGAATTTATCTTACTGCCTGGAGCATCCGTTTCTGATGTTTGTCCGGGTACAATTACTGTTGCTCATATTGGTGATGCTATTACAAACCTAACCTGCGTAAACAAATACACTATTACCAGAACCTACCGGGCAACTGATGCGAATGGAAATACTGCTGAATGTCAGCAGACTATAACTGTAAATGATAATGTTAATCCAACTGCAACAGCGCCTGCTGACATTACCGGAATTAAATGTATTGCCAGTATTCCTGCCGCAAATGTGGCCCTGATTACTGACGAGGCTGACAACTGCGGTGCAACACCAACGGTTGTACTTCAGAGCTCATCCAATAATGCCGGTGCTGGCTGTGTTGCCGATCCGTACATCCTGACCAGAACTTACAGAATTACCGATGCCTGCGGAAACTTTATTGATAGAAGTCATACCATTACTGTTGTTGACGATGTTAACCCTACCGCAACAGCACCTGCTGATATTACTGGAATCAAATGTATTGCCAGTATTCCTGCTGCTAACGTGGCCCTGATTACTGATGAAGCTGACAACTGCGGAGCAACACCAACGATTGTTCTTCAGAGCGAAAGCAACAATGCCGGTAGTGGCTGTGCTGCAAGTCCGTACATCCTGACCAGAACCTACAGAATTACAGATGCTTGTGGAAACTTTATCGACAGAAGTCATACCATTACTGTTATTGATGATGTTAATCCTACCGCTACAGCTCCTGCTGATATTACTGGTATCAAATGCATTGCAAGCATTCCTGCTGCTAATGTTAACCTTATCACTGACGAGGCTGACAACTGTGGTGCAACACCAACGGTTGTTCTTCAAAGCGAAAGCAATAATGCCGGGAGTGGTTGTGCTGCAAGCCCATACATCCTGACCAGAACCTACAGAATTACCGATGCCTGCGGAAACTTTATTGACAGAAGTCATACAATAACTGTTATTGATGATGTTAACCCTACCGCAACAGCACCTGCTGACATCACCGGAATCAAATGTATTGCCAGTATTCCTGCTGCTAGCGTGGCTCTGATAACTGATGAAGCTGACAACTGCGGAGCTACACCAACGGTAGTTCTTCAAAGCTCAAGCAACAATGCCGGTAGTGGTTGTGCTGCAAGTCCGTACATCCTGACCAGAACCTACAGAATTAC
>CAIXZF010000064.1 GCA_903923925.1 uncultured Bacteroidales bacterium
GACCAGGCAAAGAAAGTGATCCTGGAACATTGGTCCAGAACCGGAAATGTTTATGATCACAGGATCGCGGAAGTGGATGTTTATCAAAAGGAAATGGATGTCGAGGAAATGACAAACGAGGAAATCAAAGAATTTCACGCCATCCGGAAAATGAAAAGAATGCTGAGCGCGGAATAACTCACTTAAAAATGGCCCGGCAGGAAGATCCTGCCGGGCTTTTTTTATACTCGTAAGGCGGAATAAAAGGGATCTCATGGGAGAGATTTTCAAAAGATTGGCCATAGTTGACCTTTTTCAGGACTTTTCCCCTGGATATTATTTTACATGTTATAGTGGTGTACTGTTTTCAAGTCATTGGCATTTCTTTCAATGGTGTCTTTTCTGGAGTAACAAACGCGGCATACAGTTCAGCAAAGAATGGTAAGGGAAATCAAACCAGTATGGCACTCCAACCAATATTCACCACAATAGCTGAAAGGTCATTCATAAAACCAAATGTAGCTTTCTTTTTCAATATCAACAACATAGTTCCGGATTAGCAACTAGAGGTTGCCGCTGAATTTCTGGGTTCGCACTCCTTTTCCGGGTTTGCTGGTTTCCGTTTTGGGTTTGAAGGGTCATTCTTTTTTTTGTGTGAAAATCCCTATCAGCCATTTCATCACTTGTCAAGTTGGGCTAAAGTTTCTGCAAAAAACTGGACAAGCTAATGGCTTTCGGGAACTGATAAAAACACAAAAAATGAATTTAACCCTTAAAAGGATGTTTGGAAACTCAACCTGGTAGCAGGAACTGAGAACAAAACAACAGTTAGAAGACCTTTCCCTAGACTTGTTTTACCCAACGCCGAATATGGTATGGACCGGCGTTTCAACATTGAACTTATAAATGTCCCAGGGAAATACTATAGTGTTGACAGACAATTTGTTGAATCATTTCAGCAATAGTGTTTGCACTTACACGATTTACATTTACAATCTTAAGCAATTGTACTTATAGTATTGTTTATCAATAGTATATAAAGTAAATCTTGTGTAAATCTAAGTGTAAAAGTCAAGAAACACATTTACAATGCATTTACAGCAGTTTTACTAACTGATATATCAGTTAATCAATGACTTATGATTATTTGGACGCTGTAAATCACTAATTTTCAATTAGCACAATTCAAAACCTTTAACAATAACGAAATGATCGACAAGAATGGTAACCCGGTAAGCATCATCAACTACCTGTCCTGGATAGGATTTAAGCCTGTGACCACAGATGAATTCACCGCCCTGTATCGCTCACCGCTAAGCTTTGAAAAGACTCCTAACTTTAAAGTAAACCTTCTTCAAAATACCTGGCGTGATAATAGTTTGGGTATGGGAGGTGATTTGTTGAAATTGGTACGTCGCACATTGGATATTGATGAATCACAGGCTATCCAAACAGTAAAAGAGCAGTTGAATGCTTATTCTCCTCACCCACCACAAGTATATAAAGCTGTTAACTCTGCCCAGCAAAAGATCAAAATCTTAAATGTTCAACGTTTACGCAATAACCGGCTTGTTGGATTTCTCGAACGAAAAGGTATACCCTGGGAAACATTTAACAAACACATAGAAGAGGCTTATATTAAGGTTGGGAAAAAGGGATTTTACTATCTGGCATTAAAAAATGACCGTGGTGGATATGAATTCGTAGCTCCTGATTTTGCTGGTTCAAGTGAGCCTAACTGGTATACTACAATACCGGTACCGGGTAGTACTTGTTTAACCATATTTGCCGGGATGTTGGATTTCCTATCCGCTCTGGTTTATTATGAACTGCCTGATCCAAGATGCACAACCATTATTCTGAACTCTTTCTCACATAAGAATGAGGTGGAACTCCTGTTGAAGAATTTCAAGAAGATCAATTTATATCTTAATAATGATCCGGCAGGAGAAAAGCTCTCTCGTCATCTGATGAATCAGCATAAAAATGCTGTGGATTATTCAAAGCAGCTTTATGAGAATTATCCTGACTTTAACTCCTTCCTGTGTGATTATCTTAAGAAGGATTTAACGTATTATATACCTGTGAGAAACTAAGTGAGATTCGTGTGTTACTTTTTAGCACAGAATACCTGACTATGTTAAAATAACCAAACCAAGGTCATTTCAACCCCCTGTTTGTATCTCAGACTGGTAGTCATATATCATGTTTGGCTAGATGTGTGACAACACACGAAAGGCAGAGCGGGTCGGTCATTAAGCACAAACAAAAATTTGCTTCGCAAACATTTGTTTTTTATTTTGAGGATAATTGAATGATTTACTGATATTTATCGGCATTTTGATGAAGTACCGTTTCATCAAAATGCCGTTTTCAGTGCTTTTTAAGCCCTGGCGACTTCTTTTTTCTTTCGTAAAAGACAAAAAGAAGCAAAAAAGAAAGCCTGTGCAGTGATTTTTAATGCCTTTTGACAGATTATTAAGAGGGATATTTTTGTCGTTGAAAACCATGAAAAGAAGACAAAAAATGGACTTTTACCAGCTTCAACAAAATCTGCAACCTGGCTGACTACCTTCCTGTGATAAATCTCGATAATAACAAAGTAATGTCAAGTAATTTGCGCAATTTACTTGACATTTAAAATACACTATATTATCTTTGCATTCTGAAATCAAAGTGTGACCATAGATGAAAGTAGCTGAGAAAATAGAAAAAAAGATTAACCGGATAAAAGTGGGTACTACTTTCAGCTATCAGCAATTAGGAATTGCTATGGATGAATATGGTGCGGCTACTAAGGCAATTGAGCGATTCATTCGTAAAGGCGGCATTAAAAGAGCATCTGCAGGAGTTTTTTACAAACCTAAGCAAACTGCTTTTGGAGAAATCCGGCCCAGGGAGGAAGAGCTTCTGAAACCATACCTTTTTGAGGAGGGTAAGCGAATTGCCTACGTCACAGGTGGATCTCTCTACAACCTTATGGGGTTAACCACACAAGTTCCTAAGACTATCAGGGTTGCCAGCCGGGAAAAACGGGTAATAACCAAAATTGGCAAAACTCAGGTAAAACCCGCAAAAAGCTATGTTGACGTTACCAATGAGAACTACTTTATGCTTGAGATACTGGATGCACTCAAAGACTTCAAGACTATTCCTGATCTAGATAAGAAATCAGCAATCAGGATACTAGGAGCAAAAATTGATAGTCTGGCAGAGACGGATCTTGCCAGGTTATTGAAATATGCCTTGAAATATCCACCCCGAACCAGGGCCTTTCTTGGTGCGATTCTCTCAGTTCTTAAGAAAGAAATAGGATTAGTCAACCTCAAAGCCAGCCTAAATCCATTATCCAAATTTGAACTTGGATTAAATGAAGAAGCATTATCTTCAGCAACAAATTGGAATATTTACTGATATGAAACTGCACAACAACAAAGAACTCCTTCAGGATGCTATACAGGCTACAGCTGAATTGCTTGACATAAAGGAAATTTATGTAGAAAAGGATTATTGGGTAACAGTAGCATTGTTTGAAATTTTCCATTCAGATTTAGCTGAACAGACTGTTTTTAAAGGAGGTACAGCATTATCCAAATGCTATAAGCTGATAGATCGGTTTTCGGAGGATATTGATTTGGTAGTACTCAGAAGGGAAGGAGAAAACGACAATCAGTTAAAAAGGAAAATCAGAGCAATAAGTAAAGTTGTAGAGAAAATCATTCCGGAAATTGAAGTTGAAGGACTTACCAACAAATTGGGAAACATCAGAAAGACAGTTCACCAGTACGACAAATTTTATAAAGGCAATTATGGCCAGGTGCGTGAACAAGTTATCCTGGAGGCAACTTGGTTGGGCAATTTCGAACCCTTCTCAAAAATGCAGGTAAGTTGTTATTTAACTGAAATGATGCAACGAAAAGGCCAAGAAGACCTGATTAAGAAATATGACATGGCCCCGTTCACAGTTCAGGTTTTAAGTATAACCAGAACACTCTGTGAGAAGATTATGAGTTTGGTCCGCTTTTCAAGAACAGAGAATCCGATTGCTGATTTACGAAATAAAATACGCCATGTATATGATATTCATCAGATGCTGAAAGGTGAGGAATTACAGAATTTCTTTAGTGGCAATGATTTTGATGAAATGATTGTCAGAGTTGCTAATGACGATATGATCGGTTACAAAAATAACAATGATTGGATACCTGAACATCCTTCATCCGCTTTGATTTTTGACCAACCTGATAATACATGGGCTCTTCTAAGTGCTACGTATAACAGCACTTTTAAGGATTTGGTTACAGGTTATTTACCAACCGAAGCCGAGCTGATAGTAACACTAAAAGCCGTTGCAGAACGTCTGAAAAAGTTAAAATGGAACATAAACAAGTGATTTGGTTTTCAGTAAATTATCTGGTTAAAATACACCCGTGATAATAAAACCATGAAATTCAAAGCCATCTGCGGCCCCGGCGACACAATGGATCCCGTATTAACCGTGATGCTACCAAACGAAGACTAAGCAATTCATCCTCTGAACGCCTACCTGGCATTTTTTTAGTGTAGTTTTCTTTCACCCCTAAGAATTAAAGCCATTTTATGATAATGGTGCTAATCTATGCTAGTTTCAGTTTGTCACTTAAATAATCTGCTTACTAAGAAAAAATGACATTCTGGTGAGTTATCAGTATTTAATATATTGTAATTTTTAGAGGTAGTATGAGTAATTTTAATATATTAACTCTGGATTTGAAATTATTGAAAATTGTTCAACCTTAAGATGATATCGCATTTATATTATTTCAATTCGTCATATTACACATGGTTTCTTTTTAGATGAGTAATAACTATATTTAATCCATGATGGCCATATCCTAACCTCAAAAAAACATTCAAATGGTGAATTATTTATTGCAGCTACAAAATCCACAGATGGTTTATACTGATTTCTTTGAAGTTATGTGTGAGTATCGTAAAGGTGGATTAAACCCAACAATGTACATTGAGTTTATGAAAACAATTCAACTGTTACCATCACTTTACTACAGACACGAATCTGATTACAAAATATTTGACAAATTCAATTTGACAGATATTTCCGAAGATGAGTTTCAGATTATTATTAAAGAGGTAATGAAGCGTGGAATTGAAAAGAGTAAAATATGTTGGCATCCAAATGCAGACACCTCAACTTGTAAAGTAGATGGTTCGGGGAAAATAATTATTAGTGCAGCACATTCAATTCAAAACAATGGTGTTTTAAGTAAAATTGTTGAAAACGGCCAAGTAATGAGTTATACATTTGATAAAGTCGAATTTGACGGGAAGCCAATTGGTAAAAATCACGCTTCAATATTCTGGGGCTTCTGTAATACTCATGATGCTATGTTTAGGCCAATTGAAGTCAGTCTATATACTGGAACTCCTGAACAAAATTTTTTATATGCATATAGAGGATTTGTTGTGGCTTCTCATAAGAAAATTGAAGTGTCAAACAGGTATAACTTTGGTGAACAGTCAAACAATGATATTGTCAATAATAAAAAAATATTTGATAACGCTATAATTACCAATAGTTTTTCTGTGATTGAAACTGAGATTTTTGAGCTTCCAGCCTTCTATCCTATAGCAGTTACATCATCTTTTTATTTGGATTTTGACTTTGAAGGAAATCCAATTCCACATTCAGAAGATAGAATGGAGGACATTTTTATTACCTTATTTCCTACACAAAAAAAATCTTACTTTTTGTTAAGTTACTTCAATCAGGATAGACATCTATATGGTAACCTTGGGGAACAGTTAAGGAAGAGAGATAATTTAAAGTCCGATATTACAATGCTCATAGCCGCTCATGCAGAGAATGTTTACTTTAACCCAACTTATTACAAGACATTTATTGAACAATATGAGACTATTTTAGAGCTTATCATGTTTCATTCACAAATGGATTATGCAACTATGGATGAGAACAATCAAATGAAAGTTGATTTTTCATTCACACCCAGTAACTATCTTAATAATCCTTATGAAATCAATTTTTTCGGTTATTAATTACAGAATTTGAGTCTTTTTAACATATAAAGTTTGAGGTAAAATATCATTAAGTATTCTTCACCCCCAATCCTCAAGGCCGGTTGGGGAGAGCGGTGCTAACCGCCCCAACGCACGTTACATCAATTTTTCGCAAAGGTACCTGCGGGAAAACGGCCTTAGAAGGAAGCCCTCTGATTTGCGTCAAGGGTGCTTCGATGTTGAAATACGCGCACCGTTCCGGGTCTTTCATCCCGATGAATAATCGGGATGACCCTACCCCTTGACTCAATTCAGTTCCCTCGGTAATCATTGTTCAAAATCATGTTTCACCAGGTGCATCTTTAAACAAGGGATGCACCACAACAATTTTAGCAATGAAGACAAATGAGATTTACGAAACAATTACCAATAAGGTAATCGAGGGGATGAAAACTGCCGGTTCATGGAAACAACTCTGGTCAAATCCTTCGCCGGTTTCCCTGGCCGGACATTATTACCAGGGTGTGAACCAGCTATTGCTGGCTTGTTCTGATTACAAATCCCCCGTTTGGGCCTCTTTTAACCAGATCCGCTCAAATGGCGGAACTGTCAACAAGGGAGAAAAGGGAACCTTCATCGTCTTCACCACAACCTTAAAGGATGTTGATGCTGAAGGAAATGAGAAAAAACATTGGATGCTCAAGTATTACTATGTTTTCAACACCGACCAATGCACCTTCGACGAAAAAGGCCTGGCCAGGATTGCAAAATTCGCTGAGTTTGAAAACCATTTTAACCCGGATAACTTATCAGCAGATGAGATTATCAAGAATTATCCTTCGGGACCAAATATCGAATTCAAAACCTCATTCCATCCTTGTTACATTCCTTCCCTGGATACGGTCAGGATGCCACACAAAATTCAGTTTAAGAACTCAGAAGCTTTTTACAGTGCCATGTTCCATGAAGGTTCATAGTAGTGGACATGTATCCAGGCTAAACCGGGAAATGACCGGAATGTCTGAAGCAGGAAAAGAATCCTACTCCAAAGAGGAGTTAATTGCAGAACTGGGAGCCAGCTTTCTCAATGCGATCTCAGGAAACAATTATGATCTCGCATTTACTTCAGCTTACATCGCCTCCTGGGCAAAAGTTCTGAAGGATAATGCCTCCTGGGTAGTTTGGGCTGCCTCAAACGCCAGCAAAGCTGTCAATTACATACTTGGTAAACCCCTTCACACTTATGAAGAACAAACCGAGAATACCACAAGAGAGGTCGCCGAAGAGCGGCCTCATTACGGCAGAAAACAAACCATATACCGCCTTTTCTTCGCCAAAACACCACAGATTGCAAGGGTTGCGCAAAAGGAAGCGCAATCCATCGTAATCCCGGGATTCGAAAGTTTTGTATTCTATGTTCACCCGGTACTTTCAAATGCTTCGAGTTACTGGTCCGTCACAGAAGGTTATTCCGGAGTGGGTTTGAACGGGGTACATGTTACCAAGAAGGCAGCCGTTGAAGATGCAAAAGCAGTTCTTGAGCGGGTTGGATTCGACCAGGCAAAGAAAGTGATCCTGGAACATTGGTCCAGAACCGGAAATGTTTA
>CAIXZF010000065.1 GCA_903923925.1 uncultured Bacteroidales bacterium
ATCGGACCCCGATGCCGGACAAACACTCTCCTATTCCATTCTTTCCGGAAATACAAGTGGGGCATTTTCAATCAACACTTCAACCGGAGTATTAACAGTCTCTAATCTGGCGGCTCTTAACTTTGAAATAACTCCGACTTTTGCACTGGTTGTTAAAGTGCAGGATAACGGTACAGGAAACCTAAACAGTCAGGCAATTGTTACTGTTTCTTTAACCGATGTGAATGAAGTTCCTGTTATTAATAACCAATTCTTTTCAATTGCTGAAAACTCAGCCAATGGAACTATTGTCGGAACTGTTATAGCCACTAATCCGGATGCAGGTCAAACACTCACATACTCCATTCTTTCTGGTAATACCAGTGAGGCTTTTGCTATCATAACTTCAACCGGAGTATTAACAGTCAGTGATTCGGCAGCTCTTAACTTTGAAATAACTCCGACTTTTGCACTGGTTGTTAAAGTGCAGGATAACGGAACAGGAAACCTCAGCAGTTTGGCTACGGTAACTGTTTCTTTATCCGATGTGAATGAAGCTCCTGTTATTAATAATCAATCCTTTTCAGTTGCTGAAAACTCGGCAAACGGAACTATTGTTGGAACTGTAATAGCTACTAATCCGGATGCAGGTCAGACACTCACCTATTCCATTCTTTCTGGAAATACCAGTGAGGCTTTTGCTATCAGGGCTTCAACAGGGGTATTGACTGTTGCTAATTCGTCTGCTCTTAACTTTGAAACAACTCCTACCTTTGAACTGCTTGTTAAAGTGCAGGATAACGGAACAGGAAACCTAAGCAGCCAGGCAATAATTCAAATCAATATTAATGACTCTACTGCTTTTGTGAATATTGATACTATAACACTTAGTAATAATTATGAAACAGGCACTAATTATTTATTGGATTTTTATCCAAACCCAACCACAGGATTTATAAATATAAATTGCGAGAAGGTAGATGTAAATTTACTGAACCTGCAATTATATACTATTTCAGGTTTGATTGTCTATCAAAAAACTTATTCATGGGCAAAAACAATATCTCTAAATATAGACTCAAATCAAAAAAACACATACATATTAGTAGTAAGATCCAAAGGCAAGATATATACTGGAAAGATTATTGTTAATTAGTATTTTTTGAAAAATTTGTCGTATTGCAGAACCCCCCAGTTTCAAACAATATCAAATTAGACTTTTTCATAGTTGTTTGGTTGTTTAAAGAAGTCTAAATCGGCATGCCCTATTTCTGGAGCCTGGTAGGTTAATTCAGCCCGGTCTCTTTGGGCTTTATATGTGGTCGGCCTTAGTTGCATTCATCAATCCAGTCCCGAGAAAGAGTTTTTACTTAATCCAATTCATAAAAAACATATTAGCTTCCAAACACATCTCTTTTATTCTTTATGATCCGTTTAAGCGCTCTATCAGTGAATTTGAGTTAGTTTGCCAGCCAGCAATGGATATTCCGGTGATACTGACCCCCCATTCCAGTCATATTGACCCCCCAACAAGATCGTGGTTTTTAAGAACTGTAAAGACCTGACAATATTACCGTTTTTTTCTTAAGCTTTCTCCTTTTAATTCAATTCGATAGGAAACATGTACCAATCTATCCAGAATAGCGTCTGCAATAGTTTCTTCTCCTATCACATCATACCAATTAGAAACGGGTAACTGACTTGCCACCACAGTTGATGCCCTTCCATGTCTGTCTTCAACTAATTCCATGAGATCCAGTTGTTGTTGCTGATCCAGGTGAGTCAATCCAAAGTCATCCAGAATGAGTAAATCCGCCTTGGCAATGGAGTCAAAAAACTTTAAAATTGTACCTTCAACACGGCACATTTTAGCCTTTAGCAGGATTTTCTGGATGTTGTAGTAACCCACTTTATATCCCTGAGCACAAGCCTGGTGCCCCAGTGCCGAAGCCAGGAAGCTCTTTCCGCAGCCAGTGGCACCGGTGATCAATACAGACTCTCCCTTTGCAAGGTAATCGCCAGTGGCAAGAGTTGAGATCAGGGATTTGTCAATACCTCGGGAGGCATCATAGTGAAGTTCTTCGACAGATGCCTGGTAGCGGAACCGTGCGGCTTTCTGGAGCCTTTCAAAACGTTTGTTGCTCCGTTCTTGTTCTTCGGCCTGTAGAAGGAGTTCCAATCCTTCAGTTAAAGAGATTTCATGGTGCCTTCGGGTTTCTACCAAAGCCTGCCAGGTGTTGCTCATTCCGTGTAACCGTAAATGATTTAATTGCGATTCGATTTGTTTCATAAAGATTAAAATTTAAGTGTTGATTGTGAGTAATATTCTTTACCTCTGATGTTTACGTGGTTAGGAAGCGGTTGTTCCGGTTTTGTTTCCTGTTGTCCGGTCATTTTATTTTTCAGGATGTTGAGAATAAACTTGTAGGATACGTTCTTGTGCTCAATGGCCATCAGGCAGGCTTTCCGAAAGATATCCGGATCGGTTTTACGTTGCAGGGAAAGCAATCCGTCGCAGGTTTTATAGAGTTGTTCCGGATGGCGTTGTTGTTCGAAAACCAGTTGTATCAAGTGATAAAGCGTTTCTGATTTTTCGTTGGCTTTCTGTAAATAATAGTGCGGACTACGGTCCAGGTAGTGCTGGTGGTGGGAACATAAATGCTCCTTATCTGTGGTGTAGCCTCCTTGCCGGTAATCCCGGATATGAAGTGCTATCTGCGTGCCTTTGGCATAGATACGCACCAAGGTGCGGGTGTAGATTACTTTCACCTGCGATCCGATAAAGGTGTAAGGAACGCTGTAATAGTGCTTGTCCTGAGTCAGGTATATATGATTGTTCTTAGCCACTTTCAGTTCCCGATAATACTTCAGTTCAAAAGATTCTTCCGGCAACGGTCCAAGTAAATGCCTTTCATCAGCCAGGAAGCGTTCTTCGCGGCAATAGGGCTTTTGCTGCATCCTGGTCTGATTATGGTCCCTGATTTTTTCACGGATAGCTTTGTTGAGTGATACCAGGTCGAAAAACTGTTGGCTCCGAAGTTTGGCATACACCCGGGTATAAATCATTTTTACCTGATTTTCTACCAGTGCTTTATCCTTTGGTTTACGAGCACGAGCCGGGATTACGGTAGTGGAATAGTGATTGGCAAAATCTTCCAGAGCATGGTTAACATCCGGCTCGTAGATGCTGGCTTTTATAATGGCCGACTTTAAGTTGTCCGGTACCAGCACCTGGGGAACGCCTCCAAACTCGTGAAGGCAACAACCAAGGGCGTAAAGAAAATCTTCTACGCACTGGCTTCTTACTGCCAGGGCAAAGCTATAATCGGAATAGGGTAAGCAAGCCACAAATACCTGGCAATAAATCACTTGTCCGGTTCCTATATCAATATAGGAGAGTTTAGCTCCGGCAAAATCAATAAAGAGTTTTTCGCCGGCAGTATGCTGCAGAACCATGGATGGCTTGCGGGCTACCAGTTGTTGAGACAGGTGAAAAGAGAACTGGGAATGACCATATCCTTGTGGATAATCTTGCCGGTATTCTTCCCAAAGCAACATACGGGTGACCCCTTTGCGATGCAGTTCTTTTGCAAAATAGTCCAGCTTGCTTATAAAATGCTCGTACCGCTCATCTTTGTATGCGGGATTCCCTGCATGAAATTCCCCTTCCAATATGGGATCATCCAGTTTCAATAATGCATGAACATCTATCTCAGAAGTTAACACCTTCGCCAGGTATGCCTTTACCGTGTTCTTACTGATAGCCAGGCTGCGGGCAATAAATTTAATGCTTTTGCCTTGCTGGTGTAGTTGTAATAATTGTTTAATCTGACTCATAGATTTTGGGTTTCCGGCCATTCACATCCTAGTTTAGTGATCATTAAAAACCACTAATGTGAACCAAAATCTGTCGTAAAATTGTTTAAAAGGGGGTCAATATGCTCCGGAATTATGCTTCCCTCATTCAGGGGGTCAGTATGCTCCGGAATGGATTTTCTCCATTTCAAAAAAAGAGGGGGTCAACATCTGCCGGAATGTCATAAGGCATTTCCCAAATCATATGGAAAATCATTCCGGATTTTTACCTCCGGAGGGGGTCAGCATGTTCCGGATTATCCACCAGCAATCCTAATAAAGGTCAATTTTTAAAATATTCAATTATTTCGGGGGACTTTCAGGGAACATTTATATTGGATAGTATATCCGGTGAATTACAGGTTTCTGATACGATTGCCCTTAACTTTGAAAAAATCACTTCGTTCTCACTTACTCTCGCGGTGCAAGATAACGGACTCGGATGTTTGAGCAATCAGGCCAAAATAATGATAAATCTGATTGACATTGAAGACTCAATAGATCTTCAGGATACCAGTTCTTATAATTTTGGCACTGATAATTCAATACGTGTTTTCCAAAATCCAACTACTGATTTATAAACAATAAACTGTGAGAATATTAATTCTTACGTGTTCAACCTCAAGTTATTTAAGGCTTCAGGGTTATAAGAATGTCAGAAAGAATACGCTGGGCTAAAAACGAAGTACCTGCATTTAGAAACATATCCTAAAGCTACCTACATTCTGGTTGTCAGATCAAAAGGCAAGTTATTTATCAGGAAAATTATTGTAAACTAAGTTCTTATTAATTTTACTTTAGGCTATTAAAACTTTTGATGATTTCTTTGCAATTACATTGTCAATTAGGCCCAATAACATATTAATAAATTTATTCCCTATTCGTTGGAGCAAATTAAATAGAAATAGGTCATTTCATTTAGGAACAAGTATCTGATATTTCATATTAGTTTAACAAATTACTTGATTACCCTAAAAAAGTTCACTTTTCTACCAATTCAGGCTATTTTTCTTATAATGTTATTATTGGGATAGACAAACAGCAAGCTGTGCCTAAATCATGAAGCATTTCGAAAACAACAATCGACATTATCTATTAATATTTTTTATAGTGAGTTATCTAGCTTTTTTATTTTGTTATCATTTATCACTAGTGTCCACTTTAAAAATAAAAACGTTCTTTGAAATCATTGTATATCTATACTTTGCGCGCATTTTGACAGCGTGACGATTTGAAAAGCTTAAGTTCGGTGATTAACTTCTCACAATGAACAACGGCAAATACGTATTCGCACAACTGATCGAATTTTTACCTCAGAGAGTATTTGATGGTTTTGTAACAAAATATTCTGGCAATAAACACATTAGGCATTTTACC
>CAIXZF010000066.1 GCA_903923925.1 uncultured Bacteroidales bacterium
AATGGCGAGCTTATTGGCTTTCTTAAAATCGAGAACTTTTCTGCGCCTGAATTCGCTTACCGACGTAAGGTTTTGCAGTATCACAGCCACCCGGTTTGTACCATTGGCAATATTTGCCGGCAAGCCCAGAAACATAAACAACGAAAGGGAAATGATGGTTCCGCCGCCGGCAAGGGTATTAATAAAACCGACAAATACGCCCGAGACAATAAGTACAGAAATGGTGATCCACGACATGGCAGTTTTGTAATTTATAGATTAACAAATGCGATTATTGACAGATCAGCAATTTGAGTGTTTTTTTATTCCCTTCAGCGTTTCTCAGTACAATATAGTAGGATCCATTTGTGAAATCATGAATAGGGATTGTAGTTTCATTAAGCGCTTCGACATTATAAGCCGATACAATTAAACCTGAACTATTGATTAACTGCAAAGTTTGCCACTTGCCCGAAAGTAGCAAACGAACATTTTCGTAGGCAGGATTGGCTGAAATAATATTGTTTTCAGGCGGACTGACATAAATACAGGCAGAACCAGTGTCAGAAGGCCTTGAAAGACCGTGAGCATAAGTTGCACGCACATAGTAATCAAAACAACTTGAGGCTGTAATCGGCGGGTATATATCGGTATAATTGGTTAAGCTTTCGTTGATTTCTGCTATTAATTTAAAATCTTCAACGTCAGGATTCATTGAAAAAGAATCTTCTAACCTAGTACGGCGATAAACAGAATAGCCTGTCAGCATTTCATACTGAGGTATATTTCCAATAACTGAACCTGTAGCAATATTTAAATCAACCTGTTTCAGCAGATTGCCTGAAGGTGAAACAGTACTGCCTGAAGCGGAGCCCGGCCCAAAAGTAACATTGTGTATTTCATTACTACTCCTGCATACAGTCCGGATATTAAATACTCCTGAAGCTATTCCTAAATCTGATAATTTATTCCAGTTTGTCCCATCAAAAAACCAGCCCTGGTGTATTCCGGCATTTGGCCCGTTACAGTCCGTAACAACAATATCTGACGCTGAGTTGGATTGGATATGCAGCATTATGTAAAAGCTACCAAGGTATGGAATATCGGGTAAAGTAATGTTTGACCATTCGTCAAAGACTGGGGAAAAAGTTCCGGAACTACCGACATAGTTTCTTTCTGAATCAAATACATCGATTGAGTAAAGACAAACCTGTCCATTGGATTGCATAAAAATATTGGCCGCCTGGATGATACCGGTATCAGCCACAGTGAATTCGGACCCCAACCATATTTCGCCTGGACTGTTAAAATACAATCCTCCTTCGGCTGTTCCATCATCAAATATATAGGTAATGAGTGTACCCTGGTTTTGAGGTTGTTCCCAGCTCAATTCAATCTTGTTATTTAAAGTGTCAGGGCGGCTAGCTGTCAGATTTTCTGGGGGATTAAAATCATATTCAGGGTAAACGCTGATATTGTCAATCATCCAGCCGGCAATATCACCCGATTTTTCACCATACGCTTTAAAACGGATTTTGAAATCATGATTTTGATCCGGAAACGTAATGTCAAGATGTTCTTTAATCCAGTTGAAATCGCCGGAGTTTGTATAATTTTTTACCAAAATCCAACTTATCCCGTTCCAAACTTCAACTGATATATTTTCTTTTGATGAAGATGTATCAACATCAAGGGAAATTTCAAAATCCAGCCATATCAGAAAAGGTATCATTATGTCTGAGTCTTCGAAACTCATCTGGCAGCTTTGGAGTTCGCTTTCATACCCGTTAAGCTGCGGAGAACCATTGAACCGCGCAGCAAAACCGGGATTACCTCCCTGCGCTGCAACTTCCCAGTTTTCACCTGCCGTCCAGAAATCAGATTCGAATTGTCCCGAATCCCAATTCTCAAAAAATGGCAGAAAAACTACTTCCGTTTTTTTACTTATACCTGTCGGGGCTTCGTGGCTTCCGTTATAAATTCCTCCATCGCGAACATTTGCCATCGACTGATCAATGCCACAGAATAACAGTGCGTTGAAAAAGATAGTCAGAGTTAGCTTAAAAATTATATTATTCATGTTGCATTTAACTATTCGTTACCAAGAAACCTCAGTTTACTATGCCGCATCCCATAAGCAAAATATAAAACCAGCCCGATCACCAGCCATACCAGGAATCGCATCCAGTTGGTAATTCCCAGCTCACTCATAAGATATAGATTGGTAAGCAATCCCAATACCGGTATCAGCGACCATTGCCTGATTACAGCATAAACAGTAGTTACTACAGCAACCACT
>CAIXZF010000067.1 GCA_903923925.1 uncultured Bacteroidales bacterium
ATTTCGTAAAGGCCTTAGACGGCAGAATTTATTTCGCTGCTAAAACAGAAGACGCCGGAAATGAATTATGGGTTACTGACGGAACCACTGCAGGAACTAAAATGGTAATGGACCTAAATCCGACTCCTGCTGAAGGTTCAGATCCAAGTGTAATGGCCGCTTTTAAAAATGGGATTATTTATGCAGCAAAAGATGCTATTGCAGCCGCTGAAGGACGTTCTGCTTTATTCTATTCTGATGGGAAAACGATTACTGTCCTCAAGCGTGGTATTACAATTCAAAATTCAGGAGAGTCAAGAAATCGCTACATGCAAACTTCACCCAATGGCCTGAAGGCTTTCTTTGTGGCTGATGATGGTACGCATGGTAAAGAACTGTGGTTCTCCGATGGAACTCCTGAAGGGACTCATATGGTACTTGATATTGGCTTCTTCAAAAGGGACGATGATCCTTCAAAAACAATTGACACACGCTATGAGCATCAGCTTATGGTGAATAATGAGCAGTGCGTCTTTCGGGCCTATACACCGGCATGGTGGGTAGGTTTAGATGGTAAGTATAAATGGATTAATAATGAATGTTGGGTATCCGATGGGACTGCTTTAGGAACTTACTGCCTTGGTGATTATTTTAAAAGTACTGATCCAGGTGATGCTACAAGAACGGGGCATTCAACCGCAAATTATTTTCAGATTTGTGATGGTAAAGTTCTCATGAGGATTACCAATGAGAAGGGATGTGACCTTGGAGGCACGAATCTTATTCCTGAATTATTTGATGACAAGGGTGTTTCTATACCGGGAACAGGTATCCAGATGTTAGCAAAAGGAAATGGACCAGATGCTAATGGTAATCCGGGGAATTCATGGTTCCAGTGTGCCGATACATGGGATAGTCTTTATGTATCATCTTTGAATTATGAAGTTGGAGTATCCCCGGATATTAACAATGTGGATGCAACCGGGAAACAGGTTGTAGCAGGCAGAGAACTGGTAATTTATGATCCAAGAAAAGACACCTTGTTTTTGGTAGCAGATTATTATGGACCAACCGATGGTTTGTGCGTTAACAATGATGGCAATCCTTGGCCTGCTCACGCCAACCGGAGACTTTATTTCCCGGGAAGAGCCGAAGCCGGAAGTGCTGATGACAATATGTTTTATATTGAAGCTCTGGCAGATGATCCATCTCACAAACCAAAAGTTCTGTTTAGCGGTGAAGGTTCAGTTACTGTTTATTACCACATCAATTACAATGAAAAACTGGCCGTAGTAACACGTTCAGCTGGTAATGAAGCAGGACAACCGGATATTGTCCATCTGTATATTTATGATGACGGACTGGATAAAACACATGCAATAACAGCAAATGGTGATGCACGTGACATTCCTGTTTACAAAGGACCCGGATCTATTAACCGCGGCCTCCCTACTGCAATTCTGAAAAATTCTATGATCAATGACATCAAGATTTTCCCGAACCCGGCAAAAAAATCTGTCATTATTTCAATGGCTCAGGATAGGGCAGAAATGAAGATCTTTAGCATAAATGGTCAAATGGTCTGGGACGGTGTAATGTTCAATAACAGAAGTTTGGATGTTTCGAACCTCAAGGCTGGTTTGTATGTGCTGAAAATCAAAACCGATAAGGGTATTACGTCAGCTAAGCTGGAGATAGCTCAATAACTTATCAATATTCTATTCAAAAATCAGCCAGCAAATTTTCTGGCTGATTTTTGTAGAAATTTTTGTTTTGTCTGGGTTAGACTAAAAATAACAAAGTGACATGCTACAAAAAATAAAAAAAATATCTGTTGTTCGGTTCCTAATGCCTGCAATTATAATCTTATTCTTTAATTTTCAGGTATTTGCACAGTTGAAAATTTCGGGTAAGGTCATCGATGGAGAGACAGGGGAACCACTTATTGGTGCAACAATAATCATTGTAGGAACTTTTACAGGAATAGCTACAAATGTTGAAGGGCAATACAGCCTTTCAGGAATTAGTAATGGTTCCGTTCTGAAAGTATCATACATTGGCTATTTGGATCAGGAGATCGCTGTAAAGAACCAAACAACAATCGATATCAGTTTACTACCCGACCGTATTCAGCTTGATGAGGTGGTTGCGGTTGGATATGGCACAATGAAAAAGAGTGACTTGTCGGGAGCTGTCTCCAGCGTGGATGCTAAGGAAATGACCAAGATGGTGGTGCCCAATGTAGCACAAGCCTTGCAGGGAAGAGCATCCGGAGTATTGGTGACGGCAAACTCAGGTGCTCCGGGATCCGGATATGAGATCTATATCAGGGGTACAGGAACAATCAATAATACAAGTCCCCTTTATGTAGTCGATGGCGTAATTGTTGAAAGCATCAGTCATATTCCGCCGGAAAATATAAAGACGATGGAGGCACTAAAAGATGCCGGAGCTGCTGCTATCTATGGTTCAAGAGCAGCTAATGGTGTAATCCTGATCACCACAAAATCGGGAATTGAGGGACCGGCAGTTGTAAATTTTAACGTATCCTACTCATGGCAGGATTACTGCAAAGTCCCGAAAATGATGGATGCGAAAGACTACCTTCTGGTTGAGGCATTGAATTCAAGAAGTGGCCAAAGGGTAAATGAAACCTATGATGCATATCAGAATACTTCCACACCTGAGGATATGTGGCTTGAATTATATCATGTCGATCATCCCAAAGGAATTTTCAACAATTGGTTAGATTTAGTTTCCAGGGATAAGGGTATAGGAATGCAAAAATATAATCTTTCAGTTAGCGGTGGCAGCAGTACAATCAACTATTTTGTAAGTGGAAACTTTTACGATCAGAAAGGATTGGTTATTAAGAGCGGCTACAACGATAAAAGCTTTCTGGCAGATCTAAATTTCAAATTAAATAAGAGACTGAGTCTGAGAACAAATATTAACTACTCGAATACTCAAAGAGATAATGTTCCTGAAGCGACTTTCAGATACGCTCTTGGATGGGCTCCGGTTTCACCGCTTTACAACATTAATTATGGATACCTTGAACCCAATACACCCCTTACTATCATTACTCAGAATACCAATGTTGTAGATAATAATTTATTGTCGCTCAACCTTCAATTGAACTATCAAATTTCAGATGCCATCAAATTTGAGATGCGGGCAATCTCATTAAGAACTGATGGAGCAATGACTACTTATTCAGAACCAGGTGAACCATACGAATATACACTATCCACCGGAAGTGCAACCACAATTACTAAAAACAGGGATTATTCCAAAAAATTCCAGTTGGAAAACATTCTGAGTTACGATAAAGTATTCAACAAACATTCAATCAATGCTGTAGGGGTTGTATCGTACGAAAACTATTATGCCGAAGGATTAAATACAAGTATTGGAGCTACTTTGGCCAATAATGCAAATACAGCCTATCCAAGTTCCGGTTTTCAGGGACAAGTTCTTTCCGGAAATGCCAGGGAATGGACTGGAATGGGTCTGGTTACCAGATTGGGGTATGTATATGATGACCGGTATTTAATGCAGTTAAACTTCCGTGCTGATGCTTCCTCAAAATTTGTCACCAACAGATGGGGATACTTTCCATCCATATCATTAGCATGGCGTTTGTCAAAAGAAGATTTTCTGAATCTTCCAACATGGATCAACCAGCTTAAGCTCCGCGGAAGTGCAGGCCAGTTGGGCAATAACCGGATTGATGAATATTCAGCATATACCTTTCTAAAGAACGAAAATATGGGTTATGTATTTGGCAATCAAAACAAGAATTTGTTTGTGGATGCATGGGCCCCAAAAAGTATTGGGAATCCATATATACGCTGGGAGACCACAAAAACGTATAATTTGGCAACAGATATTGGTTTGTTCAACTCCCTCCTTATTAATCTGGAATATTTCTGGAAATATACATCTGACATGCTGGTGAAAGTACCAGTGGTTCCTTCCACCAGTTTTAATATTAGCGATGCTCCTTACAGAAATGCAGGGGAAGTGCTGAACCGGGGAATTGAATTGACAATTAATTACAAGAATCGCATTGGTCAAATTCAATATGACCTGAATACTAATTTTAGCTATATTCAGAATGAGATCACGAAACTTGGAGCGTTTGATACACCCATTTACGGGAATTCAGATGGGGATTACTTCAGGATTAAGAACCAGGTTGGTCATCCAATTGGTGAGTTTTATGGATTTTTAATTTCAAAAGAACGGCTTAACGAAGATGGCAACTTTGTTTTTCAGGATGTGAATGGTGATGGCAAAATCACTGAGTCTGACAGGGTTCCTTTAGGCAATCCTCAGCCTAAATATTTTGCCGGACTCAATCTGAACCTTGAATATCGTGGATTTGATTTTTCAGCCTTCCTGCAGGGAGTATTTAAAGTGAATGTATGGAACAGTATGGCACATGATATATATTCCTATGAAACCAGTTATAAAAATATGGCAGCAGGTATATGGGATCAGATCTTTATTTCTGAAAGGCTATATGATAATATCAATCCAGACCTGATCACATGGTATCCTGAAGATCCCAAAAGAAGCACAGCTACTATTCCGGTAATTGCAGGAAATCTTGCAGGAGAAAGCGGAGGAAACGAGAGAAATTTCAGACCTTCTGATTTTTATGTGGAGGATGCATCCTATTTAAGGATAAAAAATATTCAACTTGGATATACATTCCCATCTGCAATAACAAATCGTGCAAAAATCAATAAATTAAGGATTTATATCAGCGCTATGAATCTATTTACCTTTACTAATTATTCAGGACTGGATCCCGAGATCGGCACTGATCCTGGTGGTAACAGGGGATTCGATAACGCCAACTATCCTCAGGCCAGAACAATTACAGCTGGAGCTAATGTAACTTTTTAATATTGAGAATATGAAAAAATATATCTATATCGTTGCACTGCTTTTTCTTTCACCGAGTTGTGAAAAAGTCTTTGACAAGATGCCCCAGGGAAATCCGACTACGGATGAATTTTACAAGAATTTAACTGAAATGTCTCTGGGAGTGAATGCAATATATGATATTCTTGGGACTGATTTTTGGCAACAAAATCATGCGCGCATCGGATCAGGAGCTTCAGATGAAATGACCCATCAAACTGCTAAACTAACTCCAGCCGGTGAGGTCGTCACCTATAAATCCACTCCGCAAAATCAGCTTATTGTAGATTATTGGCAAACGAGTTATAAGGCGATATTTCGTACAAATATGGTTATAGCCAATGCCGAAAAGGTAGTTATTTATGACCAGGTTGCCGGAACCAGAGAACAGTTTCATGATTTACTTGGACAAGCAAAGTTTTTACGAGCCTTTTTTTATTTTAACCTGGCAAGGACTTTCGGGGGCGTACCCATTAAACCTGAAGCTTTTAGTATTGATGCAAACGGGAATGACAATTTTATACAACCCAGAAGCAATATTAATGAGGTATATAAATACATCGAGAAAGATCTTCGGATGGCATCTGTATTGCTTTATTCAAGCAACAGGGGAGATCAATCCAGAAATGGCATAGTAACGCGTGGAGCGGCCATTAGTTTACTTGCTAAAGTAATTGCATACCAGGCAAAACCAGGAGTAAATGATCCCAGATGGCACGAAGTACTGAAATTTACAGACCACCTGGTGAATTCGTCAGTACTCACACTATCGGATATATTGAACCTAAAACAAGCCTTTGATGGAGAAAGTCTTCCAGATATAACAGCGCAATTATATTATTCCGAATCTTCCCTAACTGAATCACTCAAATTTTACAATGAGTATAATTTTTCACTTTCACCATCCTACGATCTGATGTTTCATGCGGAAGGAGAAAATACACCTGAATGGATTTTTTACGTAAATCACATTGCTAATCCAACGACCTCTTTCTCATATGGTTCGAATGGTACATATCCCGGGGGACTGACAGATCTCCAGCCTAACAAATATTATCACGATTTGAGCCTTTCAACCAACGATCCTCGTTTGTTATCATCCATAGCAGGGCCCGGAAGAGTTGTTTATGAGGGCACAGGGTTTCCCTCTACACCGTTGGGCGGAAATGCGGACCCAGCCAAGACAATGAATTTAAAATGGGATAATTATCGAAATGAGGAACCCCAAAAAGATAGTGAGAGAAACTTCGGAATATTGAGATACGGAGAAATGATACTTTGGCATGCTGAAGCATTAAATGAAACAGGTGATCCAAGGCAAGCAATTGATGAGATAAATAAATTGAGGGTCAGAGCCAGACTCATACCACTGACCCGGTTGGTTGGCTTATCCAATACAATTAAGAATGTACCATATGGAACTTATCTGCAGGTAAGGAATGCCATCTGGACAGAAAGACAGTATGAATTGCATTTTGAGTTTGATCGCTTTTTCGATTTGCAACGGACCGGCCAAATGAAGGAACAGATACTCAAGAAAAACAAGAGTACGACATCTGATTATCAGGTAAATTACATCGATGAAATAAATAAATTGTTCCCTATTCCTCAATGGGAAATAGATATCTCCAATGGAGCAGTGGTTCAGAATACCGGTTATTAAACTAAAATTTATTCATTAAGAATGATAGTTGGAGTGAAAAAATCATAAGTCAAAATCGAAAGAAAATGAAAATACAATTTATCCAAATTCTGCTGGTCATAGGCATATTATCAATCAGCTCCTGTAAAAAAGAGATTGCTGAATATTATATTCAACCTAAATCAGCCTTTTCTTTAAGTACTGAAGATCTGTTTGTTAACCAACATTTTACTGTTTATAATGAATCGAAAGGACAGCAGTTCGTTTTATTCAGTGGTTCGGAAAACTCAAATTATGACAGCATTAAAACCTCGGGTGCATTCGGAATTCACCCCGATGGTGAGAATAAATTCACACTCTCCTATACCAAGGGGGGACGGTACACAATTACACTTGTCTCCTCAGGAATTAAAGTGAATGAACGGGAAACCGTGGTCGATATCATGCAAAAAGAAATTGTTGTAAAAGATGCCGGAAAATCCATCGTAAGAGCATGGTTTCCTGACCTATACTTCCTTCAGATGTTCGACAGGAAAAATGCATATAGTTTGCAGTTGATTTCTCCCGAGGTCAAAATGAACGGGAAATATTTATCAGTTGAAATGCAATCTACATTTAATCCGATGATCTTAAGCTCCTCAACATACGCACCTATTGGTGGTCCTCAGAATTTGAGAGCCAAATCTGTCATTGAGCTCAATACAAGTTACTTTGATATTCAGATTGAAGGAAAACATTACGAAAACAGAACCTCAGCAGTGGATTATTCTAATGGGGTGGATATGTTTGTTCCCAAGAAAGTAACTGTCAACTCTGTTAGTGATGGGGCAAATGAATATGAACTTTGTTTCCTTCAGATACCTCAGTTTAAAACTTTTAAACTGGGAGATTACAGTGGCACAGTATTGGGTGAACTGACTGACCATAAATTATTCTATATCGACATAAAAGTTCCGGGTGCCACGGATGTTACTAAAATGGCTGCTGTATTTGAAACATTTCAGCAGGGAGAGACGGTTTCCTCGCATGGACAACCTTTGAAATCAGGAGATATTTTACACCTCACTGCAGATGCGTTGAACAACAAGCTTTATTCAGACACATTAGATCTCTATTTTGCCCAGCCAGGTTACGAAAAAATATTCAATATCCATTCGAAAACAATTATTACAGTAAAAAAATCGGAATAAAGTTAGACTTCTCCACAGGAAATAATCTATTCTTACTAATCTGACATACTCTGCGAAGGACTCATTATTAGAACTGAAGGTCATCTAAAGATTGTAGAATAATGTTTATTGCTGCTGGTCATCAAAATAAAGTATGCAGAACCATTTTGATGTAGTCATAAAATTTGCATGTAATCTGATATTCCAAGAGTTCAGGTATGGATTTCGGTAAAGAGCCATTTATTTTATTCTATTGCAACGAACATGCTTTAGTCAACACAAACAATTTCGAAAATATTTTTCAACACCATGTGATTTCCTCAGTCAATTAATAAACAAATTACCCACTTATGAAAAACTTTATAATTTTAGTTTCTAGCAGTTTAGCTTTGATTTTAGTGATATCTGCTTTTAGTTGCGGTATTAATGAAAGCGGGACTTCAAATCTGGAGTCCAAAACAGGCAGCAATCATATTCCTTATCTGAAAAAGAAAGGTCCTGTTACTCAGCTCATGGTTGAAGAAAAGCCTTTCATGCTTATATGTGGTGAGTTGGGGAACTCCGTCTGCGGGTCTGCAGAATTCATGAGGCCAGTATGGAAGGATCTGGAAGAAAGGAATCTAAATTCAGTAATTGCCACAGTTTCGTGGGAACTTGTTGAACCGGAAGAGGGTAAATTTGATTTTTCCCTTGTTGACAGTGTGATAACTGGTGCCAGAGAGGCTAATCTGAAACTGGTTCTGATATGGTTTGCCAGTTGGAAAAATGCCGGATCTATTTATATTCCATCCTGGATGAAAACAAATTATGAAAAATATCCCCGGGCGAAGGATGAACAAGGCAAACCACTTGAGATCCTATCAACATTTGGAGAAGCTTCCATGAATGCAGATGCAAAGGCATTTACACAACTCATGCGTCACATTAAACAAGTTGACAGTGAGGATCAAACTGTGATCATGATTCAAGTTGAAAATGAAATGGGATTACGTGATCATGATGCCTTATTGCCTGAGAATAAACACAGGTTTGGAAACATGGAGGAACTTGAACTTGCAATGAAAGTCCATGTTGGTAAGCCACAGGGAAATGCAAGGAGGGATTTCAGTGAAGCAGCCAGCAAAGCATTTAACGGACCAGTTCCACAGAAATTAATTGATTATATTGTCGAACATAAAAAGAATCTCTTCCCTGAACTTTTAAAAGTATGGTCTGAAAATGGGTTCAAAACATCCGGAACATGGGAGGAAGTATTTGGAAAAAGCAAATATGTGACTGAACCGAAAGACTGGTTATTTTATTCGTATTACACTGAAGAACTCTTCATGGCATGGAATTATGCCAGCTATACAGGAAAAGTTGCTGCAGCCGGGAAACAGGAATACCCCCTTCCGATGTACGTAAATGCGTGGCTTAAACAAAGAAAAACGTTTTTACCTGGGAGATTTCCTTCTGGAGGTCCATTACCTGAGGTGCTTGACATATGGAGAGCTGCAGCGCCTTCTATAGACTTTATTTCTCCTGATATTTATATAAATGAGTTTCGTTGGTGTTGCAAGGAATACACCAGAAATGGCAATCCTTTATTTATACCGGAAACCGGCGGCGGAATTTATGGTGCTGCAAGATCCCTTTTTGTTTTCGGAGAACATGATGCCATTGGTTTTGCTCCGTTTGGTATTGATGGTGGACGGTATGACAAAAACGATCCATTGATTGAAAGCTATAGTGTGTTAAAAAAAATGGCTCCCATTATCCTTGAAAACCAAGGCAAAGGAACCATGAGGGGAATTCTGATTGATGAAGGCGTACCAGTATGCCGTATTGAGCTCGGAGATTATATTATTGAATCAAATGATATGGAATCTGGTAGGCCTGGGATTGCCGGCGGCCTGATCATACAAACCGGGCCTCAGGAATTCATTTGTGCCGGAAGAGGGCTTAATGTACTATTTATCCCTAAAGATAAAACCATGAGTATAGCTGTTGAAGCAGTAGATGAAGGTACTTTTGAAAACGGGAAATGGGTATATAAAAGAAGGCTTAATGGTGACGAAACTCATTCAAGCACACGGTTTGGTACGGGTTTGATGCTCCCTTCATCAAAGGTAAGTATTCAGAAAATTAAACTATACCGATATAAATAAAAACAGAATTTATACAACTATAAAAATCAACTGAAAATTTCAGCTTCCACCTTTATAATTATCTTTATTCTTATTAAAACTCGAATATGAAAGCTTTAGTTCTGGAACGTTACAATGAATTGGTCTATAAAGAAGTGGATGATCCCCGTATTTCAGCAAATGAAGTACTTGTAAAAGTTAAAGCCTGTGGAATATGCGGATCGGATGTTCATGGTTTGGACGGAAGTACAGGAAGAAGGCAACCGCCAATTATAATGGGGCATGAAGCTTCCGGTGAAATCGTTTCTGTTGGAAGTTCTGTTAAAAACTGGAAAACAGCTGACAGGGTAACTTTTGATTCCACCGTTTACAATCTGAATGACTGGTATACTCTTGAGGGATTCTACAACCTGAGTGACAATCGTGAGGTCATGGGAGTCTCGGCCGATGATTTTAGACGTCATGGTGCATTTGCCGAATATGTGGCAGTTCCTGAACACATTCTTTATAAAATTCCGGATAAAGTATCCTTTGAAGAAGCTGCTATGGTCGAACCTGTTGCGGTTGCTCTTCATGCAGTCAGAAAGGCAAATCCCCAACTGGCCGAAAGCTGCGTTGTTGTCGGAGCCGGAATGATCGGAATTTTTTTGGTCAAATTACTTTCAAACTCAGGTCTTGCCAATCTTATTGCAATCGATTTAAACGAGAAAAAAAGAGAACAGGCTGCGTCTGCAGGGGCGAATTTCACATTTGACCCAAATGATAAAAATCTGCTCCAGGAAATTCTGAATAAAACAAAAAACAGGGGTGCTGATTTTTCGATAGAAGCTGTAGGAATAACAAATACAGTTGACGTTGCTCTGCAAGTACTCAGAAAGGGAGGACGGACTGTTTTGGTTGGAAACATCTCCAAATCCATCGATTTTCCTCTGCAAAGAGTGGTTACCCGCGAATTGACTGTTTTAAGCAGTTGTGCAATCAGGGGAGAATATGAAGCTGTGCTCAATCTTATTGAACAGGGAACGGTAAGTGTTCGTGACCAGATTTCTGAGATAGTTCCTCTTTCAGAAGGAGCCAAATGGTTCGATCGGCTCCGACAGAAAAACAATGGCCTGAATAAAGTAATACTTGTTCCTTAATTCCCTCCAATGAAAAAAACAAAATTAAACATCGCCATCGCAGGATGCGGTAAAGTTGCGCATCTTCATGCAAAAGCAATTCAGCAGATTGAAAATGTCAGCTTAAAAGCAGCCTGGAGCAGAAGTCAGGAGTCTGTCCTGAAATTTTCTGAACAATATGGCATCAAACCTTATCAGGATATTTCCCGAATGGTGACAGAGAATGAAATTGATATTGTCATTGTATGTACACCTCATCCCTTTCATCTTGAGCCGACTGTTTCTGCTGCGCTGGCAGGTGCTCATGTTCTGGTTGAAAAACCTCTCGCCTCAACTCTGGAAGATTGTGACCTGATGATCGATGCATGCAGAAAAAGCAATGTGAAATTGGGCGTTATTTCCCAACGGCGATGGTATGAGCCGGTCCGTCGTGTTAAAGAAGCTATTGATTCAGGTAAAATTGATATTCCGGTATTTGGATCAATCAATATGTTAGGATGGCGCGACAAGAACTATTACGATTCGGATGAATGGAGAGGCACATGGGACATGGAAGGTGGCGGCGTTTTGGTTAATCAGGCTCCGCACCAGCTTGATATTCTACTCTGGTACATGGGAGAGGTAGATGAGGTTATTGGCTGCTGGAACAATTTAAATCATCCTTACATAGAAGTGGAGGATACTGCTTTGGCAATTATCCGTTTTAAAAGCGGGGCGATGGGAAATATCATTGTCAGTAATTCTCAGAAACCCGG
>CAIXZF010000068.1 GCA_903923925.1 uncultured Bacteroidales bacterium
TGCACCGGCAGTAATCGTTGCATTTGGAGGCAAAGTCCAGTTATAGGAAGCCGCATTGCTTATCGCACCTACTGTAAAAACCACGCCTGTTTGTCCCTGGCATACTGTTGCCGGACCTGAAATAACTCCGGCTGCTCCTGGCAATGGACTCTGATTAAGCGATCCTCCTGTATAGGTTACCGGTATAAGAGAAACATTTACAAAATCATAAGATTCAGACTTAGACGGTAAAATGTTGTTAAACGTAAAATTTGTTGTCCCTCCGAAATATGCAAAACAAATCTCAAATAAGGTTCCACTGGGTATTGTTGCAGCTACTGAACCGCCAGTCCACCATACGATACCAATTTGCGATTGAGCCGACATCCAGTTATATACCAAGGTTCCACCATTACCCGAAAGCTGAGGATTAATGTTGCTGAGTGTGATAGAAGCTGGATCAATTACTCCGGCAACATTGGAAACCTGCACATAGAGCGAAAAGGCTCCGAGTGTATTGGCCCCCGTAAAATTGCTTGCTGTAACTGGTATGCAAACATTACTGGGTGCACACGATGAAACTGTTCCGATCGAAATAGTTTGCTGCCCAAATAACCTGCTCCCAAGTGCTAAAGTGATCATGATCAGGATTGCCGTCTTCTTCATAGCATTCAATATTTTTATTTGTTCTGATTTCTTCAACTCAAAATAATACCCATCAATTGTCATAAAAAACATAAATATGACAAAAGTCTAAATTTGATTTCGTTCTAAGGTGTTGATTATTCCTTAATTACCATAGTTCTTGTTCTTAGAAATTCTCCCCGCTCATCTGTAACCTGTAACTTGTACAGGTATACCCCCGGCGATAAGCCTTTACCCTCAAACCTTACCCTGTAATTTCCTGCCGACTGTTGCTGGTTAACAAGTACTTGTATCTCTTCGCCAAGTAGGTTATATACACTCAAATGTACATTGCCTGTTCCTGGTATTGAATATTCAATTTGTGTTGATGCATCAAATGGGTTTGGATGGTTATTCCCAAGCGAATACCCGTTTTCTGATAACTGTGCCAATTCTGTTTCTGCATTGCCAACTTTTATGGATGGGGTTACGAATACTACATCCGCTACATCATCTGCCCTCTCATCAGAAATCATACATTCATTGGTTAGCGATAGAACAATCCTGTCGTTTTCAACTGCATTCGTCCGAACCCTGACTTTTAAAGTAAGAACAGACTCTCCTCCAGCGAAATTCACATTCTTCATACTATACCATGCCAGCCTGATTTGTCCGTCAACAACATTCCAGATCATTCCGCTTACCTTGCACTTTACATCAAGAATCTCAATCTTATCCTGTGGAAAGTTCAATACCATCGACATTGCCGATGCATTAAATCTATTCTTCGTAATAAGAGGAAGTTCATATGTAGATACTTCTGAAACATTTAATTGCCCTTTGGATTCTAGTGTGTAAAGGGAGCTCTTGGCTGCTGATGGCGTATAGGATCCGTTTACATCCCCTGTCATCAAAGCCTGGATATTCTTTGTCAGATCACTGGCCACAACTACAGCAGGGTTTGGGATATTCCATACCCAGTTTCCGGCAGGGAAGGAGGAGGCTGTTCCGATAAAACGTTTCATTACCATTAGCGCATCTGCTGCATTAAGATATCCGCTCAGATTTACATCACCGGCAACTTGCCTGAAAGTGGAAAGAACAATACTTCCCACACTATGTTGAGCGATCAGCAAAGCATCAGTGGCATTTGCTGCTGATGCCTCCCATGGCCTTATTGTTGATGCCTCAATGGTATAACTGCCTGCCGTTAAACACCTGAACCAGTAAATCCCGGTAGGTGAATTACTTGCTGTATTATCAACTACTGTTCCAACACCATTCTTTAAAACAAGATTCACATTTCCCATATTGGTGGTTAGAGCATTGTCGTACTGTACAATACCGGTAATTCTCGGTTGAGTGATTACCTGCATGTTTTGTACGGCTGTATTTGTACAGTTCTGAGTTGATGTATAAGTGTAAGTGATCGGATGAGGGCCCAAACCTGCAGTAACCGGATTGAAACTGCCACCTGTAACTCCAATACCTGAATACGTTCCTCCTGCAGGCAAGCCGCCACTTAAGGTTAATGCCGCTGCCTCTGAACAGATTGATGTAAATGGAGCCAGTGTCACTGTTGGTAAAGGATTAACAGTAACTGCCAAATTGAAAGCCTGTCCGTCGCCACAAGTGTTGTGACCTTTAACAGAAATATTGCCACCTAAAGAGGTTCCGAAAGCAAGGGTCGCCTGGTTCGAATTATAGGTTCCTGTTGCTCCTGAAGGTAATGTCCAGATAAAACTTGTTGCTGCCGGACTACTTCCACTTACATAAACTACTCCTGTTTGTCCATAACATACGCTTACTGGTCCGGTTATGGAAGCCGGAGTTGCTGGCAATGGATTAACTGTTACTGGCAATATGTAAGCCTGTCCGTCGCCGCAAGCGTTGTGCCCCATAACTGTTATATTTCCGCTTAAAGCAGTATTTGAGTAGTTCAGCTGCATAACGCTTGATGTACTTGTTCCACTTACATTCGGCATATAACTCCAGGTATAAGTATTCGCATTGCTTATACTGTTCACACTGTAAGAAACATTGGTTGCTCCCTGGCAAACGGATACCGGTCCTGTAATTACTCCTGCATTGCCAGGTAAAGGATTTATTGTAACATTGAAGGTGGCTGTAGTACCAACCCCGCAACTGTTACTTCCTTTTACCGTTATTTGCTGAGGTCCTGTTGTTGCTGAGGATGTGAAATTTACAGTAAGGTTAGCTGTATTTAAACCAATTGATACATTAGCACCTGATGGTAAAGTCCATACATAAGATGTTGCATTTAATATTGGAGGTACACTGATCAATACAGCTGTTTGCCCCTGGCAAATAGTTGCAGGACATGTGATTACTCCAGGTGCTACAGGCAATGGATTTACGGTGATAGTGAGGTTTGAAACTGCTCCGTCACCGCAGGTATTCTGCCCTTTAACACTTACTACCCCTGCAATTGCTGAAGTACCGTAATTTACTGTAATACTGTTGGTTCCTGCTCCTGCAATAATACTTGCACCCGATGGAACTGTCCATGCATAACCAGATGTTGCTCCTACTATTGGTCCAACTGTGTAGGTTACATTGTTTAAACCCTGGCAAACTGTTGCAAGTCCTGTTATAGTACCTGCAGCTGCCGGATAAAGAATCTGAGTTAAAACTGCACTGCCTGTCATTGTGGTAGGACAAGTGCCATAAATATCGTATATCGCTGAAACAGTATAGGTTCCTGATGTTGTTTGAGCCGGGAATGCAAGTGCTGAACCTGTTCCTGCTATTGCAGAACCAATTGGAGTGCTTCCATTCATAAGCTGATAATTAACACCAGTTTGTGAATTGCTGAGCCCAACTGAAATTCCTGCGCTTCCAAAACAGAATGATCCGGTTCCGGTTACACCATATTGTGTTGGCTGCGGATCAATAACCACAGAAACCAATCCGTCCATCCACCTTCCGCAAGCAGAAGTACCCATAGATGCTAACACTGTATAAACCCCTGCAGCTGTCACAACTCCGAATGAAAATCCTTGTCCGTCGCCTGCAATACTTCCTATTGTATTATAGATGAGCCCATCCCTGTATAGTTGGTAATTCACACCAAGCTGAGAAAAGTCCATCCCGATCTGAACTCCGCTGCCACCCGAACAATAATGCCCGAATGCTGGTGGCGGAGTTGTAACATTATATACAATTGGAAGTGGCAGAATATTAATTGTGCCCGGATTGTAAACCGTGCTCATTGTAACCGCTGGAGCACTGCAATTCGAGATTTGACATGAGCCTGCCGGTAATGTGTGCCACGTTATGGGATTTGCGGTAAATAGTCCGCCAGCAAACACATTAAGAAATTTCAGTTTTACAAGTACACCCGATCCGATATTCGCTGGTGTTAAAGAGAACCACGACATTATCACCTGGTTACCTCCCGATGAGTTACATGCAAAGCTGCCGGGACTGGTTAGGGCTGTGCTTAAATTTTTGAAACTGTGATAACTCAATTTTGTTGGATCATAATCAAGCTTTAAAGAGAAGGCACAAATACCATTGCAGTTCTGCACATTAATCGGTATCACTATCGTATCCTGATCGCAAATGTTGTTTATCCCGGTTCCTGCTCCACCCGCAGCTATAAATCCGGGTGTAATATAAATTGGAGGAGGGTTCACCGTTAGCAGCACAGCATTGGAGTTGGTAGGAGTACATTGTCCGCTTACTTCGCATCTGTATTTATAGGTGTTAAAGGAAATCGATGCTCCTGTAATTGAAAGAATATGGGTAGTTACTCCTGAATATGGCGCACCGCTTGCCACATTTACCCAGGTGGAACCTCCATTGGTACTTACCTGCCATTGATAGGTTAAAGTACCCTGCCCAGTGGCATTAACAGTAAAACTGGCATTCTCTCCGGCATAAATAATTACAGGAGTAGGCTGTGCTGTAACAAATGGTTTAGCATCACATACTGCTCCACTGTGAAATACTCCGGGTAATGGATTAATATTTAAATCAGAATACTCACAGTTACCTGCATTTACGGTATCCCATCGCAGGTATGTACAACCCCCGTTGTAAGTAAACAACAATTCAACCATGGTTCCTCCATCCGGTATGCTAACATTCTGGATTACATACTGCGCCATACGCACAGTGCCGGCAATTGCGCCGTTGATAACGAAGTTCGCAAGGTTAGGATGCTTATTCTGAAAACCAGTAAAGGTAAGTGAAGGAATTAGATAATCAATAACCAGCGACATGGATGCTACTGAGTCGAAATTCCAAACTTTAATCGGGACGATAACAGTGTTTCCTACACATTTCCATGTGGAGTCTATTTTCGTAATAACTCTCTTAATAACCTGCAAAGTACCACTGCCTGAAGTAATTGTATTGGAACAGCCACTTACAATACAGCGGAAACGATTTAAGTTGATGAGCGTCTGGCATTGAAATATTTTAAGGGTATCTGCTGCCACACCTGTACAATTTGCAAGTCCGCCTCCCGGAATTAATCCATTGTTGAGGTTAGCCCATGTAGCCCCTGCATTTGTGCTTCTTTGCCATTGGTAAGTAGGTGCCCCACTGCAGGTTATGTAGAATTTTGCTGTTTCATTTACACCCACAAGTGTTGGCAGAGGTTGCTGAATAATTGCCCCATTGGCATTATTCAGTGCTCCGTTTACATAATCAGCAGGGAAATCAATACTGGCAGCAGTCAGGAAGCTGCAATTGTTCGTAGTCACTGTGTCCCAAATCAGGTTGTTTGTTCCGGAAGTGTATGTAAACTGCAAATCACACAATTTCCCATTCGCTATGCTCATTGGTGTTGCCGACGACCACAGCATAGTTACTTTTCCTCCTGCAGCAGTAGCACTCCATGTACCGCCCGACAAAGCTGCATTCTGGTTCTGCGAAGAATTAAAAGTGATATTTGCTGAAGGATAATTCAAAGTGAGCTTTAAACTACTTATTCCTACTACATTTTTTACGTTAACCGGAATTAATGCCGTATTTCCCGGACAAGCATACCCTGTCCCCACTGTAACTTTTATCGGATCTCCTACAACTAAGGTTACAGCATTTGAAACAGCTGCAGGGTCGCAGGTACCCGAAACTATACATCTGTATTTATATCCCGACATTAAAAAACTTACGCTTGTGATATTCAGTGTATTGCTTGTAACATTCGAATATGGCGGTGCATTGGATACATTCGTCCAGCTGCTGCCATTGTTAGTACTTAACTGCCATTGGTACAAAATTCCTCCTCCTGAAGCTATTACCTGGAAAGTAGCGTTCCCGGCAATAATCGCTGTTTGATCCGTTGGTTGAGTCAATACGTGTGGCTTTGCTATTATCTGAATAATATGAGTCTTGGTATTGTTAACTGTATTTGGGTCTGAAACTCCGTTCGGATTTGTAATACTTGCATAAATTGTTACAATTCCCGAAGTGAAGTTGTAACTTGGATTTGCAACAACGGTATCTGCACCACCGGAAGGCAAACCACCGGCTTTTGTCCATGCAATAGGGGTTTGAGCTGCACCGCTGATCGACCAGTTTATTGTTGCATTGTTAATTGTGTTGTTCCCATAATTTTTGATAACAAACTTTATCGGATAAAGACCTTCACATGTAGGAGTCGTTGGCAAAATGCTCTCAATTCCGATATCATTCGGGAAGTTGGGTGTATATGTTACTTCAAGATAAGGCTTATTGGTTTGGTTCCATCCATGAACCGACATCCAGTAAATATTTGAAGATTCGTACTCATAAAAACCAACAGCAAACCAGGCTGGATTTGCTGTAGCTAACAACTGGCTTTGCAAATCTGTTTTTGCATAGGCATTAAGTGTGAATGTTTGCCAGATAGAATTATACTGCTGACTGAAATAGTGATAATATGTGTTTGTATTAATTGACGTACTAGCCAGTCCAATCTGGGTAAATACCGATCCTGGTGTGCTGAGAACAGGATCATAGGTAAGCTTTGAAATAAGATAATATGGGGTATTGGCAGATGTATTTACGTAAAAATGTAACTTGACATCATTAATGATAACCGAACTAGGGATGGCAGACACATCAAATTTGGCGAATCCGCGCTGACCACCACTTGCGCCATAGCAATAAATGTAGCTATTTTGTGTATATGTAGTAGAATTACAGGTTCCCGTCCATAAAACTGCCGATTGCGGGTAACAGTTTACGGTTACCGACTGACCAAAAGTAAAATTACTCGCAGTAAGCACAATTCCTGTAAAAATAAACCTGAATACTGTTGCTAATTGTTTGGAAATAAATGTATTGATGTGTATCATTTTTAACCTCCTCATTTACGTGATCGCTAAAATATTAGTTGTTAATTCATTTCTGCCGAAAAGACACAGCAGTCCTTATTTTGGTTGTCTGTTATATGGATTTTTGAAATAACATGTTTACCATCCGGAAGCCAGAATATCTGCTAAATGCATAACTTTTATCGGCAAATTATTTTTTCTGATGTAGGCTTCCTGATTCATCAGACAGGAAGTATCGGTCGAAACAATGTACTGAGCACCGGTTTTAAGCGCATTGTCAACTTTCTGATGTGCCATTGCTGTTGAAACCGGCTCAAATTTAACAGCAAATGTTCCTCCGAATCCGCAACATGTATGAGTATCTTCCATCTCAACAAGTTTAAGTCCTTTTACATGATTTAATAGTATTCTGGGCTCTTCCTTAATTCCGTACTCCCTGAGTGCTGAACAGGAATCATGATACGTAACAACAGCATCAAAAGTGGCACCTACATCTTTTACCTTCAGAACATTCACAAGAAAATCTGAAAATTCATATATGTTTTTACGCAATTGCTTGTATTCATTGTGTAAAGCAGTATTATGAAATAATTTGGGGTAAAAATTCCGGATATAACCCACACAAGATGCAGAAGGCCCTATAATAGGTCTGTCATTCGGAAAATCTTTGATAAATTTTTCACCGATGGCTTTAGCCTCATCCCAGTACCCGTTGTTGAAAGCTACCTGCCCACAGCAGGTCTGTTCCGGATTGTAATGCACCCCCAGACCAAGCTTCTCTAGTACTTTGATAATGTTGAATCCCGTTTCCGGGTTAAGCTGGTCTATAAAACAGGGAATAAAAAGGTCAACTATCATGATTGGCTCTCGGTTCTGTCAGATTTTAATTAATCTACAAACCTAAGGGAAATATTGAAATTTCCAAAGCCTTAATAACTTGATCTTTGAATAATTATTAACTATTTACTCTCCTGTTAACACTTCTGCAACTTATCCACTTCTTCCCAAAACCCCGGAAACGATTTCTCTACAACCTCAGCTTCTTCTATCCGCATCTCTCCCAGTATCATGGCAAGTGGAGCAAATGCCATGGCTATCCGGTGATCATGGTAGGTTTTTAGTGTGGCGGTTTCCATCGTATAGCTTTTGCCGGAAGGTATAATCAGCTCATAATCAACAGATCTGGCAGGACATCCGCAGCGATTTAACTCCCTGACCACCGCTTCAAGTCTGTCCGATTCTTTAATGACTAAACTTTTTAAACCTGTGAAATGTGCCTCAACTCCCATACCTGCACAACTTACCGCCAGCGTAAGAGCCAGATCCGGATAATTGCTGAAGTCGAATCGAAAAAGATCCGGCATACCGGGCAAATGGGCTTTCGTTAAAACTGCTCCTGCTGCTGTAAATTGTGTTCTTACTCCCAATCTGCTGTAGAGTTCTGGAAGTATCGAATCTCCCTGAATGCTTTTTTTGCTAAGTCCTTTAAGTAATATTTCGCAACTGTCAGAAAATGAAGCTATTTCGTAAAAATAGGAGGCCGAACTCCAATCTTTTTCGTATTTTGTTTTTTGAAATATAGTATTGTCTATAATTTGATTTCCGTCAATCTGATAAATTGTGTTGCCAGCATTGGAAATTCCTTGTGTTTTTTTGATGTTAAAACCGATTTCTTTCATCAGCGCCACAGTCATTTCCAGGTATGGTGCTGAAACGGGCCTTCCTTCTACTTCCAGCGTAATTCCCAATGGACAAAATGCTCCGCTCATCAATAAAGAACTGATAAACTGACTGCTCACATCTCCTGCAATTTTTCCCAGATTTCCACCTGCAAATCCTTCTGAGCCATTCTGCTTACCGCCTTTGATCAAAAGAGGAGGGAAGCCCTGTCGTTCCAGGTATTCAATATCTGCTCCTCCAACTCGCAAAACCTCGGCTAAGGCTGCTACCGGCCTTTCTTTCATTCTTTCAGAACCTGTAAGAATCCAATTTCCCTGCTTAAGAGTGCAGAGCGAAGTAAGAAACCGGAATACAGTTCCGGCATTGCCGCAATCCAACTCAATCGCTTCTTGCCTGAAATCCCCCTCATGCTTCAGGATACTGGTAATTAATTCCGACATTTTCCTCACATCTTCTGCCTGCTCCCGAATGTCGGTAGTTACTTCTGCTCCAGCCAGTTCGGCCAGTACCAGCATCCTGTTCAGAACGCTCTTGGAACCTGGCAGTTCCACCTCACCGGAAATATTCTTCGATTGCCAGCGTAGTGTTTTGACACTTAAATTATCTGAAATAATTCCTCCTCCCGTACTTTTATATCCCAACACCCTTCACCAATCTGTTTCAAGAGCGTAAAATTCATCTGTCCATTCACATTCTTCTTATCATGCTTCATAAAATCCAGAATGCCAGAAACCTGCTCAGGCAGAATTTCCGGAATATTGAAAGTGAGTTTCACGTAGTTTTCAATAGCTGCATATTCTGTGTCGCTTAGCCCTGAATAAAGTGTTGATAATCTGGCCTCTGCTATCAATCCGAATGCAATGGCTTCTCCATGTAAAATTAATTTTCCTTCACTCAGAAACTGGCTTTCTACAGCATGCCCTATCGTATGTCCGAAATTCAACAGCTTTCTGGGCCCCGACTCAAAGGGATCAAGATCAGTGATGCTTTGTTTCAGGTTAACAGCTTCGTCGATTATTGATTTCCAGCCTGTTATTTCTGTTGGATTAAGGTTGATTAATTTTTTCCAGAATCCTGCTGAAGAGGTCAATGCAATCTTTACAACTTCCGCAAAACCGCTTAAAAGCTCACGATCAGGAAGTGTTTTCAGGAAATCGGAATGAATAAATATAAATTCGGGCTTACCAAATAACCCAACCTCATTTTTTAATCCGGCAAGATCAACCCCGCATTTACCTCCAATAGCAGCATCTGCCATGGCAAGCAAGGTAGTTGGTATGTTAATATAACGCATCCCTCGTTTAAAGGTTGATCCTGCAAAACCACCAATGTCGCAAATCACCCCTCCGCCAAGGTTTATTAACAACGACTTCCTGTCTGCTCCTTTCTCCGAAAGTTCTGTCCAGATCTTCTCACAACTGTAAATAGTTTTTTGTGCTTCACCTGATTGAATTTCAAGAATATAAACATTCTCAACAGGATCTGTAACTCCTTCCAGTAAAGGCAAACAATATTCCCTGGTATGTTCATCAACTAAAACAAAAACGCTGCCTGCTGATAGCTTTTCAATCCGAAACCTGAGTTCGTCTATTCCGCTAATAATATGCTGCTCCAAATCTGTAATCCCGAATTATATAGATGTTACCGTAGTATCATTACCCTCGTTTTCTCATAAATTCCCTTTTCGTCGGTAACTTGAATGCGGTAAAAATAAACACCTTTTGCAAGCCGGTCTTTTTCAAAGTTAACACTATGATTGCCTGCCTGCTGCTGTTCGTTTATAAGAGTATAAATGCGTTCACCTAAAATATTTGATATATAAAGCTGGATGAATCCATTTTCCGGAATAGTATATTCGATCTGCGTAAATTTGTCGAATGGATTGGGACTGTTTTGTGACAGGAAATACCCGTCTTTTGAAGCTTGGTCTGTGAGCTCCGGGATCCCCCCGATTTTTATTTCCGGAATAAGAAATACAACATCTTCTATATCATTGCCGTCACTATCTGAAAGAAGGCTTTCATTGCCAAAGGAAAGCGAAACCTGCTTATTGATTTCAGTGAAAGATTTTGCTTTTATTTTCAGACTAAACAAGGTTTCATTCGCTGCAAACTGATGTGGAACTAAACAGTACCAGGCAAGCCTGAACTCTCCGTAAACAACATTCCATAATGCTCCGTCCAGCTTCATATCAACATCCGTAATTTCAATTTTTTCAGAAGGAAAATCAATTACCAGGGATAGTGCTGATGCTTCAAATCCATCTCTGATCTTTATCGGCAGTGCCGTTTCTGAACCTTCCGGGATAGTTAGCTGTCCATTGGTTTCCATGCTGTAAAGAGAAGTTTTCGGGATGGAAGGAGTATAACTTCCGTTCACATCACCAGTCATTAGCGCCTGAATGTTTTTCGTAAGATTTGTTGATGCAACCGCAATGGGATTCGGAATATTCCAAACCCAGTTTCCTGAAGGAAAAGAACTTACTGTTCCTACAAAACGCTTCATCACATAGAGAGCATCGGCTGAATTCAGGTAACCACTTAAATTCACATCCCCTGCAACTTGCCGGAATGCCGACAAGGTAATACTCCCTACACTGGCTTTTGCTATCATTAATGCATCCGTTGAATTGGCCGCTGCAAGGTCCCAGGCTCGCGTTGTGCTTGCCTCTATTGTGTAGGTGTCTGGAGCAAGACACCTGAAAGTATAGGTTCCGGTCGGAACAGCGCTTATTGTATTGTCGACAATTGCATTTGAAGAATTTTTCAGAACAAGAGTTGCATTTACAAGGCTGCTCGCAATTGCATTATCATATTTAACTGTACCAGAAATCTGTGCCAGAGTATCCACTACTACTGTTACCTGACCATCCATCGCTCTTAAACATGAGGAATTCCCCATTGTTGCCATACAGGTGTAAGTGCCGGGCAGTAACAGATTCCCGAACGAAAATCCTTGTCCAGTGCCGGGTATACTGGCAATGGAACTGAAAATTGCACCATTTTTGTAAATCTGATAATTCACTCCAACCTGAGAAAAATCAAGGTTTAGCTGTACTCCGTTATTCCCAAAACAATAATGCCCGGATAGTGGAACCGGCGAAATGTTATATACAATGGGTAAGGGCAATATGTTCACTATACCATTGTTAAACAGCGTATTTATCGGCAATGTACTGCAATTCGAAAACTGGCTTGACCCTGTGGGGATCTGATGCCACGCCAGTGAATTTCCATTGTAAATTCCTCCTGTGTTTAAAAATTTAAGAATTACCAGTATTCCGTTGCCAGGACTTGCTGAAAAACCTGAAGCCCAGTTCAGTACTACTTGATTTCCTCCTGAAACTGTGCACGTAAAATTTGCTGGCTGCGAAAGCCCTGTATTCAGATTCCTCCAGCCCTGGAACGTGAGCTTAAGCGGATCAAAATCAAGCTTTAAATTGAACGAACAAATGTTATTGCAATTCTGAACATGAATGGGAATTATCACGGTGTCCTGTTCACAACTATTATTAGCAGCTGTTCCGATTAGCCCCGACAATAATGTTCCGGCAGTTAAATAAATTGGCTGAGGATTTACAGTTAATATCACTGCATTTGATGCTGTGGGTGGACATTGGCCGCTAACAATGCATTTGTATTTGTATGTATTGAAGGCAATAGGAATGCCGGCTAACGTTAAAATTGATGTTGTGGCTCCTGAATAATTTGTATTATTCGCAATATTAACCCAGTTAAGGCCACCGTTAGCACTGGCCTGCCATTGATATGTAAGTGCACCATGCCCTGTTGCCGCAATGGTAAAAGCAGTATTGCCGCCTTCGTAAATGCTTGAAGCAATGGGTTGCAAAGTAACAACTGCTTTGGCATCACAGATTGCGCCGCTATAAAATACCGACGGTAATGGATTTACATAAAGATCGTCATACTCACAATTACCTACAGTTGCAGTGTCCCATTTTAAATAGGTACATCCACCTGTATATATAAATTTCAGTTCAACCAGCGTGCCTCCATCCGGAATATTCACATTTGCAACTACGTATTGCGCCATCCTTACCTGGCCTGATATGGTACCGTTAACAATGAAATTCACAATATTCGGGTGAACATTCTGGTATCCTGTAAAGGAAAGAGAAGCGGGTAAATATTTCATAACCAGTGACATAGATGCAACTGAATCAAAATTCCAGACCCTTACTGGTACGAGTATCAGATCTCCTACACATTTCCATGCCGAATCGATCCGGGTGATAACTCTTTTAATAACCTGTATTTGAACATTGATGGAAATTACTGTGCTCGTGCACATTGCGAGCGCACACCTGAAACGATTTAAATTGATGATAGTCTGGCATTGGAGCACTTTCAGGGTATCTGTTGCTGCACCGCTGCAACTCGCCCCGTTTCCGCCAGGAAGTGGTCCATCAACCAGATTTGTCCATGTAACTCCTCCGTTTGTGCTTCTTTGCCACTGGTAAGCTGGCATTCCTGTGGCGCTTACCCAGAATTTGGCAGTTTCATTTATCCCGACAAGTATGGGGTTCGGCTGCTGTGTAATTATTCCGCTTGCATTACTAAACGGACCATTAATATAATCAGCAGGGAAATCAATTGAAGTGAAGGTGATAAAGCTGCAATTCCCGGGCGTAAGGGTATCCCAGATCAGGTTGTTTAGTCCGGATATAAAAGTTAATTGCAAATCACAGATCTTTCCTGATGCAATAGTTATAGGTGTTGCCGATGACCATGTCATTTGAATTTTCCCTCCCGTAGCTGTTGTATTCCAATTTCCACTACTAAGAGAAGATGATAAATTTAAATAAGTATTGTATGTTATGTTTGCCGGATTGTAGTTTAACGTGATCGTGAAACTTGAAATATTAACAACGTTCTTTATGGTGATAGGTACAAGAGAGGTTTCACCCGGGCAGGCATATCCGGTTCCTGCCTTCACCTGTATCGCATCTCCAACAATTAAAGTAACCACATTTGAAGTAATTATTGGAAGGCAGCTGCCATCAACAATACAGCGGTACCTGTAACCTGACATTGCAAAGGGTACATTGCTGATATGTAAGGCATTTGTATAAACATAGGAATATGGGGCAAGGCTGGGCACATCAAACCATGTGCTTCCATTGGTTGCACTTGACTGCCATAAATAACTGATGCCACCCCCTGATGCCTGAACTTCGAATATTGCATCACCCCCGATTGTTGTTGTTATATCGGTTGGCTGCACCGTAATAGCCGGCAGGGTAATAACTTGAATAATGTTTGTTTTACTGTTGTTTATTGCATTTGGGTCGTTTACACCATTCGGATTTGTTATATTTCCATAAATGGTAACAGGGCCTGTACTGAAATCATAGGTTGTCATAACTACAGTGTCAGCCGCACCCGATGCAAGCCCGCCGGGTTTTGTCCAGTTATAAACTGCCTGGTTGACCCCATTAACAGACCAATTAATTGTTGCTGTATTAAGTAAGCCAGAACCATAATTCTTTACCACGAATTTTAGTGGATAAACTCCTGCACACAGGGGAGAATGTGGTGAAATACTTTCTAATCCAATGTCGACCGGAAAATTCGTAGTATACGTAACTTCCAGGTAAGGAATGTTTGGCTGATTCCAGCCGTGTACATTCATCCAGTATATACTATTATTTTCATATTCAAAATAGCCTATGCCAAACCATGCAGGGCTGGTATTCAGCAATTGGTACTGCATATCATTTTTGGCGTTTACATTAAGTGTAAAGGTTTTCCAGATGTTTGACGGCTGGGCTATATTAAAAAGATAATACGTATTCGAATTTATTGAAGTTGTTCCCAGGCCAATCTGGTTAAATACCGATGATGGCGGACTTTCGATTGGGTTAATAGAGAGTTTTGTAATGAGGTAATAGGGGTTGTAAGATGAAGTGTTTACATAAAAATGCAACTTGATGTCATTAATAATTGCACTTCCCGGGATTGCAGATACATCAAACATTGCGTACCCTCTTTGTCCGCCCGCACCAATTGCATAAATCCAGCTGCTTTGAGTGTAGGCACTAACTGTACAGGCTCCCGTCCATGAGGGAGTGAGGTGAGGATAACAATTTACAACGATCTGCTGTCCATAGCTTGCTGATATGGCTACAAATGCAATTAATATAAATAATTTTTTAATTAACATTATCAGCTATCTGAAAATGAGATTGTTAAAAATAACATTCTAACTATTGGTCACCCAAAGATAATAGATAAACATTAATCATGCAAGATCAATTTTTTAGAATGTATGTACTACCTCAGGTTTAACTCCTTATCTTTGTTGATTACCGAAAAAAATCTCCGCCTATGATCGACTTCGAGAACACCCGTATTGCTTTTGAATACAAATCGAAATCCGACCTTAACAGGACCTTCTTCCTGTTCAAAATGTTATCCTTTCCTGCATTGGTGAAGTTTGCAAATTCCTTACTTAAACTGGCACTGGGGATGAAAATTCCTATCGATTGGATGGTTAAACCAACGGTTTACCGTCAATTCGTTGGTGGAGTAACAATACCGGAGTGTAATCCTGTTGTGGGAACGCTTAAAAACTTCAATATCAAAGCAATTCTCGATTATTCTGTCGAAGGTGGTGGTGATGAAAAGCAAATTCAGTATACACTCGAAGAAACCCTGCGTTCTATAGAAAATGCGGCCAAAAATCCGAATATTCCCTTTGCCGTTTTCAAACCAACAGCCTTTGGAGATATAAATTTGCTGGAAAAGGCTTCTCTCGGGGCAACCCTCACCACTAATGACCGGTCTTCTCTCGGGAAGTACAAGGAAATGGTTGACATTTTATGTAAATCAGCCCACGATTTCTCAGTTCCTATTCTTATCGATGCAGAAGATTCCTGGTACCAGCCATTTATTGATTCTGTCGTTGACCAGATGATGGAAAAATACAACAAAGAGAAGGTTATAGTTTTTAATACGTTCCAGATGTACCGTCACGACAGGCTTGTTGTACTTGAAAATACCCTTGAAAAATCCTTGAAAGGGGGGTATTATGCCGGTGTGAAATTTGTACGTGGTGCATATATGGAGAAAGAACGTCTGCGCGCAAAAAAAATGAACTATGCAAGCCCGATTTATCCTGATAAAGAAGGAACAGATAAGGCTTTCGATTATGCCCTGGAGATCAGCATGAAAAATATTGACAGTCTAATGATTTTCTGCGGTACGCACAATGAGAACAGTTGCCTTCATCTGGCCAAACTTATGGAGAATCAAGGCATCAGTAAAAATGATCCGAGAATCTGGTTTTCTCAATTATATGGAATGAGCGATCATATCAGCTTCAATCTTGGGGCTGAAGGATATAATGTAGTAAAATATGTACCCTATGGTCCGGTAAAATCAGTAATGCCTTATCTGTTCAGAAGAGCTGAAGAAAATACTTCAATTGCCGGGCAGACCAGTCGCGAACTCAGACTTCTCACTATAGAAAAAACAAGACGTCAGGCTGCGAATTCCTGACCAGAAAATGAATGTTGACTAATTTATGATGTTTTATGAGAAAATTTTCAATTCCTGGATTAAGTCTTTTAATCTTACTGGCTATTCTCTATCAGTCCTGCAATAAACTCGATAAAGCCGATTTCAGAACCCTGGTTTCTGTGCAGATTCTACCAGACGACACTGTTCTGGTTATTGGTCAGTCGATACAGTTCAGGGCTATTGGAACATTTTTGGATAGCTCAAAACGGGATATCACAGAGGATATCAATTGGTTCGCTTCTCCTGCAGGCTTGCTGAGAATGTCGGAAAAAGGCTATGCCAACGTGCTTGATACTGGTGATGTGTATGTTGTCTGCGGTGCCATGGGGTTAATCAGTGGTTGTATTGTTAAAAATACTACACCGGAGGGTTTTGAGAAAGAACTGGTTCTCCAGGACTATTACCATGATTATGTTACTTCGGAACTCGCTGACTGCGGATGGACAGGCTCGATAGCAAATTGCGATCCGGGTACTGTTTCTGCTGATGCCCAGAAAAAAGTAGTTCAAAGGATCAATTATTTCAGACACCTGGTTGGAGTGCAGGATAAAATATTTCTCAATCAGACCTTCAATGAAAAATGCCAGGTTGCTGCCCTCATGGTAAAATCGAACAGCACCCTTAATCATTATCCGGATAGTGCAACTTCTTCCTGCTGGACACGTCCTGGTTTTGATGGCTGTGCCAATTCAAATCTTTCGATGACAGAACACACTACATCGGCTATCACAAGCTATATTAAAGATGAAGGTTTGAACAATAAAAATGTTAGTCACCGCAGGTTACTGTTATTCACAAAGGCAAGGCAAATGGGGCATGGTTCCACCGATAACTCAAATGCAATCTGGGTGTTACAGGGAACAACCGGTACTCCGGCCTATTCACCCGAGTATATTGCGTATCCACCTAAAGGTTATGTGCCGGCAACTCTGGTATTTCCCAGATGGTCGTTCGGACTTAAGGATGCCGACTTCTCGGATGCAACAGTAACTATGAAGGATACTTCGAATCAAATAGTTAAGTGTGCTGTAATTTCCCGCACCGACAATGGAGTAGGCGATAATACAATCGTTTGGGAACCTGAAGAAATTAGCACTACAGGGCCTGGCGATGTTACTTATATTGTTACCATTGGTAATATCCTTGTGGGTTCCGAGACCAAATCCTATACCTATACGGTTATAATTATCCAGGTTAGCAACTGAAAACCTGCTAAACATTCTTTAGGGACATGCCATGGCATGTCCTCTGTATCGTGGTGGGTATTTGGTTTAGGACTTAGAACGCAGCCATCAGCAATTCAATGTCCTGAAACGGCAGTTTGAAGTTTTCTCCAATCGATTTACTGGTAAGAATTCCGTTGAACAGGTATACTCCATGGCGCAGGCCATAGTCAACTTTAAGGTAATTCTCTATTCCACCTTCTTCTCCCATACTTATAAGAATAGGCGTGAAGAAATTACTTAATGCATAGGAGGCAGTATTTGGTATTCTTGAGGCAATATTCGGTACACAGTAATGTGTTATATCGTGCTTCTTGTAAACGGGGTTGGCATGGGTGCTTACTCTCGATGTTTCAAAACAGCCGCCCTGATCGATGCTTACATCAATAATTACGGATCCTGGCCGCATCTCACGAACCATCTCCTCTGTAACGAAGCAGGGAGTTCTGCCTTCAGGTGCATGAATAGCGCCTACAACCACATCTGCTGTACGAAGCGATTTTAACAACACCTTTGGATGAAGTATGGAAGTGAAGATTCGTTGATTCAGATTGTTTTGCAGCCTGCGCAGCTTGTAAATATTATTGTCGAAAACTTTAACTGTGGCTCCCATACCAATGGCCGCTCTTGCAGCAAATTCGGCAACTGTACCAGCTCCCAGAATCACTACTTCCGATGGACTTATTCCTGAAAATCCACCTAACATCCGGCCTTTTCCGTATTCAGGATGACTTAGATATTCAGCTGCTATCAGCACGGTGGTATTCCCGGCAATCTCGCTCATGGCGCGGATCAGGGGAAATGATTTGGTTTTGTCTTTTATGTATTCAAAGGCGATGCATGTCATTTTGCGGCTAAGCAATTTTCGAAAATACTCGTCTTTAAGTGTCGAAATCTGAAGGGAGGAAATTAATGTCTGCCGACTTCCCAGGTAATCAATCTCAGTAAGTGATGGAGGAGATACTTTAAGCAGAATGTCAGCTTTAAATACTTCTGCAGGGTCATAAACGGTGTCGGCTCCTGCTTCCGAATATTCAATGTCGCTGAAGTGTGCTGCAACTCCTGCACCTGCTTCGTAAACAACCCTGTGTCCGTTCTGAACCAGCAAACTAACACCTTCAGGAACTAAACTGATACGATTCTCCTGGTAAACCGTTTCTTTCGGAATGCCAATAACCAATTGCTTCTTCGACCTTCCAATTTCGAGCATTTCCTCCTTAGGCATCAGTCGTCCTGCCGGAGAAAGATTGAAAAAATGCTGATTACTTCCCATACTATTCCGGGTTTAATGAATACCGGATGATACGTTCATTCTCGTTTATTGTTTCTTCAATATGAACATTTACGCATCCTTCCGGTAAAAGTTCTTCGATTTTCTCCGGCCATTCTATAAAACAATATGAGCCACTAAAGAAATATTGCTCATACCCAATGTCCATTGCCTCTTCTATAATTTTGATTCTGTAGAAATCAAAATGATAAACAGCATCCCCGCCAGCAGTTCTGTATTCGTTGATAATAGCGAAAGTTGGACTGCTTACCTGGTCAATAACCCCGAGCTGCCTGCAGATTGCCTGTGTAAATGTAGTCTTTCCTGCCCCCATAGGGCCGAAAAGCGCAAACAAGCGTTTATCCTTACACTGCTCCAGTAATTCCGATGCAATTGCATCGAGTTCAGACAGGGAGCTGCATCGTTTTTCAATCACCACACTCATTTTGATCTCAGGCTTATTAATGGTATCAGTACTTCCTCCAGCGATATTCCACCATGCTGAAATGTATTGCGGTAATAGTTCACATAATAATTGTAATTATTCGGATACGCGAAAAAGCCGGTATTCTTACAAAATACAAAGGATGAACTTACATTCTGTTTTGGGAGGAAGATCTCGGCAGGATTGGTTACTTCCATTACTTCACGCTTGTCGTAATTAAGACTCTTGCCGGTCTTGTAGCGGAGGTTTGTATTGGTATTCCTGTCGCCAACAACTTTTACCGGCTCCTGAACCCTGACAGATCCATGGTCGGTTGTGATTACAAGGTTGGCGCCCTTCTCTGCAATATATTTGAGGATATCAAGTAAGGGTGAATGTTCGAACCAGGAAACCATTAACGAACGGTAGGCAGCCTCGTCCTCGGCAAGCTCACGGATCACTTCCATCTCTGTACGGGCATGAGAGAGCATATCCACGAAATTGTAAACAATCACATTTAACTTATTCCCACTCAGATTTGGAAGATTTTCGACAAGCTTTTTGCCGGCTGTAAGATTTAATACCTTGTTATATGAATATTTTACATCCTTTCCGAAGCGCTTAAGGTTTTCTCCCAATAATTCGCCTTCAAACTGGTTTTTTGAACCTTCTTCATCTTCATTAACCCAGAATTTGGGGTACTTCTTTTCAATCTCTGATGGAAGAAGGCCTGAGAAAATGGCATTTCGTGCGTATTGTGTTGTTGTAGGAAGGATAGCGTAATAGATATCATCACTCTCCACCCTGTAATACTCTTCCAGAATCGGCTGAATAGCCTTCCACTGATCGTAGCGGAGGTTATCGATAAGGATGAAATATAAAGGAGTTTCCTGATTAAGCAAAGGGAATACCTTTTCGCGCATCATTGTGTGCGACAACATTGGTTTGTCTGCTGACTTACCGTTTATCCAACTTACATAATTGCGTTCGATAAACTTACAGAAAACCTGGTTGGCTTCAGCCTTCTGAAGCGATAGGACTTCCTGCATTCCGGCATCTGTGGATTTATCAAGCTCAATTTCCCAGTAAACAAGTTTTTTGTAAATGTCCTTCCATTCCTCAAAACGGAGGTTGTTGGAAATCTCCATTCCAATGTTCCTGAATTCCTGCTGATAAGCAGAACTGGTTTTCTGACTGATAAGTTTTTTATTCTCCAGATTTTTCTTCAGGCTAAGCAGAATCTGGTTTGGATTCACCGGTTTAATGAGGTAATCGCGGATATTGGAGCCTATGGCTTCTTCCATGATATGTTCTTCCTCACTTTTTGTGATCATTACCACCGGAATGTTCGGAAACTGAGTTTTAATAAACGATAAGGTTTCGATTCCGGATAACCCTGGCATATTCTCATCGAGGAAAATAATATCGATTTCATGGGTTTTTAATCGATCCAGCGCCTCGTCGCCGCTATTGGCTGTTTCAACAGTGTAACCCTTTTGTTCAAGAAAAATAATGTGCGGTTTCAGTAGGTCAATTTCGTCGTCCGCCCATAAAATTGTTGCATTGCTCATAGATAGTGTTTTCAGTTATAAAAGTACAAAATTGCTTCAATGTAACGCAAGATTCTTGTTTATCTTGTATAATCAGGCAAAGTCATGCGGATTAATGGAATTAAAGTCTGAATTCGCCTTTTATAGTACATTCACTTTGAGTTATTTCAAGATATGGGTTTATGTTTTTCTGGTATACCTGCATTTGTCGCCTTGATGTAGTAGAGTTATTCTATGTTTTAATATCTTTGAAGACATTATTTAACAATTTCAATTGAGCAGGAATACCCAAAATAAACGAAAAGTCTTTAATGATCCTGTATATGGTTTTATTACCATTCCGAATGAACTGGTGTTTGATATCATTGAACATCCATGGTTTCAACGGCTTAGGCGAATTAAACAACTGGGGCTAACGCATTTGGTTTATCCTGGTGCTTTGCACACCCGTTTTCATCATGCTTTAGGTACTCTTTTCCTAATGAAGCAGGCCATTGATACCTTGAAAATGAAAGGCCACGACATCAGTAAGGAGGAGGAAATGGGAGTTACGCTTGCCGTTTTGCTTCATGATATTGGTCACGGACCCTTCTCTCATGCGCTTGAGCATTCAATAGTAACAGGGCTTTCTCATGAAGATCTCTCAGTTTTGTTTATGAATCGGTTAAATGATCAATTCAACGGACAGCTTTCACTGGCAATAGACATCTTTAATAACAACTATCATAAGCATTTTCTTCATCAGCTGGTTTCAAGCCAGCTCGATATGGACCGGATGGATTACCTGAAGCGCGACAGCTTTTTTACCGGCGTTTCCGAAGGTGTTATCAGTGCCGACAGGCTTATTAATATGCTGAATGTTAAAGATGATGAACTCTGTGTGGAGGCAAAGGGCATTTATTCAGTAGAGAAATTTATTGTAGCCCGCCGGCTTATGTACTGGCAGGTATACTATCACAAAACTGTGGTTGCTGCTGAGCAGATTCTTGTTCATATCTTGAAACGCGCCATGGAGATTCATCGCGCAGGTGATAAGGTATTTGCCACACCTGCTTTTTTATTCTTCCTGGATCAGAATTTCGGATTGAAGGCATTTCAGCAAAATCCGGAAATACTTGATATGTTTTCACTCCTCGATGACTTTGATATATTTACATCTGTCAAATTGTGGATGTCTCATCCTGATCCTTTGTTGTCAAGACTCAGCAGCTGCCTGGTTAACCGAAATCTTTTCAGGATTGAAATACAAAAAGAAGCATTCAACGATTCATATGTTGAAGCTATTAAAGAAGAAATCATTGAGCATACTAATATAGGACCCGATCTTCTGCATTATTTAATTTATTCAGGTGAAATTACCAATGATGCATATAATCCAAACCGCGACAGGATTAAAATCCTGCTAAAAAATGGAATTGCTGAAGATATTACAGAATCTTCAGAGCAGTTAAATGTTGCTGTACTCTCACAAACCGTTTCAAAACATTATCTCTGTTATCCCAAATTTATCACAAATCAATAATACAAAAAATGGAAATAACTGCCAGGCAGATTGCCGATATTCTGAATGCAAGTATTGAAGGGGATCCTGATGTGAAAGTCAGTAATTTGTCGAAGATTGAAGAAGGAAAACCTGGAACCATATCATTCCTGGGAAATCTGAAATACACGCCATATATCTATACTACTGAGGCTTCTGTGGTTATCGTTAATAAAGATTTTTCAACGGAGAAGCCAATTACTCCTACTTTACTCCGTGTTGAAAGTGCACAGCTTGCATTTTCCCAATTGCTTGAATTCTACAATCAGATAAAACGCAATAAAGTTGGTATTTCAAGTCTTGCATTTATTCCGGCAACTGCCGTATTAGGGAAAGAAATCTATGTAGGAGAATTTGTTGTTATTGGTGAAAATGTGAAAATTGCAGATAAGGTTAAAATTTATCCTCAGGTATTTATTGGTGATAATGTGGAAATAGGGGAGGGCACTACTTTATTTCCTGGTGTTAAAATTTATTCTGAAACGATTATAGGTAAGAACTGCATGTTGCATGGAGGTGTTGTTGTAGGGTCGGATGGTTTCGGCTTTATTCCCGACAAGGAAAATGTTTACCATAAAATACCACAGACAGGTAATGTAATTATTGAAGATGATGTAGAGATTGGTTCAAACAGCACCGTTGACAGGGCAACACTTGGGTCAACAATTATCAGAAAAGGGGTGAAGCTGGATAATTTATGCCAGATTGCTCACAATGTTTTAGTAGGTGAAAATACTGTAATGGCTTCACAGTCGGGGATTGCAGGCTCGTCAAAAGTAGGCAGGAATTGTATGATTGGCGGGCAGGTGGGGATATCCGGGCATTTCACAATTGCCGATGGGTGTAAGATTGCCGGACAATCTGGTGTCGATACAAATGTGAAAGAAGAAGGTTCAATATTAATGGGTTCTCCTGCTTTCGATTTGAGGAAATACCAGCGTGCAAGTATTCATTTCCGAAACCTCAGCGAGATTGTAAAACGGATTGATTCTTTAGAGAAGAAACTGAAAGAAAATGGTTTGTAAATCGCGCCAATGGTGTGCCGCGCTAATGGTGTGTGCCACGCTAATGGTGTGCCACGCTAACCCTGTCGGGGGCTTGAAGCCCCGACAGGGTTGAACTTAGCGTATTATTTCCATCCGTTTTACAAGCAGTTTCTTGTTGTTTACCAGCATGCGGCAAATGTAAATACCTGCTGGTAAATTGCTTGAGTTGAACTCGATATTCGTAGTGCCGGTTTGGAGTTGTTTGTTTCCCAGATCTTGTACCATAGCTCCCAGTATGCTGTAAACCTGTATGCTTACTTCGCTCTCCTCTCCCACTGTAACAGCAAACATTGACGCTGTTTGCATTGGATTCGGATAGATTGATAAGCTTGGTTCGATTACATGTTCCTGAGTAATTTCAGGTTCTGCAAAACCTGGTGTTGAACCAAATTCATCAGCACCCATATCCGGAGTTGTAGCACTTCTCGGACCTCCGTCGTAATCGTAAAGCATTGAGTTCGTTGATGATCCTTTGTTGTCGATACCGGAATTGGCTATAGTCAGGTGAAGATCTGTTGCGGTTGAAAAAAGTGGTGTTACGCTGATACTGTTAAAGTCGCGGCTCGCAGTTTTCCATAAACTCAGGTTCATAGATATTGCTCCTCCCCAGTAAACAAGGTTTGGTGAAACAGTTACCAAATCGTTGTAGTTCGTGCTTATCGCTGTGGTTGATGTAGAATAAATAGCATAATGCTTAGCATAAGTAGTTGAGGCTTTTGCATTGTAGAGTATGTTATTGTACAAAATCAAACTGGCCGAACCTTCACGGTAGAATGCAGCTGTTAAATTTGTTGCTGCAGCATACGCTAAGCCTTGTATAGATACAGTATTATGAATGATTGAACCA
>CAIXZF010000069.1 GCA_903923925.1 uncultured Bacteroidales bacterium
AGACCCTACCCCTTGACACAAATCAGTGATCCCGGTGACTCCGTTCAAAATTTTCATCTAACCAGGTGCATGCTCAACTACAGGATGCACCACAAAACATTTTTCAAATGGAGAACCTGATCTATTCCTACACACGCAAACAAGCCATCGAGGATGGTGTACTTTTTCAATGCCCGGAAACCCTAAGAACCGAAGCCGGTTTCAACTACCCCATCGCCTGGACAACTTCACTGGAAATTATCATCAACAATTCCGTTAACAAAGGCGGAAATGTTTACGAAGGAGTTGTCTGGGATCTCCTCACCATGCTTCACCTGGCAGCAAAACAATCCCAGGGTGAATCCATCATTTTCTTTCAGGTAATCATCTGGTCAGAATTCACCAGGGATAACAGAACCATGAAATTCAAAGCCATCTGCGGACCCGGCGACACAATGGATCCCGTCTTAACCGTTATGCTTCCAAACGAAGACTAATCGACTAATTTTGCTTAACGCCTGCCAGGGATACCTGCCAGGCGTTTTTTATGGTCGTAACCGAAGAAAATTTTCTTTCACCCCCAATCCTCAAGGCCGGTTGGGGAGAGCGGTGCTAACCGCCCCAGCGCACGTTACATCAATTTTTCGCAAAGGTACCTGCGGGAAAACGGCCTTGGAAGGAAGTCCTCTGATTTGCGTCAAGGGTGCTTCGATGTTGAAATACACGCACCGTTCCGGGTCTTTCTCTCGGTGAAACCGAGAGACCCTACCCCTTGACTCAATTCAGTTCCCTCGGTAATCATTGTTCAAAATCATGTTTCACCAGGTGCATCTTTAAACAAGGGATGCACCACAACACTTTTTACAATGAAGACAAATGAGATTTACGAAACAATTACCAATAAGGTAATCGAGGGGATGAAAACTGCCGGTTCATGGAAACAACTTTGGTCAAATCCTTCTCCGGTTTCCCTGGCCGGCCATTATTACCAGGGTGTGAACCAGCTCCTGCTGGCATGTTCAGACTACAAATCCCCCGTTTGGGCCTCCTTTAACCAGATCCGCTCCAATGGCGGAACTGTAAACAAAGGAGAAAAAGGAACTTTCATTGTCTTCACCACAACATTGAAGGATGTTGATGCCGAAGGAAATGAGAAAAAACATTGGATGCTCAAGTATTACTATGTTTTCAACACCGACCAATGCACCTTCGACGAAAAAGGTCTGGCCAGGATTGCAAAATTCGCTGAATTTGAAAACCATTTTAATCCCGATAATCTAACCGCTGATGAGATTATCAAAAATTTCCCTTCGGGTCCAAACATCGAATTCAAAACCTCATACCACCCGTGTTACATTCCTTCCCTTGATACGGTAAGGATGCCACACAAAATTCAGTTTAAAAACTCAGAAGCTTTTTATAGCGCAATGTTTCATGAAATTTGTCACTCAAGTGGACATGTAACCAGGCTAAACCGGGAAATGACCGAAATGTCTGAAGCAGGAAAAGAATCCTACTCCAAAGAGGAACTCATTGCAGAACTGGGAGCCAGTTTTCTCAATGCGATCTCAGGAAACAATTACGATCTCGCATTTTCCACAGCATATATTGCCTCCTGGGCAAAAGTTCTGAAGGATAATGCTTCATGGGTTGTTTGGGCTGCCTCCAATGCCAGCAAAGCTGTCAATCACATTCTTGGCAAACCCCTTCACACCTATGAAGAACAAACCGAGAATACAACAAATGAGGTCGCTGAAGAGCGGCCTCATTACGGAAGGAAACAAACCATCTACCGCCTTTTCTTCGCCAAGACACCACAGATTGCGAGGGTTGCGCAAAAGGAAGCGCAATCCATCATAATCCCTGGATTCGAAAGTTTTGTATTTTATGTTCACCCGGTACTTTCAAATGCTTCGAGTTACTGGTCCGTCACTGAAGGTTACT
>CAIXZF010000070.1 GCA_903923925.1 uncultured Bacteroidales bacterium
AACATAACCTATACTTATACAAACATATATGGTTGTACAAGTTCTGCGACCAATTCAATAAACGTAGTGGCATTGCCAAATGTTACCTGGACAAGCTCGCTGCCTTCACAGTGTGCTTCTGCTACATCATATTCTCTGTCAGGAGGATTACCTGCAGGAGGAACATATTCAGGAACAGCTGTGAACGGAGGTGTTTTCAACCCTTCGGTTGCCGGAGCCGGTACCTACACACTAACTTATTCATTCAAAGATATCAATAACTGTATTAACGCTGCCACAAATACGATAGTGGTAAACCCATTGCCAGTGGTTTCTTGTACAGGAACGCTTGCATCACAGTGTGTTTCCGCCACAACTTATACGTTGTCCGGGTGTACTCCTGCCGGAGGAACATACACAGGAACAGGAGTTACAGGCACAAATTTTAATGCGAGTGTTGCAGGTACCGGGTCTTTCGCTATAACCTATACTTTAACAAACAGCAATAATTGTACTTCCTCTGCAACAAACTCTATAACAGTATTTCCTTCGCCAACAGCTCATGCTGCTGCAATTCAGGTATCACTTTGCTCAGGTTCAACAATTCAGTTAATTGGCAGTTCAACTGGTGGTAGCGGATTAGGGTATGCTTATTCATGGTCGGGTCCTAATAACTTTACATCAACTCTACAGAATCCAATAATTATAAATTCACAAGTAAATAATTCAGGGACATATTTTCTGACAGTTACTGATGGAAATGGATGTACCTCAATAAATAGTTCATCTGTAGCAATAATTATTTTTCCTCTTCCTATAGCCACTGCATCTGCAGCTCAAAATACTGTGTGTGTTGGGTCGACAATTAATTTATTGGGAAGTGCAAGTTCGGGCAGTGGAACAGCTTATACATTTAGTTGGTCGGGAGCAAACGGATTCACTTCAAATTTGCAGAATCCCATTATTAATACAGCAGACCCTGCGTACAGTGGAAGTTATTACCTAACTGTCACTGATGGGAATGCTTGCAGTTCAACAAATAGTGCAAATATTATTATTACACTTAATCCTATCCCTGCAGCAGCAGGGGTAATCACCTGTTCTGCATCCGTTTGCCAGGGGCAATCAGGCGTTGCGGTCAGTGTGCCAGCAATTTTAAATGCTTCTTCCTATGTATGGACATTGCCAATTGGTACAACTGTTATCAGTGGGGCAAACACGGCTAGTTTAATTGTAAACTTCAGTTCATCGGCTGCGACAGGTTCTCAGACTATAACAGTGAAAGGAAGCAATACTTGTGGTTTTGGACCTATTAGTACCTATTATCTGAGTGTAAATCCATTGCCAGGAGCAATAACTTCGATAAGCGGAGCTGTTAGCGTTTGCTCAGGACAAACAGGTGTATCTTATGTAGCCGGGAACTCGGCATCAGCCTCCAGTTACATTTGGACGCTTCCAACAGCTACCACAGGTACTTATAATTTAAATCAGGCAATACTAAATTTTGGGACTACATCAGGAAATATAACAGTAAAGGGCAGTAATTCCTGCGGTGATGGAACTGCATTTACTATTGGTATTACTGTAAATCCAACGCCAGTTATTGTATTTCCGAATTTAGCACCTGTGTGCTTAAACGCTGCTCCTTTTATGTTGAATGGTGCATCTCCTGCAGGAGGAACATACTCAGGAACTTCTGTGGCAGCAAACATTTTTAATCCATCGGTATCCGGCTCAGGTACATTTCCAATAACATACACCTATACCAATGCACAGGCTTGTTCCAGCTCTGCGATAAAAAATCTGACGGTTAATCCACTACCAATTGTAGCTCTTGGAAGTTTTAGTGCTGTTTGTGCTGATCATGCTCCAATAACACTGAGTGGAGGAAGTCCTTCAGGAGGTACATACAGTGGTACAGGAGTATCAGCAAATACCTTTAATCCGGCTGTTTCAGGTCCAGGTAACTTTACGATAACATATTCATATACAAATGCAATTGGTTGTTCAAATTATGCCTACAGCACTATTACAGTTTATGCTATTCCTGTTGTTACATGGAATAATTCAAATGTAAGTCAATGCGTTTCCAGTACTTCCTACAGTTTAAGTGGAGGAAGTCCTGCCGGAGGTACTTATAGTGGTCCTGGCGTAAATGGGACCAATTTTAATGCAGGTATAGCTGGATCCGGAACACATACTTTGACTTATACCTATACAAATTCAAATGCTTGCAGAGCTTCAATCACCAATACTATAGTAGTTAACCCTTTGCCAATTGCTAACGCAGGAACAAATCAAACGATTAACATTGGTCAGTGGACGGTATTAAGCGGAAGTGCCTCAAACGGTTCAGGCAATTATTCTTATCAATGGACACCAAGTGCAATGATTAGTGGACTTTCCAATATTGCAAATCCACAAACGCTTAGTTTAAATTCTTCAACCACATTTAGTCTTGTAGTAACTGATTTAAGCACTGGATGTGCCAGCCTGCCATCTCAGGTAACAATAACAGTAGCGGGAGTTCCATTGAGTGTAACTGCCAATTCGAACCTAACAATAATTTGTAGCGGCAAATCTGTAAATATTAGTGCATTAGCTACTGGCGGAAGTACTAATTACACCTATTCATGGAGTTCAGTTCCGGCTGGATTTACATCGACACAAGCAAATATCAATGGAGTTACACCTTTGGGAACTACAACGTATACTGTTGTTGTAAATGATGGGTTTAACACTGCTACATCTTCTGTTTTAGTGAACGTTAATCCCTTACCAAGTGTTTCGTTTACTGGAGTATTAGCACAACAGTGTATTTCATCAACTACCTACGCATTAACAGGAGGGTTGCCAGCAAATGGTACCTATTCTGGTACTGGCGTAACAGGAACAAATTTCAATGCCAGTATTGCTGGTATTGGTACATTTACATTGACATACACCTTCCTGAACACCACGACCGGATGCACAAATTCCGCAACAAATACGATTACAGTTGTTGCTATACCAGTTGTTACATGGAATACAACATTGCCAGGACAATGTATTAATTCAACTACTTTCCAGCTAACTGGAGGAAATCCGGCTGGTGGTACTTACGGTGGAGCAGGTGTTACTTCAGGCGTTTTTAATGCGTCAGTTGCAGGAGTTGGAACACATGTTTTAACATATTCATACAAAGATGCAAACAACTGTACCAATTCTGCTACCAAATCGATAATTGTTAACTCACTGCCAATTGTAACATTCCCAGGACCATTAACCTCTGTGTGTATTTCAAGTACATCGTATTTGCTCTCCGGAGGAACTCCTTTAGGAGGAACATATAGCGGAGTGGGAGTAAGCGGCAACAACTTCAATGCAAGTGTAGCAGGTCTTGGTTTAAAATCAATTACGTACTCGTATACTGATGGCAACGGATGCGTTTCTTCAGTTTCTGCACCAATTACTGTAAATCCATTACCTGTAGTAACATTTACAGGAACAATACCAAACCAATGTTTATCATCGTCAACATATACACTAACCGGTGGTAGCCCAACAGCTGGCGTATATAGTGGTGCCGGTGTTACAGGAACTAATTTCAATGCTTCTTTGGCTGGAATCGGAACATCTACAATTTCGTTTACCTATACGAATGTTTACGGTTGTACAAATATTGCCACTAATGCAATTCTGGTTGTACCTCTTCCAACAGTGGCCTGGACGAGCTCATTGGCTTCTCAATGTGCCTATACGACAACCTATAATTTAGCGGGTGCAACTCCTATTGGTGGCACATATTCTGGCAATGGTGTTTCATTTGGTATTTTTAATCCGTCGACTGCCGGAGTGGGAACACATACCATGACTTATACCTACACAAATTTGGATGGTTGTACTTCATCCGTTACAAATACAATAGTTGTAAATCCACTGCCAACTGTATCATTTGCCGGCACTCTTGTTACGCAATGTGAATCGTCGACAACTTATGCCTTAACAGGCGGCTCTCCTGGCGGGGGACTTTATTCCGGTACTGGAGTTTCTTCATCAAATTTTAATGCAAGTATTGCCGGGGCTGGTAACTTTTCACTAATCTACAGCTATACTAATCCGGCAACCGGATGTACAGGGTCAGCATCAAATACAATTCAAGTTAATCCATTGCCTGCTACTCCAGGAACAATTACCGGTCCTTCAACATTTTGCAAGGGTTCAACTCAAACATATTCGGTTGGAACTATTGCGAATGCACTTACCTATTTATGGACTGTTCCAACAGGAGCAACAATTACAACAGGATCAACTACAAATACAATTTCAGTAACATTCAGCTCAAATGCAATTAGCGGAGCAATTACCGTTAGAGGTGTAAACGCTTGTGGAAATGGACCTTTAAGCCAGGCCAGGAATGTAACTGTAAATAATATTCCAATTGCCAATGCAGGAGCGGATCAGAATATAACAATCGGATCAACTGCTACTTTAAATGGCAGTGCAAGTTCAGGAACAGGTAGTTACTTCTATTCATGGTCTCCTTCAGCATCATTAAATAATTCAAATATCCAGAACCCAACAACAATTTCTCTTACAAACTCAATACAATATTGTTTAACTGTAACGGATGCATCAACAGCTTGTGTCAGTGCAGCAGATTGCATGATGGTTAATGTTAATGGTACACCATTGCAAATACTTGGCATTACAACAATTCCCAATCCTGCAACGATATGTATTGGTGGTAGCTTACAATTAAATGCAACTGTAATAGGAGGTACTCAAAGTTATACCTACCTATGGGTATCAAATCCTGCTGGATTTACTTCAACTTTTTCTAATCCAGTTGTAACACCAACTTCTACTACAATATACACACTCTCTGTTTTTGATGGAATAAATACCGTTTCAAGTATAAAAACTGTAACTGTTAATCCACTTCCTGCTATTGCCTTCCCGTCGCTGACTCAAATCTGCGTTAATGCTGCTCCTATTATTTTAAACACAGCAATACCAGCAGGTGGAAGCTATTCAGGAATTGGAGTAAATGCAAACAGCTTTAGTCCCTCAGTTTCAGGAGTAGGCACCTTCCCAATAACCTATACTTACTTCAGCCCAACAACAGGATGTACAAATACAGCTACTAAAAATCAAGCGGTTAATCCTCAACCAACTGTAAGCTGGACCACAATTCTGCCAGGTAAATGTATTTCTGACACCGCCTTTCTATTGAATGGTGGGCTCCCTGTTGGTGGGACTTATGCCGGAAATGGTGTTGTGGCAGGAAAATTCAATCCATCTTCAGCTGGTACCGGAGTGCATACAATCAACTACATTTATTCAGACATCAATGGATGTACAAAAACTGTTTCCAACACAATTACAGTTAATGCATTGCCGGCAGTAAGTTTTTCAGGAAACCTTACCCCTCAGTGTATCAGTTCAACAGCATATGCATTATCAGGTGGTTTGCCTTTGGGAGGAACTTACTCAGGAGCAGGTGTAAATAGTGTTTCAGGTGGATTTAATGCTAATATTGGGGGGCCTGGAATTCATACGATTACGTACACTTATACTAACAATAATGGATGTACCAATGCCGCAAGTAATACGATAAATGTTGTTCCCTTGCCAATGTATAGTGTTAATAATGACACTTCAATTATGCCCGGAGCAACTGCCACATTATCAGTGACAAATATTTCAGGTAACGGACCGTTCACCTATCTCTGGAGCAATGGATCAGCAAATTCTTCAATCCAGGTTTCTCCGAATTCAATAACGACATATTCAGTGACAGTAGATGATAATAATGGTTGTTCAAGAACCGATGAGGTAACAGTAGATGTGAATGTAAGCAATGAGCTAACAATTTTACTTCCGAATTTAGCGAGTTGTTCCGGAAACGTAATATATCCAATTATAGTAAATAGTTTTAATAATGTGGCTTCCATTTCCCTGACAATTAAATACAATAATCAATTTATTACTTATTCAGGTTATTCGAATCCATATTCAGTGCTTTCAAATGGGACATTAATTGTTAATTCTACGAATACTTCTATTCAAATTGGATGGTTCTCGTTTACTCCGATTAGCATTTCTGAAGGAACATTGCTTGATTTAAATTTAATAGCCGCCCAAGGTACTTCTAATCTCGAATGGGATTTAGTTACACCAGGAGCATGTTATATAACAGATTTCAATGGTAACCAAATACCATTAATCAGTGAAAATGGATCAATTACTACCCTGAGCTGTTCAACTGTTCAAGGCGTTTTCTCCTATGATAACCTGGTTTCAACACCACTAAGTAACTGTCAGGTTGAAGTAATCAGAGATACCGAATCAACTACAAAGGCAGTTACGAATAGTGCCGGGCAATTCAATTTTGGCAATCTGCCCGACGGAATCCACATTATCAATCCTTCTTGTCATAAGCCAGTTGGAGGTATAAATTCTACCGACGCATTATTAATACTAAAGCACTTTGTTAATTATATCACCTTAAGCGGGTGGAAGCTGAAAGCAGCAGATGTTGATGCAACTCATTTTATTAATGCAGCAGATGCCCTTATGATTGCAAAACGTTTTGTTGGATATATCAGTACATTTCCTGCCGGGGATTGGCTATGTGAAAAAGATACAATTAATGTAGCTGGTCCAACTACTATAACATCAAATCTCAAGGCTATCTGTTTTGGTGATGTTGATGGATCTTATGTTCCTCCTGCAAAACTGGAGCCTGAAGTTTTCCTTATTGAAGAAGGAGAGCAAACGATTGCTTCGCTTGATTTAGTTGAAATTCCATTCAGAATAAGCGAGCCTGCCGATATTGGAGCAGTTTCATTAGTCATGAATATTGATCAAAATGTTGCTAAACTCCGGAATGTTAAAATGAATCAGGATGGAGAACTCTTGTATAATGTGATTGATAATGAAGTCCGTATTTCCTGGTACAGTTTGATTCCGTTGCATTTAAATGCAGATGATGTGCTATTTTCTTTGGTATTGGAGCTGAATTCAAAAGCATTGAAGAACAGTAATTCTGAATGGTTAAGTATATATGCCGGAAGCCAGATTGCAGATGCAGATGGGATTTTACTAAGAGGAGTTACCCTAAGCAGGCCAAGCTTAAAGCTGAATCAGAATGTTGCATGGCTCGGCCAGAATATCCCGAATCCCTTCTATGGGTTTACAACAATCCCATTCTATATACCAGAGAAAGCTGAAATGCGGCTTGTTGTAACGGATATGTTGGGACAAAAGGTATTTGCTTCAGAGAAACAACAATATGAGGCTGGAAATCAGGAGATCAATATCAAGGTTAATTTGCTGCCTGGAGTTTACATTTATCAGATTGAAGTTAATGGTTTGCAAGAGAATATCAATTTAAGCAGGAGGATGGTAGTAGAGTAAAGTTAATTTTATCAGAGGCTAAAGCCTGCCTCTGGTCACATATCCAATGAGATGTGAATTAACAAGCAATTTACTGAAACAGAACCAAAATAAAATGAAGACTTAGCATGATTTTTGGTGCTTTTGGTACTGTATGCAAAAAAAATTGGTGCTTTTCTTTAGTTTTTTGACTATCATTTCTGGCGTCTACTCCCAGCAGGAGTCTGCTGTTCTGCGCATGTATAAAGAAGCAGATCTGGTTTTTCGTGTCAGAATTGCTGCAACTTCACTTTCCGAAACTCCTTACTTTACGCACGATTTGGGTACAGAGTGGTATTCCTTTCATTTTTCAATAGTACATAAATACAAACAAAGAACATCGAGTGCTGACAGTAATTTTCTTTTGCCTCATTTTTACAATGCTCCTCCAATTAGCGATAGTATTAAACCCGGGAAGGAGTACATTGTATTTCTGAAAGCTGACAGGCCAGCCGATGGATATTCGAATCAGCCTTCTGATTTTTCAGGCTACCAGGTAATCCTTAAGGATGGTCTTGTAATGTATTCAGATACATGGGATAAAAAACTGAAAGGACTTTTAAAGGAAACCTCATTTGACAGGGCTGTTTATGCTTGTTATTGGAAAGCTGTTAGGCGGAAAATTCATAGCATAATCAGAAAAGAAGCTTTTGTTCACGGCAGGAACACGAATACTTCAATGCAGCATCTAAACAGCTGGCTAGCTTCTCATCAGACTGTTGATGCCTTGCATGGAGATTCTTGCGGGATTCATATTGATATTTATCCTGGCTGGGTGGATGAGGGTATTCGGTTTCTTACATCTTCAGGGCCAATCGAAAAACAGATGACAATTGGACTTGGGAAAGTAAGAAAATGGGGCTTTCTTTATCACTGGGTGGGTTTGCATTCTTCTTGTGATAAATTGATTTTCAGAGGTTTGTGGGATTCGCCCGGAGTATTGGAAGCATTTCGGAAAAATTGTCTGGACTTCAGGTTTCAAAGGATAAGCAATTGGAAAAGCCAAAAGGATATTGAAATTTCTACTGTACATTTTTACGATACAATTACGCCTGTTTCAATGACAAGTCCACTGATCCGGATAAAAGTGAAGCTGCTTAACAGGTCGGCTGGTCCTTTGAATGTTCTCTGGCCCGACAAACAGGATGATGGATGGGAGATCTTTCTCTTTCGGATGCTGGAGAAAGAGGGGGGATTCTGCAAAGAAGATGGCGAATTTCTCGAAATGCCTCCCTTAACTTCCATTGGTCCGTCGATGGTCAGGCTGATGCCAGGAGATTCTCTGGTTGGCTGGCATAGTTTTAATGATCCTTTTTGTTGCGATACTGATCCCACAGCCTGCCATGACCTTTCAGCTCTTACTGAGGGGGACTGGAAAACAGGACTAGTTTACAAACCTATGATTTCTGCAGGTGATACCAGTGTTTACTGGAACCCTGAAGGTGGTAGCCGGATTTTATGGAACAATAGGTCAATCCACATTAATTCAGTAAAAGAGGCAAAACAGATGACCGTCAGAGCCAGGTTACTCGAGAAGACTGGCGATTACTTGAATTACCACGGACAAAGAGGCCGGTATGATGCCCTGGTGGCAGTTATTGAGGTTCCCGGAGATTGTCCATTCAAACAAGGAGATACAATTGCCTGCCGTTTTCCTGTAAATATCCATTATTTATTGAGGTTGGCTGAATCCCGGCCCGCAATGAATGCCGAATTAATGACAGCTGGTGATATGCTGGAAATTGATTTCCTGGCAAATTATCCTCCGGATGAATTCAACTTAAAATCAGGCCAAAGTATAAAAAATTATCTGCTTCTGAATTCTATGAATACACTGCGGTTTATCGAGAGGTAATGATGGCAGGTAAATTTATTTGTAGTGGCTGATTTGCGCAAAATTGCTGCTATTTCGATAGAAATCAACCTACTATAGATTCATATATATATATCTTTGAAATTATCTTGACTTTTAGGTATTTTTAGTGTACTATTGTGGAATCAATCCCAAATTGAGACACCTCTCTTGCTATGAGATTTTATAAGATATTTATATAAAAACTTAGTATATGAAAGCAACTTCTACCTTAATTATTTCGACTGTTTTTTTCAGTCTGTTCTTCCTATTTTCGCAGCATGTTTCAGCCCAGGGAACAAAGAGCGGAATGAAGTCTAATTCTCTAAATCCAACCAATTCAACCGAAAAGGTTACAAAGCAATTACAGCCTACTGATTTGATAAATCCGATTTCAGTGAAATTGAATTGTCTTGACGACATTATGCAGGTAGCAGATCCTGGCCTTTGCGGAGCTATCGTTGAATATCCAATGCCGACATATGAAGGTGGCGTACTTACAATAGTTGGTCAGATGTCTGGTACTTTTTTTTCTGTTGGAGAAACATATGTTTTTTTTGTTGTTACCGGTGATAACGGGAATCAGATTTCGTGTCCAATGTTAGTTACAATACTGGATATTTACAGTCCTACGATTATTACTTATCCTCCGATGATATCTGCAAATACCAATCCCGGAGAAAATTACGCCACCAATCCTGGTATTACTGCTCCTGTTGCCACTGATGAATGTGGTGTAGCCGGGCTAGTAGCAACAAATAATGCCCCAACTGAGTTCCCTATCGGGACTACAACAGTTATATGGACCATACATGATGCTGCAGGAAATTCAGTAAGCTGTTCACAGTTGGTTACTGTTTCAGATCTTGAACCTCCACTTGTGCAAGCGCCTGCAAATAAAACTGTTTCAGCGGATCAGGGTTTATCTTCTGCCAGTAATGTAGATTTGGGTACCCCTGTGGCAACAGATAACGATATTGTAAGCAGTATTTTAAACGATGCTGCTGCTGCCTTTGTACTTGGCAATACTGCCATAACCTGGACAGCCACAGATGCCTCAGGAAACACTTCTACTGCTACGCAAATTGTTACAGTTGTGGATCTTGAGCCACCTGTGATAATAGCTGCGGCCAATCTGACCTTACAAACAGAGGCCGGAAATTGTTCAAACTCATCTGCTTCAATTGGATTGCCCCTGGCTAACGACAATGATTTCATTGCCTCAGTAAGCAGCGACAGACCTGAAGCATTCCCTCTCGGAACTACCACAGTTACATGGACTGCCACTGATGCAAGCGGTAACACATCTACAGCCACTCAGCTGGTAACTATTATTGATTCTCAGGCCCCAACACTTGTGAGCGCCCCTTCAACTATTACAGCCACAACCAACCACGGCTTTTCCTATTCAACCGGAATATCCTTAACTCCCCCTGAATTTTCAGATGATTGTTCAGTGAATATAACTTTAACTAATAATGCTCCTGTACAATACGCTCTCGGAAATACTACTATAACATGGACGGCAACAGATGAGGCTGGTAATATATCAACAACAAATCAACTTGTTATTGTGAATGATAATGAACCACCCATTCTGACATGTTCATCGAATATGACCAGTGAACTATGCAATAATGTAGTTAATTATACAATAACAGCTTCCGATAATAGTTCGAACCCTGTTACTATTGTTTCAAATCCACCTTCGGGAAGCACTTTTCCTGTAGGTTCAACTACAGTAACTTCTGTTGCAACAGATTTAGCGGGCAATTCATCGAGCTGCAGTTTTACGGTAACAATTCTTCCGAATTCAGGTGCAATTGCATCTTACAATACTGGTTTATGCACAGGAACTACCTTATCGCTTTTTGCAAGCGGAGGTGTAACCTATGCATGGTCGGGGCCGGGTTGTTTTCATTCCAATGTTCAGAACCCGACGCGTTGCAGCACAACTTCTGCAATGGCAGGGAATTATACTGTAACGGTTACAAACAGCAATGGATGTACAAGTTCGGCAGCTGTTAATGTTGTGCTAAATCCTCTGCCAGGAACACCAACATCAATATCAGGTACTGCTTCAATTTTAAGAGGAGGAACCTATACTTATATCACAACTATATCAAATGCCAGCAGTTACATCTGGAGTTACACAGGAACAGGAGCCACAATTACAGGTACTGGAAATACTGTAAAAATTGCGTTTTCCAGTACTGCCACAAATGGAATTTTGAAAGTAAAAGGACAAAATAGTTGTGGTTTTGGAGCAATAGCAAGTGTAAATATTACAACAACTCCGGGTTCTTGTATCCATGTTTACAGTTCGAAACATCATGTAGGTGAGGGTTGTCATCCAACTACAGTTAAATCGCCCTGTGCTCCGATAAATTCTTCAGGAACACAGTGCGGGTTCAAGGTATACAAGTCGCATGACATTGGTTACACTGCAAAGAGAAATTGTTTCAGCAATATTTATCATGGTTCTAATTCCGGGGGTTCCAGTGGTTCCAGCTATAATCCGGGCTCCGATGTTACATCATGTGTAAATATTACCGGCCCTGAATTAAGCAATTGCGGTGGCAGTCCATCCTACAAATATGATATTGTTGTTCCTGCAGGAAAGCGTTACCTGGTTGTAGGCGAATATGCGGGTGGAGAGAATCAGAATGGGAGTACTCAAAGTAATGTATGTTCAGGAAAAAGAACATACAATAAGAACAATCATTCAGGTTATTGTGATGATGATGATGATGGCGATGATGATGGTGATGACGACCCTGCTTTCCAGGCAGGTTGTTCCAAAGACATGTATATCCAGATTATTGAGGATGCTTATGGAAAAGTAAGGCCGGCAAATACGGATTGTATTCCGGGTTCATTGTTGTTAATCACTGCTCCGAACTATATTGAATTTACAGATAGCATTGAACTTCTTCCGATTGTTTATGAATCTGTTGAAGGTGCATGGGAAGTTGGAGTTACTGCTACACCTCCTGAAGGATTCTACAGTGTTCAGGATTCATTACAGGCACAGCTTAACACTTCAAACTTAAGTGTTTTACAGTTTAGTCTTGTTGATACCGGCAGCGTGTGGACTGCAACCACTGTAAATACTACCCTGAAACATAACAATAAGGATATCAGGCATACTGTAAATCCATCAATGATCGATCATAAAGTTAAAAAGGACTATCTTTCACAGAACTTCCCGAATCCATTCAGCGGGGAAACTACTATCCCATATCTCCTGCCAAACGATAGTAAGGTAAAATTATCAGTGTATGATATTTATGGTAGAGAATTAGTAGTTCTTGTAAATAAAGAACAGAAAAAAGGAAGTTATTCTGAAACCTGGAAAGCTTGTACTTCTTCGGGTTGCAATCTTACTTCGGGAGCTTATCTTGTAAGACTACAGGTTACCTCTACGGAAAACGGAAATACGACTATCAACAATAAAACTATGGTTTACATTAAATAGGAACTTGTGTCTCTTTCAGTTTTAACTTGCAAATAATAGAAAGTTAAAGGTTAATTCAAAGCGGCCCTCTCTGAAATTCAGGGAGGGCTGTTGATTTGTTTGGTTCTGTTTCAGAATATTGTGGGGTATTTCACATCTCATTGGTTATCTGCCACGCAGCAGGCTTCACCTCTATTCCCAGCCCTTTCTTCTCGAGGAGAAAGGGAGCACTGTTGTCAAAGATTCTGGGACGTGATAAAGCTTTGTTATTGTTCTATTTGCTACAAACAAATGGCTCCGCTGGAGACAGTTTCGATTTTGTTGTTAAATTAGCAATCTCAAAATATCACGACATTCGATGATTTAATTGAGGAAATTATTTAGGAATTATTCCTGATCAATGAATACTGAAAGAGCAGAACAGCTATATAAGGTCTACTATTTTAATGAAAAAGATCCTTTTGGGATCCATTCGCGGTCGTTTTATAAGATAAGGGACAGATTTGTACTAAAAACTTTTGCAAAAGAATTTCGTGGCAATACGAAACAGATGCTTGATATTGCCTCCGGTCCGGGAACTCTGATGAAGAAAATTCATTCAGCACATCAGAATCTAACAATTACATGTTCGGATATGAACCCGGTTGCCTTGAAATTTCTGAAAGCTAATACTCCTTTTATTATACTGGAATTAAAGTTGCCAAAACTGGAAGAGGCTAACAATTGCTTTGACATTGTCAGTTGTTTTGATACTTATTATCTTCTGAATGAAGAAGATAAGATTATTGCCTTAAACAGGATTTTTGAATTGCTGAAGAACAAGGGAAGTTGTTTTATTGTAGACTCGGATTTATCGGGATTAATTAATCTAGCGCAATTCAGAGAAAAGGAGAAAGTGTGCTATAGAACAGATAAAATTTCCAAGATCCTTTACTTTTCACTGGAGGAAAAACTGAGAAATAAGTATTATGTACTGAATGAAGTTTACAGAAATAAGCTTATTGAATATAAACTTTTACCTGAAGGCTACTTCCCCCGCCTTAGCACTATGTTTTGGGTAATTTATTACCTGCTTTATCCTTTAAGAATACTCAATAAATTGTTGTATAGCAGTGTTTTAGTAAATAATTTGTTTTCTTTTTTCGGGAAAGAAAAATATGAGATATTTGTTTATGAGAGAATTTAGGGCATAAAAAAACCCATCATTTGACGGGTTGAGTTTTAGTTTCCGCTTGCGCGTATATAACTTTTTTGATCTCTGCACTTTCCCTTTGGGAACAAGGTGCATCCTGGATAAACTTTTAACCAGTTTTGATTTTTGTTTGTTTGTAAGTTTCATTTTGCATTTCAATATATATCTTTTTCAGCAAAATTGCTGTCTAAGACAGTACAAAGGTACGACTAATCTGTAGAATTCCTTTCACAACAGCTTCGTTGGAAATAATTTCTTAAGTCCATGATTCCTATATAAAAGGAATTCCTTAGTTTTATCCTCCAGAAGTAATAAATAGTGTGTTATTAAAATATGAGCAGCAAAAAAAAAGTAATAAAAAGCCATATAGCAGCAAAAGAAGTTAAGAAGCAGCCGTTTTCCCAGCCTCCATTCCTATTTACAAGCAGCAGATCTCAGATCGTAGGAATAACATCAGTTCTACTACTGGGTTTGCTTGTATATTCGAATTCATTTGTGGCTTCATTTCAGCTCGATGACTACTATACTATTGTTGATAATCTGAAAATCAGAAGTTTATCACATACTTCCGATTGGTGGCATTTTGCACAGAATAGACCGGTTTCAATTTTTACATTTGCGTTGAATTACCATTTCTTTCAACTTGAAGTATGGTCGTATCATGCTGTTAACCTGATCATTCACCTTACCAATGCTATTTTAGTATGGTGGCTATGCCTACTGATCTTCTCCAGCCCGGCGATGGAGGATAACAGAATGAACAGATTTAAATATGATATTGGAATTATTGCAGCCTTGCTTTTTGTATCACATCCACTTGCTACAGCCTCTGTAACATATATTGTTCAGAGGATGGCTTCACTGGTAAGTTTGTTTTATCTGCTTTCGATAGCCATGTATTTAAAAGCGAGGTTAGAGCAGAAACTGAATATCAGTGCTTTGCTTTTTTACATCGCTGCTGCAATTAGCGCTATGCTGGCGCTTAAAACCAAGGAAAATGCATATACACTACCTTTTGCCATTCTTCTTGTTGAAACCTTTTTTATGCGTAAAAGTGCACTAAAGAAAGGTTTAGGAGATTTCAAAAGTATTGGCATCCTTGTTATCGGACTGGCAGTATTATTTATTATTCCATTTCTAACCACCTTTTCTGGTATTAAGCCGGTAATGCCATCATTAGGGAAGACACCCGTGATTGTAACACCACTGAACTATCTTTATACACAGTTCAGCGTAATTGTAAAGTATATCCAATTATTAGTTCTGCCTGTAAATCAAAATGTTGACTATGATTGGGAAATGGTTGATACGCTATTTTCGTTTCACACCTTAGCAAGTCTGATTTTTCTGATTTCCTTTCTTGTTTTAGCAGTCTATCTGTTTAAAAAGCAAAGGTTGATTTCCTTTGGAATTTTCTGGTTCTTTCTTACATTGGCAGTAGAATCAAGTATAATTCCCCTTGCGGATATGATTTTTGAGCATAGGACATATTTGCCTTCTGTTGGCTTTTTTCTCATTCTTACGTATACCGTTTTTTACTTTTTTGCAGAAAAGAACAAAGGACTTATTTTCGGAATAGTTGGTATTCTTCTTCTTACGAATTCAATTTTGACCTTCGAACGTAATAAGGTTTGGAAAGATGGAGTAAGTTTATGGACAGATGCAATTAATAAATCGCCAAATGTAACCAGACCACTGATAAACCGTGGATTTGCCTATGTGCGGATTGAGCAGTGGGATAAAGCAATTGCCGATTATACAAGAGCAATTGAACTCGATTCTGTTTATAACTACGAAGCTTATTCCAAGCGCGGAATTGCCTATGGGAATATCGGTGAATGGTGGAAGGCAATTGCAGATTGCAGCAAAGCTATTGAGTTGGAGCCCAAATTGGTTAAAGGATATTACAATCGGGCTGTAGCATGGGCCAGCCTTGGAAAAGCGGAGATGGCTGTTCAGGACTTTAATTTTGTACTTGGACTGGATGCCAATTTTGAAAAGGTTAATTATCAGCGGGGAGCATTACTTATGAACCTCGGGTATTATGACAGAGCGCTGATTGACTTTAATAAAGAGTTTTCAATTCATAAACCAACTGCAGAGCAAATCTATAACAGGGGATTCGTGAATGAAAAGCTGAATAAGTGGGATATGGCAATTGAAGATTACACTACTTCAATTAACTTAGATCCGGATTATGTGTCGGCACACTACAACAGGGCAATAGCATATTATAAAACCGGACAAAAAGAGAAGTCGATCCCCGATTACAATAATGCCATACGCTTAAGTCCGAAAGAGAAGGAAATGTATTACATGCGTGGACTTGCATTTAGTGATCTCGGACAGACTGAAAAGGCAATAAATGATTACACAAAGGCACTTGAACTGGATCCAAATTTTACAATTGCAAGTAATAACCGTGCTGCTTTATTAAAGAAGTCGGGTAAATTTAAATAAAAAGGACAATAATATCTTACAAATGGAAAACCCCGGACTCAGTATTATTGTACCAGCCTTTAATGAGGCGGTTAATCTTGAAATAATCTTACCGCAGCTTATTGATTATTCTTTGAAACGACAGTGGCAAATAATTCTGGTAAACGATGGCTCTTCAGATTTTACCAGAACTTTCCTGAATAATTTCGTTAATGAAAGCAATCTTACTATTTTTCATCATAAAGTTAACAAGGGTTATGGAGCGGCTTTAAAAACTGCTATAAATGCAAGTAATACAGAATATTGTATAACTTTTGATGCCGATGGGCAACATTATACTGAAGATATTGACAGCCTTTTAGACCACATTATTCAAAATGATGCCGACATGGTTGTTGGTTCACGTAAGGGATTAAAGTCAGCTTCAATAATTCGGGGCTTGGGGAAAACAATAATCAGGATAATTGCGAGGATTCTGATGCCTGTACCTATACATGATATAAATTCAGGTATGAAAATCTTCAGAACAGATCTGGCTAAAAAATATGCTTATCTCGGTCCGGACACCATGTCGTTCAGTGATACGTTTACGCTTGTTTTCATCAATAACAAACATCTTGTTTTAGAAAAGGCCATCCGGATAAAAGATAGAATCAGCGGCCAGAGCACGATTGGCATTCAAACTGCTTTTCAGACGATTATGGAGATAATTAATATTGTTATTCTCTTCAATCCCATGAAAATATTTCTGCCGGTTTCTTTGATTTGTATCTTTTTTACTTTGCTTTGGGGACTGCCAATAGCCTTTATGGGAAGAGGAGTTAGCACAGGTTCCTTGTTAGGAATAATTTCAGGGCTCTTCTTTTTCCTGATGGGACTTATGGCTGAACAGTTGAGTTTGATACGGAAAAGACAGAATTGATGCAACAGGCTGATCATACTTTTATTATTCCTGCCTTTGGAAATTCGGATTTCCTTGAAGCATGTATTCTCTCGCTGAAACAACAGACTATTCCAGGTAAAATACTGATTACAACATCAACACCTTCGGTATTTCTGACTGAAATTGCAGAGAAATATCAGCTTGAAATCATTGTGAATGAAAGTAAGACTGGTTTGGCCAGCGACTGGAGTTTCGCCTATAAAGCATGTACTAGCAAATACCTTACACTTGCTCATCAGGATGATTTGTATAATACTAACTATGCAGAAACCTTTATTAAAGAGGCTGAAAAACATGGGAATATTGACTGTCTTATCCTATTATCTGATTATAATGAGTTGAAAATAAATAGCTTACGTAATAGGTCTGTAGTTATCTTTATTAAGAAGATATTGTTATTGCCGTTTCTTTTTAATAATAGCCTTCGTAAGCGTATTTCAAAAAACTTGCTTCTTGTTTTTGGAAATCCTGTTGCCTGCCCTTCGGTAATGTTTAATGTTGAAAACATCGGGAGCTTTGAATTTAACAGCGAATATCTGTATAATGTTGATTGGGAAGCCTGGATCCGGCTGGCAAAAAGAAAAGGCAGCTTTGTATATATAAAAAAGAAAATGATGGGCCACCGCCTGCATAGAGAATCGCAAACCAGCATACAGATTGAGAGCACTATCAGGCAGAAGGAAGAGGAAAAAATTCTGAAATCGATATGGGGGAAATGGGTAGGGGGGATTCTATTTTTCTTCTATGGTTTTGGGGGGAAATTCAATTAGTTTGATTTCCGGATTGCCCATCTTTTTAGAATATGCATCATCAATACAAGGCGGTAGCGAATCTGGTAATGGATTGGAAGATAGTTCTTTCTGAAGGTTGTAATAGTGTTATTTCCATGCCGTCTGTAATAAATTAAGGGTTTACGGAGGAGGAAATAATTGCCTCTTAGCGCTGCATTCAGCCCGATCCAGCTATCGTGCATGGCGATGTTCGAAGGGAAGGGAAGTACAATTTCCAGAATTTTCCGGTTGAAAGTCATGCAGCATCCCATAAACGAATTGTTTACCCAGTTTCTCAGGAAGCCTTTCCCCGAGAAGTTAACAGCAAAAAACGATTCATTTAGGATATTGCCGCTGGCATCAGTAACAAAAGCATCACTTAAAACCAGGTTGTATTTTTCCATCAAAGGTGTGATAATAGCGACTTTATCTGATACCCATACATCATCCTGATCAGCAAGGTAGATGATATCTCCAATAGCTTGATTAAGTGCATTTTCAACATTGTGAACCAGTCCTGCTTTGTTTGGATTTTTTGATATTTTTATACGATTATCATTGATTGCCAGTAGTTTAGCAAGGGTTTTATCGGTTGAATTATCGTCGGAAATAACAATTTCATCACCAGGATTTAACTGCATGAGGATGGAATTGATCTGTTCTTCAATATAAAGTTCGCCATTAAATGTGGGGATGCAGACGCTTATCATTTTAACTATCGATCAGGATTTAAAGATAATGGATTAAATGGAAGCTGTATCAATAATGCCAAAACCATTTGCAATGGCACACAGGGGAATCAACCGTTCGGCAGCATGCGCGAGCGATCCGTCAACAGATGCAAGCATTGCATTTGACTCAGCAAGAAAATCTGAAGGTTTGATGCCGAGATCGGGCAGGCGATAAAGGGCTTCGGCACGGAACCAGAACATTGTTCCAGCAGGGAAGTAAAATTTTCGTGGAACAGGAATAGATAGTTTTTCTGCGAAAAAGTCTATCATTCTTATATTAATATTATGAGGATCCCTGTAAAGAAAGAGAAAATTTTCCGGTGCAATTATTCCAATCTCCGGATGTTTATCAAAATAATTTAAAATCCGGTTCACAATACTGCTGTTTCCGAGTAAGCTGGCGAAGGTGCCGGTTCGCCAGGCAATGCCGGAAGTATCGCTAAAGTGCGGCGACTGCTTTGAATGAATCTTGCAGATATACTTGTAGTTGAGCGGAATTATTTTTTTAAAGATTTCAAGAAATGGTGCTATGTCTCTGCCCCGGTTTTCGAAAACGTAGATGCAACTGTCAGGGAACAGGGCTTGTAAGGTTTTTACACTCTCTTCGGAGGCAGCAGGATTAACAGAGATATACAAATCGAAAGGCTGGGTTATATTGTTCAGATATGTGCAAATTTCCTCCATTAAGTCAAAGTAATACAGATGTAGGATAATGGCTATATTGTTCTTTTTCGTGAAGGATAACTGTGATGATTCAGCAAGTTTTACAATCGATTCAGCAGGTGCAGGATTATTAGAGTCAGAAACATTGAGAAGTAGGCTGAGCAGAGATCTGATGTAAATTTCGTAGCTGGAAAGTTCATTCAGGCTGGCCTTAGTATTATCCGCTGTATTTTTATTTTTGGGTGAAAGGACAATAATTTTTGCGCTGTCAATACCAAGATCGTGAATTATTTTTTTTGCCGACTCCGAATCAACCGCAATCACATCCGCATTTTCAACAATAAAGTTCAATTCAGGAAAAAGTGCTTCCGGATTTTGGTTCAGCTCATGTTTGTTGAGAATAACCAGGCTGATGATATTTTGAGCTTTGAAATAGGTGAGGAAGTGGCAAGCCTTTAAATTGTTGCAAACGGCAAAGTTGTAATTTTTAGATTTCAAACTTTTTATGTCCGTTTCAGGATTCTTTGCTGATGCAAAGCTTAAACCATAAAACCTGAGTGAAGTAAAGCTGTTTAATGTTCTAACAGCTGCCAGTGAAAACTTGCCAGCTGCCAGCACTGCGGTTTCATAGCCGAAAACAAAGTGAAGAAATTTCGGAATTTCGGAATTTGACAGCCGTATTTCCGAAACTTCATTGGAGCAGCAAAAAATTACTTTTTTGGAGGTAGATTCAACAGAGCGATCCTCAGTCTGAGGAAGCCGGATACCATTGAGATAATAGAAGAACCGATTAATAAAGCTTGGTAAGCCGTCTCTTTTAAGCAATTCAAAAGCATGTGGAATATCTTTCCATGCTTTTGTAATTACCAGGTAAAATCTAATAAATAAGCTAGCGACTGAACTGACCAATATTTTGAGGATTTAATTTTAATCGGCTAAATTATAGAAAATCAGGCGTCCAATATGCTTATTTTGTGTGGAATATCAATACCACTTTGAGTTTTAAGCGAATTTGAAGTACTAACCCGGAAGGATGAAAAATTATCCTTCAAAATATAAAATAGCCTTCCTGAGCTGTCGGAAACGGAAACAGATAGTGAATATATACCTTGATGAAAGTAATTTTGCATTTCGTATGAGATGGCAAAATTGCCTGGTTGAATAGCACCACATTTGAAATTTTCTGCCCTGGAGTCGGAAGAAAATAATGTCTGATCGGAGTTGTTATTAATTATTAGTTTGAAAATCAGGTCACTAAGCAAAATAGTAGATTTAAACCTGAGTTTTATTTTGAAACTGCATCCATAAGGCAGAATTTCAGTTAGCTGGTTATCAGAGTCGAAGAATAGCGCTTGCTGAATTTCAAGTGCTTCTTCTTCGGTTTTACCCGAAGTATTTGCATCAGGTTCATCGGATTTTTTCCAGACAGATCCTTCATAGTTATCAGCAAGTCCCCGTTCTGTAAATAAAGCCTTTTCGTGTTCAGAACTTGATTGGCTCTCTTTCAGGATATTGGAATGCATATATTTCGATAAGGCTTCATTTGCAGAGCCCAGGCAGGCAATTTTTCCGGATTCCAGGTAAAGCACTCTGTTGGAGTACTTCTGAACAGAGTTTGTATCATGTGAAACAAAGATTATTGTTCTGCCCGATTTGATGATTTTCTCAAAAACTGCAAAGCACTTCATCTGGAAATTTGCATCTCCAACGGCAAGCACCTCGTCCATAATAAGAATCTCTCTGTTTGATTGAACGGCTGTTGCAAAGGCAAGGCGAACCTGCATGCCACTTGAATAATTCTTAAGTTTCAGGTGTATGAAATGTTCAAGTTCAGAAAACTCGACAATACTTTTATATTTTCTGTCGATATCTTTTTTTGATAAACCAAGAATTGTGCTGTTGAGGTAGATATTATCTTTTCCTGAGAGATCGGGATTGAAACCAACACCTAATTCGAGAAAAGGTGAGATTTCGCCATTAACTGTTATCCGGCCCTCATCAGGTGTGTAAATTCCTGCCAGAATTTTGAGAAGCGTTGATTTGCCGCTGCCATTTCTCCCAATTATGCTGAAGAATTCACCTTTTTTAACATCGAAGGATATATTGTCGAGTACTTTGAATTTTTCGGTGGAGATTTTTTTATTGAAATGCAGTAGTCTCTCCCTGATTGTATTTCTGTTTTCACAGGGAATTACAAAGGATTTTGAAAGATTTTGGACACTGAAGGACAGGTTTTTATTCATGATATTTAAAGGAGTTCGATCAAATTCCGTGAGGCTCTTTTCAGGAACAATATGCTACCAATGAGTGCAGGTATAAAAATGCAGATGAAAATGATGTGGTGATTCCAATGAGAGAAACTGTTTTCGACAAGTGCAAAGCGGGCATGTTCAAGAATGTAGGTCAGCGGATTTGCATAGAGGAAAGAGCGAACAGGGTATGGAATATTCGTAATAGGATAAAGGATAGGCGATGCAAAAAAGAGAACCTGAAGCAGTACTTCCCAGATTTGATTTAAATCGCGGATCCGGACATAAAGTGGTGCTGCTATAAATGAGAATACTACAGTAATTCCGTAAAGCAGCAGCGCATAGTAGAAAAAAATAAGGATGTAAAGTGGTGTTGGGAAGATATGATAATAGCCGCAAAGAAAAATAAATAGTATTATAAGGTTAAAGCCAAAAGCTATTGCGCTGTGAATTGTTGAAGCAATGATGATAGTCCATTTTGGAATATTGATCTTTTTGAGGATATGTGCTTTATTCACGAAACTTGCCATTCCGTTTGTGGTTGAATCCTGAAAAAAGTTGTACAGAATTAAACCGATAAGTAAGTTAATCGAGTAGTTTTTCTGCTGGTTATGAAAAAGAGTTGAAAAAACAAAATTGATAATCAGAAAGTTGCTGAAAGGTTTGAGGAATACCCACACAATACCCAGAACCGAACCCTCATACCGCATTTTCAGATCTGTTTTAGCTAGCATCCAGATTGTTTCGCGGTTGTATTTTCGGTTTTGGGAACCTTCTATCTCATATGAAGCTTTCAAATTCGGCTTTGTAAAAGTGTTTCATTTAACTAATTCTTCAATTTTCATTTTCATTTTATCGAATTCTTCCCTGTTAAAAAGCCTTGTCAGATAAGCGATTTTCCCATTCTGATCAATGATAATATTTCGGGTTACACCTGCATCTTTTTCAGCATATAATTCGAAAATCTGCCCTTCGGGATCGAGTAAAATTGGGTACGAAATACCTGTGGCTGCTGCGATTCTTTTTATTTCTTTATCTCCTTCTTTTAAATCGATACCAAAAATTACAAAGTTGCCTTTATCCTTATGGAGTTGCCAGATTTCACTTTCAATAAAGGGCATTTCCTTGCGGCATACGCTGCACCAGCTGGCAGTAAACTGCAGCATAACTACTTTGCCAAGGTAATCGCTTAGCTTTTTTGTAGAGCCATCCGTAAAAGTTAATGTAAACCCTGGCGCAGTGTCGCCAATTTTTACAATATGCTTTGGGTCAGCCGCTTCCTGAGAAAAGAGGAATAAGGGGATAAACAGAAATACGAATAAACTTAATTTCATTTTGCAGAATGTTTAAGGCAAAGATAAATTATTCAGGCATAGGTTTCCAAAACATGTGTTTTTGACCAAAAACAGGAAGAATTGAAGCAAGTGTCCCACTTGCAAAAATAAGCAATCCAATTATCAATAATAGCACTGCAGGAAATTCAAAAGCAGGTGAAACAAATGATGGAATTATTGAAGTAAGTGCTGCCAGAACCCCAAATCCCAAACCAGCTGTCAGGATTAACATATTTTCAGTAATTAACATGAGACGGATGAAATTTTTCCGGAAACCAATTGCAAGATAAATTGACAGTTCTGCCTGCCTTTCCTGGGTGTTACGTAAGAGGAAGAACCCCAAACCGATAGTTCCGAGAATAACTCCTAATCCCCCAAGAAGCATAAATACGGATAAATAAGTGTTCTGAACTGAATTAAATTCTGCAAGCCGTTGTGAGGCTGCTGTGAGCACAAGACCCTGATCCTGAAAAAGGTACTGAAGTCGTTGAGAAATTGTATCGCGTCTGGAATAAGGACCCTGAACCAGAAAGATTGTTGAACTGCCATAGGATGGGTAATGTATTCTGAACAGGCTATCCGATATCAGGATATTGCCCTGGAATATTGAATTATCAAGCCCGCCAATGAGTTTTAATTTTAAAATCCTGCCGGATTCGTCATGGTAGAGCAGAGTATCTCCGATTTTTTTACGCAATCCCCAGCTAATAACTGTCTGATCGGCAAAAGCCGGGATAAGGTCTGCAGATACTGCTGTTTTAAGAGCTCGCCAGGGATGTTTTCTGTCAACGGAATCATCAACTGCTGTAAACGTAAACATCCCTTCTTTGTCGAATAAATCAGAATTGATGCCCAAAACAGCGGGCTGTTTAACCTGGTTCAGATTCAGGCAGCTGGCATCGCTGCCGGAAAGTTGTGGGATCTGAATGAAATGGACATCCTTAAATGCGGGTTCATCATTAATGGAGAACTTCTTTTTACCAAATGGAGTGTTGAGGTTATAGGCAACAGGGATAACGGTTTCACCCCAGAATAACACTCCTCCTGAACCTGATTTTGCATTATTTTCTGAACCATAAAAGCTTCTGTGATTTGCACCTGTAATCATAATACTGAAAGTGCCCAAAGCCAGAAGTGTTATAATGCCCATTGTTCTTCCCGGATTAATTGATGCATTCTTACGAACAAGAATCATGAAATCTGGAAAACCAGAGGGAGTAATATTTTGCAATTTTCTTAAAAAGTAATATGTCCCCGCCAGAAGTCCGGCCAGTAACAGCCCACCGGCAACCATAAACAACAAAGGATTGTCGGTTTTTGAAATGAACAAAAGGTAAATAAGCAGGAGTAATGAGCTAAGAATGAATGCTGATGATAAAATTGCGAAAAGCAATCCTTTGCTGAGTCTGACAAGACTATAGTTCAGCGAATTCCTGAGCAGCACGCTAACTGAAAGCCTGAGATTTTTAACAAGAACAAACAGAATTACAATAATGGACAGAACAATGCCTGTAAATGACCCAGTTATCAGTGTTTGTAAGCTAATAAATGTTTCTAAAGTCGATGTTCTTACAGCATCTTGCCAGATTGTGTTCAAACCCGCAATCAGGAGTTTGTTGTAGATAATTCCTGAGAATGCCCCGCAGATACCTGCAACTACGGAAACGATTAATACTTCTGCAAGAAATAGTTTTATGATTTGTCTTTTACGAAACCCTAAGGAAGTAAGAATTCCTGCCTCCTTTAAACGCGATCTGGCATGAAGGCTGAAAAGCATCCCAATTAATATGAGTCCTGCCAGGATTAGGAAAAAACTGAGGCTGATAAAAAGTCCTCCAAAATCAGTGGAATTTTTTGCTGAGGCTAAACCTTCATCGTAAACTGGGGAGAATAATAGTTTGAAGGAAGCAGGTTTTAGCTTTTTCATCCATAGTTTTTCCAGAGAAGAAATTGAATTTCTTTTTTCGGAAAACCTAATGGCTGTTAGCTTGCCAAAAGGATTTTTCCAGATTCTCTGCCCGGCTTTCAGCGAAATGAATGCTTTGGGTGTTCCCCGGAACATTCTCCAGTAATCCTCATCTTTTTCCCTGATCTTTTTGAGGTTTATTGGAACCCCGGTTTCCCAGTCGCGACAGTTTCCGGCTTCGTTCACACCTGGAAATTTTGGCATAAGCCCCGGATCCCAAACAGGATTCTTGATTGGAAGTGTTGATTTCAAAAGGAAAACAGAAGTTTCCTCCTTTAATGTCCGCATTGGACCCATTATGTAATATGTCAGCCATATGGAATCGCCGGCTTTTATTGCAAGATCAGCAGCAAGCCAGTCGTTGATCAGAATTTCATTTTCTTTCAGATTGGTATTTAGAAAACCACTATCGGCAGCAACGATAAAGGAGTAAGGAGCCGAATTTGTTTTTGTGGAAATAGAGTTTGCCAGATAACCGAGAACTGCTGAAGGATTATCGATTGCCTGCACTAATGTTGCTGAAAGTGAACTGTCGAGAAATATACGTTCAGAAGTGATTTCAAGCGTATTATTGTTATTCAGTGGGGAGATTTTTATACCGGCATCCAGGGGTTTCCAGCAAAGCTTTAGGAGGCTGTCGAGCTTGCTTGCCGAAAATGAGCAGCTGCCGGAGTTTTCTGCAAGCAGAACATTTGCATTTCCATTCATTTTGAGTTTTGCAGCCATTTGTTTCAGGCTGATAAAAACATTGAAAGGAGCGGCCTGGTTACTTTTCAGGCTGAACCTGCCAAAACTAATGTTAGTAGCGATGCTTTTTACCTTTAGTCGGATAGAAACAGAATTAAGAGTTTCAGAAACAAATGGTGCATTCTGAGGAATCTTGTCGGGTATTCTGATTTTAAGCAGAAACTCATCACCAGATTTTAACCCAAGCCTTAAGGCAGTATTCTCACTAATAACAGCTTCGTCAGCTTCTGGAATTTCGCAGTTTTCAGTAAAAAGATCCCTGAATTTATCGTTAATTCCATAAATTTTTATGTTGTTGATTACCTGGGTAGTGTTCGTGTTTATTGCGATTCCGTTCGATTGCAACACAGGAGCAACTGTTGCTTTGCATTTGCTGCTTATTTCTGAAGCAAGTGAATCTCTGAATAAGCGGTCGCCCGATTCTACAGCAAAGCGAATTTTCCCAAGCCGCTGATCTGTCAGTTTCTGCAGGCTGAACCTAACTGAATCACCGATAATAAGTGCACCCGTTAAAACAGCAATGCTAACAAGCATACCAGCTGCTATTGCCAGGTAAGGCTTTCGGAAATACCAGAGATTCCGGAAGATCAGTGAAGCCTTGTTCATAGTGTTTGCATCAGTGAGAGTTTCCCGGAACTAAGCCTGTAGAATTGATTTGTTTGCTTTGCCAGTTCAAGCGAATGCGTTACAATCAGCAATGCCATTTGATGCTCCCGGCTTAATTCTACCAGAAGCTTTCCCACAATACCGGCATTTTCAGCATCAAGTGAACCTGTAGGTTCGTCGGCTAAGAGCAAACGGGGTTTGTTAATTAACGCACGAACTACTGCTGTTCGCTGGCATTCCCCGACAGAAAGCTGATAAGGCCGTTTTTGCGAATGCTCCTTTAGCCCGACTCTTTCTATTAAATACAATGCACGATCGATGGTTTCTTTATGGTTGGATCTGTTTTTTCCCGGTAAAGTTGGCAGCAAAACATTTTCCAGAAGGTTAAGCTGCGGAATAAGATAATGTTGCTGGAATACATGTCCGATAAAGCGGTTTCGCAACGATGCCAGTTCTTTTTCATTAAGTGTATCTGTTGCTGTACCGTTTAAAAATACTATCCCGGAACTTGCCTTTTCCAGTGTCCCGATAATATTAAGCAGTGTGCTTTTTCCTGAGCCTGATGGACCAACAATTGCGATGGAGTCATTCCCGCAAATCTGAAAATTTATAGAATCAAGAACATGGTTTCGGATTGCAGTTCCGGGCTGCTCAAAATATTTGGAAATAGTTTTGAATTCTGCCAGTGCTGTAGATACCGTATCAGGGATTGGAATATGATACATAAGACTATTTCATTTTCAGTTCAAGGTTACACTTTTGTATACTTGCAGCATCTTTTCTGTAAGCTTAGTACAATCAAATTTTTCTTCGATAGCTTTTCGCCCTGCAATACTCATTTTAATAAGCAAATCCTTATCTGAAATGACTTCTTTGAGCTTAGTTGCCAGCGCTTCTGCTGTATTCGGGTGGTAGATTACTCCTCCGCCCGATGATTGTATAATTTCCGGGAAAGCTCCAAGATTTGGCTGAACCAGCGGAATGCCTGCCGCCATAGCTTCCAGCTGGTAGAGTCCGAATGCTTCCCCTTTTAAAACCGGCACCGAAAGCACTGTTATATTTTTAAGAAATGCTTTAATACCATCAGCTGTGAAATCATCAAAAAACACAACATCTTTAACACTATTTGCAGTCCTGAGTTTAGATAACTGTTTGTTAATAAAAGCTTTATCGTCATTTGTTCTGCCACCTGTAACATGAAGTCTGAGTGATTTAAACTCCTTAAAAGATTTCAGTCTGATGAAGGCATCTACAAGGACTCCAAAACCGTTTTCTTCACAAATTCTTGAGAGAAATCCAATAGCAGGCGAGCTTGTATTTGGTTGATTATATTCATATTGGCCCGGCAATATTCCAATAGGAATTCGATGAATTTTTTCATCGGGAATTGAGAGTTTCGTTTTCATCAGGTCTGCGAAGAAGTCACTTACTGCTACGAAGGCATCCACATCGCGGGCCTTTTCAGCAAGCAATTTCCATATTTTATCCTGGTAATTCTGGTGCATTGCATCAATCCAGACATCCTCATCCTGAAGTGAACAAACTACCGGAATTCCCACCTCCTTTTTTATCAAAGCAGCCATCCCCAGAAGCAGGGCATTGGAAAAGTGAACTACATCAGGTTTCTCGTGGTATTTGAGATAATCAACCAGCTGCCGAAGTTCTGTTGCCTGGTTCCCATCAATACCAAGCAGCATAGATTCTGTCATGGCTTCCAGTCCTTCGGCTCGCGTTGAGCCGGCTTTACTTGCAGCATATTTAAGAATCCATTTTGCATTAAACATATGTTCCATCCATCCGGGCATATTTCGAAGCCATGGAAATTGCTGTTTCAGATAAATATTCACAGCACCATAAAATACAGGTATTTCCGACTGCTCGAGGTTTCCATTCATAGTAAGCGGAAGGTAAACCGGCAGCGTTATTGCATCGTGCCCCGCTTGCCGCAATGATCGCACATAGGCACTGTCGCGCAAACAGTTACCGCAATAAAATGTGCCTCCAAATCCTGGTACTATGTTGATAATTTTCATTTTGCAATAATTTATAAGAAACTAAGACATGCCATGGCATGTCCATACAGAATTGTTTATGTGTTACTAATGACCGAAGGCATAAACTTTTCCATCCTGAGCCCCGACCACAATAAATTCAGAAATAACCGCTGCTGTGCTTCCCGAAGGACTCCCGATGTCGAAGTTCCAGCACTCTTTGCCTGTGGAAATATTTAAAACAAGAAGTCTGCCCTCACCAGATACAATAATTACATAATTTCCTGCGATAACTGGCGATGCGTCGACCTTCCCCAGTACTTTTGTTTTCCAGAGTACTTTTCCTTTCAATGCATTAAAACAATAAACATAATGATTCTGAGTGCCGGTGATAACTCTGCTTTCATCAATTGCAGGAGATGCAAGAAAGGACCCGCTGACTTCTGTTTGCCATAAAACTTTCTTTTGCCGGGTATTGATACAATAGAAAATACCATCATAATTGCCAAAAAAGGCTTTGTCTCCCTTAGTTGTAGGTGAGGCAGGAATGTAAGTTCCAATGTCGTTATTGCCAGTTTCCTTTCCTGTATCTGTATTTACATAGCGCAACATTCCGTCGCAACCACCGAAAACTGCATTTCTTCCGCTTATTGCAGGCGAACCGTTTATGAAATTCTCTGTTGCGAATTTCCAGATTACTTTTCCGGAAGAAGCATCCAGGCAATACAGGTTAAAATCATAACTTCCCACAAGAATCCTTTTCTGAATCTTATCCGGACCGTATGTCCAGTTGCAGGCACCGGAAATCTGACCATCTGTTTTGTATTTCCATTTCAATTTGCCGCTATTTGCATCAAAAGCAAACAGAATACCCCCGAGTGATCCTATAAAAACGGTATTGTCAAGAATTAGGGGAGGAGCTTCTATCGCGGTTTTAGTATTGTATTTCCATTTTAACTGCCCTGCTGTTGTAAGTGCGTACAGATTTCCGTCGTTCGAGCCAATATAGATAATATCATTAAAAATTACTGCTGAAGATTTGATGGCATCTCCTGTTTTAAATGTCCAGAGGAGTTTGAATGGCGGCGAAACAGGAGCAGCTGTGTTTCCGCTGAGTTGATTATCGCCCCTGAACGAGGGCCAGCAATTTGAGGCTTTCTGTTGGGCGAGTAATGGAATACTGAACAGAAATACGATCAGAAATGCAATTTTAAATGATAAAGCAGCTGTGGGACAGGCCTTTACGCATGCTTCTGCTTTACTAGTGAGTGCTTTTTTAATAGATTCATTAAATGGAACACCAATTTCTACATCAAATCCCCGGCCTATATAAGTGAGTCCCGCGCTTTCTCTGTCTTCTCCGGCAATTTCAACACAAAGTCCGCAACGGATGCATTTTTGGGGTTCATATACTACAAGGTCATGCTGATAGGATTTAGTAAGAAGTTTTCTTTCAGAAGCTGCAAAATGATTCCTGTCTGCCTTATATTCATCTGAATAATTCCGAAGTTTGCAATTGCCGGCTTTGCGGCAGTCGCAATGTAGGCATCGTTTTGCTTCCTGAATTGCCTCCTTGCTGTTAAAGCCATTCAGAAATCCTTTTTCCGGTTCGAACCTATTGTCATCGGTACTTTCTTTCAGATATTCAAGCAGTTCAGATTGTGTAATTTTATTGATTCTTGAGTTGAATTTAATTCCGTGAGTTTCTGAAGTTCCGCTTAAGTAGGAGCTGGCTTTCATTGCTGCTGATTTACCTTGTGCCGCTGAACGGATGGCCATTTTTTGTTCACGGATGAAACTTCCGCAGGTGAAAACATTCTGAGGAAAAACTTCACCAAAAACACGTTTCGACTCCTCATCTTTAATTCCTGCTGCGAGAATAACAGCATCAAAATTCTCCTGAAAATCATTCCAGTTTTCTTTCGTTACCGAGTGGTTCATAATAAACTGGCCTCCCATTCTTCTGATAACATCTATATCAGCATCCAGCATAGTTCCTGGAAGAATTTCATCAGGAATTTCATACCGTAATGTTCCGCCTGGCTGTGAATTTTTATCGAAAAGGATGCAGGTATGTCCCGATTTGAGAAGGTAAAAAGCAGCTGAAAGTCCAGCGGGACCAGTGCCGATTACAGCGACCTTTTTCCCCGATTTTTCTGTTAAAGGAAGTTGAGGGATACTGCGATTGGAACCCACGGCAGTAAACCTTTTGAGCAAACAGATTGAGACAGCTCCGTCCAGACTTTTACGATGACAGGCTTTTTCGCAGGGTGCTGCACAAATATATCCCATTACAAGGGGTAAGGCAATTTCTTCCAGAACAACTTCAAGTGCTGTCTGAATATTTCCAACTGCAATCAAACGATTCATGAGAGGGATATTCATAAAAGCAGGGCATGATAAACGGCAGGGAGCTTCACAATCGCCAACATGATCGCTTAAAAGAAGCTCAAGCGCTTCTTTTCGCGCAGCAAGAACATCAGGTGAATTCGTAATAAGCTGCATTCCCGACCCACATGGCATGGCACAGGAGGGGAACAGATTTCCTGTTCTCTGATCCTTAACCAGGCATACCATACAGGATGGATGGCAGGAATGATCCTTTAAATAACACATCGATGGAATCTGAATGCCAATAGAAGCAGCTGCCTGCATAACAGATGTACCATCTTCAACTTCAATTTCCGTATTATTTACCGTTAATTTTATCATTTATTGAATAATTACGGAATTTACAGGACAAATCTGCCGGCATATATCACACTTTATACATTTCTCGTGATCAATGTTATGCAGTTCATAAGGTTTAAATTCGATGGCATCAGCAGGGCATTGCTGAGCACATTTAGTACATCCGATACAATCGTTTGTTATACAATAGGTTATTAATGGAAGGCATTTCCCGGCAGGGCAGATTCCTTTCAGATGAGCTTCATATTCCTCGCGGAAATAATGTAAAGTCGAAAGGATAGGGTTAGGAGCAGTTTTTCCCAGGCCGCAGAGGCTGCCGCTTTTAGTACTTCTGGCTAGCTTTTCCAGCCTGATAAGGTCAATTTCATCTGCTTTGCCTTTCCGGATATTTTCTAATATTTCAAGCATTCTCCTTGTACCTATTCTGCAAAAGGTACACCTTCCACACGATTGATTTTGAGTGAATGAAAGGAAATAATGTGCAATATCAACCATGCAATCTGTCTCATCAAGAACGATAAGTCCACCTGAACCCATCATAGAGCCAGCTGCTGCAAGTTCTTCAAAATCAATGGCTAATTCTGCCTTAGATGCAGGAATACAGCCTCCAGAAGGGCCTCCGATTTGAACTGCTTTAAACTTCAATCCACCAGGAATACCTCCTCCGATTTCTTCCACAATCTGCCGGATCGTAATCCCCATAGGAACCTCAATAAGCCCCCCTCGCTTCACTTTACCGGCAAGGGCGAAAACCTTCGTTCCCTTACTGTTTGCTGTGCCATTAGCAGCAAATGCATCGGCCCCATGTTGCAGTATCCACGGAATCATGGAGAATGTTTCTGTATTGTTAATTAATGTGGGATGCTTGTGAAGCCCGCTAACAGCAGGATAAGGCGGTCGAAGCCTGGGGATTCCGCGTTTTCCTTCCACCGAAGCAATTAGTGCAGTTTCTTCGCCGCAAACAAAGGCACCTGCACCTTCGAAAATTTCTATATCAAATGAAAACGTACTACCAAAAACAGATTGCCCGAGAATACCTTCTTTTTTACAGATAGCAAGTGCTTCGGCAATCCGTTTAACAGCCAGAGGGTACTCAGCCCTGATGTAGAAAAGACCTTTGGTAGCAGACGTAGCGTAGGCAGCAATCAGCATCCCTTCTATTATCCGGAATGGATACGACTCCAGCAGCATCCGGTCCATGAATGCACCAGGATCGCCTTCGTCACCGTTACAGATCAGGTATTTTTCTGCACTAATCTGATCTTTAACAAGTTGCCATTTTGTCCCAGTCGGGAAACCAGCGCCTCCTCTTCCTCTCAGACCACTATTCTTTATAATTTCAATGATCTGCTGTGATGATAACGAAGAAAGACAATGTTCCAGAGCCTTGAAGCCTCCAGAATTTTTGTACTCCGTGAGATCGCAGGGTTTTAAAACTCCTCTGTTTTCGGTCGCTATTGCTAATTGAGGCCCTAAAAATTCTGATAGCGGTGTATCACGTTGTTCCCAGTTGTATTTCCGGAACGATTGCTGTTTTCCTTCCTCAATTACTCTTTCGAAAAGTCCTAAGAAATTGGATTTAAGTCTGTTAACAAGTCCTGAAGGTTGAAAATGCTTCAAAACAACAGCTCTCACCTCATCGGGTCTTATTTTTGCATAAAAGGCAGTTGGCTCTCCGGGTTTTACGATCTCCAGCACTGGCACCTGGTTACAGATTCCAACGCAGCCCACTTGTTTCACAATTACATCAAGCTTTGTCTGTTTTATTGTTCTGTCGAGTTCATTTTTTACTTCCATGCTGCCGCTCGCCGCACAACAAGAACCGAGACCGATACGAATTTCGCCTTTCCCATGCTGAATCTCAGACAACATCTGAGTTTCAGATCTCATCTCAAGAGGTTGAGAGGTAGTTGACCTCAGTTGAAAATCAATCAAAACTTCACCAACTGTCTGAGCTGAAACATGCCCATAGGTTACTTCATCAATTTTTACAACAGGTGCCAGTGTGCAACACCCAAGGCAGGCAACCTTTTCAATGGTAAATTCCCCTGCAGTATCTGTATCCGAATCTTCTTCCAACTTTAATTCACGGCGGAATGCATCAAGAACAGTTAGTGCGCCTTTCACATGGCAGGCCGTTCCTGTGCATACTTTTATAATATGTTTTCCAGCTTTTTTGTGCCGGAATTGTGAATAGAATGTTGATATTCCAGTAATTGATGAAGCTGTGATTTCTGTGATCTCACAAACTCTCTGCAAAGCTTCCTCGGGCAGGTAGTTGAATTTCTGTTGAATTTCCTGAAGAATAGGGATAACAGCCTCGGGAGAAGTAGTATGCCGGGCTACAATTCTGTCGACAATTGACGAGATGTTTTCTTCCTTTTTCTCCATTATTTCGAGATGCAATAAATGTTTTTATTTCCCCTCAGAAAGATCATTCCATCGGCAAAAGCTGGTGTGCAGAAGGAACCTTCTCCAAGCTGTGGCTCAGCAATTGAAGTAAAGATTTTGTCGGCCTTGAAAATATGCATAATGCCTTTGCTGTCAAGCAGATAGATTTTTCCTTCAACAAGCACAGGCGACGAATAAACCTTATTGCCAAACTCTTTTTCCCATAATTTCTTGCCGGTTTTCGCTTCATAACATGCAACAGTGCCATAACTGGTTGTAAGGAAGAGGTAATTTTCTGTAGCAACAGGGCTTGGCACATCCGATAAATACTCGGTATCTTCCCAAAGAATTTTTGGTGTATCGCCAATCTGTATCGCTGAAAGTTTCGAATATTCGTTCACTGCATATACAATGCCATCAGCGTATGCCAGAGAAGGCCCGACTTCTCCCGATATACAGTCGATTTTCCACAGTTCTTTTCCGGTAACTGCATCATAAGAGGCCACACTAGGATCGGCGGCCAGAATAATCTCCACTCTACTGCCAGTATTTACAACAATGGGTGAAGCCCAGGAAATCCGCACCTTGCGTGGGGTATTCCAAATAACGTCTCCTGTTTTCCCGGCAAGTGCTGTAATGCTGGCGCTGCCACTCTGATCGTATTGAACGATGAGTTTATCCTGAAACATCATCAATGATGAGGAGTGCCCGTAATGATTTTTAGGCAGGCCAAGGTTTTTACTCCAAACCTTTTCACCTTCCATATTGAGTGCAATCAAATCACCATTTGCAAAAATGGCATAAACTCTTCTGCCATCGGTAGTTAGTGTGGGAGCAGAGAAACCGGTTTCAATATTAACTTTTGGTGCTTGTCCGGGGCTGCCGGGAATTTTATCCACAGTGGTTTTCCAGACAAGCTTTCCGGAATTCACATCCAGGCAATATACTTCCCGGGTTTTTTCGTTAGCCCCTGACAGGAAAAGTTTATCTTTCCAAACAATCGGGGAATTATATCCCTGCAAAGGAATATTCGTCTTCCATTTGATATTTTTACCGCTCTTCCCATCCCAATTTACAGGGATATTTTTCTGCCATGCAATGCCATTTCCACCCGGACCCCGGAAAGAAGTGAAATTAGAGCGAATTTCCTGAATTCCGGGAAAACCGTCGACAGAGGAAGAAGATGCAACAGTGTTTGAATCTGGAGAATCATTGGTATTGCCATCTAATTCTTGCGCACTGTTCTTCTCAATTCCATTAAAACGTTCTGAAGAATCTGCCGATTTTGAGTTCATTAACAAGGCAATGTCAATTTCCCTTCCCAATTCATTATGCGAAAGCCAGGCAAAAATGAAGGCCGTTACAAATAGAAATATTCCCGCTCCCGCTATCCAGTTTCTGCTTATTTTACGAAGTTCGAATATGTTAAACTTCTTAGAATCAGGAACTTCAGGAAGTTTATGTCTGAAATATTCAATGATCTGCAGACAGATAATTATTACAAGGATGCTGCAAAACAAAAGTAAGCCACCCGTTTTTACCTGCCATTGATTGGTGAAGAAAGCGCGACGGGCCAGCAGATCCAGTTCACGTATTTGGTCTCTAAGCTGCTGATTTTCAGGATTTGCCTGCAACTGATCAACCATCGAATTTAAGGCTTTCGTGTTCAGTGGATCAGCACGTTGAAGCTGCAAGTAGTTAACAATAATCAATACGCAAAGCAGCACAGCAAGCACAGCGCTTATGATGGCGATGTTTTGCAAAAGGCGGATGTTTGGTTTGATTATCAAGGGGATTTGTTTTAACTTTTAATTTAATTTCATCATCAGAAAATCATCCAGATTGATTTGTTTTATTCCCTGGTCGATAAGCTGATACAAGAGGTAACTTTTTCCAACTCTTCGCTGTCCTGTAATTACCTTAATGATTTGTTTGCCAATAAACAGTTGAATTTTAGCAATATATTCCGGCCGGACTGTGTATTTATGTTTCATGTATATCGTAAAAAAAACTGATGAATAATTTATACTTTAACCGGACAATACTCAATGCATCTGTTACAACTTAAGCATGTTCCTTTATTTGGAACGTAATCTGGATTGTAATTTGTAATAAGCCGGCCAGCGATCAGAAGGCCAAAGGTTAATCCCATGAAACCACCCAGTAACCAGCCACCGATATAGAATTTGCGCAGGATTTCATTTGTTTCTTCAAGTAGTTGTTTAGCAGGCTTTCCGGAGGATTTGAAAGCTTTTATCTCATAGGATTCAGGTTTTTCCTGCATTTTTACCGGATCCATTACAGCTTTGGCGAGCCTCACACGAGGATTAACTTCTGCCAATGTTGTGTGTAACTTTGAACCGGTGTAACCGCCAGCTGCAATTAAAACAGGAATTAGAATGCATATCAGTATGAATTTTTTAAGTAACTCTTGTTTTGTTTCCGGATTTTTTACAGTGATGGGGATATTGATGGCATCATAGGGACAAGTATTTTCACAAAGCTTACATTGAATGCAATTAGCAGGAGTGATGGTCATATGCTTTTTTGAAAACCGGCTGAACCAGTTCAGGATAACACCATACGGACAAAGAAAACGACAATAGGGTCTTGCAATAAAAACGCCGCTGCCTAGCAGAATACCTGCAAACACAAACATCCCGAATGAGGCATTAAGCCTGAATATTCCAACAAAGGGATCGTATCTGCAGATGATGAAATCGGTGCCAGTTGCAGCATAGAGTACGGCCAAACCAAGGTATAAATAGGGCAAGAGTCCAAGAACGGAATTGAGTCGTGAGCCCATTTTTTGAGGTTGTATTGCTACCAGGTCCTGCATTGCCCCGAATGGACAAACACCTGCACAAAAGGTTCGACCATAAAATAAGGTAAATACCAGCGGAATTACAAAAAATGCCAATGCAGTGAAGGGCAAAGTGTAAGCTGAATAGAAAAGTCCAAGGCTTACATTCTGAATAGCTCCGATTGAACATACACAACCTTCGCGGTAAAAACCAAAATATGCCAGGCTGAAAATTGAAATCCAGAAAACGCCTTTGCGGCTGCGTTTTTTAAGTATTAACCAGCTAATCAGAGATAAAGTGCTTAACAAAACCAATACATCCAGGTAGGCGAGGAGTTCATAACGCGGGCCGGGTTGCAAAGTTTCAGGTTGGGTATAAGCTGATTCAAATTCAGGTTTTGGAAAGCGTTGTTTGGCAAAACTTTCCATCGACTGAAACAAAGTAAGCAGGAACAACAGAAATAAAATGGCCTTCTTTCTCATCCTTCCTGCTGAGTTTTATCGTTTGCCAGTCTTTCTGTACCAAAACCGTTTAGCAAATAAGGTTTGTTTGCCGGCACCCGGCTGAAGGCTTCCGAGGGACAAACCCTTGCGATAGAGCATTCGTTGCAGTTTACGCAGCGGTTGTGCCGGATTTGCAGCTGCAAGGAGCCGTTGCCAAAGGCATCACAACCCTTCACACATTTGGCGCAGCCAATGCATAAGAGTTCATCAACAGTATATTCATAAAAGGGATCCTCTATGAACTTTCTTTTTAAGGCATTTGTCGGGCACAGCTGGTTTTCGGCAGCTGTTGTAAGGGTTTTTGTTTCAGGTTTGAAATAACCACCACAAAGGTCGCAGTAGCCGCACATCACATATGCATGTGTGCACTTTACTGCCGAAGGCGTTATTACACAAGCAGTTGCACATCGTCCGCATTGAATACATTTTGATGGGTCGAGCTGCCATACTGTACTCCTGAGGCTTACGGCTTCAGCTTGATTGCAGCTGTCGGATAAGCTGCAACTCCCGCAGGCAAAATTAAACTTGCAATTCTCATCATCCCTGCGTGGGCGCAGCATGAGAGTTCCTCCCAGAACTACAAGCCCGGTTAATAATCCTCCTCGTACGCATTTCGCAATAAATTCCCTTCTGCTAGGCATACGATTTTCAATTATTATTTTTACTATCGATATTCGGTGCAAAAACCCTTACCATTTTCTTTACAGGATCAAGTACTATAATTCTATCCTTTGAATCAACACAAAGATCCAATCCCCTGGTGCCTTCTTTGAACGACTGCGGTAGTGCTACTACACATTTCAACTTTCCTTCCGAAGTGTATATTTTAACCCTTTCAATCCCTTTTTCACTTGTCACAAAAGAACCATCTTTCAGTATTGTAAAGTGGGATGGATTACAGCATCCACAAAAGCCCTCTATCTCCATAGAAGTAATACCCCAGCTTTTGATGAGATTCCCTTCAAAATCAAACTTCTCCATCAGATGTCGGCCAGGATTAGCAACCCAGAATTCATTTATTCCGGAAATTCCGAGATCAAAATACGGACTTGGCACCACAAAACCAGGAATACCCCTGTGTGGGTCTTTATCACCGATATGCCCAATTAACTTGCCAGAAATATCATATTGGTAAACGCTTGTTAAGCCGGCATCTGCCACAAATACATTCTTACCATCGCTGGAAATTGAAGTAATAATTGATGATTGACTCACCGGTTCCCATTTCTCCTTCAGTTTACCATCCATGTCAAGAATTTCAATCCGATCTTCCATACCAAGGAGGATATTTTTATCCGGATCTATTGTAATGCATAAAGCATTTCCATCAAGAGCTATTCTTTTGAGAAGATTACCAGTTTTAGTAAAGATTTCAAGAAATTTATTCCCAGCAACATAGATCCTGTCGGAATAATCCGTAGCAACACCATGCATCTCAAGCATTTGTGGTCGGAAGGCAAGGTTTTCATTATAGGACACACTTACAGAATCAAACTTATTCAGGTGTTGTATATCATATTCATAAGGATTGCTTTTACTGTATTTAACACTACTATTACTGAAAAGATCGTGTGCGATGTATGTCACTACTGAAAAAAATAAGGCTAAACCAGCAATGATTAATATTTTATGTTTCATGCTATTTTGCTTTAATGTCGATGCAAACCATTTGCTTCGAATCTCTCATTAATAAATATCCGCCCGTAATTGCAAGAGGTCCCCATGAATCTTGTCCGTCGATGATTTTCTTTTTACCGAGGACTTTAAATCCTGATGGAGAAGCAGTTGCAATAGTTAGTTCACCATCATCATTGAGGATGAAGAACTTGTTATCGGCGAGTATATAAGGCCCGAGACCAAATCTAACTGTTTTTCCGCTACTCATTATCATTTTCATACAATTATCCGATTTGTAGCATACAAACTGGTTACGGGTTTCACCTGCATCCTTGGGCTGAACACCATAAACATATCCTTTATAGAAAACAGGTGTTTGCTGCTCTGAGGCCATCCCTTCCAGTGGCTTATATTTTTGTAGTACTTCCGCAGAAAAAGTTCCTCTGTTCTCTTTAAGTTGGATAAGTAAACTTCCAGCACCATATCCTGCGGTAAACAGGATTTTTCCATCATCAAGAATACAGGGTGAAGGCGCAACTACCGAGGGTGAAAATGCAGTGGATTCCCAAAGTATTTTTCCCTTGTTTTTACCACTGCCAGAAACTCCGCAAATTCCACCAATGGCAATGTAAACATACATTTTTTCTCCGTTGAAGGTCATTGGCATTATTGATGAATGCGACATTTTCCAGTTATGCGGATTGGGAGTTTCCCAAACTTTTTTACCTGTTTTGCAATCTATTCCTATTAAAAGAGAGCTTCCTCCGGTTGCAATAATTGCTGTATCCTTGTCAATTAACGGGCATTGTCCGGTATACCAGAATGGCACCTCTGTTTTGTATTCCTTTGCCAGATCAATTCCCCAGTTTAATTTTCCACTGATCCTGTCAACGCACATCACCTGGCAGCGAGGACCTATAGTAAGCACGTATTTTTCATTCACAGCCGGAATGGTCCTTGATAAGCCATGATTTCTTTTCAACTTTACATGATACCAGCGCCTCCATAATTCAACCCCGCTTTTCAGGGAAAAACAGCGGAGCATATCCGATCTTTTAATTTCGTCATAATCAATAAGATAAACCCGGCCATCATACACTGCTGCTGCTGCATGTCCTTCTCCCAGACTTACTTTCCATAAAATTTTCGGTGCTCCTGCATCAAAGTTAGTTATGAGACGAATGTTCTCTCTGTTGATGTTATCGAAATCAGCTCCCCTGAAACGCGGCCAGCGGGTATCCGGTATATCAGTAACGCTTGTAAATGTCGAAAAACTATCGCCAATGATCACTTGTTCGGGAGGAAGCTGATTACCCTTATTCTTGTTGTCCATTCCTGGAACCGATAAGGTAAAGGTTTTAACAGGATTGTATGCCAGCCACCAAATCAGGATAACAACAGCAATAATTGCTATTGAAATGAGAACAAGACTGGCAGGTTTTCTGAACATTCTCCTATTTTTTTCTTCTGATATCATAGGCGAGCAAAACCTGACCATGCCTGATATACATCACTCCTTTATGTATTACAGGGTGGGAAAAATGTTCCTTTGTGCCGACCGTAATTTTAAATGTGCTAACGATTTCCGGTTTATTTTTGTTCGGACGAATCAGGTAAACATCTCCGGGAATAGAATAATAATAAAGCAGATTATCAGCATAAATAACTGATCCTCTGCCAATCTTCAGGGAATCAAGTGCCTGCCCGGTATTTGCATCAAAAACCCTGAAGTCTTTCCTGCTGAAATAGCAGGAATACAGATAATCACCCAGCTTAATAAAGCCTCCCATATAATTGTCAATCACATCGTTGCGCCAGAGCTGTGTTACTTCTTTGCCATCTTCTGAGAGTTTTAGTTTTACAGCGCCATTGCCATCGCCTTCAAAGTAATAAATGAAACCATCTTCATACCAGGCTGAGTTGCTGTGCGTATCACCATTTCCTGATTTACGCTCCTCAACTGGAATATTTACCTGCTCATGTGTCCATAAAAGTTCTCCGGTTTTTGCATCAATACCAAGCATTGCATAGGCAGTGAACGTAACAAGCAGTGTTCTTGAAGGCAGTGTTATCAGAATTGGTGAATTATAGGCAGGAGATTCCCCTTTTCCCTTACAGATCCAAACAATTTTCCCTGAGAAACGGTTAAACGCAACCACGTTAGTGTCAATTCCCCCTGGGACAAGGTAAACAAGATCATTGTATATCAATGGCGATTCTGAATGTCCATGATAAGTGAACCTTCCATGAAGATCTTTGACCATATCCACAAACCATTTTCTAGTACCGGTTTTCAATTCAAAACATGCCAGGTTTCCCAGGCCTGAACAGGTATAGATCAAATCCTCAGTAACAGTGGGAGTTGACCGCGATCCGGGGAAAGTTTTTACCCATTCTTTGCCGTAATCCGACCTCCATTGCAGTTTGCCTTTATGGTCGAATGCGAAAAGATAGCCAATGCTGTCTTTTTCACCCATAACATAAATCCTGTCTTCAGTAATTGAAGGTGATCCATATCCATTTCCGATGCTATCGGCCTGCCATCGCTGAGCAGGCCCTCCCTCAGGCCAGCTTGTTAATAGGTCATTTTCAACGAAAATACCTTTCCGCTCAATCCCTCTCCATTGTGCAAAAGCCTGGGAATAAGAATAATAACCTGAAGCTGTTAAAACCAGAACAAGAATAACCCGAACAATTGCCTTCATGGTATTATTGTTTTAGATTGTACACCATCAGCGAGGTTCCATGCCGAACATAGAGCCGGCCATTTGCAATAACCAGGTGAGCCCAATGCTGATTTGCCCCAAAGGGTACTTTAAAACTGCTGATTTTCTTATAGCCGGTAGAAAGAGGTTCGACCAATGCGATTTCACCACTTTCACCATAACAATATAACATTCCATCCGCCGAAATGATAGTTCCCCTGTTCACAGGCTTTTCTGAGCCAAGTTCTTTTCCGGTTTTCCAGTCGAGACTCCACCAGGCTTTACCTGAATCGTCAGAGCCATAAATAATCCCATTAAGCAGAACAAAGCCGCCCATTCTGTTGTCAAGTGAAGTATTCCGCCACAATTCTGTTACTGAACTGCCATCAGCAGCCACTTTGAGCATAATCCCTCCTTTGCCATATCCTGAAGCACAATAAAGCTGACCATCATGAAATAATGGAGTATTTGCGTGTACAGAGTATTTATTCGGCCACTCCTGGCTCCACAATAATGTACCGTTTTCAGCATCAATACCCAGAATAGAGCTGGCTGTTTGTGTTACAACAATTTTACGATTTGGCAAACGTATCAGTGCAGGGGAACAATATGCACTTTTCTCACCATTTCCCTTACACGACCACAAAAGCTTCCCGCTCATCCTGTCAAGAGCTATTACATTCTTTTCTTTTCCGCCTGCAGTGCAGAATAATTTATTCCCATCAGCAAGCAGGTTTTCTGTAACGCCCCATTGTATATTCTCTGCGCCATAATCTTTCATGATATCAACTTCCCAGATTTTAGCGCCATTTTCAGCAGTCATACACACAATCTTACCAAAAGAACTCATAATGTAGAGTTTCCCATCATAAAACAGTGGGGTTGAACGGACTCCCGGCCAGCTTTCTGTCCATTCTTCTGCAAATGGAACCTGCCAGAGCAGCTTCCCATCCAGTGAAAAAGCAAAGATAGTGCCCATTCCACTGATAGTACCCGCTGTATAAACGCGGTCTTTTGTAACTGCTGCTGAGGAATGTCCGTCGCCCAGCTCATCAAAATGCCACAAAAGTGCAGGTCCAGCTTCTGGCCAGGCCTTACTTAAACCGGTTTCAGCATAGATTCCATCGCGGTTAATTCCGCGCCATTGAGCAATTTCCTGTGAAAATACAAGGTTTCCAACAAAGAAAAGAAGGCAGAGAAGTGTAATTTTTTTTAGCATAAGAAGGAATTTAATTGAAGGTATAAATTTAGGATTTTATCGTTAATATCCTGCACAAGTGGGCTTATTGAAATTGATTCCTGATGGATACACTTTGTTAAATTTTTCCAAAAAATAATTTGGTGTCGTTCATTAATATCCGTAACTTATATTGCTTTTTGCAAACGTGGTTTTGAAGGGGTTCTGGATATCTAAATCATACAAAACCAAAGTATTATAAAAGATGACTTGGGTTTTTACCCAAAAATCAGCAAACTTTAATCACTAACAATATGTATTCTCTAAGTTTAATGTTAACAGGAATTGGAATCCTCGTTTTCCTAATCATTATTTTTAATTCTGTCGTTGTGGTTGGTGGCCGAAGCCTGGCAATGATCGAAAGACGCTATTTCGGAACCAATATGCCACAAGGCAGGGTAATTGCCATGAAAAACGAAATCGGCGTACAGGCCCGAACTTTGGGCCCGGGAATGCATTTCCTTATTCCTTTTATTTACAAGGCCAGGAAGTCCGATTTTACCATTATTGGTGAAAATGAAGTGGGTATAATCGAATCCATTGACGGTTCGCCTGTGCTTCCCGGAAAAATCTTCGCCAGGGTTGTCGAAAACCATAATGCTTTCCAGGATGGTGAAGCATTCCTGATGAATGGTGGCGAAAAGGGACCTCAGATTTCTATTCTGCCTCCGGGAAATTACAGGATAAATATCGCATTGTTCACAGTAAAAAAGTTGCCTGTTGTTATTATTGATAAAGGTCAGATTGGTTTGGTTACTGCAATGGATGGTGACCCAATAAATCCAGGCCGCCTGCTTTCTCAGTTTGTCGAAGGCCACTCAAATTATGAGGATGGTGAACAATTCCTGAAAAAAGGAGGCCAAAAAGGTCCGCAATCGCAGATTTTGCTTCCAGGAACCTATCGTATTAATCTCGACCTCTTCAGGGTTGAGCTGCGCGAAGCAACTGTTATCCCTTCTGAAAAGGTTGGATTAATCACTGCGCTCGACGGTGAGCCGCTGCCGGAAACAGAATATGTAGCCAAATCGGTTCCTGATCACAGCGACTACCAGAATGTTTCAAAATTCCTTGCCGCCGGTGGACAGCGCGGACCGCAATACGATGTGCTCCGTCCGGGTACATATTATATTAATCCGCTGATGTTCAAAGCAGAGTTGGACGAAGTTGCCAGAGTAGAACGCGGGCAGGTAGCTGTTGTAATTTCAAACGTTGGTGATGAGCCTATTCATTCCAGTAAATTCGAAGATGAGAAAAAGCTGGAGGAGGTTCCTGTTGCACCAGATTCTACTACCATGTCGGAAGCCGAACAACGCGTAAAATACGGTATAGAGCGTTATGTGGTTCCTAAGGGATATCGTGGTATCCAGAAAGAAGTTGCTGGACCTGGTATTTACTATCTGAATCGTCGCGCTTTTATTGTTTATATTGTTGATACTACGAATATTACTATCGATTGGGATGAATCTGTGGATACCAAGTTCGATCCTCTGAAAGTGGTTTCACGAGATGGTTTTGAGATCAATGTTTCGGTGAAGGTGATTATCCGTGTTCGTCCCGACCAGGCTCCGTATATGGTGGCAAAAATCGGTTCCATCGACAACCTCATCAACCACGTGATCCATCCGATGATTGATTCTAGTTTCAGGAACCAGGCATCTTCTACTTCGGCTATGAATTTCCTTCAGGACAGGCAGGAAGAGCAACACAAGGCAGAAGAGCGTACCCGTACCGAACTCGAAAAGTATCATGTGGAGTGTGTTTCTGTGCTCATCTGCCAGATCAAACTGCCTCAGGAACTCATGGATACACAGACCAAAAAAATCATTGCCCAGCAGCAAACTTCCATGTACCAGGAGCAGCAGAAAGCCGAGCAAACCCGAATTGCTACAGAAAAGACCCGCTCAGAAGCCGAACTTCAGAAACAGCTTGTTGAAGCAGAAATAGGAGTGAAAATTGCCGAACAAACCAAGGCTAAAACCATCCGTTTTGCCGAGGGTGAAGCCGAAAGTACCCGTATCCGTGCCGAGGGTGAAGCCAAAGGAATTATTGCAATTGGTAATGCCGAAGGCTCTAAAATTCAGGCAGTCGGAGAAGCTACAGCTAAAGCATATGAACTTCAGAACAAAGCTATCGGGCAACAGGGTGTAACAGCCATTGAAATTGCCAAGCAAATCGCCATGGGACAGGTAAAAATTACGCCCGATTTCCTCGTTCAGGGCGATGACAAAGCCGGCAACCTGCTCTCCGGATATCTCATGAAACTGATTACCGATAAAAAAGAAATGCCTGCATCAACCAAAACTGAAGAAAAAGGCGAAACATTATAAATTCTGCAGGGACATGCCATGGCATGTCCCTGCAGAACATAAAGATTGTAGGCCTATGAAAACAATTACAGTGTTATATTTCAGTATATTCCTGGTGTTGCAGATAGCTAACGGGCAAACAATAAGCTACGCCACCAGCAATTCTCCGGTCTGTGCTGGTTCCACAATAGAACTGAAGGCTGCATGTGGTCAATCCTTCGTCTGGACAGCACCAAATGGCTGGACATCAACCCAGCAAAACCTGACAATAACCAATATGCAAATGGCGAATGCCGGAACCTACAACCTCACGATGTGGGATAATGAAGGGGTTATTCATAGTGCATCGGTTGTTGTTGTGGTAAACCCAATTCCGGTGGCGAATGCAGGTATGGATGTTAATTGCAGTTGTGGCTTCGGGTGTCCCTTATCCGGTTCTGCCAGCGGAGGAGCAGGTGGTCCATATAATTTTCACTGGGATCCTGCTGAAGAACTGGTCAATGCAAATGTTCAGAATCCATTAACAGTATGGTCAACTACAGCAACGAAATTTTATCTTACTGTTATTGAACAGTCTACAGGTTGTTCCAGTCGTAAGGATTCTGCCAATGTTAATATTTATGGCTGTATTGGTTGTTCGGTGTCCTCTATTCCTTCGGAAATCTGCCAGGGAGGGTTTGCACATATTAAGACACAACTCTTTTTTGATACTATTGATCATATATATAATTGGACTTCAAATCCGCCGGGTGTTGTATCTTCATATGCCGAGTTTAATGTGAATCCAACAGTAACAACCACTTATTACCTGGAAACACATTCAAGTTGGTTTGAGTTTTACCATGCCTACGACACTGTAACTGTTACAGTATTAAATACTGCACCTCAATACATTGGCGGGATAAGCGGTCCTGAGACGGTCTGTAAAGGATTAAGGAGCATTCAATACAGTGTACAGCCAGTACCTGATGCAAGTTCTTATCAATGGTCGCTTCCTGCAGGTGTTACAGGCCAGAGCACTACAAGCACAATCACTGTAGATGTCGGGCAGGATGCGGTCTCAGGAAATATAGGTGTTGCAGCACAGAATGCCTGTGGTTTGAGCCCGGGATCAACAAAAGCGATTACTTTTAATACTTGTCCTGTAGAAGTGAAGCTGGATACATTTATTTCATGCGTGGGAAATCAGGTTATTGTACCAGTTAAGGTGAAGAATTTCAGGGATATCGGGAAGTTTTCGCTCTCCTTAAATTATGATTCAGCCAAAGTATCGTTTACTGCGTATCAAAGTATAAACGCAGGTATTGAGCCATTATCAGTTACAAATACAGCCGGAATTCCTTCAACGATAAGCATATCATCCACTACTCCTTTCGGGTCATTAATAAGCGACGGGGAACAGCTTGTCAATCTTGTTTTTACCTGTAAAAATGGGCTTGCCCCACTTGTCTGGAGCACTACAGCACTCTTCAATTCAACGTTTTACAGTCCCTGTGGCGAGCTTTTGCCAGCCACATTAATAAACGGATTGCTTAGGAGCGGAGTTCAGTTGTTTGGGATTGTCCGATATAACAATGTGGTCAATTCACCACTTCACAGTGTTAACGTTACATTAAAACAAAACGGAGTAATTAAGGGAGAGGTCGTTACAGATCAGAATGGGCTTTACAGCTTTCCGGATGTTTGTCCGGGAAATTATACCGTACAGGCACACAGCACTCAGCCATGGGGTGGATGCAACTCCATCGATGCCCTGCTTATCCTCAAACATTTTGTTGAAGTTGCCCTGTTGGATGGCTTGTCTTTACAAGCTGCTGAAACAGATAATTCTGGCTACATTAACAGTGCTGATGCATTATTGGTATTAAAACGGTTTACTGGCTTAAGCAGTTCTTTCCCGGCAGGAGATTGGGTGTTTGAAGAGAAAGCCTTTACAGTGCCATTTAATGGAAATTCACAGATAGATCTCAAGGGACTCTGCAAAGGAGATGTAAACGGATCGTTTGTACCGGAAGTTGGTAATCCGTGAGTTTGAAGCAACAAATTCAGGCGTTTGTGCCAAAGCAAATCGTAATGTAACAATTTACCAGTTTATCAATAAATCAATGTAATAATGTACTAATTTATCAATGTTCTTGCCTGGTAAAAAGCTATAATGCCATATTATCTCATCAATGTAACCGAACCTTTTTCCATATTTCGTCTGAAGTGGGAATCTGTTCCTTCGCCTTCCCAGGAAATCACGTAAACATACACTCCTGCCGGACATTCCTGCCCATTTTTTGTACCATCCCAGCCCTCGTTAATGTTCTCTGAAGAAAACATAAGTGCTCCCCAGCGATCATAAATATTCATGTTAAACCTGATCAGATCTGTAGAGGCTTTTGCAGAGAAAATATCGTTTACGCCATTGCTGTTTGGTGTAAACGCGCTTGGAATCCAGATATTTGTACAGGATTTAATAAAGATAGAATCATAAACTGTGCAACCATCATTACCAACGGCTACCCAATACAATCCAGGTTCATTGATGGTAATTCTATTGGTGGTTTCTCCATTCGACCATATACAAAATGTACTGTCGTTGAATCCGGCATTCAGTACTAATACATCGCCCAGGCAAATATAGCCTGTGTCATATAAACTCACAACAGGAGTCAGTACCACATTGATATCCACTGATTTTGTTGAAATACACCCTTCTGTGGAAGTACCGGTAACAGTGTAAGTAGAATTAAACTTAGGAGTGGCAATTACAGTCGGACCAAAACCCGCTGATAATCCTTTTATCGGAAACCATTGATAGCTGGCAGCTCCTGTTGCACTAAGGTTTACCGATGAATCAGCACAAATATGCGGATTGGCTGGTGTAATACCGATGACAGGCAGCGGATTAACACTAACATTTACACTGTCGTTGTTTGAGCAGCCGTTTTCATTTGTAACAGTAACATAATACATTGTAGTTATCAAGGGCGACACCATAGTGGAGTCAATATTCTCACCATTGCTCCATAAATACATATCGCCTCCTGAGGCAACAAGTTCCACAGAATCTCCAATACAGATTGTTTTATTTCCACCTGCATCAACAATTGGTTTAATATTTACAGTAACTTTAAGTGTATCAGTGTCTGTACATCCATTTACAGTAACAGTAACTATATATGTTGTTGTTACTTCAGGGTAAACATAAGGGTCGGGAATATTAACAGCACTTAAACCTAAGGGAGGTCCCCATGCATAAAGGCCGCCACCACCAGCGCTTAGTTGTGCTGTATCGCCCAGACATACAACAATGTCGCCTCCTGCAGTGGCAGTCGGAATTGGAATAACGGATATTGAAAACAACATATCAGGACCAATACAGCCACTTGCCACAGGAGTAACAGTAATAACTCCAACCATTGGACTGCTTGTGTTATTAGCGGCCACAAAAGCGTTAATATCACCCATTCCATACGCTGGTAACCCGATGAATGTCATGCTGTTCGACCAGTTAAAAACCGTTCCGGCAACTCCGCTGGTAAACGATATAAGGTTCGTAAGACTCCCTTTGCATACAGTGTCATTTGGTACTGAATCAACCTTTGGTGAAGGCTTAACGGTTATGGTATAAACCTTGTTACTTCCGGAACATGCGTTTACATGAGGTGTAACAGTTATAGTGGCTATCTGTACCGTATCCGAAGTATTTATCGCATTAAAGGCCGGAATGTTTCCTGTGCCTGTACCTGCTATTCCAATTGTAGGAACGCTGTTAGTCCATGCGAAAGTTGTTCCGTTTGTAAGTCCTGTAAAAATCTGAGCTGGAATCAAAGCACCATTGCATACAGTAACATTGTTCATCGAACCCATTGCAGGTGTTGGGGTCACAGTTATAGTAAACGTCATAACCTGCCCGTTGCAGCTGTTGGCAGAAGGAGTAACTGTTATTGTTGCTGTTATTGCCGAGGCTGTGGTATTTACTGCCGTAAATGCAGCAATACTTCCACTTCCGCTGGCTGCAAGCCCGATTGTTGGATTCGTATTAGTCCAGTTAAATGTAGTGCCGGTAACAGTTCCTGTAAAATTGAATGGTCCGGCACTTTCGCTGTTGCAATTACTCAGATTAGTGATTGTATTTACGTTTGCCTGTGGAATAATACTATAAACAAAGTTAACAACTGTTCCCTGGCATGTTCCGTAATTCGGTGTTACATGACAAGTGTCAATAGCTATCGCATTCGTATTGTTGATGGTCGTAAATTGCGCAATATTCCCTGTTCCGCTTGCAGCAATACCAATAGTAGTGTTATTGTTCGTCCATGTATATGTTGAACCGGGAACACTACTTGTGAAATTTACCTGATTACTCAGATTCCCGCCGCATATGCTTTGATTTGTGATAGCATTAACTGCAGGTGTTGGATTAATTGTTATCGTGAAAGTCTTAATTGTTCCCGTACAAGCGTTTGATGTTGGGGTTACTGAAATTGTTGATGTTATTGGAGCTGCTCCGGAATTATTTGCAGTGAAAGATGCAATATTCCCATTTCCATTTGCTGCCAGCCCGATGTTTGGATTGCTGCTTGTCCATGAAAATGTTGTTCCCGCCAGTGGTCCGGTAAAATTAATTGCTGCAGTCGAACTGCCATTACAGAATGTCTGGTTCGGAATTGTATTTACAATTGGTAAAGGATTTACAGTGTAGGTAAATGTTGATGTGGTTCCGTTGCATCCTCCTGCATGTGGTGTCAAAGTAATAGTAGCTACAACCTGTACAGCCGATGTATTTGCTGCTGAGAATGCTGCAATATTTCCGGTTCCTGAAGCACCAAGTCCTATGGATGTTGTACTATTCGTCCAGGTGAAGGTTGATCCGCTTATTGCGCTGGTAAACACAATAGGAGTGGTGAGACTGCCGGTACATGCACTTTGATTTGTAATTGGATTAACAACTGGTTTTGGATTGATAGTGAAAGTAAATGTCTTTGGTGTGCCATCACAAGCATTTGCGAATGGCGTTACTGTAATTGTAGCAACTATAATTGCACTAGTAGTATTTACAGGTGTGAAGGAGGCAATATTTCCTGTTCCTGTTGCTGCCAGACCTATTGTTGGATCACTGTTTGTCCAGGTGAAAGTACTCCCGGTAACCGGCCCTGTGAAGCTAACAGCAGTTGTTGCTGCACCATGGCATCTGGTCTGGTTGTTTATTGTTGTTACGGTTGGTGTTGGATTAACCTTGATGGTGAAAGTGCTGCTGCTGCCATTGCAACCATTTGCATGAGGCACAACTGTTATTGTTGAGGTAACAGAGGCAGTTGTCGCGTTAATCGCTTGAAAAACTGCAATGTTACCTGTACCTGACGAGCCTAATCCTATACTTGATGTAGTGTTGGTCCATGTAAACGTTGAACCGGCAACTGGCCCTGTTAATGTTATTAAGGCAGTTGAATCATGGTCGCAAATAACTTGCCCAGTTACTGCTGTAAGGGTTGGCGTGGGATTTACTGTAATTGTAAATGTTATTGGAGTCCCACTGCAGCCGTTTTTAGCAGGTGTAACTGTAATTGTTGCAACCAGCGGAGCAGAAGTTGTATTTGTAGTTGCAAAAGCACCAATATTACCTGTGCCGCTTGCAGCTAACCCGATAGCTGGTGTGCTGTTCGTCCATGTATATGTTGTGCTTGTTAAAGATCCTGAAAATGAAATGGCAGAAGTATTTGTACCCTTACATTTTGTTTGATTGCTTACTGTGTTAACTGTTGGAGTGGGTCTGATACTGATTATAATTACAACAGGTGTTCCCGTACAGATGCTGGCATGAGGTGTAATTGTTATTGTTGCGGAGAGATTTGTACTACCACTGTTCACAGGCGTAAACGCAGGAATATTACCTGTTCCGCTTGCTGGCAGACCTATTGCCGGATTGCTGTTTGTCCATGTGAAAATAGTTCCACCTACAGGACTGGTAAATGTAATAGGGTCCGTAAGAATTCCATGGCAAAATGGTCCCGGACTGGCTGGATTAACTGTTACTGAAGGGATTCCACCAACATAAACCTGCTGACACATAACAGATTGTGTAGCTAAGCCTTCATTAACAATAAGATTGATATTGTAAGTTCCTGGAGCATTATAGGAAATAGCCGGCGGATTCTGAAGGTTGGATGAGGGAATAAGCGCATTTGTACAAGTTGGAAAACTTAACCTTGAAATAGTGCTGCTGCCTACATTTGCAACTAATGCAAATAAGGTATCACCCTCTCTGTATATTTCAGAAATATTATGAGGGAAACCAAAAGCGGCAATATTGCCTAATGATGCACCACTTGGAATACTTGTAATTCCGGAAGGGAAAGTCAACCTTACAATATCATCAACCGGACTTTCATTCACAACAAAGGCAATTGTTTGTCCGCAGTCGCGAAGAATAGTGATAGAGCGTGGATACTGAAGCGTATTTTGTGGATTTCCGATTGAAATGCCACTAGTAGGATTATTTAAAAGACTTGATCCGAAATCGATTCTGCAAATCGTGCTGTTGTTGCGGTTCACAACAAAAACATACCAGCTCCCATTTTCCTGAATCGGAAAGAAACCAACCGGCTGATTCATTAATCCACCGATATTGCCAAGATCTACTCCGGTAGGAGTGTTGGCAAGACTATTCCCGAAACTTAATCTGACTAATGTGCTGGTGTTGTTATTTCCAACCAGTGTATACCAATTCCCGTTTTCCTGCCAGGTATATAAACTGTGCGGATAATTTAAAACTGAACTGATATTACCAAGATCTTCAGCTACCGGAACATTCGCCAGGCTGTTGCCAAAATCCAGACGATACATATTGTAATTCTGCATACCACCGGCAATCAATCCATACCAATGGCCATTATCATTCTTTACCTGTATTCCCTCAATCTTAGGATTCATGATTCCAAGATTTCCCAGATCTGTTGAAACAGGTGTATTTGAAAAACTATTGCCGTATGAATTAACAGTTAACCCGGCACTGAAATGATTGGTAACAAATGAATAGTGACTTGTATTATCCTTTGCAAGAGTGATATAAACCGGACCAACGAGGTTTCCAAGGTTTCCAAGATTCTGGCCATTTGGAGTATTCGACAAATTTCCTGAACAGAAATTCCAATAATATGTACTCCCGTTTGTGGATGTATTCTGAATATTAAAAACCTGGTTTACACAAACAGTGTCTGGAATATTGAAATTGGCAGTTACCTGTCCAAAATTTTCAGAAAGAATGAAAACTAACCCGATTATCAAAAATATCAATCTCTTCATCTGGTAACAACTAAGTGTGGTTTGTGCTATTGGGAGTAAGGGCAATGTTAACAATACGCCTGCTCAATAAAGAGCAGGCGCAGTATTAAGGAGTTATTTTTTAACAATCTTCTGAGTTAGTACATTATTTTCATCTTTCAGCATCAGGCAATAAACACCGGGATCAAGATTTTCCAGATCAAGAGTTAATCCCTGAATGTTCAGGAGATTCTTCTGAATTACCTGTTTTCCAAGTGCATCCAGCATGATAAGTTCGCCATTCTGTATTGTTCTTCCGAATTCAACCCTCAGGCTTGATGTGGCTGGATTTGGGTATGAAACCATATAATTACCGGTTTCATGGTTCTCAATACCAACAGTTATAGGTGGTATAAGCATCACAGAGTCAACTTCAGCCTTGTCGCCATTGCCACCAGTACCTGTTGCATCACTGTATTTACAGGAGGATTGCAGACTGATACGGAATGGAGTTCCCAGGTATTGGGTAAGAACAAATACCTTGTAAACAAATGGATCACCGGTGCCGGTTGCAGGGTTGAAATCAGTAACACCTGCAGTGTCGGCTAGCTGAGTAGTCTCATTCAGCATAACCCTGAACCATGAATACAAGGCACCTGTTGAGTAGGTCTGACGTAAAGCAAGTTTTAACCATAACCCAGCAGAACTGCTTACAGAAATATCGCAGGTTGAAGCAGTTGCAATATGGTCAATATAACCCCATGCCTGTGCTGCAGTAGTATTTCCACTGGTTCCACCTGGCCATGTTCCTGCAACATTTCCTGTAAACTGCAGGCCTGTTGAACCGTTTAAACCAATAGCAGGGACAACAGCAACAGCTGAATTTGTTCCGTTTGCAAGTGCGAAGTAATCGTTTGTTACCTCAAAGGTTTCTGTAAATGGTAAAGAACTTATTGATGGCAGTTCAGACAATGTGTAAGTAACCATGTTATTAGTAAGAGTAGGGTCGTTTGCAAGGAAGGTTTTAGCAACGCAGGAGAATGGTCCGCCTGCACTCAGGTTTGCAGTTTGTGTGAATGTAAAATCGTATTGTGTTCCTGGTGCAATGGTAGCATGTATGGTATCGTGAACTAATGTAGTTCCACCATTAACACTATAGGCAACGGGAAGATCTGTAATAGCCATTTGTCCGCTGTTCTTCACCCTGATAACGATAGGTTCAGCATTAGTAAAACCACAGGAGGTCTTTGGTGATAACCACTCAAGACACTCTGCATCAGCGGTTGCTTCTTTAATCTCGAAATCATCAACAGCAAAACCTTCACTGTTGTTTACCTGATTCGACTGGAAACGGAACCTGAAACTTACTTTTGCTTTACCAGCTAAACTTGGCAAACCTGTTCCAACCTGAACCCAGCCATTGCTGTTTCCACTCCACTTTGGTGGGGCTACCGGAAGCTGTGCTGAATAATTATTGTAAAATAGAGTGTCAGCCTGTACTTTATACCAGGTGCTGTCATTTACAGATACTTCCATTACCATCGCATCAAAATTAGCGACCATAACAAAGTTTAACCAAACAGAAAGGTAAGGATTAACCAATCCTGTAAAATTATAGCATGGTGAAGCCAGCCACATATCTGAATTTGGAGAAAATGCGTTAGTAAGTCCTGTTATCCAGGCATTAACTCCGCTATGTGCCGTGTTAATAGTAGCTTTGGCCGGTGTTCCAAGTTCCCAGTTATTTGTGCCTGCAATAGCAGCTGTAGTCCAGCCTGTAAATGAAGTACCTTCAAAATCCTGAAGATGAGGGTAGGTTGAAATGTAAGGTACAGTTGAAACTGTTCTTTTTGTTGTATCATTTGTTGGATAAGGGTCGTTAAGCAGGTTAGTTGCAACTGTTATCACATGTGCACCAGGAGCACTTAAATCGAGCCCGCCTGTAAATGTATAAGTTGCTGTACTATCTGGTAATATTGTTCCGGTAAAGGTTTCAGAAATCCATACACCATTGTCAGCTTGAGTACTTACGTTAAAATCTACAGCTGGATTTGTTCCATTATTTTTAATGGTGAAGGTGATGTGCTCTGTAGTTCCTAATCCGCAACCAGAAGTTGGCGAAGTAATTGCAACTGCTGCAACTTCCTGTGCTGGTTTCTCTGCGATAATAAAATTGTCAATGAAAGCATTGTCGCCTAATGCGTAAGCACCACCTGGTGAATATTTACAAGCTGATTCCAGAGTTACCTTGAATTGGGTATTCGCATAGGCTGATAAGTCAAAAACCTGTGTAGCGTAAGCATCTGTTGTGGCTGTTACAGGATTGAAATTGGTAATACCACTCTCAGTGGGCACAGCAATAGTGTCATTAATTAATACCCTGAAAAAAGAATAACGAGGGCCACCATTTGTAATATTAATCTGGCGAAGGTCAATTTTTAATTGAGGATGATTGAGGTTGGTTGCATCCACCATACAGGTGGCTGCTTTGCCAAGATGGTCAGCATAGCCAAACGCCTGAGCTGCAGTTGTGTTATTTCCACTGCCAGCAGGCCATGTTCCTGCAACTGCTCCACCGGTCATACGTAAACCATGCGAATTGTTAACACCAATAGCGGTATCAACCAATACTGATGCGTTTGTAGCTCCTTCAACGCTCATGTAATTAGTGTAACCCAATTCAAAATCTTCGAGGAATGGGAAGGTATTAATTACAGTTAAGTTTGAAATTACCTTTGAAAGTGTATCATTCAAAGGATTATTGTCATTTGCATATGCAGTGTAAAACTTAAGTGCATGACCACCCATTGCGGATAGATCAATTGCATTGGAAAATGTGTAATTGTAAGTTTCACCGGCATTGAGCGTAACAAAAGCTGTTTCAGAAACGGTATTACCATTATTATCATTAAAATAAACAGGAATATCACTTATTGGAACATAGCCATTATTTCTGATCACAATTTGTGCAACCTCATTACTTGTTAGTCCGCAGCCAGAAGCCGGAGTGATAATACTCGCAACAGAAGCATCTGGCTTTGCAAGGTCGATATTTACCTCATCAAGACCAATGTCTGTTTGAGCTCCACCTCCACCATTTCTTGTTGCTCTGAATCTGATAATTACGTTCGATGATTCACTGTTGCCTAACTGAATAACTTCCTGTGTCCAGGCAGGAACAGTAGTAAACTTTTGAAGGAAGGTGAAAGTAGTACCACCATCTTCTGATTCCCAAACAGCCAAACTGTCTGCTCCGCTGGTATTAATGTAGTAAAACCTCAATTCTTTAAATCCGGGTGTGGTGAAATCAACGAAACAATTCATAACACCTGTGGCACCATTTGCAGCACTGTTCGAATGGAACCTTGCTGACAATGCTGTTGTGTTTGCACCGGTAGGGTTGTAGATACCAGTATTTACAGCGGTCCAGTTAGCAGAACCTCCGTCATTTGAACGTCTCCATGAAGCATTTCCTGTAATCGGATTACTAATCCAGTAATTGCTTGGAACATCATTAGAGTCCAGTTTATTTACCCAAAGGCTGTCAAAACTTTCGTGGAATGGAATAGGTGCATAAGGTTGATAAAAAACGTTCTTCGAAATAGTATCGTTTGTAAGATCACCATCAATAAATCCATTTGGTGAATTTGTCCAGGCTTTAATAGTTGAAGCACCAGTTGATGAAAAGGTGTAATTCCCTAAAATAATACCTGATTCACTGGAACCAGCAGCAATAATACCATTCCATAATAATGCAGGCTGCAGCACTCCGTCTACTGCCCAGTCAATATTTACTGAGGTTAGATCCATACTGCCATAGTTTTTCAGATCAACAGTAACGTCCTGATTTGCTGAAGACATTGCAGCAGGTGGATTTGTAATTGCAGACACTCCTGCATCATTATCCGGTGCCATAAAAATCTCCACATGGTCAATTCCGATATCGGTTCCACCGGCTGCAGCAGTCCCTGTCGTCTTGAAACGCAAAACAACATTCGACGACAATGAACTACCAAGATCTTTGGAATATTGCTGCCAGTTTGTGGTAGTGGCATATTTTCCTAAAAATGTAAAACTAGCACCACCATCTTCGGATATATATAATCCAAGACTGTCGGTGCCACTTGTGTTGATATACCAAAATTTAAGTTTTTTGATACCATTTACGTTGAAATCCAGATAAAGATCATAATCATTTGCAATAGCAGTACCTGATGAATGGAATCTAGCTGAATGTGTTGATCCATTTGCTCCTGCTGTTGCATAAGCACCTGTTACTGTTCCCCAGCCAGCTCCTGCATGTCCGTCATCATCTCTTCTGAGCGAATTATTTCCCATAGAAGGGAAATTTCTCCATGAAAAATCAGGAACATCTCTCAATCCGTCACCATTTAACCATACATCATCAAAGGTCTGAGTATAAGGAATTAGTGCATAAGAAGGGAAATACTGGCTTGGTGTGTTGCAACCTGCTCCTGGAGTTCCATAAACAGGAGCACCATTTGCCAGAGCAAAGGAGTTGGCATTTAAGATGTTAGCTGCAATCCAGTTATCGCCGATGGTATTGTCAGCATTCGGGTCGCAAAGCATTATTGTTGAACCATTTCCGGCTGCGGTCAAGGGCCATGGTGCATTCGGACTGTACCGAACAGAATCCATTGTTATTCCAAGTGCAGATTTTAATACGATTGATGCGCCATTATTCGCAAGAGTCTGGCCAGCGGTCCATTGGTATACTCCTAAAATTCCATAATAAGCTTCTGCCCTAACAGAGTTTCTTGCAACTACAACATATGTGCTGGGTTGAAGTGTGTAAGAAGGAAAGGTAAACGTTACAGCAGTTGTCAACTGAAATGCAGTCATATCAACCGGGTCAGCTGTATTGTTATAAATTTCAATAAACTCCAGGGAGTCACCTGTTCCTCCTGTCGAGGGGTCGTTGTACATTACCTCCGTAATTACCACTTCCTGCGAATAAGCATGAAATGTAAATAACATGGCAATCAAAACCACAATTAATGTAAGGATTTTTTTCATTTTCATCATCTTTTGAATTTGATTTATCATTGTTTAACTTAAATATTTTTATATTCCTGAATAGAATAAACTAAGTGGAAGATATGCTTCATATTAAATAATGAAGGTAGTCTACGAAAATAGTAGACAGCGAAATCAAAAAAGGTTCGCTGAAGATATAAAAAAATATTCTACCAGTATGAAAATGTTTAAATCCGGGCAGTGGTGTTAATAATTACAGGTATTTTATATCTGGTTTCAGATTATTTTATAAGAGCATCAAATAATACTTCGGGTACAAAATAGGTAGTTCCTTTATTTAAAACCAATGTATTTAAGGGTATCAGCTGATTGTTCTTTTTAAAAAAACTCACATTTGAAGAAATCTCATAAGTATCCTGGCCTTTTTTGATCCGGAATGGCATTTTGCTTATAATTATATATGAATTAGAATTTTCTTCTGATGATATAGCTTTGAAGTATTTAGTTGTTTCAGCTTCTAAATTTCCCAGATTTAGTTGTTTGGCGATGTAATTTCCAATGTCAGAATTCTCAACAACTCCTGTAAGCCTGTCATTTTTCGGATGATAAATGCCCAGGAAAACATCTTCATTGGTATGTCCGCTTGTTGTCCAGCCTATGGAGGCTTTGTCGCTCAAGGTATGTCCAAGATAGGAAATCAAATTACCCGGTAAATCGGTTGAGGAAATTTTTGAAGTTGTGGACGGGAACTTTATAAGTTTTAAATCGGAGACCAGATTTTCTGTCTCTGCATCTGTTAATTTTATTGAATACTCCTGTTCAATCAGCTTTGAAAAATCTGATGTATTCAGTAAAGTATTTCCCTGGTTATCAATCTTCTTCAGAATTGTTTCATACACCCATCGACTTGAATGTTTTGCACTTTTTAATGGACCGATTACATTCCTGGGAATATTCATCTTATCAAATGAAATGGATTTATCACCATAGACACTTCCCATGGTAATTCCACCGTTTCCATGATCCGGACAAACAATGACAAGAGTGTTTTTATCCTTTTTCGCAAAGTCAATTGCCATTTTTACAGCCTTGTCAAAGGCAAGAAACTCTGTTACAACACCTTTGGGATCGTTATTATGAGCAGCCCAGTCAACCTGGCTTCCTTCAACCATTAGGAAAAAGCCTTTCTTGTTCTGGCTGAGCAACTGTATAGCCTTGTCTGTCATTTCAGAAAGTGAAGGCTCTTTTGTTGTATCTCTGTCGCAGTCGTACGAAAGATATTTCTTTCCATCCAGCCAACCGTCAAACAATGCCCAAGTGGGTTTCTTTAGGGCAGCTTTAGTATTGAAATTCTTAAATGATTGATAATCGGTTATCATTCTGTATCCAAGACTGTCGAAAACAGGTTTGAGACCAGGATTTGAAAGGTAAGCATAACCGCCACCAAAAACCAGGTCAGGACTATTATATACAAATTGTCTGGCTAATACATCATAGGAATCACGGTTAAAATAATGACAAACAAAATCAGCAGGAGTTGCATGCGGAAACTGGCAGGTAACCACTATTCCTGTCGACAGCCCTTTGAGTCTGGCAAGTTCGAGTACCGATATACAGGGCGTATTATCAGCCTTTACCCCAACATAACCTGATTTTGTCTTGTTCCCTGTTGCAAATGCCGTAGATGCCGGTGCAGAATCCGTTATAGTGCTGTCATAGGAATTCGTTTTTACCAGTCCACAAATGATTTCATCAATTGCAAGTGGTTTATCACCCTGATACCAGCGTGCCAGCGATAACACATCAGTGCTCGTCCCGTCAGGTATAAGCAAAATCACATTTTTAACCTGCTGTTGCGGGAATAGGATACCCGGTAATAACATCAACAGCACAAACCATAATAAAAAACGTATAGGAATGCATTTCATAAAGTGCGATTCAGATTATCCGACAAAAATACAATGATTTTGCCATCCCCGACACATTGTAGAGACGTAGCATGCTACGTCTCTACGGCCGACGGGACTGGACACCGTCCCGTCAAACGACACCGCCCCCGCCAGCCACAATTATGCTGCCATAATAAATACAATGATTTTGCCATCCCCGACACATTGTAGAGACGTAGCATGCTACGTCTCTACGGCCGACGGGACTGGACACCGTCCCGTCAAACG
>CAIXZF010000071.1 GCA_903923925.1 uncultured Bacteroidales bacterium
GAACCAATTCGAAATGGGGCAAATTCAGACCCTGGATATTGTACACCGCCATTCCTTTGGGTGTTGTTGCCCTTCTCGCATTTTCAACACCAGACTTTTCGTACAAGGGAAAACTCATTTACGCAGCTGCGACATACTCACTTCTGTTAATGTTATATGCCTCCAGTAACTTACCATACTCTGCTTTGAGTGGTGTAATAACCGGCGATATGGGCGAACGGAACAGCATTTCATCATACCGTTTTGTGGCGGTCATGTTTGCCCAGTTCTTTGTGCAGGTGTTTATGTTACCGATTATCATCTATGCAGGTCATGGAGATAAGGCAGCAGGTATTGAAACAGTTATGACCTGGATGGCTATCGTTGGCACAGTCATGCTTCTGATCACTTTTTTTACAACCACGGAGCGAATTGTCCCCGGTGTAGAACAGAAATCCTCTGTAAAGGAAGATCTGTCTGATCTTCTGAAGAATAAACCCTGGCTAATCATGCTCAGCTTAACCATTTTGGTGTTCATTACACTTGCGATGAAAGGCGGTTCGTATGTGTACTATTTTAATAATTACGTTGATAAAGTAGCCTTGGCTAATTTTATTAGTCCTGTAATTGCCGGCCTGTCTGATTTAGGCATTAATTTCTTTGGATCGGATCCGGTAGCTGCCGGTTTTGGTTTGTTCAACGCCGGAGGTATTATCTTCATGATTGTTGGAATTTCATTTTCAAAAAAGCTGGCAGATAAATATGGCAAACGGGATGTTTATAAATACGGATTACTTGTTGCTACACTGTTTGTACTGATCTTTATCTTTTTCAAACCGGAAAATGTGCTCCTGATGTTCGGTTCACAAATTCTGCATGGATTTTTCTATGGGATAACCATTCCGGTTCTTTGGGCCATGATTGCTGATGTTGCTGACTATTCAGAATGGAAAACTAAACGTAGGGCAACCGCAATTATCTTTTCAGCGATGATGGTAGGACTTAAGGCCGGGCTATCTATTGGAGGTGCCCTGGTTGCGTGGATTTTAGGTTTATACGGATACATTGCTAAAGAAAGTGGAGTTGCCGGACAGGAGATTATTCAACCTCATTCTGTCTCCGAAGGAGCAAGACTGCTTGTGAGCATATATCCGTCAATTCCATTCCTTATTGGTGTTGGACTGCTTTTCTTCTATGTCATTGACAAGAAAATGGAAACAAAAATTGAAGAAGATTTGAAAACCCGCAGGAATGAAAACGCATAATCTAATGACACATCAATTTCGAAATACAAAAGGATAATCTAAAACACAATTCTAAACTTGGCTTTTTTTAAGCCTCCCCTTTTGGGGGAGGTTTGGAGGGGGCTCCAAATTATTAAAACATGAAACTAATTACCACAATTACTGCCTTATTTTTACTGGCATCAGTTCAAACCATGGCTCAAAAAACATTAGGTGAAGCTACCAAAGGAAAATTCCTGTTGGGTGTAGCTGTTAATTCGCAACAAGTCGACGGTGTTAATCCCATCGAAACTGAGCTGATTGCTAAAGAATTCAGCGCCATTGTTCCCGAAAACTGTATGAAACCCCAACCGATCCATCCGGAAGAAAACAAATATGTATGGGAAAGTGCGGATAAATTTGTC
>CAIXZF010000072.1 GCA_903923925.1 uncultured Bacteroidales bacterium
GGCGATGGAGTGTACTCGGTATTTAGGCTTTTTGTATCTTTACTCATGGAAAAGTTTGTTTTTGGTTTTGTCACCTCTAAGGTACTCATTATCTTAGATTTAACAAGCTTTTCCTTTTTTTTATGAATTATTCAGGTTAGATAATAAAATCATGCAATGCTTCCTGAAAAATTGCCTTCAATGCAGTTATTTTGCCATCATATGATTTCGCATTTTCAAGTTCAGCTTTTAACTTGTAACCGATCTTGGTTTTTGATGCAAAGAGACCTGATAATTCATTATTGCCAAAATCTTTAGTAAACTTTGCTATGAACAGATAAAACCGTTCAGTAAGAGATTGGTAATTTTTATCGGTAATATCTTGTTGGCTTGCTTCAAGAAACAGGATATATCTTTGAGTAAAGTCCTTTATAATTATATCCTTGTCCATGTTTCTGAATTAGTTAATTGATTATCCTCATTTTAAATGAATAATCCGGAGTAAACCATGCCACTATTCCGGAGCAAAGCAGGCCACTTGTCTGTGTAAATGTACTTCAATATGTTTTTCAAAGATACGATCTGTAGTAATGTCGCAATAAATGGAATTATTTTATATTTTTGAAAACAATATCGGATATCAAGACACTAAGATCCCCTGGTGACCCAGTGGGGCATTCCCAAGATATGTGCAACGGAGTTGACCCTCCCGTCCACGCACTGACTGATGTCCGGTATTTTTTGATTTAAAACCGGTCGGGAGACACTAAGATCCACTGGTGACCCAGTTGGGCAATCCCAAGACGTAGGCATCGGTTAACCACCGTGGGCGCCTTAACCCTGACCGGTTTTTATGTGGATCAAACCGAAAAACCTATTACTACCGCAGAACAATCAATTTCACTGTCTTCAGTGCCCGTTCATCTGCGGTAGTTAAGGTTAGTAAATAAACACCTGCCTGAATATCTTCTATACTGTAATGTCCAAACCCCTGCTTTCCTTTGAATTCCCATTCTTTAAATAAAATCCCGGAAGTATTATACAATCGTAAATGGTAGGTCCCTGAATATTCTTGGTTGTTAAGCTTGTAGTTAAAATAATCTTGCGCAGGATTAGGCCAAACTGCAACATCTGTAACTTCTTTTGTAAGTTCAGGATTACTGGTAATAATATTAATCCCCAGTGAATCACAAATAGTTCCATCAATTGGGCCTAATCGAAAATTTGGGAAATTGGGAATTGAAGAAGAATTGAAAGTATTTAGATGAATAGAATGTTGCAAAACGTTGCAAGATATCCCTTCATTATTTGGTTGATCAATAACATGAAGAAATCTAGTAGTACCAGGCGTACAAACATAAATTTTGTTATCATAACCAGATTGCATTAGAAAAAATCGAGTCTGAGCTGGGAATAAGGGATCTGTGAATCCATCATATATTGCAACGATCTGGCGGGTTGAAGCAATATCGGTTGCTAACAGATCGTATTGATCAATCCGTTGGTCAGCTGAAACATACATGAATCTTGAGTTCGGAGATATTGCCACTCCACATGCATATGCAGAATCCTGATACCAAAGATTTCGATAATTACTTAATGTACCTGTACACCTATCAAAATCAAACACTTCTAATCGGTAGGGATGAAATAAACTGGCACCACCCCATCTCACGTATTTACTTCCATCCGGTGAGAAGCAGGATTGTGATAATTCTGGAATGATCGAAGCAGTTCCAATTGTTTGAATAGAGTCTTGAAAAATTCCCTGGGCACAAAATAGAAATCTGTAATATCTGTTATGTTTAAATTCAGGAACTATAATCCACCAGTCTCTTCCATTGGCATGGCGGGTAGCAGTGATACAACCATAGTCTAGAGTATCATTTAATAGTAATACATTCTTTAGTTCAACATCTCCTAATCCCCCATCAAGATCCATATTAACAATTGAACAATAAAACCCCATTGTAAGATCAAAATAGGGCGCAGAAAATTCTAATTTTTCATGAAAAATATAATAATAATTTGGAGACCCCGGTAATGGTAAGATTAAAGCCCCTTGGGGCATAGTATAGCCGTAATAGCCAAAGTAGTTATACAAATCACCATAATTAATTGAATCTCCATGTGGCATAATTTGGTGATTACTATTTGCAACGTACATCGCATTCGTATAGAAAAGGAGATTGCCATTTGTATCTGATATGGAAGCATTGGCAATATCGATACTAATCTGCTGACTAACATAAGAAACAGAGAGTGGGTTTTGGTTGAAATTCAAACAAGTACCTCCAAAGTTAGGTGGTGAATTCTCATACCCAAACATCCAAATATTATCTCGCCTATGATCACAAGGATATTGTGAGAAGACTGAATAACTTGAAAGCATTAATAGGAATACAAATAATCTTCTCATTACTTAGTGAACGATGATTAATTTAATCCAGGTGTACTGTTTTTCTTTTCGTCGGGAGTTTTTACAATACTAGTCAAATATATAAAATCAAACGATTATATTTAAGACCAATCAATAAAAATATCCAATCACACGTAGTATTTTTGATGGTTTTTCTAACAGATACAGCAAACAACATTTCAACTTTATAGAAATAATTAACAGATAACTTCAAACTTTTTAGGAGTATTCATCACACTTGCATCCCGAATTTGAGAATTTACAGGATTTATTAATTTGTAAGGCCGGTTAAATGCTTCCTGAGAAACTTTGAAATATTTTGACAGATTCCGGATAATTTCCTTAGACAATCCTCTTTTATAGTGCAAAATATCTGAAATCAGGCCTTTGCTTACTCCTAAAATAACTACCAGGTCTTTCGCCTTTAAATGATGATCATGCATTAAAGAATGAAGCAACTCAATAGGATTAACTTGATTCAAGGTAGCATGATCAGCATCCCATTTTTCAATCAGGAAGGTCAGCAATTCAATCTCGTCAGCGGAATCGATATTGGTATCATTGTTTCCAAGAAGATCCCCCAGTACTTTACAATATGAAATGTACTGGCTTTCTGATTTAATTACGGTATACTTTAGAGCGGCCATTGTTAATAGAATTAATATGCATCAACAGTGTATTGTTCATTATGTTTACAGAGTTCATCGTATTCTGTATGAGAACCGATCCAACAAACAAATAAATGAACTTTCACAGTACCAAAATGAAAGTGACAAACAATCCGATAATTATTACCGCCAATATCAAAAACTACCCTGTTGCTTCCCTTACCTAACAAATCGGCTGTCCCAAAAGTCTGTTGAATATCATTTGGCGTTTCCCAATCTGCATATTTTATCCCAGTTAACCAAAACTCAAACGATCTTTTGGCAGAGGCATGAGAAGCCACAAAATTTTCAATTGTTTGCTGTTTAATTAAATGTACTTTCATGCAAAGATACAATATTTTTGATATAAAGTTCACATTATGTAAACTTTATATGTTCCCTAATTTGTGAAATCGAAAGTAGGAATATTCTGCGAAGCTATAAGAACTATACCGCTATTTTATAATTTCATTCCAGGAGCTTAATATCTCTCCAGTGGAAGTCTGGTGAATTCAATATAATCTCTTTTCAGAGCTGCATAGACGGAGTTGTTTGTCGTTGAACAGTTCACAATTTCCTTAAATTCTTTAATTCGAAATGTCAAAAAAAAAGTTGGATATCACAAAAGATGCTGCTGTATTCCTGAAAAAACTAAAACTGATCGAAGGAAGGAGTCCAAATTATTATGTCTCTGCCTCTGTTGCACGAGCAACTGGGAAAAAGGCACAGTATATCCATAATAAAGGTTTTGATGATAAGTATTTCAAAGACCTTATTCTTGAATTTATCAGAAAATATGGACAAGCCACTAAAGAAGAAATTGATACGCTAATTTTAGATAAACTTGCGGCTGTTTTAGATAAGAATCAGAAGAAAAATAAAGTAAAAAATCTGGTTTACTCACTCTCTAAGCGAGATCAATTTATTGTAAATCAAGGATCTAAACGATATCCAATATGGAAACTACGAACTGAAGTTTAGATAAACATTAGATAAACATTAGATAGACTTTAGATAGACTTTAGATGAACTTCGGGGTCTCAATGCTTCTCATCAATTGAGTACAAATAAGCAGCCGTATATTCCTCATTCATAGGATCAATGAATTCTTCTGATTTTATCTTCCAAAATTCATTATAGGTCATAAATGTATCTAGTTGCACGACATCAACATCTTTAAGTAATGCTTTACGATCAAAATTATGTGTCAACTCCAGAAATTGATCATAAGATAGGTCAAAAAAATCCTGAAGTGCAACTTTATCAAGGGATTCAGATTCGGTTATTTTGTTGTCAAGATATAACCTTGCCAGAAAAAGTTCGGACAAAAATTTCAGCCGATGGAACCTGAACCTATAAAAATCACCTTCTGTTACATCAAATACTCTTTTCATCAACTTAACTTGCCTCTTCTCATCTTCTGTTATTATGCCATCTTCCAATGCAATTTCGATGTAATAAAGTACTATATCCAGAGATGCAATTTTATAAGGTTGCTCCCTGTATCCCTTCTCCCTTAAGGTTTCGTGAAAATCGATTATGGTTGTAAAATTATTTATCAGGAACTCTATTGAAAACAATTGAAATTCATCCAATCCCCTTTCAAATTTAATTCTTTGGAGTACGGGCAAAACGTCTTCTTTCATAAATAGATAAATAAAGCGCTAGTTGTAAACCCTGAACGAATTTCAAATATACATTACAAATATAAAAAATCTTTTGATGAAATCTATATCCATAAGTAGTTAATTTTCAAAATTTGGCGTTAAAAAAACCCTTTTTCAGGGGTTCTTTTGGGAGGGATGTTATCTGGCGGTTGTGGCCGTGGAGATGATCTCTGTTTTCTGGTCGGTGGCGATTCTTTCGGCAAGGGATTTTGCTTTTACGTAGTACCAAACTTTGTAGGCATATTTAGGTTCGGCATCAAGATCGGTTCCGAGGGAAACACTCCAGGCTTCCCGATTCATCGGGATGAATAACCCGGAACGGTGCGCGTATTTCATAATTCAGAGGCACCCGCCTTCGGGTGCCGGATGGTCGCAGGTAAATTGTAAAAAATTGAAGTACGTGTGTTGGGGCGGTTAGCACCACTCTAGTGCTTTATTATTCACCTTTTAGCCGTTTTATTTCTTTATCAAAATCAGATTCATAAATTTTGTCCTGAATTATTCTGTATGAATCATACTCTTGTTCTACTTTTAATTTAGCTTCTAATGCAGAAACCTTTCCTTTGTCTTTTAGAATTGGGAAGCTGGATAATTCCAAAAACTGGTGTAAAAAAATAATCCAATCATGCATTGTCGTGGGAATCAGCCTTTCTGCTCTGCTTTCCGCTAAGTCAAGATATGCAGAAACAATCCTATTGAGTTCTTTGATATGTTGTTCGTTCAAATAATTCTTAGCGATTGAAACATCTGATTTTAGTATTTTACCATCTGGTGCATGTTTCCAATTTGTCAATCCAATGTATATTTTCGAAGCATCCGCTGAGGAGTATATAATTTCAGCTGCTGTTTTCCTGTTATTGCCCAGTGAAGCTTATTTTGGACTGTGGCAAAAAATTCCTTTGTTAATAAATCTGAATTGTCATAATCAATTGAAAGCGAATAAATGTCTGTGATTTTCTGATAAAACCTTCTTTCACTTGCTCGAATTTCACGAATCCGTTCAAGCAATTCATCAAAATAATCTTTACCGAAATGTTTTCCTTGTTTTAAACGTTCATCATCCAAAACAAATCCCTTGGTAATAAACTCTGTTAAAACCTTTGTAGCCCAAATTCTAAATTTAGTCGCTTTATTAGAGTTTACACGATATCCAACTGCTATTATTGCATCAAGATTATAGAAAGTTGTTTTATAGTTTTTTCCATCTTCGGCAGTATGTTCCAAAATGGAACTAACTGAATCTTGGTGTAATTCGCCACTCTCAAAAATATTGGTAAGATGTTTAGTAATTGATGGTCTTTGGACTCCAAAAAGTTCGCTAATTTTCTTTTGTGTCATCCAAAACGTATCGCCGTGGTAGAAAACCTCAATTTTTACACTTCCATCATCACCTTGGTAAAATATAATTTCAGATTCTTTTGCCATTCTTTTTTCTTCAAAAATAATCTTTTGATGCGTAATTTCTTGATTGCTTTGATTATTTAGCATGAATGCCAAAATTTGTGCGTGTTTGTCTCTCCGCTATTTTATAATAAACCTTTTGATGAAATCTATTACCATAATTAACAATTTTCAAAAGTTGGCATTAAAAAACCCCTTTTTCAGGGGTTCTTTTCGGGAGGGGTGTTATCTGGCTGTTGTGGTAATGGAGATGATCTCTGTTTTCTGGTCGGTGGCGATTCTTTCGGCCAGGGATTTGGCTTTTACGTAGTACCAAACTTTGTAGGCATATTTGGATTCGGCATCAAGATCGGTTCCCAGGGAAACACTCCAGTTGGGAAACCAATCACGATTAGCACGAATTATGGGCAGGGTTTTTGTTTTTAAAATCAAAGAAGTTTGTTACTGATTGTTTTATGGTCAAATGAAAATGATGTGTTAATTTAATGATATAAATAATATATGGAATAAGTTATTTGAAACTATGGTTTATACCAATCAATTACTAATTTTTTAATCTGATTTTCTATATGAGTAATTATTTGATTTATCAATTTCTTTACAGCATTTTCAGTATCTGCGTTTGCTTCATTAAAAGTATTGTAGCCAATTAAAGCGCATTTAGCAGCCAAAGAAAAAGGCGCAGATGGTAAAGCCATAAGCGTAATGTTTTCAATTAAAGAAGGGATAAGTTTACTGTCAGGATTTTCAGAAATTATCAGGAGTAACATATCTACAAGGTTTCTGCAGTTTTCATAAACTTCTTGCCTTCCTTTTTTAAAAACGGAATCATTTAATCTAAAAAGTTCTATTGTCACTACAGCTCTTAAATAATTAAATCCATCATTCTTCCATCCTATAGGTAAATTGTCAAAATCTGTTTGAGTAAGTTGTATTTTCGGGGCAATAGGTGCTATTTCTCCATTTGGTTTTACATACAACAAATTGGCATCGTGCTTATTAGTTGGGTCAAGAAAGTAAGGGAATTCATTTGTTGACCAAGGGTATTGGCCAGCAATTAATCTTGTTGTTGATTTAGCGAGAGGAAAATATATGTGTTTAGCACCACCTCTGTTAGTAATAGCTGTGACTATTCTATAATTTCTATAATCAAATATTAACCAAGGATAATTTCCTGCTGTATCATTCTGTTCATATTTAATTCCTGATAAATTTTCAATTTTTTTAATCTGTTTAGCAGTTAAAGGCAATGCTTGATTTTTGGGTCTGAAATGCTCAACATCCCTGGCAAAGTCATCACCTTGAGGTAGTTCACAGTACCAACATTTTGAAATTGGGTGCTTTCCTGATATAAGTCGGGCACTCTCTGCCAAATATTCTTTTAAATCAGTCCAGTCACCATCAACTTTGTCAGCTTTTAATCTCCATCCAACCAAGTCTGCATGATTATCAAGATCTAATCTAGGGTACGGTATATAGTTCATATATTCAAAACAGGATTATTTCTTAAATAATTCATTAATTATTCTAGTTACTTCTTTTTCAACATTTTCTGTTGAATCTTGTGTAAGTGAAATTGTTTTATTTTTGAAGTATTTCTGCAAGTTATCTTTAATAATTTTTGTAATTGGATCTTCATTTGTAAGTTGCAATGCTGGGTCTAATCTCAATATGGAGAGCTCTCTTGATAATCTCTTAAATGAATCATTTTCATTTGGAGTAAGTTTAGACTCCTTTGATTTATTAAAAAGGTATCTGTATTCCTCATTCCATTTCAAAAATTGATGATCCATCGTACTACTTAGCCCAAAAATTTTCGTTAAAATTTCATCGGCTCCTAATCCAATAATGTCTTCATCTGGATTTGTTGAAATTCTTTTTCCTTCGTTATCATAGGATAAGATATGTACTTGCTCTTTTTTTAATCCATTTAGTAATAATGGAGAATGGGTTGTAACTATAAATTGTACATTCTTGAATGTTTCTTGCAATCTAAGTAATGTGTCATTTTGCATAGTTGGGTGTAAGTGAATTCCAAACTCATCAATTAATACAACACCATGTATTTTTTCTAACACTTCTTTACCCAGGTATTTATTTAAAATAAAAGCTCTTGTCGCCAATTCTCCTGCTAATAGTATAAGATATCTATAACCATCGCTTAACATATTAAATGGTCTAATTTCTCCATTTGATAATTTGACCACAAGTTGTTTGATATCATTAGACCATTCGATTTCTCTTATGTCAGGGAGAACTGATTTTACAGCTTTCTTGAAAACGTACATTGCGTTTTCTGGCAGGTCTTTATAAGTTTCTGCTAGAATTGGCTTACGGTCAACTTCTAAAATTAGATTATCAATTCTAGCAATCCAATTAAACAGATATTTTTTAATTGATTTGTCCTCAAAACAACCTTTGTAGCCATCGATGCTTTTACCATTTACATCCCATTTAACTGTATTGGATGACTCAACATGAATGTATTCTGTTCCTATAAAACCTAGTAAAGGTTGAATAGCCTTCCCTTCACTAACTAATTTGTTAATTCTTTTACTTTCCTTCCTTGGATCAATGCCTTGAACTATTTCAACTTTGGTCCTTTCACCGTAAGGTTTTGATTTATATTTCTTCCAAGTTGTTTGTACTTCTTTTCCCTTTGAATCAATTATTAAAGCTGTTGACTGGATAGAAACTTCAGGAGAAATATCAGCTATAGGATTAGTACCAATAATTCTGTGATCTTGAATTTGTAATTGCCATTCAGATTTAAGTCCACTTGTATAAGTATTTGCAGCAATTCTTAGCGCTGACATTAACGCTGATTTCCCAAGCATATTCTCAGCAATGATAATATGGGTGTTAAAATTAGAGTCAAAGGAAATGCTAAATGCCTCAAAACATCTAAAGTCCTGTAATACAAGATTTAAGATTCTCATGTTGTTTGTATTTATAGATTTTCAAACATTACAAATGTTAATACATTTTTATGGAATGGTTTGATTTTCAAGTTTGCCCATACATTCGTGCGTATACGCCTTCGTCCTATTTTTTAATATACACGAAGGTAGTTATTTCAGCTTTATCAGTGCCCAATATATATTCTAGAAATCAAATCCTCCCCAAATCAAATCAAATATAAAAAACCTTTTGATTAAACCTATTACCATAAGTAACGATTATTTCAAAATTTGGCATTAAAAAACCCCTTTTTCAGGGGTTCTTTTCGGGAGGGGTGTTATCTGGCTGTTGTGGCCATGGAGATGATCTCTGTTTTCTGGTCGGTGGCGATTCTTTCGGCAAGGGATTTAGCTTTTACATAGTACCAAACTTTGTAGGCATATTTGGATTCGGCATCAAGATCGGTTCCGAGGGAAATAATTATTTAATTGAGTCCGATTTGATGGTTGAGTTGCATCTATAATGTTGTACAACTTCTTTTCGTGGCTGATGCCGTGGTTGAAGCTTTTTATTTTCACCACTTAAGGCACTTAAGAATTAATATCTAACATTATGACAAAGAGGCAATTAAATGAAATAGTCTATGCTATTATTGGTGCAGCTATTGAGGTTCATAAGGAACTGGAGCCTGGTTTATTGGAAAGCATTTATGAGAAATGTATTGTTCATGTACTCAGGCAAAAAGGTTTGATGGTTGCATCCCAGCAAAAGGTTCCAGTAATGTTTCAGGGTATTGAACTTGATTGTGATTTGAGATTCGACCTATTAGTTGAGAACGAAATAATTGTAGAGATAAAAGCAATTGATAATATATTGCCAGTTCATCAAGCGCAATTGTTGACGTATTTGAAATTGCTGGATAAGGCAAAAGGGATTCTTATAAATTTTAATTGCACCAATATATATAAAGAAGGTCAAAAAACAATGGCAACAGCTAAATTCGCTGCTCTAAAAGATTAACCCTAAGTGCCTCAAATGGTAAAGAAAATTTACTGAAAAGGAAAAGTTCAGACTAAGGACGCTACAGGTGTTCCGTTCAATCCTGCTTGTGTCAGAAAGGCCAGAAATGTTGCAAAAGGTTTAATTTCCTGACGTGTACTCGCTATTTCAAGTGCTTCCATGTAAGTATTTCGTGATTCTACAGGAACTACAGTCCATGGATATCCACCTGAAGCCAGCATTGCATTCATAAGAAAACGAGCAATGCGACCATTTCCATCCATATACGGGTGTATATAAACGAATATGAAATGTCCCAGAACTGCTCTGACTGAGGCTTCTGATTCCCGGATTAACAACTCAAAAAGAGCAGGCATGCAGTCTCTTACTGCTTCAACATTTGGTGGAACATGTTTCGACTGACTAATATAAATCTGGTTATTACGGTATCCGGCCAGGTCGGATGGTTTAAAAATACCTGCTGCGACACCGGGAGTAAAAAGTGCCCTGTACCAATCTCCGAGGTCATGATCAAAAACCTTACCCGGGTTTTCCTTGTTTAGAATTCGCTGTATACTTTCTCTGACGCTTTGAGTGGCTTGCCAGTAACCTCTGGCTGCCATCGCATTAAGATGAGTAAGATCTTCTTTGTTTTTTTTAACATCCCAGGCACCACTCCTGACCCGCTCTATAAGTTCGGGTGTGACATTATACTTTTCAATTGATAATGAATGATAAGCATCCATCACATAAAGAGACTCAATGCTTTTCAGGTATTTTTCGTGATCACCGGGCAAGCCTGGTGCTTGAGGAAACACATCAATAACAACCTCGCGCATCTCGTGCCACATCAAACTTATTCTGTTGACGTATGGAGAAACTGCTTTTGTATAAAACAAGGGCGGAGATTGTCCTTCAAACGGATTGATTTCCCGCACATTATAGCCTGCAGCCTGCATTGTTTTAATAATATCATCGGCAATTTTACCTTTTCCGATATCGCGGAAAGCACCTGAGAGTCTTCCGGCAATAACGCTATTACCACCATCAAGTAATAATTTCAGGACTTCAGAAGAATCCCTTATCATTGCCAATGCTGTCCGCATATCTGTTGAGCTATTGGTATACATCAAGGGTGTACAATGGAGCAAGACTGAGGGCAGGGTAAGCAACCGGATGCCATTGATTTTAGTGATTTCAGCAGATTTTGGCAGTGGAGATTTTATGGTGAACAGTGAAGTATTAAAGGGCAATTGCGTTTTGCCATTGGGTCCATCCAAAGAACGAATCAGCAACTGATTCGGGACGGTCCAGTTTCCTGAATGAATCTGAAGGGACTGGTCAGCTGATAAACAATATGAATCAGTAAACCGATTATTTAAATAATCAGCACAAAAGGACCAAAAAGAGGTATACCATGAAGTACTTTCTCCGCTTTGTTCATCAGAGGGAATAGCAATGTACCAACCTTTCACCACTTCTTTCAGGAAACCATGCTTCAGGAGTCTTTCCCTGTGAACCCGGTTTATGTTGGCAGATTTAATACCAATAACTCCCTGAACCTGAATATTTCTAAGTACTTCCAATGAGGCAGCCAACTTTTCACCTGGTGTTGCCATAGTATGAATTCGCGTTGAAGGTTAGCATTAAAACTCTATTATCGTGTAATACGAATATTCTATTATTGTGTTGCACAAAAACTCTATTATTATGCAATATTAGCATAAAATGAGTAAGGTAAAACACTCGCATAATAATTCAGCCCAAATTATTTGTTCTCATGATCGACTTACGAGTATAAAAAAAGCCCGGCAGGATCTTCCTGCCGGGCCTTCTTGGTCACATGAACTCCGTTCAAGCCAACTCCTGAATAGCCTTCTGCAACGGACCAGTAGCTCGAAGCATTTGGAAGTTACCCAGACCACCCATGAAGTGTTATCCTTCAGAACTTTTGCCCAGGAGGTGATGTAAGCTGAAGTAAATGCGAGATCGTAATTTCGTGATTGTCTGCTGTAGATGTCTGTTTATTAAGGATTAGCCAGCCTATGCCTTATAGAAACTGCTCTGATTATTAATCCTTCTCTGTCCAAAGCTTAATTTAATGTTAAATTATTCTATTCTTCATATTCGGGTAATGCAGGACTTCTATACTTGCAAAAAAATTAATTATTATTCATTATGACAAGACGATCGCTACTATTAGGTATTATTATTATGGTAATGTCAGTTAACCATAGTTTCACACAAACTTTGGTTCACTATTGGAATTTTAACAATTCTGCAACTATCACCGACCTTTTATCACCAGGTGTTTCTATGGTTTCCGGTGCTGGTATTTCTCATAATGCAGGAGGTATCAGCGCTATACAAACTACCAGCAATACCGGGCAGGGATTTGATATTACAAATCCAAATGCAAGGAATGCAGATGTTGCCGGAACACATTTAAGGTTTAATGATCCAATCGGAGGGGGGTTGGTTTTCTCTCTTCCCACAAATGGGTTTAACGCCATCGTTGTAAAATATGCCACCAGAAGATCCGGTTCAGGAGCCGGTACACAATTGGTGTCGTATAGTATTGATGGTTTGAACTTTATCGATTTTACTACAATTGAACCAGTTAATGGGAACCCAACGCTTCAGACACTCGACTTTTCAGGAATTCCTGAAGTTAATGACAACCCTTATTTTTGTGTACGATTTCTTTTTGAACAAGGTAGTGGTGGAACAGTAGGCAACAACCGTTTCGATAATTTTACACTTGAAGGTAGTGTGGGATCAAATGATCTTATCCCACCGACGGTTACGATTCTTCCATCACAGAATTCAATAAATCAGTCTGTTACTGTTCTTCCTTCTATGGTTTTCAATGAAGAAATTCGCTTGATTGACAATTCCGCAATTACTGATGCCAATGTTGATGATCTTATTGAATTCAGACTTCAGAATGAATCTGGTCCACTGGTAACTTTTGATGCAACATTTTCGGGAATGGAAATAACGATCGTACCTGCTACTCCATTATTAAGCAATCAACAATATTATCTTGCAATGAAACCAGACGTGGTTGAAGATCTGAATGATAATGCCATAACCTTAACCAATTCAACGTCATTCACAACAGTAGCTGTTCAGACAGTACTTCAGCCAGGAGACCTGCTTCCTGTTGCCTATCGGATGAATGCAACAGCTACTGAAGATGAAATTGCCTTTTTAAGCCTGGTAGATATTCTTCCAGGGACTTTGATTAATTTTACAGATGCAAAGTATACCAGCAATTCAACACCTCAATGTGCTGGTGGACTAATTTGGACAGCACCCTCAAGCGGTATTTCTGCCGGAACAGTAATCAGTATTCAGACGAATGCGGCTGTTGCATCAATTGGCACACTAAGCGGTAGTGGTTTTGGTTTAAGTTCAGGTGGTGACCAGGTTCTTGTATATCAGGGAAGTGCGAATTCTCCTGCTTATGTTACTGCTTTAAGTTCAAATGCCTGGGTAGCTCTAAATACCAGTTGCAGTGGAAGTTTGTCGCAGATTCCTGGGGGTTTGACTGATGGTATTTCATCTGTTAATTTGAGTACTGCCCCAGCTAGTGTTTCAGGAAATACGGTGAATGCATATTATAATGGCCTGATGACAGGAACAAATTTGCAATTAAAGGCATCGATTCTTGATCCTGCAAACTGGATCGGAATTGGAGGAGCAACGGCTCCGCAAACCTGGCCAACATGGGCTTTCCCCGGACCGCCAAGTGTTCTAAGCACAACTGTACTGAATGCACATACACTTAGGGTAGTTTTTAATGGTAACATGGATCCTGTTTCCTCTGCTGACATCACAAAATATACTGGTATTGCAGGTTTGACAAGTATAAGTTTAAGCAACAACGGATTAGGATCTGACACAGCTTTGTTAATTTTCAGCACTTCATTTTCTTCAGGTACCAATTATTCACTTCAAATATCCGGTGTTAAAGATTTCGAGAACCGGATAATGCAGGGTGTTTATACCTATAATTTTACATACAGCACAAGCATTGCCTGGAACAAAAAATATTATACTGTCGGTGAAGGAATCGGGACACTCCAATTAAGACTGGACATGGCATTCCCTTCCACTGCAAATGTTGATGTTGTTGTAAAATCAAGTCCATTCAGTACAGCATCTGCTGACGATTATACTTTTACCACACAAACAGTATCAATTGCAGATACAAGTTCGACTATACTATACCTCACTATTCCAATTACGGATGATAATGTTTCAGAAGATGATGAATACCTGGTTCTGAGTCTTGAAAATCTGAATGGTATAAGTCTTACTGGCAGCAAATACGTAACAATATATATAAAAGACAATGACAGACTGGCTCCAGCCCCAGATCATGAATTAGAACTCAACTACATAAGCAGTTTTGATCCGTCTCCGTTAACAGGGAGCACAACAGAAATTGTTGCTTATGATCCTGGATCAAAGCGTTTGTTTATGACAAGTGCTATCCAGAACAGGTTTGATATTGCTGACTTTACGAATCCTGCGGCAATTAGCCTCGTTACTTCTGTAGATATGGCTCCTTATGGTGGTATCACCAGCGTTGCAGTTAGAAATGGGATTGTAGCTGTAGCTTCGCCAAATGCCGATGAGTTATTGAATGGTTCTGTTGTATTTTTTAATACGGATGGAGTATTCCAGAAACAACTGACTGTTGGAGCTCTTCCGGATATGATAACATTTTCTCCTGATGGATCAAAGATTATGACTGCGAATGAAGGTCAGCCTAATGATGCATATACAGTAGATCCTGAAGGTTCTGTAAGTATCATTGATATTTCAGGTGGTTTATCAGGACTTTCCCAGTTGAATGTAACGACGTTGTTATTTACTGATTTTAATGCACAGGAAACAACACTTATTAATTCCGGAGTTAGAAAATTAAAACAAAGCAGCACACTATCTCAGGATCTGGAACCAGAATATATAAGTATTTCAGCAAACAGTCAAAAAGCATGGGTAACACTTCAGGAAAATAATGCTATTGCAGAAATTAACCTCCTGAATAACACGATTTCCTCTGTTTGGGCTTTAGGAACAAAAGATTTCAGCTTAACCGGTAATGGTTTTGATGCCTCAGATAAAAGTGGCACAGTCCTGCTATCAAATTTTAATATAAAATCATTTCTTATCCCTGATGGTGTTGGAACATACAACTGTAATGGAGTTAATTATATTATCACTGCAAATGAAGGTGATGAAAAGGAATATTCTGGATTAAATGAACGTACTACAGTAGGTGCTTCATCCACGATTCTGGATCCACTGATTTACCCGAATGCTGCTGTTCTGAAAGAGGAGCATATGCTTGGCCGTTTAAGAATGACCAACAGGAATGGAGATACTGACGATGATGGCGATTATGATCAGATTTATGTTGTCGGAAGTCGCTCTTTCAGTATTTTCAATGCAGACAGCAAATCACGGGTATTCGACAGTGGAAATGATTTTGAATCGTTTACATCAACAGACCCTTCTATTTCTTCAATCTTTAATTCTGATAACGCTGACAATTCTTTCAAAGCCAGAAGTCGTGCCAAAGGCCCGGAGCCAGAGGGAATGCTTGTAAAGGAAATTAACGGTAAAACCTATGCTTTTATCGGTCTGGAGAGAATTGGTGGTGTTATGGTCTATAATATAACCGATCCACAACATCCTGTATTTGTTGATTACAGCAATAGCCGAAGTCTGACAACCTACAGCGGAGATCATGGTCCTGAGGGTATTGAGTTAATTGATGCTGCTACAAGTCCTGACGGAAGAAACTATCTTGTTGTGGCCAATGAGATTAGTGGTACGCTTAGCATATACCAGATTGGTATTCAGGGAGAAACCGGGCCAAGCACAGCACAATCACCCTTTATTAAACCAGTAGGATCAGGACGTGAATTTACCTCAATACTTACCGTTCCTGAAACAGTAAACAATTATAAAATGTGTGGTATTCCTGATGGAATGGGAGCCTTTGACAATGGCGATACTACTTTCACCTTAGTTTTGAATCATGAGATTGGCAATACTCTGGGTGTTGCCCGTGCGCATGGATCAATCGGAGCTTTTGTTTCAAAATGGATTATTAAGAAATCAGATCTTTCAGTAGTAAGCGGAAGTGATTTGATTCACAATGTAAACCTTTGGAATGGGACAAGCTATACAACTTATAATTCAGCAAATCCTTCTTCGCTGGCAGCATTTGGCAGGTTCTGTGCTGCTGATCTTCCATTAGTATCAGCCTTCTATAACAGTGCAAGTGGCCTTGGGACTCAGGAGCGAATCTTCATGAATGGTGAAGAAACTGGCAATGAGGGAAGAGCTTTTGCTCACATTATCACAGGTTCAAACGCAGGTACAACCTACGAACTACCTTGCCTGGGAAAATTCTCCTGGGAGAATTCAGTAGCAAGTCCTGCCTCAGGAGTAAAAACAGTTGTAGCAGGAACAGATGATGTTACAGGAGGACAGGTTTATTTTTATGTAGGAAACAAAACCAATACTGGAACAGAAATTGAAAAAGCTGGTTTAAGTGGCGGAAAGCTATATGGAGTTAAGGTATCAGGTCTTTCATCAGAAGTAAATGCAAGCATTCCATCACAGGAAACAGCATTTAGTCTTGTTGATTTGGGTTATGTTCAGAATATGACAGGTGCAGCTCTTCAAACAGCCTCGAATACAGCAGGAGTAACAGCATTTTTAAGACCTGAAGATGGCTCATGGGATCCAAGCAGTACCAATGATTTCTATTTTAATACCACAAATACATTCAACGATCCGAGTCGTCTCTGGAGATTGCATTTTACGAATGTGGCAAATCCTGAACTAGGAGGAACCATTACAGCAGTTCTTGATGGAACTGAGGGTCAGAAAATGCTTGACAACATTACAATCGACAACTACGGACATATTTTATTGCAGGAAGATCCGGGCAATCAGGAACATATAGCTAAAATCTGGCAGTATACCATTGCAACGGATGATTTAGAACTTGCTGGAGAACATGATCCGGGTCGTTTCAAGAGTGGCGGCGCAAACTTCCTAACCAAAGATGAAGAATCATCAGGTGTTATTGATGTGCAAAGCATTCTTGGCCCGGGGATGTTCCTGCTCACAAGTCAGGCACATTACGGCATACCAGGTGAAGCAGTTGAAGGTGGACAAATAATGGCCTTCTTTAATCCGGATACTTATAGCTCATATTTGGAAGCACATAGAATTTCCGGTACTTTAAGTTATGACAACATAGTAAATACTAAAATGAATAATTCCATTGTCAAATTGAAGCAGGCAGGAGTTATTCTTCAAGAAACAAGCACTGATGCTCTTGGGCATTTTAGTTTTTCTATTGTCCCTGAAGGTAACTACTCCCTGGAAGCTTCAACTGGAAAGGCCTGGGGCGGAATCAATTCTACAGATGCCCAGATAATACTGAAGCAATTTACAGGGGCTATACATCTAAGCAATTTTAAACTAAGAGGTGGTGAAGTAAATGGGAATAACTATGTAAATTCGTCAGATGCATTATCTGTTGCTAAACGTTTTGTTAATCTTGTCAATAGCTTCCAAAGCGGTGATTGGTTATTTGAATCTGCTGATATGCTTGTTAATGGGATTAATCCTACAACAATCCAATTGCGTGCTTTGTGTTATGGTGATGTAGATGGTTCCTACAATCCTGTTTTAAAAACGGAGCCTTCTGTTAACATTTCTGAAAAGGGAATTCAGTTTGTTGAAGAAGATCAGGAGTTTTCTATTCCGGTTTCTATTGAAAGTACACAAGAAATTGGTGCGATTTCGCTAATCGTTTCTTTACCTTCATCAGGGATGCAAATTGTTGGCATTGATAGCAAAATAGGAGGTACAATCATCTTCAATCAGCAGGGAAATGAATTGCGGATTGCATGGTTTACGGATAAAGCAATTGTAGTAAATGCAGACGATATTGTATTTTCGCTTAAAGCCAGAATCAATAATACACACTTTTCTAAAGGAGGTTCATGGGTTGTTGGAAATGAAAGTAGCATAAGTGATGGAAATGCTATTACACTTAACAGTATTACTTTCAATGTTCCTGGCCTGGTAAAAAGCACAAATGGCTTTTCTCTTGGACAGAATATTCCAAACCCATGCAACGGAAGTTCTTTGATTACCTATCAGTTACCTGTTAACGGACAGGTGATACTAAAACTTTATAACACTCTGGGAAGTGAAATTTTGATTTTAGTAAATCAATATCAGGAAAGTGGTACTTATACAGCCACACTGAATGCAGATCAGATACCTTCAGGTATTTATTATTATAAGTTAGAATTGAAAGGTTCAAAACATCAATTTACTGATGTAAGAAGAATGATTATTAATAGATAGTTTTACATGTTTTGATTTTTTTGGGGTGCTCTGGAAAGGGCACCCTTTTTTTATCTATAGAAGTTCGGTTCCGGATTCTTTCAAAACATAAAGGAGCAGTTCGCCCATGGCCCTACAGAATGATGACTCAGTTGTTGCATACATGCCGCCACTCTGTTGCTGGCTGCAGCGCAGCCCACTTTTGTAGTAATGATAGAAAGATTCCCGGATTCAAGCCACATCGTGGCTACCTGAGTGAATTTGGGGTAGCAGCAACACACAAGCAAACCAGCAATTTAGCACACTAAAAATCACCACTGTTTGAGAATATGGCATCTATTGTTACACCTGAACGAAGAAATGGCGGAATAAACCAATGTGCAAATCTAGCAGTATGCCGATTTATCAATTTCACCAGGCAATTGATTTACAGTGTTCCAAACGTCAGGATTCTACACGATGGGAGCTGCCCATTGCTATTGGAAAATGCCCTTTCAGGGTATAAGGAAAACGGTATGATCTTTTAGTTTAATAATTAATTGAAAATTCCTATTTAAACACTCTATTTGTTTAACTATTTAGTTACAACGAATTTGTAAGTATGTGCTTTGTTTTCTTCAATTGCTTCCAGAAAATAGATGCCATTTGTAAAATTGGCGATATCAATTGTTGTTTCTGATCCCGGAGAATTACATTCAAAGACAGTTTGACAGTGATAGATGAAAACATATTTATTGTTGATGAAGAACTTACTGATGCAGGCTGAATTCCTATTACTGCCTGTTGACCAGAATTATAGCCACCTGTGCCTCCGCCTGTACCAACTAAAACAAAACTGTATTCCCCTTATTGGAGCTAGGCAAAGTAGCGCTTAGAGAATTCTTAAACGCAAGTGAAATATTGAGCGTTTGAGTATTGATGCTATTAGCTGAACTCTTATTATAAATATAGAAGTTCTTTGCGGCAGTCATGGCTGTTTGTTGGTCGACTTGAGCAGCCATTGAAGTAAAAGATGTGATAATGCTTATTGAGATTAGTAGAATTATTTTTTTCATAATTGCAGGTTTTTGTATTGTTTTCCAAAATCGGAAAGTCAATTTTTACAAAAAAAATCATACAAATATAATCTACACATTCACTAAATCAAATATAAAAATGCTTATCATACAAATTTAATCGGGTTTTGTTATTGTAAAAAAAAAACCTGGCAACTACCAGATTTTTTTTAACGCAATGAAACAGGAATAAAGAAAATATGATAATATAAGTATGATGCAAATTGATTTGATATCAAATTTCTCTTCAGCTAATCTTTCACGCAGCGCAGGCTGAATCCGTAGGTTTTTGGACCATGATATCTGAAAATACCTGAGTTTTTATAGTCGAGGTAGCGATACCAGGCTTCGTTCTGGGCTCCTTCGGAAGATGACCACCAGAAGCCGGTAAACTGCAGTCCGTAAGGATTACTCCAGCCTCCGTTAAACATTCTGGCTCCGCCGGCCATACCACTAAAGCCACTTTCGTTGGATCCCCATATGTTGGTGTAAGGATACCAATATCCTGAGCCATCAATTTTTAACTTATCACCTTCGGTTGTACCTCTCCAGTTAACATCATCGGCTACTGATTGACTCATACCAAGATGTATTTCCAATTCTTTCCATTCGGCATCGGATGGAATATGCCAGCCTAATGGAGCCAACCTGGCAGAATCATTAACAGCAGCCCAATTATACAGCAGCCCGGGAGCCCCAGTGTTATTATCATAAACGCAAAAAGCACCTTTCTCATTCCAGATAAGTGTGTCATTATTGTTTACTGTGGCAGGAATAATGATTCCGTTTCTGTAATGTTTAACCTTAAGGTTTTCAGCCATCCACCATTGATTGCCAATTTTAACAGTTTTATAGCTATTCCCATCAAAATCTGTTACAGTGGAAGTTTCCTGAATTGGACTACTCACCTCAGGTTTCTTACAGCCAAGGATAAAAAGGCCGATAATACCAGAAAGTGTCAGAATAAATAAAGTAAAGGACCGATTGAAATGAAAAAATTCTAGCATTTATTCTCTTTAATAATGATTTCTATAGCACTCTGAAACATAACTTTAATATTTACCAATGGATTTTAATGCATGTAAACAGTCAATCCCTAATTTTTAATAAATTTCTTTTTTGTTGAACTTTCTCCAGACTTAAGACAGATCATATAAATACCTTTTTTAAACTCCGAAACATTGATATTGAATCCGCTGTAATCGGAGGCCTTTAATGAAACGTTTCTTCCAAGAATTTTGCGACCTAACATGTCATAGATTTCAAAGCTATCAACAACGACATCATGAGAAACTAATTTCACTGCCAAATGATCCTGAACTGGATTCGGGAACAGATCGAACTCCGGACTAATTTCGGATTTCTTCGTAAGATCAGGGCATACAAGGCTAATATCGCGGTCGTTACATCTTCCCGGATAGCAGCAAAGTTCCTGGAAAGTCATATTGGCTTCAGGATTGTAATTGCAGGCAGCAGGATCCATACAACCGAATATGATAAGCGTTTTACAGGAATCGCGGTTCTCACAACCAAAACTTGGATTGTATTCGAGGTAGCGTGCATCTCTGCAACCACATGGCAAAGGATAGGTAAGGTAAGGACTCAGAACTTCGTCGGGTTTTGGATTTCTTGCAACACATTTCACAACATTCCCAAGTGAATCTAAAAGTTCTACATTGAGTTCAAAAGCGAGATCTCCTTTGGTGGTCAATTGCGCTACAAGCACTTTATTGCCCTGCAAATTTGAGGAAACTCCTGCATTCTGCTGTAAAAAAATGTTATTGCTCTGGAAAAGTTTCCCTTGATTCTGAGGTCCGAAAACAGTAGTGTCGATTCCATTGAGATCTTTGAATCCATTGTCAAGCCATTGAGTATAGGTAGTCGTATCAGGCATCATCCCATCGCTTTCCAGTAAAGGAATTCCGGCAGCACTAGTTGTATTTACCAGTAAACCACCCTCAACAGCGGCAGTACCGCCGTAGTTGTGCGACCCACCAATAAATGAACCATTCAAATCTTCAGATTTCAAAACGCCTGTTTGCGATTTAGCTGCCAGACCTATGGTCAACCAACTGTCGAGACCAAGAATCGGGTTAGAGGGAAACCAGCTTTTGTTAATCAGATATCCAAAATTGGCAGCAGGTCTGTCAATATTATTATAGAAATTCTCTGTACTTGAAATGAGCAGTGTATGATTAGCATCCCCATATATTTTCTTTAATTTATAGGATGGCGATAAAACCATGAACACGCGATAGGTTGTGGAACTTTCCTCAAGTGTACGTCCACCTGTGGTATCCGAAGCATCCTTTCCATCAGAGATGTAATAGGTTTCTACACTTAAATTTTCAACCTGAGAATGTCCATAAAATGGAATCAGGAAAAGGAATGCAAAAATCGGCAAGAGAGTTTTCATTGCAATTAAAATTTCAGTTTGATTATAATTTATAGGATAAGCTCAATTGATAGGTAGTTCCATAATGGTATTTATCATAGTCGATTATCCATCCGTCTGAATAATCATACGATCTGCGTACGGGAGAATTTAAAATGTCGCGGATGTTAAAACTTGCGGTGAAGTATTTATTTAACTTTTTGGAAATTTTTAAATCCAGCAGATGTCTTGGGAGTTCATATATATCTGGTATTCCATTGGTTGAAGTTAAAACAAGTCTTGGGCCCTGAACGTTGTAACCAAGTGTTACATTCAATCCCAGGCTATCTGCCGAGTATGCAAGTATTCCGTTTATCACATAGGGTGCCTGGCCAAACATTGTACGATTGACAGTATCAATTGGAATAAAGACCTTTACTCCATTACTTATTTCAAGCCGTGTTTGAACAGAAGTAGTCATTGAATTGATGAGGCTGACATTTGCCCTTAATTCCAGGTGTTTGCTTAATTTCTTTTTGCCTTCTATTTCAACACCCAATGCTCTTGAATTATCGGCATTTTTCCAGGTATAGTATTGATCTGACTTTAGCAATTCGATATGATTTTTAAAGCTTTTGTAAAAAAGGCTGATTGAGATGTCATCACCTGATTTAAAATAGGATTCAAGCCTTAAATCGTAATTGTTAATCTCAACCATTTTAAGGTCTGAATTTCCAAAAACATAAGCTCTTAATTCATAATCGTAAACAAGGCCTCCATAGAGTTCGCGAATGCTTGGCCTGGCAACAGTTTGACTGAAATTTAACCTAAGATTTAATGGAGCATTTTCATTTCCTCCAAGCTTATAAATAAGGCTTAAACTCGGCAGGAATGAATTTTTATTTAATTCACCAGGGTTTACGATAAATATCTCCCCAATATGTTGTCTGCGGGGATCGTTTGCCGGCAGGTTCAAAGAATCATATTTGAATACATCTGTGTAAACTTCCGCTTTCTCAAATCTAAATCCGCCAGAAAATCGGATGTCTTTATTTAGAGAATAATCTGCCAAAGCAAACCCTGCTGTAATGGTACTATGACCAATAGTATGATTTGAAGGGAGGTCGCTTTCAATATAAAATTTCTCCAGTGTTGGATATGTATTTCCCCCATCAGAGTAAGAGCCTAGAGTAAAATAATTCAGATTGAAAAATGCGTCAAGATTATTAGCATCAAATTTCCCTGATGCACCCGGGCCAAAACTCATACCATAATCGTACTGATCGTTTTTTCGCTTGTTGATTTGATATGCACCACCAAATTTAATTTTCCGGATGAGTCCGGGATGGTTATCCAACGGAAATTCAGCAGAAGCATGAGAATCGAACAAGTTGTCTGTGAGATACCTGTAATACCGATGAACTCCTTCAATCTGGCCTTCACCTGTATTTTTTACAGTATAGGTGAGGTCTTTAAAATCAGGAGCACTGCTTTTGCCAAGCGTATAGGATGCATTCAATTCCATTTTAAGCTTAAGTGAGGGAATATAGTGTCCTGATTTATATTGATAAACCCACTGTTTACGCTGTTCGTAGAATTGACTTTTATTTAATGTGAGACCATTCTGATCGACTCCTCCTGCATTTTGTCCGACCGTATCTGAAGCATTTCTGATATTATTTACACCCGTCATATTCGGCATAAAAAGCATGGAAACACTGTGATTTGCATTCAGTTTGTATGCCAGGTTTACTAAGGCACTCCAGCCATTTGTTTCTCTTGCAAACTCCTGGACTGCGGCCTGCTTGATTACCATTTTGCCGGTTACATCTACATCAGTGCGATTTGCCACTGAATTCGGATCATATTGTACAGAACTTCCATACCGAAAGCCTCCAATAAATCCGAATGGCCTGCCAAAAAGCATTACCTGATCACCAATCGTAAAACTTTGGCTGAAGTTTAAAGGTGCATTCGCAGTTTTTGTATTCCAGTTGTTCGGTAAGGATTGTCCGAATTTAGCTGCTGCTCCATTAATTGTCCGGAAAGCCTGAATATAGTTTGCGCAGGATGGAACTTCAAATTCTTTTTTGGCATTTTGAACAGCTGTTGGGTCATTTATCAATGCGGGTGCTAAAAGACCCATTTGAACCAATCCCAATCTGTAATAGGTTTCGTTCCAGTTGTCGCTTCTTACACCTAGTTGATTAAAGTAGTTTCCAAGACCCAATGCTATAAATTCGTCGTAGGGAGTTGGGTTCATGTTTGCATTTGCAAAGTCATTATGCTCACGGTCGCGAAAACCATTATCGTAACCAAGCCAATCCGTAGAGCTGTGTTGAGATGAAAGAACATTCTTAAACGCAGACTGGTTGTTGTATCCCAATGTTGATTCTACAGTTACCGAAAGTTTTTCAGGATAATCTTTAGTTTCTACAGATAAGTAGGCTCCCGACCAATCGCCCGGAAGATCGGGACTTGATGTTTTGTTAATCACTATATTATCTACAAGGCTGGCAGGGAATAAATCGAGTTTAATATTGTTGGTAAAAGCATCGAGTGTTGGAATGCGTGATCCGTTAATGGTGGTTTTAACGTAGCGATCGCCAATACCCCTTACTGTAATAAAACTTCCATTTGTAGAAACACCCGTAACTCTCGCTACTGCTGCTATTACATTGGCATCACCGGTTTTCTTAATTGTGGCTGATGAAATATAATCTATACTTGTTGCAGATTTCATTTTAATCTTTTCCATATAGGTATCTGCGGTCTTAACGGTTTTAGCCTTTATTTCCACACCTGTAACTACTTTCGCTTCCGATACCAATATAAAATCCTTGATTACAACATTCCCATTATCCGCCTGGATTACTTCTTCAACAGTTTTATATCCGAGATAGAATATAATGATAGCCTGTGGAGCACTCCCGGTGAATTTTAGTGTGTAAACTCCGTTCAGATCAGCAACTGCACCAACTGAACGATTCGACTTTAAAACAACAGAAGCACCGATCATAGATTCTCCATTCTCATCCGTAATCTTTCCACGAACAGTGGTTTGGCCAATAACAACAGAACTGAGGAGAATAGTAATAATAGCAATTAGTAATCGTATTTTCATGAAGTTGGCTTTCAACAGATTTGTGGGGTTTTATTTTTTACTAAATTGTTTGATGATCGTTTTACCATCGATGTTTATTCCAATAAAATATGTTCCGGATGAATACTTTGAAATGTCGATCACGTCAATGACTTTAGTGCTTATAACTCCCAAATCTTTGTGAAACAGAACTGCACCTGATATGCTATATAAGTCGTAGGCAGTTGCTCTGTTTTCAGAAGAAGGGACTATCTCCAGCGACAATTTACTGGCAGCAGGATTTGGGAAAATACGAACATTCTGAGTTAATGAAACCAGGTTATTCACCGAAACTGTTCCAACATTTACAACAACGAATGAAGAAGTTGTTTGTGCACCATTGTTATCGGTTGCTACTGTTTTTAAAGTATCAATTCCTGAAACACAGATCCATGAAAATTCATAAGGTGATGTAAGATCTTCACCGATTTTTGCAGCATTCACATAAAACTCAACTTTAGTTACTGTTCCATCAACATCAGAGGCGTCAGCAGTAATATTAACTGAATTTCCGCCAATCAGATTGGTAGTTGGAGTAGGATATGAAATACTGACTGTTGGTGCAATATTAGAACTATAAAGCAAACCTGAATTTTGAATCTCGTTGCCTGTAGGGTTTATTGCCACATATTGTTCTGTTAAATTAGAAACAGTGTCTTTAATCTGAATATTCAATTCGAAGGAAAAAGCCCCGTTTGTAGTAAGCTGGGCAATTAGTACCCTGTTTTCTGAGGTTGGACCTTTTGCTCCGTTAAGTGCCGACCAGGCGCCATTGTGTGTCGTAAACAGATTTCCGAAACCACTTGTTGCATCAAATACCTGCATCTCGTTGTCGATTCCAACAGCTGTTACGGTTTGTGGGGTTCCTGCGATAAGTCCATCTTGTGTTGTAAGAGGGATACCAGCTAAAGGATTATTATTTTGAAGAATGCCGTCGAGATTGACGACAGTTGAAATTCCATTGTCCTGTGATTTTAATATTCCATAATTTCCTGCACAAGCTGCACCTACTGATAACCATGAATCAAGCATTACTGTGTTATAGCGTGCCTGAGCTTTTGTGTATGTTGGTGTTGTTGCCCCCCGGTCTTCGTTGTTAAAGAATGAAGTAGTTGTTGCAAACCGCAGTTCGTGGTTTGAGTTCCCATATGCTGCCTGGAATTTGTAGCCAGGAGCCAGGTCAACAAAAATTCTGTATGTTGTTGAACCTACCGGTAAATTCCCGACACTGTTGATTGAATCGTCAATATTTGAGATGTAATATCTTTCTACAATTATACTGTCTAAGCCCTGGGAAAATCCTTTATTAATCGAAAAAAACAGAACCAGGCAAAGGGTAATATATTTCATGATAAACCTATGTTAATTAGTAATAAACTCACTGTAATTATTTGATACTTAATATTGTAATAAAGAGCGGACGACAATTTATCGTCCGCTCAAAAAAAAAATAACCGGGTACTTATATATTAAGTTGCAATTTATTTTTATTTGGTAATTACCACTAGCTTTCCTTTAACTGGCGACACACCTGACATTTCGGCAACATAGAAATATGAACCGGCAGTTAAGCCACTCAGATCAAAAGTTGTTGTAAATATTCCGTGTTGAATTTGTTCGTTTAATGGAGTTGCAACTAGCTCACCCGTTATAGAATAAATTTTAACAATCAGATTACCATCAGCAGGAATATTAATGGTAAAGGAAGTTGTTTGTTGAGCAGGGTTAGGGCTGCAAGAAACCTGCAAACCTGACTCAGGCTGAGCAAATGAAATTTTAGGAACAAACAGGTTTGTTGTTTCAGATGCAGCACCATTGAATCCGGCTATTTCACAGTCGTTCAGAAGTGAGAAATCAGAAGTTCCTTTATTGTTATTAATCCGGACTAATAAAGTAAATAATACTTCATCTTTCTTGATTTCTTTTGGTGAAACTGCAATCCAGGAAAGGTTAAATGAGTTGTTTTCTGCATTAAAAACAAGATTTTTATTGTCAAGCATATCTACAGAAACGAATTCTACATTTTCTGGCAGATTCATTTTTAGTGAAAGAGCACCAACTGACAGATTGCGATCAACCTGGAAAGGAATTGCTACAAGCTGACCAGAAGTCACATTTAAAATCCCTTTTTGCTGAAGGTTAATATTTGTTTCTTGTTTTGCAACAGGAACATAACTACCATTCACATCACCAAAACACAAGGTTTTTAAATCATGTGTAAGGTTTGCGCCATTCATTGTAAACTGGCTTTTATCGAACGTCCATGTTCCGGCAGTAAATGAATTAACAACCCCTACAAAACGCTTTTGAATGATAAGTGCATCAAGTGAATTGATATATGTTGATCCGTCGACATCTGCCGCTGATTTATTAAGATTTCCCAGAGTTGTAAGTCCTACAAAGTATTTCATGGCAATCAATGCGTCTGAGGAATTGAATCCGCCTGCTACTTTTGTTGTACTTCCATCCATTGCATAATCTCCATCCGCGATTGAATTGAAGAAAAATTCTCCCTGGCTATTAGATGTAGTTTGGCCGATAACAGATGAACCTTGTTTGAGAAGAACAGTTACATCGCCCAATGCTGTAAAAACAGTATTGTTGTAAAGAACTCTTCCATAGATAGTTGCAGGATGCAAAGTTCCCATTAAACTAGCCAATTGGAATTCGCCTGACTGAGGATTTTCTGCAACATATTTTTTAATAGTATTTGTTACGGTATCCTTGATCTGGATATTGAATTTGTAATTCAGGGTACCATTAGTGGTAATTTGAGCGATTAAAACACGGTTTGAGGCTGTTGGCCCTTTTACACCATTTAATGCAGACCAGGCTCCATTGTTGCTTGAGAACAAATTTCCGCTTCCACTTGTGGCATCGAATACTGATAATGGTGTTGTTAATCCTATTGTTGTTACGGCCTCCGGAGCACCGGCAACCATTCCATCAAAGGATGTTAAACTTCTTCCAATTGAAATATCACTATTCTGAAGGAGACTATTTGTATTTCCAATTGAGCCATCAGAATCTTCGCTTTTAAGGACACCAAGTTTTCCTGAAGCAGCAGCTCCGACAGAAATCCAGGAATCAAGCATTACAGTATTCTTTTTTGTGTTATTTACAGAGATACCATTTGGTGAGGTATTTCCATAATCTTCATTATTAAAAAATGAAGTTGAGGTTGCTATACGAAGTTCATGGGCTGGATTTCCAAATACTGCCTGTAATTTATAGCCAGGCAGCATATCTGCGTAAAACCTGTATGTAACAGATCCTACAGCCAGATTTCCTATACTCCCGATTGAATCCGCAGTAGTCGAAACATAGTACTTTTCAACTATAATGTTTTCCAGTCCCTGGGCATGCAGAAAAACTGATAGCAAAAGTAAGTTTGCGAATAATATGATTTTTTTCATCTTGTATGATTTTGGAAAGTAAGGGGTGTTTATTCGCAAGATTGACCAAAGTTGCCAAGCAATTGCAGGAAGTCATCCACATTGGTAGTTCCATCAGTATTAATATCTGTTGGACAATCAATAAGACCAGTAGTATTATTTAACAGCAGTGTATAACTCCAATCAGATAGCCATGATTTTGCGCCTGGTTTAAATGCACCTCTGTATTCGGCTGGAGTAAAAAAGCCATCTGAAGGAGGCATCAGGTTAGTAGCTAATCCTGGTGCTGGAACAGCATTGTATTTGGTTGTTACGGCATTTGTATTTCCATCCATACTCCATATATAACTGAACCCCGGGATTGTTGCAGGAGTGAGGTTACCGTCGGCTGCAAATTTTGTAAAATCAGCTGCTGTAGCCGTTCCATTGCAGAATTTGTCTATTGAAACAGGTTTCGTGCAACCTATGAAAGTATTGTTTTTAACAATCAGGTCATTGTAAATCCAGTTATCATAAGCTTCAATAATTGGGTTACCAGCCTGGTCTGTAGTAGCAGGACGACCATAAGCCTGTTTCCATAAATTCAGACCACCTTTAAAATTGGCAAAAACGCTATTGTAAAATTCACCTTCTGTGCATTCTTTCGCCATAATTGCAGCAATACCACTATTATCAACAGTCATAATGCGTTTGGCATTCCCAATTAAAGTTACGTTGTAAACAACAGGGTGTGAGCGAGGCCATGCGTTTGATTTGCTGTCGTCAGCATCACATTCAAAACCATTGTCAGCATCAGGAGATGTAACAATAGTATCGTTTGTAGAAGATTTTATTCCAAAGTAAAATTGAACCTTACCTTTATAACCAAGGTCAAAATCAAACATATCATCGTTTCCGAACATGCAGCTTACGTACTTAACATTAACAGTACCACCGAAAAATTCAATATTATCATCAGCACAGGCTACAACTTCAATGTGTTCAACAGTAGTACCTCTGCCAACCGAACCGAAAGAAATACCATTTAATTCATTACCAGTTCCCGGAGGCAGGATTGCACCAGCATAACGAACAGATACATATTTAAGAATTCCTGAATTATCATTATCATCAGCCTGACCAGTTGGCATACCATAGAGGTTTCTTGTATCGGCACTCACAAAACCTTCAATAAAACCAACACCAGCCTGAACAGCCGTTCCACCTGAAGTTTGATTATTTGTTGCTTTACCTAAAATTACAAGTCCACCCCATTGTCCTTTATTTTTAATCGGGAATGATCCGTCCATTGGATCAGCAGCAGCTGTAAATACAATCTGGCAATCTGCATTACCGGAAGCAATAATTTTTGCCCCTCTTTCAACAATTAATGCTGTTGCTAGAGATGGGTCATTGTTTGGGGCTGTATTTCCTTTGATTACTGTACCAGGCTCTATTACAAGAGTTTTTCCTTCAGGCACGAAAATTTTCTTATCGAGAATCCAGTTTTTGCTGCAATCGAGAATTGTATTTGTTGCTGTTAAATCCCCGTCGTTTGCTCCGCCAGAGGTTGCCAGAGTAGATAACAAAACAGTTTGCCTGGAAGCAACTGGTGGACAACCACAATCTGCTCCAAGATTAATCTGGGCAAAAGAATTATTTACTGTAAAAATTCCAAATCCCAGAATTGCTGCTATTTGAAATAGTGTACCCGATTTTTTCATAATTATCTTTTTAAAGTTTTTGATTTCATTCCTGTTTTTGAATCGGGAGCAAAATTAGACCCGTAAAATTTAAAGTCGTTTAAACATAAATTAACAAATTATTAACTTTATATGAACTTAAAGCTATTCTATATTAATAGTTCTTGAATGCTTTAATATTCATAGGAAAGAAGATCAGAATTGTTATTAATTACACTTTTTGTATTTGCATTTTTGTTGAACAAGAATGAAGTTAAAATCCAGATTAACAAAACTCCTGATGTGATAATAGCTTTCGTAAGTAAATCTGCTTGCAGATGGAAGAATATATTGAACACGGAATGGATTGCTGCTGCTATTAAAAGTGATTTGTATTTGTCAGCGAAATAGCCAATGATCCAACTTCCTAAAATGCAGGATGGGAGGTGTACAAAAAGTCCGAATTTCCAGTTATAAGGACCAACATTAAGGAAATTAAGGTGCCAGAAATACCACAGAACACCAATAATTATAAACCGGTAAGGGTTCAAAATACCTCTGAATGCATCCTGTAAGAAGCCGCGCCAACCTGTTTCTTCGAAGAGACAATATCCCATCATTGTAAGGCCTGTGAGCAAACCAAAAAGATGGGTATTGCCACCGGAATCGCTATTTACTCCCCAAACACCGATCATAAGCACAGGAGCCAGAAAATAAATGAGGCTAAGTGCCAGGGATTTACCAGTTAAGGAAATTGTACTTTTGAAATATTTTCGAAGAAACAATATACAGAATAGTCCTCCCACAAGTGGACCCAGCGCCTTGAATAGTGAAATTGGAACCCAACCATACTCCAGGTCACTTAAATTCAAATACCAATCCGGATTAAGTTGCCGTACCCTGAAAAATATCGACAATTCAAGTGCAATCGTATAAAATGTCAAAACTGCTATGAAATGGAATTTCTTTTTCACAAGGATAGAATTGATGGAGTGTTTTCAATTTATTTCTTTCAACTGTCTGTTTTTTGCGGAGCAAATTTCTGAAATGAATGTTAATTTATCATTGCAGTATTGTTAAGTTAACGTAATCAAAATGTGACAGGATAATTTAAAAATGCTTATGGTATTTAGCGTCATTTAGTGTTTTATCACATACGGGTTTAATACCTTTATTCACATTCTCTGATTCTTGCAGTTAATATTATAATAACATCCTCTTAATATTGAAGTCTTTCTGTTTGTTTAATCTTGCAATGGTTTTTATCACTAAGAAAATAGCTACAGAACAATGATTATTATTCAGGGAAATATGCTTATTTTTTTTAGTAAATAGTGATATATTTTAAATTAAGGTTTCGTGTTTTGGTTTTTTCGAGAGGATGTCCCGGTTTTCGGGGCATCCTTTTTTGGTAAAATTCAGATAATCTGTGAATAAACCGGGTCTCCAATAGTAAGTTTTAAGAGAAATGCAGCAGGAATAATCAATTTATTTAAATTTACTTATGATGAAAAGCAACTTAAATCACTTGAGAAAAGCATTTGCGATTGACATGATTTAGACATGTTTTTACGTTTTCTTAAAAAGCGGGAGGCCCTGGATTGGGAAGTTATCCGATTGAAATAAAATGACTCAAACCATTTTTAGTTCCTGAAGCAGACTCTCAAACATTTCATGATTCGTGAGAGGCTCGATCCGAATCTCATCAAAACTGTTTAACAAAATTAGCATATCATAACCTACAGAACCCAATTTTGCCAGCCATTTACTGTACTGCATTGTAATATCGAATACATCTCCATGAAAAATCCAGACTTTATTTCCGTTCAGATCCAAAAGGAGCTTATTTACAAGCTTAAACGAGCCCAGGTTGAATTTCACAAATTTGCGCAGAAGCTCATCATGATTTCCTGTTATATAAACAACCTTTGTCCGCTTTGTAATCAGGTCGGTAATGTGCCTTATAACTAATTGGTGGGATGTAGGAAAGTATCGTTTCCTGAATTGCCAGATATCAATAATGTCGCCATTAAGGATAAGCATTTTGGGATTGATACTTTTGAGGTATTGCAGGAGTTCCTTTGCATGGCAACCAAATGCCCCCAAATGGATGTCTGAAATTACAACAATTTCAACGTCTCGTTTTTGATAGGTTTTTTGTTTCATAGGATTCTCTAAAAGTAAACCACATGCAAGTATCAGATGTTATCAAAACCTTACTATTACATTAACATAGGTTTATGTTTTCGTTAAGATTGTGTTAAGTGAGGGAAACAGTCATTATAATATTGAATTTTGTAGAACATACTTTTATGGATTTGTTGAATTCATGCAGATCCGGGGGGTGAAAAATTTTAAAATTATCAAAATGAATCATCTGGAAAAAAGTAAAGGTAAAATTGAGAATGTTCTGTGGCTTACAGATACTTATGGTGATCACAACGGCGTTTCGATGGTGCTTCAGGCCATGCACAGGGAAATAAAAGCCCGCAATCTTCCGATAGATATTATGGTTTGTAGCGATAGCCTTAAATCTGATGATCATCTTATTGTACTGAAACCTGTTCTGCAATTCGGTATTCCCTATTACAGGCAGCAACCACTTAGAATCCCCAATTATTTGAGCTTAAGGAAAATATTTAAGAAGAAAAAATACGACAGGGTATTATGCTCTACCGAAGGACCAATGGGATTTGCAGCTATATATTTCAAAAAGTTTCATTCTGTAAAAACATATTTTTATCTGCATACAGATTGGTTGATGTTTGCAAAACAGGTAATGGGGATACAGGAAAATGGTTTAAACCGTATACAGTATCTGATGCGCAGGTATTACAAGATGTTTGACTTCGTTTTTGTTTTGAACTCCGACCAGCAAAAATGGTTAACAGGAACTTCAATGCAGTTTCATCCATCCAGAGTACTTTTAACAGCCCACTGGACAGAGAATATATTTGTAAATCTTCCTGCATACGATGCTGTTTACACCGGAACCAACAAGCAGGCAAAAGTAATTCTATATGTAGGACGCCTGAGTGCTGAAAAAGGAATTTTCGAGCTCCCGGGTATTTTCAGAAAGGCAAAAGAAAAAATGACAGGTTTAAAAATGCTTATTGCCGGAACAGGTCCTTATGAAGCGGAGCTCAAAGCTGCTTTTCCGGAGGCCAAATACACTGGCTGGATAGATCATAACATACTGCCAGAAATTTATGGTTCAGCTGATTTGTTGCTTCTACCATCACGTTTTGATACGTTTAGTTGTGTTGTTCTTGAAGCGCTGAGCTGCGGAGTTCCGGTTATAGCATATAATACAAAAGGACCGAAGGATATCATCCAAAATTCGAAAAACGGTTTTCTTGTTGAAACACCTGAGGAGATGAGTGATCGAATTCTTGAGTACTTTTCAGATGCAGAAATGCGATCAACTTTTCCTGGAGCAGCAGCAGCCCGTGCAAAAGACTATACTTCAGACAAAATTCTGAAGAAACTTCTTAGTGATATTGAAATTGATTTATCTGAAAAGGTTTATGAATTATCCTGAACCTGATCAATGGATTTGGTGGAAACATGGTGTACTTTATCACATATATCCCCGAAGTTTCATGGATTCAAATGGCGATGGAATCGGTGATATTCAGGGGATTATAAGCAAATTGAAGTATATTTCTGATCTGGGAGCAGATGGAATCTGGTTGTCACCGATTTATGAATCGCCAATGGTCGATTTTGGATATGATGTTTCAAATTTCCGGAAAATTGATCCTGTATTTGGAACAATGGACGATTTCATGCAGTTAATTCGTGAAGCTCATTCACTTGGAATCAGAGTTATCCTGGATATGATACTCAATCATACTTCAGAACAGCATAACTGGTTTAAAGATTCCAGGTCTTCGCTGGATTCTGATAAAAGGGAATGGTATATATGGAGAGATGGTAAAAAGGACAAATCTCCAAATAACTGGAAATCGGTAGCGGGTGGCAGTGCCTGGGAATATGATGAAGCAACAGATCAATATTATTATCATTCATTCTTTAGAGAACAGCCAGATTTAAACTGGAGAAATGAAGAGCTATCCAGAGAATTCTTTGAAGATATAAAGTATTGGCTGGATCTCGGAGTTGATGGATTTCGCCTGGATGTTATTAACCTGATTGTAAAGGATAAAAAATTTCGTAACAATCCATATTTTTTAGGAATCCCGTTTTTGCAGGACCATACTTATACCCGTAACCGCAGGAAATCAATTGGAATTGTTAGAGAATTAAGAAAGCTTGTCGATTTGTATCTTAATAAGGTATTAGTTGGAGAGGTTTATACTCAACCTCCTGGCAACTCAGAAGTTGCAGCTCGTTATCTCGACGAAGGTAAAGGATTGCATATGGCATTTGATTTTTCTTTGATATTCCAGTATTGGAGTGCCAGGAAGTATTTCAATTGTATACAGAAGTGGTACAAGTGTATACCAGTTAATGGATGGCCTTGTAATGTTTTATCAAACCACGATTTATTCAGAAGTGTGGATCGTTTTCCATGGCGAAGGCATAAGGATGAAAAGGCAAAAGTAGCCGCTATGCTTTTGTTAACACTCAAAGGCACACCGTTTATATATTATGGCGAAGAAATTGGAATGCGCAACGCAAAAATTAAACGCCGGGATATTCAGGATCCTTTCGGGAAACGCTATTGGCCATTTTTTACGGGAAGAGATAAGGCAAGAACTCCGATGCAATGGGACGATACAAAATATGCAGGCTTTTCTTCAGTGATTCCATGGTTGCCTCTTAATAGGGACTCAATTGCCAGGAATGTTGAATTTCAAGGAAAAGAAACAGATTCAATTCTCTTATTCTACAAGGATCTTATTAACATCAGGAAACGCCTGCTTTCGTTACAAATGGGACGATGGGTGCCCTTGCTAACTGGTCGCGGAGGAGTGTTGGTGTATATGCGTGTACATCATGATGAAAGGACGATTATTTTTCTGAATTTCACCTCACATACCAAACGAATTTCGCTCCCGGCACATAGTTATGGTTATGTCCTTTTTTCAACCCACAGGAGAGCCAAAGAAATTCACTTTTTCAGGGATTTAAGAGTTTTGCCCTTTGAAGCTACAATTTTTACGGAAACACAGACTTGGACTACTTAACTTATATTTTCAAGGTATTCTAATTCTTTTTTACTTTATTAAAGTATGTCCTATAGTTAACAATGTTGAAAGAATAAATTCAACCCCAAGTGCAATAACAATAAAACCAATAATCCTTGATAAAGAGTTCATCCCGGATTCTCCCATTAAATTGGTAATTCTTCTGGATACGTTTAATATAATAAATGTTATTAAGGTCACTGTTACTACCGATCCTAATACAATTAACTTATTTGAAAAAGAAATAAATTCCTGATTGTAGGTAATTAGCAATGAAATGGTTCCTGGTCCGGCAAGCATTGGAATGGCAAGTGGAGTTAAAGTGATTTCTGATCGTTTAAGTGCATCTTCTTTTACCTCTTTTTTCATTCCTTTATGTTTGTCAAACGATCCTGTGAGCAAGGCAAACCCTGATGTGGCGATAATCAGGCCGCCTGCAATTTTCAATGAGTTTAAAGAAATACCAAAAAATGAAAGGATATAGTTGCCTGCAAAAAATGATAATGTCAGGATAACAAACATATTTAAACAAGTTCTGATAGAAATATTTAATATTTGTTCTTTGGTTTTGTTCTTGGTCAACTGCATGAAAACCGGTACAGTACCCAACGGATTGATGACTGAAAATAAAGATGTGAGGCTTAGAAAAAATAAATTCATTTTTATTGCAAAACTAGCTATGTCATATAACCAAATTGGCAATTGAATTTTAATTCTATATTACTTTTCCCCAGACTTTTTTAAAAAAGATGAACGAAAATAAGCAATACTGTGAATGAATGAACCAATAGTAAATCATGTAAATTAAATATATATCGGCTATCAGAAACTTCCAGAATGAATAAAATCTTTTACCAAATAGTGATTGGCTGATTTTATCAGATTGTGTTCATCAATAATATCGATATATTTCATTTTAACATTATTTACAATGCTTTCCCAATTCCGATAGATTGTTTTTTCGGCATTCTTTCCTGCACTTTTAATTTTTTCCGGGTGCTCATAAAGATCTTTAATTTTGGCAGCAAGAGATTCTTTTGTATTGTCGATCAGAAATCCATTCACATTTTCAAGAACACATTCGGCGGCAGACGTTCCTTTTACAACAATTGCCGGGACATTGTATGCAGCAGATTCAATCATTACAAGCGGTGCATTATCATAAACGGATGGAAACACCAATAAATCTGCACTGGCATATATTTGTTTTAATTGGGTTCTGTCAGCTATTGGACCGGTAAAAATGACATTATCTTTTAACATCATCTGTTTCACCAACCGATGCATATCCTTAGAGGCATATCCTTCTCCCACAAACACCATTTTGAACTTTACATTTTCATCCTTTAGAATTTTAAGAGACTCAATAATCATTCGAACATTTTTTTCCCAACGGTGCTGCCCGACAAATAATAATACAAAATCGTCGGTGGTGCAATCAAGTTTTAGCAGCCCTCTGTTCCTTTGTAAGAGATAAGTATGTTTATGCGGGATTTCCAAATCTGTTCCATTCGGGATTATTTCAAAGTCCCCCTGGAATCCATATTCCCGCAATGTTTCGCCTGTCGATCGATTTGGAACCCATACATAATCAACAGAATTATAGAAATTCACAACATACTGAATCATGAATTTCACAAAAAGATTCGAATCCAGGATCTTTTTAAAGTCTTCCTTGTATTTACTGTGAAAAGTTGCAACCAATGGGATATCAAGTTTTTTAGAAAGATTTAATGCCAGTTGACCTGAAACAAAAGGACAATGGGCATGGAGAATATCAAATTCCAAAGATTTTAGTTTTTGGTTAAACTTATAGTCAATATGAGGCAAACCTATGCGATAGGGATTCATCATTGGCATCATTACCGAATTAAACCGCAGGGTTTGGTAATTAACATCGTCAACATAATCTTTAACACCGGGAGCAATCAGGAAGGAATTGCAGTTTTGTTTTTCAAGCCAAGAGGCATAGTTATGAGCTGTCATTCCTACTCCATCGATTATAGGGAAATAGGAATCATTAAACTGGCAAGTTTTCATTTGATAGGGTTATTTGTTGCAAACAAATTTATTATCAATTGATAAGCAGTGTGTTAACTTAATATTATTAAAACTTGCTTTAATAGTTAAGTAGTAAGAATTAATATGTTTAAATAAGTTCTAAGACTAGATATTGTGTAGCTAAACTGAACTCCGCTAGGCTGGACGCATTGCCTAAAGCTCCTCTTTACTTCTCACTGCCAGCTCTTTGAGCGGAAGATTATCCTTCACCAGAAGAAGACGATACGTTTGCGAAGGAAGGAGTGCATCATCGAGAAAGTGAAACGTATAATATTGAATTCCTTTTTGATAGGACTGATTATTAAGGAGGCAGCCAAGACGGTTGTTGTTGCTGTCGAGCACATAAAGATAAACTTTACCATTGTTTGGCATATTCCAGCGTAGTTCACCGGAAAGGTTGACTGAGGGATAGGATAAGGGTTCTTTTGATCGAGGTGGACGCTGCCTGCCGGTAATACCATACAGATAATTTCTGACCAGACGGGTTTCGAAATTCGTTCTTCCCTTAACTTCTTCAATCGGACTATTATTTGTAATAGCCCATATTGCCGTGGGTGTTGCCTTACTCCGGATTTTTTTCACCCCAAGAAATTGAGCTGCTTTCAGTAATAGTCCTTGAGCCATAGTACCAATTGTATAGCTCTTGTAATTGGGAGAAACCTTGCGCTTATTGATGCAGTAAGCCATGAACTGATATGGAACCTGATTTCCATGGGTTATAGTTACAAGTCTTTCCTCTGTTAGAATCAGATTCTGCGAAGAACTATCATTACACATGAACCTTCTGCCTGATTCGAAAATAATTTCCAGGGGTTCAGTCGTGAGGCTTTGAATCGTCATTGAGACCAAATATCCACTTCTTCGACTCAGGCTGTCGGGGATGGCACCAGAAGCTTTAAGTTTGCAATTTACCAGATTATTCTTTATTGCTTCTCCAATGCTTAGCCTATTCAGGGCAACTGCGGCAAGTGGTATCAATAAACCAATCACCACTATCGAATTTACTAAAAATCGTTTCATCTTGTGTGTTTATTTAGGTTCAACAAAACCATACGTTACCTGATCTTTATTTACTTTCTTGATTTTTAATACCGGAGCTTTCTTGAAATCTGATTTGCGGAGAGTGATTCTGCCAGTGAATAAATTTGTAGAAAAGGAGTTCAGCCGCTTGCCATTAATCCGATATTCTGCACCATTGTGATCTTTTGCAACAGCATAAATCTTAGGGGTTTCCTTGTTTCTTAAGGCGGGGATGTTTACTATTCCGGGTTTTACCATTTTACCAACTATAATTGCTTTTGAGCGTGGATAAACCAGCTTTACTGAAACAGCTTCATACCTGCGAAATGAAATCAGCAAGGGTTCCGTTTTTTGATAACAGTCGAGGTTTATGCATGTAAGGGAGTTTACATTGAAAACGTAGAATTCATGGCTTGTCTCGCGTAGCAGTTTCACGCTGTCCTTCAAACGTGCCCAAACTATAGTGTTGTCATCGTTTTTTACTGCGCTCCAAAGCATAATTTCGCCAGGGATGCAGGCACAATTGCTTGCCGCAAGGTATACTTCAACAGGTTTAGTAAGCCTGAAACTGTCGGCCAATGCCTGTCCATTACTGGTGCTTGCTTTCAGGCAAATTACACCTGCCGAGGCAAGTACTTCCCCTTCTGACGACATGGTTGTAAAGCCGGCTTTTACCATTTTATCCATGTCTGTCCTGTAATCATAATTTAAAGTGATTTCCGTGTTTGTGTAAGGGTAGAAGGCTCCTTCCGGAACCTTAAGTCTTACTTGCGGTATTTCTGATTTTACTTCTATTTCCTGGTTGCCTCTTTTATATGAAACTGCGACCGATTTGGTCTTGGCGGGGAAGCGTGGCATTACAACGGCAAGAATATCGACACGGCGGTTAGTGGCCCTTGAGGATTCATTGCTACCAGGACTTAGAGGCAGTGATTTACCTTGTGCCAGAATTTCCAGATTGTCCATGTTGATGCCTTTGTCGGCGAGGTAATCGTAAACGGTTCGGGAACGCGATTCAGACAAAGTCCGGTTGTAGTCATAGCTTCCGTGATTGTCGGTGTTGCCCGTAATTCTAAGCGATTCCACGTTAAACTTAGTTAATACATCTGCCAGGCTGTCAAGCCTGGTTATTGCTTCCGGAATCAGGATTGATTTCGCATAATCAAAATATACACTTACGCGAATCGTGTCCTGGGCTGAAGACTTTGAAGAAATCATTCCAAACAACATAACAAATGCAGGCGTCACCAAACGAAGCTTCTTCATAGTAAAAGGATTTAAAATGAAACAAAATTCCGGTAAAGGCCAGATAGAATGTCGGGAACATTAATAGAGTAGAACTAAAAATCCTGAAACCAATTACCAGCGTTGGGAATGCTTCATAAGGATGATGCTAAATTTTTACTGTAAAATGGAGTAAAAATCAGATTGTCATGCAATAAAGTTTTTGGAAATAATCAGAAGACTAAATTAGTAACGGGAATAACTTTAAGAAAGTATAGATTTAATTAGTTGAATTATTATTTTTTGTTATTTTTGATACTATCTAAAATCATCATCAATCTAATCGTAAAAATATTTGTGATTAATAACGCTTAATAAAACACAAAATGAGACCTTTATTTTTCATGGTTCTGCTCGCCATCTGTTTAAGTGGATATTCAGGACATTCGCAGTGCGAATTTTTATTAAATGCCGTTCCTGACCTTACATTAACTTTTGTAGGAACCTCTGGTACCAATGGTTCTGGTGTGGCTTTCAATCCACATGATAGTCTGTATTATGCACTAATTGCCGGAAGTAACTCCTATCCGCTTGAAACGTTTTCGAATACTGGCGTTCCATTGTTCCAGGCAACTACAAATTTCGATTCACGGGGACTTTGGTGGAACCCGGAGCTGGCTCAGATTGAGGCTAACGGTTATAGTTCAAACGGTTTGTATCTTCCTGCTCTTAATGTAAGTGGATATGCTCAAAGCACTGGCGTAGTCGTTTTTAGCAGTATGAGCCAGCCAGATGTTCAGTCGTGTGGTGCATTAGACTATTCGTCTAATGAGATGATTTATTACTACAATGGTTCTATTTTCCGATACAGTCGCCCAAGCTGGAATGCACTTGGCAGCTTACCACTGACCGGAATAGCCAATCTGACTGATATTAATTCAACGAGTGTAATTTTTACCGGCTGCGTAGGAAAAGAAATCGGATTGCTGGATTATGTTAACAAGGACGTTCTGCTATTCAGTAAAACCAGCGGATTGCTTACAATGACGATTCATCTGCCCACAACTGCCATCACCAGTAATATGTTTCGCTTTTCTTATGCAAACGGAAAGGTATGGCTATACGATGTGACCAGCCGGACCTGGTATTCGTATCGTATAATTTACCAGACAACTACCGGATTAGAAGCTCTTGCAGATAAGGGACAGAATATAATTATTATTCAAAGTAATGGAATGATGCAGCTGAGTTTGAATAATAATGCCAGAAAGCAATCAGAAGTAAGCATTATTGATTTGACCGGCAGACAGGTGATAAACGCTGAGTTTGAGGGAAGTGTAGTTTCCTTTTCTACCAGCAAATTAAGCCCGGGACTTTACATGGTTTGTGTGAATTCCGGTAATGCTGTGATATCGAGAAAGGTGATGATAGAGTAGGGATTACAATATCCAATCAAGATAGTTTTCCCGATTTATCAATTTCCATTGGGCATCCGGATAGGCATTTTTCCATGCAACCGGTACTTTGGCTTTATCGTTTTTCCATTTAATTTCATAGGCTGAAAGATTGTTTCCTTGTTTTTCAATCATATCAATCTCCTGCTGATCGTATGTCCGCCAAAAATAGAAATCGACGGTTTCTCCTTCATTTCCGGCTTTCTTTACTCTTTCTGCCAGTAAGTAATTCTCCCACAAAGCTCCTGTGTCCGACCGGATCGAAAGTGGCGAGAAATCGCCAATCAGTGCATTCCGTATACCATTGTCATAAAAATACCATTTGCTGTGTTTGCTTACTTCTTTTCTTAGATTTCTGCTATATCCTCCTAGTTTGAATAAAATGTAAATACGACTTAGCAGGTCAAGATACTTCTCTACAGTATTTTTACTTAATCCCAATTGCCTGCCAACTGCTTCATTGGAAACTTCCTGACCAGTCTGAAATGCAATTAACGTTAATAAATCGTTTATTTTGGGAGAATTGCGGGTGCCTTCAATACTAAGAACATCCTTGTATAAATAGGCGTTTACTATTGTTTGGAGATAGCGGCCTTTTTCTTCTAAATTTTCAGTTTTCAGAACCTCCGGATAGGATCCATAGATAAGTCGTTCTTCTAATTTATTGACGGTTTCAAAGTGATTTTCAGTAAATGCAAGTTCAGCTTGTGAAATCGGATAGATTGGAAAATGAAATGACCGACCGGTAAGGGGCTCCATTGTCTGGTTCAGTAATGAAAGTGCTGATGACCCTGAAGCAATTATACATAAACCTGGAATTTCATCCACCATCAATTTCAGTTTTATCCCGATATCAGGAATTTGATGTGCTTCATCAATCAATAACAACCCAATATCTGAAAATAACCGCTTGTAATTTGCAATACTACGTTCTTCAAGAAGCCGGATTGTTGTAGCATCCTCCCCATTCATCCACAAACTTTTGCCACTAAACTCCTGTGCTATCTGTTTCATTAAAACAGTTTTACCAACTCTTCTGGCTCCATATATTAACAAAACCTTATTGGCTTTAATAGCAGCAGTAATATTTTTCTTAACTAAGCGATTTATGTAAATCATTCCTGCCTTTTTTTTACAAAAATAATTAAAAATATAACAATAATGTAAAAATCGTCAAGTAAATGACGGAATTAACATAAAAAGCGTCATTATAGTGACGGAATTAGCATTATACAACTAAGAAATTTTGCTTTTCATGGAGTAACCTGATAAAACAAATTATTGTTCCCAGCGAATAGTCTGGTTTCCAAGCTTTGCTTAGCTTTGTAGGATGGAACAAAATAAGGCTGCGTTCTTCCTGCTTCTCCACCAGCACCGTCGTTTAGGGGTTGTTTTTTCAGGCTGTCTGGTGAATGAAACTACCGGAACCAAGGCATTAGTTGAACCCTTTATAATTGATAAGGCAAGCCAATATCAGGAGTTCCTTGATGCTCCTGCACAGCAGATTATGAAACTGGCCGATTCCTGTTCCGAAGCTGAGTTGAGCCGGCATTTTGCGAAAAATAAAAAGGCAGTCGAGTTTATCCGCGACCTCGATGATGTTATTTTTAAACAACATGTCAGACCATTTATCGACAGGCAGCTTAGTAAAGCCATTCAGATTGCTGTTGATTCTTCAATCAGGATATGTTTCAGGGAAGAAAGATCGGAAGGAGGGAAGAGTGTTATTCTTAGTCCTCATGCTGAATTGGTCTCTCCAAGGTTTCACTTTAGCAGAACTGATGATGGATTGCTCTATAAGCTGGAAGTTTATCATCTCGATAAACAAATTCCACTTCAGGATAAACAGACCAGAATTATCAGCTATTCTCCCTGCTGGGTGAAATTCAATCAATTATTAGTCCAGTTCCCGGCAGAATTCGATGGCCTGAAACTTACGCCTTTTACTACGAAATCCGCAATAGCTATTTCGCGAAAAACAGAAAAGGAATATCTGCAAAAATTCGTTTTAAAGAATGTCAGAACCGGCGAGGTGCAAGCTGAAGGGTTCGATATTATTGATAAACCTGTAATCCCGGTTATGGAGCTTTCCCTTGAACTTGACTGGCAGGGAAATGGAGTTTTTTTAATCTGGTTTAGCTATGGCCCGAAACGAATTATGGCAGGAAACACACATAAGAGTTTCGTGGATATGGTATATCAGCAGGATCATCTGGAATTTACCAGAATCCGCAGGAATCCGGAATGGGAGGCTGATCAGATTAATTTGCTGACAAGCAGAGGATTGAAAAAGAAAAATGATAACACAATAGGAGTAGCCTCCGATACAAATTCAGCGAATGATTCACTTTTTCAGCTGTTGGAATGGCTAAACCAGAATTGCACTTTTATTGATGAAACAGGAATCCGGATATTACAAAATACGGGTAGTAAAAATTATTTTACTGGTTCAATAAACATAGAAATTAACATTGACAGGGGCAGGGATTGGTTTGATATTTATGGAATTGTAAGGTTTGGGGATTTCGAAATTCCTTTTCTGAAACTCAGACCATATATTCTGAATAATATCCGTGAATTTCAATTGGCCGACGGCTCATTGGCCATTATCCCGCTGGAATGGTTTTCGTGTTATACTGATGTACTTTCATTTGGAGTTGAAACTGCGAATCGGCTAAGGATAATAAAACACCATTTCTCATTTATTCAAGATGTTAAAATAGGGCAGGATGAATTATTTACTTCAATATCCGATCATTTAATCTTTCGTAAAGCTGAAGCAGTTCGAATACCATCAACCTTAAAAAGCAGTCTAAGGCCGTATCAGGAAGAAGGGCTGCAGTGGTTGCAATTTCAGCAAAATAATGAATTCGGAAGTTGCCTTGCAGATGATATGGGCCTGGGTAAAACTATTCAAACACTCGCACTTTTGTTAAGTAGTGAGGAAAATATGCAAGCTGCATCAATAATTGTGATGCCATCTTCGCTAATCCATAACTGGAGAAATGAGATCCGCCGTTTTGCACCAACATTACGGTCAATAATTCACACTGGTCCCGACCGGCATGGAAGCCCGGGAATGTTTGATGCTTTCGACCTTATTCTTACTACTTATGGCACCTTACGACGTGATATTCAATGGCTTTCAAAATACCGTTTCTATTATATTATTCTTGACGAAAGCCAGGTAATCAAAAATCCGGATGCCCAAATTACAAAGGCTGTATGTGAACTTCAGTCCAATCATCGAATTGCACTTACGGGTACGCCTATTCAAAACTCACTTTCCGATTTATGGTCGCAGATGAATTTCCTGAATCCAGGCTTACTTGGTACACATAACTGGTTTTTAAATGAATTCATTGGAAAAAATAAGGAAATCCATGACGAAGCGAGAACATCAAGGCTTAAAAAAATAGTTTTTCCGTTTATTCTGAGACGTAAAAAGGAAGATGTTGAACCAGATTTACCACCTCTTACTCAAAACAACTGGTATTGTGAAATGACGGATTCTCAACGCAAGTTTCATGAAACTGAGAAATTGCTTGTACGGAACTTCCTGTTAGATAATTCTAACAAAAGCGGGAAGGCCAATACTTCTATTCATGTACTGAGAGCCCTGATACGCCTGCGGCAAATTTCCAATCATCCCCTGCTAATTGATCCGGAATATGATGGCGAGAGCGGAAAAGCAGAACAGGTACTTAAGAATCTGGAAACCCTTGTGGAGGAGAATCACAAAGTGCTGGTTTTTTCTTCTTTTGTAAAATACCTTAATTATTTTGCTGCTGAATTTGAAAAACGTGGCTGGAAATATTCAATGCTTACAGGTGCCACCAAGGATCGTGAAAAGGTAGTCAGCAGTTTTCGTTCAAGTCCCGATAAAACGATATTTCTTATTTCTTTAAAAGCTGGTGGTGAGGGCTTAAACCTTGTTGAGGCCAGCTATGTGTACATTTTAGATCCCTGGTGGAACCCGGCTGCAGAGCAACAGGCAATGGCGAGAGCACATCGGATAGGGCAACAGCAAAAAGTATTTGCCTATAAGTATATAACTAAGGATAGTATCGAAGAGAAGATTCTCCTGCTTCAGGAAAAAAAGACAAAGTTATCGGAAACCTTTATTCAAACCGGGAATCCATTAAAAGATCTCAGCCACGAAGAAACAATGTGGTTGTTCGAATAAAGAATGTTTGGGTTAATGAATAATCCGCCTGCAAATTCTGCCTGATTTACCAAGATCAACATTGATAAAATATAATCCGCGACTAAAGCCTGACAAGTCTTTTTCAATCCGGTTTCTTCCGTTGATAAGGAGAATATCTTCTGTTTGGATTACACTGCCTGTGAAATCACTTATCGAAAGCCTTCCTCTGATGATCCTGTCAGATTGCAGTTCGATGGTGACACGTTCAGGAGCAGGATTAGGATAGACATTGAGCATACTTACCGCTTTATTAATGTCTTCTATTCCGATCGTATTGTTTTGAATAAATAAGTTTACAGTAACTGTATCGAATGCCGGATTTCCAATAGTAAAATAAATAAAATAGGAGGCGGTGTTGCCAGGTAGTTCAGCATAATACATGTAATTCCCCTGTAAGAGACCGCCAATCAGGTAACTCCCGTCGGCAGATGAAAAATTATAATCGATTCCTGTCTGTGAAGTGCTGAATACCATCAGCTCAATGTCGGGTGCTGCTACCGTAGATGTACCATTTGTGTAAACAATGTGGCCGGTGAGTGCACCTGTACCGCCCATAGGTTCAGGTTTTGGTTTGAGCTCAAAGCTGTTGGTGTAGGTACTGTCGTGCAGTGAAATAAGTGCTGCATCATGCCAGGTCAAGGCCTGATGAAAATATGTAGGGAAATAATGTTTGGCAAGTTCAGGATCCGTTGGTATAGCCCTCAGGCTATAATTTCCTTGAGGAATCTGGTAGAAATAATAAACGCCCTGGCTATCAACATAAGAAGTGTCAATGGCAATCCAATCGGAAGAAATGACCCTGTAGAGAATGACTTTGGCCTGTGCCTGAATTGGAAACTGATTTGCTAAAATCTGCCCTGCCAGAATACACATCGGGCTAATTACAACAGTTTGTATTACCGAACAGGTATAAAGCGGGTTCATTGTATTCCCATTACTGAGGCTTACCTGGTAACTTCCAGGCTGTAAATAAGTATGCTCCGGATTAAGCTCAGTTGAATAAGTGCTGTCTCCAAAATCCCATAAATAGGTATTGATTAATCCTGTAGATGTATTGCTAAAGTAAACTCTCAGAGGATAGAGACTATCCTGATTGGGAAAAAAAGAGGCTTCACAGTTTGGAGTAGGAGTTAAAAAGCAAATAGTAAAAAATGCAAATTCCAATGCTCCGGGATTGGAAATAGTTTGCTCGTATTTGTAGTTATCGCAACCAAAAGTGAAAACTTTTAACGTATTCTGACCACTGTCAGGAAGTAGCGTATCGAAAGAATATATACCACCCTGAGCTGTTATTACCGAGTCAAGACTCGTAGATGTTGAATCTTCATATAAAAAGTAAACCTTTTGATTTGGAATGCCGTATCCGGAAATTGAATCGTATATAAAACCTGTTATAGTATGCTGTGATGCCGCCTGCACAAAGCTTACAGGTAATATAAACAATAGAATTAGTGAATATCTGAGCAAAGGTTTTTTCATTTTTTTAAATCTAAAATTTTCTGAAAATACCGGCTTTTATCCCAAAATAAACTGGCCTGTCGGTTTTTCCTTCTGCAGGATTATACGGCTTACTCAAATAACCCTGAACACCAGGCTCCAGAAGCAGTCCATACTGATCAGAAATATACCAGTTTATTCCTGCTCTCAGTACCCATTGCAGATTAGTTGTAAGGTAAACCGGACTTGTTCTGCTTACACTGCTGATTTTGGAATTCTCGGGTGTAACTGGCATCTCTTCTGTTTTATTTACCTGAATTCCCATCAGGAAACCGGTTTTTATATTGAAGGCAAAGCGTGATTTTTGTTGTTCAATTCCAACCAGTAGCGGAACATTGAGATAAGTATAGGATGAAGATGTAATTTGTCTGCTGATTTTCTGATCCTGTCCGAAAACACTGTCGAGAACCAGTACGTTAGTTGATGTTAACTGCCCGTTCTGAACCTGGAAAATTATGGAATCAATACGCATGTAAGTCCCGACAAATTCATTATAATTCAGGTTGAATTTCTGGTCGTGGTTCTCTCTGCAATAGATTAATCCGGATTCGAGGAGGAAATTATTTTTTGACCACATAACACCAAGCCCGGCAAGATTTCTCCGGCTGGCAACATTTTCAGATGTCTTACTACTCAGATAGTCGGCCTGAAAATACATACTTATTGCCAGATTCCCATTTGGTGCGTAATAGGAGTAATTCTTTCTGCTGGAATTTCGGAATATTGATGTAAAATTCTCTCTTGAAACCGGAAGAAAGTTAAGCATAAAATTATCTGAAATTTCAAGGAATGCATCTCTCTTCATTCTCATAACAGAAGGTAAATCGATACTGGCAAAAGCTTCAAAAGTTGACTTTGGATGATCTTGTAATAAGGGTTTATTAAAAACTGAAGTTGTTGTTTGTGATTTAGAATTTGATAGGACTGCGGCAGTAATTGTTTGCTTACTACTTTGTTGATTTGAAAGTTCTACTTTTTCTGGTGATTTTTTGATTTTTTGATTTTCCGTTTGCTTGCTCACGGCATTGGAGGAAATTTGAGTATTGCCTTTCTCTTTAATTTCAGGCAAGGCCTCAGAACCAGGGATAGTCTTAACAAGTTCATTCTTCGCTAGCTGCGAATTGTCTTTAACAGCAGAAGCTGTATCAAAATAGCCAAGGAAATAGAAGAGAGCAAGCGTTCCAACAAGAAATGCGCTGCTAATAGTCACTATCAGTCCACTTCCATGCAGGAATGAAAATCCTTTTGAGGAGGCTGCCGGCACGTCATTAAGCACTGCTTCCAGCACCCAGGGTGATGGCCTGTCTTCAAAATTCCCGAGCTTGTCCTCGATGAGCTTGTCGAGGTCTTTATCCTTATCCCAGTTCATATATTGATAAATCTTTTGGTTTCATTGAATACTTTTCATCCAGTAATTTCCGCAGGTATCTTCTGGCTTTAAACAGTTGCGACTTGGAGCCACTTTCTGAAATGCCCAGCATCTCACTGATTTCTTTGTGGTTATGTTTTTCAAGCACAAACAAGTTCAGTACCATTCTATAACCATCGGGGAGTTTTTGTATCAGGTTCATAATATCCTGAGGACCAGGTCTCCCATCATTATCTCCCAGAATATTATCCTCATTAATTTCGTTTCCGGTATCTTCATTTCCAATATTTATATCGTCGATGTTCACAAATTGGTGTTTTAATCTGCTTCTGTAGTGATCGATAGATGCGTTTACCATTATTCTTCTTATCCAGCCTTCAAATGATCCTTGTCCCCGATATAGTCCGATATTGCTGAATACCTTAACAAAAGCTTCATGAAGCACATCTTCTGCATCTTCCCGGTTATGCGAATAGCGAAGACAAACGCCAAACATGGAGGATGCGTACATTTTATACAGCTCCCCTTGTGCCTGACGGTCTCCCTCTTTACATCCTTTAAGTATCTTCTCCTCAGGAGCCATTTCTACTATTCCTAATATACATGACGAAAGCAAGAGCATAAAGTTGCCCCATCTACATCATTAATGCATAGCGAATTTAAGAAATATTGATGATTTTGAGATTGTTACATTGCATGCTTATCAGGCATCACAGGTACAGGCAGGTGTTTGTTACTTTAGCTTATTAAAATATTCAATAAAACGTTTTTTGAATGTGTTCCCTAGTGCAGCATTATTTCCTTCAGATAAACCTATTAATCCATCGGTATTAAATGTCCGTACATGCTTTATATTGATGATAAAAGAATTATGTACGCGGATAAAGGTTGCTGTTGGTAAAAGTTCTTCATAATACTTCAGAATTTTTGAACTTACAACTTTCTGTTCTCCAACCAGATGAAATGCAGTACAATAGCCATCAGCCTTACACAAAATAATTTCCTTAAGTTCAATTACTCTGAACCCTGAATTTTCGTGTACAACCAATTGCTCAAAGGATGTTCCCTGATTGTTAATATTTTTAAAAAGAACTTCAAGCCTTCCTATATCGAACTGCTGCAGGATTTCATTTTTTACTTTATTTATTGCATCAATGAGATCATCAATCTTTAATGGCTTAAGTAAGTAATCTATAGCACTGATTCTGAAAGCTTTAACAGCATACTCTGAATATGCTGTTATGAAAATTGTTTTAAAATCAATTTCCTTGAATTCTTTAAATAGTTCAAAACTTAAACCATCTGGCAATCGGACATCCAGAAAGACGAGATCTGGCTTATATTGTTTAATTGCTGTAATTCCTGTCTTAAGGGATTTTGTAACAGCAACAATTTCTACATCTTTACAATATTGATTCAAATAGTTGACCAGAACTTCCTGTGACGGTATTTCATCCTCAACAATAACTGTTTTTAATATTGACATAAAAGCAATTTTATTGGTAAATGTACGGAATCTCGATAATTACACATGTACCGCTTTCTTCTTTGTTAGAAAATAAATCGGTAATACTAATTTTGTGATTTGTCTTATATAGGCTATTCATAATACTTAGCCTTTCTATAGTAAGGTCTGTTCCCCTCGACTGATGAGACTTCTCAAAATCAGATTTGCGGGTTTCCGATTTCTTCCTTCCAATACCATCATCTTCGATATAACAAACTATACATTTATTTAATTTTTTCTCAAATCGCAGGTTTAGGGTTCCTTTCCTCTCATTTAAGGTGCAAAGTCCATGTAAAATTGCATTTTCAGCAAATGGTTGTACAAGAAATGGAGCAACCATAATTCCTTCTAAAAAATAATCTTCATTTATTTCTATATTAAAATTAAATTTATCTGAAAACCTCAAATGCTCAAGTTTGAGATAATCCTTGATATTGTTTATTTCGAGTTCCAAAGGAATAAATTCATTCTGGGAATTTGTCAAAATAGATCTCATCAGGCGCGACAAATCGCTGATATATTCGTTCGCTCTTTTTTTATCATTAATTGCAATTAAATAGTTAACGGCATTTAATGAATTAAAGGTGAAATGAGGGTTCATCTGGCCTCGCAATGATTCAAGCTTGAGTTGCTCCTGTTTCCGCCTTTCATAATGCTGCATTTGCCGGAACCTGAAGTTTACAAACCAAGAAATGAATAATGCCAGGAGTAATATAATTACCAATTTGAATATCAATGTTTCATAGAACCAGGCAGGTATTTTAATAGTTAACTCAGCATGATTTATCCACTTGCCACTTTTATCTGTTGATTCTACCTCAAAAAGATAGGAGCCCGGTTGCATTGAAGAATAATTTGCACTACGATGCCTGCTATCTGTTATCACCCATTCATTTTCAACTCCCTTTAATCTGTACCTGTAATTTATCTTGTCATTGAAAATGAAATCAATACAGGAAAAAGTTATTTTAAAATTAGTTGTTTTTCTTGGAAACCTTATTAAACTTGTTTCATAGATTGCAATTTCACCACCATTTCCGTTCCCGGGAGATGAAACATTGGTTATCAATAATTTAGTATTATTGCTCATGTTTTTATTGCATAGCTCCAGGCTATCCGGATAAAAACCTGCTATACCACCATCACCGCCAAAAATCATTTCTCCCTTTTCAGTAATAAAGCCTGCATTTGGATTAAATTCATTGATTCTCAAGCCATCCGATAGGGAATAGTTGTTGAAGTACTTGTCATTCAGGTTTAAACAGGAAATTCCATGATTTGTGCTGATCCATAGATTTTGTCGGTTATCCTGCAAAATATGGTAGGCATTATTCCCTGCAAGCCCATTGCTGCTTGTATAAAAAACTGAATTCCTGCTTTTTGGTTCAAAATTGCAAATACCCCCACCCTGGAGACCAAGCCACAATTTATCACTATTCTTTTCCTCAATTATACATTGAATATTATAATAAGTCGAGCTTAATAAAAATTGTTTGGGATTTTTTAAGTCAGCATTAAATCTGAAAAATACATTTGAAGATCCAACCCATAAATTTCCATTTTTTGCAACACAAAGAGCATTTATTTCATTGATATCAAGTGTTTTAAGATCGAATACGTGCAAGAGTTTCTTAAGTATCGGATTGAAATGAAATAAATAATTACTCCCACCGGCATAAAAGTTCCCATCTTTATCCTTCACTAGAAACTTATAGGAAAGTCTCTGGTCATTTTTTATGTTTAATTCAGGCACCAGAATTGTTCCGTCTGAAAATTTATCCGAATTCAGATTAAATACGTCTAGGAATTTTTCGTCATATCCAATCCAAATGTTATTCTCAGAATCCTCAAGAAAAGAAACAGCTGCGTTTGAGTTTCCCTTTTTCTCCTGATGTATTTGCCTGATCTTCCTTAATTCGCCTTCAGCACTTTGTTTGTAAATAAAACCGGAGTTGTTACATCCAATCCAGAGGTTATTTTTACTGTCTTTAAAAACGGTTGACACATTAAAATTCTGACTCTCTGAGTTATCTGTCAGATATGAATTAAAAACAGTGGATATCTGGTTTATTTGATTTAAGCCTGTTCCATTCTTCATTTTATCAATTCCACCAAACCATAAACTACCATTTTTATCATACAAAACCGCAGAAGGATTTTGCACCTGATCATCATCAAGATGAATTAATTTTTCACTAATTGGCAAATAAACAAATAAGCCTTGTCCTTTAATAGCCCAGAAAATGGACCTGGTATTATCGAATTTCCTTAAACGTAATTCTTCCGTTGAGGCCGGTCTGGACATAAATTTTTTCATGTCAAGATAATATAGTCCCCTTGTTCCAGCCATAAAAACTGAACTGTCGGTTGCCTGAAAAATATCCGACTGAAGCATCAATGGTGATGTTGATTGTATCGGCAGATCTAATGTTATTTTCTTATAAAAATAGATTAGCTGTTCTCCAGTATCTGCTTTTTTAATAAGTCCTTTAAATAGAAAGCCTTTAGAGTATACCCAGAATTTATTGTAATTATCTATCCAGAATATGCCATTTTGGAGAGGCAATGAGGAGTTACAGTGAACACTGTAATGACTGAATGAATTTAAACTGGGATTGAAACGTGAGATTCCTTTATTCCCGAAAATCCAGAGTGATTTATCAGGAGCGTTTACGATATTGTAAATAGTGTCGGATTTAAGATCAGCTTGCTTTCTGGAGCTGTACTCAATAAAACACTCCTGGCTTCTGTCGAATCTGTATAATTTATTTGCAGACAATATCCACAGCTGATTGCTTTCGTCCAGGATTAAGGATTGTATTTTAAAAAACGGAAGTGAATTTTTAACGTAGGGCACATGCTTAAAAACCTTGAAATCATTTCCATCAAATCTGGTTAATCCATCTGAGGTTGCAAGCCAGATAAAGCCATAGTCATCCTGGACTATCCTGCTTATCTCATTGTTAGACAGCCCATTTTCAGTTGTGTATCGTTTAACGGAGTAGCCATTCTTCTTCAGCCCAATATTTATTACAGATTGCGCACTAGCTTCAATGTTAATGAGGAGCAATAATAAAATAATATTGAAGCAATACTTAATCATAAATTCTGCCTGATCCTTTATTTAATAGAAAAATTAACTGATTTTGATTCAAATGGTTTAAAGATGAAAGTTTGTTTTTCGCTGTTTGTCACTGTTGCGGCTTTCCCGCCTATTTCCCTGAGTGAGAATTGCACTGAGTCCGATTGTTTCAATGGTTCAGCAACTATGAGTAATAGATCTGATGATATTGCCGGCAAAAATGAATGATTCTTCTCCCCGAAAGAATTTGCAGAAGCAGGAATTACCCTGGCAGGAAAAGGAATCCTGGAACTCCACCCGAATATCGTTCTGAATTTATTAGAGGTATCTTTGGAAGAAGTTATTTCGTAAGACCACTTCAGCTCACCCTGCTGACTGGCAAGGAAGTTTGTGGTCCAGTAATTATTTAATACCCAGGAAAAAATGTATGGATTTTTTACTACTGTTTTACGTTGAAACTTACCAATATTGAGATCGCCGAATTGCATCAGGGGAATTTCCGGGCTGGAAAGTATAATTTGGAAATCAGAACTTTTAACAGCTGCATAATTCTGAACAGCACACCAGTCGGCAGAGGAACCCTCGATCTGATCTTTGCCTGCCACAACATCTCCACCCTGCACATCATAATGGATGTCTGAGTTTTTAAGCTTAAAGGGGAAAGCGATATAAACTGCCTCTGGATCGGTTAAAGGTAGTTTTTTCATTGAACACATTATCTCCAGGCGTTTTTCTGTTTCATATAATCTGAATTCGATATTAACCCCATCCATATCAGCACATTCTTTTGAAAGACCTGTCATTGTGATGCTCTGCCAGATTCCTTCAATAGTATATTTGCTGAACCGGAGGTTGGTAAGGCTACTTCGTTCCACCTCATCAAGTCGCTTAAGCTCCAGCTGGTTGCGGTTTTTACCCAGGCGTTCGTAAATAAACTGACCTAATAACCAGGGTGCATCCGGATCAACGAGTTCTTTGCCTGATTCTTTATCGATAAAGCTCCTTATTCCTCCCTTTACTGTGTCAAATTGGATCCTGTAATATTGGTTCTCGAGAAGACCTTCAAATTTCTTCTTCTGCTGGATGGCAGGAAATTGTTTGGAAACTTCTATACGATAAGTTTTGTATCCGAATGCGGGCAGTTTATCCAGATAAAATGCCCAATAATTTCCATCATCTCTTCCGCTTAACGACAATGCCCTTACGGTTTTACCTTCAATGTCAACAATGGAAAAGGCCTTGTCTGTCGGAAGAATCTGGTGGTCGATATAAACAACTGTAGTTCCAGATCGTTCTACATTTAAAGGATTGAAAACTACCAGTGAAGGTACGTTTTCTTTACCTGCCCTGCCCTGGATTAAACCCATGGCTGTTTCCCTGAGCAGACTGTTCTTTTTAACGGCATCCCAAATGTTTGCTGCTTTCTGTCCCCATTGTACATATGTATTTTCAGCTAAAGGATCAGTTATACTTTCAGCAGCAGTGAAAGTATGTTCATCCCAGAAAGCCAGATCGTCCCTGATATCCGAAATCAGTTTATCAGCGTATTCTGGTATAATGCTACCCGAAAATTTACACATACTAAGTAATCCGAGATTGGCAATAAAATCGGTTTGCGATTTTCTGCCATTTGCTGTTTCAATAGCTGTGGATCCAAATCCATCCGACCACCAGTCGGGCCATGCACCCCGGATAACAGGAAGCTTATCGCTGTATTTCGATTCTATAATCGCAGGAAACTCACTGATTGTTGATAAACGAAGCTTTGGCCATTCATACTTCTCATTCCAGCTCCTGATAAGCTCACAGGCATTTGTTGACGGAGGTGAGTTATCTGTTAAGTAACCACTGAACTGTAAACAAATATCTTCGTAATTATAATTGAGATGCTGAAGGTCGTTAATGTATTTAAAGATATTTTTCTCAAAGGCATTCATGTCGTTTGTAAGGATACCAAGATAATTTCCGTGCATATAATGCTCACCCCGAAAGGTAAGTATACGGTTTCCTGCAGGTGATTCCCACCAGAAAACAGTTGGCTTATCAAATGGCTTTAAAGCTCTTCCATCATTCTGCCCCATTGTGAGGTAGCTGATTCCGGCATCTTTCAGATAATCTACGAGAATCCATGCAGCCCCGTTAACATCATCCTGCATGCCAGTTTTAACAGGGATCCCTTCTTTACGGAAAAGTTTAACCGGCTCAAGGCTTGATTTTAAAATATTCTCATCATAGAGATCCGACATATTAAGGAATAAGCCGGTAACTTCAATCCGGCCTTCGCGTATTCGTTTTTTTAAGCGTTCTACCTGGACGGCCGGGCGTGAATTCAGATATTCCCTTACAGGCCATGATGTTTCACAGGTCCATCTGAATTTGGACGCGTCAGGGTAATTATCAGTTTTGTCACAATAATCGAGTGCATAATCGATGAACCTTAAATGCTCCGGTAGAATTTCTGTCTGAGGCCGGGTGTACCCAATATCTGTATGTGCATGCTGCACAAAGTAAAAAGTATAATGGTGAGGAGGTGAAGTAGTAAAAGTATAGGTTTTTACAGGGCTATTCCCAAAACTAATTCCAGCTGTATAGTTCTCCTCCTTTTCTGTAAGGGGCATCAAAATTTCTACGGAAGTGTATCCTGCATCAATGTTCAATTCTTTTACTACAGCCCCTTGTATTTCAATCCGTACTCCTATACTGTTTCCAAGGTGAGAAAATTGAAAATTTACCGGTTGCATTAACTTACCATCTTTGCGGATAACAGCGTCGGACTGCACAATGCGGACACTCTCATTAATGCCGGCTTCAAAGGTCATATACCACGACCTGCTGCCAGCATCTTCACCTGTAATTTTCAGAACCTGAGGTTTCCCTGAAATTATCAAACTCCTGGGAACTCTCAGAAATGCATACCCCATCGGGTCATTGAATTTATCAAGGATAAGAGGTTTAAAAGTAAGGCTTGATCCTTTAAGGCCTTTACAAACCCAATTCACTTTTTCGGAAATTAATGGATTCGAAAATGTTACTATTTCCAGATTATTCAGGTAAAGCTTAAATTCGTGACTGTCAATATTAGCATCAATCCCAAACATCCATATAAACTCCACCGAATCAGCATTCAGATTTCCGGGAATTGTTTCAGTTTCCCATTCAATGTATTCTTTGCTGCTGATAGAACGGATTAACATGGATTTTGTGATATCAGGCTGTAGACTATGATAGTCAAATCCTCCGCCATGTAAGGATTTTGTATATCCCATATAAACAGAATTGTTCTCTGCACACCGGGATAAAGAATAATCCAGTATTAAAAAGAAAAACAGAAGCGTACATATGATCAGATTTCGCATCTTGGTATTAAATAGGATATCGTAAATTTACTGGATAAAAAGTGGATAATAATCCTAAAATTTTGTCCCGTTCTAAAAATACTCATATTTAGAATTGAGACGAATTATTTTTTTGTTTATTTAATGAACGAAGGATATTTACTGATGAACGTATGCTTTTGGTAAACGAACGTATTATTGCAAATTGCAAATCTAATACTTTTACTACAACTCTATAATGAGGATTTTAAATTATGAAGGCAAAAGAAAATTCCGGAAATGAATCAAAAACCAATCAAAAACGAATTACGAATAAAGCTCTCCTGACAGAGGTAAAAACGTACGTAATTATTACGATTGGCTTATTTATCAATGCACTAAGCTGGTCAGCTTTTCTAATTCCTTCAAAAATTGTAGGTGGAGGAGTGGCTGGTATTGCCGCACTGGTATTTTTTTCAACAGGTATACCAGTAGCAATAACCTTACTGGCAATAAATGCCTTCCTTATTCTTATTGCAATAAGGATACTGGGAACATCATTTGGTATTAAAACTATCTATTCTATACTCGTGTTATCATTTTTTCTGGCAATATTACCCTACTATATCAAGGAAGCTGTTGTTCCTGAGCGATTTATGTCCGCAATCCTGGGTGGGATTCTATGTGGAGTAAGTGTTGGCCTTATTTTTACAAGAGGAGGATCAACTGGTGGTACAGATATTATTGCAATGATTGCAAATAAATTCAGAAATATCAGTCAGGGCAAAGTAATTCTGTTCTGCGATGTCTTCATAATTGCTTCTTCATGGCTGGTCTTCAGATCGCTTGAAACAATTGTGTATGGTTATGTTGCAATGGGAGTAACTTCATATTCAATAGATCTGCTTCTAACCGGATCAAAACAAAGCGTCCAGATGTTTATTGTATCAAAAGAAAGTCAGGCTGTTGCTGATAAAATTGCAAATGAGGTTGGTCGTGGCGTTACATTTATAAAGGGTAGGGGATGGTATACCAACGAAGATTCGGATATCGTAATGGTTGTGGTACGGAAAAGAGAATCCCAATTGGTGTTCAGAGCAGTAAAAGAGATAGACCCGGATGCATTTATTTCTTTGGGGAGTGTAATGGGTGTATATGGAAAGGGTTTCGACAGGCTTCGCTAACTTAGTCTTTCTGTTTAATATTGTAGATAAGATATTGACTTAACAAAATGATTGAAAGCGTGAGAGTTGAATTAAGTATAATCCTCCAGAGTGTAATAAAAAATTCGCTGAACCTGAATGCTTCAAGGAAAAACAGGATAAAATGATGAGCAATAATCATCAGGATGGAATAAGTTAGGAACCAACTAAATCCCAGGTCTTTAATTCCAGGACGTATTCCCGGCTCATATTCCTTTTTGGAGGTAATCATTCGTAAAATTGCCGGCCTGGAAAAAGCCATAAATGTACTTGCTGCAGCATGAATCCCATAGCTGTTCGAAAATGAGTCAATGCAAAGCCCGATTGCGAAGGAGGACACAAGCAGCAGCCATTTTGGAGTTTCAAAAGGCAACAACAAGATATATAATACATAAAGATATGGGTTCATATACCCGCCCAGATTGATTCTATTCAGAATTAAAACCTGGATTAGCACAAGCAGAATAAAACGAATCAGGTTTGATGTTAACTTATTATTCATCTACTTTAAATTGTTCAAGTTGAAGTTGCTCTTCTTTAAACAGGTTAACAACCACATAAACATAAGCGAGTTTGTTGTAATCCTGAGAAAAATCAAGCGTAATATCATAAAAGTTATATCCCTTGTCAACTGTAAAATCTCTTATTCTTCCTATCATTACTCCTGACGGATAAATATGGGAATACCCGCTTGTAACTACTGTGTCACCTTTTTTAATAAGCACATTTGCAGGGATATCATTCAAAGTTCCATGCTGATAGTGTTCTCCATCCCAGGTAATAGTACCAACAAACCCATTTTTTTTGATTTTCGCTGATATCTTGGTTTGTTTATGTAACACAGAGTTCACCCAGGCAAAATTTGTGGATACTTTCGTTACAATACCAACAATACCATCGGGAGCAATTACTGCCATATCCTGCCTTATTCCGTCAACAAGGCCTTTATCCAGCATGATATAGTTGTTTCTTCTGGTTACAGAATTACTGATAACTTTAGCAGGAATAAACTGGTATTGTTGCTTGAACACTGTATCGTTTTTCGAATATACCTGTTTGAATTTCTTAATAATTAATTCGGGAATTTGCGACCTTAGTCTTGAATTCTCCTCGGCAAGCCTTGTATTTGCTTCCTTTAACCTGAGGTATTCCGTAACATTATTAACAGAATTTTCCATACGGCCGGTAATCTCGCCTGATACACTCAGCGCAATTGAACGGTGGAAAGTATGATTGTTTACTGTGAGGTAAACAGCAAATGACTCCAGTATCAGGAATACGATAATGAAATAATTGCGCAGTAGGAAATTAAAGAAATAGCGCATAGCCTGATATTGCAAATAATTAGTTATGCAAAAATAGGAAAATCCTGTTTGCCTTTTGGCTTAATAGGTTCTGCCCCCGGGCAGAAAATGGATAAGTCCTATTTGATAAGGAAGTTGAATTTATCGAAGTTCTTCAGCGCAATGCCTGTCCCACGGGCAACGGACCGTAAAGGATCTTCTGCCAGGTGAACCGGAAGTTTGGTTTTCAGGTGAATACGTTTGTCGAGTCCTCTTAGTAAGGCACCACCACCGGCCAGGTAAATTCCTGTACGGTAAATGTCAGCCGAAAGTTCTGGCGGAGTCATTTCCAGTGCATTTAAAACAGCTGCTTCAATTTTAGAAATGGATTTGTCAAGTGCATGAGCAATCTCAGCATAATTAACCATAATTTCTTTTGGGATTCCGGTTAACATGTCGCGGCCATGTACAGGGTAATCGTCAGGTGGATTATCAATATCGGTTATTGCAGCTCCAACCTCTATTTTAATCCTTTCAGAAGTACGCTCTCCAATATTAATATTATGCTGTTTACGCATATATTCCTCTATATCAGCATTAAAATCATCACCAGCAATTCGGATTGATTTGTTATTTACAATACCACCCAATGCAATAACAGCGATTTCTGATGTTCCTCCGCCAATGTCAATAATCATATTTCCTGTTGGTTCCAGCACATCAATACCGATTCCAATAGCAGCTGCCATTGGTTCATGAATCAGTCTTACTTCTTTTGCACCTGCCTGTTCTGCTGAGTCTTTTACCGCACGTTCTTCAACTTCAGTAATTCCGGAAGGAATACAGATTACCATACGTAATGCAGGTGGAAAAAGGGAGCGGCGCACTCCAATCATTTTAATCATCTCCCTGATCATATGCTCAGCAGCCTGGAAATCAGCAATAACTCCATCACGTAATGGACGGATTGTCTTAATGTTCTCATGGGTTTTACCATGCATCATCATTGCTTTCTTACCAACAGCTATAATTTTTCCGCTTGAGCGCTCTATTGCTACAATTGATGGCTCGTCCACAACGATCTTATCGTTATAAATAATGATCGTATTAGCCGTTCCAAGGTCAATAGCGATTTCTTTAGTCAGAAATGAAAAGAGTCCCATATGCTATTCTTTATTATTCTTTTAATGTTTAAAATGTCTGAAGCCTGTGAAGACCATCCGCATACCGTTTTCTGTACAGTAATTGATAGAATCCTCATCCCTCACTGAGCCACCGGGCTCAATAATTGCATCAATTCCTTCTATATGTGCAATCTCAACACAATCAGGGAAAGGGAAAAACGCATCAGACGCCATAACAGCACCTTTCAGGTCAAACCCGAAGGTTCTGGCTTTAAGGATAGCCTGCCTCAGCGCATCAACCCTTGAGGTTTGCCCTACCCCGCTTGCAATAAGTTGCCTGTTTCGAGCAAGCACTATTGCATTAGATTTGGTATGTTTCACAATAATATTGGCAAATAGCAGATCTTCTATTTCCTGCTGACCAGGAGGTAATGTAGTAACTACCTTTAAATCACTTGCCAATTCTCTTTTAGTATCTTTATCCTGTTCAATCACTCCGTTTAAAACCGATTTAAATTGCCTTTGAGGAAGCATCACCGGTTTAGCCTGCAAAATTATTCTATTTTTCTTGCTTTGAAGCACTTCCATTGCATTTTTTTCAAAACCGGGAGCAATCAGAATCTCAAAGAACAACTTGTTAATTTCTTCAGCTGCCTCAAGGTCAACAAGCCTGTTCGTTGCAAGGATACCTCCAAATGCCGAAATGGGATCGCCCGCAAGCGCATCCAGATAGGCCTGTTTTACACTCTGCCTCACTGCTACCCCACATGCATTTGTATGCTTTATAATTACAAAAGCCGTATCCTCAAATTCACGAATCAGGTCCATTGCGGCATCAATATCAACTAAATTGTTGTAAGATATAGCTTTACCATGAATCTGGTTGAAAATTTCATCCAGGTTTCCATGAAAGACTCCAACCTGGTGTGGATTTTCTCCATACCGAAGTACCTCATGCTTCGCAATACTTGATTTGAAAAAGTTTAAATTCTCCTTTCGGTTGAAATATTCATAGATAGCAGTATCATAATGACTTGAAACATTAAATGCATAGGTCGCAAAAGTTCTCCTGTCTTCATAACCTATAGAACCGCTTCCAGATCTGATTAGTTCCATGAATTGAGAATAATATTCAGATGAAGGAACAATTATTACATCTTTAAAATTTTTGGCTGCAGCTCTGATAAGGCTAATGCCACCAATATCGATTTTCTCAATAACTTCTTCTTCAGATGCTCCCGAAGCCAATGTCTCCTCAAAAGGATACAAATCAACGATAACTGCATCGATTTCAGGTATCAGGTACAATTCTGCCTCACGTTGATCCTGAACCTGGTCGCGACGTGAAAGAATTCCTCCGAAAATTCTCGGATGAAGTGTTTTTACTCTTCCACCTAAAATTGAAGGATATTCTGTGATGCTTTCAACACTTTTTGCCTCAATTCCAAGATTAGTTACAAATTCGTAGGTTCCGCCAGTCGAAATTATCTCAATTCCCTGGTCATTAAGTGCCCTGATCAGAGGTTCGAGCCCTTCTTTATGGTATACAGATACTAAAACTCGTTTAATTTTTTTCAATAGATCTCCCTTTTATAAAAAACTTATGGTCGGAAAAAAAATAAATATCTCATTTTCAGGTTATTGAAAATAAGAATTTCCCCGATACAATTCATGCAATTTTATTAAAAACCTAAGCAAATTACAACTAATTTCGTTACAAAATTCTAAGAATGCCCAAGTCACAGTCTTTTCTTATCCTGAAACTTATACGGGAGAGCTATTTATTTGCCCTGAATGCTATTGTTGTTAATAAACTCAGAACATTACTCTCGCTGCTTGGAATCACTATCGGAATATTTTCTGTTATTTCTGTTTTTACGGTTTTCGATTCAATGGAGAGGGAAGTAAGGAGTAGTATTGAATCCTTGGGAAATAATGTACTTTTTATAGAAAAGTGGCCATGGTCGATGGGTGGTGAATATCCCTGGTGGAAATATATGAAAAGGCCGGAAGGTAAGTTAAAGGAAATGGAGGAACTCCGGCGCAGAAGTGCAACGGCTGAAACCGCAGCGTTTATGATACAGACTCAGCGAACGGTTAAATTCAGGAATAACAGTATAGAAAGTGCGAATATTCTGGCTGTTTCTTACGATTACGACAAACTTTTCGTTTATGAGATTCAGGAGGGAAGATATTTTTCGGTGCTTGAATCAGGTTCAGGCAGGCCGGTTTGCCTGATTGGTAGCGAGATTGCTAAAAATCTTTTCCCGGACGAAAACTCGGTCGGAAAAAAAATTAAAGTCTGGGGCAGAGAAGTAGAAGTAATCGGACTTTACAAAAAAGTGGGAAGTGGAATGTTTGGTAATTCACCAGATGATAATATTTTAGTTCCGGTTAGTTTTGCAAGGAATTTCGTTGATATGGATGGTGATTTTGTTGGGACTACAATTATGGTAAAAGCCAGACCAAATGTTACCAACGCTGAAATGCGCGATGAACTCACAGGAATTATGAGATCCATAAGAAAAACAAAACCCGGAGCCGAAGAAAACTTTTCTATCAATGAAACCAGTCTTATTAGTAAGGGGTTCGATGAACTATTTGGTGTAATCTCAATGGTTGGCTGGATTATCGGCGGATTTTCATTGTTGGTAGGCGGATTTGGAATTGCTAACATTATGTTTGTTTCTGTTAAAGAAAGAACCAGCATTATTGGAATTCAAAAATCTCTTGGGGCGAAAAACTATTTTATTCTATTCCAATTTTTATTTGAAGCTATTTTCCTCTCATTATTTGGTGGTATTATTGGTTTGATTATCATTTTTATAGCGACTAAAATTGTGTCCAGTAGTTTTGAAATGACACTCATCCTTACTCAGGGAAATATTTTTCTCGGCGTTTTTGTGTCAGCAGCTATCGGTTTGATATCAGGTATTATCCCTGCCTGGAATGCTTCAAGACTCAATCCTGTTGACGCAATCAGATCAACCGGAGCCTGAAAAATTCCCTTTGAAATCCTGGTTTTATAAAAGAAGTTTCTTTTTTTTAGAATAACTGGGCAATTATCAAAATTCCTCTTAAATTTGTTCAGCCCGGGAAAGAGATTTTTTGGGTGTATTTGGTATTGTAGAAAGTCAAACAAGTTCTAAGGTTATTGTAAATGGATAAACGTTGGGTCATAAAACCTCAGGGAGACGACAAGATCATCGATGAGCTTGCCCTGACCCTCGATATCGATAAAAACCTTGCAAATCTTCTCGTCCAGAGAGGTATAGAAACATTTGAGCAGGCGCGTGATTTTTTCAGGCCCGACTTAACACTTCTGCACGATCCTTTCCTGATGAAGGATATGGATAAAGCTGTTACCCGAATCAGGGAAGCCTTTAGCAAAGATGAAAAAATTCTTATTTACGGCGATTATGATGTTGATGGAACAACAGCGGTAGCACTCGTTTTTACCTTCATACAACAGTTCTATTCAAAAGTCGATTTTTATATTCCTGACAGATACTCAGAGGGTTACGGAATTTCAATCAAAGGAATAGATTTTGCGGCTGAAAACGGTTTTACTTTGATTCTGGCTCTTGATTGTGGTATTAAAGCCATCGAAAAAATTGAATATGCCCAAAGTAAAGGGGTTGAATTTATTATTGGCGATCATCACCGCCCAGGCGATGAGTTACCTAAGGCCTGCGCTGTTCTCGATCCAAAGAGGGCTGATTGTGAGTACCCTTATAAAGAATTATCAGGTTGTGGTATTGGATTTAAATTTTGCCAGGCATTAGCACAGGAAACAGGTTTCCCTTTCGAAAAATTATCGAAGTTTCTTGACCTGGTTGTTGTTAGTATTGCATCTGATATTGTTCCCATTACAGGTGAAAACAGGATTTTGGCCTATTATGGATTGAAGTTGCTAAATACAAAACCGAGACCCGGTCTTGAAGCAATTCTGCAATTCAGCAATATCCGGCGGCGCGATTTATCAATGGTAAGCACCAACGGAAATAGTTTCCTCTTTTCAAAAGAACTTACAATAAGTGATCTGGTTTTTCTTGTTGGGCCTCGCATTAATGCAGCCGGACGTATCGAGAGCGGGAAAAACTCTGTTGAATTGTTAATTTCAAAAGACCTGCCAGCAGCAAATAAAATTGCTGAACAGATCAATAAAAATAATACAGAAAGAAAAAACCTGGATACTCTGATAACTCAGCAGGCTCTTGAAATGATTACTAAGGATGTTACCCAGAGTGAGCATAGAACCACTGTTGTTTATCATCCCGACTGGCACAAAGGTGTTATAGGAATTGTGGCTTCAAGATTAACTGAATATTATTACAGACCGACTATTGTGCTTTCGATGTCGAACGAATTAATAACTGGTTCAGCCAGGTCGATTAAGGATTTTGATATTTATGACGCAATTGATTCCTGCAGCGATCTGCTCGAACATTTCGGAGGACATAAATATGCAGCCGGACTGTCGCTTAAACCTGAAAATCTGGAAGCTTTCAGAACCCGTTTTGAGGAATATGTATCGAATTCTATCACAAAAGATCAGCTAATCCCGGAAATTGAAATTGATTCGAAACTTAAGCTTAATTCAATTAGTTCGAAATTTTACAGAGTATTGAAACAGTTTGCTCCTTTTGGTCCCGGGAATATGTCGCCGGTTTTTGAAACAGAAGGTGTAATTGATGCCGGACATGCTAAAATTGTAGGGAATAATCACCTTAAGCTTTCTGTTGTCCATCCGGATATATCCGGTTATCCAATCTCCTCAATAGGATTCCAGCTTGGGCAATATTATACAGATATCAACAAAGGGATGTGTTTTGATATTTGCTACCATGTGGAAGAAAACGAATGGAATGGAGTAACATCCCTTCAACTCAATCTGAAAGACATCAAGATTCTTGCTGCTAAGGAATAATTTCAGGCTATCCAGGCAAAATTCAGAAAAACTCTGATAATTAGCGCTATTCCGAAAACAACAAGTAAAATTCCGACAATGTGATTTACTGTGGACAAAATCTTCGGATTTAAGTATTGTTTTATTTTGTTTGAAACAAAACATTTCAGGAAATCAGTGGCAAGGGTTGTAAACAATAAAGAACCGAAGAAAACATAAACTTCATTTGAATTCACACCCAGATTTGAGGTCATTCCCACTACGACTCCCATCCAGAAGATCCAGACAAATGGATTGGCAATGTTCAGAAAAAACCCTTTCAGAATGAATGTTAGGGGGCCTGGCTTCTTAAGATGAAGATCCTGACCCTCAGTATGCAACTTTCTTTTAAAGGTTACAATCCCGAAAATAATTAAAATAATACCACCGATTATTCCAAAAATAAGAGAGTTTTTCCCTTCATAAATAATCTGTGTAGCACCAAGATAGCAGAAAAGGACAAGTGCAAGGTCGCTGAGAAATACCCCACCGGCCAATAATAAACCAGAAGCAAGCCCACGATGTATGCTTGTTTGGATCAGCGTAAAAAAAGCCGGCCCAAGCATAATTGCGAGCGTTAACCCCAGTAAAATGCCTTCAATAATAGGATGCACCTTTAGTTCAAAGTTTGTTTATATTCCTGAATGAAACTTTCCCACTCAGTGAATTGTTCATTTTTTACAACACGCGGAAATTTATGCTGCCCACCTTCTTTCTTTTTTGATTTCATCCAATCATAAAAAACTTTTGTGGGCAAAACTTCTACTATTAAATCTTTAATTGCAGCAATCCTTTCAACACTATAATCGTCGTTGAGTAACTTAAGATTGTCGTCAATCAATTTACGAATCACCTCAATATCAACTTCCTGATCAATTCCAAGGAACCACTTATGAGCAAACATGCTCTCGTAGGTAATTCCACTAACTGTAAATTCAGGAACTTCTATATTAAGTTGGTTTTCAAGCATTTCTATAGCTCTGTTCATGTTTTCCTGGCTAAGGTGTTCTCCACAGAGGTTTAAATAATGCTTTGTTCGTCCGGTTATTACAATTTCGTTCAATTCGGTTGATGTAAACTTAATAGTATCTCCAATAAGATATCTCCATGCACCGGCACAGGAACTAATAAGTAAAGCGTATTCCTGTCCTTCCTTTACCTGATTGATAGTAAAGGTCTGAGGAGTTTCTCTTATATTTCCGATATTATCGAAATTGTCGTCGGTAAAAGGAACAAATTCGTAGAAGAGACCATTGTCGAGAACCAATTGCATGGAAGCAGTATTCGGCCTGCTCTGATATGCAATGAAACCTTCAGAGGCAAGATAGGTTTCCATATAAGTAATAGGTTTTGCAAGCAGCCGTTCAAACCCCTTGGCATACGGCTTAAAAGAAACCCCACCATGTACATAAATAGACAGGTTTGGCCAGACGTCATGAATATTATCTACATTATAATATTTAATGATCCTTTCCATCAAAACCTGCAACCATGCAGGAACCCCGCAAATAACTCCAATATCCCAGTTTTTTGCATTTTTTACGATCTCATCAAGTTTTGTATTCCATTGTCTTTCTTTTGAAATACGTTTTCCTGGTTTGTAAAAATGTTGAAACCAGAATGGCAGGTTACCTGCAGTTATTCCAGATAAATCCCCTTCATAAAAAGTTCCGTTAAAATGCAGGTGGGTACTTCCTCCAAGCATTAGAATCCCTTTTTCATAGAATTCTTTTGGGAGATCGTAATGTGCCAGGGAAAAAATCTGCCGTATGCTGGTCTTTTTTATCGACTTAAGCATGTCGGAAGTAACAGGAATATGTTTACTGGAGGCTTCAGAAGTTCCTGAGCTCAGTGCAAAATATTTTGTAGTAGTAGGCCAGCAAACATAGGCTTCCCCGTTTAATGCCCTGTACCACCATTTTTTAAAGATAGAATTGTAATCAAAAACCGGTACTCTTTCCTTAAATACTTTTACAAAGTCGCGTTGCTTTAGTATTTCTGTAAAACCATAATATTCACCAAAATGAGTTATCTGCGCTTTTCGCAGAAGTTTTTTAAGTACTTTTTTTTGTTGTCGGTATGCATCAGCCTTACCCGACTTTTCCTTAATTGGTATTTTACTGCCAATTTCAATTGCCGCCTTTATTATTGATCCAAGTATTGGCATCAGCTTCTTTTCTCGTTCAAGCCACTAAAATAAGAATAATTTAATAATTTTATGTGGATTAAAACCCTCTCATTTGGTGGAAAGAGATAAAATGGTGTTGGTATCATATCTGTTTTAGTTAGTTAATAACCTGTAATCCAATAATTTGATGAAAATATTCCGATTTATATTCAAAATTTTATTACTGCTTTTAATTATTTCCTTAGTAATTTCTGGAACATTGATAGCCTATTTATCATTAACAGAATATAAACCATCGCCAGTTGAGAAACTGGAAATACATGGATTAAATAAACAACAACCAGGAGCTCACCGCTCATTCAGCCTGCTTACTTGGAATATTGGATATTGTGGTTTAGGCAAGGGAGAAGATTTTTTTTACGATGGAGGAAAATCAACCAGGCCTGAATTCGGGAATTACCAGAATTATCTTAATGGGGTTTACAACCTGCTTTCGAAGCAGGATTCTATTGATTTTATTTTATTGCAGGAAGTAGACAAAGATGCAAAACGCAGCTATTTTATTAATCAGATTGAGTTGATGGCAAATAATTTCAAAGATTTTAATTATCAGTTTGCACGGAATTATTTTGTGAAATTTATTCCATTTCCTATTTTTTCGCCGATGGCCAAAGTAGAAGCCGGCCTGCTGCAGCTCCAAAGATATAAACCAGTTGAGGCACAGAGGTTTTCTGCGCCTGTAAATTTTTCGTGGCCCAAACGGATTTTTTTCCTTGACAGGTGTTTCATGGTAACAAAATATATTCTTGACAATAATAAACAGCTAGTAGTAATAAATCTGCATAATTCAGCATTTGATGAGGGTTCAGTTCTGAGAAGCGGGGAAATGAAACTCCTTAAGGATCTGATGACTCTTGAATATACTATAGGAAACTATGTTATTGCCGGCGGCGACTGGAACCAGAATCCTCCGGGGTTTGATACTAAAATGTTCATCACCGGCGAGTCTAAAATTACCAGGCACATAGAGCCGGGAAATTCAATCTTTCCAAAAGGCTGGACATGGGCATTCGATTCCAGCAGGCCGACTAACAGGGATGTCGATAAAGCCTACAGTAAAGGATATACACCTGTATCTATTATCGATTATTTTCTGCTTTCTCCAAACATATCAATTGAAGAAGTGCGCACTATCACAAATGGTTTCGGGTATTCAGACCATCATCCTGTATACCTGAGGGTCCATTTGAATTAAAAATGGAAATTAATCTTCATTGTTGTCGTCTGTCTGAAAGAGGTCGGTAGTTATATGGTCAGCCAATAACATACCCTGTTCTGTAAGGAAGTATATTCCATTGTGAGATTCAAGCAAGCCTTCCGAATAATAGAACCCGGCCAGATCAACAAACTGATGGTAATATTTGTCTCCGAATCTCTCGCGGATAGAACCGGAATCACATCCTTTATTTGTCCTTAACGAAGTCATCACATATTCATTATAAAACTGAACTTCTGTAAGTATTTCTTTTTCGAATTGAAGATTCCCTGAGGAGATTTCTGAACGGTACTGCTCAAGATTAGCAACATTCCATTGACGGGATATTCCATTGTAGGAATGAGCCGAAGGCCCTAAACCGAGATAGGATTGTCCGGTCCAATACGCTGTATTGTGCCTTGCCTGAAATCCCGTTTTGCAGAAATTTGAGATTTCGTAATGGTCAAAATCATGTTCTTTGGCCCATTGTTTAAGTAAATGAAAGTGTTCAATTCCAAGGCTTTCGGCAGGTTCTTCAACTTTTTTCTTCCTAATAAGCTGATCTAAAGCTGTTTTAGATTCAACGGTGAGCCAGTAAGCAGAAAAATGTTTTATATTAAACTGCTCAAGCTTACTCAGGTTGTAATCCCATTTAGCGGTTGTTAAGCCAGGTATACCATAAATTAAATCAATACTGAGGTTTGAAATACCGGATTCGTAAGCCATTTTTATACAGGATTCAGCCTGTTCTGAAGAATGAACTCTGTTCAGCCAGGTTAGATCAGCATTATGAAAAGATTGTATGCCAATACTTAATCGATTAATCCCTGATGAATACAGGCTTTTAAGATAGTTCAGATTTAGATCATCAGGATTGGCTTCCAGTGTTATTTCGGCATCGGGAGATAGAACAAAACACTTACTTATTTCATCAATAATCAATTTTAAACCATAAGAATCCATTAAAGAAGGAGTCCCTCCTCCAAAATAAATACTTGTTATTTCTGAACCAGAAAGATAATCTCTCTGTAAGGCTAATTCAGTTATGAGGAATTTCTCAAATCCTTTAATGTACTTTTTACTTGCCAATGAGAAAAAATTACAATAATGGCATTTTTGTCTGCAAAACGGTACATGAATATATATTCCTGCCAAGGCTAATAATGATTATGAATATTTATTTTCAATTTACTTATAACTATTCTATATAATTCCCTTTACGGGCTCACTTTGTTAAAAGTGTAAATTTGCAGTTACAGTGACTACTAAAATACAAACTGGCTTACCGGGTTGGATTATAGTATACTGATTTAGTAACCATATATAATCAGATTACAGGTTTTAAAAGAACTAAATTGATATTGATTCTAAAAAGCTTAGGCTTAGTTATTTTTTGCTAAAAGTAGGTGATAAACTACCGGATTAAAAAAAAGTTTAAAAAATTATCATTTTAAGGGGGATATTTTTCAATTTTTGCTACTAATGTTGTGGAGTAAGAAAGTACATTATACGGACTTTGAGATAATCGAAGGTTTTCGCAAGACTGATAATTCAGTTTTGAGTTACGTATATAGTAATTACTTCAGAATTGTAGAAACGTATATTCTTAACAGCGGAGGTAAATCAGAGGATGTTAAAGACATTTTCCAGGATGGTTTAAGTACCATTTACACGAAAGCCAAGGATCCTGATTTCAAATATAATTGTGCTTTTGGCACGTATTTGTTTTCAGTTTGTAAAAATCTTTGGCTCTGGGAGTTAAGAAACAGGAATTCGCATCCTGAAATTCTTGGCGATATGATCGATATAATTCCTGATGAAGCTGTTGAATTAGAGGATATAGAAATAGTATGGGCAAAAAAGCATAAACTGTTCAGGTATCATTACGATAATCTGGATGCTGTGTGTAAAAAATTGATAATTCTCTTTCTCCAGAAAGTTCCTTTTAAGGAAATTGCTGAGCAGATGAGTTTTAAAAATGAAATGCACGCCATTCGAAGAAAGTCAAAATGTAAGGAGCAGTTAATAAGAAGAATAAAAAATGATATGGACTTTAAAAACTTTTAGCAATGAAAACACGCTTAAACTTTAATGAACTGATTGAACAGTATCGTAACGGCTTACTTAACCAGGAAGAGCGGAAATTTGTAGACAAACTTCAGGAAACGGATCCTGAATTTCAGAAGGAATTTCAACTGCATGTGCACCTTGATTCTGCAATTTTAGACATGGATTTAATGAATTTTGAGAAGCAAATAGCTACTATACATAAGGATTACGAAAAGAAGCATTCAATACCTATTTTATGGCGGGTAGCTGCTTCAGTCGCATTTATCATAGTTGTTGGTAGCTTGTTTTATTTAACAAATCCTGGTCTGCTTAGATCAAGTCAAAGTCTTGCTGATAATTATTATGAGGTTTATAAACCGCTTTCTGCATTCAGATCGGGGGATCAGCCGTCTGATTTATTGCTTGCAGAAGCTTTTGATCTTTTTACGAGGAAAGATTTTTCCAATGCAGCAAATAAATTTAAAAATCTGCTTAATCTGAATCCATCTAATAACATGGCCCGATTTTACCTGGGAATTTCATTAATTGAAACAGGTAAACCATCAGATGCCATTCCTCTTATGCAGGAAATTATTCAGCAGAAGGATGTGTTGTTTGGGAATCAGGCTGAATGGTATCTTTCCTTGTGTTTTCTGAAAACGAATGATAAGGCAGAAGCTAAAAAACATTTAAAAATCCTTGTAAGCAAAAACAGCCATTACAAAGCTCAGGCACTGAATTTGCTGAAGGAGTTAAAATAAATACGATCAGAATACCTTCCGGATAATCGGCAACAACAAGAGAAATAATCCGAGAATGCTGCCAATTATGCCTAAATAATTTGAAGAATGGCCGTCATTGGTAGTGATTGGAGAGACATTGCCAATGTTTACATAAGCAGCCCAGAAATAAGGGTGAGATCTTAGAGGATCTGCCGTTTTAAGATAGTTCAGTTTAGCCATTCTTAAAGCTTCAATTTTATCTTTACCCTGAGCTAGGTAGTTGTAAAAATCTTTTATCAGCGAAGAACTTATCTGATCTTCAACAGGCCACAGAGTCATCACTACATCAGGGCATCCTGCATAGTAGAACCCCCTTGCCAGGCTCATCATTCCTTCGCCCTTGTCCATTTTTCCAACTCCGGTATTGCATGCGCTTAAAACTGCCATTTTAGCTTTAAGCTGCATATTAAAAATTTCATATGTATTTAACAGACCGTCATCTCCTTTTTCGGGGATTCCGGTAAATGCCAATTTAGAATACATTGGATTGTTGTTGTCAATTATAGTATGCATTGATAAATGCAGTATGTCATAATTCCCAGCAACCTGTTTAAATTTTGTTTTGTTCGCAGATAAATCCGTATACACTTTTCCATTAAAAATATTGGATACCATTGATGCTTCTTTTCCGGCAAAAGGCAGTGGTTTTAATGCGTCGCGGTAGGTGAATATTCCGGTATTCTGACCTGAAAAAGATTCATATGAAGGAGCAAATGCTGCAAGACTGGGAAGCTTATTATCCGGTTTTTCCTGTTCTACGAAAAGCAGGTTAGCGGAATATGCGTAGCCAACAGCATTTTTCTTTATCAGGTATGGCAGATTAGTAAATTCGGTAACACTTGAAACAGGCGAAGTTAGCAGTACTTCAAAAGGTATGGATGAAAGTTTATCATCCGGAACAATTATTAATTCTCTGGATGCAATAAAAGGTTCACAGGGTTTAAGGAGATATTGATATAATTGCGAAGAAGCATTAAGGTACGCATTGAATTTCTCAGGTTTTTGCTCTGTAAAGTCTTTCCCATCAAGATATTTTCTCAAAGAAGATAGCTGACCATCAAAATCAGCTGGTTTGTTTGTCTGAAAAACTTCAAATCTGTCTGTAGTAGCAAGGAAAGAAAGAATCTTAGTGTCGGTAACTACAAATTCAATGAAAGCTTGTTTTGGAGAAAGCTGGCGGCGAAGATTAGGAATATCAATGCTGTTATCATCATATTTCAATGCAAAATAATTTGGATACTCATTTTCATAAAAGCGCACAAGTTGTTCCTGATCCGATTTCAGTTTGAAAATTTCGCCTTCCCAATAATTAATCTGGTTTTTATCTGAATTATTCTTTAACAATTCCAGTTGTATTAGGCTCTGGAATGATTCTATACTCTTATTAATTGAAGCTTCTCTTCGAAGAAGAGTGTCAGGAACACCCCCAAAGTGAAGCGCTTTCTTTTCCTGCAGAGAACTTAGCAAAACAGCTGATTTGCTGAGTTCAGCAAAATTGAAAGCCTTTTCCTTGTAGTATGAATCGTGAGTTTTTGAATAGAGGTTGAGTGCTGCGAAAATTGCATCATCATAAGTTTCTTTTTCCTGACTTGAAACAAACAGTTTGCTGTTGTATTCAGAGAAGGAAGTCCTCATTTTATGGATAAGTTTTAAAGCTTGTTCGTAAGCACTTAGTCCATTTTGTAAATTTTCAATTCCTTTATTACCATTAGCACCTTCATTTGAAAGTAAGTAGGCTTTCTTCTTTAAGGCACTCAGAAGTTCAGGGCCAAAAAATTTCCCGGAAAGAGAGGGGTTGTCGTAAATATTTTCGGAGTAGAAATCTTCAGAAGAAGCAATAATAGCTTTCTGATAATAAGTTATGGCATTTGATGTTTTCCCTTCAGATTCCAGGATATCGCCGAGGAACTGATAGCATTTTGAGGTTTCAGGGTACTTTGAGCCAAAGAGCTCAAGATTAATATCAAGAGCCATTTTAATAAGTTTCCTGCCTTTGTTTTCATATCCATTTTGGAAGCAGAAAGTACCATAGCTCAGATAATCACGGGCAAGATCAAATGACTGATCGTTACCGGCTTTTACATGTTCAAGAATGGCAAGTTCATAGTATTTTGATGCCTGCTTTTTATCACCAAGCTGTGAATAACAACCTGCAATACCGCTATGGGTTTTTGCAATCTCATCCGAACTGCAGTCACTTTTGTAAATTTCAGCATTCTTATAATGCTGGAGTGCATCAGTATAGTCGGCTTTTTTGTAACTGATAATACCCAGATTATGGTTAATTCTTCCCAGTGAAATTGAATTATTTACCTGATCGGATTTTAGCTTGTTAAGTATATAATCGTAGCATGATTCAGCTTTTTCCAGATCCCCCATATTTTCGTACAGAGTTCCTTTGTTGAGCATTACATAACTTTCAGTGAGCGGATTGTCGATTTTATTTGTAGCAAAAATATTTGAAGCAAGATCATAGTTGGCAATGGCATCGGAGTAATGTCCGAGCAGTTGATTTAAATACCCTAATCCCACGTAATGATCTAGTTTATGCTTATCATTACCGGGATAAAGATTTTCAAGAATAGTTCCTGAACCGAGCTGATAGTTCAAAGCTTTGTTGTAATCGCCTTTTTTTATATAAAGGTTTGCAATATTATACAGGATATCTGCATGCTCATAACCGTTTGAAGCTTTCGTAAAGTTCGTAAGATTTTCTGCCTTTTCATAATTTGATAAAGCCTCATTATAATTGCCCATTATTGAATACACTGAACCCAGTAAATTATAGGAAAAGATAAGGGAAGTATCTTTTTTACCATTCAAACCGATTCGGATATCAATTGATTTTCTGGAAGATTGAATTGCTTTTTCATTATCGGATTCCATCAGCGCAATTGTACCCTGAGTTCTGTAAAAATCTGCAAAAACCTCTGAATTCTCTTTTATTTTATTTAAAGCAATTCTCTGCATTTGAGAAAGTGAAGAATGGGCTTTTGGGATATTCCCAAGTAAGCGGTAACATTCAGCAGAATAAATAAGGCTGCTGGCTGCCTTGATTATTTCATTTTTCTGCAAATAAAGCTCACTTGCCTTATTGAATTGGCTGACAGAAAGGTCGATTTTATCGTTAGATAAATTCATTTTTCCCTCTGAAAAATAATCATCGGGGGATGAAAGGTGGATTTTCCGAGCAATTGTGGCTGAATTTCTCCTGTTAACTTCTTTTTTTATGGCTGCAGGGCCAATAAAAAGCAAGGGTAACAGATAAACCATTAAAAAATAATTTATTTTATATGGTTGGAAAAGAGCCATTTACGATTCTTTGTATTTATTTTTAAAAAAAAAGTCAAAAATAGTTCTAAAAAAGAGGGGATATTTTTCACTTTCTGCTACTAACTGATGTAAGAAAACTGAACAGGCAGATTTGAAATGCATTGCAAGTTAATAAACTTTTTTTAAAAATTTCAATATGAAAAACAGGGAAAACGTTCGATTTTTTGAAAATTTTGTTTCTCAGAGGTTAACAGCTGCTCAATTATTAAGAGTTAAGGGCGGCGATAACAATCCTCCACCTCCACCGAATCCTGATGGACAATTGCCAGGACCACACATTCCCCGACCAAAATAGGTTTCAAAAATTGAATTATTTTCTGCAAGAGCAGGGAGCAATTTCTGGTTTTTGCCAAAGTTGTGAAGATTTTCATAACTCAAAACTGATTTAACCTTACCCCCAATAAGTAATCCCTAAATTTCAATTTTAGTAGCGGTGTTGGTCTTCCCCAAAGTACCAACCCGCTTTCTTTATAAAAAAATATATCTTTAGCCTGACATTACAGATTAGGATAATGAAGCGATTTAAACATGTAAAGCAGCATGATGCCAAAGACTGCGGACCAGCATGTCTTCAGATGATTTCTGCGTTCTATGGCAAGGATTATTCTCTGCAGACGTTTCGGGAAAGATCTTTTATTAACCGGGAAGGCGTTTCAATGCTGGGCATTAGTGATGCTGCTGAATCTGTAGGATTTCGTACGATTGGTCTTCATATGGAGATTGGACAGCTAACAGAAGAAGCACCTCTTCCTTGCATAGTTCATTGGAAACAGCACCATTTTGTGGTTGTATATGATGCAAAACCCGGAAAATGGGTTAAAGTTGCCGATCCTGCTTTTGGCCTGGTAAAGCTGAGTATTTCAGATTTTGTGGTTGGATGGACTGGTTCAAACAATTCAGAAAGAAAAGGAATTGCATTGTTGCTGGAACCTTCTCCCGATTTTTATAATCAGCCGGGTGAAACACAACGGAAAACGGGTTTCCTTTATCTTCTTCGTTATCTGAAACCTCAGAAAACATTGTACTCGCAGCTTATTCTTGGAATTATTCTGGGTAGTTTTTTGCAGCTTATTTTCCCATTGCTTACACAATCTATTGTGGATAAAGGTATCGGAAGAGTAGATCTGGATTTTATTTACATTATCCTCATTGCGATGTTTGTTCTGATTCTGAGCAGGACAGCTATCGATTTTTTGCGGAACAGAATATTGATGCATATGGGATCGCGGATAAATATATTGCTGATATCAGATTTTTTAATCAAGCTTATGCGCTTGCCTGTTGGCTTTTTCGACAGCAAGCTCACTGGTGATATCATGCAAAGAATCTGGGATCACCAAAGGATTCAGTATTTTCTGACAACAACCTCATTAAATATACTTTTTGGAATTTTTAGTTTTTTCGTGTTTTCGATAGTCCTGGTTTTTTACAGTTTTAAAATACTAGCGATATTCCTGTTAGGCAGTCTGTTATACTTTCTTTGGATCAGATTCTTTATGAAGAAACGACGTGAACTGGATTATAAGCGATTTTCACGACTTTCAGAAAATCAAAGTACGTTGTTCGAGATTATTACCGGTATGCAAGAGATTAGGTTGAACAACTGCGAATATGAAAAGAGAGCAAAATGGGAAAACATACAGGCAGGTCTTTTCAAAATAAATATGAAGAGTCTGGGGCTTACTCAATATCAGCAAAGCGGTGGGCTTTTTTTTAACGAAAGCAAGAACCTGCTCATTACTTTTGTTTCAGCCTGGTCGGTAATTCATGGTGAGATGACCATGGGGATGATGGTGGCTGTACAGTACATTATTGGACAGCTTAATGGACCAGTTGATCAGATGATTGGTTTTTTTCAGGCAGCTCAGGATGCCAGGATCAGCCTTGAGCGCTTCGGCGAATTACAGAATCTGCCAGATGAAGAATCTGCCGATTATCCTAAAAAAACTATTTTGCCTGACAAAATAGATCTGAATATCCGGAACCTGACATTTCATTATGAGGGGCCACGGTCGCCAGCTGTTCTCCATAACCTTAATATCGTTATTCCAGAAGGAAAAGTTACTGCTATTGTTGGGCCCAGCGGAAGTGGAAAGACTACTTTGCTTAAGCTTTTACTAGGGTTTTACGAGCCTGCGGAAGGTGAAATCTGCGTGGGTACATTACCTCTCAGTGAGGTTAGTAATCGTTACTGGCGAAGCATATGCGGAACCGTTATGCAGGATGGTTTCATTTTCTCCGATACAATTGCCAGAAATATTGCCCCTTCGGGCGAGAGTATTGATAAGCAGAAATTACTGAATGCTGCAAAAATTGCCAATATCCTTGAATTTGTGAATACCTTGCCTATGGGATTCAATACAAAAATCGGGCAGGAAGGAAGTGGACTAAGCCAGGGACAACGACAGAGAATATTAATTGCAAGGGCGGTTTACAAGAATCCGCAATTTCTTTTTTTCGATGAGGCCACTAATGCCCTTGATGCTGAAAACGAAAGTGTAATAATGAAAAACCTGGCCTCTTTTTATTATGGCAGAACCGTAATAATTGTTGCTCACCGGCTCAGTACGGTAAAAAATGCTGACCAGATAATTTTACTTGATAAAGGCAAGATTTCAGAATTTGGTAAACATGAGGAACTTATAAAATTAAAGGGATTATATTATAAACTTATAAAAAATCAACTGGAACTTGGAGAATAAACTGTAGGCAATGGAAGATTTTAAAGAAATAGAACTTCAGGATGAAGAAATAGATCAGATGCTCAGCCGTCCGCCTTCATGGATGCTGCGCTGGGGAACGTGGATGGCAATGGCCGTTATTCTCCTTCTATTAGCTTTGGGATGGTTTATTAAATATTCTGATACAGTGGCGGGTAGTTTTAATTTATCAGGGAATGCCAGTTGCCGGGGAATTGTAAGCGGAGTAATTATCATATCAGATTTCAACAGTAACAATATTGAAATCGGGCAAAAAGTTGTTTTAAATTTTGCTGATTTTCCTTCAATAGAGTATGGGTTGGTGGCTGCAAAAGTGGATTCTGTTTTAACAGTTCCTGAAAAATCAGCCAAAAAAATCTATTTTAGTTTTTTTAAAGGGATTCGTAGCGCTAAAAACCGTACAATTCCGTATTGTGAAGGAATGACAGGCAGCGCTAAAATTTTGACTAAAAAGAAGAGATTTCTCGAGTGGATATTTTAAGTGCTTATAGCTGAGAAAGGGAATTATTTTTTATAAACACCTGTTTCATCCATTATTTTCTCAAGGCCCTTCTGGTCCATATTGATGTATACGGTGGTCACTTCCAGACATGCATTAAGGCTTTTTATTTCAACCTTGAGGTTCCAGAAGTTGTCAATACCATAGAAAACATGCCGCATTCCATTGCGGAGGTATGGTTCATTTTTTTTCTTGGCTTTTTTATAATCGTCGAATGATGAAATTGGTGAAAGAGTAATTCCAATCATTTTAAAGGTTTCTTTATTCATGAAGGTAGCCATGAAATCAGGGCCATTTTTACCCGTTTCGGTGAAAGGATATCCTGCAGGGCTGAGGGTTTTCATCCAGGTTTCAAACTGAGTGAAGCTCATTTTCATAGTATTGCTGTCGGCAACTGCTTTGGATTTTTGGGCTGAAGCAAAGAAGGATGCCATCAGTAAAAGAATCGTCAGGAACGAAATGTTTTTTTTCATTTCAAAATGTTTTGCGTTTCGCAAAGATATTAATTTATGATTGTTTTGCCAGTGATATGTGGCGCTTCACTGAGCGTGGCATTTACCCCTTCAAACAAATCCAAATTACCAGGTATTTCCTCTCTTTATACTATGAAAAAGTGTAGGTTTGCAAAACGCCTTAACAAAGTCTCATGCCAGAACCGTATTTACAGAACCTGATCCGGCAAGGAGAGCATCAGAAGCTTGACTTTAAGTTTGCAGTGAACGACGCCCGTAAGATTGCGCGTTCATTGGTTGCCTTTGCCAACACAGATGGTGGAACCTTACTGATTGGTGTTAAAGATAACGGAGTGATAGCCGGGGTTAGGTCGGAAGAAGAAATTTATATGCTGGATGCCGCGGCAAGCATGTATTGCCGGCCAGAAGTAAAGTTTGAAATCCGTAAGTGGGATTTCGACAAGAAAAGCGTATTGGAAGTTATTGTCTCCAGAAGTAAGCTACGTCCTCATTTTGTGAAAGATGAGGAGGATAAATGGCTGGTATATATCCGGGTAAAGGACCAGAATCTTTTAGCAAATAAAGTATTAATGATGGTATGGGAGATGCAGCAGGGCAACAAGGCTGCTATGGTCAGGTACACAGATAAAGAAGAAATTCTATTGCATTTTCTTAAAAATCATGAGAATATTACCTTATCAGCGTTTTGTAAAATGGCATTTGTACCCCGATTCATTGCAGAACGGATTCTTGTGAATATGGTTGTGATGAAGATTGTAAAGATGGAGCTTAATGATAAGGGCTGTTTTTATTCATTGGTGGAGGAGAAGTAAGGTTCCTGACTCTTAGAGAATCCTATAGCAGTTTCTGTACCAATGCTTATTGGGATTTTACAAAGCTGCAGTATTTAGTTAGCAATCCCGATTGCCATATGAGATGAATTTCATACCTTTACACTCTATTTTCCTCATATTCTAAACGTTCTAAATGACGCAATTTACGGGAACCATTTATTCAAAGCTTCCGAATGTGGGCACTTCCATATTTGCCGTAATGACGAAGCTTGCCAATGAACACAAGGCCATCAACCTTTCCCAGGGTTTTCCTGACTTTGAAGTCTCAGAAGAATTGATCAGCCTGGTTGATAAGTACATGAAAAAGGGGTACAATCAATATGCGCCAATGCAGGGTATTTTGCCTCTTCGACAGGCTATTTCCCATAAAATCAAGGAAATATATGGGGTGAATTATGATGCCGAAACCGAGATTAATATTACTGCCGGCGGTACACAGGCAATTTCTTCAGTAATTGAAGCCTTAATAAAGTATGAGGATGAAGTAATAATTTTTGAACCTGCTTACGATTCCTATGCGCCTGTTGTAAAGCTGAACGGCGGTATTGTAAAGTATGCCGAACTTAAGCAACCAGATTACCATATCGACTGGAATGAGGTAAAAAAGATGGTGACAGCCCGAACAAGGATGATCATTATAAATTCACCTCACAACCCCAGCGGAAGTGTGTTGAGAAAAGAGGATATGGATGCCCTTGCTCACCTAACCGATAATACTGATATAATTATTTTAAGTGATGAAGTTTATGAACACCTGATTTTTGACGGGATACCTCATGAGAGTGTTTGTAAATATCCAAGATTATCAAACCGATCATTTATTGTAGGTTCGTTTGGCAAAACTTTTCATGCTACAGGATGGAAAATGGGGTATGTTTTTGCTCCTGAAAACCTGATGGCTGAGTTCAGGAAAACACATCAGTTCATCGTATTCAGCTGCAATACTCCAATTCAATACGCTTTGGCTGATTATCTGGCTAACAAAACTCATTACGAAGGCTTAGCTTCCTTTTACCAGCAGAAAAGAGATTATTTTGTGAAATTACTCGATACTTCGCGTTTCGAAGTAATCCCTTCGTTCGGAACATATTTCCAATTACTCAGATACAGTAAAATCAGTGATGAGAAGGATACTGAATTTGCAATCAGGTTAACAAAAGAGTTTGGTATTGCATCAATACCGGTTTCGGTATTTTACCAGATGAAAAAAGACCACCAGGTCTTACGTTTTTGTTTTGCAAAGAAGGATAAAACTCTTGAAAAGGCTGCCGAAATATTATGCAGGATTTAAAGATCACATACGTACAAGCTGAGCTTGTTTGGGAAGATATTCCCGCAAACCTTGAAAAGTTTACAAGTATTTTAAGTACACTTGAAGGGAAGCAGGATTTGGTAATACTTCCGGAAATGTTTAATACAGGTTTCTCTGTTACTCCGGATAAAATTGCTGAATTGCCGGGAAGCCGCACCATGATTTGGATGCATGAGCAGGCAAAGGCCTTGAATTGTGTGCTTTGTGGAACAGTTATCATCAAGGAGGGCGGGTACTTCTTTAACCGTATGGTGTGGATGAGGCCTGATGGCAGTTATGAAAGCTATGATAAACGTCATCTCTTCCGCATGGGCAACGAGCATCTGCGTTTTAATGCAGGAAGAAAGCGTCTCGTAATCGATCTTAAAGGCTGGAAAATCAGGCCGCTTACCTGTTACGATCTAAGGTTTCCGGTTTGGGCAAAAAATACGTATGCTTCTGATCATTATGAATATGATGTTCTGCTTTATCTTGCAAACTGGCCGGAAGTCAGGCGGCACCCATGGAAATCATTATTGGTTGCGCGTTCAATGGAAAATGTAGCGTATACAATCGGGATTAACCGTGTTGGCACTGATGGGATGGGAAATGCGCATAGCGGAGATTCTGTATGCCTTGATTACAAAGGGGAAGTAATCAGTTTGATTCCTGAGCACACCGAAGGAACTGATACGGTTGTACTCTCTTATGATCAACTCAACGACTTTCGTTCTAAATTCAATATTGGGGCGGAGTGGGACTTATTTAACATTCAGCTTTAATCTGTAATTTTGGAGAAAACACCCCGTTACCGGGAAATCTGGTCGATCTCTTATCCTATAATTCTGGCCCTTGTTGCTCAAAATGTAATTAATGTTACAGATACTGCATTCCTGGGGCGTTTAGGAGAGGTTGAGCTTGGTGCTTCAGCTATTGCAGGTTTGTTTTATATTTCACTTTTTATGCTGGGGTATGGTTTTGCAACAGGAACACAGATTCTTGTTGCAAGGCGATTCGGAGAAAAAAGGAAAAGTGAAATTGGCACCATTGTCGATCATGGTTTTTACTTTCTCTTTGCCTTGGCAATATTCCTTTTCTTTGTGATTCGATTGCTTTCTCCTGCTTTTATGGAGCGGTTTATTGCATCCGAAGCCATTCGGCATGCCTCTTTAGAATTCCTCCGGTATAGAATCTGGGGAATATTTTTCGCCTTTATTAATGTGCTTATCCGTGCCTTCTATATTGGGATCACAGATACAAAGTATTTAACCATGAATGCTGTACTTATGGCCGTGGTAAATGTAATCCTGGGATATGCATTAATTTTCGGGAATTTTGGAATGCCTAAAATGGGAATAGCTGGGGCCGGACTGGCATCCGTAATTGCTGAAGCCAGCGCAGCTCTATTCTTTCTTATCCTGACTTTCCGCAAGAAATATATCAGCACTTACAACATTTTCCGATTTCCGAAACCAGATTTGGGAATTATTCGCAAAACCCTGAGCATCAGCATTTATATCATGGCTCAGTTCTTTATTTCGTTGGGGGGATGGTTTGTTTTCTTTATTATAATTGAAAAGATGGGTGAGCGTTCGCTGGCAATCTCTAATATTATCAGAAGTGCCTATATGGTGATGATGCTTCCTGTATGGGCTTTGGGTTCAACTGCAAGCAGCCTTGTAAGTCAGGCAATTGGTGCAGGTAAGCACGACTTTGTTATTCCTATCATTACTAAAGTTTGTAAGTTAAGCGTATCTATTGTTGCTTTTGTGGTTCTGATTTCTCTTGGTTTTCCAAAGCAAATCATCTCAATTTATACAAATGATGCTTCGCTTATTCAGCACACCATACCATCGCTTTATGTGATAATGGGAGCATTGCTGTTATTTTCACTGATGCAGGTTATGTTTAGTGGTGTGAGCGGAACTGCAAATACAAATGTTGCTATGGGTATAGAAATAGCCACAATTACCATTTATTTATTTTTTACGTGGCTCATTGCTGTGCGTCTCACTCAGCCTATTGAGATTGTATGGTGTGCAGAATACATCTACTTTATGAGCTTAGGAACCTTATCATTTTTCTATCTGCGTTTCGGGAATTGGCGGAAAAAAGTTATTTGATAGCATTTTTGTTACATTTGCTTCAAACTATTTACTTAATGCCAGAAAAAATAGCCGGTCTTTCTGTAGTTATCATCACCCTGAATGAAGAAAAAAACATAGGGCGTTGTTTGGAATCTGTTAAAGATATTGCTGACGAAATTGTTATAATTGATTCATATTCAAAAGATAAGACAAAAGAAATCTGTATAGCAGCAGGGGCTGTTTTTATTGAAAATCCATTCATAGGGCATATTGAACAAAAGAACATTGCCCTGGAGAAGGCCTCCTATAATTATATCCTTTCAGTAGATGCAGACGAAGCTTTGACTGAAGAACTCCGGCAAAATATTCTACTAATCAAAAATAACTGGACAAAGGATTCCTATTCCTTTAACAGGCTTACCAACTATTGCGGGAAATGGATACGGCATTGTGGCTGGTACCCTGATGCAAAAGTCAGGTTGATCGACAGGAGGAAGGCCTGCTGGGGTGGTGTTAATCCACATGATATGATGATTGTTCAGGAAGGAGCCACAACTGCTCACCTCAGAGGCGACTTGTTGCATTATTCTTATTATTCAATTACCGACCATATAAAGCAAATTGATTATTTCACTACTATATCTGCTAATCTGCTGTTTCAAAAAGGAAGAAAAGTTGGCTTGCTAAAACTCTGGACCTGCATTCCTATTCGCTTTTTCAGGGATTATTTTCTTAATCTTGGGATACTTGATGGCTATTACGGATTTGTTATAAGTCGTTTGAATGCATGGGCAACATTTATTAAATACATCAAGCTGAAGAGTTTGTACAAATAACTATGGTATGGCAAATGAGATCATTGGTGAATGTGAATGGTTGGTTTTAGTTAATCCGCATGCCGGCGACAGCAAAGGTTTGCACGATTGGGATGAGATCTCAGCATTACTTACAAAATATGGAATCCAATACCATCACAGGTTTACGGAATATGCCCGGCATGCAGTTACACTCATTCAGGAACTTATAAAACATGGTTGTCATAAAATAATTCTGGTTGGTGGAGATGGTTTTCTGAATGAGGCTGTTAACGGAATTTTCACCCAAACAGATATAGACACCAGGAATATTACCCTGGCAATGATTCCAGTTGGAACAGGGAATGATTGGGTAAGGTCTTTTAACATTCCATTTGATTATGAAGGGGCAGTAAAAGTCATAAAAGAAGGAAAAACGATAATGCATGATATCGGGCGTGTCTTTTATTTTATAAACAACGCTGAATACTCCTGGTATTTTATCAATATGTGCGGTATTGGATTTGATGCTGAGGTTAATAAAAAGGTAAACGCTGATAAAGGACATGGGAGAACCGGCCCTCTGAAGTATCAGTATCATATTTTCACAACACTCATTGGCTATCATACTACGCAGATAAGTCTTAATATCGACGGAAAATCCCATCAGCATGAAGTATTCAGCATGAATGTCGGCATTGCAAAATATAATGGAGGTGGTATGAAACAGTTGCCCGATGCAGTTGTTGATGACGGGATTTTTGATATTACAATAATCGGTAAGATCTCGAGGCTGAAGGTTGCCCGTCATGTGAAAGACCTTTACGATGGCTCATACATAAATCTGCCTGAAGTTACTACCTATGCAGGTGCAGATATCCGCATTGATTCTGAACCAAAAGTATGGCTCGAAGGTGATGGAGAATCACTGGGGCATACACCATTCAGGTTTGAAATACTACCACAGGCAATCCGGGTAGTGAAAGGCTAAGAACTAAAATAAACAAATTCAATACTATCGGGCAGATATGAAAAAACTTTACAAAGCTTTCATTTTCATGGTTTTGTTATCAGTTCCAGCCATGCTTTCGGGACAGCCTTATGTTGATTTACTTAGTATCCAGAAAAATTGGTATAATAACACGACCTATAAGAACGACCCCAATGCAAGCCTCGATCATGCCCTTACCAATGTAAGTCTCTTACTTCCGTATGTTTTTAAAAACGGGAATAAACTGATATTTGGTTTAGACTATCTCGAGAATAGCTTTCGCTACAAATCAGATACGTCCTTTCATACTTACCTTGAAATGCAAACCATAGCAGCAGGGTTTATAAAAAAATGGAAGGGTACTCCCTGGACAACAACCTTTATGGTTCTTCCACATATTGCGGCAGCCTTAAAATATGCAGAAAGTAGCGATTATCAGCTCGGTTGCATGGGAATGCTTACATACAAGAAGAGAAATAGTCTGAAGTTTAAATTTGGATTGTACTATAACCCTGAATTTTATGGGAATAACTTCAAGCCCTTACTTGGAATCGACTGGAAAATAACGGACAGATTGTATATGTTTGGTGTTTTGCCAGGTAGTATGAATTTTGAATACAGGCTTTCTGATCGTTTTTTTACCGGATTGGCATACAGGAACAACACATTTACCTACCATGTAAACAACGGACCAAAAGATATTTATATCCTCGACGGGAATTTCGATCTTGGGAATAATCATTTATATACCTTCATTCATGCATATCTTACGAAAAATCTTGTAATATATGCCGGTGCAGGTATCACTTTATTCCATTATTATCAATTGTATAATGATGATAATGAGAAGCTTACTAAAAGTAATATAACTTATAAAGTCTATAATGAAGTCAGGGACGGGGCTTTTTTTCAACTTGGTGCTGCCTTTAGATTAAGGCTGGATAAAGATTACGCAGAATCGTCGGAGAAGCAACTTTAGGTATAATACTTTTGATTCAGGGAATATGAAGATAGAAACCATTGAAAAAGGAAATCCAAAAGTTATCAGAGGTTGGGTAATGTACGACTGGGCAAATTCAGTGTATCAACTTACAATAGCTTCTGCGATTTTTCCGATCTATTACAGCAAGATTACGCTGGTTGGCGGTAGCGACGTCGTATCGTTTTTTGGTATCAAGATCATTAATACAGTTTTGTATTCATGGGCTATAGCAGCTGCATATCTCTTGATGGCTTTGTTGTCGCCCATGTTTTCAGCCATTGCAGATTATACTGGCAGAAGAAAGACCTTTATGAAGGTCTTTACCTGGATTGGCGCATGGAGTTGTGGATTCCTGTTTTTTTTCACTAAGGATACACTTGAGTTTGGAATTATAACCTTTTTTATGGCTTGGTTAGGATATTGCGGCAGCCTGGTTTTTTACAATTCATTCTTACCGGTTATTGCAGAACCTGAAGATCAGGATCGCATAAGCGCCAGAGGATATTCTATGGGTTACCTGGGAGGTGTTGTTCTGCTTATTATTAATCTGCTTGTAGTGTTAAAGCCCATGTGGTTCGGGATTACAGATCCTACCTTACCTGCCAGGCTGGCATTTCTGTCCGTTTTCCTGTGGTGGATAGGATTTTCTCAAATAACATTTTTAGCATTGCCGAAATACACATATGGAAAAAGAGGAGGGAAGAACTATTTGTTAAATGGGTATTCTGAACTAAGAGTAGTGTGGAGACAACTTCGCCAATCTAAAGTAATGGTAACGTATCTTATAGCCTTCTTTTTTATGAATAGTGGTATACTAACTGTTATGTTCATGGCGGCTACTTATGGCGAAAAGCAGTTACATCTTGGCGAATCTGTCTTAATAGGGACCATTCTGGGCATTCAGTTACTCGGAATTGCAGGTGCATGGTCTTTTTCCCGTATATCCTCTTTAATCGGCAATATTCCTACATTAATAATTACCGTATTTGCCTGGGTAATAATTTGTATTGGAGCGTATTCAATTTCCAGTGCTGTGGGCTTTGTAATTGTAGCCTGTTTTGTGGGTCTGGTAATGGGAGGATCTCAGTCGCTTGCACGTTCAACGTATTCTAAAATGCTACCTGAAACCCAGGATCACACCTCGTTTTTCAGCTTTTACGATGTAATGGAAAAATTGGCAACAGTTGCCGGATTGTTCAGTTTTGGAATTATAGAAGCTATAACAGGCAACATGAAAGATTCTGTGCTGTCTGTTGTTTCATTCTTTATAGTTGGCCTCACATTTCTTCTGATAGTATGGCGACTGGAGAAACCATCGGAATAAAAAACAATTCAGAAATCGCTATTTTATCTGATTATTCCACCCAGGTTTTTAATTCCTCTATTTTAAGGGCTGCTACATCCAGTTTCATTTTTTTGCGCATCCCATTAAGATCATTGAAAAGCTTGTTGATGTTGGCTTCTCTGAGCGCTGATGGGCTTCCGATTCCAAGTTTAACAAGAATTGATGCCCAGGCTTCAGGAACAACAGTATCCTGGAAGGGATTCGCAGAGTCCGACACATGCGCTTCAATAACTTCAGGGCGCATCTGAGGAAAAAACAACACTTCCTGGATCGATGGAGAATTGGTTATTATCATTGAGAGCCGGTCGATACCGATTCCAAGGCCTGCTGTTGGAGGCATTCCGTATTCGAGAGCCCGAAGGAAGTCCTCATCAAGTACCATGGATTCCTGGTCGCCACGTTTTCCCAGCTCAAGCTGTGATTCGAACCGCTGGCGCTGATCGATTGGGTCGTTAAGCTCGGAGAAAGAATTGCAGATTTCTTTCCCGTTACAAATGGCCTCGAAACGTTCTACCAAACCTGCTTTTGAACGGTGCTTCTTAGCTAAGGGTGACATTTCGACGGGATAATCCGTAATGAAAGTTGGCTGAATTAAGTAAGGTTCACATTTCTCACCGAAAATCTCGTCGATGAGCTTTCCTTTACCCATACTGGCATCAACATTTACTCCGAATTTTGTTGCAACTGCCACGAGTTCAGTTTCCTCCATCATAGAGATATCAATACTGGTGAAGTGTTCGATGGCTTCAAACATTGTAAAACGCTGCCATGGTCTTTTGAAATCTATATCATTCTCACCTACTCTGATTATTGTTGAACCATAAACATCCAAAGCGATTTTTTCTACCATTTCCTCCACAAGGTTCATCATCCATTCATAGTCCTTGTAAGCTACATAAAGTTCCATCTGAGTAAATTCCGGATTATGAAAGCGATCCATTCCTTCATTTCTGAAATCCTTGGAGAACTCATAAACACCATCAAACCCACCCACTATTAGCCGCTTGAGGTACAGCTCATTGGCAATGCGGAGGTAAAGTGGCATATCCAGTGTATTGTGATGCGTTTTAAACGGCCTTGCTGCAGCGCCTCCATAAAGAGGCTGGAGCACAGGAGTTTCGACTTCAAGGTACCCGCCTCGGTTGAGGAATTCGCGCATGGAATTCACGATACGGGTACGTTTAATGAAAATGTCTCTTACTTCCGGGTTTACAATTAAATCAACATAGCGTTGACGGTATCTCTGCTCAGGATCACTAAAAGCATCAAAAACAACATCGTCTTTTTCTTTAACTACAGGCAGGGGTTTTAGTGATTTACAAAGGACCTTATATTCTCTTACGTGAATAGTAAGTTCTCCCATCTGAGTGTAGAAAGCATAACCTTTTATCCCGATAATGTCGCCGATATCCAGTAAACGCTTGAAAACAGTGTTATACATTGTTTTATCCTCACCGGGGCATATGTCATCTCTTTTAAAATACAGTTGGATTCTGCCACTGGAGTCCTGAATTTCGGCAAAAGCAGCCGCTCCCATAATGCGTCGGGTCATAATGCGCCCTGCAATGCTGATATCCTGGTAGAGGCTATTGTCGTTAGGGAACTTTTCAAGAATTTCTTTTGAAGTAGCATTTATAGCGTAAGTTTCTGCCGGGTAAGGCTCAATGCCAAGGTTTCTCATTTCTTCAAGCGCATTTCTGCGAAACATTTCCTGATCAGAAAGTTGGATGCTCATAAACTTTTTTTTGGGCTGCAAAGATACTAAATAACTACCCATTTCAAGTACCTAAAGCAGTATGCGATTTAAAAAATAACTACCTTTCGAATTATTATTGCTAAATTTCAATTTCGTATAAAACATTGATAAACAGGAATATAATTGTAAATGGGATTGAAAAAAAGCATAATTGGAAGTTGGAATAAGCTCAGTAGCTGGAAGAAAGTCTGGATAACAGGGCTCTTATTTGTTGCTGCAAATCTTACATTTTCGAATTGGTTGCTGGTTAACTGGCAGGGTTTGATGTGGTCCGACATGGCTGGCTATTACCAATGGCTTCCGGCTGTTTTTATAAAACATGATATTTTAGCTCAGCCCTATGCTTTCTATCTTCCTTATGGTACTCCATTCAATCGATACACATATGGTGTGTCTATATTGATATTGCCTTTCTTCCTGGTATCTCATCTGTATTCATTAATAATGGGATTGCCAACCGATGGGAGATCAGCTGTTTATGGTGCATCGATAGTAGCTGCTGCAATTACCTGGTGTTATGTTGGCTTATACCTGCTTTACCGGGAATTAAAAAAACAATTCCCGGCCAAGGCCTCGTTTATCACCGTATTTATGCTGTTTTTTGCAAGCAACATCTTTTATTATTCGGATATTGAGTCGGGGATGTCGCATGTATTTGGGTTCTTTCTAGTGGCATGGATTGTTTTTTCTACACCTCGCTTCTGGGCTAAGCCGAATGTGCGAAATTCAATCTGGCTTGCAATACCACTTGGAATTGCAGTATTGATAAGGCCTACAAATCTGGTACTCTCTTTTTATATCATTCTCTATGGTATTCATTCTTTTAAGGCTCTTAAAGAAAGAATTGCTGCGGTTTTCGGAATGTGGGACAGCTGGTTGATTTTTTTTGTAATAGGTATTTTATTCTGGATCCCCCAAAGTTATTACTGGCATGCAACTACCGGTGATTGGATCACTTATCCTTACAAATATTCGTTTACACCCAACGAGACTTTCAGAAATCTGGAAAGTCCGAAAATTTTCCAGGTTTTACTAAGCCCAAGGAGTGGCTGGCTACTCTATAGTCCGTTTATGATACTTGCTGTAATTGGTCTTTATAAGTGTGCCCGCCTGAACAAATTCAATATCTGGGGAATTTTGCTGCCTTTCCTTCTGATACTCTATTTCGATGCAAGTTGGTGGATCTTTACATTTGCCTGTAGTTTTGGTTACAGAGCACTTATAGAAACCTATCCTCTGCTTGTAATTCCTTTAGGTCTGATCGTCACACAGATACTAGCTTACCGGAAAGTTGCAGCAAAGATTACAGTGATATTTTTTGCCTGTATCCTTTTATATACTAATGTCAGGATGTCGTACATTTACAATAAAGCACCCTGCTGGGACGGGAAAAACTGGGGCTGGCCACAGTATAACCTTATATGGAATAAGGTCTTCTGGTTGTCAAATTACAGAAACGATATTCCACCCTGCGATTTGGAAGAAGCGAAACCTGAATAATTAGGGACAACAAGTAAAACCTGGCAAATAATAGAATACCAAACAAATTTCATTTATCTCCTACGGAGAAAAAATATTTCGTTGCCTATCCATTCTATTGTCATTTATCTCCTACGGAGAATTCAATATAAAAACTATTGAAACATCGAATTGAAACATCGAATTGAAAATAATCTGGAATAATCTGGAATAATCTGGAATATAAGCTTTCTTTGAAGAATTATCAAAATAACTTCCTCAAAACAGTATCAATCCCTTTTAGACGTGATAACTAATTGCTGCAAACATAGGGCTCCGCTGGAGCCAGTTGCAATTTTGTTATTAAGTGAGCAATTTCAAAATATCACGACATTCATTGATTTAATTGAGGAATTATTCCTTTCTTAAAATCTCAAAGAGAAATTTGCAACAAATCATTCGCAAGCTGGTGAAGTCCTAATTCAATCTTTTTCGACTGGGCTGGACGTGGATGTTTTAAGCCAGATGCGTATTGGCTTTTATTTCATCAATTGTTGAAGCTGTGCTAACACAGCCAGGAAGTATAGGAATATAAGCTGAATATCCTGTATTTGATTTTTCGATGATGATGACGACCTTTTCCATGTTGTCTTTCCTTTATATTAATCCTGCCTGCTTTAAAATTGAGTTTTGCACTAAAAATAATGATAATCACTCCAGCACTTTTTCAAGGATTGCGGGCGATTTCATTTCCTGGAAGCCATTCAGCTGAAGCCTGTAATATTCAACTACTTTCTGCAGGAGTTCTCTGCGGGTTGTATTATTGATATTCAATAATTTAATTTCGTTATAATTGTTGTTGCTAAGTTCATGTATCCACAAACTCAGCGGGAACTCTGCGAAATGTGTATGATTTGGACAGGTTCTGCAAAAAACTCCTTCTTTCAGATCGAAAACCTGGTTTTGCTGATCATAATTATCCATTGGCCGAAAACCCAATTGACGTGTAAACTGAATTGCAAACCATAAATGGAAATTTATACAATCATCTATAAGTAAATCAAACATCTCAATAGAAGCAAGCAGGAAAGAAAAGAGTTCCGGATTTGCTTCTTCCTCTCTTAATGACTTGTAAATAAGTTCATTAACAAAAAGAGCAATACTCCTTTTCCGCATGTCAAAAGGAATACTTTGAAATGGCTGATAGAGACTTACTTCCTTAGCTACCTGGAGATCTGATTTTTCTTTTAAGTTGAAAACGATTTCCAGTAAGCTTAAATGTTCGAAAAGGTTAGGACTTATTCGATGTTTCTGTTTTCGTACACCCTTGAAAATAAAAGATTTAAGGCCATATTCTTCGGTATAAATCTTTACAATCAGGCTCGACTCACTAAACTTGATCTGGTGAAGTACAATTCCGCGGGTTTTACAGAAAGTAGAAGGCAAAAGGTTCAGATTAATTCTTAAAAAGTATCTTGGTCACATAGGTTTCGGAACCGTCAACATTGCTGATAAATATGAGGTATACTCCGCTACCCGGTCTGCTTCCGTTCATCGTAAGGCCATTCCAGATTGCCTGTCCACCTTCGGCTTTTGTATGATATATGAGATTGCCTGCAATATCGGTAATCTTCACATCAGCATCACGAACAAGGCCTTTCACAGCAATTATTCCAGTATATCCTGATTCTACAGGATTCGGATAAGCAACTACATCTGAATTTGTTTCTCCTCCTTTGGTAGCACTTCCTTTAAATGAAACAATGCCTTTATCGCTTCCGAAAAAAACCTCTCCGGTATTATCATCTATTGTAATAGCCGTAATAAGATCCGATAATAAAGGACTATTTTCGGTTGTGAAATGATAAATCAGTTTAGTACCATCAGCCGACATTAGAAAAACTCCGGCACGTTCTGTTCCAAACCATTTCCTGTTAGCTCCGTCAACTGCAATTGAAGTAACAGCTTCGGTTTCCAGCAAATATTGAGTGTAACCGTCCTGAGTAACATAAATTCGCTGAGCATCATTATTCTCATTTGAAAACGCTTTTTCGGGAGTGTAAAAAACCGCAACGCCTTCATCTGTACCTAACCATATCAGGCCTTCCTGATCAACAGCAATGCTAAGTACTCTGCTACCAGGAATGGCTCCGCTTCCAATACCACCGGATATTATTTTAGCCCTGTCGTCAAGAGGATTATCAATTGTGTAATTGTCGTTGAAAATCAACAACTTATTGCCTCTCAAAAGCATCCATTTCTGTTCATAATTATCGATTACAAATTCGCCTACATCAATACCTGACCCACCTTGTGTAAGTGTGCCAATATTAAAGGACTTCCAGTCGCCTGATGGGAACTTTCTTACCGACAGAATATTTGTAGCATTTGAATTACAAACCCAAAGGTTATTGTTTGAATCGAATTGTAATCCGCCAATTTTAACTTCGGAAGGAGCTCCATTAGCAGGCGGCCGTAAAGAACTGTTTGTAGCGTTAAAAAGCGTCTGTGGCTGCCCGTCGTACATTTCAAGCAAGCCTCTTCCCCAGGAACCTGCATATACCCTTTTGGAGTCTGTTGGATCAATGGAAACTGTTACCATATCACGGATAGTATCCATCATGGCTGTATTGGTATTGTCGAGAGTGGACCAATGTTCGTCTTTAAACGTGAAAACTGCTGCCGGGGTCCAGTTATTACCCCAGGTTAGGTTTCTGCCTCCGGGAGCAACACAAAGTCGTTTGTCTTTCAGCGACATAGAAAAAACTCCCGGACTCGACGGACCATCTGGCAGGTATTGAATGTAATTCCACGTATCCCAGTTTTGTATAAGTCCATATTTGGCGTCTGCAAACCAGTTTCTTCCGTCACTATCGATAAAAGCATCCATTGGAGCAGGAAAATGATCAACACCATTTAGAATATAGGTAAAAACATGGTAAACAACATTCAGATTAGTGTCGAGGATATCGATAAATCCATCGTTAGCAATAATGGTTTTATCACCATATGCATTGATACTGTGCTTGTTGGATGTATATGTTTTATCGAAGTAATTCCAAATCCCTTTTGAGTAGTAATAAAGTGTATCGGAACTATAAACAGGGCCTGCTTCATTGGCAAGTAATTTTCCATGGAAATATTCCACAATATTATACTTTGAGTCAGGATGAAAAATCGTCATGTCTTTTGTCCAGGCCTGGTAATTAGAGAGGTTGGCATGCGATGCTGAGGCCTTGTAGATTCCAGCCTCAGTTGCAGCAAATAAACTGTCGCCGCTGCTTGTAAAGTCAAAAACTTCGATAGGAGAACCTTCTGGGCCAATATAATAAGTGTCTTTAATTTCGTTTTTCAGCAGGTCGACAACAACAATTCCAAAACCAGCGCATAAATAAGCGTAACGCCCGTAAACAACAGCTTTATTTACAATTTTCTTTCCTAAAATAGGCTTGCGCTTTATGTCGGGAAGATTAATAATCGAATTATTCTGAATAAGATCGATATTTGAATTTTCATATGTTATCACAATAGTTTCATATTCAGGGCTGTACGAAACAGAGCTTACTCCAACATCACTTAATCCATTAATTTTATTAAGCCGGTTAATGCTCCAGTCGTTTTTATCAATCCAATAAATGCAATATGGAGTTGCACAATATACTTTCCCTTTGGCCTGAACAACAGATATTGTTTTATTATATGGAAGATGATCGCGCCACTCGCCAATAGCAAGGCCCTGACTGAAAATATTCTGAGCAAAAAATAAAAAAAGTATAATAAAACCGGGAATTGTGAATAATTTCCTCATTCTGATCGTTAATTGGATTACAAACCTACGTTTATTTCAATTATTTTAAACAGTATGGAGGCGATTTTATTGTTCAATGGCCTTGTGTTTCTCTAAGATTTCAATTACGTTTGCTCAGGATGTCGAAGCAGGAAGAAAAAATAAACCCATCATTACATACCCGCAGGATTGTTGTAAAAAACATGGTTTGCAACTGCTGTGCACGAATAATCCGAATAGAGCTGGAATCAATAGGTGTTACTATTCTGGATATTCGTCTTGGTGAAATTAATCTCGAATTCGATTCTTCCATCATCACCTTCAAACAGATTGAGAATTGCCTGAATACCAATGGTTTCGAAATCGTTGAGGATAGAGATAAAGTCTTACTCGAACAAGTAAAACATGCAGTAATCGATCTTGTACATCATTCTACTTTCAATGCAATGGTCCGGAATTCCGATTATCTGGTAGAACGTTTCGGGGTGAGTTATCAGTACCTTTCAAACCTTTTCTCGAAAGCCGAAGGAACCACACTCGAGAAGTACATTATTGCCAACAAAATAGAAAAGGCAAAGGAATTAATACAGGCTGGCGATCTGACACTCAGTGAAATAGCATATATGATGGGGTACAGTTCTGTCCAGTATCTTTCAACCCAGTTTAAAGCTGTAACCGGAATATCTGTTTCCGACTACAAACGCGATCCAGCGGATTACCGTAAGTCGGTTGATAGTTTATAATCGACACCGTATTCCAGTAAACTATCCGCTGAAATGTTTGTTATTGCAATAAAGAATAATCATGTTTTCTAAATTTTCAATCGTAATCAGTTCATTATTGCTGATTTCTCTAGTTGGGTGCGGACAGCAAAAATCTGAGACAATACAAAAAGCTATGCAATACAAAGAGTTAACAGCTGAAGAGCAAAGAGTTATACTTCAAAAAGGAACAGAAAAACCCTTTAGTGGCAAATATGAGAAGTTCGACGAAAAGGGAACATACTCATGTAAACGCTGTGGTGCTTCATTATACAGATCTGATGATAAATTTGATGCACATTGCGGCTGGCCAAGTTTCGATGATGAGATTAAGGGTGCTGTAACCCGAACCACAGATGCCGACGGACGCAGAACAGAAATTACCTGTGCCAATTGTGGCGCGCATCTGGGACATGTATTTCTCGGAGAAGGTCTTACTGAAAAAGATACAAGGCATTGTGTAAATTCAATATCGCTGGAATTTGTTCCTGCTGGTTCAAAATCCAAAACCGATACTGCAATTTTTGCCGGTGGCTGTTTCTGGGGAGTTGAATATTACCTCCAGAAATCTAAGGGAGTTTTTACTGTGGAGTCAGGCTATATTGGTGGTCGTAAAGATAAACCGACTTACCAGGAAGTATGTTCCGGAAAAACCGGCCATCTGGAAGCAGTAGAAGTTGTTTTTGATCCGGCCTTGACAGATTTTGAAACGCTTGCAAGGCTCTTTTTCGAGATTCACGATCCCACACAGGCCGATGGTCAGGGTCCTGATCGCGGAGAACAGTACCGTTCTGCTGTCTTTTACAGGACAGAACAGCAAAAGCAAATCACCGAAAAACTCATTATGCTTTTAAAAGGTAAAGGGTATAAAGTAGTAACACAGCTCCTGCCTGCCACACATTTCTGGAAAGCCGAAGAATATCACCAGGATTATTATGAGCATAAAGGGTCGACACCATATTGTCACGGCTATACAAAGCGCTTTTAATTTTGTTCTGTAAGGACATGCCATGGCGTGTCCCTACTAAAATGGCAGACAGAATTTGCATCCGATTAAAATTCTGGGTGCATTTTTAGTAATTTTTTTTGCATAATACAGGTTTGAAGCATCCTGTAATATATCATTGTAACTACTAGTTCCGTAAGCCACTCCCAGATATGCGTCGTAAGTAAATCTATGTGAGTAGTACTCCCATTGTTTTCCTGCAATGAAGCAAACTTCCGACATCTGGTATCCAGTGTTTACAGTATAACCAGGAGCATTTCCAAGGATAATTTCTGAATAGGAATTGTATTTTCTATATTTAGCAGATCCTGAAATGTATATGCCCCCCATGTCTCCTTCAACCGGATAATACCGCAAACCACCTTCCAGCATAATACCTGTTTTGACTATTATATTGTTATCAATGTATGCATTATTTTCCCTTGAAAGCTCATAAAAAAAATCCCTGAATGCTGGCCCCACGCCGATCTCAAAACTCAGTTTTCTTTTTAAATACCGTTCGAAATTAAACAGGAATACACCACGGAACAGCATTGAATAATTCCATTTAAGCATATTTTTTTCTTGTATTATTTCTTTTTCCAGTTCTACTTCTGCTGTATCTTTTAAATTGAAGGGTTTGTAAACAACTACCTTATTACTGGAGTCGGTTTGTGCTTTTAACGTTAATGCCAGCAGAAGTGGCAAAATGAGCATCATTAAAATTTTTGTCATCATAGCATTTACTATTATTGGTTATACAATGACTTCTCAAGTAAGGATTTTTTCAAGGTGCATATCATGACATTGCCCTGCAAAATGTTAGTATAAGGTTAGGATCAGGTTCTGGTAGATATTTTTTAGTTTGTTTTCGTTTTGTTGATTTGTTTTCTCAGCCAAAAACCAGCTCATACGGCGGCCACCCTGGTAAAACCGGTAAAAAGGATAAACTCCGAAAACTGTTCCGGTGAAGAATAAGCCTTGGGAATAGGATAGTACGGAAAGCACTCCGCAGCCTGCCTCAAGGAGTAAACTGCTGAGTCCCTTAAGCGGGTATCCTGAATATGCTTGTCCAAGACCCGGAAGAAAGGTGGAAAGCCGCATTGCTTTTGAAGGAGATCTGAATTTCGGGGAAACACTCAAACTTGCAATTTCCTTGTGAAGGATGCTTGTTGAATCGGTCAGGCGCAGCAATAAATCTTTACACTCCGTGAACTTCTGCAGTTCGGTCTGAGTAAGCAGCCACAGTCGAAGATCCTGAATGTTTGTCAACCGGATACTGTCGGGGATAGCAGTCTGTACTGAGTACGATTTTTCATACTCTTCTTTTAAAAATAATTCGAATGCAAATTTATGGCTTTCGATGCTGGTGAAAGGCGTTTTAAGCAGCAGTTGACTAATCTGCTTATTGTTATTCTTCCTGTGGTAAAATTCCCTGATATCGTGCTCTGTTTGCCTGTAATAATCGATTTGCCTTTTCTTTGCATAAGCCACTGTACCCCAGATATTGCCCCCATAAAAGGCTGTCAGCATCCCGAATCCCGCAAGTGTGAGTGTTGGATCATTAACTTTAATAAGCAGTTCGGTGGCTACAGCCGCAATTCCCGCGTTCATTACAAAGGCTGATAAGGCCTGTCCTTTGCTTCCAAGGTAGGCTTTGCCAAGTCCCGGGACTAATGCCGATAACAGTCCTGCCTTCAGAGCTGATTTTTGTTCAGGAGCCTTGTGCTTTTTAATAAGCCCGATTATTTCCGGCCCTAATGAATCAGCAGGAATACTGATGATGAAAGGCTGATTGTTAAACCGGTATTGAAAAGGATAATCTTTCACCTTGGCAGTGCCCGGATTGAGCAGAAATGCCGGAGCTTCAAACTTTGCACTGCCATTGCAGCGGGTCAGGCGATCTGTAGTGAGGAACAATCCTTTTACATTTCCAAACTCCGAAATTGCCATCCCTGAAAAAACAGAGCAGGAAGGTTCAAACTCGCAATTTGCAGAAAGCTGCTCGGAAAGAAATAATCGATAAATCCTGTTGAACAGGCTAAAAACAGAGTGTGCTTTGAGATTGTTGCTGTTCTCGGTATTGAGTTTATTTTCGTAATGACGTAGTATAAACTCTTTCTCAGAAAGTGGTGCATTCTGGGAAAAAACCTGAATTTGTAGGGCTAGCAGGATAAATATAAGTGCAGCATTCTTCATTCGTAAGTTTCCCGATCGTATGGAAATTATAAAGGCAGGCAAAATTTACAACCAAGTAAAATACGGGGAACAGATTTGTATGCTTTTTCTGAGTAATCAATGTTAAATGAGTCGTGTTCAATAGTGTGATAGTTAACATTACTCCAGGAGACGCCGCCATAAACATCAAGGATTACGCCATATGCAAGATTGTCCCACTGCCTTCCGCCCATTATACAGGCTTCTCCTACCTGGTAGCCGATAGCAGCATTGCTCACTGCAGCTGCACCTCTGCCGCTGTTTAAATCGGTAAAAATGTTGTATTTGCGGTATCTTAATGATCCTTGAATGTAAATACCTTCCATGTCGCCTTCAACAGGGTAAAACCTAAGTCCTCCCTCTGCCATAAATCCCAGCTTTATTTTAGTTCCTCCATCATTCGTCCAGTCCTTATTGTAGAAACCATTGAACTCAAATTCAAAATCCCTGTAAGTAGGTCCTAATCCAACTTCGAAACTAAGTTTAGGTTTAAAAAGTCGCTCATAATTAATAAGTAAAGCACCTCTGCCTATAAGGGAAGAATTCCATTTAATCATGTTCTGCGGGGAGAATTCATCCGATTCCTTTTCAGCTACTTCACCCGACACAAAGGGTTTATAAACGATAACTTTACGCTTTGGATTGTCCTGAGCGCTAACAAGAATTGGTACAAGAAGAAGTATGAAAAAAAGGAAAAAATTTTTAAGTATCATTGAAAGGATTTTAGCAAATTAGATAAAGATCTCCCCCAAAACCCGGATTTAATAATTTAAAATGGGAAGCCGATTTTCCAGCCACAAAGAATTGTAGGTGTTGTAAAATTCTGTTTTTCAGCGTACTCATTGTTATTGTCGTCGGTCTTTATATTACGGTAAGCGCCGGTTTCATAGGAAACGCCAAAATACCAATCGCTGGTAGTACCCCAGAATGAATCTTCCCACTGATAGCCCAGTGTAAAGCAGGCTTCATTCATATTATATGGAATTTTAGTATTTGTCAAAACTCCATTATAATCCTGAAGGTCAACGGCTACATTATATTTTCGGGCGCGAAATCCTGTAGATACATAAAACCCGTCCATGTCGCCATCGGATGGGTAAAACCGTATATATCCCTCTGCCATTAACCCAAGCTTGGCTGTTGGCTTATAGTCCGAATTATTGCTTTCAAGCGTCTTGAAAGCTTCAAAAATATAATCCCTGTAGGTAGGTCCAAATCCGAATTCTGCACTGAATTTATGGTTTAGCCTACGCTCATAATTGATTAGAAATGCACCACGAACCAACATAAAATAGTTCCATTTCATCATATTGTCAAACACCTTTACGTCCTTATCTTTATCAATTTCTTCGGTAGGTACAAAAGGTTTGTAAACCACAACTTTTGGTTGAGTATTATTCTGAGCACTTAGAGTAAAAGTAACAAATATAGCTAGTATAGATGTTAAAATAGTTTTGGTTTTCATTGGTAGGTTTTAAAAAAATTCATAATTTTCACCTTTGTTATTACAAAGATGAATATTTCCTTTGGATTTCCAAAACTCAAATTAATATACTATGAAAAAACTGGTTCTTACATTAAGTATTCTACTACTAGCATTGATTGTCTTCTCCCAGGATCCTAAAGTTACGTTCAGCCAGAAGTTAAAAGTTGCCCGTGGTACCGATATTAGAAATGCCTGCAGAGTAGGCGACAAAATTTTTGTTATTGAGACTGATGGACTAGGGACATCCAAAATGAACATGTCGGTGTATGATGCATCAAGCATGAGTCTTTTAAGCAAGAGACGATTCAAAGACAGATCATGTAAAGGTGATCCCAATTGCATTGACAATGACTTTGGCTACAGAAGAACATTGTTCTTTAAAAACTCCATGATTATGATCTTCCAGTCCTATGACCGGACAAGCGATCAGAATTGTCTTTTTGCACAGAAGCTGGATAATGATGGAAATTTTGTTGGCAAGCTCATCATAATCGATAAAATTCCTTCAAAGAAAAGAAATAATGCCGGTGAATTTAGTATTGAAGTAAGCGAGGACAGTACAAAATTCCTTATAATAAACCAGCCGCCTTTTGATAAGAAAGCGGATGCCACTATGAACTTCAAGGTTTACAATCCTCAGCTCGAAAATCTTTCTTCTTCAAAACTTGCCACTGACGAAAAGGATAAGAATTCTGACGTAATGGATCAGCTCCTTGGCAATGACGGGAAAATTTATGTTCTGATGAAAGTTGAGCTTGAAAAGAAGCAACGCAAACGCGGACAATCATCATTCTATTATTCAGTATACACCGTTGACCCTACTGATCAATCTGTTGCTGAATACCAGGTTGTTCTTCCAAAAAAGAACATCGAAGATCTCGCCATTAAACTCGACAACGACAGAAATAAAGTAATCTGTACCGGCTTTTATTCCGATTTGAAATCAAGTGAATATACGGGTAAGGATATCGATGGTTTCTTCTATATGAGGGTAAACGTAAAAACCTCTGAGGTTGAAGTTTCAGGAACAAAACCGATTGATAAAAAAATGGTATTGGAACTTAAGGAGAAACGGAAACTAAAAGACGGTGAAGGAATTTCCAAAACCTTTGATATCGTTAAAATTATTAATCATCTGGATGGTACAGTTACACTGCTGGCAGAAAACAGGTATCTCATCATCACACGCACTACTACAACCACTGCAAACGGGGCTACTACAACTACTACAACCTATCATTATTACAGAAAAAACATTTTTGTTATAAAAATTGATAAAGATGGTGGCGTGAACTCATTTATTGATATCCCGAAATACCAATACACTGTTGATGATGGTGGTGTGTATTCCTCGTTTCTGGCCATGGAAAGCGATGATCGCCTTCTCCTGATATATAATGATCACAGAGATAATGTGAGTGCTGAGGTAAAAACATTTAAAGACTGCAAAAGAATGCCAATGCTTAAAAAAGCTGTTCTTGTTATGGTTGAGGTGATGCCTGACGGTTCTTACACTAAAAAAATTCTTCAGGATAATGTGAAAACCGGATCTACATTTTTGCCCGAATCTGGTTTCAGAATTTCCAATGGGACTTATGTTGTTCCTGCAGTTGATAATCCTGGAGCAGTTTCCTGTGGTTGTTTTATGATGTTTGTTAAACAAGCGCTTTGTCTGGCGAAGATTGAGATGTAATTCAGGCACTTATCATTCGCTTTTTGCATAAATCTGCTACAGAATATCGTATTTACGTTTTTCCTTTTGCTTTGACCAGCTATATACAAATATGCTGGTCAAAGTTATTATTAGGCAAAACCAAAGCAGAAGCTGCCAGTTGTTCTGTGATTTGTAGAGGTAGGTTCCCAGGTTTCCGATAATGAGCCATTGGAAAACGTAAAAGCGTGTAACATTTTTGCCTGTCCACTTAAAATAGTTAAAGACAGGATTGTCTGGAAACCTTTCATTAACAAGCATGAAAATTGCCGACCAGAAACCAATGAACAGCAAAGTCCAGAGAAAAAATACAATGCCGTGATGGTAATATAATTCCAGCTGATGGGTAATATCTGCCGCCTGACTGATTGTGAAAATGATGATCAAACCTGCAAGGGCAGTCCACGAAAGAATCCTCTTTCGCGTAAGAATATTTTCAAGAATTGGCTTTTCAAGAAGAGAAAAAGTATACCCTGCAATAGGATAAGCAAGCCAGGGGAAGAGAGGAAAATAGGACCATGAGAAATTTCCTCCGAAATATGCAATCGGGTAATTCTTCCAGCTCGGATCAAGCGGGATATAAGAAAAAAGTGGTGTAATTAGAACGATTACTACCGCCATTCCGCCCCACAAATAGAAATTATCTTTAAATATTGGTCTTAAAAAGGCAATAGCTATCAGGCTCAATCCAGCGAGAAATAAGATATCCACGCCGAAAATATATTCGAAAGGATTTACCTGAATCTGTTCGGTAAAATGATCAAAAATCAGATGCAGGTTCAAGCCGATGTTCAACAATAATCCCCAGAGCAGCAGTTTGAATCCCCTGAAAACCATTTTTGAGGTATTCTTAGCAGATATGGCCAGAAAATAGCCCATAACCGCCATGAAAATTGGTGCCGCCGGTGGCCCTCCAAGGAAGAGTGAAACCTTTCCGATGTTCGACAAGTAAAGCCCCTGCTGAGCAAACAGTTCCATGAGATGTACCTGAACCATTAGTACCACTGCAATTCCTTTTAATAGATCGGGAGTAGATTTGCGTTCCAATTGATTGATTATTATAGTTTAACAAAATTTAGTTTAACCGAAATTCTGCAATTAATTTTTGTAGCTGCGAAGGTAGCAATGCCAAAAAGAATAGCAAGAGCTGATTATAATCTTATACAATTTGTTTATAATTCTATAAACTCTAATTCTTGAGTTCCCGTTAATATTGCAAAAAAAAATTACTATCATGAAGTTAAAACCAAATATTGCCGTGAGTGAGTCGGGTTTTGTGTTTAACCCTGCTACCGGAGAGTCGTTCACCCTGAATCCAATCGGTGCAGAAATTATAGCTAAAATCCATGAAGGCCTCGATTATTCAGAAATTTCTGAATGGGTAAAAAAGGAATACACAACAGATGAAGCCACTTTTGAGAGAGATTTCAACGATTTTGTTGGTCAGCTAAAAATTAATGGCCTTTTTGAGAAAAGCAAAAATGAAGAGAAAGCTTAATATTGGCGTAACCGCACTGAACGCTATCGACAGTCCGGGGCCAGGAGTACCAGTTATCAGGGCACTCAGGGAGGCAGAGTCCTTTGATGTAAATATCATAGGCCTGTCCTATGAATCACTTGAGCCGGGAATTTATATGCATGATCTGGTAAACAAGACCTACCATATACCATACCCATCATCTGGTATGGACGCATTAATGTACAGGCTGAACTATATTCATGAGAAGGAAAAACTCGATGTAATCATTCCGAATTTCGATGCCGAGCTTTTCTCTTTTATGAAACTTTCAGACAAACTGAAAGATATGGGAATTCATACATTCCTCCCCACAATTCCGCAGTTTGAGGAAAGACATAAACATAATCTGCCAGAATTTGGTGAGAAATACGGATTAAATGTCCCGAAAAGTAAGGCAATTTATGATCCTGTTGAAATTCAGAGCATTGCTGGAGAGTATAGCTATCCGATTGTTGTAAAAGGCAAATTTTATGATGCAAGTATAGCCTACAATTATGAGCAGGCCAAAAGCTACTATAACAAGATTTCTGCAAAATGGGGTTTGCCAATTATTATCCAGGAATTTGTGCACGGTACAGAGTTTAATGTAACCGGGCTGGGCGATGGAAATGGAAATACAATTGCCGCCGTTCCAATGCGTAAACAGTACATCACAGACAAAGGAAAGGCCTGGGGCGGAATTACCGTCGACGATAAGCGCATGCTCGACCTTACCGATAAATTTATCAGCCAGTCGAAGTGGCGTGGAGCATTCGAACTTGAACTTATCAAGGCTCAGGATAACGAATTCTATATCCTCGAAATAAATCCCCGCATCCCAGCATGGATTTACCTGGCAGTGGGAGTTGGGCAGAATATTCCCGAAGCCCTTGTAAACCTTGCCCTGGGCGAAAAGGTATATCCTTTTACTTCCTTCGATGTGGGTAAAATGTTTATCCGGTATTCATGGGATATGATAGTTGATCGTTCAGAATTTGAGCAGATTTCTGTACAAGGTGAATTGTAATTAGTATGAATTTTTAAAATCAGAATAGAATGTCAATCAGCGATAAAAAAAGATACGAAAGGCCGATGATTAAGAAGATGGAGGCCGGCGTTCCAAATAAATTCGGGCTCAGATCTGAATACACTCCAATGCAGGAGATCGACGGAGTTAGTATTAAACAGCTTTTAAAGGACTACGGTACCCCGGTTTTTGTGTTATCAGAAACCACCATCCGTTCGACCTTCCAGAAAGCAAAAAAAGCATTTACAACACGATATCCTAAAGTTCAGTTTGCCTGGTCGTACAAAACAAATTATCTGGATGCCGTTTGTAAGGTTTTTCATCAGGAAGGTTCATGGGCAGAAGTCGTGTCAGGTTTCGAATACGATAAGGCAATAAATAATGGCGTTTCAGGAAAGAAAATAATTTTTAACGGACCCGATAAAACAGAAAATGACCTGGTTAAAGCCATTAACAATGAGTCACTTATTCATATTGACCATCTAGATGAACTTTACCTTCTTATCGAAATTGCCGATAAATTAAATGTACGTCCAAAGGTTGCCATCAGGGTAAACATGGATACAGGTGTATATCCTATGTGGGACCGATTTGGTTTTAATTATGAAAACGGACAGGCATGGGATGCAATAAATAAAATCATGCGCTCCGGCAAAATGGAACTTATGGGGCTGCATACACATATAGGAACGTTTATGCTCTCTCCAAACGCATATGCGATTGCTGCTTCCAAACTTGCCGATCTCGCAATCAGCCTTGAACAGAAGTACAATCATAAGGTGAAATACATTGATATGGGTGGTGGATTTGCTTCCAAAAACACGCTTAAAGGAGCATATCTCCCAGGTACAGATACTAATCCAAGCTTTGACGATTTTGCAGAATCAATTACAACGGCACTTTTAAATGCAAATTTCAAAAGTGATGAGATGCCACTATTGATACTGGAAACAGGACGCGCCCTGATTGATGAGGCTGGTTATTTACTTGGAACAGTTATTGCCAACAAACGCGCTTCTACTGGTAAACGGCTCACAATTATGGATATTGGCGTAAATATACTCTTCACCGCTTTCTGGTACGATCATAAAATTACTCCTGCTCAGCCATTCACCCATTATACTGAAGAAACTGCTATTTATGGCCCACTTTGTATGAACATTGATGTAATACGCGAAAATATAAATCTTCCCTTGCTTAATAAAGGAGATAACATGGTAGTTCATTATGTGGGAGCCTATAATATGACCCAATGGATGCAGTTTATTACCTTACGCCCGAAAGTTGTTTTAATCGATACAAATGGTACTCCTCATGTTATCCGGGAGAACGAAACGAATGAAACAATTACTTCCTTAGAAAAGACACCTCAGCACCTGTCAAGTTTTAATCTTTAATTAGTTAATAGAATCAGAAGGTTAAATCATGAATAAATTCCGGCAGCTTTTCCCTCACTTCGTTCAGGCATTGCTTAACAGCTATACCCAGATCTTTTTCAGTAACAGCCTTGTGTTTGGTGCATTGATCATGCTTGTTACTTTCTTTGATTTCTGGGCAGGATTAAGCGGGATAACTGCCGTTCTGGTTGCCAATGGCCTGGCATACATTATTGGTTTTAACCGCTTTAATATCCGTTCGGGGTATTATGGCTTTAACAGCCTTCTGGTAGGACTTGGGATCGGGGTTTACTTTAAACCCGGACTGGAACTCTTTCTTGTTATTGCTTTTGCAGCCTTATTAACATTGTTTATTACTATAGCATTGGAAGGAGTGATCGGGAAATATGGTCTGCCATATCTCAGCATTCCTTTCCTTCTTGGAATATGGCTCGTAACCTTAGCTTCCCGTCAATTTCACCACCTTGAAATTTCGGAGAGAGGTATATATTCCTTAAACGAAATGTATATGCTCGGCGGCGTTCAAATGGTGAATATTTATGAGTGGTTTAACGACCTCAACTTACCAACTACTATAACGATCTATTTCAGGTCGCTTGGGGCTATTTTCTTCCAGTATCATTTGTTTCCCGGAATTATCATTGCAATCGGACTAATCTATTTTTCCAGGATTGCATTCCTGCTGTCATTGCTGGGGTTTTATTCCGCTTATGCTTATTATTCCTACATCGGAGCCAATTTCGATGAGCTGACCTATGGATACATTGGCTTTAATTTTATTTTGACAGCAATTGCTATTGGTGGTTTTTTTGTTGTTTCTTCCCGTTACTCCTTCCTTTGGGTAATACTCCTAACTCCTTTGATTTCATTTATTATCACAGGTTTTAATACGATTCTTGCTACCTGGCAACTTTCAATATATTCGCTACCTTTCAATATTATTGTTGTAATGTTCCTTTATACACTCAGGTTCAGGGAGCGTTTTTATCTGAAACCGGAAATGGTTCTTTTTCAGCAATATTCGCCGGAACGGAATTTATATTCACAAATTAACAACAAGAACCGCTTTAAAAATGCCTTGTACTATCAGATTTATCTCCCATTTTTTGGAGAGTGGACTGTTACCCAGGCTCACAGTGGCAATCATACACATAAGGGAGATTGGCGCCACGCCTGGGATTTTGAAATTGTCGACGAAAATGCAAAGGTTTATAAGGGAGATGGACTGAAACTTGAGGATTATTATTGCTTCAATAAGCCAGTGTTGGCACCTGCTGACGGTTATATTGTTGAAATAATTGATTATATTGATGATAATGCAATTGGTGAAATGAACATCCAGAATAACTGGGGTAACACAATTGTAATTAAGCATCTGGAAGGTTTGTATACAAAGTTATGTCATCTGAAAAAGGAGAGCATTAAGGTAAAATCTGGCGACTATGTGAAGAAGGGAGATAATATAGCTCTTGTAGGGAATTCAGGTCGCTCTCCGATTCCGCATCTCCATTTCCAGATTCAGGCTACCCCTTATATCGGATCTAAAACACTCGATTACCCCTTGGGAAATTATATACGGCACTATAATGGCTTGTTTAATTTCATGTCCTATGATCGTCCGTTGCAAGGAGATATTGTTTCTAATGTTCAGAAAAACAATACCTTGAATAAAGCTTTTAACTTGATTCCGGGCCAGAGTATACAACTTAAAATGCAGGATAAGAAACAATCGCGAAATGAACAATTCGATTGGGAAGTTCAAAGCGATATTTATAATTATACCTATATTTTCTGTGAACAAACCAATTCTAAAGCCTATTTTCATAATGATGGAAATGTGTTCTATTTTACACGTTTCGAGGGTAATAAACGTTCATTACTCTTTGCTTTCTACCTTGCCGCCTATAAAGTACTTACAGGCTTTTACAAGGGTTTACAGATTACCGATACTCTGCCACCAGGAGAGTTAAATAATATTGTTTTCCTCACGCTTCAGGATTTTATAGCACCATTCTACGTATTTCTGAAAACTGAATATAAGATCGATTATGTAAACATTGAAGACGATTTCGGAAAAAGCGAAATTCATTTGAAATCCGAAGCTGATGCTAAAATCGGAAATTGGATAGTAAAGAAATTTGAATTTGAGATAGTTATTAAAAATGAGCGTTTCGAGCGCTTATCCATTATTACAAATAACAGGAGGATTGAAGTTAGTGAGATCGAATCAAATTAGTAAACTTAAGTTAAGCGTTCATATATATTCATTTATTCTGATAATGTTTGGATTACTTATTTCCGGCAAAATTTCAGGGCAGGCAACCAACAGGATGCTGGGTGATGGCGAAGGCGGAGATATTGAAAAGACTTCTTACAGGCTTTTTACAGAATTAAAATGGGATTCATTAATCCAGTTCAACACATATGCCATTAAACAGGGTACCGATTATTTTTACCTGCGTGAGCGTCTTGGAATTGCCTGGTACGAAAAGCAAAACTATCGCAAAGCTGTTGAAAATCTCGAAGTTGCCTATACAATGAATCCCACCGATAACTATAATAATGCCACCCTTTACTGGTGTTATCTTAATGCAGGCAGAAGAGGAGATGCTTCCTTATTCGGGATTAAAATGAGCAACGAAAGCCAGGCATATTACAAGTATTCCAAAAGTAAACTGGTGGAAAATGTTTTTGTTGAATCTGGACCTTCGTTTTCTGGAAATTATAAAGCGCAGGAGGATATTCAGATTCAGGGAACTGATACTACTATTTATGGTGAAAATAACCTTTCAGGAAATTCATTTTATACACATGCCGGCATTACTACAAAACTATTTCCATGGCTGAAAATATACCAGGGGTATAGTCAGATCAATACGGATATGCAAAAACGTTCTGTTTTCAGAATCCAATATCCAAGCATCACAGATCACGATACAACCGGAGCATATCAAAATAAGCAGCATGAGTATTATCTGTCCGCCAGCATTTTCCCAAAGCAAGGGTGGACAATTACTCCTTCCTTCCATTATATATATTCCGAAGCTCTTAGTTTTAATTATCACTATTACTGGGATACAACCTTATATTGGGCAAATCCTGGCTGGGATACTGCTCAGACTGTCCAGTATTATGATAATTATGCTTTTATTGATACAGCGAAAATATTTCATAATTATGTTGCTTCACTTGGAATTTCATATGACTATAAGGCTTTTAACTTCTATGCCTATGGAAGCTTTTCCAGGATTAATAGTCTGAATCAGAAAAGTGCAGGCTTTTCTATATCATGGTTTCCAAAAGGGAATCTTGATATTTATTCGGTTTCTTCCCTGTCGGTGATGCAATCAGAATACTGGAAACTGGGAGGTTCAAGTGGTAAAGGATATGGTGCCGGAAATGGCATTTCCAGTTACTCAAAACAGACCGATAACCGATTGATATTAAATCAGAAGCTTGGGGTTAAACTCCAGCATAAAATATGGCTTGAAGGGAGCATTTCTTTTGGAGACCTTGACATGTATTCTGATCAGAATGCCTTTATAGTTTATAATGTGGCAGATAAAATTAAACAGAAAGCCGGACTCGCATTAATCTGTCCTATCAATCCCAGGTATGAATTGTTTTTACGCTACAACCGTTACTTGCGACAAAGTAGTTATATAACATATACGGGATCAGAAACATTTACTACTAATTCAGTTAATTATTTAAATCACAGTGTAATAGGAGGTATAAAATGGTATTTCTAAGAAATGTTGCAGCAGGATTATTCGTTGGAATACTTGCATTCTTAACAGTTAATAACGCATTTTCGCAGGATTTTAAAGCAATCCAACTTGCTTTTAGTAGTAGTTATGCCAGCGAAAAAGCAGGTGAGCATACAAAAGCGATTGAGGAACTAAAAAAGATTTATGATACTGAATCCTATGAAATAAATCTCCGACTGGGCTGGCTCAGTTATCAGGCAGGTTTATTTACGGAATCAATGGCATATTACCAAAAAGCAATTGCATTAAGACCATTTGCTATTGAAGCCAAACTTGGATTCGTTTACCCGGCCTCTGCCAAAGGGAATTGGGAACAGCTAAGAACCCAATATGTTGAAATTCTGAAGATTGATCCTCAGAATTCATTAGTAAATTACCGGATGGGATTAATTTATTACGGCAAAGAGGATTTTACAACCGCGTTTAAGTACTTTGAAAAGGTAGTGAATCTTTATCCTTTCGATTATGATTCCCTAATCATGTTTGCCTGGACAAACTTTAAACTTGGTAAGTATCGTGAAGCTAAAGTCTTATTCAACAAGGCTCTGATGAATAAACCTAATGATTCTTCAGCTTTAGAGGGTTTGAGCTTGATAAAGTAAAGCCAATGCTGTTACCTTTGTACTTTAAAAGGTAAATGACTCTACACTCAGGAAGATGCTAATTTCTCCTCCCCTGATTTATCAGCGACGAAAAACGAAAGTTGTTCATCTGGGCGATTTGCCGCTTGGAGGTAAATATCCTATCCGTGTTCAATCGATGACCAACACCGATACAATGAACACCAAAGCTTCTGTTGCTCAGATTATTAGAATGGTTGAGGCTGGAAGTGAGTATGTACGTTTAACTGCTCAGGGGATTAAAGAGGCTGAGAATCTGGCTGTAATCAAAAATGAACTTCTTAAAAGGGGTTACAGAACTCCGCTGATTGCTGATATTCATTTCAACCCGAAAGCTGCGGAATTAGCTGCCTGCCTGGTTGAGAAAGTAAGAATAAATCCGGGAAATTATATCGACAGGAAAGTGTCGGCAATGCTGGAGTATTCCGACCAGGAATATGCCAATGAACTTGAGCGCATCTCAGATCGGCTCACTCCGCTTTTAAAAGTTTGTAAAGAATTTGGAACTGTTATTCGCATAGGTACTAATCACGGTTCTCTTTCCGACAGGATTATGAGTCGCTATGGCGATACGCCAGAAGGAATGGTGCAGAGTGCAATCGAGTTCCTGCAAATTTGTCACGATTTCGGCCATTTCGAAGTTGTATTGTCAATGAAATCGAGCAATATCAAGGTTACAACCTATGCAAACCGCCTGCTGGCAGCACGCATCGATTCTCTTGGCATGAATTATCCTATCCATTTAGGTGTTACAGAAGCAGGGAATGAAGATGATGGACGTGTTAAGTCAGCCATTGGAATAGGAGCTTTGCTGGAAGATGGAATAGGAGATACCATTCGGGTTTCGCTTACCGAAGATCCCGAAAATGAGCTTCTTCCGGCAAGAGATATTGTGCGGAGGTACAATAAACGAAAACCATCAGTATTGACGCATGTTGAGGCTAACCCATTTATTCCGTATTTTTCTTTTTCCAGAAGGATGTCAAATCCTGTTGGAAATATCGGAGGCACACAAAAGCCGGTAGTAATTACTTCCTGTATGGGAATAGCCGGATTCCAATGCTATTACTTCTCCAGGCCTTTAATTACGCCAGAATATATACACAATTCACCACATATTAAAACACTTGATCATCCTGCTTTTATTGATGAAATCCATATAGCAACAAAGTGGAAAGCTGATGATCATACCTCCGTTCCCATTTTTACTGCAAGTGAATATCTCGAGGCTTCTATAAAGTCGAAAAGATTGAATTTTGTAAGAATCGGAGCTGGCGATTGTACAGATACTCTCATTAATAAAGTAAAATCGGACCCTACTGTAGTGATTGTTTTTGATGGAGCAGGTCTTGATGATTATACTGACCTTTCTCATTATACACGTCGCTTGTTTATGATGCTTGAAGAGCATGAATGCCGTCAGCCTGTAATTATTAAACGCAGGTATATTGATCTGCATCCTGATTTAATGCTGATAAACGCCTCTATTGATTTTGGTTCCTTACTTGTTGACGGACTGGGCGATGGCTTATGGCTCGAGGGCGATCCGGAAGGAATATGTAAATTCCCCACACGTACTTCTTTTGCAATCCTTCAGGCTACTGGCGACAGAATTACCCGAACGGATTATATTTCCTGCCCTTCGTGCGGAAGAACTCAGTTTAACATTCAGAAAGCTCTGGAAAGTGTAAAAGCACAGACTTCACAGCTGGTAGGCGTTAGAATTGCCGTAATGGGTTGTATTGTAAACGGTCCCGGCGAAATGGCCGATGCACATTATGGTTATGTTGGTGCTGCTGCCGGAAAAATAAGCCTTTACAAAGGTAAGGATCTGGTGAAACGCAATATTGATGAAGATTCTGCAGTCGCAGAACTCATCGGCCTGATCAAGGATTCCGGTGATTGGCAGGATTGATCAAGCTATTTTTACTTAATTGTTCAGTCCCTTCAGGAGACTGGATGTCCTGAGGCATGTTCCAACCCCTGGTTGCGCCAGGGGTTATTCAAATTGAGCCGCTCCACCGCTTAAGACTGACCGACAAATTTCAGTATTCGCCTACAATATCCTTGAACAGAACCATAATTATTGGAGGCATTTCATTGATGCCCTACGGGCAAAAGCCTGTATTGAATGCCGCGTTTCTATTGGCATTAAAGCCCTACGGGCTAAGTGAGGAATGCCGGCTAAGTCAGGCTATGTCAGGAATGAGCATTTCTACGGGCTATCCAGAAGTGCGGTTTCCTTCTCCGTCAGGAGATTAATGCCAATAGAAACATGGAAACCAATACGTAATTTTTCTCCGTAGGAGATTAATAAAATTGGGTTGGTGGCTAAAATGGAGGAAAATAATTACAGCCATGGGATATATCTTTACGAAGTCAGGAAATACCACCAATATGTAATTCTCTTACAGTAAAGACTTCAAATTCAATTAGGTGATCTTTCAATGGTTTCGTTAAATTCTTTTTCTCCTTGAGGAGGAGGTGTGCCAGAGACTGGGATTGAAGCATCAATCTCTGTCCTTAATTAAATTCACTAATTCTGCCATGGAAAGCTTGCCAGATTGGTCGCTGCCTTCGAGCAGTGAGTCAGCCAGGTCGCGTTTGGTATTGTGCAACTTGATAATTTTCTCTTCAATAGTGTTCTGAGCAACTAATCTGTAAATTGTAACCGGCCGCATTTGCCCGATTCGGTGAGCACGGTCGGAGGCCTGGTCTTCAACGGCTGGGTTCCACCACGGATCGAGGTGAATAACATAATCGGCTGCAGTTAGGTTCAGTCCCAGCCCTCCCGCTTTTAGGCTGATCAGGAATAGGTCACCTTCTCCTCCCTGGAATTTTTTAACACTCTTTTCCCGATCAGGGAGAGAACTTGAACCATCTAAATATTGGTAACTAATACCCAGCTTATCAAGTGCCTGGCGAACCAATGTAAGATGCGTTACAAACTGACTAAATACCAGCGCTTTATGTTTATTTTCGATCAACTCAGCTACAATGTCAAGAAAGGTTGAAAGTTTAGAAGAACTGATATTGATCAGCGGATTAACAATAGCCGGGTTACAACATGCTTGTCGTAGCCGGGTGATTTCTGCTAATGCTTTCAAATGTTTTGCCCCTTGCTGTCCGGAATCGTTTTCTAAGTTAGCTATTGCCTGGCGCCTTAAGGCTTCGTAAAATGCCATTTCTTCGGTACTTAGTTCCACTTTGCGAATAACTTCTGTCTTTGCAGGTAATTCGTCGAGAACTGATGATTTTGTACGTCGCAAAATAAATGGGGCAATTAACTTTTTCAGGTGTTTGCGGGCAAGATCATTATCGGGTTTAATATATGTATCTGTAAAATGAGAGAGAGAACCCAGCAATCCCGGGTTGATAAAGTTAAATAAATTCCAGATCTCTCCCAGGTGGTTCTGAATCGGGGTTCCTGTAAGTACCATTCTGAAAGGGGCTTGCAGTTGCATGGCGGCTTTCGAGGTTTTTGTATTGTAATTTTTTATAGTATGCGCTTCATCAAGCACTATTGAGGCAAAAGTGGTTTGTGAAAAGGCTTTTTCCTCTGATTGCAGCAGCCCATAGGAAGTTATCAGCAGATCTCCCGCTTCAAGAGTATTCAGTATCTGTTCGCGGTTTCCGCTTGAAAGTGTTTTCACTTTCAGCCCGGGAGCAAATTTTGCAGTTTCACTCATCCAGTTGTGTATCACAGAAACCGGGCAAATTACTAAAGCCGCCCCGCTTTGAGCGCGATGCAGCAATACAGCCAGCGCTTGAATAGTTTTCCCTAATCCCATATCATCAGAAAGACATGCCCCAGCATCCCATTCTGCGAGTCGGGTTAGCCATCGGAATCCCTCTTCCTGATAGGGGCGGAGGTCGGCCTGAAGGTTGGCAGGTAGCAGAATATCAGCATTTTGAACTGAAGTTAGTCGCTGCTGAAATTCTTTCCATAATTTGTCGGTTTTCAAATTTTCTGCTTCATCAAAGAAATCGCCTAAGGCTACAGAGGCAAATTTATTGATCTGAATACCATTTTTACCGGAGGTTGAAAAGGTCCGCAATTCATCCAGCTGTTTTTTCAAACGCTCACTCAATGCCAGAAATTCGCCATTTTTTAACTCTATAAAGCGGGTATACCCCTTCTCTGTGAGTTGAAGCAATTGTTGGATTGTAAGCACTGTATCTTCGTCAACTTTCAATTCTCCCTGTAATTCGAACCAATTTGATTGAGTTTTTATCTTTAAATTCAGGTTGCTGAAATTTACTGTGCCTTTAATTTTGTAGCGTTCTCCTTCAGGCCATTCAACAACACATTTATCAAGATGTGCAGACAGAATGTCCAATAGGTTAAGCGAGTCCAAGGGGTTGCCGAAAGCAATTAAATCGTCAGTTATGTCTATACTTTCGAGCGCTTGTATATTTTCCAAAAGCTCATTTGCAAACGCTGATTCTCTTTCCAGATCGCGGCTTACCTGAAGTTGTACGCCTTTTTCATTGGCAATTAAGGTTTTGCCGCCTTTGCCTGGTTTACAATACGGTGGGTGGCTGCCAAAAGGTTTTGCAAACAATTCAGCCTTCAGCCCTTGACCCATTGGAAGCAACTGAACCCGGATACGCGAATCAGCCGACACTTTTTTAACATTCGAATGCTCTGAAACCGACAAATCGGAATGAACCATAAAATGTGAACTGAAGTTACCCAGAACCTGCATCAGTTTTTCTTTTCCTTGCTCAGGAACAGTAATTTTTTGTTGTTTAATAGCTTCAATAACTGTTCGTTGCTGTATTGTTAAATCATAAATTTTGTAGCGCGTATTGGTCTCTTTAACAATATGCAGGTTTTCAGAAGCATCATCAATATCGGTAGACAAAGTAAAGCCTTTCGGGATTTTAGTTACCCTCAATATAGGTTGTGCCGCAATTAGTTCAATCGGAAGATCATTCGTCCCTTCAAGGAAAACATAAGGATGCCCAACCAGCTCCTTTAGTGCTGAAGAAGGTAATATGTATTCTTCAGCCCCATAATAACCAGTGGAATACCTTACCATATTTGCCACATGGGAATCTTGCTGAGTCATTCCGTCCACCTTTCCATAACTGAAAGTTTTAAGTGCAATATTTCTTCCCGACGACCACAAGCCTTTTGCAGTGCGGGTTTGCAAAACCGGCTGAATATTCAGTCGTTTAAAACTCACGTAATAAACTACCCTGTACTTTCCCTGTTCGTCTTTTCCTGTTGAGTTACTTTTTCCCGTATTGATTGAAAGAAAGGCATTAAGGGCTTTTTCCCATTCTTCCTGCCTGGAAATATGCGATAGTATTGGTTCGAATTCGAAATGCCCTGCAACTTTTTCATACAAGGCTTGAGATTCTTTATTGCCAAGCCATTGCTTTAAAATATATGCGCCTTCGTAAGCTAACAAACGATAACCATTTGAATATGCCTTGTTAACTTTTACAAATACATCCATTAAAATACTGTTATCAACTTTAATATCAACAAGATACAATGTTAGAAAGTTAATCAGGAAGAAATAATCTTCGTTTGTTGTAAAAAGATTAGCTTTAAGTTGCAGACCAGATATTATCAGTTTCTCTTTGTCGTTGAAATAATAATTCAGAACAGCTTGGGGAATCTCGTCTTCAGTTTTATAATTTTTTTTGTGTATGAAAACATCGATTTTCTGGAAAATGGGGGCAGATTCTTCGGGGGTTGCTTGCAGCAGGGCAACAAGGTGATAAAATGCGTCAAAAAGATTACTTGGTAACTGTGTCCCTCTTTCAAACGAACGTTGTGCTTTTAGGCCCTTTTCAAATTGTATTAATGCTGGCTTAATAGTATTGATTTGTAGTAAACCAATTGCTGTCATAAAATGATTAGCAATCTCATTTTTGCTCACTGAAAGTGCTTCGCTAATATTTCCAAGATGGAAATTGTGCTGAGCTTCTATACTTGGTAATAGCACAGCGTTTAAAGGCGTTACTTTCGTTTTTATTTTCTCAAGATATTGACGTAAGCCCTCAATTGGTAATAAACCAGAAAAATGTGAATTAGCTTTAAATATAAGTAATTGTTTGATAATACGAATGTTAATCATTGAGAAATGATCTGTATATGCTTCATTTTCAAGCAAAGAAGTCATTGTATCGCTCAATTCGGGAAAACCATATAAGAGAAATCTGTTCTCTGCTTCCGCAAATTTTGTTTTATCGAAAAGCAGGCTGTACAAGAAGTCCTTCAGGTTTCGGATTAATGTATAACCCAAATAATAGGTTTTAAATCTATTTAAAGCGGCCTCCCATTCCAGAGAATAATTATTTTTTTGAGGAAGTATATAGATCAGAAATTCAGGAATAACGGAATAAGAACTGCTATTGGAAGATTTTGTTAAAATGCCATTAATGTATGCATTTTCTAAATGCTTTGAAATTTTTGTAGTCGATAATATAGTTTTCCAGGATATTGCTATTGGAAAGCTATAATAATTAATATCATCAGCCATAAACGCTGCAACATGAATTACATACAGCTCAGCTTCAGATAGCGAATTGTAATAATCAGCCAGTTTTTGATTCATATAGGAATGAATTATAGAGGATAGAAAGCAAATGTAAAAATTGCTATCGGATTACTGAAATATGTAATAAATATTTGGTAAAACTGTATGAAAAAAGTTTGGCATGATTTTCTCAATTGCTTAACAACCAGCATCGCCAATCAAAAGAAGGTAAAAAAAAGCCAGCTTTTTAGAGCTGGCTTTTTTTACAGTTTTAATACTATCAGTTTACCATAAACCTCTTGTTTATGCTTTGTTTTTTACCGTCAACATTCAGGTAATAAATTCCGGTAGCGGCTTTGCCCAAATCAATTTTCAGATCCAGCCTTCCGTTTACATTTAACTGCTTGTTTTCATAAACAAGCATTCCCAGTGTATTTACAACCTTGATGTTCAAAATATCATCAGATATGGTGTTGATGCTCAAGGTAAAGATTCCACTATTTGGATTTGGATATATCTCGTAGCTATTACTGCTTGATTGCTCATTAATTCCTGCACAAGGATCAACATAAATTGTAGCAGTAGCATTATTTGTGCAAGCACCAGCATTAAAGGTATAGGTAACAGCTGTAGTTCCAACGCCTGCAACAGTGGGGTTAAAAATGTTATTGCTGATTCCAGTTCCACTGTATGTTCCGCCAACTGGTGTGCCTCCGGATAAGGTGTATCCAGCCCATGTTAAACACGCAGGAGTGAGCGTTGGAAGGCTTACATTCGGTATCTGGTTAACTGTAATTGTTACAGTTGACGTTGCAGGAACCAAACTACTGTCTTTTACTGTAACAGAATATGTTGTAGTAGCAGAAGGATTTGCAAAAGGATTTGCGATATTGGTAAAGTTCAAGCCTGTTGCTGGTGTCCATAAATACGTATATGGAGGAGTACCACCAGTAACTGTTGCATTAAGTTGTGTAGTTGTTCCAATACAAATTGAATTCGACATTGCCGTTGCTACAGCAGATAAAGGCTGTGTACCAATTGAAACAGGAGGGAAGAGAATATAGTCAACCCATGCACAATCACTTCCACCGATCTGGCTGCCATCTTTCATATACCTCCATTTAAAAGTATGTGAACCTGCCGGAACCTGGTAAACAACTCTGCCCCAGCTAACAGTGCCTGCCCATGAACCAACTTTGGTTGCATCAATATAAAACTCAAGGTAATCATAACCGCTTTCAGATGAAACCTTGCGATAAAAAGAGATAGAGTCGTTCATTAAAACATTCATTGAAATGTGGAAGTCATTCCAGCCACTGTTCGGAATAGCACCTGATTTTGCACAATATATGCCCTCATACGGTCCTGCATTCGAAATTATCCAATCATTGGATCCAGTGCTTGTTGAATGCGATTTCTGCCAGTCGAATTTCAGGAAGTTCCCTGTTTCCCAGTCTTCAGAAACAAGTCCGATAGTTTGGAAGAATACCTTATTCGCTGAATAATTACCTGCAACAGCATCATAGGTAAACATTACATTGTTCCCAATATTCGCTAAAGGGGAAACTTCAACATTAAATGTAGCAGAAACTGTTGACCCTGTGGAAATGGTGTTAAGACCTATCGGACTGTTTGTAATTGTAACCAATGGATCAGTTGTTACCAGGGTGGCTAAAACATTTACAGCATCGCAATTTCCATTATTTTTGGTCTGCAATGTTATTGTTGCTGTTTCGCCAGGATCCAGACGACCGTTATTGTTACCTGTTGGATCGAGAATGGTAACAGCACCAACAGCTAATGCTGGAGCATTTAACAGGAGATTGAAACTACTTGTCCAAACCACAGTACCATTTGTAGCAGAAACTGTAAAATGTGCAAAATGGCCATCTTCAACATTATCTGCCACTGTTAATGCGAATCCGTTTGCAACAGAAACAATTGCATTAGCAGCAATATCTCCATAATTTTCCGTTGCATCTGTAATTGTAACATTTGCATCGGTGCTTTGTATTGTTACAACAACATTACTGGCAAGAGCAATTCCTACATTTTTCAGATCAATAGTCAGGTTGATATTTTCGCCATAATCGGCTTTGCTATTGTTATTTCCTGTGGGATCATTAACTGCAACAGCATTTTTGATTACATAAGGACCGGCAGGTGGTATAACCTGTACATCTCCCTCGTAACGTAAGTAATTCTGCAAAGTAACAACTACATGGATATAATCAGGAGGCAGTTGGTTACCAGGAATAGTAATAGTGGTTGGTACTCCAACTCCAAGCCCGGTTCCAGTGCCAAGAATTTGTCCGTTTAATGAAAGGCAAATAAGTGCTCCGAGATTTGCGGAAACATCGAAACTTGTTACACCGGTAAATATTACCGGAGCATGAGCAACTGTAAGAGATTGAGGTACCTCTGAATAAACATTTAAGAATGCATCTCCATGATGGTGGAAAAGATTGTATGTAACTTCCTTATTTGTTGTATTGTATGGCCATGAAGATTGCTCCAGGAAGAATTTTCCTGCGGCATTTCCAAAAGCAGGAAGGATTCCTCTTTCTGCGGGAGTTGAGCCATAGGCAGGCATAAAGTCGGGCCACAGATTGTCGTAAACGCCCCAGATATAAGCATCATTCACAAAAGAATAACTTACTTCGGAAGCTGCAATAAGTCCAAGTGCTCCGGAAGCATGTCCGTTAGCAGTATGTCTGTGGAATTTCTCTGCAAAAACTTCACTGCTATAATTATATTTTCCTGTAAGACAGTTAACAGACATTATGAAGCTAAGGTCTGTATTGGTTAAGCCATCAATGTCAGAACTAACATAGGATGGTTCGCCCCAACCGGTTTCCATACCATGATCGCGGTGTTGAAGCATAAAAGAACCGGCATTGATAGCAGTGTTGATCTGGGCAGCATTTCCGCCGGTCCAGTTGCTTAATCCCTGAGGCGTGGTAGGTATATAATTTAATCCTGTTGGACCGAAATAGCTTACTACTGTTGAAGTATTTGTTGCTGTTGACCATGGATCAACAGCTGGATTTCCTATATAAACAGCATTGATCCTTACAGGGGTTTTGCCAAGGTGATTCGCCCAGAATCCACCGATTACTTCAGAACAAAGCTGGAACCAGCGTTCTGTCTGCCAGCCGAGTGCAGAAATAGGATGGGAGTAAAAGTATGGTGATGTAGGAGGATTTTTCTCATAATTCATGAATTTATGAATCATAACCTCTAGCTGAGTTTCATTCTGTGCTGTAATTCTTGCCATTACAATATCAGGCATACTGTTACCATCAACATCTCCGTAAATATTATCTGACACGCAATAGGCATCCCAGATAGGAGAAGTAATAGTATTGCTGGCATTTGTGCCATAATCACCTAAAATAAGAATAGCAACCGGTGGGATAGACCAGGTAGCATAGGCATTATTGATGTAGTTTTCAATTATTAATTCAGTATTTCCACCAATATCAGCTAAAGTCTTCTTGCCGGTTATAATCCCCTGACGGGTTCTGAATTTGATGATGGTATCAGCCCATGCCTGAAAAATTGGATCATTAGGAGTAATAATCAGGTACTCAAATCCTACATCTTCCGTGTTAACGGTAGTTTTATTGTAATTTACTGTTGGTAACACCTGAGGATTTAAAAGCAAATCTTCAAGAAGAGGATCAAACCAACGGCTTCTTAAACGGGTTTCACCATAGGTTCCATTGCCACCATTAAGAGTAATGCGCACACGGATATCTTTGTAAACAATAAGGTCTTTTGTAACGGGATTGTACTGAAAAGGTGTAAATCCAAGCATCACCATATCTACTCCACGAATTTGAGTAGGTTTCGACATGCTCACTGCTGATTTGGGATATAAGGCGTTCTCGCCATAGATACTCATGTCTTTGTGGTATTCCAGGCCGTCTTCAGTTTCTTTGGGTATAGTAAAAGCAGGTCCAACTTCAACATTATGAATAACTTCTGACCTGCTGTCGATAATTTCAAGTGTTGCTTCTGCTCCTTCAGGAATTGCAATATACCTGCCAGTACCGGCAATATTGGGAGCTCCGGCATTGTTTGGCAGAAAAACGCCTGGTAATCCAATTGTTTTCATGGTCTTCCCTTCAAATTGCATATCCTCCATGTAAAATTCATCAACTGAAAATGTCAGCTGAATCATAGAAGTATTTTGCTGCTCAATATTGAACCCTCTTGGACCCCAGTTTCCAGAGTATTTTATTATCTGTTGCTGAGCAAACAAACTGTTCGAAACGCCGAAAAGGCAGAGAACAAGAACAGCATACAGGGATCCTGTAATTAGCGAAAAGCGTAGACCTTGCTTCATATTAGATTTAAATTAAGTGAGTTAAACTACACAAAGATAAGAAAATATTTTAAAAAGATTTGTCTGTACTCATATAACAAAAGCAAATTGAAATAAACCTCAATATTGTCACACAAAAAAAAATTATATCTTTATATCGTTCTAGTATATTTTTATGATTACTTCAGTTATTATTGATGATGAACCTATGGCCAGGGAAACGCTTAAGAAAATGGTGGAACGCTATTTCTCTGATACGCTAACTGTAATAACCGCTGTAGATTCTGTGAAAGAAGGTGTATTTGCGATTTATCAACATCGTCCCGAACTTGTTTTTCTCGATATTGAAATGCCTGTTGAGAATGGTTTTCAGCTTTTTAAGTATTTCCAGACCATTGATTTCGAGGTGATTTTTACTACTGCGTATAAAAATTATACAATTGAGGCTATTAAAGTTTCTGCTTTACATTACCTGCTCAAGCCAATTAACTTTATTGATCTTAAAGAAGCTTTAAATCTTTTTCAGAAGCGACAGCTAAACACCAATTCTAATGAAAGGATTGAGAAATTATTAAATACTCTTAATCCTGTCTCCGATTCTTACGGGAAGATTGCACTGCCCACTTTTGATGGCTTTCAGATGGAGAAGGTAAATCATATTTTATATTGTGAAGCTGATCAGAACTACACAAAGATTTTTACTATTCGTGGTGATGTTGTCCTGATTTCAAAATCATTAGGGTTTATTGAAGAACAATTACCGGTAGAGCTATTTTTCAGAGTGCATAAATCACACCTTGTGAATATGAATTTTGTGCGTACGTACAGTAAAGCTGGCGGTCACCATGTTATTCTGGAAAATGGAAAACGAATAGATGTGGCATCACGCCGTAACGAAGAATTTGTAAAGGCTTTGACAGGAAAAGGGCAATAAAATCAAGTTTTTTACTATAGGAAATGCTCATTGAACTTTATTATTGAAAAATCTGATGGGATGAGACTATACAGAAATTTTGTGCTATTTATTTTAGGTACACTGGTTTCTCTTTATGCCTCGTCGCATACAGTTCCTGCATATACCCGGAATCACCCATTGTCATCGCGCAACCTTACAATGAAGGATGGGTTGCCGTCTAATAGTATACGGGCAATTTTCAAAGATTCCAGAGGACTAATATGGATTGGTACAGATGCCGGTGTATGTAGTTACAATGGCAGGAAATTTACAATCTATTCTACTTCTGATGGTTTAGCTGGTGACAATGTTTGGTCGATTACCGAAGATGATAAAGGATACTTATGGTTTGGATGCCATGGCGGCGGAGTCAGCAGGTTCGACGGAGTAAATTTTTTAACAATAAATTCCGGAAACGGACTTATTAACGACTGGGTGCGGGTTGTGTTTTATTCTAAGCGCTTTCATTGTTTAATGGTTGGTACTGAAAAAGGTGTCACCGTTATTAAAAATGATACTGTTGTAAAACCGGTAAAACCATGGCCTGTGAAAAGGGAATCCATTGTAATTACTAGTTTTCTTGAATCCCAAAACTTTATTTATGTTACTGGTTACGGATTACCACTTGTAAAATATTATCCCGGAAGTGCAGTTTTTATGCAGGCTCAGGGGAATGATGGATTCAATGTTAACTCCTCTTGTGCTTCATTTGCAACTTCCAGCAAGGACACAATCTTTGGATATCACAGAGCTGGTATAGTACTTAAAAGAGGGAAGGAAATTCTATACGATACGCTGAATTTTGCACAGGTATTCGGTATAGCTGAAGACAACAGTAAAAATATATGGATTGCTGCGTGGTCATACTATATCACTCAACCAGGAGGATTATTCAGGTTTGATGGTAAAACATCGGTGGATTATAGTGCCTTTTTAGGGATTAATGACCAGGAAGTATGGACTGTTTATTTTGATCAGAGTCAGAAAATTCTCTGGGTTGGTACTCTGAATGAGGGATTGTTTCTTGCTTTGCCAGAAGTAATTCAAGCATGGACTTCTGAAGACTTCGGATTAAAAAAGTTAAATGTAAACAACGTTTACTGCGATAAAGCTGATAATGTCTGGATTGGTCTAAATGATAATCTGATAAGAATTAATAAAGAGATGAAGAATTTCCGGCTTGATACAGCCGATTTTTCCCGTAAACTTTTTGCAAAAATGCAGAAAGATTTAGAAAGGATGAATATTCCTTTCGACAACGAGCGTAAAAAATATTTGAGAAGAAGCTCACCTCAGTATGATCATATTTTTACGGATTCTAAGGGTAATCTATGGGTAGGGTACAGTTTTGGTTCATTTATTTATAATCCTCAAACAGAAGATATACAATTTATTAACACATTTGCTGATGCAAGTTTAAGGATAAGTCGCAAGGATACAATGTATTGTGGAGGTTGGAATGGATTTGCAGTTTTCTCGGATATCTATAACCGCTTGGACTTAATAGACCTTGGAAAATATGCTCTTGGAAAATATCCGAAAGGGAATATCGGCAAAATAATACAGCATGGAGATGAAATCTGGATGGCTTCGTGGACAGATGGGATATACAGGGCAAGAGGTCTGAATTTTACCAATATGAGCTGTGAAAACGGAGAATTGTACTTTAATATAAAAGATTTCTGTTTTGACAGCCAAGGTCATCTCATTGCAGGAGATAATAAAGGTACAATTTCTATTTATAATGTAATTGGGGATAAACTTAGACTTATAAGCTCAATTACGGATAAAAACGGATTAAAGGGAAACAGCATAAACTGGCTTCTTTATGACGGGAAACAAAATCTTTGGGCAGGAACAAATACAGGTTTAAATTGTATTGATCTGGATAAATTATTAAATAAAAAGGAATATAAAATTAAATATTTTAATTCTGACGAAGGGTATACCGTTTTTTCCTCAAAAAATGCAGCTTTCGACAGCAAGGGAAATATCTGGGCCGGGGGTAAAGAAGGACTGTTAAAGATTTCTCCTGATCAGATTACCCTGAATCTTCCGCTCCAAAATAGAATTCTATTTAAGGAACTGGAAATTAATGGTATTCCCTATCATTTGAGAAGCGATAATAGTAAAGTTTTTAGCGATCTTCCTTTTGAAAATTTTGAATTAAACAGTAATGATAATCATCTGAACTTTATTTTCGAAATTTATAATTATCGCAATCCTGAAAAAGACCTGTTCAGGTATAAACTTGAAGGATATTATGAGGATTGGAGCGCATGGACGAATGCACGTAACGTTTATTATACCAATTTACCTCCCGGAGAATATTGCTTTAAAGTTGAGTCCTATAACTACAATACCGGAATATCTTCTATTCCGCTGGAAATTCCTTTCCGGATTGTTGCTCCTTTATGGAGGCGGTGGTATTTTATCCTTGTCATTTTATCAGGCATATTAATACCGTCATTTTTTATTGTTAAGGCCAGGATAAAGCGAATTCAAATAGTTGAAAGTGAAAAATCAGCAATTAGTTCTAAAATTGCCGATTTGGAACTCAATGCCCTTCAGGCCCAAATGAATCCGCATTTTATTTTTAATGCCATCAATGCAATACAGGCATATGTTCTGGATAATAAGGTAGACGAAGCACTTACATTTCTTTCTGATTTTGCCAGGGTTGTTCGTACAAGCCTTGAAAATGTTTCGAAGAAAACTATTACACTCGAAGAAGCATTAGAGTTTCTGGGTAGTTACCTGAATCTTGAGCAGATGCGCTTTCCTGATAAAATTAGATGGAGCATTCAATTGGCTGAAAATGTAAATCCGAGTATACTTCTTATTCCGCCAATGATCCTGCAACCCTATGTTGAAAATGCAATTAAGCATGGAATAAGGCATAAAAAGGAGGGAGGCAAGATCTCTTTAAAGGTTGAGATACTCGACAACAGCAGGCTTCACCTCCAATTGCAAGATGATGGTATTGGCAGGCTTAAATCCTCTGTTATCAATTTCAGGTTCAATCTTAGTGATGAGAGGGCTGAGCATAGTACTCATATAACTGAAAAGCGTTTACAATTACTTAATACGCCCGAAAATCCTAATCAATTTTTCGTTTCAATTTCAGATTTATATGATGAATTCGGCAAATCCAGCGGCACAAGAGTAGATATCTATCTTCCATTGAAAAAGCTTTAGTTATCTGTACTGAGACGTTTATCAAAAGAAATAAAGCGTTTGTACATTAGTTTACTTCCTTTGTAATAGTCAGCCTATATTCGCATCACTTCATACGAAAAAAGAATGATAATGGATTCTCAGGGAATAATGCCTCCAAGGTTTGATAATTTTTTGTGGACTGCTGTTCTAACATGTTTATCTTCTCTGCTTTTGTATTTTGTTTTTGAATTATTTATCTGATTCCTGAAATATTCAAGAATACCTTTTGTTTATCATTTTATTTGATATATTTGTTGAGTTCTGAACATTCTCATTTACAAATGTGTTTACTTTGTAGAGTATTATACTTAGTACCTGATGTTAAAAAGAAGTAACGTTGGTTTAGTTGTTGGGTTTATCTTTATTCTGATGTTCTGCAGGTGCTCATTATTTGCACAAGGGATACCTGTAAACAAGGAAAGTTCAAATCAATCAGACTCCCGGTCTGGATCAGAGATTTCTGTGGTTCTTGAGGAAGACGATCAGGTAGTTGTAGACGTCAAAGGCATTTGTATAATACCCATTATGGCAGTGCAGAGACTTGAATTAGGATCAATCTCACTAGTTATAGAATTCCCGGACGAAGTGCTCGATATACTTGATGTTACGAGTAAGATAAAAGGGAAAATGCTTTATACTATAGTCGATGGAGTACTCAGGATTTCCTGGTACAGCCTTATTCCAATTAAAATTAAACCGGGTGATGAGCTAATCCGCCTGAAATGCAGGAATACGAATCTCAATCCATTGAATAATACAAAAAAACATTCTACTCAAGATAAAGATTTAAATTTGAGAATCAGGCCAATAAGTATGATTAGTAACGGAAGGTCTGTTAACATGTCGAATGTTGTGCTTACCTATCCCCGGATATCAGCAAAATAGGTTTGTTAAGGCTGAAGCTTCAGTTATTGATTCCATCAAAAATTTTCCGATATTTGCTATCTAAAACCAAATTCATGTCAAGGATACATTTCCATCAGACAATATTCGGTCCTATTAACAGCCGTCGTCTTGGTATTTCGCTGGGAATTAACCTTCTGCCAACTAATTACAAACTATGTACATTCAATTGCATTTATTGTGAATGCGGATGGACAGAAGTGGAGCCTGATACAGAGGTTAATTTTGTGCCAGCCACCGAGATTGTTATTCAACTGGAAGAAAGGCTGAAAGAACTTAAAGAAGAGGGGGTTATACCTAATTCGCTTACACTTGCCGGAAATGGTGAACCAACTGTACATCCTGAATTTGGTGCTATTGTTGATGGAGCCATCGCTTTGCGTGATGTATATTTCCCCGATGCAAGAATAAGCGTTTTGTCAAATGCGTCAAAGCTTGAAGACCCGGCTGTATTGAAAGCATTGAAGAAAGTGGATTATAATATCCAGAAGATTGATGCGGGAACAGAACGTACCTTTCAGTTAATTAATCAACCTAAAGTTCCAATTACACTTCGTGAAGTTGTTGATAGTCTCAAACAATTCAAAGGGAATTTTGTAGTTCAAACTCTCTTTTTACGGAGAGAACTTGACGGGGTCAGGATTGATAATACTACCGAAGAAGAAATCACCTCCTGGCTTGCATTAATGAAAGAAATTCGTCCCCGCAGGGTTATGCTTTATTCTATTGAAAGAGAAACGCCCTTACGCGGAATTGAAAAAATCACAAAAAATGAACTGGCCAGAATTGCAGCAAGGGTAGAGAAAATGGGGATCTGTGCCGAATTTTTCGATTAAAGCATGCTGAACTATCCACCCAAGATTTTAATAGCCTTTGGTGAAACCATAAGTGGTAACGATCAGATACATAAATGGTTACTTTCTAATGGATATCCTGAACTTGCGGCATTATCAAATGCAATCCGTGGTAGTGAAGACGCTTTTCATTGGCTGATAAAAAATGGATTTCCTCAGTTCGGAGCACTAGACCATGCAATTGATGGGGATTTAAATGCCCGTAAATGGCTGGTGAACAATAACTTCCACTTTTTGCTGATCTTTGCTGATGCCTGCAATAATAACCAGGATGCAAAAAATTGGCTACTCAGCAGAGATCTCCAGATTTTTATTGTCCTGGTAAAGAAAATTGTTGACTTTCGTGATAATCAGTATTTCGACTATCATAAGATTCACTTCTAGTTTAACCGCATTTTGAATCGCCACAGCTCTTGCATACCAGGCAACCTTCCTGGTAAACCAGACTGTCCTTGTTTCCGCATTTAGGACAAGTATTGTTTCCGGCTTTTGTACCATCCGGGATATATTTCTTGAGTGAGCGGGTTACTCCGTTTTTCCAGGTATTAATAGACTCAGAGCGCAGGTCAAGATTATTAACAAGGTTAACTACAAAAGGAAGAGGCATTCCGTGTCTGAGAATTCCGGAAATAAGTTTTGCATAATTCCAATATTCTTTCTCAAAACATCGCGATAATCCTTCCATTGTAATTTTATATCCGTCCTTGTCTTCAAACTGAAAGTCGTAACGGTTTCGGCCTTTATCAGATTTATTTTTGATAATCCAACCGGATTCAACCCAGGTAGGAACAATAAATCCTTCTGCTTTTCCAGTGAAGATCTCATAAGGACGACCTTTCAGCACACCTATAATTGCAACCCATTTCTCATAGTCATTCTGAAAGCGAACAATCTCTGCTTCAAGAATAACCGGACGCGGAGGTGCTTTTGTTTCAATGATTTCAACTTCCTTATTATCATCCTGTTTTTCATTTGAAATCAGAACACCCGACCTGGAACCATCGCGATATACCGTCATTCCTTTGCATCCGCTTTCCCAGGCTGCTTTGTAAATTTCCCCGATAAGTTCTTTAGTAACATCTTTAGGTACATTCACAGTAACGCTGATGCTGTGGTCAACCCATTTCTGAATTGCTCCCTGCATCTTCACTTTTGCTACCCAGTTCACATCGTTGGCAGTTGCTTTGTGATACGGTGATTTCTTAATAATTTCAGCTAATTCTTCCTCTTCATATTTTGAGACTTCATCCGGATTATATCCGTTTATCTGCAACCAATTAATAAACTTGTGGTGGAATACATTATACTCTTCCCAGGCATCGCCAACCTCATCAGTAAATGTAACATTTGAAGTTTTATCATTCGGATTAACCTTCCTGCGACGTCTGTAGTTCACCATAAAAACTGGTTCAAGCCCCGAAGAAGTCTGTGTCATAAGACTTGTCGTGCCTGTTGGTGCAATAGTAAGCATTGCAATATTTCTTCGGCCATGGATTCCCATTTCTTCATAAAGGCTTTCATCAGCCTCGCGGATTCGCTGGATAAAAGGGTTGTTCATTTCACGTTCGAAACTGTAAATCGGGAAAGGACCTCTTTCTTTTGCCATTATTACTGAAGAACGATAGGCTTCAACAGCTAAAAATTTATGGATTTCTACCGAGAAGTCGGTTGCTTTATCAGTACCATAACGTGAACCAAGAGCGGCCAGCATATCGCCTTCTCCTGTAATACCCAAACCTGTACGACGGCCCTGCAATGTTTTCTTACGGATATTCATCCAAAGGCTGCGTTCAACACGCTTAATATCATCATCTTCAGGATCTGTATCAATTTTTTTAAGAATCGAATCTATTTTCTCAGTTTCCAGATCAATAATATCATCCATCATCCTCATTGCCTTGTGGGCGTGGGAGCGGAAAAGTTCGTCATTAAAAGCAGCCTGTGGAGTAAACGGGTTATCTACATAGCTGAAAAGATTGATTGCAAGCAATCTGCAACTATCGTAAGGGCAAAGCGGAATTTCGCCGCAAGGATTCGTTGAAACTGTTTTGAATCCCTGATCTGCATACGAATCCGGAACTGATTCACGAATTATTGTATCCCAGAAAAGTATACCTGGTTCAGCAGATTTCCAGGCGTTGTAAACAATTTTATCCCATAACTCCCGGGCTTTAATTTTTTTGAAGAATTTGGGGTTGTCGGAATCAATAGGATAACGTTGTGTATAATCTTCGTCCGCCACAACTGCCTGCATAAAGTCATCGGTGAGTTTTACAGAAATATTGGCACCGGTTACTTTTCCTGTTTCCAGCTTAGCATCAATAAAGGATTCGGCATCGGGATGTTTTACCGAAATTGAAAGCATTAAAGCGCCTCTGCGGCCATCCTGAGCAACTTCGCGGGTAGAATTAGAATAACGTTCCATGAAGGGCACGATACCTGTTGAGGTGAGAGCGCTGTTCTTTACAGGGCTTCCATAAGGGCGTATGTGTGAAAGATCGTGCCCGACACCACCACGACGCTTCATTAATTGAACCTGTTCCTGGTCAACTTTCATAATTCCACCATAACTGTCGGAAGAACTGTCGCCAATAACAAAACAATTTGATAATGAACCAGTTTGAATATTATTCCCGATACCAGCCATAGGGCTGCCCTGTGGAATAATATATTTAAAATTGGCAAGCAGGTCGAAAATTTCCTGTTCGCCCATTGGGTTAGGGTATTTTGCTTCAATCCTTGCCAGCTCAGAAGAAATGCGACGATGCATGTCATCAGGAGTGCATTCGAAAATTGCCCCACTGCTGTCTTTCAGAGCATATTTATTAATCCAGACATTTGCAGCCAGAGTATCACCACCAAAATATCTTGTGGAGGCTTCGAATGCTTCTTCATAGGAGTATGTTCTTACAGATTCTTCTGTACTGCCCTGTTCCTCAGGAAGTTTGTCGAAGCTATCAAAATCATCATCCTCATCTTCACGATGAAAAGGCTTTGGCCTTACCCTCTTAGTCAACATCTCGTCGTAAAAACTTTGTTCATCTACTTTTTTGTCTGAAATTATTGGATCGTTTGCAAATAATTCTTGGTTCATCGTGGGAAATGAATTTTATAAAAACTGTAAATATTTTATCTTGTTTAAGTTAGGGCGAAACCGCTACTCTTTTAATGAGGTAACCAAGATACAACAGGAAAATGACCCATGGCAAACTCAGTTATTAACAAAAACGACCTCTTCGAATTTAATGCTCTGATTTCAAAACTGATAAGGGTGTTATAAGTCATTAAACCCCTGTTTTAACTGATATTCAGAGTTTTGCCCCATATCAATTTCTTCCCAAACCCAAGCCTGTTGTCGGTTAGCTTGAAATAGGAAGGGTAAAAGCCCCATAGGGTTGTCTCCATAATCATTGCCACCGGGAACTTCCATAAATAGGCCTTTTTGGCCCTATGGAGATCATCTCCTTCAAGCAGAACAGCTGTTCCGGTGAATTGCAGTCCCTGAATTTTACCGATAACAGAGGTTTCGAGACTGATATTCCCTGCAACCTGTTTTTGCAGCAACATATCACTTCCATGACGGGTTATCAGGTCTGATGTGAATACAAACAGATTCTCTTCTGGCATGTAAGCATAAAAGCAGTTCGCAGTCCAGGGAATATTATTGGTTGAAGTTGCCAGTACAAACTGGTGATGCTTATTAATAAAGCTGATTATTTTTTTATCTACGCTTAGATTTTGTTCCGTCATACTATTTTTTCATCATCATATTAGCAGCTATCAGGATAAGTGCAATTGCGAAAATTCTACGCAAAACGCTGATAGGAATATTTAGCGCAATTTTGGAACCGAAATATCCGCCGATAAGAAAGGTAACAGCAATAATTGCTGCATATTTGAGGTTAAGCTGCCCGGCTTTATAGTAATTCATAACTGCAAAAAGACCAACAGGAGGAAGCATAACAGCCAGGCTTGTCCCCTGGGCTGAGGTTTGTCCAATCCCCAGAAAGTAGACCATCGCAGGGATCATAATAACACCTCCGCCGAGTCCAACCATTCCTCCAAATACACCGGCAGCCAGGCCGATGAGTGCCAGAATTAATAATGTAGTTATATCCATAGTGTCTTTTTTCATTAGCGAAATATCTTTTCCGTATGTTTCTGATTACAGGAATCCAATTTTTGACTGATTCTTAAGCAGTTTAAAAATCTGTACTTAATGAAAAATAAAAAATTCCTTTTTGAACTGTCAAATCCTCAACCCCCCACGACCAGTCTGCGCGGATAAAGTAGCCAAGAAAACGGGTTCTCAAGCCGAAACCATATCCCCCAACAAGTGGTTCAACCTGATTTTCAACGGTAACTGTGATAGGGCCTTGTTTAATTACTTTCTGATAAAGCGAATTTTGTTTTGAGTAAGGACTTGGCCCGTTCCACGCAGTACCCAGATCACCAAATCCAACAATCTGGAAATTATTTATAAAATCAGATTTTATAGGGCGGCCGGCAAAATACCTGAAAACCGGCAAACGAATCTCGCTGTTGAAAACGAAAAAACTATTTCCATTCCGGATATTCTGGTTAAACCCACGAAGGTTGGTAGCAAGTGTCTGGTAGGCATAATGCTGATCGGTTGCAATTGGCACATCATTGTTGAACCTTGGATTCAGCCAGTTGTCAACACCACCCATATAATATATTAACCTGTTATTTCCGAAGGAAGTGCTGGCAGCAAAACGGTTAGCCCAGATCATTGTACGATGTATCCTGGTGTAGTTCCTGAAGTCGGCACCAAACACGAAAAGGCCTATGTTATCAGGACTTAGCTGCTGCCAGAATTCACCGAACACTTTATATCTTGTGCCAAGATACAGATTGAGTCCTAACGAACGTGTAGCATCAAAAACAAGTTCTCCCTTGAGCCCTGTCCAGTTTTTGGTTTTATTCGGAATCCTCAGATTAGTATCATCAATAGAAAGGTAAACAAAGCGGTCGTTACGATAGGTTACTGTGCTTCTGAAGCTCAGAACCTGGTTAAAAGGCCAGCTGAGCATATAATAGGCCTCATGCGACTGAAGTTTTACAAGTGAAAAAATAGTATCATCAATGGTATTTTCGATGATTTGCCGGTGAAGAGTTATTTGTTTATCGAGTCTGTTCTTAAGATTGGAATAGCTGAGAAGGTATTCATTGTTATTCAGGTTGAATGAAAGCCTGACACCGGCGTTGATCCTGTAGTCTTCTAAAAGGTCGCTGGCGCCAACTTTGATAAATCCGTTAAATCCGGGGTTAAGAAATATTGGTGTTCCTCCTCCGCTGTAAGGCTGATACGTTGAATTCAGGAAGTTAAAATCAAGCTGGCTTACAAGATTATTTACGGAATACTCAACCATATAATTCAACTGCTTGGGAATCAGGAGACCAGGGTTTTTTACTGGAAGAATTACTGCTGAAGCTGTTTGGCTGGAAGCTGTAGTATCTTTTACAGATAATTTTATAAAAGCCTGTTTATCAAAGACATAATTGTTAATGTCAATTTTATCACCAGTCTTATTCTTTGAATCAGCATGTATGCTGTCTCCTGAAAGATCAGGTTCATCAATACGAACACTGGTGAATCGCTTTCGCTTATGTGTAACATCAGTTTTTACTAGCTGCGTACTATCTGCCTGAACTTTTTTCTCTGCCTCTGCCAGCTTGACAATATATTCGGTAGACTGAAGCTTTAGGCTGGTTTGAGTTTTTACAGGTTCAAGATTATTAATATAGAGGCCATACTTGTTATTGCTGAAAATTACCTGTCCGTATTTTTCAGCTTTTGAAGAAATATCCTGCTCGAGAATGTTTCTGCTGAAATCGGTAATAGGATATGAAACTGTGAAATAACGGTAATGGGTAATTGTGTCGATATAATTTATAGCACTGTCGAAGCGGGCAAGATACCTGTTGTAGGTACCATTTTCATCGCTGAGATAGGAGATAAAGCCATTTTCATATTCCATAGGCTGCCTGTTATTGGCCAGCGGTGAATTTGTTACTCTTCTCAGAACCTGCTTTTTAGCGGAGTAATCGTACAGGAAAATGTCGTATTTATCCTTTTGATGTGTATAAAATTTTGCTTCAGATTTTGGCCTTAAGGAATCATTCTCTCTGTTCGAGGCAAAAACTATCTGCTTTCCGTTATTAATAAACCTTGGCTGAAGATCATCATAAAGGTCTTTGGTAATCTGTTCAAACGAATTAGCAGCAATATTAAAGACAAAAATATCACTTTGCCCTTTAATAACTGCCGACATTACAAAGGTCTTACCATCAGGTGAATAGGCAAAGTCAATAATTTTATCAAAATTAAAGATGAATCGTTTATCGAATTTTTTACTGGATATTGTATAGAAATAAAGACTTATTTTACCTTTCTCTTCAGTAATAAAAGAAAGCAGTTTTCCGCTTGGATGCCAGGAAATTAGCGGATAAGAGTAATCAACTTTGTCATCAAGCCTGAAGCCTCGTTTGAAGATTTTTTTGTTTTTTTTACGGGTAAGATCCTTCAGATAAATCTTATATTGCCCGTCATCATTGGCAGAATAGGCAGCAAAGCGACCATCCGGGCTAACTTTCAGGTTGCTGTAAGTAACATCTTTTTTTGTTTTCAGAATCATGAATCCGGGATCGGGAAGAATATCATTTTCCATCATTGCATAGCGATGCGCGTAAAAATTCAACCACTCCTTCACAACTGTTTTAAATGAAATTCCAAGAACGAATAAGAATCCTGATTCAACATTCTTGCTGATCTTCGCCATATAAATAATATTGGAGACCACAGTTTCTCCATACTTCTCACCAACGAATTTCCACAATGAATGCCCTGCATAAGCAGCATCCTGACCTGTTAACTGGTTAAATTTTTTATATTTCCCCGACTGAATTCCATCTTTTACCTTGCTGTCGATATCAGTACTCCAATCTTCCGACAGATAAGATATTAGTCCATTTATATACCAGTCGGGCAGAAAAAGCAAAGTCGAATTCTTCATCTGCGAAGTGAGACTACTGCCATAAAGTAACTGGTTAAGAACTATAGTGTTGATTCCCTGCCGGATCTGTTTTTTGAGATTCTCATGGCTTCCGTCAAAATACAGGAAAACTTTCTGGTCGATAATTTTTGTAACTCCTCCGGTATTGTACAGAATATCATCATCAAGCCCTATATTGCTTTGTTTCAGCTCACTAAGTGTGTTAAAGATAATAAACTGAATTTTATCATTTACTGTAGTTTCGAGTTTACTTTCTGTTTCTTTGATCTGGTCCTGTGCATATTGGGCTGTAAATAAGGCGAGTTCTTTGCCATTCAGGTAGAAATAGGTGTCGAAACGCTCAAAGCGGAAATAACTCCACTGGAAATTATTGTACTGAACCCTGTTCTTTCCAAAGGTCAACTGTGAACCATTATAAAACTGAGCCTTTGCCGGAGTTACCAAAATTGTAAGCTCTAACAGCAAGATTATCAGAAATATAAATAATTGGCCAGGCCTTATGTTAACTTTAGTGTACAATTGAGTCAAAATTCTCCGCTAATTTACAATTAATCTCCGGGTCTTAAACCTTTTCAACAAACGATAAAGCTGATTAATTTATTCTTTACGATCTTTGCATACTGCAATTAAGGTAATGCTTTCAACTTTGTTTACAAACCAAAACTATGCAAATAAAAACTTTTGTATTTAATCCGTTTCAACTTAACACTTACGTACTGTTTGATGAAACAAAATCCTGCGTTATTATTGATCCCGGTTGTAATGATGATGATGAAGAAAAAGAGCTGGATGATTTTATTGTTTCCAATGGTTTAATTCCAAAGCATTGTTTGCTTACGCATTGTCATGTTGATCATGTACTGGGTCTTAATTTTGCTGAAAAGAAATATGGTCTCAAAACTGCTGCAAATGAAGAAGGGCTTCAGTTTATCCGGACTGCAAGTCATTATGCTGCAGCCTTTGGGTTTGATGTGGATGAGGTTAATGTTCCGGTAACATTTATTAATGATGGTGATGAAATTCGATTCGGAAATTCAATTCTGAAAGTACTTGAAACTCCCGGACATGCTGCAGGCAGCGTTTGTTTACTTGCCGAAGCCGACAAATTTGTGATTTCAGGCGATGTGCTGTTCTTTGAAAGCATTGGTCGTACAGATTTACCAACAGGTAACCTCGATTTTCTGGTTGAGAGTATCCAAACAAAACTGTTCACCCTCCCATCTGATTTCACTGTTTATCCAGGACATGGCCATGAAACAACCATTGGCCATGAGAAATTGAATAATCCATTTTTATAAAAAAGCTTCTGTTTCTTTAAATTGTAATCATAGAGGAAAACTACCGGAAAGGAGGATCGTCCCTATTTGGATCTTGAATTTTAGCGCAAGAATGCTATTTATTTTAGTAAAGAAGAAAATCAAATTTGTTATGATGTAATACCGTGAAGCGGTTGAAGTTTAAGCTTATGTTTCAGAATAATGTAGAATCAATAAAATAGTTTTTTCTGAACTTCAAATTAAAAGTATCCTGGTTTCATGCGAAATGTACAAGTCTAAAAATGTATCAATTTACCAGTGAATCAAATGCCAGGTGAAATTGATAAATTAATACACTGCTAGATTTTTACATTGCTTTATTGCGCCATTTCTTCGTTCAGGTGTAACGATAGATGGCAAACCAGCGCACCAGACCTGAAAGGGCGGCCTACCGAAAAGGTGGAAAGCTCTTAAACTATTCTAATTATTTTATTCAAACATTCTGTACGGATATGCCACGGCATGTCCTTGCTTCGAAAACGGGTATGCCACGGTTTTAGTTTTCTTGTGTGGAAATTTGTTAGTGTGTTAGTGTGCTGATTACTAGCATGCCACATCAATGTTTATAAAAGAAAAAAGAGGATGATCCTTTTGGGACACCCTCTTTTTAATCAATCAATCATTTTACTTAACTAGTTTTTTGGAAACAATTTTATCACCTGCGATAAGTTGCAGGGTATAAATTCCTTTTGCAGCATTGTAAAGGTCGATGAGTTGCTCGTGCACATTGATTCCAAGTGTTTTGCTGTAAACCAATACTCCACTGATGCTGTAAATATTAACAAGGACTGGTTTGCCGGAAGTGTTGTCAAGTTTCAGCAAGTATGAACCATCACCCTGATTAGCAATACTAAATGTTGGTTCAGGAGAAACTACATTTATTCCAGCTGAAGTTATAGTTACAGTTCTGAAAGAAGTGCTTGTCTGATAGTAATTTCTGGCTTCAAGCTTAACAGTAAAAGTTCCGGTACTGTTGTATGTATGGCTTGCATTGATATTTACAGAATCAATTGTGCCATCACCAAAATCCCAGGTATATTTTTTTGCATAATCTGTCTGGTTGTCAAACGAAATAGTATTTCCGGAGATTGTTGTACCGAAATTAGCTATTGGCATTTTTGCGTAACCGAGGAAAGAGCCTTCTTTCAGAAAAACACCTGAATCAAAAGCACCATCACCGGCATCTGCAATTGCAATTTTAAAATGGTAAGTCTGATTTATCTGGATAGGATGCATCAGGGTAAATGGGGTTGTATAGCCGTCGTATTCAAGGAAAGCACCGCCTGTATTGTCGATGTAATACTGAGAGTTAAGGCTGGCATTAATATTATTTATAGCAATAGGTGTGTTCAAGGTGTCGATTACTGCCAGGTTTTCGAGCCCATTAAATCCGGGACCACTAATAAAAAAGGCAAAAATGTCATTGAAATTCACACCAACAAATTCAGGGTATTCTTCAGAACCAAATACGATATCTGCTGCAATTAAAGTATCCGTAAGGGGAGTAAAATCAAATTCAATAACTGATGCATCAAATGTAGGATAGCCCGGAATCAGGTTATTCAGATCTGTATCACCGGGCGTCATAAACTGACTGGTTATACTCGAACTTACGTTTGGGCCGGGAATGTTAAATACGCTTCCGGATGCCATAACAAGGCCGCTGTCGATCCCTATGGAACCTGCCGGGGCAGTAAAGGTGCCAACCGATTGATTTGCACCTGTTAAGGTGAGATTGGTAACGGATATTCCGGGTCCGAAAAGAACAGATACAAGATCGGACAAGTTCGCAAGTGTATCGGTCATCACCGGACCACTTGTGATACTAGCTACAGTTTTATTCTGGATTTTATTTGGAGTATGATATGTACGGGTTGTTGTCTGGGCTGATGCGGCCGACATTAGAAAGAATCCAAGCAGTACAAGGAGAAAGTATTTTTTCATAATATAGTTATTTCTAATACATATAAGCGCAAAACTATAAAAATTGCGTGTTGTAAGTAAGACGCCAGACTCCTTGTTAAAGTTGCCTGCTGTTTCTTTTTTTTTGGTGTTTGCGTTTACCATAAATCCTCTGTATTTTCGTATTTCAATTAACCAGAATCCAAAAACATTTCCTTTATGGCATCATCAACAAAACCTGCAGCACTTTACATCCTCATTTTCCTTATGCTGTTCCAGTCGATCAGCGGACTTTTTGGTGGGGTGGCACTCGTGTTTGATCCAAGTGGTGGTATACTTGGAATGAACCCCGGACAGCTGGCAAAAACACCTTTTAGTTCATACTTGCTACCGGGCTTGATCCTGCTTTTTTTGCTGGGCATTTTGCCTCTTTTTATTTCATTCTCACTTTATGCAAAGCCGGATTGGAAATGGGCCAACATCAGTAACATATACAAAAATCGCCACTGGGCCTGGACATATTCGCTTTATATAGGTATAATGCTGATTATCTGGATTGATGTTCAGGTATATCTCATTGGTTACGGAGAAAACCTGCAAACTCTTTATGCACTTGAAGGAATGCTGATTGTTATCCTTACGCTCTTACCTGCGAATATGAAATATTTTACCTACACTTTATGAAGTTTCCCTGCATTCTCACTATCGCGTTAGTTTTTCCTTTAACTTTTGTTTTATCAGCCCAGACAAAGAATGAGAAAACTCCTGTTGAGTATGTAAATCCTTTTATTGGTACCGGAGGTGAGGGGCACACATATCCCGGAGCAACAGTTCCATTTGGAATGGTTCAGCTAAGCCCTGATTCGCGTACCAGGTTTTTCCGTCAGAGTTTTCCTTATTGTGCTGGTTACAGGTACGAAGATAGTGTTGTAAGTGGCTTTAGTCACACACATTTCAGTGGTACCGGCCATAGCGATCTGGGTGATGTTCTCGTTATGCCTTATGCAGGAAATCCTGATCCACAGGAGAAAGAGAGAATTTTATCTGGATATACAAAGGATTCGCTCCCGCTTTACTATTCAAAAATTTCACACTCAGAAGAAAAAGCCAGTCCCGGATATTATATGGTTGAACTGAAGACCCCGGGCATAAAGGCTGAACTCACTGCAACTACCCGCACTGGTTTTCACCGCTATACCTATAAATCAGGACAGGATGCAGCATTTATTCTCGATCTGGTTTCCAGCATTTATAATTACGATGGGAAAGTAATTTTTTCCCAGATCAGGGTAGAAAACAATCAGCTTATAACTGGATACCGCCAAACAAACGGATGGGCAGTTAACAGGTATATTTATTTCGCCATTGAATTTTCGCAGCCATTCTACGAATTTTATGTTGTTAATATGGACAAGAATATCAAGTACAATGGCTTTGGAAAAAAAGGAAGTGTTTACAAGGATTTCCCTGAAGTAAACGGCAAGAAACTTAAGGCCTGGTTTGCTTTCGGAAAGCTTAATACAAATGATCAGCTCATGGTTAAGGTTGGGGTTTCTGCGGTGAGCATCGAAGGAGCCAGAGCCAATATGTTAGTGGAATTGCCGGCATGGAATTTCGACGCTGTGCATGAAGCTGCTGAACAACTCTGGAAAAAGGAACTGGCAAAAATCTATGTTAATGGAAGTGAGCGCGAAAAAGAAATTTTTTATACGGCACATTACCATACTATGCTGTCGCCTGTGGTTTACAACGATGCTGACGGAAGTTACAGAGGACTTGACAACTGTATTCATTCAACAAAGCAATTTACAAACTATACCATATTTTCGCTTTGGGACACTTACAGAGCCCTGCATCCGCTCTTCACAATTACCCAGAAAGACAGAGTTGGCGATATGATCACTTCTATGCTGGAACATCAGAAACAGAGTGCTTTTAAACTACTTCCGGTATGGTCGTTTCATGCGAATGAAAGCTGGTGCATGATAGGTTATCATGCTGTATCTGTAATTACGGATGCTTACATGAAAGGTATCCGGAATTTTGAATTCAGGTATGCTCTTGATGCGATGCTTGCTACTGCAACCAACAGGAATTACGGTGGAATCGAATCCTACATGAAATATGGGTTTGTTCCTATAGATCTTGAAAAGGAGGGAGTTTCCAAAACCCTTGAATATGCCTATGATGACTGGTGTATTTCGCAATATGCCAATGCACTTGGACAAGCGAGCCTGTTTAACACATTTTATGAACGTTCAAGAGGGTTTGAAAAACTCTATGATGCTAAAACAGGGTTCATGAGGGCAAAAAACTCTGACGGGAAATGGCGCGAACCCTTTGATCCCTTATATGCTCAGTACGGTGGCGATTACACCGAAGGGAATGCCTACCAATATAGCTGGTATGTTCCTCAGGATATTCCTGCTCTTGTGAAATTACACGGAGGAAATAAAAAATTCGCCGAAGACCTGGATAAGGTGTTTGATACTCAGGCAAGCAAGGAACAGTTTAAACAGGTAGAAGATATTGCCGGACTGATTGGACAATATGCCCAGGGTAATGAACCAAGCCACCATATTGCTTACCTTTACAACTATGCAGGTATGCCATGGAAAACACAGGAACGCCTCAATCAGATTATGAAACATCTTTTCGACAATACACCTCAGGGAATTTGTGGCAACGACGACTGCGGACAAATGTCGGCATGGTATATTTTCAGTTCTATGGGGTTTTACCCGGTCTGCCCGGGAAGTAATCAGTACATCATTGGAAAACCGGCAATTCCTTACGCCAGGATTGAACTTACTGGTAAGAAGACATTTATCATTGAAGCCAAAAACCTAAGTCCGGAAAACATCTATATAAAGTCAGTAAAATTAAATGGCCACGATCTGGGCCGAATATTTATTACTCATGAAGACATTATCAGCGGAGGTATTTTGCAATTCGAAATGGTCTCAAAACCAGTCAAATAGCATCAATTATTTTACAAGGAATTGCCCTGGCACTTCCTGCTTTCCGGTAAAACCGAAATTTAAAGCCTGGCATATAAAATCGTTCAGCCTTTTATTATGTTTTGCAATGATCTTTATTTTAAAAAGTTCTTATGCTCAGCGCAGTATAAAATACCATGAAAACTGGGGAACCCCTGGCTTCACTATTGAGAAACAGGACGCACACTCCATGCAGATAAATTATTCTGTTGGTGAAGTTACTCTGAGTGAAGTATTAATTAACGGAGAGAAAATGACCGAAGTTGGCGTTCCTGGAATTTTCCTGCCGAATAATAACGGAGCGCCCAATCTTCCGGGTACTGGCCGCTATATTGCAATACCCCAGGGTGCTGAAGTAAGCATGGAAATTCTGGATTTCAGGACGGAAGTGATCCATAATATCAATATTTCTCCGGCTCCGAGAATTCCCAAAGAAACAGAGGAAGGCCTTGAATATCACAAAGACATGGATATTTATGGTAAAAATGGATCCTATCCCGCTCAAACTGCATTGATCTCGGCCCCGAAACTTATCAGGGGAGTAAATGTAGTTATGTTAGGATTTACACCTTTTCAATACAATCCTGTTACCAAAGATCTTGTGGTATATAAAGATATCAGGATCAGACTTAATTTTGAAGGCGGCAACGGCACATATGGCGATAAACGCCTGCGCAGCCGTTGGTTTGATCCGCTTTTAGAGGATATGCTGCTCAATCCTCAGGTTCTTCCACAAGTTGATTACAACAGGAGCAAAGTGAATACGGATGATGTTGGATTTGAATACCTGATTATTTGTCCTGACGGCGCAGTTTTTCAGCAGTGGGCTGATACTATCCGCAGGTTCCGCAACATGCAGGGAATTATCACCGGTGTAAAAACTCTTACCCAGGTGGGAGGGAACACAACAACGGCTATCGAAAACTATATTAACAATGCTTATAATACCTGGACTGTTCCCCCAGTAGCAGTTTTACTGCTTGGAGACTACGGAACAGATATAACAAACACTGTTGTTTCGCCTATATGGGGTTCGTATTGTGTTTCCGATAATATTTACGGTGATGTGAATAATGATGATCTTCCGGATGTAACCATGGCAAGGATTACAGCACAGAATGCTGCTCAACTCGAAGTCATGATTCATAAATTTATCAATTATGAGAAGAATCCTCCGGTGGATCCGAATTTCTACGCCCATCCTGTTACCTGTCTGGGTTGGCAAACCGAGCGATGGTTCCAGATTTGCTCAGAGGTGGTGAGAGGTTTCTGGGCCAATTCTCTTGGTAAAACACCGGTAAGAGTTAATGAAGTATATATCGGAAATCCTACTGTTGATCCATGGTCAACGGCAACCAACACAACTACTGTTGTAAATTATTTCGGACCTTCCGGCCTCAATTACATTCCATCAACGCCTCAAAGTCTTGGTGGCTGGACAGGCGGAAATGCCTCACAGATTAACTCAGCCTTAAATTCGGGAGCTTTTATGCTTCAGCACCGCGATCACGGATATGAGCAGGGCTGGGGAGAACCGTCATACTCAAGCAGTGACATAAGTGGTCTTACCAATACAAAGCTGAGTTTTATTATGTCTGTAAATTGTCTTACCGGCAAATATAATTATGCAAGTGAAGTCTTTGCAGAAAAGTTTCACCGCTATACATACAATGGGGTTGCCAGTGGAGCACTTGGATTACTGGCTGCATCCGAAATATCGTATTCTTTTGTTAATGATGCATTCGTGTGGGGTGTTTATGATAATATGTGGCCGAATTTCATGCCTGCCTATGGCTCAAATCCTTTATCAAGAGGTATTCTTCCTGCATTTGGGAACTCAGCAGGAAAGTATTTTCTGGCTCAATCAAGCTGGCCTTACAATTCGGGCGATAAGTCGGTAACCAATAACCTTTTCCATCATCATGGAGATGCTTTTTTAACTGTATACTCCGATGTGCCGCAGACCCTGACGGTTGCTCATGCCTCCGTAATTTATACTGGTGCAACTACATTCTCAGTAACTGCCAATGCTGGCTCACTTATCTGTTTGTCGCTGAATGGCGAAATTCTGGGAACTGCAACCGGAACAGGCTCAGCTCTCAATATTTCGATACCAGGGAACCAGCTGCCGCCGAATTATATTGATATTGTTATAACAAAGCAAAACTATTACCGCTATCATAGTCAGATACAGGTCATTGCCCCTCAAGGTCCTTACGTTGTAAAGGATAATGTTGCCATCAGCGATGTTTCAGGCAATAATAACAGTCTGATCGATTTTGGAGAATTCATTCAGCTTACCATTGCCATGAAAAATGTAGGAGTTGTTGTCGCAAGTTCTGTTAATGTTACATTTCACACTTCAGATCCTTACGTTACTGTTACAGATTCAACTGAAAACTATGGTAACATTGCTGCGAATGGAACTATTAGTGTTGCGAATGCTTATAGTATGAATATCGCCTATAATATTCCTGATAATCATATAATTACCTTCACAATTACTGCTGTTTCGGGTGGAAACAGCTGGATTAGCACATTCACACTTACATCCCATTCTGCAGTGCTTGTTTATGTTGCACATACAATCTCCGATCCTTCCGGCAACAATAACGGTAAAATCGATCCTGGAGAAACTGCTTCAATTGCTGTTAGCATTCAAAATTCTGGTAGTGCTCTTGTTTCTTCTGTAACTGGTACCTTAAGCTGTAACAGCCCATATGTTACTATAAACAGTGGTTCTCAGACATTTGGAACAATTATTGCCGGTGGTTCAGCGCAGCAATGGTTCAATGTTACTGCCAGCTCATCAACTCCTCTGGGCTCTATTGCTACGTTTACGCTTAACCTCAGTGGTCTGGGCGGACTTACCTGGACGGGTACATTTATCGTGGTAATTGGTCAGGTTCCTGTATTGATTGTTAATTGGGACGGAAACAGTAATTCTGCACCGGCAATGGAAGCTTCTATGCTGGCAAATGGTGTAAGCAGCCAGATTTCAACAACTTTGCCGACGAATCTGAGCATTTTCTCCTCAATATTTGTATGTCTGGGAATTTATAGCGGCAATCATGCGCTTAGCAGTTCAGAAGGAACAACTCTTGCTTCTTACTTATCATCTGGCGGCAAAATGTATATGGAAGGCGGGGATTGCTGGGCATATGATGCTCAGACAGCACTGCAGCCTATGTTCAATATTACTGGTCAGGGTGATGGTAATGGTGATTTGGCAACGCTTTCAGGACAATCCGGCACTTTTACTGAAGGACTGAGCTTCGCATATAGTGGAGATAACAACTGGATAGACCACCTTGGAATTCTTTCCGGAAGCACTGCTTTTAACATCTTTGCAAACTCCAGTCCGGCATATTTTACCGGCATTGCCTGCGAAGGTTCAAACTATAAAACTATTGGAGTTTCTCATGAGTTTGGAGGATTAACAGATGGAAGTGGAATTAATACGAAAAATGAACTGATGCGGCGATACCTAGAGTTTTTCGGTTTGATTTCTCTGAATCTTACTGTTGATTTTACAGCCAGCGACACTACGATTCTGCCTGGCGAAACAGTGATATTTACAAGTAATTGCACAGGAAATCCAAACTCATATTCCTGGAGTTTTGCAGGGGGAACACCAATAACTTCAACTCTTCAGAATCCTGTGGTTACCTACAACAGCCCTGGTAACTATACAGTTAGTCTTACGATTTCAAAATCCACAGTTTCGGCTACAATTACTAAAAATCAATACATCAGTGTTGGTTTTAATTCTTTCTCGGGACAGGTCAGGTACGATAATTTAGCACAGACTCCTCTGAGCAATGTATTGCTGAAACTGAAATCAGGAACAAATACGGTGATGCAAACCACTAGCGACAATACTGGAAATTACAGTTTCACCGGAGTTCCTCTGGGTACATATTTACTGGAAGCTTCATCAACCAAGCCATGGGGAGGAGTTAACTCCACAGATGCCCTGCTTATAATGAAACATTTTGTAGGGATGAGTTACCTTGCTGGTTTAAAGCTGAAGGCTGGGGATATTGACAATTCAACCTATGTAAATTCCCTTGATGCACTGGCTACACAGAAGCGATCTATTGCTATGATTTCCAGTTTTCCGGCTGGCGACTGGTGCTTCGAAAAACCGCAGCTTGTGCTAAGCGGCAGTACGCAGCAGGTGATTAATGTAAAAGGATTATGTTTTGCCGATGTTAACGGATCATACATTCCTTCTGCAATGGCATCACCGGGAATACTATTGGAAAATCAGGGTATTACCGGGTTTTCAGGTAATGAGGAATTTACCATTTATCTTCTCAGCAAAACCGCTGCCAACCTGGGAGCACTTAGTGTTTTTCTGAAGTATCCATCTGATAATCTGAGTATTCTGGATGTTACAGGCCCTGAAGGGAAAGGTAGTCTGGTTTTTAAAACAGCAGAAGGTATTCTTGGCATTTCATGGATTTCCCCTGAGGGAGTTTCTATTGCCGCAGGGGAGGTTGCAATTAGCCTGAAGGTTAAAGCAAAATCCGGGATTAAGGAAGATCTTGGATTTTCCTGCGAAATGAACGGCAGGGCCGGGGCAGCCGACCTGAATGGTGAGCCTATTTCTGCCTACACTCTGAGTGCTCCAACATTAAGGAACACAGGGGATGGACAGTTGAGAATATACCCAAATCCTTTCAGCAACAGGATAACTATCGATTTCAATCTCACAAAGGAGAGCGAAGTACATGTGAGTCTTTTTGCTGTCGATGGCCGGAAACTTTGTGAAAAAGAGACCATTGTTTACTCTGCCGGCTATCACTCAATAAGCATTAATAGCCAGGATCTTTCAGGTATTCTGCGAAAAGGAGTTTATATCGTAGAGGTATTTATCAAAGGGCAGGGAAAATATCATCAGATGGTAGTAAAGGAATAAGGGCAGAAGGTAGTTGGCAGAAAGCATGTTTTGCGTAAAGAATTATTTTTACAATAATTCAATTAATCGCTTTGTGTGATCTACTAAATACAAAGGAATATTCAATAAACCATCATCGTATTTTAGATTTCTGAGCGAATATCGAATTCTCAGAGAAGGATTAAACTGCTTTGTATATAAACTCATGCTTTTGCCTTGAACATTCACATCAGACTTGACTTCTACCGGTATAATTTCATTTTGATGCTGCAGTAAAAAATCAATTTCAGCTTTGTTCCCAGAGGTCCAATATCTTGGAAGGACTTCAAATTGAGGAATAAGACCCTGTAGGATAAAATTTTCACTCAATGCACCTTTAAATTCAACAAATAACCTGTTTCCCTCTCTAATCGCGACGGGATCCAGGAAAGAGATTCTCCGCAATAACCCTATATCAAGCAGATATAGCTTAAAATCGGAAATGTCATCATAGGCAGCTAGCGGAAGAGCTGGTATTGTACTGCGTAACACCCTATACACCAAACCTGCCAAAACCAACCACTGTAATGCATCTTCATATTCTCTGGCTCTGGCTCCCTCTTTAACCTTCTGATATGTAAATTTTTTATTTTCCTTCGCCAATTGAGTCGGAACAGAATTCCAAATTGAACTGATTTTAGGAATGTTTCTGTTTTCGATGTGTTTCGAAAAATCAATTGAATACGCTTTTACAATATTCAATAATGATTGCTGCGTTAGCTCTAAATCTCTTTTTTCCAGTAAGTTTACTACAGGCTCCGGCATTCCTCCTGTAATAAAATACATCTTTAATTGCTCAATAAGATGTGTTGAAAAGATCTCAGGAATTGGCTCTATAACTTGTATTTGTTCAAGATAATTTGACAGAACCGGATCAGAAGCACTCAGAAACTCATTGAATGTAAGTGGATAAATGTTCAGAATATCAACTTTACCTACGGGAAATGATTCTCCTCGTGATAAAGCAACTCCTAGCAATGATCCGGCACAGGCAATTGCATAATCCGGAGCATTTTCCTGAAAATATTTGAGCGAATTCAGTGCTGCATTACATTCCTGTATTTCATCGAAAACAATTAGGGTTTTACCTGCAATAATTGCTTTTCCATGAAACAGCGAAAGATTCTGAACGATACGTTTAACATCCTTAGTTTGAGTAAAGAACTGTTTTAACTCAGACTGTTCATCGAAGTTGAAATAGGCGATATTGTCAAATTCCATCGCCCCCCAATTTTTTAGTATCCAGGTTTTTCCAACCTGCCGGGCACCTTGCAATAGGAGCGGTTTACGATTCGGAGAATCCTTCCATTTACTAAGTTCTCTGTAAATTTGTCTGAGAATTTTCATAAAATCACATGTTTTGTATCATTTATGTGATATTTATCACGATTTTAATATTATTACTGTGCAAATGTAATAAATCTTAAATCAAATGCGATACTATTAAGTTTGAAAATTTGACAGTTGTCAGCTTACCAGTCACCAGTTATATAGTTTCGATTCCAATTAGCGGTTCCTTTTTCAACTATTTATACCGATAATTCCTTACCTTTGCGAGGTAAAAAAATAAAATATTCCAGATATGAAAAGATTGATTCCTACTTTGAGCATCTTTGTCCTCTTTGTAATGATTTTTAGCGCAGTGACTATGAATGCGCAGAATAATACTCCTCAAAACCAGAGCAAAGTGATTCAGAATAAACTGCAGGATTTCGTAGAAATATCCCTTACTACAGATATTTCAAAATTAACAGGCACCGACAAAAAAATGATCCCGATACTCATCGAGATTGCAGATATTATGGATGACCTCTATTGGGAAGAAGCATTTGGGAATAAAGATTCCTTACTAAACAGTCTCCCTGATGATGCTTTTAAAAAGTTCGCCCGTTTAAATTATGGTCCATGGGAACGCCTGAACAATAATAATCCATTTATCACCGGAGTTGGAGAAAAACCAAAAGGTGCAAACTTTTATCCGAAAAATATGACAAAGGAGGAGTTTGCCAAATTTGAAGATGTAAATAAAACCAGTCAGTACACACTCATAAAACGGAACCCTGATGGCAGCCTGAAGTGTGTTTGGTATCATGAAGCATTTGCGCAAAAGATTCAGAAGGCTGCTGAATTGCTAAGGAAGGCTGCCACGTTTTCTGATGATAGAGATTTTGCAAACTACCTGAACCGGAGATCCGAAGCCTTGCTTACTGATGATTATTTTCAAAGCGATATGGCATGGATGGATATGAAATGCAATTCCATTGATTTCGTTGTGGGCCCGATTGAAAATTATGAAGATGAACTTTTTGGATATAAAACAGCACACGAATCTTCTATCCTTGTAAAAGATAAAGAATGGAGCGCAAAATTGGAGAAATTCTCCTCAATGCTTCCGAAACTTCAAACACAGCTTCCTGTAGACCCTAAGTACAAAAAAGAAAAACCTGGTAACAGTTCCGATCTGAATGCCTATGATATTATCTATTATTCCGGCCACAGCAATGCGGGTTCAAAAACAATTGCAATCAATCTTCCAAATGACGAAGCAGTGCAGGCTCAAAAAGGGTCACGCCGGCTTCAGCTTAAAAATACCATGAATGCAAAATTTAAGTATATCCTCTTACCGATTTCAAATGTTCTTATTGATCCTTCTCAAAGTGAGCATGTTAGCTTTGACGCTTTCTTTAGCAATGTAATGTTCCATGAAGTGGCTCACGGTCTGGGCGTTAAAAATACGATCAATGGTAAAGGCCTCGTAAAAACTGCACTTAAAGAATCATATTCTTCTTTTGAGGAAGCTAAAGCCGATGTGCTTGGATTATTCCTGGTAACCAAACTTATTGAATCTGGTGATATCAAGGATCTTACAATTGAGGATTGCTACATAACATACATGGCCGGCATTTTCCGCTCCGTGCGTTTTGGTGCCGCTTCTTCCCATGGAAAAGCAAACATGATGTGCTTCAATTTCTTTGAAGATAATAAAGCGTTCTCACGGAATGCTGATGGAACCTACAAGGTTGATTTTGAAAAAATGAAACTAAGTGTAGACAAATGGGCTGCAAAAGTTCTAATGATTGAAGGTAATGGCGATTATGACGCAGCTGTTAGTTATTTGAAAGATAATAGTATCGTTCGTCCCGACCTGCAAACGGATATCGATAAACTGAAAACTGCAAATATTCCCGTCGATATTTACTTCAAACAGGGTGTTGAGGTTCTGGGCCTCACTAAATAATTGAACCTATAATTATGTTCGGAAATATAGCAGTTATCGGAAGCGGAAGCTGGGGCACAGCCCTGGTTAAAGTGTTACTCGATTGCAATGGAAAAGTTAACTGGTGGGTGAGAAAGGAAGAAACTGCTGAACATATCAGGCAGTTTCACCGTAACCCGAATTATCTCAGTTATCTGGAACTCCCTGCTGATCGTATCCACATTTCAACCGATCTCATTCACATTATTAAACAGGCAAAATACCTTATTTTTGCCATCCCTTCGGCATTTGTTAAGGAAACACTCGAGAATATTGAACCTGAACATCTTGAAGGAAAAATCATTGTCTCTGCTATAAAAGGTATCGTTCCTGAACATAATTCTATTGTCAGCCATTTCTTCCACAACGAATATAAAATACCTTACGAAAATATTGGCATTGTCTCCGGCCCCTGCCATTCGGAAGAAGTTGCTATGGAGAAATTATCGTTCATTACTGTGGCATTTCAGGATCTGGAAAAGGCTAACTATTTGAAAGATAGAATGATGACCAGATTTATGAAAATCACAGTCTCAAATGATATCTTCGGTGTGGAATATGCTGCCGTACTGAAAAATATTATGGCAATAGCGAATGGTATTTGTGTAGGACTGGGGTATGGCGATAATTTCCAGTCTGTTCTTATTGTCAATGCAATACAGGAAGTAAAACGTTTTCTGGATAAAATCAATACAGCCGAACGCGATATTAACAGTACTGTATATGTCGGCGATCTCATCGTTACTGCGTATTCACAGTTCAGCAGGAACAGGACTTTCGGCAATATGATCGGTAAGGGCTATTCTCCAAAATTTGCCCGCATCGAAATGAAAATGGTAGCTGAGGGCTATTTTGCAGTGAAAGGGATTAAGGAGATAAATAAGGAGTTCAACGTGGATATGCCTATTACTGATGCTGTTTATAATATTCTCTACGAAGGAATATCTCCATATATGGAAATGAAAATCCTTGCCGACAGATTAGCCTGATTTTAAAATAGATGAAACAGTTTCTCCTTTTACCAGTTGTACTGTTAATGTACAGCATGGCTACCTGTTCTGCATCGCCGCCTGATGAAGGTATGTGGCTTGTTAATAAGCCGTCAGCGCTGAGAGATGCAGTTGTTGGACTCGATGAGGCCGGAGCCGAAGTTGGCAACTTCTTTTGTACTGCCGAAGTAGTTTCTGCCGAAGGCTTGATTTTTACGAATCATCATTGCGGTTTCTCCGCCATCCAGAGTCATAGCAGCTTGGAACATAATTACCTCAAAGATGGTTTCTGGGCATTCGACCGCAAAGATGAACTTCCCGACATGGGCCTTCAGGCAAGCTTCCTGATCAGGATGGAAAATGTTACAAAATTGGTTCTTGAAGATGTCAACGACTCTATTAATGAAAAAGACAGGGATACGAAAATAGCCACAGCAATTTCACGCCTAACTAAAGAAGCTGAAAACGATGGTGAATATAAAACCAATGTGAAAAGTTTCTTCGGCGGAAATGAATATTATTTGTTTGTTTACAGAGTTTACAGGGATGTCCGGCTTGTTGGAACACCGGCAGCTTCTATTGGCGAATTCGGCGGAGAAACGGATAACTGGATCTGGCCCCGGCATACCGGGGATTTCTGCATTTTCAGAATATATACGGATAAGGAGGGAAACCCGGTAGATTATTCTCCAGAAAATATACCTTTAAAAGCCGCTTCTCATCTGCCAATCTCTCTGAAAGCTTATCAGAAATACGACGAAACTACAATCCTTGGCTATCCGGGTTCAACAGATCGTTACCTTACTTCTTATGGCATTAAGCTGGAACTTGAGCAGTCGAACCCTGTTCTTATAAAGCTTATCGGCAAAAAACTAGATATCTGGAAGAAAGATATGGAGAAGGATAAAAAAGTGGACATCATGTATGCTGCAAAGTACGATGAATATGCCAACGCATGGAAGAATTATATTGGTGTAAATAAAGGTATCAGGAAACTCAATCTGATAAACAGGAAGAAAAAAGCGGAGTCAGCTTTTCAGACCTGGACTCAGCAGGATCCGAAAACACAAATAAAATATGGAGAAGTATTAAAAAATCTTGATTCTGCATATAGCAGAATTGCAAAATTCACTCCTGGAATGTATGCTCTTTCACTGGGTACCCTAAAAAGTGCTGAAGTTCTGAATTTTGCAAAGGAATTTTTTACTGTATACTCAATCCTTATCGACCTTGGTTCCAATAATAAGCAGATTATGGAAGGGAACCTCATGGAACTAAGAGAAAAGTCAAAGGTCTTTTTCAAGGATTTTAATTCTGCTACTGATCTTAAAGTACTTGCTGCAATGTTTGAACTTTGCAGAAATGAACTTCCTTCAGGTTATTTTACTGAAGTTTATCAGGCTATCGATAATAAATATGAGGGAAACTACACGGAATGGGCAGAAAGGCTGTATAAAAAATCGATTTTTTCCTCACCGCAACGGGTCAATAGTTTTTTGGACAATCCTAAACTGAAAGTATTGAATAAAGATCCTCTGATGCAACTTGTGACAGGGGTTTACCTGAATATGATGGATCTGGCCGATTCATTCAATACCAATTTAAATAATATTGATGGACTTGAAAGGAAGTTAATGGCAGGTTTAATGGAAATGAAACCGGAAACTCAATTTTATCCGGATGCAAATTCTACAATGAGAATTTCGCATGGTAAAGTGCTTGATTATTTTCCTTCCGACGCTGTTCAATACAATTATTATACTACCCTTGAGGGTTTACTGGCAAAAGAAGACACTACCAATGATGAGTTTATTGTTCCTGAAAAGTTGAAGGAATTATGCAGGACTAAGGATTACGGGGAATATGCAGACGGCAATGAGATGAGAGTTTGTTTTCTCACCAATAATGACATATCCGGTGGAAATTCCGGAAGTCCTGTTGTTAATTCTCATGGAGAACTCATTGGATTGGCTTTCGATGGAAACTGGGAGGCAATGAGTTGTGATTTGGCCTATGAGCCCGAATTGCAGCGGACAATTTGTGTTGATATCCGCTATGTTCTTTTTGTTATCGATAAAGTAGCCAATGCTCAAAATCTTATTCATGAACTTACGTTAAGATAATCTGCCATTTTTTCAGTTTTTTAATAAATTTGTATATTAATATTGAATAATTTTTCATTTGAATTGTTAATTGAAATATTGTCTAACTAAATTTTAGTCTCGCTCTCAGATCACTATGGATATTCAATCTATTAAACAACGGTTTGGCATTATCGGGAATTCACCTGTGCTCGACAGGGCAATTGATATTGCTTACCAGGTTGCTGCTACCGATATTACTGTTCTTATCACCGGTGAAAGCGGTACAGGTAAGGAGGCCTTCCCGAAAATTATCCATCAGATGAGCCCGCGCAAACATGGTGCTTATATTGCTGTTAATTGTGGTGCGATTCCGGAAGGAACTATCGATTCTGAATTATTTGGACACGAAAAAGGCTCTTTTACAGGTGCACACGAAGCCAGAAAGGGTTATTTTGAAGTAGTTAGCGGGGGTACAATATTTCTGGATGAAGTTGCTGAATTACCATTATCAACCCAGGTAAGATTGCTGCGCGTATTAGAAAGTGGCGAATTTATGCGTGTTGGGTCTTCAAAAGTTCAGAAAACTGATGTGAGAGTTGTGGCGGCCACCAATGTGAATGTTCTCGAAGCTATCGACGACGGAAGATTCCGCCAGGATCTATATTACAGGCTAAGTACAGTTCCAATTGCTGTTCCTGCACTTCGCGACCGCAAGGAAGATGCACTTTTGCTTTTCAGAAAATTTGCTGTCGACTTCGCAGAACAATATAGAATGCCTCCTGTCACTTTGACGGATGAAGCCCAGAAACTACTGATAAATTACCGCTGGCCGGGAAATATCCGACAGTTGAAGAATATCACCGAGCAAATTTCAATCATTGAGAAGAAAAGGGAAATCGACGGTATAACTCTGGCGAAGTACTTGCCGGAAAACCGCAAAATGGAATTGCCTGTGTTGTTTAACAAACAAAACGAGAAATTCCCGGAACTTTCTGAAAGGGAAATTCTTTACAAGGTACTTTTTGAAATGAGGAAAGACCTGAACGACCTTAAAAAGATGGTCCTCGAAACAATGTCCAGCCCTGATACTTCAAGTCAGAATCAGGAATCTGTCCTTCAATCTTTCAAAAATCTCTACCAGGAAAATACTCAGCCTGCGCCACAGGAGAAACCTATTCAGATGTATCACCCTGTTGCTGAATCAGATCAGGATGATTTTCTCGATGGCGAAATTTTTGAGGAAGTTCTCTCTCTTCAGAAAAAGGAAGAAGACCTTATCCGGAAAGCTCTCGACAAGCATAAAGGCAGAAGAAAAAATGCAGCCAGAGAGCTGGGAATATCAGAAAGAACTCTTTATCGTAAGATCAAGGAATATAACCTGGAATAAAAAACGCAATGTTTAGAAACAAAATCATACTGATCGTCGTAACAGTTATCTGTCTGTCGGTTCAATCCTGTGGAATCTATTCTTTCACAGGAGCCTCGATACCGCCACAGGCTAAGACTATTTCGATTCAGTATTTTGCCAATAATGCACCAATTGTGAACCCAACACTGAGCCAGAGTCTGACAAATGTGATAAAAGACAAATTCACATCTCAGACCAATCTTTCTCTGATTCCGCGTAATGGCGACCTTCAGTTTGAAGGGGAAATCACGAATTATTCTGTTATGCCTATGGCAATACAGGGTAACGACCAGGCCGCATTAAATCGCCTTACGATTACTGTTAATGTTCGGTTTACCAACAAATTCACAGAATCACAGAACTTTGAAACCAGCTTCTCCCGATTTGAGGATTACGCCAGTTCAAAAAGTCTCAATAGTGTGCAGGACGACCTTATTGAAACGATTAGCAAAGCATTGGCTGACGATATTTTTAACCGTTCCGTAGCTAATTGGTAATATGATTTCAAAAGACGATTTCATCGATCTCATTTTTCAGCCCGGCAATATGGATGCTGATTCATGTGACGACCTGAAAGAAATTGTTGGACAATACCCGTATTTCCGCTCTGCCAGAATTTTATATGTGAAAAATCTCCTGAGCGTTAATAATTCCGTACCTGATAAATTAATTTCCCAAACGGCACTTTTTTCAGGAAACAGGAAAATATTACAGGATTTTATTTCAGGCGATTTCAGAATTCTTGCAACCAGAAAAAAGAAGAAGAAGCTCGATGTACTCATCGAAAAGTTCATTCTCGAGGAGCCTAAAATAGCGAAAGTTAAGGATCCGCCGGCTACAGATAAGGATCCGGGATTAGACAGCCTGATAGAGCCGGATGATATTGCTACTGATACACTGGCACAGATTTTCTTTATGCAGGGCAATCCGGAAAGGGCTATTCGGATTTATGAAAAATTAATGTTGTTAAATCCCGAAAAAAGCACTTACTTTGCAGCCCAAATTGAAAAAATAAGAAATTCTAATTTGACCAACTAAAAAATTAAAAAATGTATATTCTTGTTTCTGTTTTAATTCTGATTGCCTGTGTACTTCTTATTCTGGTAGTATTAGTTCAGAATTCAAAAGGTGGTGGTCTTGCCTCAAATTTTGCCGGATCAAACCAGTTTATGGGAGTTCGTAAAACTGCCGATTTTCTGGAAAAAGCAACATGGACACTGGCAATTGTTCTGCTTGTATTAAGCCTTGTATCAGTTTTTGTTATTCCTCCTGCCTCTAACAGGGTTTCAACAAGCGATACCGAACTAAGGGAAAAAATTGACGAATCAAAGTCAACAGCTCCGGTTAAAGATTATCAGGCAGCACCTGGTAAAACAACTCCGGCTCCAGCTCCTGCAACAAGCCCGCAAACTCCGGCTAAAGCAGTACCTGTGGCACCACCAATTCAGAAAAAATAAGATACTTTAAATGATATTTTGAAAGCCGCCACCACAAATGGCGGCTTTTTTTATTTGGATTGTCTAATCCATTGTTCTCATTAGAGATGCGATGACCGAACTGAAACAGAATGCTGGGGATGCTAATTCCAGGCCTCCTGACCCGGCAGCAAATTAGGTTGTCATCGTTTGAAGACAAAGATAATTCTACATAAGCATTTGAACTAAGCAAAGCTTAATTTACCAGTTTACCAGTTTATCAATATAATAATTAAACAGGCTAAAATGCTTCTAACTGTTTTAATAACAAATGATTAAACACCAAGCAAATTTCATCGATCTCCTACTGAGAATTCTTCAAACTAGAGAAAAGAACCAACAATATTCTGAAACATAGCCTAATTTAACTAAGCCATATAAAGAAGTTGAATCATTCCAGTAACCGCATAAGCGACCTCGTCTGGCGCGGCATCAAACTAGCACGAAGTTGGCCTGCCCCGAAGCGTCAGGCGCAGTCGCGTTGTGGTTACGAGGCCACGCGGCCATGAGCGAACTGGTCCTTTATCCTTTGAAAGAAGCCAGAAGAGAACTTCTATAAAGCTAATGGGAAATACCCTTACAGGGTATAACTCCGATTTGAACAGAAAATGTAGCACATTGACCTCTGTACCAAACCAAAGCTTAATGTAACAATTTACCAGTTTACCAAGGTAACAATATA
>CAIXZF010000073.1 GCA_903923925.1 uncultured Bacteroidales bacterium
CCCCATCTTCCACCCGAAATGCCTCATAACGCTCTGATTTTCAGAGCGTTATGTTTTTAAAGATGACCACCCTTTTTATATAGTTCTTCGTTGAATATGGCTGCTTGCACCGGTTCTGTAGAAAAACGAAGAAATGATGAGTGGACAAAAAAGACAAAACAGGCAGGTAATCTGCATTCTCCCAAGGTTTTACAACTATTCGGGCGACCTCTCCAAGAAGTGGTTTGTATTCTATTCTTACCGAAATCCGGCGAATAACCGGATGGTAAGGTTTAAAGTTTATGATGAGATTAATAGCCGTAAAACTTCTGAAGGCCGGAAGAATTATGCCCAAACTCTTATTGAAAAGTATGAGCAGAAGCTGAAGAATGGCTGGAACCCATTTGAGGATGATTCCACGGTTATTTATGAGGATAATCTGAAGTACACCCACCTGGCCAAAAAGCAGGGCAGGATGCGCGAATCCAACAAAACCATGAACTATTACATGTCGATGTGGCTCGATGAAGTGAACAAAAACATTTCCCGGAGTACCTACACTACCTACAAATCGAAGTTCAGAATCTTTAACCTGTGGCTGGATGATCGAAAAATGGGTGGCAATGATATCACCACCTTCACAGATGTTAATGCCCGGGAATTTGTAGATAACCTTTACAAAAAACGAAATGTGACCAACAATACTGCCCGGCAGTACATGATTCTCTTTCATGCTTTCTTCACTTGGGCAATAGACCGTGGCTATCTGAAATACAACCCGTTTGAAAAGATCAAGATTAGTAAAGTTGCCATGGTTCCGGCAAAGTTCTTCAACGACAATTTGATCGATAAGCTGAAATCGAAAATCAGTGTGCAGGATCCGCAGCTCTGGCTTTCTGCCCTGTTCCAGTATTATTGCTTCATTCGCCCTGGTGAACTTCGTTTTCTGACCATTGGTGATATTGATCTGCACGGAGCCTGTATAACCGTCCCTGGTAAGATTTCAAAAAATCGTAAAACCCAGACCATTGTAATCCCTGAACCCTTTCGGAAACAACTGGAAACGCTCAGCCTTGAAATGTATCCTTCACACTATTACATTGTATCGGTTGAAGGGAAGCCTGGCATAAAACCAGTAAGCAAAAATTACCTCTACAACCACTTCGTGAAATTCAGGATGGCACTGGACCTGCCCAAAGATTACAAACTATATTCCTTTAAACACACCGGTGCCGTGAAAGCGAGTAAATTCATTTCAGTGAAGGATCTACAGATGCAGTTGCGTCACCACAGTTTGGACCAGGTTGACTCTTATCTGAGGCAAATGAAGGCGGTGGAAAGTGAAGCTTTAAGAAACAATTTTCCTTCTTTGTAAATAGTCTTTATTCAGTAATCACATTTGCATCAACTATCAAACTGCCCGGATTGGCAATTTTGTTGTAAATACTCGCCTTGTAACGCTTAGTGCCAAAACCATATAACGTTGCAAAAGAACATGACCGGATGTCAAAATAATATTGCCAGATATTATTGCATCCGGTTATTTTTGGCCGTAAAAACAGCGTAAAACCCCCATAACCCATCTCATTACTGATTTCCATGTCATTAATACCCTTTGCGACCAGCTGAGCATTAAAATGGGTAATTAAAGCCGCAATATTGGCAGAGCAATCCTGGTTTAATTCTATTGTATCATTTGGGCCTCCTTTTCTTGAAAAGATAAAGGTCTTAGGACTGGTGGCAAAATTATATCCCCAGGAACAACAACCGGCGGCTGTTGGTCGCACGGAAAACGGCACGTTGGTATAAGTGTCACCATAGTGATAATAATTCACTGCAATTGTGTCTACTGAACCAACATGATAGCCTTCAACCATTATAGAACCTTTGCCGCCGTTGAATCTTAAAACACTGCCATAATCAATTAAATTTCCATTTTTTTGAAAGTTAATAATCCATTGAGGATATGACCCATAAAGTCCTGTAATGTTAACCCTTGCATTTTTTGTAAGAATTAAATCACCTCCCTTCATTTGGAATAATGAGGTTATCGGATCCTGTTGGTATCCATTGGTGTAATAATTGATCATTCCATCAACTATTACTTTTCCACCGGTAACATTGATCCCATTTTGCCTGTACATTGTAAAATCAAAAACTCCCTTATAGATCAGTGTTCCTCCCGATACTTCTGCAATTGAAGTACCGATATAGTCTCCTCTGTTGTTCCCAACGCCGTTAAAAACTACCATTCCTGCTGCAACAATAGGTCTTGAGTAAAATCCTCCGTTTCCATAAACATTTATTTTCGCACCAGAACTATTGCAATAAATATTCGAAGGTGCCCATGGCTGGTTTAAGTATAAATTTATTATCCCCCCGGATGCTGCATCATTTAAGGCGTATGTGGTCATAGAGCCTCCATTCAAGGTTAAAGTTAAGTCAGCGTTCACCGCTGCGACATAAACCCCTGTGGGAGCATTAATTGTAGCTTCAATGATCCCAAAACATCTGTTATTAATATTTATACCAATACCTCCGGTGGTTAGGTTTATACTGACATTCTTAACAACAATACTCAAGAAACCGCCATTCCATGGAACAGAAATACCAATTGCTGATGCCGTGGCTGAATAAAAAAGTCCACCATCTATTATGAAATTAAGACATTGAAAAATTGGTCCTGTTGCAGTGTAATACTTGATTTTAAAATAGAGTGGGGTGGTACTGCTTCCCCAGCCATTTGTAATTGCATTTGAAAAGTTACTTGAAACAGTATCTGCTTCCCAATAACAGTACATCGAGCCATACATCACCGAAGCAGCATTATAACTACTGGCGTAGGTGCCGTTTCGAATAAAAGTTCCCTGTCCATAAATATAGATTCCACCCTGGGAATCCTGCGCTCCCATGATCATGCTGTAGGCACCTGACTTAATTACCCTTGCTCCTGGATAAAAATAATAAGTTATACCACCACAATAGGTGCCACTGCTTTTGCGGTACAAATTAAAGCCTTCGCCATTATTGGATGTGGTTTCAACAATGTAAGTGCCCGGATTTACAACGACAACTTTCCCTTTTGTCCAGCCATCTATAGCTGCTCTTAAAGTCAGGTATGGCTTTGTGATATCCCCAATGGTTGCTGTAGCATCATTGCCTGATTTAGCATCAACATAAATCAGGTTGGAAAGCGGCACTGTTCCACCACCAGCAGCTGCCCAGGTCCCGTCTGCCCTCAAAAAATTGGTAGTTCCGCCACCACTGGCCGGCACTACTCCGGAATTTGAGGCTCCGAATGTTGAAACGGACCCGGTCAATGCGTTTGAATTCAGATTCAGCGTTAATGGAGCGGTTCCGCTTGCTGATGAAAGCCGGTTTGTATAGCCTGCATCCCAGTTTGTTGAATTATCAGCAATAGTACTCAGTACCCCGGAATTGGCTTTTACCAAACCATTGAGTGAGGTTTTCAAGGTATCCTGGTCTTTCCAGTATCTTGAATTGTAAATCGTTGTTCCGCTAAAACCTATTCCATACCCGGCTGTATAAGTCGGCCCGCTTTGCCCGGAAGCTGCCCAGGTTGTGGTTCCATCACCGTTTGTTCTAAGAAAATAGCCCTCGGTTCCTCTTGTAAGAGGCATTTTTACCTGATTATTTGTGCCATAATTAAGAACCAGGGGTCCTTTAATACTGGCTGCATCAAAAATGGGTCGCTTGGGATCCTGGAAGGGAGTTGTTTTGGAATTTGTTTGAGAAAAGCCTGTTATCGAACAGACGACAAGAAAAAGCAATAAAATTTGTTGAAGGTGTTTCATGGGATTTTAGTTTCCGACAAAACTAAAATCCCGGGATTTCAGGCCAAAGGACAGGGCTTCAGACTGTCCAGGCCTTTATTGTTGCAGGTTTAAAGCCCTTCTCAGTTACTGTGATATTAATCTCATCCAGTATGAGGTTAATGTCGAAGGCACGGTACTTTTTGGTGAAGTCTATGTTGAAAATCTCAATTGGGCTCATCAGCTTGGTGAACTCTATCTGCCTGGAATTCCTGCGGAATTCAAACCAGTCTTTCCAGAAATTCCGGTACAATCCTTTCTGACTGTTTCCAGCAGGTTGTTGCGGGCCAAACCAGCGTAAAGAGTATTTCTCCCAGTCCGGATTGGGGGTAACATAGGAATTGAAGCTGGTTCCATAAGGATACCGGTAACCGTTATCCAGTTCAGCAATACCCCTTCGAAACATCAGCCTGAGTCCAAAGTCGGCATAAGATGACAGCCCGTTCGGGCCATTCTCGAAATTGCCGAAGATGCTGGTAACAGGAGTGTCCCAGCTCCAGGGAATGGTTGCACCAACCTTACCGGCAAATTTGTGGTTTTCACTGATCAGGCAGCCAATATCACCCTCGTTTTTAAAATCTTCTCCGGTACCTGCCAGGTAATCCTGCAGGTTCAGGCTAAGAAACTGCCATTCCAGTGAACCAGTATCCTGGTTAATCTCATAGATGTAGTAGGTGTCTTCCGATACCACAAAGCCAATGGATCCCCGGATGGAAGATGACAATTGGCTGAAATCATCCACGGTCTGAACGAGTGCCGAAGTAAGGAAGTCTTTCATGGATTTAACCTTCTCCTGCCACAGGGTATCTGCTGAATCTCCCTTCATGGAAAACAGGAAGTTAGCAATCGGATCTTCAAGAAATACTTTATAGTCCGGGGATACCCTGGACCCGAAATCAATGATCTCCCTACTTGTAATTATTTCCCTTCTGGAGATCAGAGAAACCTCCTTTTTGTAATAATTGAAGTATAAGTCTAAACCGAAGGGAACCCTGAGATTGATGAAAAAATCAAGCACTTTCATCCTTGGGAGATGCTTCTGAAGTTCAATGGTAACGGTATCATCGGCAACCGGATGCTCGAAATACCGGCAACGGTTTGGATTGAAAATACAGGTGTTCAGTAATTCGGCATCTTCCTTAAAAAAGCAGCGGTTTAGTTTGTATTTACTTTCTGCGAAAATCTTGTCAATCACAGCCGCCACATAGGGAAATGGAGTGATGACTTGCGGATTGTAATGTATCGTATTGGCATCATCATAATAGACCATGTTCTGGTACGGACCAGGTGGATTGCCTGTAATATCATTCCACCAGAGATCATCATCCGTACCAGAATAAAATCCCTTGTTTCTCACCGGGAAAATGGCAAAAGCGATGGTAGGATAACTATGGCTGAAGTGAGAAAACAGGTAGTTAGGATGGGAGGGATTTGATACCTGGAAAGATTGAGCCTCAAAACTGAGGTCTGTGAGTTTTTTATCCTTGTTCAGGGAAATGAAATCACTGCGTCCGATTTTTACATACGCCTCAATCTGTCCCTTGGTTGTCTGTTTAACCCGGATAGTATCACCGGGTAAACGGATTCCGTTCATGCTGTGCTCAAAATCAAAATCCCGCTGCGCCCCTGATTTGCCGGAAAGCCTGCCCGGAAAACCAAATATGGCCCGGTTCCGGACTGTATTTGGTAGGGTAAAGGGGTAAGAGGCGCTCCATTCCATTCCTCCGTTGGGGTCAAACATTGGGTTCTTCAGTCGCAGGGTGAGTGATAGGTTATCCACATCAATGGCCTGTCCGTTGACTTTTGCCTGGTACATAATTAATCCTCCTGGTAAGGTGGGACAACTTCAGCTACATCCTGCCAGGTTAAATCCGGATCCCTCTGGAATACCGTTGGCAGATCAATGTATTCCATCTCAATGGTCAGTGCATTGAGGTGGCTGGCATCTTTATACAATTCTGTTTTATCCTGCCTGATCAGCACTGGAATGCGCCTGGTGCCTTTGATTTCAAAAACACTTTGTGAACTCAGAAAATCCTGCATCCATAGAACTTCTTCTTTTGAGATCCAGCCTGTGTTTACCTTAAATCCACGAATAACCTCCGGTAATGTTTGTCCACGGGAGGCAGAATCTGAAGCATATTCCTGCAGGTCAGTCTCCAGAAACATTTGCCTGGTGAAGCTCAGATCATGGATTGCTTCACCGGTAAACCTCACACATTCATAGGCTCCAAGAGAATTCAGAAACATAAAGTAGCGGAGGTTCGGCAGCCACCTGAAATCCATATTAAAGTGAAACTCTTCTGAAAAGAAGGATTCATCTACAGAAATGACCTGTATTGAATACCCACTGAAGTTACTGGCATGAGATTCGATAACAGCCTTATAGCTGACATCTACCTCAAAAGCCTGTCCCAACTGCAAAGTATGGCCAAGGTTAAAATCTTCGAATTCATCCCCGTCATCAAAATAGTGCCTGGTTACCCGCAATACAAAATTGCTTGTTCCGGGCTCCCTCGGAACAATTAAATACAAACGCTCCGGAGCATTGGTGTCAGTAACTTTCGGAAACCAATGCCAGGATAAGAAAAGCCGGTTTGAAAGGTTAAAGTATTTTGTCAGGTTGTCGTATGAATCAAAAATCTCGACCTGTTTCCATGTCGGTACTCCTCCAAAGAGTGAATAAAACCACCGGGAAGTCTTAACCACATCCACTGTAGCCGGATCCCCGAATTCCTCGTAATACTTAATAAAGAAAGGCTTCAGGACATCAGGCCTGGAGACTCTTATATGGAAGCCGGCTGATTCATGCAAGTTAAAATCCGATCGGAGGGAAGTGATCAGCAACTCACTGATTTCAAACCTGGCAATTGCCCGGTTACCGTTAAACCAAGGCGTAACCAGATCTTCAAACACCAGCACATCAAGGTTTCCTTCCCGGCGCAAAACCTGCAATCCGATTCTATGGTTCTGCTTCTGCGGACTGCCGATATCGGCAGAGATCTGAAACACAACAGGGTTTCTGGCGGGAACAATCGCAGGAGGATAAACATCAACAGAAAGTGCCACTATTAAAGGTTTTCGCAAAGGTCATTCTACCAACAAATCCTTGAAAGGACAGCTAAGCGCTGGTATCAGCAATCATATCAGAAACACTTTTCTCTGCCTCTTGCAGATCAGTCCAAACGATCTTCGAACGGATGTTTCCTGATTTGAGCGTTCTGTGCAGATGGTCCAGGACTTCCATTTTTTTCTCCAATTTTGAAAGCACCCTGGTAAGTTCAGGATCTTTGAAAGAACCGTTTTTTAAAGATTCTCCTTTGGTAGATTTTGGGTTCAATCTTTGCACCAGTTCCTGGGTTTGAATGCTGCTGAATTCCATCATTGCCTGATGCGGAGCATGGCGAATTGCCTTTTCAATTTCAGGGGTATTAAAACGCATGGGGACAGGTTTTTCCGGCAAAGAGAAAACTGGTTTTGCAGTTTTTGATGCATTTTCTTCCCTTAATAAAACCTTGTTCCCCAGGCGTTTAGATTCAATTATTTTAACATATTGTTTAATAATGGGATCTTCCAGAAGTTCTGACGGAACCACGTATTCATTGGCGTGGACAATACCGGCTGGCTCATCATCTTTGCCCTTCCCGGTGTAACCTCCGGACAAAAACTGTGGTGGTTTTTCTGCCTTTATCACAGCAACCTGGGCAAGGGTGGAAGCTATGGAGGCTGCTAATAAAAGCATGGTTGTTACACCAAAGTCAGCTTTTGGAGTAGTGGCCCAGATATTGGTTACTGCAAGTGCCCCGTTTATGACAGCCTGCGTGGCAGCAGCCTTCTGCTCGTTTTTCCAGGCTTTGGTTTTCTCAACAGCTTCAAGCTTTGCATACTTTTCTTCAATCTGCTTCTTTTGTTCTTCGGTGAGTCGCTTGCTGCTCAGCTCTTTCTGCTTCTCAACTTCAAGTTTTGAAATTTTAGCCTCAGAAGCAGCAGATTGGGTTTTACTCAAAATGGTGAAATAGGTATCCGAACTGAGCTGTGCCTGGGCAAGGATAAACTTCCGGATCTCCTTCTGTGTTTCCTGGGCCTTTTGCAGTTTATAGTTCTCCGTTTCCTCGGCATAGGCCATCATGATTTTGGAAATGTCGAGTCCGGCTTCTTCAGCCATCATCACCATCCTGGTGTATTTGTCATCGATGGCGGCCAGTTCCTGTGCTTCCTGGGAAAGAAAACTATCCGAAAAGGCTTTGCTGTACTGGGCCAGCTCATCATCGATCTTTCGCTGGATAGCCTTACGCAGGTTTTCGGTTTCAATAGCCTTGAGCTGCTCATAAGCAGCTGTCTTGTCAACAAATGCTTTGAAACTCTTTTCGCGCTCAGCCAGGATTTGTTCAAGCTTTACAGCATTTCCCTCGGCATTGATAATCTCTGCTGTGAAATAATCCTCACTGGCTTTCTGTTCCTCTTCCAAAAGCCGGATCTTCATACTGTAAACAGTATTAATTTCCTCAATCTCCTTCTCATAACCAGAAAGTTCTGCAATGCGTAACTTATTCCGGATTGTAAGAACATCTGTACTGAACTGTTCCTCCTGCCGGATCAGAATCGATTTAACAGAAGCATCTTTCTGTGTTTCTAGGTTTTCTATGCGCTGGGTGATGCTGATTTTCTGCTCAGTTTTTAACTCCGGATGATCTGCGATAAACTTTTTAGCCTTGTCAATTAGGGTGTCGTATTTCTGCTGGGTGGCAAGAATTTCCCTTTGAAACTGGTTAAGCTTTTCCCCAAGATGCTTTTCATCCAGGGAATTCATGCTTTCCAGCAGATCCTGGTAATCCTGCTCCAGCTTCTTGAACTTGTCAGATGCTTTTGACTCATCAGGAGAAGCCGGCTGAAACTTTTCCAATTCTTTGTTTACCAGCCGGATCTTCTCATGGATCCGGATAAAGGCCTCACTTCCTGCCTCGGTATTCTTAATAGCCACTTGGTATTTCTTCTGCTTCTCATCCAGCTGGTCCCAGGTCTTGCCAAGGATTTTATCTCCTTCGCTTTCTGCATTAACCACAGCAGAAACTGTAACTTTCTGGTTGTTCAGGTTGATGATGTTTTGCTTGAGTTTTTCAACCTGTTCATTGGTTGCAGCAGCAGCTTCCTTACCGTTTTCTGCTGCCATTTTCCCTGCATCCGCAAACAATCCGAAAAAGGATTTGACTGCCTGGAAATAGGTAATGCGTTTGTTCTCGGATTCAATGTGTGCAGCCCTGAACTGCAAAAGTTTAAGGTCAGTCTGGGCTAGTTTGATGTTCAAATCAATCTTTTCGGCAATATCCAGTTTCTCTTGTGCCGATAAACTATTGATTGTTTCCACTGACTTGGAAAGCTTCTTGTACTGATCTTCGATCCTGCTATTAATAGCAATTGCCTTATTCTGAACATCTATCTTCTCTTGTTCACGTTTAACAGCCTCTCTGCTGTTGCTTTCCAGCAGGTTTATTGCCACCACCATTCCTGAGATCCCTGCAATAATAGCACCAATGGGATTGGCAGCAACGGCTGCATTCCATGCCCATTGTGCTGTGGCTGCGAGTTTTGATGCCACGGTCCCCCTTGCTTTCCAGATGGTAAGCAGTTCTTCCTTCACAATTAATGCCTGCATCACAACAGCATCCTTAATTTTAAGCAGGATGCCTTCTTTCATCGCCAGGGAGTTTGCAATACTCACCTGCAACTGTCTGGTTTTGGCTGCAATCCAGTAGCCGGTGATTGCCGTCAGAATCAGGACAATGTTCTTATGATCCTGGAACACCCTGATCAATGCCAATGTGGCTTTGATCAGGTATGAAACGCCATTGGTGCTAAATGTCAGGGCAGGGGCAAGCTTATCACCCAGTTCAATGGCGATAAGGTTGAAACGGTTCTTCGCCTGTTCAAGCTTGGAGGAATTGTTATCCGTATTGACAGATGCCTGTTCAATGGCAACCTCCGTGCCGGTGACAGCTTCTGTATATTTCTTGATTTCTGAAACATTGTTGATCAGGATCTTCCCGGCAGTAATGTTCTCCTGGCCAAACATTTTGACCAATTCAGTGGTGTCCAGATGTTTTTTGCCAAGGTTCTCAATAGCCTGGGCAAACCCAACCACCGATGGCCTGGTTTCTTTTGCACTTTGCTCTAACTGAAGGATAATATTCTTCAGGGAACGGCCGGCAATTTCCGGCTGTGACATCCTTGGAGCCAGGGTTTC
>CAIXZF010000074.1 GCA_903923925.1 uncultured Bacteroidales bacterium
AAAATACACTCCTCCTGCTGCTAGCAGCATTCTTCACAAGCACATTTCTTCAAGCACAAACAATAGTCGGAAGCAACGATACAACAATCTGTCTCGGTCTGCCAGCTAATTTGAACGCCGAGTTAATCGGGGGAAGTTATGAAACTGAGTTTTATAAATATCAGGGAAGCGATGCATTTAGTGATTATTTTCTTTTGAGAATGGATAAATTAAATACGCCTTTCAAAAGAGTTTATTTTTATGATAAAGCATCCGATAAGGGATTGTTTATCCTTAATAAGATGGACTTCTTTCTGGATTCTATTATTTTCAAGGCAGGTATTGGGCGGCGAGATTCGTTTAATATCATCAAAATACTTGAAGAAACCGAAGTTGTTGCTAAGAATACTAATTGGGAAATGCAAATGAAGTATGTTGAGAATTCTTCATTCTTCATTTCCCAAAATATACAATCCCAGCAAAATAAAGCCCCAACAAGCAATTTCTCTTGCGAAGATGCAGAAGTTTTCTGCGGTTCAAGTCCTTACACCTATCCAGCTGGAGTTGGTTCAGGTAATGCACAGCCCGGTCCCGATTATGGGTGTCTTAATACTAGACCTAATCCTGCTTGGTATTTTTTGCAGATTGGTCCACCGGGTGGAGATGTTATAATTACAATAACAGCTAATCCACTTAAGGATATTGACTTTATATGCTGGGGCCCATTTACATCTCCAACCGGGGCGTGTAATTCGAGTTTGGGTGCTTCTACTATTGTTGATTGTAGCTATGCTGGAGGAACAGGACCAGAATATTGCAATATTAACAATGCTATTGAAGATCAATTTTATCTGCTGCTTTTAACAAATTTTTCCAATAATGCAACGCAAATCTCTTTTGTGCAAAGTAATCTGGAAACACCTGGGGCAGCTACAACAAACTGTGACATAGTACTTAACTGTTCGATGCTCGCTGTTACTACATTTCCTTCTGCTTGTAATCCAGTAAACAATAAATACAATCTATCCGGCAACATTGAATTTACTAATCCGCCCATTACCGGAACTATGACAATACTTGATCAAACATCTGGTATTTCCCAAACATTCAATGCTCCATTCAATAGTCCACAGGCATACACCTTACCCAATATACCCTGCGACGGTTCAATACATACAATAACATCATCTTTTTCTGATATCGCTGACTGCCTCCTGACCTCAGATTATGCTGCACCTGTTTCAGTATGTCCGTCCGCAACAATCAGTGGAGGTGGTTCCATCTGCAACGATGGAACATCAACAGCCAATATTCTGATTAATATTGACGGATTAGGCCCTTTTGATTTTACGTATGCTTTAAATAGTGTACAAGAACCCCCGGTGGTTAATTACAGTGGCTCTTTTCCATATGTAATTACAACAGCTATTCCCGGAACTTACACACTGATGTCGGTATCAAATGCAGCCTGTCCTGGAACAATTGCTGGCTCAGGTTCCATTATTCTTGATCCTCTTCCTTTGCCTACTATTAATGGAAGTACAGATATTTGCGAGGGAACCAGCGGCTTAAGTTATAGTACTGAAATTGGTAAGCAAAATTACCAATGGACAATTTCGGCCGGAGGATCAATTACTGCAGGCCTGGGAACCAATGATATTACTGTAAACTGGAATATTCCTGGACCACAAACGATTACTGTTTCATATCTGGGAGCAGTTCCTTCAAACTGTCCACCCTTAACACCAACTGTTGCAAATATTAATGTTGCACCTGCTCCTGTTGCTTATGCTGGAAGTGATACAACTGTCTGCCAGGGGCAAGCTTATACTATTTTGGGTGCTTCAGTTATGAATGAGTCACAATATTCATGGATGGTAGTATCCGGATTTGGCCTGCTAACAAATGCTGAAACGCTCACACCAACATATACTCCAACTCCTGTCGAAACCGGAGATGTGGTTTTATCACTCAATGTTGCAGGAGTTTCAACCTGCAGTCCCGCGGCTGCCCAGGTAACTATTCACATTGTTCCTTTGGTTACTGCTGATGCCGGACCGGCCACCGATGCAATCTGTGCATCAGGAACATATTCCCTGAATGCTTCAACTGTATCGAATAGTCCGTCTTTGGCGTGGAATACTTCAGGTACCGGGACATTCGATGATTTTACTATATTAAATCCTGTTTATACGCCTTCGGTTGA
>CAIXZF010000075.1 GCA_903923925.1 uncultured Bacteroidales bacterium
CCCTACCCCTTGACTCAATTCAGTTCCCTCGGTAATCATTGTTCAAAATCATGTTTCACCAGGTGCATCTTTAAACAAGGGATGCACCACAACACTTTTAACAATGAAGACAAATGAGATTTATGAAACAATTACCAATAAGGTAATCGAGGGGATGAAAACTGCAGGTTCATGGAAAAAACTCTGGAGAAGCGCTTCACCCGTTTCCCTTGAAGGCCATTTTTACCAGGGAGTTAACCTACTCCTCCTGGCATCCTCCAATTTCAATTCACCCGTATGGGCTTCCTTTAACCAGATCCGCTCAAATGGCGGAACAGTAAACAAAGGCGAAAAAGGCACTTTTGTCGTCTTTACCACCACCTTGAAAGATACCGATTCGGATGGTAAAGAATCAAAACGATGGATGCTTAAATATTATTACGTCTTTAATACAGACCAATGTTCCTGGGATGAAAAAGGACTTGCCAAAATTCAAAAGGTATCAAGAATACCTAACAATTTGAATCCGGATAATCTCTCAGCTGAGGAAATTATCAAAAATTATCCCAACGGTCCTCAAATTGAATTTAAAACTTCATTCAATCCCTGCTATATTCCAGCACTGGATACCGTAAGAATGCCTCACAAAGTTCAATTTGATAACTCCCCTGCTTTTTACAATGCCTATTTTCATGAAGCTGTCCATAGTACAGGACATGAATCACGATTAAACAGGGAAATGCTCGGCATGTCTGCCTCTGGAAAAGAGTCATACTCAAAGGAAGAGCTTATTGCAGAACTCGGATCAAGTTACCTGAGCGCATTATCAAACAACAATTACGACCTGGCTTTCACTTCGGCGTATGTGGCTTCCTGGGCAAAAGTATTACAGGACAACATCTCTTGGGTGGTCTGGGCTGCTTCACAAGCCAGCAAAGCCGTCAATCACATACTCGGGATAACAATAAATTCAACACCCGAATATAAAACTGAGAATTCAAATAGTGAGGTCGCTGAAGAGCGGCCTCATTACGGCAGGAAACAAACCATTTATCGCCTTTTCTTCGCCAAGACACCGCAGATTGCCAGGGTTGCGCAGAAGGAAGCGCAATCCATCGTAATCCCTGGATTCGAAAGCTTTGTATTCTACGTTCATCCAGTACTTTCAAATGCTTCGAGTTATTGGAGTGTTACAGAAGGATATTCCGGAGTGGGTTTGAACGGGGTTCATGTTACAAAGAAGGCAGCCTTTGAAGATGCAAAAGCAGTGCTTGACAGGGTTGGATTTGATCATGCAAAGAAAGTGATCCTCGAACATTGGTCCAGATTAGGAAATGTTTACGATCACAGGATTGCAGAAGTAGATGTTTATCAAAAGGAAATGGATGTCGAAGAAATGACAAATGAAGAAATCAAGGAATTCCATGCCATCCGTAAAATGAAGCGAATGTTAAGTGTAGAATAACTCATCTAAAAATGGCCCGGCAGGAAGATCCTGCCGGGCTTTTTTTATACTCGTAAGGCGGTATATCAGGGATATAAATTGGTGAAATTTTCAAAAGCTTGGCCAGGTTTGACCTTTTTCAAGACTTTTCAGAGGGATATTATCTTACATATTATAATGGTGTACTGTTTTCTCATGAGTAGCATTCTTTCAATGGTTACTTTTCCGGAGCACCAAACGCGGCAAAATGTTCAGCAAGAAAAGGACAGGGAAATCAAACCAATATTGCACTCCAACCTATATTCACCACAATAGCTGAACGATCATTCATAAAACCAATAGTAGCTTTCTTTTTCAATATCAACAACATAGTTCCGGAATAATAACCAGAGATTGCCACTGAATTTCTGGGTTCACACTCTTTTTCCGGGTTTGCTGGTTTCCGTTTTTCGGTTTGAAGGGTCATTCTTTTTTTTGTGTAAAAATCCCTATCAGCCATTTCATCACTTGTCAAGTTGGGCTAAAGTTTCTGCGAAAAACTGGACAAGCTAATGGCTTTCGGGAACTGATAAAAACACAAAAAATGAATTTAACCCTTAAAACCTAAAACCATGGAAACTACAGCAACAAC
>CAIXZF010000076.1 GCA_903923925.1 uncultured Bacteroidales bacterium
AGCAGAAGGCAGTAGAAATTTTTTGCTGCAGAGTACTATTTGTAGCAAAGAGTGGCACCTAAAACGATTAGCCCTGTAGGGGCGACCCAACAATATCGACGGGCAACGCCCATCGTTTGCAGGAGGCAGAAGGCAGTTGGCAGGAGGCAGGAGGCAGAAAGCAGGTGGCAGAAGGCAGAAAGCAGGAGGCAGGAGCAATTTTTTGCTGCAGAGCACTATTTGTAGCAAAGAGTGGCACCTAAAACGATTAGCCCTGTAGGGGCGACCCAACAATAGCGACGGGCAACGCCCATCGTTTGCAGGAGGCAGTTGGCAGGAGGCAGGAGGCAGGAGGCAGAAAGCAGAAAGCAGGTGGCAGGTGGCAGGTGGCAGGTGGCAGTAGAAATTTTTTGCTGCAGAGCACTGTTTGTAGAAGGCAGTCAACCCTGTTAGGGTTGCAAACCCCTAACAGGGTTGATCCTTCATTTGTTGGAAGAAAGCGATATATAACAATTAATACAAATACATTATCAAAAAGCATATTTTTATATTTCTGTTTTTAAATCTGTTATCAGTGAAACTCTGGTCGCAGGATACCATCCGTTACATGCATTACAATCTGCTTAACTATGGGAATGGAGAGAATTTTTGTACGAATACCAACAACAATATTGATTTCAAAGAACAATGCCTCCGCACTATTATAAGCTATACCCATCCTGAAATAGTGGCTGTAAATGAAATGAAAGCAGATGCAGCGTATATTCAACGTTTTCTTGACAACGTATTGAATATTGATGGAATAGGCTATTATCAGGCTGCACAGATGACCAACTTTGCAAATGCCACAATAATTAATGCTTTTTATTATGATTCGCGCAAGATTGGTTTGAGAGCTCAGGATGTTGTGCTAACTCAGCCAAGGGATATCAACATTTACAAAATGTATCTCAAAACCAATGATCTCGCCACTCAACATGATACAATATTCTTCTATCCTGTTGTTGCTCATTTAAAAGCCGGAGCAACTTCTGCTGATGAAACTCAACGACTTGCCCAGGCCAACCAACTAATGCAGTATCTGAGCCTTGCGTACCAGCCAGCTAATTTTTTTCTTTCGGGAGACTTTAACTTTTACAGCAGCAGCGAGGCCGCATTTCAGATTTTTACCAATTACAGCGACTCATTATTCCGTTTCCATGATCCGCTTAACCTGCCCGGAAGCTGGAATTCCAATGCTTCTTTTGCCTCAATTCATACCCAATCAACGCACAGAACTACTGTGGGTTGTGCGGCCAGCGGCGGACTCGACGACAGATTCGATTTCATACTTGTTTCGCAACAAATAATGTCTGGTGCCGGAAGGCTCAGAGCATTACCCGAAACATACAAAGCTCTGGGGCAGGATGGGCAGCATTTTAACCTTTCGATAAACGAACCGCCTCAGAATCCTAATGCACCTCAGGATCTTGCTGATGCCCTCTATGGAAGTTCAGATCATCTGCCGGTTCTGATGGACCTTGTTTGCGATAAACCACTTGCCATCCCGGAGAATTCAGCAAATGCTATTCTTTCTGTTGAGTACAGCAATCCCTGCAGCCAGCAAATTTCACTTAAAATAAGTACATCAGCGGCTACCAATCTTTGCTATCAATTAATTGACAATTGCGCACAGATCGTACTCAGTGGCTCACTTGGCAGAATTAACGGCCTTTCTCAGCACAACATTAACGTTAGTTCCCTGAAAAAGGGATATTACACTCTTCGGCTAAGTGACGGAAATACTACTGGTAAAAGTCTGAAAATCATTATCTTTCCTTAAGAGTAGCGATTCCAAAAGGAATTGTAAGTCCAAAAGTAACATTTCGTCCCATATTATAAACTCCGGCATATTTTAATCTGCTCAGATGATCATAATACTTTACGTTTGTAAGGTTTGATGCCGCGACAAATAGGGTCATTATCCGCTGCCCTATCCGCAGATCACTGCCAGTTCCCAGGCTGTATAAAACATAGGATCCGGTTTCTGTTTCAAACATATCATACCGATTTTGCTTCCAATACCAATCCCCACCAAAATACACATAAGGGTTTCTGAAAACTGATTTCCTGGCAGCTTCAATATTCCAGCGAAAAACATGACGGGTATGCGTAGCAGGAATCCATGGAAGTGCTTCGCCCAGGCTCTTATTCTCACCTTCAACCAGGGAAATACTGTTTTCAAAATGAAAGTGGTCTTTGGGATGAATATCAACATTTGCTTCAAAACCTTTTAACACAGAATTTCCCTGCACAAACCGGTATACAGGATAATTCTGATTGCCGATTTTCCAGCTTTCGCTGCCAATGTTCCGCTGATAAATAAAATTATCAATTGTGTTGTAAAAGGCATCTACTGAAACCTGGTAATACTCTTCCGAATAGGTAATATCACCATCAAATTGCAGACTTGTTTCTGCTTTCAGATTACTGTTTCCAACCTCATAGCGGAAGGTGCCCTCATGAACCCCGTTCGAGGCAAGTTCAGCTATATTAGGGGACCTGAACGCCCTTCCAACATTAAACTTTACATTAAACTTCTCCGAAAATTTATAGGTCATCCCGGTTGATCCTGAAACAGCCGAAAAATTCGAGGTAAAGTCACGCAAAATTGTATCCGATACAAAAGGAGTGTGTCCATAATACCTGCCTGTAAGCTCATCACCATGGACACTGCGGTGATCAATACGTATACCTGCATTTAACGTTAGCTTTTTCATTGACTTTTTCGCATAAACAAAACCACCAAAATCCTTAGACTGATAATCGGGCACAAGAAATTCAACACCTTTGTTGACATTGCTCTGAAACATCCCTGAAATTCCATAAACTGCCTCAATTGAAGTACTTACAAGCTGCTGGTATTTTATATCTGCGGTAATTGTTCCAAGCCTGAAAAACAAACCAGGCTCTGTTCTGCTATCAACATGTTCTTTTCTGTCGTTTAGCTGGTAACCAAAAGCAAGTTTTAATTGATCTTTTCCTACAATAATATTTGAAACGGAACTCAGTTTATGATGGATTACATGCTGAAACGGAAGATCCGGTTTTCTGCCCTTAAGTATATTATCGGGTACTATCTGTCCACCTGCATCTACAAATTTATTCGTAGCAGAATCCCTCTCACCTTCAACTATTCCAATATGCGTATCGAAAATGCTGTAATGGAAATGCGAGTAGCCCCAGCGCTTATTCAGACCCGCCATCAAACCGGCATTCGTCTCATTATAGCCTGAATTGTAAACATATTCATCCGGTGTTCTGTAACTGGCCGAACTTTTCACTGATCCTCTCACCCTCCAGATAAATCCGTTTACATTGCCCTCATTCATCAACGAATTGGAAGTCAACAGATTATTCGAAGACAAAGAACTGCCGAATTCGCCTCCAATTGTTCCTCTCATGGCAGGAATTGGTTCGAGGATGTTTATAACTCCTCCCATTGCATCCGATCCGTAAAATAAACTTGCCGGACCTTTAAGAACCTCAATTCTGTCGGCAGAGAACTGGTCTATTTCTATCCCATGCTCATCACCCCATTGATTTCCTTCCTGCCTCGTTCCCTCGCTTATTGTAACTACACGGTTATACCCTAATCCCCGGATTACAGGTTTGGAAATGCTCCCTCCACTCGTTACCTGAGAGATGCCAGGAATATTCGCAAGGGCATCAATAATATTCGAAGAAGGCGTTGTCTGTAGTTCTCTCTTGTCGATTGGAACAATTGTTACACTTGTCCTTGAATTATCGCTCGATAAAGCACTTCCGGTTATTACAACTCCTTTAGCCTCAATGGCACTCATTTTCAATTTGAAATCCCGGGCTGTAACTGTGGCAAAATCTACTACTTCGTCGATAGTTATATATCCAATATACTTTACTTCAATAATAAACTTTGCAGGCGGTAGATTCCCAATTTTATATACTCCATTAAGATCAGTTGTTACTCCCGATTTCAGATCCGGAATATATACAATTGCACCAATAAGTGCTTCGCCGGTTTTGTCGTCCGTTATTTTTCCACTAATGGAATTCTGTGCACTAACTATTTTAATAGCCAGCACACATATTAATAATAAATATCTGATTTTCATTATACTACGATCTTTAAGTTCAAAAAAAAGAGGATTTCCTATCAGGAAATCCTCTTTTCAATTATTTCGCTATCCGATTAAGCGGAAATTATTTTGTTGGCTCTACCTTTTTGTCTTCAGCAGGTTTCTGCTCAGGTCTTGGAGGAGGTGTTGTGTACAATTTCCATTGTTCCGGAGACATAACTTTCTGAATATCTTCTCTTAATTTCAATACCCTTGTTTTTGAAGCTTCTTTAAACTTCTCCATGTCGGTCTTGGAAAGTTCTTTATCGATTTCAGCTTGTTTGAATGAAGCAGTATGAATATCGGTCAATTTCTTTTTCTGCTCTGCAGTAAGATCTTTTACTCTTTCTGAAATACGGGTAATTGCCTGTGCTGCACGCTCCTCAGCGGTTGGACCTTTTCCCATCTGGCCCTGCATAGGGGTTGCCGGAGTTGCTGGTGCTGCTGGTGTAGCTTTTACCGCTGTAGTTTCTTTTTTAGCCGGAGCCTCTTCTTTTTTTGTTTTGTCTTGCGCATAAACAGTACCCATTGTCAACACGAATGCTGCTAGGATTGATGTTAAGATTACTTTTTTCATTTGAAGAAATTTAATGATTGAACTTAATTTTTCGTATGTGTTAGATTGCAATTAAAAATCGTGCCAAAAATATTTTCCGATGATTCTGTTGTCATCTTATCAGAATTAACAAAAAAAGTCTTTGAATTGTTTCAGCAAACGAAGTTAATTCATAATTGTTTTAAATAATTTCACAATTGCCTGATTTTAACAAATTTTAGGAAATCAATGCATGAATCCTCGCTTCGTTTAGAAATGCAGAATATTGAATTATTTCTGCTCTGACTCGGCATTAAGAACAGCCCCATCGATAAAAGAATAAAACTCCATAGATGCCTTGTACGTTTCCACACAGAAATCCATGAATTTTTCGGAAACTGCTACTTCATCTTTACAGTTTCTGCCAACAAGGTAATGCTTGTACTTTAAAAGTTCGATATGCGGATGTGCCGGATCATATCCTTTAGGCGCTTTTTTCAGCTTCCCCTCATTGTAAAGTTCTCTAAAGCATGATTTAAAGGATTTCGATGAAATCAAACTTTCCAGCGTATGACCATTATAATGTATTTCCTGCCGGATAGCCTTCAAAACTTCGGGCGCAGGATCGTACATACCTCCGCCCACAAAGGTTTCACCAGCCTGCAAATGAATATAAAACATGCATTTTTTTGGCTGTCCTCCCCTGCTTACTATTGCTGCCATATGCGATTTATAAGGTTCTTTATTCGGCGAAAATCTTACATCACGGTAAATCCTGTACAAGCATTTTGCAGGATCCTGCACAGGAAGCGTCTCAAATTTATTCACCCTCAGCATAAAAGCCGTCAGAAAATCAATGAATTCATTCCTTGCGCTTATGTAACGCTTCTTATTCGTATCGAACCAGATTTTGTTGTTGTTATCCTTAATTTCTGTCAGAAATTCATATGTTGACTCTGAAATTTTCATGTTTTCTTACTGTTATTTTTTACATTTTATGTATTGATATGGTATTGCACTTCAATACAGTTTGTTCGAATCCCAAAATTATATAAACAATAAGCAACCCAAACTTGTTCCATGAAAATAAAAACGAAGATGTCGCGTCTACTCACCGAAACCAGTCCCTATCTGCTCCAGCATGCCCGCAATCCTGTTGATTGGCATCCCTGGGGCCAGGAAGCTCTTGCAAAAGCAGCTCTCGAGAACAAACCTCTTATCATCAGCATTGGATATTCTGCCTGCCATTGGTGTCATGTGATGGAGAAAGAGTCCTTTATGAATAATGATATTGCAGAGCTGATGAACGAAAATTTTGTTTGCATTAAAATCGACAGGGAGGAAAGACCTGATATTGATATGATTTATATGCATGCAATTCAGTTGATACAGGGACAGGGCGGGTGGCCGCTGAATGTTTTTGCACTTCCGGATGGAAGTCCATTTTATGGCGGAACCTATTTTCGTAAGGAAACATGGACCAGCATCCTGCTGAATGTCAGCCGGATCTATAAAGAAACACCGGAAGAGCTCATTTCCCAGGCCAAGGCTATTCGTTCCGGACTTAAATCAGAGAATTTGTTTTCTGCCGGAAACAGCAATAATACAGCAACGAATCAGCAACTTACTGATTGTGTTCGTGCTCTGGCAAGGCAATTTGATAGTGTTGAAGGCGGTTTTAGCGGTGCACCAAAATTCCCGATGCCTGTAAATTTCCTCTTTCTGCTTCGCTACTACAGGTTTACCAATGACGAATCTGTTCTGAGTTTTGCTGAAACAAGCCTTCGCAAAATGGCCATGGGTGGCATTTACGATCAAATAAGAGGCGGTTTCGCAAGATACTCCACCGACAACTTCTGGAAGGTTCCGCACTTCGAAAAAATGCTTTACGACAATGCACAACTTATCAGCCTCTATTCCGAAGCCTGGCAGCTCACAAAAAAGGATCTTTACAAAAACGTCGTATATGAATGCATGAATTTTGTTGATGCTGAATTACGTTCACCTGAAAAGATGTTCTGGTCGGCTCTGGATGCCGACAGCGAAGGAAGGGAAGGTTATTTCTATACCTGGAAAAAGGATGAGATTGTAAGTGTTCTGGGTGATGATGCCGATTTGTTTTGCTTTTATTATGAGGTTGAAGCTGAAGGACAATGGGATGATATGCGGAATATCCTTCTCCGTAAACAGGATTTGGAAACCCTTGCAAAACAGAATGATTTTGATCTTGCCACTATTTCAGAAGTAATTGAAAACTCGAAGAAACGCTTGCTGGAAGTTCGCAACAAACGTATTCATCCGGGCCTCGACTTTAAGGTGCTTACCTCCTGGAATGCCCTGATGATTAAGGCCTGCTTCGATGCATATAAGGCATTTCATGAACCCCTTTTCCTTGAAATGGGCCAAGAAGCTCTGGATGCATTGCTTAAAAATATGCTAAGTGATGGTCGTCATCTTTTCCACCGTTACGCTAAAGGACAAGCTGGAATACCCGCCTTTCTGGATGATTATGCACTCCTCATTTCAGCACTTCTCTCCCACCCCTGCGATCAGGAAAATTACTACCTGAAACTTGCCGGAATACTCACCGACGAAACTCTCCGCAAATTCTATGATGAAACAAGCGGAATGTGCTGGTACACCTCCTCTGAAAGCGAGCAGCTTATCACCCGGAAAATGGAGATAACCGATAATGTCATTCCTGCCTCAAATTCGGTAATGGCAAGAGCTTTATTCAGCCTCGGGCAGGTTTTTAACAATGAGCATTACCTGGAAATTTCAAATTCTATGTTGCAGAATGTCACCAATAAACTTCTGCAATTTCCTTCATCATTTTCGAATTGGGGCACACTCTTGCTGGAAAATCTTTTTCCCTATTACATAGTTGCCGTAGTTGGACCAAATTACCAGGAAGTTCTGAATGAGCTCCATTCACATTACCTGCCAAACACTATCCTGATCGGCTCTGAGAATGATAGCAACGAGCTGGACTTCCTCAAAAACCGTTTCACCAATGACAAAACAATGATCCATATTTGTACCGCTAAAGGCTGTATTCTTCCTACAGATTCCATTCCCGAAGCCCTGCAACTGCTTTCTGAAGCGGATTAAACGCTATATTTGAACTTCTAATTTCAACATACCTTCTGCTATGCACAGGTACGAAAAACGCCTGTATTACTACATCACTGCGGCCTGGCTTCTCTACCTGGTACTCAGGGCTATCTGCGTCCCGCTCATAAACGACGAAGGCTTCACCTTTTTCCAATATATCCAAGCCGGTCTTTTTATGCCTGGCAACGCCCTGCCCGACGCCAACAACCACCTCCTGAATTCTTTATTTGCACTCTTATCCGTAAATTTTTTCGGAATTTCTGCATTCACTTTACGAATACCTAACCTCATTGCTGCCCTCATTTTCAGCAAATACCTTTTAAACTTCAGCACACTTTTTAACTATCGTACCCTTCGCTGGGGATTCATCCTGTCCTTTCTGGGCTCCGCCTATTTCTCTGAATTCTTCGCAATGTGCCGTGGATATGGGCTTTCGATGGCTTTTCTCTTTGGAATGTTATGGTACCTTTATGAATTCATCGAATCAGAAAAACTACGCTATTTCTTTTTCAGTCTTGTATTCATGCTGCTGGGTGTGGCAGCAAATTTAAACCTCATTCTCACAGCAATGCTTTTCATAGGCATTTCAAGCCTTTATTTCTTCACGCATACCGAATTAAAAAGAAAAAATACCGATATCTACACCTTCCTTTTGTTATGCATCGCTGGTGGTTTTATTCTGAAGTATTTTATTGATTACGGCTTTTCACTCAAAGAGAAAGGATTGTTATACATAGGCGCCGAAAACGGCTTTTTCTATGGCAGCATTATACCGCTTGTGAAGGTCTTTTTTTATGGAGCACAGCAGCGTATAATTTTAACAATTGTCGGTTTGTTTTGCATTGCTATCCTTGGCAGCCTTATCGTATTGGCGGTAAAACGATTCAAACTGCTGTACGCTGTTGCTCACCTGTCGCTTATGTTTCTTGTTGGAAATTTTTGCGGAATCCTGTTAATGTCAAAGCTGTTTCATGTGAATTCTCCGCAGGACAGAGCAATACTCCACTTGTTTCCTTTCCTGATATTCTTCCTGTTTTTCATTGCCGACAGCCGGCGAAGTTTATTGGCAAAACTATTGCAGCCCGTTTATCTGCTTATTCCACTGTACTTCCTATATATCACTATTCCGCGGATTAATCTTAAGCACTCCTTTTTCTTTAGTTCCCAGTGTTTTCCACCTGAATTTGCCAGGTATCTCCATGGGAAAACCAATGTTAGCGGGTATCCTGCAATTACATCGGCCAATGCGTTCATGAACCCTGGCTATATGTTTGATAATATGAACGATGGAGGAAAAGATGCAAACCTTTATTCACAGGATTATCCTGCCGCTTACTCCGATTTTCAGGTAGTCGACACCTTGCTTTATCCTGCCTGGAAGGCTAAACTTAAACTTGTTATCCATGACAATAATTCAGGATTCAGTCTTCTGAAGCGAAAAGACCCTTTAAACTGTAAATATATGGGAGGAAAATCCGGCATCTATTCAAATGGGTTTACTAAGGATAAAGGCATAGAATTCTGTATACTTTCTGCTGATAGTCTCAGGGGAAATCCTGTATATGTTGGGTTTGATGGAATACTCACAGCGAAATCCGGCCCTTTCCGGGCAGCTTTGGTTGTTGATGTTCTGGATAGCACAAGGAATACTCACATATTTTATGAAAAACTCAACCTTAATGAATTTCATGCTGAGTATAATCAGACAAGGTTCAGAAATGGAATTCTGCTCCCTCCGCTACCAGGCAATGCAGCCTATCTGAAAGTCTATTTCTGGAATGAATTTCTACAGGAATTTATTCTGGAGAACGCCAAATGCGAAGTCTTTTCGCTACGGCCAAATCCTTAATCTTCGGAAGTATCTTTAAGCATCTCCCTGTAGGCTGAAAAGACATTGGCTCTCGAAACAAAGCCAACGTATTCCCCTTTATCCAGAACCGGCAGATTGTAATGCTGGGTATCATGAAACTTCTGCGCCACCGACTCCATACTTTCTCCCAGTTCCACAAGCGGGTCAGGCATATACATGATATCCTTCACGAAAACCTTTCCATACAGCTCATGCTTAAAAATGATATTCCTCACATCATTCAGAAAAACCACTCCGAAAAAGCGGTTCTGCCTGTCAACAACCGGAAAAACATTACGTTCTGATTTTGAAATTTCCCTCACCAGCGAACCCAGGTAATCGTTTGGACCTATAATGTTAAAATTCTTCTCAATCAGTTCATCAATTTTCATGCGCGAAAGAATCGCCTTATCCTTATTATGCGTGGTGAGGTCGCCTTTCTCAGCAAGTCGTTTGGAATATACGCCATGGGGCTCGAACCTGGAATTCGTCATATATCCGATGGTAGCTGTAACCATTAATGGGATAAAGAAATCGTAGCCACCTGTGATTTCGGCAATCAGAAATATCGCTGTGAGGGGAGCATGCATTACGCCTGCCATCACACCTGCCATTCCTGCAAGTGCAAAATTTGTTTCCGGTACATGCAATAAACCGCTGACATTAATTGCCCTTGCAAAGAAGAAACCACTTAAACCGCCAACAAATAAGGAGGGCGCAAAAACACCACCAACACCGCCTGCACCAGTGGTGAGCGACATTGCAACAACTTTCAGCAGCATAATGAGCAGAATAAAGCCGGTAAACAACCAGGCATTATCCTGTATCCCATAAAAAACACTCCCACTGGCAAGGCTGTTTCCGGTTCCTGTAAGTAGTTCTTTCAATGGCACATAGCCTTCTCCGAATAAGGGTGGAAACAGGAATATCAGAACACTTACTCCGAGTCCTCCCAAGGCCATTCGCGTCCAGTTCGAATGTATTTTGTTAAACGAATCTTCTAAAAAATGATTCATTCTGGTAAAATAAACCGACACCAAACCGGCGAAAACTCCGAGGCCTATATAAAGCGGCAGGTTGCTGTAAAGAAACTGGTTAGCCGGGGCGAAGGTAAAAAGCACGCTCTGCCCCATCAGCAAGGTTGCCATGCTGGTTCCGGCAATAGAAGCAAGAAGCAGCGGAATCAGCGATGCCATGGTAAGATCGAGCATCAGCACTTCAAGGGCAAAAACAACCCCTGCAATCGGTGCGCGGAAAATCCCTGAAATTGCACCGGCAGCGCCACAGGCTATCAACAAAACTGTTGTTCTGTAATCGAGTTTCAGTACTCTTGCTATACTGGAACCCATTGATGCACCAGTCATTACTATCGGGGCTTCCAATCCTACCGAACCGCCAAATCCAACAGTTAGTGTACTGCCTATCATCGACGAATAGTTATCATGTTTCTTAAGATGTCCGTTATGTTTGGATATCGCCTGAAGCACACGGCTAATGCCATGCGTAATATTTTCCTTTGCAAGATAGCTTACTACATAAACAGTCAGAATAATACCGAATAAAGGATATAGAAGATATAGAAGATTCCAGCTTCCGATTTCGAAACCTTTTGTCAGAAAATAATGTGTATAATATACAGTATTCTTCAATACCACAGCAGCCAGACCACTCATGAGACCAACCAGAACACTGAGGATATACACATAATGCCGGTTCGAGATATGCTTTGCCCGCCATTCAATCAGCTTTTCCAGATATAACTCAAGGTTTTTCATAGTACAAAAATAGCAAAATCCAGCCAGATTTTGACTATTTTCGTGCCCTGAAAAAATACCTTAGACTATGCCTTTAAAAAAGATAATTACCTATAATTTAAACGGAATACGTGCAGCACTAAGCAAAGGGCTTATCGACTGGATAAAAGTTGCTTCGCCTGATATTCTTTGTGTTCAGGAAACCAAGGCACAGCCCGACCAGATCCCTTCCCTGGAGTTTGAAATGGCCGGCTACAAAACATACTGGTTTTCGGCACAGAAGAAAGGGTACAGCAGCGTTGGTATCATTACAAAAGAAGAACCCGATCATGTGGAATATGGCATGGGCATTGAGAAATACGACTATGAAGGTCGTTTTATCCGCGCCGATTACGGAGATTTGTCGGTCATCAGCGTATATCACCCTAACGGCACCAGTGGCGATGAGCGGCAAGCCTTTAAAATGCAGTGGCTCGACGATTTTCTGAACTATGTTAATGAATTGAAGAAAACCCGTCCAAACCTGATCATTTCAGGAGATTATAATATTTGTCATACAAAAATCGACATTCATGATCCTGTGAGAAATGCAAAGAATTCAGGTTTTCTTCCGGAAGAAAGAGAATGGGTCACAAAATTTATCGGGAATGGATTCGTTGATTCGTACCGCTCTCTTAATCCCGACAAGCTGAACGAGTATACCTGGTGGAGTTACCGCTCAGGAGCAAGGGCAAAGAATCTTGGCTGGCGCATCGATTACAACATGGTATCACAAGCCTATGCAGAGCATATGTATTCTTCTTCAATTCATATGGATGTGCTCCATAGCGATCATTGCCCCGCTGAATTGGTGATAGAAGTGTGATGGTGGGCAGGAGGCAGAAGGCAGAAGGCAGGAATTCAACCCTGTCGGGGGCTTGAAGCCCCGACAGGGTTAGCGGCAGGCAGGCTTAGTATAGATGTTAATTTTATAACTATATAATTATGAGAAAAATCAGTTTTAAAGTTTTTGGGATTATTTGTTTGGTGAGTATTTTATTTGCCTGCGTTCCATTGAAAAAATACAATTCTGTTTCAGTTGATCTGAAGAAATGTAATGATGAAAAAGGGAAGCTGGAAGCTCAGCTCAAAACCCTTTCAGACAAAAATACAGAACAGGAAGCAGTGCTCAGAAAGCTGATGGTGGATTACAAGCAGATGAAAAAGGACACTGCCGTTCTGGGTGCAGCAAAACGAACGGCTGAAGGAGATTACGGCAACCTGAAATCAACGTATGATGCACTTTTTGACAAGAACAAAAATCTGATTTCAGGATCCGACAAGGAAACCCGTAAGATTTTAACTGAGCTGCAGGCTACACAGGAAGATCTTCAGAAGCGCGATGATGCTTTAAAAATATTGGAGAAGAAGTTAGCTGAGAAAGAAAAAAGTTTAAATGAACTTGATATCCGGCTCAAAGAAAAGGAGAAAAGAGTTGTTGAACTGGAGAACATCTTAAACAAGAAAGATTCTGTAGTTCAGGCACTTCGTAAAACGGTGAATGATGCGCTGCTGGGATATATTGGCAAAGGCCTTACTGTGAATATCCGGAACGGAAAAGTATATGTTTCCCTGGAAGAAAGCCTGCTTTTTGCGTCTGCGAGCTGGCAGGTAAGTTCTGGAGGAACCGAAGTTCTAAGGAAGCTTTCTAAAGTTCTTGAGAGCAACCAGGACATCAATGTGCTAATCGAAGGTCATACCGACAATGTACCTTATGCCGGGGCAAGCCAGGTAAAAGATAATTGGGATCTCAGCTGTATGCGGGCGACTTCTGTTGTAAAAATATTGCTCAATGGCAGCAAAATTAATCCTGACAGATTGATGGCTACGGGTCGCAGTGAATACGTCCCGCTGGATCCGGCAACTACAAAGGAAGCGCGTTCAAAAAACAGGCGTACCGAGATCATTCTCACCCCTAAACTTGATGAACTTTTTCGCATCCTTGAATCGAATTAATCCGTATATTAGACAGAATATAATTTGAGGATTCCTTAACTAATTCCCTTAATCATGGAAGAAAACAGCAAGACCTTTGGTGATCGCGAAATAACAGGTACACCTTCAGGTTCCCGATCTGCCTTTTTTAAAAATCGTTACCTTGATTCACCGCTGATGGTTGATATTGAATATATCAGGCATCTCACAGATTCTCACAGGCTCACCGACGGCATGGAAGTTCTGGAGCGTCGTGCAGCCGATCATGCGTATGCACTTTCTCATGTATCTCCGGTAATTCATGATCAGGATCTGCTGGCCGGGAATAAAACCAGGTTTATCCGTGGCGCAATTCCGTATACAAATTATGCAGCAAGTCCCTTTTTAAAGGAGATGCGTAAGGAAGAACAGGATGCACAATCCAGGCACAGCGAGCAGGGAAAAGGCGGCGGCATCGGAAAGGCTATTCTCGAAGCTGAACAAAAAGGACTACGACTGATTTCCGGCAAGTTCCTTATTTCAAAAGACGACTTTGAATCCTTTCGCGATATTTGCGAATACTGGGAAAATAAATGCTTTATGGCCCAGGGCGACAAAATCTGGAAGAAGCAGTTCAAACAGGCCGATTTCATTGAAAATGGATGGAAAACCGGTCTGTATACTGCCCCTCACGAACCCTGTCCTGAAGGCCGTTTAATTCTTGATTATGAAACAGCTCTCGCCAAAGGGTACACTAAAATCATTGAGGAGACTGAGGAGAAAATAGGAAATTTCCAGCCTGAAAATATTACAGATTCGTCGAAATTATTTTTCTGGAATGCAGCAATCATCACCTTGAAAGGGGCGCTTGCTTTTGTTGAGAATTACGCAAAAGAAGCAGAGCGAATGGCTTCATTAGCAAGCGATCCGAAAAGAAAAGCAGAGCTTGAACAAATGGCTTTGATATGCCGCCGGGTGCCAATGGAACCTCCGCGGAATTTCAGAGAGGCTGTTCAGTCGTTCTGGTTTACATACATGCTGGGGCATATGGAAGGTTCGCATCTCGGGTATTCGCCAGGGCGGCTGGACATGCTGCTCTACCCCTATTTTGTTAATGATACTGAAATAAGCATTGAACAGGCGGTTCCGCTTTTTGAGGAGTTGTTTGTGAAGATGACACAGATTGAATATATCGCCAGTTTAAGCTGGCAGGGTCTGGGACATGGAAACCTTTACCAGAACCTTATCCTGGGAGGCATTGATGAAAACGGAACTCCTTCGTCGAATGCTGTATCGATGGCCATTCTCCAGGCCCAGATCAATATGCAGATGACCCAGCCTACCTTATCGGTTTGGTGGGACGATAAGCTCGATACTGACTTCCTGATGAAAGCCGCCGAATGCGTAAAAACAGGCGCAGGATATCCGGCTTTCTTTAACCAGTCAACCTATATAGCGCATGAACTGAAGACAAGTGGCCTTCCTCTTGAGACCATCCGGCGAAAAAGCGCTATCGGAGGATGCACAGAACCTACACTTCAGGGGATGGCATATGGCATTGTACAGGCAGGTTTCGTTAACCATGGCAAGCTCATCGACCTTGTTCTGAATCATGGAGTTGATCCGGAAACCGGAATACGGATGTTTGAAGCCAGGGAACTCAACACTTATGAGGAGGTCCGCACCTACTATATTGACATTATGCACGTTGCCATCCGAAACTGGCAGCAGTACTGGAATTATGTAATGATTGCCCACCGCAACACAGTTCCGCTGGTATTTTGTTCGGTATTTGTGCAGGATTGCCTTGGAAAAGGAAAATGCATGGATGATGGCGGAGCTTTACTTAATCAGTCGATAACCACATTATCGTCGGGGCTGGTGAATGTTGCAAACAGCATGGCAGTAATAAAAAAGCTTTGTTTCGACGAGAATGTATGTTCTGTTGGCGACCTTTTCCGGGCTGTAAATGATAACTGGGAAGGCTATGAATCTCTGCGAAAAAAGGCGCTTGCCGTTCCTCACTGGGGGAATGATGATGAATACGTTGATGATATTTTCCTGGAACTTTTCGATGAATATTGCAACTGGGTAAGCGGGCAGAACAATTACCTCGGAAAACCCTATGATCCGTCGATGCTGGCAATTTCTACCCCTGTACCTTTCGGGAAGGTCTGCAGGGCATTTCCTGACGGACGAATGGCAGGAGAACCTCTTGCCGATGGAGTAACATCACCCTTTCCCGGAAGTGATGTTTGCGGGCCAACAGCAGTAATCCGATCCTCATCAAAAGTAGATCACAGCAGAATCCGCGGAGGTTTGCTGAATCTGAAGTTTCACCCTAGCGCCTTAAAAGGGGAAAATGGTTCAAAGAACTTGATTGCCCTGATTAAAACCTATTTTGAGAAGCCGGGATTTCACTTACAGTTTAATGTTGTTGATTCCAGGATGCTTAAAGATGCTCAGCTTTATCCGGAGAACTACCGCGATCTGGTTGTGAGAGTTGCAGGGTTTTCGGCATATTGGGTGGAAATGAGCAAGGCGCTCCAGGATCAGGTTATCTGCAGAACAGAACACAATCTTTGATCCTATATTATTGAACTGGCGGTAAACTCAGAAGTACATGCCATGGCATGTCCATACAGAATAAAAAAATGAAATGACCGGGACGATTCTTAATATCCAGAATTACGCTGTAAATGATGGCCCGGGAATCAGAACGCTGGTATTTTTCAAAGGCTGTCCGATGCGCTGTACCTGGTGCTGCAATCCGGAATCTCAGAAATTTCAGCCGCAGATCCGGTATATTTCCTTTCGCTGTAAGGCCTGCCTGGACTGTATTCCGGATTGTCCGCACGATTCTGTTAGCTCATCTGAAGGGCAGATCCAGCGTACTTTCGAACATTGCGACAGCTGCCAGTCGAAACAATGCGTTGAAAAATGCAATTACGATGCAGTGAGTATTTCAGGAAGGGAGATTTCTTCCGATGATCTGGTTAAACTGATTGCCAGGGACATCCCTTTTTACAGGAATTCCGGAGGAGGTGTAACATTTTCCGGAGGAGAACCACTTGCTCAGCCTGAGTTTTTACTGGAAGTACTTCAAAAATGCAAATCACTTGGTATACATACTGCCATTGAAACCTGCGGCTGGGCTGGCAAACAAGCTTTTCAGCAGGTCTTGCCCTTCACCGACCTTTTCCTTTTTGATCTAAAAATTATTGATCCGGCACAACATTTGCGCTACACAGGAAAAGAAGTTGCTCCAATCCTGAGGAACCTGGAATTTCTGGCTTCAGAAAAGGCAACTATCGTAATCCGCTTCCCACTGGTTCCGGGAATTACCGATAGCCCTGACAAGCTGCAAGCGATTGCCGGCATTATGAATCAAACAGGCCTGAGGCACATCAACCTTGAACCCTACCACGCCTTAGGCACAGATAAATATCCGGAGCATGGAATGGATTATTCCCTTGGTGAAATGCCCGCCTATAGTGCACTTCAACTTCAGTCCTTCCAGAATTTCTTCAGCAAACAAGATATTTTGTGTGAAATTTCATAACTTTACAGCTAATGTTCTTATCATTAGTGTATTAATATCAATTCTATCCTTAAAAATCAAAACATGAGAACAGTATTACTGCCGGGTTTGGCAATCATCGCATTATTGATTCTTACTACTTGTACAAAAGAGACCAGAACACCACCAATAGATACCAAGACAGAAACCAGCAATTTCTATGTTACTGATATTAAAAAAGGAATGCCCCGTGAAGGATTCACGCTTCTGGATATTCGTTCGTTTCAGCAAACCACTGAATATACCTGTGGACCAGCAGCAGTTGTGACTTTGTTGAAATACTATTCCCTGCCCGGCGAAGAAATGACTATTGCTCAGGAAATGGGTAGCAGCACAACAACAGGAACAACCCCCGAACAAATGACATCCTGGCTCAGTGCTCATGGATTCAAAGCCTCATGGCACGAAAACGGAAATCTCGAAACTCTCCGCAATAATCTCAAAAACGAAATACCAACATTGGTTGAATGGAGCGACTGGGGCGGACATTGGGTACTTGCTGTTGGCTATGATACCAGGAACACTGAAACACTTAGCGATGATGTAATTATTTTTGCTGATCCCTACGACCGGCATGATGATAACAATGACGGACTGACATGGTTTAATGCCGAACGCTTTTACTATATGTGGTACGATGCGCTACTCTTCGGGCATCTCATGAAAAGGATTTATATTTCCGCATCCCCGGTTTAACACGGAGGGATTCAGCCCATCGTGGAAAGTCAGGAGATTTGAAACCAAGAATCAGCCCAGCACCAAACTAATCAGGTTTTATTTTTAGCAGCAGATTGTTTTTGCCATTCGCATAGTTATACTCAATGCTTCTGCATCTTGCTTTAATCAGTTTAATGCCGATATCATCCTCAAGATCCTTATTCTCAAGCATATTATCCGGAGCTCCTTTCTGCTCAAAAAGAAGCTCAAGCATTCCATCCTTCTCTGAATAGGCAAGACTCAGGGTAAGATCAGTAAAATCAGTATTGAGAATCAGTAATTCTTCTGCTACATGCAATAAATAGCCGGCAACCTTTGTCGGAAGCATATGTTTGTCGCAAAATACTTCCATAACTCCCTGCAAGGCATAAAGGTCGTAATCAGGGCTGCTAATTTTATATTGAATGCTGCGGATTCTGTGGATAAAAGCTTTGGTTTTTTCCTTCAGAGGATTTTCAAAAATCTGCTCAGGTGGTCCTTCTTCGTAGATAATACCTTCATCCATATAGAAAACACGACTCGAAATATTGCGTGCAAATTCCATCTCGTGTGTAACAATTATCATCGTCATACCTTCCTTTGAAAGCCGACGGATAACAGCAAGCACTTCGCTTACCATTGTTGGATCGAGTGCCGAAGTGGGCTCATCGAACAGGAGAATTTCAGGTTCCATTGCCATGCAGCGCGCAATGGCCACCCTCTGTTTCTGACCACCAGATAGCTCATCAGGATAGCTGTATGCTTTTTCGGCAAGACCAACAAGCTTAAGCAATTCCACAGCTTTTTTATTCGCCTCCGCCTTTGTTTTTTTCAGCAGTTTTGTAGGCCCAAGTGTCAGATTTTCGAGGATAGAAAGATGAGCATACAAATTAAACGATTGAAACACCATGCCCATTTTCTGTCTGATTTTGGGAACATTGGTATTTTTGTCGAGCAGTGGAACGCCATCAATAAGGATGCTTCCTCCGGTTGGAATATCAAGCAGATTCAGGCAGCGCAGGAAAGTACTCTTCCCTGTGCCCGACGGGCCGATAACCGATATGACTTCACCTTTTTTAATGTCAACATTAACATCTTTAAGGACAACAAGTTCGCCATAGTGCTTTGATAGATTTCTAACTTTAATCATCCTGCTACCTCCACTTCTCTTTTAACTGTTTTTCTTTTAGGATCTACCGAAATCTCAACATAATCCAGGGCCAGGGTGAGCAGCCATGCAATAAGCAGGTATATAACTGCTGCCATAATTAGCGGAAAAAAAGCATCAAAAGTACGGCTGCGAATAATATCGCCTGCTTTTGTAAGATCCTGAACAGCAATATATCCAACAATGGATGTCATCTTTACCAGGGAAATAAACTCGCCTTTGTAAACCGGCAGAACATGCCGCATTGCCTGGGGCATAATAATATGAATAAAGGTTTGAATCTTTGTGAAACCTCCCGCAATACCAGCTTCTTTCTGTCCCCTGTCGATGCTTTCGATAGAAGTTCTGAACATTTCAGAAACATAAGCTGCAAAATTTAGTCCGAATGCCAGTATGGCAACAAGAACAGGATTTATATTCACCGATGCAAATACTATATAGTAAATAATCATAAGCAATACCAGAACCGGAGTTCCCCTCAAAAGTGAAATATAAAAACTGGCAGTAACCGATAGGTATTTCTTTTTCGACATTCTCATAAAGCAAATCACACCGCCGAAAATTGTTCCGAAAATTGCTGAAAATATAGAAATCAGGATCGTAATGAGCAATCCGTCAATTATCAGCAAATACCTTTTTTCACGAATGATATTGTTGTTAAAACTCTCTGAAATTTTGACAAAGAAAGAAGTGTTTTCCTCAGCTGTTAATTCTTCCTTATATCCGGCCATATTCTTTTTAAGGACTACTACTGCCGTTTTAAACTCTGTATAACTTTCTGAAAAATCAATCTTTTTTTTCCGTTCTTCACTAATGGCAATGCCATCGGCGATGAGATCCACTTTACCGGATGCAAGAGCAGCGATCAGCGAAGGGAACTCCATGGTGATAATTTCCAGGCGGTAACCTTGCTGTGCAGCAAAAGTTTTGATCAGTTCTATGTCTACACCAACATATTCTCCGTTCACTACAGCCACATAGGGAAGGTCGGCGACAGCTACCCCTGCCCGAATGAGTTTACCTGAAGAATTATTCTTAAACGATGGCATTTTTGCAGTCTCGGAATCATCGATCAACCATCTTTTCCTGATCGTTTCATAGCTTCCATTTGCTTTTATTGCCTTAAGGAAAGCATTAAATTCGTTACTAAGAGCAGAGTTTTTTTTACTGAACCCAATTCCCAGTGGCATACTGAGAATGTTATCCGACAGAATACCCAGATCCTGGTTTTGTTTAATCATTATCCTGGCTGTATTCAGGTCGTAGAAAGCTGCATCAATCTTTCCGTCCCGCACCGACAACATCATATCAGCGGTGCTCTTATACCTTAAAATGCTTGCTTTTGGATACTTTTTCGCTACAAAAGCATCATGAACTGTACCTTCATAAACACCAATCTTCTTATCTGCCAAATCGTCGTTGCCGGCAAATTTTCCAGCCTTTACAGGCTCTATATTACTTTTGGCGGCAATAATACTAACCCCCGACTCAAAATAAGGATTCGAAAAATCAATACGTTTTTTGCGCTCTTCTGTTATCATCATTGAAGCGGTGATAATATCAATTTTCTTAGTGGAGATAGACGCCAGTAAACTCCCGAAAGGCATATCAACCGGAACAAATGCTTTGCCAACAGAAGCTGCAAACCTTTGTCCGAGCTCAATATCAAAACCTACATTCTTCCCGTCCTTAATCAAGGAAAAAGGCATTCCCAAATCGCTGACGATGCCGACATTCAGGATCCCATTTTTGCTGCTTTGTTTAATTTCCGGCATGTCTTCCACGCTTTTATCCATCCAGCGATTCACCATATCATTGTAAACCCCGTTGGATTTTATTTCCTGAAGGAAGGCATTAAACTGATCGCGTAAAGCTGAAGATTCCTTATTAAAACCGGCCGCAATTGGCACATTATACACATTTTTTGCCAGAGTGCCAATTTTTTCGTTTTTATTGAAGATATCCTTCAACGAAATATCATCATAAAAAGCCACATCCACTTTACCAGAATTCAAAGCATTAAGCATATCACTCACATTCTGAAACTGCAAAATAGCAGCTGAGGGATATTTTTTTGTTGCATATGTGTCGTGGATAGAACCAAGCAAAACTCCTATTTTACTATCCTTAATAGTATTAATAGTAAAATATTTTTTATTTTCATCGGAAGCCTGCTTTACAGGAATCCCTTTTACAGCGGCTGCAATCTCGCTTGGATAATAGGATTCAGAGAAATATACGCTTTTCGCTCTTTCCGCTGTTATTGATAATCCGGCTCCAACCATATCAACTTTGCCGGCAATAAGTGCAGGAAGCAAAGCGCCAAACTCCATGTCAATTATTTCCAGCTTTTTGTTGAGCTTTTTAGCTATATATGAAGCATACTCAATATCGAATCCTGCTACCTTCCGGTTTGCATCCATGAACGACATAGGCTCAGAAACAGCGGCAGTACCAAACTTCAGTGTTCCGGCAGTTCCTTCGTTTGCAATTTCCGGCATGGCTTCAGGTGCTCCTTTTTCAGGAAACCAGCGTTTCATCATTTCCGTATAGGTTCCGTTTGATTTCAGTTCCCTGAGCGTATTATCCATGGTGTTCTTCAATGCTGTATCTTTCAGCCGGACAGCAAAACCATACTGATCATCTACAAGCAGTTCAGAAAGCACACTGATGCCTTCATTCTTTGCTGCTATATTTTTCAGAACCGGCTGATCGTAAACCGCAGCATCAGCCTTCCCGTTTTTTACAGCAAGTGCACAATCGAGTACAGTGTTGAAATAGATAATTTTAGCATCAGGGAATTTTTTCTTAACGAATTGATCTGCAATAGTCCCTGAAGGAACAGCGAAAATTTTGCCTCCATTAAGCATACTCAGACTGCTTATGGCTGTATCCTTTTCTTTGCATCCGGCAAATGAAAGGATAACCGCCATCAACAGATAATGTAAGAGTTTTCTCATAGTCAGTAATTTTACGATAGCAATATACCAGCTTTTAAATAATAATAGATTTTCAGTTTCAGATATAGAAATTACTAAACATTTCGGCAGCAGCAGGGTCGATTTGTTCTTTTTTGCGGATTTCATCGAACAGTGCCAGCAAATCGTTCGATTTCAGCCTCTTTTTTTCCTGGCCTTTAAAGTCGTAAACAATGCGGCCTTTATGAAGCAAAAGGATCCTGTCGCCCATTTTCACTGCTTGTTGCATGGAATGAGTTACCATCATCGTTGTAAGGCCCGATTTACCTACAATTTCTTCAGTAAGTTGAATTACCTTAGTTGCGGTCTTGGGGTCGAGGGCAGCAGTATGCTCATCAAGCAACAGCAAGTTGGGTTTCCTCCATGAAGCCATTAAGAGGGTCAGGGCCTGCCGCTGTCCGCCGGATAACCTTCCAATAGGACTATCGAGACGGTCTTCGAGACCCATGTTTAGAGGTTTAACTCTGGCTCTGAAATCTTCGATAAGTTTTTTTGGAAGTGCCCGTCCCAGGTTTCTGTTAAGTCCTCTTTTAGCAGCCAGGGAAAGGTTTTCTGCAATGCTCATATCGGGGGCGGTTCCTGAGAAAGGGTTCTGAAAAACCCTGCCAATGTATTTTGCTCTTTTGTGCTCAGGTAAACGGGTAACATCAACGCCATCGAGGATAATACTGCCTTTGTCAGGGTAGAAATTCCCTGCAACCGCTCCTAATAATGTCGATTTACCTGAACCATTTGTCCCGAGCAGAACAACAAAACTTGCATCATCAACAATACAGTTAATATTGCGGAGTGCAGGCACTTCGTTGATAGTACCGGGGTTGAAGGTTTTACTTATGTTAAGAATCTCTATCATTTTATTTCCAGGCCTTTTTTAGCATTCTTTTTTAAAATTTTTGGTAGTACCAGTGCGATAAAAACAAAGAGTGCAGTGATGAGTTTCAGATCGTTTGGGTTCATACCCAGTCGCAGCGCCCCGGCAACCAGCAGCCTGAAGATTACTGAGCCAAAAACAGCACCGGTAATTAAAAAACCCAGTGATTTTTCCGTAATCAGGGCTTCCCCGATTATTACGCTCGCCAGACCCCACACAAGCATGCCAATTCCCATCTGCACATCAGCAAATCCCTGAAATTGTGCAAGTACCGATCCGGAAAGAGCAACTAATGCATTAGAAATAGCCAGTCCGAGGATTATCATTGCCTTAGTATTTACACCTAATGCCCTGATCATCTGCTGATTATTTCCAGTTGCACGCATGGCAGTCCCAAGGTTTGATTTGAGAAACAGTACTAATAAAATGCCGAAAACGATCACCATAAAAAATATGCAGGCCAGTATAAAAAAATCCTTTTGAGGAATAGTACTCCCCATAACGTTATAAGTATGTGTCCCCGAGGAAAAAATCTTGTCAAGATCAGTGAAATAGGTAAATAGTGTCTTCTCCGACATCAGGGGAACATTGCTTTTTCCCATAACATGAAGATTAACAGAGTAGAGGGCAGTCATTACCAGAATCCCCGATAAAAGCCCATTGATCTCGAATTTCGTATGAATAATTCCGGTGAGTGCTCCGGCAAGGAAGCCTCCCAGCATTGCAACAAGCGTTGCAGCAAGTGGATTGTAGCCGGCAACAATCAGTGAAGCCGTAATAGAAGCTCCCAGTGTAATGGAACCCTCTGCTGTAATGTCAGGAAAATTAAAAATCCTGAAACTGATAAAGATGCCTAATGCCAGTAAGGCAAGGATTAAGCCGATTGTTACTGCTCCAATTAGTAATGACATTTAGCTGGGTTTTGTAATTGTAGATAATTTCCCTATCCAGCACACTCCGTTCTTGAATTCACTTTCACCAATCCCTGTAATTGCCCTGTTATCGTTTATCAGATGAAGCACTCCCATTATTTTGTCATTCTCAAAAAGTTGGGCAATGGTGTCATCCAGATCGATATTTGTTTTTCTGAAAGGATGATAGGAGAATATTGCTGAATGAAAATGCTGATAGATTTTACTTTCGGGAGTAAGCTGCCGGGTAAATTCCTTCACATCACCTTCAGGATTGAGTGTTGCAACACCAACAGTTATCGTCATCATATTTTTATGCTCTGGTTCTGAGGTGAAATTTATATTTTCTTTCACATCAGGATATCCGAAAAGATCCATACTGTCCATCCGGGGAATTGCCGGGCTGCGGTTAATTGAAACTCCCACCAGCCCTGAAGTTTCAGCAAGCATCACCATCACCAGCTGTTCATGGCCTGTAAGCTCAAAAACTGCTGAAAGCAGATTACTGAATTTTAGTGTATTTGCCGGTTCTTTCGAGTTGAAATACAGCAGCGTATCAAAATCACCTTCAAAGGTAATTCCATAGAGTAATTCGATCCGTGGAATAAGAGTCCCGGTTCTGAGCATGTAGTCGGGACTGTTCGATTTTCCGGCTGGCGCAAAAACAACGGCATCACCCAAACCAACAAATTCTCCGAAACGCTCTTTACAATCTCCGAAATCCAACCCGATTGCGCCCAATCCTATTCCAAAACGCTTTTTTCCAAACTCAACACTTTGGCAGTCCTCAGCAGAATAAACATCCTTTTGTAATTTTCCGGGATTGCCTCTCAAGGAGCATTCTACAGGATTCGGGGCATTAAGTTTCGTAATCTCATAGCTGTAAGCATCCACTTCCTTTGTAATAGCTGAGTTTTGCTGAGGGGCTGCAAACTCAGGCGATTTCCACCTGAGCACAGTATTCAAACCAACCATTTTCAGCAGATCCTCCACTGCTGTTGAGGCTTCAATAATCCCAAAACTACCATTTACATTACGGAATAATTTGGCATACTTTACAAGTATTCGTATACCAAGAGAGCTCATATAATGCACTCCCTTGAGGTTTAATGCAATGTTATAGCTCCCCGAACGAAGTGAATTCTCCAGATATTCTTCGAGGAGTTTCGACCAGTAACCATCTATTCTGCCGTTAATGTTCAGCAGTGTATAAGCTTCTTTTTCATCCGGCAGAATCGAAAGTTTTTCATCCATACAATCTACTTTGTGACGATACTATTTTTCTGTGTATAAACCTCCTCAGGCAGCGCTATCCTGAAAAGTTTTGCCGCTTCAGGGTTGATAAGAACATCGGTTTTACTTACAAACTCAAACGGAATTCCGGCAGGACTTTCGCCATCCAATATCCTTTTGGCAAGTCTTACAGCATCAACTCCTGCCTGATGATAATCGCGGGAAACTACAAGTACAGCACCTTTTTTTGACTGATCACTTACAAAACCGAAAACCGGAATTTTTTGAACCTTTGCGGTATTGATGATAGTGCCTGCCGAAGTAGCAGTTAAATTATCCACAATCTGGCAGATCACATCGGGCTTCTTTGCAGCCAGAGTGATGGCAGCATCCATTATATCCTGACTGCTGTTAACAGGCACCGTTATTAGCTTCAGCCCAGCTAATTCAGCATATTTTCTGAGCTCATTAACATTCTTAACTGAATTCGATTCACCTGGCGAAAACAAGGTTCCTATTTCCTTTGCGCCTGGCAGGATAATTTTCACCCATTTAATCATTCCGGCAAAATCGCCAAGAGTAGAAATTCCGGTGATATTCGCAATATGATCGTCGAATGTTTTCCCGGCTCCGGCAAGAACCGGGTCTGCCACTACCGTAAAAACAACAGGAATGTTCTTTATTTTCTTAACCACCGCCTGAAGCGTGGGAGTAGAAGTAACAAAAACAAGATCCGGACTATCGTTAACAACGGCATCAACCATCAGATTTAAGGTAGCAATATCACCCTGAGCATTCGACACTTTGAGTTCAAAATCCTTATGCTGCTGATACCCATTGGCTGACAGCCCATCAAGAATCCCCTTTTCCGAAAGTTCGGATAAGGGAGTATCGCTGTATTGGATTAATGCAAACTTTTTCAGAGTCTTTACCTCCTTTTTCCCTTTTTTATCGACAAACAGGAGTACAGCTGCAATTATAACAATAATGAGAATAACTTTAAAAAATGGCTTCAAAAGTGCATACAATCGCATTAACAATGAGTTTTTCATCTATTGTTATTTTTAGTCCGTAAAGTTCTATTTAACAGCTTCTTCCTGAGTATTGAATATTGTGAATATTGATGTGAAACCAGCAATTTCAAATATCTCGCGGATATTTTCCTGTAAAGCACATAAATACAATTTCCCTCCTGTTGAGGTGGTTTTTTTGAGAGCCATCAGGAATACTCTTAATCCTGAACTGCTTACATAAACCATTTCAGAGCAATCAACAACAATATGATTTTCTCCATTTTCAATAAAAGTGAGCAGTTTTTTTTCCAGCTCACCATAATTTGATGTATCGAGCCTGCCTACTAAATTAATTATCAAAAAATTTCCTTTTTTACTGTCTGTCAGTTCCATTTTCTATCTGATTAAATAGTTTAATTTAAATTTTTTACAAGTTTTAATATGTTTTTATTGTCACTTCTTTCGTATTTGATTTCATTCATGATTTTTTTCACCAGGTGAATGCCCAGTCCGCCAATTTTCATTTCTTCAATCGGTGTATTAAATTCCGGTTCTGCGGCCAGCAAAAGGTTGAATTCCTTTGCATCATCAACAAGTACAATTTCTATCCTGTTATCATCAAAAGTAAAATGGATATTTATTTCATGCTCATTCTGATCCTCATACCCATAAAAAATAATGTTTGTCACCAATTCTTCAAGTACGAGGTTAAGATTAATGGAAATATTCATCGGAATTTCCCATTCCTCGCATAAGATTTCAAGCTCTGTAACCATGAAATCCAGCTGGTCTATCCTATTCGCAATGGTTATTTGTTTTTCCTTCATAATGGCATTGTTCTATATAATTAACCAAGATATTTCAATGATAACATGGTAAAATCATCAGATTGCGGAACACCCTGGCTGTACAGATTCACATCATCAAGAATGGCGTTAACTACAGTATTGGTAGAGGCATTTGGAATTGTCCTGAGGAGGTTTTCAAGTCGTTCTTCGCTATACTCCTGTTCCTGCTGGTTGAATGCTTCAGTTACACCGTCGGTATAAAGCAAAATTGCCTCGCCGGGGGTAAAGTTGATTTTTTTTGTGGTGAACATATGGTCTTCAAAACAACCCAGGATAATATCACCAACGGATTCGAGTTTCATGATACTTCCGTCGGTTTTAAGGATATATGGAGGGTTATGGCCGGCATTTGCATACTCCAGTTCACCATTTTTCATGTTCATAATACCATAAAACACTGTAACAAACATGCAGGAAACACTTTCGTTGCAGAGGAGGTTATTGGCATACATGAGGCATTCTCCGGCAGGCATTCCTTTCAAACCTGTAGCGCGAATTAGGGTGCGGCTTACAGCCATAAAGATTGCTGCTGGTATACCCTTGCCGGAAACATCGCCAATTACAAATCCCAGCCGGTCGTTGTCGATCATGAAAAAATCGTAGAAATCGCCACCAACTTCCTTTGCAGAAGTCATGGAAGCAAAAATTTCAAAGTCATGCCGGTTTGGGAAAGGCGGGAAAATTTTCGGGAGTATCCCCTGCTGAATTTCCCTGGCCACATTAAGGTCGTGACGTATAGAAATCAGTTGATCATGCTCCTGCATTGCCATCCTTTGGAGGCTGATTTCTTCGAGTGTTTTATTAATTGTAATCTCAAGGTCTGCAAAATTAATTGGCTTGGTAAGAAAGTCGAATGCCCCGCGGTTCATGGCCGTACGAATATTTTCCATGTCGCCGTAAGCTGAAATTATTACTGTTTTGAGCGAAGGATTTTTCAGTTCTTTCAGTTTCAGGAGGAGCGTAAGTCCGTCCATTTCCGGCATATTTATATCGGAAAGGATTACACAGATGTCGGGAAATTCAATTAATTTAGTTAAAGCCTCCAGACCATTATGAGCAAAAACAAAATCATATATATTATTTCTGATCTGATGGCGGTATTTTTGCCGCATTAAGGGCTCGAGGTCCAGTTCATCGTCGACAACTAAAATCTTTAGGCTCATTGGATTATCCATACGATATAAAATATTTAAAAATAGTAATACTTATTTGAGGTCTTTGGGAATTCTGATAATAAACTCGGCAAATTCACCTTCTTTTGATTCCACTTTCATTTCACCATGGTGTTCCTGAACAATGATATCAAAACTCAGCGACAGGCCGAGACCGGTTCCCTGTCCGGCAGGCTTGGTAGTAAAGAAAGGGTTAAACACTTTATCAAGAATTTCCTGAGGGATTCCTTTACCGTTATCCCGAATCCGGATTTCGACAACCTTCTCAAGATTTAGGGTTTGAACCGATAAAACCGGGAAATATGCCTCTTTTAAATCCTTGGATTTTTGGTTTGTGGAATAACAGGCGTTGTTAATAATATTGAGGAAAACCCTGCTAATATTCTGAGGAACGGCCTTTATAGAGCCTATGGTTTTATCGTAGTTTGTCTCTATTTTTAGATTAAATGCCTGATCCTGAGCACGCATTCCATGGTAACCAAGGCTAATATATTCGGCAAGAACGGCGTTTATATCGGTAGGTTGCATATCGCCTGCCTTACCCCGTGAATGCAGCAGCATTCCCCTGATAATACTGTCGGCCCGTTTTCCATGATCATTGATTTTCTGTGCATTCGAACGGATATCACCCGTCATTTCCAGAAAGTACTCTTTGTCTTTTGCCGAAAGTGTATCAGAAATTTTTTCGATTTCTTCGGCCAATTCATCGGCGAGTTCAACGGTAAGCTCAGCAAAATTATTTACAAAATTCAGCGGATTTCTTATTTCATGTGCTATACCGGCAGTAAGCTGTCCGAGGGATGCCATTTTTTCGGATTGCACCAGCTGCACCTGCGCCGCCTTTAATTCAGCTGCACGTTCATCAACTTTCTGTTCCAGTGTGCGGTTATAGTCTTCTAACTTTTCATTGGATATTTTAAGTTTATCAGAAGCATCGCGGAGATCGTTAATGGTTGCTGCCAGTGCATTCTGCATATAGATAAAAGATGTATTTAGTTTACTTATTTCATCTTTTGATTTGACTTTTGGTAATTGAACATTAAAATCGCCCCCGGCAAATTTTCCGGCGGCCAGAGTAAGTCCCCGCAATGGACTGGTGATGGATCTGGATATAAAAACGATCACCAGCAGCACAAACACCAATCCGATCAGTCCGAGAAAAACCAGGTTAGTGTAAAGGTTATTTACATCAGCCATGAATTCATCAACAGGGAAAACGATTCCAATAGACCAGTTGTTCAAGGGAATTGGAGTGTAAGCAATCCAGCTCAGTTTATGTGTTTTCACATTCCTGTAGGCAAACTCAGCGAAACTCGATTTACCATGTATCATATTTCTGCCGATTTCGCGAAGCTCTGGCGACTTCTGAGCATCTGCGATACTGAATATGGTCTCATTCATTACCATACTCTTTACAGGGTGAGTTACAATAGTTCCATTTGTTGAAACAACATAACCATAACCGGTTTTCAGAACCTTTATAGAATTCATGAATTCCTGCAGCCAATCTAAAGAAATATCAGCAGTAAGAATCCCAATGAATACTTTGCGGCCCTGAACAGTTTTGTAAAGCGGAACTGAATACGTCGACATTAAAGCATTTCCAGCACCTTCATCATAGTAAGGCTCACTCCAGATCGATTTATTAAGCAACTTAGGAATCTGATACCAGTCCATAGTATAGTAATCATAATTTGCTCCGCCGATGTATTTGAAATCAATTTTACCTTTATTTCGGTAAAAATAGGGACAGAAATAGTTCTGCCCTGCCTCAAAATAGTTTGGTTCAAAGGCAATTGCAGCACCATAAATCTCGGGATTGTTTTCAACTTCGAGGCGCAGAATTTCAATAATGTTCGACTTTGAGAGATCGGAAGCCACAATAATTTTTGCGAAATTATCGGGTATTTTCTGAACTGTACTCAATACCTTATCTACTTTAAGAACAGAAGCAATAGTAAGGTTCTTTGCATTCAGCTTCAGATTTTTCTCAACAATACCTTTCGAAATTTTATAGTTATAGAGAAATATAACGGAGAAAATAATACCGATACTGGTAAAAATATAGAGAATGAGTTTAAAGGCCAGCCCTTTATCTTGCTTTAAAAAATTCATTTGTTTCAGTATATCAAGGTTCAGTTAAGCAGATTAATCTTTAAGTACAGGATGATAAAAAGAAGTAAACGTTGGGATTTTCTTTATCAAATCACTCTCTTTCAAAACACTACAAACAAAATTGTAATCTTTTTCAGAAAGACTTGTATTTATAGTTGTTTTGCCTTTTGGAATATACAGATCCTTATACCTGTCGAGCATCCATTGCTGATGCACCCTGTTAACAGGCAGTTTCGCCTCATTTGCAATCCTAACGACAATATCAAGAGCCTTTTCGGGATTTTCGAAGGCATACATCCAGCCTTCGAGGGTGGCCTGCACAAAATCCTTGCATAACTGCGGATCCTTCTTCAATTTGTCCGACAGGCAATAGATTCCGTCTTCAAGGAAATTAAGTCCATAATCGGCATAGAAGAAGGTATTTAATTCATCCGGATTGAAACCGGAGTTAATTATCGAATGGTATTCGTCGAACCAATTCGCATGTGTAACATCCAGGCCATCCATGAGAAAGAGGTTGATAGTGCTGCCAACAGGGATAAGCGTAGACTTAAGATTGTACTTTTTAAAGAAGGCTTTGGGCTGAACTTCGAATCCGCTCCAGATTCCAATTTTCTTTCCATTCAGGTCCTTAATCGTTTTGATATTTCTTTTCTTCTTTGAAACCATCATTAAGGACGAACGTGATGACATCTGTGTAATATTTACAATATCAGCTCCCGACTCTTTCAACTCAATTGCATTTGCGAGCCATAGCGCTGAAAAGTCAGCCTTACCCTCTTTTATCAAATCATTTGAAGTAATAAAAGGCTGGTATTGAATCACTTTGAGTTTAATGCCGTATTTCTTATAGATCCCCATTTCCTCAGCCACGTAATACCCTGCAAACTGGGCGTTTGTAACCCAATAAGGTAAAAATGTAATATTCCGCAAGGCAGACGTATCTTTTGAAGCAGTTTCAGCTGATTCTCCATTAGGCTGCTGCTCAGTTCCTTTATTATCATTACAACCCAGCATTAAAGCCAGAATAAATAAGGCAAATATTCTGATTGCTTTAAGCAGAATTGGGTTCGGATAATGATATTTCAATAGAGCAGGCATTTTATTTTCTTTTAATTTTGACTCCGGCAAGTGGTAAAAATCTGACAGCAAATCGAAATGTAAATTTAGTAAAATACAATTCAATTGATATTATCTGTATGGTTTTTATTTTTACCGGTTTTAGTGCTGGTAAACATATAATAAAAACTCTGGATGCCAATGGTCACAAATCTTTCCCCAAGCCTTTCTTCTTCATGGAGAATGTCCCCAGAGTCAGTAATTAATGACATCAAAATCGCAACTGGCTACAGCGGAGCCATCTGTTTGTAGTAAATCTGGGTGTTCAGTTAACAGAGGAGTTGTTTTGGTGAAGTTATTTAGGAAGGTTATGTTTCAGAATATTGTAGAATCAATACTATAATTTTTTCTGAACTTCAAATCTAATACCATGCATTATATATATAGCCCAGAGGGCTTTAATGTCAATAGAAAATGCGGGGTAGGAATAATTATTGCCCTTACAAATTTCATTCATCTCCTTCGGAGAATTCAACATAAAAATGAATGAAACATCAAGTTTAAAATAACCTACAATATCCTGAAACAGAACCTTTAGGAATTATTTCTGATTTTTTATTTGTTTACAATTTCAGCGAAATCATATACTGATCAGCTGGCAGACCCGGGGTGTAAGCTCTGGAGTATCCAAGTGAAAGCGTTGATTTAAGAAGTGAAAACAAAACAAGTTCCAGATCAAGCTGAATACCCGAGTTATAATAATTCTGCTGAGGCAGGTCGTTGGCTAAATTTGCAAACAGTCCCATCCCGAAAACAGAGAAGCGCGCATAGGTTGAATAGAACCCCAATAGACCGAATTTCCTGAAGCGGATGGGTTTAAAATTAATTTCTGTGGTTAATTTTCCGTAGTTCAAGGCGGCAAACTCATCGATTTCGACTCCCGGGAAACTCGACATTTCGCGATATTGCTGGATAGATCTGTAATCCACAAAATTGTTTCCGAATCCGCCAAAATAAAAGTAGGAGTTTGATTTGTCGCTATCTCCAAAGCTCTGCCCCAGGGAAGTTCTGAACCAGAGTGAAGAATTTCTGAGCGGGAGCAGGAAACCAAGATCAAAGTTGTTTATCAGCTGAGGATAAAAGATGTTTTTTGCAAAAATGTTGTAAGAATAAACATTCCAGTTGTACCCCTGTTCAGGCTCAACAGCGCCAAGTGATTTCCGCAGGTAACTTTTATGGAAATTGAGGGTTCCTTCGTAGATACTTTTATAATCGGAGGCTACATTCTGGTAAGAAGGCAAGGTTTCAAGGTCGCCGTATGCTGCTAATTTGACAAAGAAATCGGTTTTCTCAGGACTAAATCTGCTGATACTCTTATAATATTTTGCCGAAAAGGCATAGCCTGCGCGGCTGAATTTTGTAGGCCCGAAGAGATCATAAAAATCGGCATAGTTATAATTGGCTGCAAAAGTCCAGCTCCAGAAATTATATTCGAGAGCGAGGTGTGGTATTTGCTTTGATGGCAATCCATCCTGCGGGCTGACTGATACTTTCAGGCTCAGCGAGTTCAAACCCATAGGATCCTGAAAGTTAAACCTATACCCTACTGCAACATATTCTTTGTAACCCTGTATGATAGGATAAGCACTGGCAAGCCTGGTTTCCCCGAGAATTCTGTATTGCTTTTCAGAAAAACCGATTGAATCTAAATTAATTTTTGAAGGGGGCTTAAGTGTCCACGATTCTACAAAAGGATACTTTTTAAAGATTTTCTGACCAAGGAATTCGATTGCTGGCACGTTTGCCATAGTGTCTGTTTTCATCATTACCGGAATCATGCCTTTCTCGGAGTAGTTTAAAACGATCATAGAATCTTTGGAAACCAGAAGTGGTCGGAAAAAGCCGGTTTCGGCATTGGTAAGTATTTCTGGTTTCTTTGTTTCGAGGGAAATCCGGAAAACATTTGAGGCGCCTGTGTAATAGCTTGTCCCATAGAGGTATTTCTGATCGGGAGAGAATACGAAATTTGCCGCTGCATTATCCTCAAATTCATAAATTTCACGGTAAGTAGTGATGCCTGCCAGAAGATCTGAAATCTGGAATATCACGAGTTTCTGCTTCCCCTGAACATCACTCAAGGTTCCTGAAAGCGAATTCCCGTCGGGAGAAACATCGATATCGGAAAGATCTTTCCCAAAGGGGAGGGTATACAGATCCTGGTAATTTTTATAAGGAGGTACAATGCGGACAAGTGTCGATCGTCCACTCATATTCTGAATGGCATAGATTGCGTGGTCTTTTGCATTAAACACCAGCCCGCCGGCACGGCTGTACTTTATTAATTTCTTTGTCTTTCCGGTTTTTATGTTTGTAGAAATAAGTCCGCGCCAGTCGCTATTATGTGTAGTGGCAAAGAGTGTTTGGGATGAATCGTCGTAAGCCAGGCCGGTAACATAGTATAAGGCAGGGCTTGCGACCCTGCTTATCTTTTCCATTTTACCGGTTTTCAAATCAACACTGGCAATATGAGCCAATTTCCCGGGGTAATTAACCGCCATATAGATTTTGTCATCCTTCTTGCTGTAATAGGTCCTTGATACCGAACCCAGAGGCTTTTCTGTGATATTCCGTTTAGCATTCAGGGGAAATTTCCTGATTTCCGAAAGATTTTTCTGCTGAAACTCCCGCTCGGATGCAACCCACTTATCCCATTCCTTCTGGATTGGAATACCATAAACATGTTTGAACTGATTGGCATAAAAACGCCTGCTGCTATCAGATCGGCCATAAAACTGCTTCAGTTTATCCATACCATATGTGTATGCCAGATAGCTCACGAAACGGGTTCCATAGAGATAGGAGTTAACTCCAACCTGGAAATCGATCGTGGTTCCTTCTGTTTCCAAACCTATAACTTTGTAAAAATACGCGCTGTCCATCACCATCGACCTGAAAACCATTTCGTCGTATCCACCCATCACACGTCCAACACCACCCGACATCCAGGTTTCCATAAATACAGCAATACCTTCATGGTACCAGCGTGGGGAATACCAGCGTGGGGTTGTAAAATAACTGTACGCCAGCGAAAGCGGGTCGCGGTTATCTGCCACAACTTTTCCTCCGAAAAGTTTCTGAAAAATACGGTCGACCCTGGAGGTCTTGTCGCACATCACCTGGTGAGCAAGTTCATGGCTCATGAGCCACTGAAGACGCTCGTTTGAAGGCACAACAGAATAGGTATAATCGAAAGGTGAAACTCCTATATTCAGGAAGTTCCAGGGAATTACCATGGTGCCTCCATTGCCTGCATCCGAAAAATCGTTGAACAGAATATTGGTTTTCCCTGTAGGTTTATATACCCAGAAATCTTTGTGAAACTGAAGCGCGTTCTCGAACGAACGAACGGTATGAGGAACCAGGTAAGATGTGCTCCTATCCAGAAATACCAACTTTACATTTTTTGTTTCATATTTCTTTAAAAACAACTTTTGCTGTGCATGCAGTGAAGAAACGAATAAACACAGAAAAGCAAGTGTAATTGAGATAATTCTATAGTTCATAAAAGGCAGTATTAAACCTATTTGTAAAGGAGATTATTTGAACAAACCCTGGACCAATTCCTGACTGGATAAGGTACTAAACCCGGTAAAGCCAGCGCTAAATTGCATGTTGCCCAAACCACCATTCATGCCCAGGAAGCTAGCCATTTGCGCACTTCCCATAATAGCCTTAATCTGTGAAGAACCAATAATGTTTTGGACTTTTAATGCAGGCTCTACAACGTTTATTCCTGAGGCTGATCGGAGAGCAACACATTCAAGGCCTGATTTGAGAATTGAGGAAGAACTTATCGCATTACCCTCCTGAGATCTAATCATATAGGACATTCCATTTGAAGAAACATGTGCAAACAATTTCAGTTCCGCAGAATTTAATAAGATTGGTTCAAATGACAAATTAGATGCATTGTATAAAACCCCAATCAATTTAGAACTTAAATCCTTGGAGGAAGAACTAACCGCCTTGTTAGATTGTTGTGATCCCATTGCTGAAATCTGGGCTGCATCTATGGCTTTTAGATCGCCATTTGCCAGGATAAATTCCCAATTAGAACCTATTTGCTGCTGACTATTAAACTCTCCCAATGCCTCCAAACCGTATCCAAGTGCGTTTTTAAAAATTTCCTGCGATCCCATGGTAATTTTCAGAAGGTTTAAAGCCATCGGCTTGTCCTGGAGCAAACCTGCTGTTTGGATTCCTTTTATGAGCAAACGGTCGCGTATCGACTTTAATTGAACAAATTCGTCCTTCCTGCTTTTTAGCGACTTGTTTGAAAGCATAAAATTGTCCATGCTCAACAGTGCTACCGACAGAAGAGAATCTTTCTCATTCAGATTTTTAACATAATTACCGAATTCTCTCAGATTTTTTTCCACATCCAAAGATTCATCCGATTTTTTCTCATAAAATCCAGCGAGCATCACTACGGTAGTTTCCAGCGTTTTGTTGTTGTTTTTTATGAAATCTGAAAAGTCCTTTACCAATAGCAGATTTTTATAGCCCTCCTGTTTGTCGTTGAAACCTTTCTGCTGATAAATAGTGACACAGGAATCTATTTTATTTGTAAGATCTGTAGTGAAAGCAGCGAAATAAATCAAGCCGCTAATCATACTTTTTAACTGGGCAGTATCTGATGTAAATTCACTTCTGAGCTTGATGTCCTGCTCTGTCATCTGGCTCTTACGGAATTTGTCGGCTTTCCCGAAAGTTCCGGATGTAATACCCTTAAACGCTGATGGGAAAATTAAGGACATAGCGATTATACCCACAACAAGAATGAGTACTACTCCCAATACGATTTTTGATTGTTTTTTCATGACAATTCTTTATTAATTATTTGATTTATTAATAGTTATTTTGTTCTGATATAAGGGCTGTCCGTCCTGCATTATTTTAAATGCTATATCGTTGGAAAGCTTGTTACTGTTCGATAATTGAATGATATATTTATTGTCGCCCGTATTGTTGATATGGACATAATTCACCGCAGTAAACAGGGTAGATTGTTTATTTACATTCACATTCCGGATGTTAAGTACAGTAAAGTTTTTGTTATCAAATTCAAGGATGGTATTAACAGCTTGTGAAGAGGAAAGATTGAGGTCAATCTCAACAATATCAGCTGTATACCTTACGTTGCATACCGCCTTCGCCAAACTTCCTTCGTAAAGAAGATTATCAGCCACCTTCATATTTTCAAATGTATTCGAACCTGCAAAAGTTCCTTTAACCGCTTCTTTCGTTTTAGAAGAAAGGCTTAAATCTGTTTTGAGAAAGCTGAATATCAGAAATCCAATAAAAACACCTGTAATGAAAATGAAACTCATCCTGAAAACCGGTTGTTGCCAGAAACTTATCGAAAATTTCGGTTCCATTATATTTTTCGTTTTATACTGTTCCCAATTAATCCGGCCAAGAATTTCAGACTTTAAATCCGGCACAACTTCACTGTTTCCCGATTTTCCGAATTGATCTTTTACCTTCTCACATTGTTTCATCAAAATCGCTGCCTCTGGATGTTCCCCCAGGTAAAGTTTCAGTTCCTCCTGTTCGGCAGCATTTAATTCACCGTCAAGCATCCGGTAAATATTCTCTAAGATGTTTTTTTCATTCATCGCCTGGAAACCCTTTCTGAAGAAGTACCTTCCTTAATTGTTCTCTTGCAATAAAAAGACGGGATTTTACCTTTTTTAATGATACGCCACTAATTTCAGACAGCTCCTCATAGGATAACTGACTGTAATATTTTAAGATGAGTAAACTTCGGTAATCTTCAGGCAGTTCCATTAAACCTGAGTGCAGCAAAGTATTCATTCGTTCCGGATCTTCCTGTGTGGTTTCGTCGGCAATTGCATACTGTACTTCCTGAAGCCTCTCTGTTGAATGATATCTCTTTAACCAGCTTAGTGTTTCGTTAAGAGCAATACGATAAAACCAGCTAAAAAACCGGTGCTTGAAATTGAAGGTTCTCAGCTTTTCATATGTTTTTACAAAGATATCCTGAGTGATATCCTTTGCATTCTCCACATCGCCAACCATTCTGAGTACCATTGTAAATATTGTTTTTTGATAGCGTTCAATCAACACTTCAAAGGAAGAAACACTTCCGTTGATAACTTCAAAAACGAGTTCATTATCGTCTTTTCTAATCATAATTACCTAACCTGGACGAGCCAGAACCAAACAGGGGAAATGTTAACTTTACAGGATGGAACTCCTTACAGAAACTTACAAAGGGAAAATAGCCTTAGTACTTTCATGTTACGATAGGCTCATTCTCACTGGCACAATGCCAGAA
>CAIXZF010000077.1 GCA_903923925.1 uncultured Bacteroidales bacterium
CAGTTCGTTAATTTTTGTTGGTGAATAACAAACCTCGGATTGTCCTGATTCTATCCTGGAAATATCAATAATATCGTTTATGGTCCTTAGCATACGGGCACCACTTTCCTCTATGATTCCAATATACTTTTTCTGTTCATCACCTGTAAGATTAGGTTTTTTTAATATTTCGGCAAAACCTAATATACCGTTCATGGGAGTTCGTATTTCGTGGCTCATATTGGCCAGAAAAGCCGATTTCAGGCGGTCGCTTTCTTCTGCTTTTTCTTTGGCTTTAATAAGGTCTGTCTCCGTTTGCTTCATCTCGGTGATATCGGCGTTGAAGCCATACCAGGTCACACTCCCATCTTCCATTTTCTCTGGTGTCGATCTGGAGAAGATCCATTGGATGGGCTTGCCGGGTATTTGCACTCTGAACTCACAGGTAAAGTAAGTCAAATGTTTCGCAGAATATTCGATTTCTCTTATGACTCTTTCTGAATCTTCAGGAAAAATTACCCTTCCAATAGGTGCAAAGTCATCAACTACATCTTCAGGGGAACATCCAAAAATGTTCTTAATACCTTCTGAGGCTACAGGAACGCAATAGCTTCCGTCAGGTTTTCTCGTAAACTGAAAAATCAAATCAGGCAAATTTGAAGAAAGCTTTCTGAACTGGATATCTTTTTCACGAATTTTTTCTTCTACCAGCTTTCGATCTGAAATGTCTATTTGGATTCCATTCAATGCAACAAGCTCATCTTCTATTACAATTGGCACTATATTAATTTGGGCCCACTTTTCGTTGCCGTCTGGAAAGAGTATTCGTACTTCAATATTTTGAAAATTTTTGAACTTAGAAATATTTTCAAAAGATTCATCAATTATATGCAAATCATCAGGATGAACTCGGCTTTTAAAATATTCAAATGAAGGTTCAATTTCATCAGGCTCTAATCCATAAAGAATAAAGCAATTCCTTGACCATTTTGACTTATTATTAATTAAATCCAATTGCCAACTGCCAATTTTCCCAATATTCTGAGCATCATTAAGGCTTAACTCGCTTTCTTTCAGCGATTTTTCTATCCGCTTTCGCTCAGTAATATCCTGATGAAAGGCCAGATAATACTGTTGGTCGCCAATGGTTATTAAACTCGCTGAATCGCTGAACGTAATAATACGGCCATCTTTATGGTAATGATCGACCTCAAAACGGACAACTTCCCCAGCATTAATACGCTGCATTATATCGGCACGAGCTTCAAATGCCCCTTCCCTGAGAACATCCAAATCCCTGATGTCGATATTCGTAAGCTCGTCAACAGTGTAACCATGCATTTCAGCAAATGACTTATTAACCTCAACTAATTTACCATCCATTGAAAGCAGAATGAGCCCTTCATTCGCCTGGTCGAACAGGGTGCGATAGTGGTGTTCACTTTCCTTTAAAGATTCTTGAGCAATCTTGCGTTCGCTTATATCCCGTAATGCCCCTTCTATGTGATTTGGTTTGCCGTCGGCATCGAAAATTATACTGGCGTTAATGGAAGCAAACGTTTTATTCCCGCTTTTAGACCTAATTGTCAATTCATAATCCCTGACCTCACCTTTTTTCTTTATTTCATCAAGAAACAACACCCTGTCATCTTGATTAAAGTAAAGGTCGGATACATTGGTACCAATGATTTCATCCTTGTTAAATTCGGAAAAATATTTGATGGATGGGCTTATATCCTGAATAATACCAGCAAGGTCGATCTGGTAAAAAACATCCTGAACGTTCTCGAACATGCTGCGGTATTTTTCTTCCGATTTTTCTAAGGCTTGTTCCACCATCTTCCGTTCGGTGATATCACTAATACTTCCAATAAGTACCACAGGTTTATTCTGACTATCGTTTACAACAGTAAACTGGTCATTAAACCATCGGTACCCACCATCCTTGTGTCTGAAACGGTATTCAACCTGATTTGCTTGTATTGTAGATTGTGTAATTGCGTCGGCAAGGGTCCGCTCAACTTCAGGCAGATCATCTGGATGAATTAATCCAATAACTGCTTCGAGTGACAAAGCCTTCATTTCTTCAGAAGTATAACCTGTTAAACGAAATACAGCAGGACTGAGATACTCATAGCTATTGGTTCGAAGATCCCTTTTATACGCTGCATCCACCGAATTTTCAAGCACTTCCCGCTGCCGCTCTTCACTTAACTTCAATTTTTCCTGTGCACTTCTCAAAGATGTGATATCTTTTTCATACAGTGCCTTCAAATCATTGAGCTCCTGCTGTATGGTCTGCAACTGTTCTATGAGTTCTTCCTTACTTCTATCCTGGTAGGTCAGCATAAATTTTGTTGATGAAAATTGTCATTGTCAATGAACAAGTAAATTTAACAACTTTTATTTATATGTCAATACTTAAACAAGTGTCACAGTGAAATATGTATTTGTTTGATGATTTTGCTACCTTTGACACTATTCATTCAAAATTTGATGTATTGAAAGCCCAGGAATTATGATAGACTTTACATGTTAAAATATCAGGATATGACTCCCGAAATTCCTTCAAAAAAAACAAGGATGTCATTTGTTATTTTAATTATTGGAATTGCTTTAAGCTTTGCAGCAGCTATTTATACAAAAAACAATTCTGAAACTACAGCAAAGCGTGAATTTTCTCTGGTATGTAACGAAATTAGAACAAAAATATCGACGCAACTTCACGCGCATGCTCAACTTTTACGAAGTGGTTCATCATTGTTTGCAGCATCTGATACTGTTACACGTAAAGATTGGAAACTTTTTATCGAAAATTCCAAAATAAAAATGAATTTGCCAGGTATTCAGGGCGTTGGTTATTCAATAATTATAAAAAAAGAACAATTACACCAGCATATCCAACAAATCAGAAAAGAAGACTTTCCTGACTACACAGTTTATCCTGCCGGAGATAGAGAAATATATACCTCAATAATTTTTCTTGAACCTTTTGAAGCCAGAAATCTGCACGCTTTCGGCTATGATATGTATTCTGAACCGATAAGAAGAAATGCAATGGAGCGAGCCTGCGATTACGACATTGCAGCACTTTCAGGAAAAGTTGTTCTCATACAGGAAACCGATAAAGATGTACAGGCAGGTGCTTTAATGTATGTTCCGGTTTACCGAAAAGGTATGCCAACAAATACAATTGAAGAACGTCGTGCTGCCATATTAGGTTGGGTATATAGTCTATTTAATTTGCAGATTTACGATAATGACAGCATTTCGCAAAATTCATTACTATTTGACAATCAAAGCAAAGACATAATAAGTCATTCTGAGAAATCTAAAGAAACGCATACAATTCCAATCGAGTTTAATGGAAAGAAATGGACTTTGCAGTTTTCAAAATCGAATGAACAATTTGCATATTTTCAAAGCGAAGTACTTATCGTTTTAATTGGTGGTTTCATAATCAGTTTATTGTTATTTTCTTTGTCGCTTTCTTTATATAATACACGTTTTAGAGCGCAGCAAATAGCAGACCAGTTAACATCGGAACTTAAAGAAAGTGAAAAAAACACCAAACTACTTTTTAATTCTAATGCTGATATTGTCAATATTGTTCGGTTGAGTGATAATAAAATAGTTGAGGTCAATGATGGTTTTATTCATCAACTCGGCTTTACACATGACGAAATTATTGGCAAAACGACAATCGAACTGAATATTTGGGCAAATCCAACCGATAGACAACAATTGGCGAATGAAATTATTGAAAAAGGCCACAATACAAATTATGAAGCCATATTTCGTCGCAAAGACAAAAGCAATTTTACAGGGATAATATCCACGAAAGTTATTGAATATAAAGGTGCCCCTCATATATTGAGTGTAACTCGTGATATTTCTGAGTACAAGAAGCTGGAGAAAAATCTTTATGACAGCGAATCCCGCTTACAAGGAGTATTGGACAACTCCAATACGGTGGTTTTTGTGAAAGATATTGATGGGAAATACATGATGATAAACAGCTTGTACGAAAAATTATTCCATGTTACGAAAGAATCAATAATAGGTAAAACAGATTATGATGTTTTTCCAAAAGAGATAGCTGATAAATTGAAGGAGAACGATATTCTTGCTTTGGAAAAAGGAGTAGCCATGGAGGTGGTTGAGACGGTTCCTCAGGACGATGGGGTGCATTATTACATATCTTCAAAATTTCCTTTAATTGATTCCAATGGAAAACCTTATGCAGTTTGTGGTATAGCAACTGACTATACCGATTTTAAGCTGGCAGAAGAAAAACTGAAGGAAAGCGAAAAACGCTATCACAAATTGTTCGATCAGGCGAACGAAGGACTCATCTTGCTAGCCATGGATGGGAAAATAGCCGAAGTTAACAAAGCCTTTGCGCAAATGCATGGCTACACTGTAGACGAGATGATGAACATAGATATTAAAGACCTGGATGTTCTCGGAGACGGTGCGTTTGACGGAAGAGATGCGATTATGCAGCGCATTTATAAGGGTGAGGTCGTTCGTTTTGAGGTTGAGCATTACCATAAAGATGGACATCGTTTTTTTCTAAACGATACTGTAAGCTTAATAACTATTTCCGACCAGCAGTATTTTCTTGCATTCCATCAGGATATCACCGAACTTAAGAAAGCAGAGCAAGAATTAATAGCAGCCAAAGAAAAAGCAGAAGAAAGCGACCGCCTGAAATCGGCTTTTCTTGCCAATATGAGCCACGAAATACGAACTCCCATGAACGGTATATTAGGTTTTGCCGAAATATTAAAAAAACCTAATCTTACAGGAGATGAACAGAAAAAGTATATTGGAATCATAGAGGAAAGTGGTGCCCGTATGCTAAGGACCATAAACGATATTATTGATATTTCCAGGATAGAATCAGGACAATCCGAGGTTTGTTATTCACCAACAAAAATTAACGAACTG
>CAIXZF010000078.1 GCA_903923925.1 uncultured Bacteroidales bacterium
TTAAAATTATTATAAATAGATATAAAAACTGATCATTAAAAAAAAGACGTTATCGATTTAAAAAAATGATCAGTTTATTAGAATTATTAATAATTATTATTTTTGAATTTGTAAAAAAAAAATAATATTAATTCCTTATTTTCATTAAGTTAACTATACGAAGTCAGCCGATTAGTATTAGATGATTATAATTATGCTATTCGTAAAATCAGACTATAATTTATTGTTTATTGTGTTAAATATTCTTAAAATTTACATAATTCATTAATGAAATTATTAATTTGGATTTGGAATAAGAGCAAATAAAGTAAAAAGTCTCAAAAAGGGAATAAAGCTTAAAAAGAAAAAAATAAATATACAAATAGAAAATAGGATATAATGAAATATGTGAAAATGTAAATATTATTAATATTGCTATATGATAACGGGTGATTGCATCTTATTGAATGCCCGTAATTTTAACACATTCAGCAGGGTAAATTGTTACTCTGGTAAATTATTGCATGAAGCAAAAACTTTATAAATGAAAAAGAGGCTGGTTCAAGCAATGAACCAGCCTCTTATAGCTAAGTTGATAAACGCGGACTATCTGATTATTTCCAATCGTTGAACAAGGAGATTCTCACTGTTTACAGTCATATGGCAGATATACATGCCTGGTGAAAGATTCATGCTGTTAAATTCGAAAATTGTGTTACCTGCTGGTAAAAGCTGTTCGTTGATGCTTTGAACAAGCTTTCCGACAATGTTGTAAATTCTAATACGCACAATGCTTTCCTTCCCTAGAGTAACAGAAATCATAGCATTGCTGCTCACAGGATTCGGATAAATTGATAAAGTTGGCTCAGCAAACTCATTTTCATTTGGTTCTGCTGCCATAAATGCAGCAGTAGTGCTGAATTCATCAGCGCCAATATCAGGAGTGCTCGCGCTTCTTGGACTATCATCAAAATCATATCCAATACTGTTAACAGCAGAACCTTTATTGTTAATTCCGGTATTCGCAGTAGTAAGATGAAGATCTGACACGGAAACATAAACAGGGGTCACACTGATGCTGTTAACGTCTCTTCCTGTAGTTTTCCACGAACTAAGATTTGTATAGGTAATGCCTGACCAGTAAACAAGGGTTTGAGCTGCAGATACAAGATCGTTGTAGTTGGTTGTTATCGCATTACTCGACGTGGAATAAATGGCATAATTTTTTGCTGAAGCAGTGTTGGTTTTCGTATTATGAAGAATATTATTATACAATATTACAGGAGTAGTACCATCGCGATAAAATGCCGTAGTCAGATTTGTTGCAGAGGCAAAAAGTGTCCCTTGTATTAAAACGGTATTATGAATAATAGAACCAGAGTTTCCAACAGATTTGTCGTAAATACCATACATCCTTGGATTTCCGGCGTTCCCACCCTTAAGCAAGATCATATTATTGCTTATCATATTACCAGTATTATTTGCCTCATTATCAATACCATAAATAATAGGCGTCATTGTTGTATAATAACAACCAATATTTAGAATCCGATTTTTGTCAACGCTGCCACGTTTAATAAAGATACACGTTGCTTTAGGACTACCCAGATTCCCTGAATAATTAATATTGGAAATCGTATTTCCCTTGATGCTTACTGCTGAAGTACTGATTGATTTAATCCCTTCAAAGTTCCCTGTTCCCTTCATTGTTATTGAATATGAAATATTATCACTTCCAATAATATTACCCTGATTTATAGTGGCTGTTCCTGATAAAACTTCAATGCCAGTAAAAGTAGGTGCTCCTGTACTCGATAATTTAATATTCCCAATAAAGTTATTTGAAATAGTTGAATTACCGGAACTTACAGAAATACCTTTAAAGGTTCCGGCACCCGTATTTTCAAAATTTGAACCGTATATCTGATATGTAGTACCTCCAATATAATTTGTAGTAAAAGTATTGTTAATTGAAGAAGCCCCTGGCGTAAAATTAATAGCAGTTTGATTAGAACTTAGTAGTAATGTAGCGTAGAAACTATTATTGTATAAGTCCCAGTTACTGCCATTGCCACTTCCGGTTACGAGGATTCCGTTAGATGAATAATTCTCAAATTCATTTCCCTGAAGATCAATATTCGAATTAAAGAATATTCCGCTTCCCTTTGCAATAAAGAGATTACTGGGTGCTGCTGTTGATTGAGAAATATTCCCAAAAATATTTCTGTTGAATACTACATTGCTATTATTGGCAAGGGTAGACTCAAGAACAACCACTCCACTGTTTGGATTACTATTATTACCTTCAAATTCACAGGCCGAAATCCAACTGTTAGATACTCCATTGCCAACAAATAAAGTTGGAAATAAGGAGTTGTTATTTACAAATTTCAAAGCTCTGTAAGGCCAGAATATACCACCGTCAATTGTGAGGTTGTCGATACCATATAGTCGTATCAGTGCATCAGGGCAATTACCGCTGATTACTTTTTGTGTCTCATCGAGAGGTATAATCGTAATAGAATAGTTGCCAGGGAAGACATCAATACTTTCATTCAGGCCATGATTTCCTGTTTCAGTAAGATTGTTCATGATGACAGCTATCACATTTCCACATCTCCGGTTTATATTAAGGTAATTAAACAATCCGTCACTACCCGTTAAATTTGTATAATCTCCGCCATCGCCTATCATAAATACGCTGGTTTCGGGTTCCATCACAGTAATTGTATTCGTGGCTGAATTAGAACAACCAAATGAATTTTGGAAAGTGTAAGTGATTGTATGTAAACCAGGACCAGCAACTGAAGGATCGAATTTTCCATCCGAAACTCCCAGTCCACTGTAAGTGCCTCCAGAAGGTGTTCCTCCGGATAATGTAACTGGATCACCACAAAGATGCTGATCAGCAAAAGTTCCTGTAAAAGTTACTGTAGGTAAAATGTGAACGGTTAATGTGGCAGCTGCTGAGGTTGCACTGTTGCAGATACCGCTCTGGACAACAGCCCTATAGCTGGTTGTAACACTTAAGTTCGTCACCGTTAATCCGGATGTAACATTGGCAATAGCGCTGGTTGTAACCCAATTATTTGTTGAAAATTCCCAACGTAAAACAGATCCGGTGTGCCCGGAAAGTACTAAATTGGTAATGTTGCTGCTTAAACAAATATCTGTATTAGCTGCCACTGAACCTCCAACAGTAGTAGGATCAACAGTCAGTGTTACAGATACTGTTGTCTTGGAATTGCAGTCTCCTGTAATAATGCAATGATAAATATTACCATTCATTGCCATAGTTGCATTAGCAATTGAAAGAACACTGGAATGGGTTCCGGTATAGATACTATTATTTTCTAAATCATTCCAGCTATCAAGGTGAAGATGATTACTGAAAAGATTTAATGGATCATACAATTCCCATTGATAGCTTAGGTTTTTTCCCGTGGCTATGGTAGTAAAAGATGCCGAATAACCTGAACCCTGGCAAATTTCTGCATTGATAGGTTCGCTGCTAATATTTGTGTTCTCCCATACATTGAAAGTAATTGCAGTAGAAGTTTGTGGAGGGGAGCAGCTACCTGTTAAATAGCACCTGTATTTATTGCCTGACATTGATAAAGCAGGGTGAGCAATCTTAAACTGATTTGATGTAACATTCTGATACATCGTGGTATTTGATAGATTCGTATAGGATGATCCATTATCTGTGCTCAACTGCCATTGATAAACAAGTCCTGCTCCGGTAGCGTGAATTTCAATTTCACTTAGAATATCTTCACATGGAGGATTAGTGCCATTATTATTGTAATGAGGCTGAGTAGTTATATTTGGTAATTCATTAACAGTCAAAGTTGCATCATTTGAACTAACACTTGAACAGGTACCAGAAATATAACAGCGATAAACATTTGCATTTAATGAGCTACCTGCATTTGAAAATGTAAGTGTATTTGAGCCGACACCTGAATAAGTACTATTGTTTGATAAATTTGTATAAGTACTTGCCCCGGATTTTAGCTGCCAGAAATAAGTTAAACCAGTACCATGTGCTGTAACGCTCATAGTTGTACCTGATCCAACGCAAACACTTGTTGCAGAAGGTTGAACATCGATTCCTGCATCAGTGTTAACTGTGAGCAACATACCAGATGAAATTGCTGCAGGAGTGCAGGTTCCTGATACACAACAGCGATAGTTATACCCATTTATTGATAGGGATGTTGTTGAAAGAGTGAGTGTGGCAGAAGTATAACCTGTATAATAGCCACCACCTGCAGTTATATTGACATAACCGCTTCCATTATTTACCTGCCAGATATAACTGATGCCTGTTCCTGAAGCAGTTATATTAAATGAAGTCCCGATACCCTGACAAACTGCACTATTTCCACTTGTTGTTAAAACTACCGGTAAAGAATTTACTGTAAGTTTTGCGGAGGAGGAAGTGGCTGAAGGTGGGCATGCTCCTGTAATATAACAGCGGTATAGATTCCCATTCATTCCTGTAGTTGCAGCAGTTATCGATAAAATTGAAGTTGCTGCTCCACTATAAGTCGAATTGTTGGAAAGATTACTCCAACTGCTGCCGTTGTTTATACTCAACTGCCAGTAATAACTTAGTATTGAACCAGTAGCTGTTACATCAAATGATGAATTATTTCCGGCACAAACGGTTGAATCTGTTGGATTGTCGGTGACGGGTGGTGTATTTATTGTAAGAATTGCATCATTCGAAAGCAAAGGACAAGGTGCGCTAACCTCGCAGCGGTAACTATTACCATTCATCCCTAAAGTTGCAGTACTTATTGTAAGAACGGAACTGGTTACTCCACTATATGGACTTGAGTTTGACAAATTGCTATAGGATCCAACAGGCGTTTTCATCTGCCATTGATATATTAAACCGCTTCCTGTTGCTGAAATACTGAATGAAGTCCCGGATCCATTACAAGGAGAAGCTGCCGAAGGTTGCGAGGTAATGGTAGGCTGAGTTAAAACAACTGTAACTGTTGCATCTCCTGAATTTACAGAATTGCAGACACCACTTTGAACAACGGCTCTGTATTTGGTGGTGCTTGTTAAATTTGAAGCTGTGAGAGTTGTAGTAGAATTCGTTATCTGAGTCGCAGTTGCCCAGTTATCTGTCGACATCTGCCAATACAGTATTGATCCGTTATAGCCGGCAAGAGTAAGTGTGCAGCTATTGCTTCCAGAACAAACAATTAATCCTCCTGATACACTTCCTCCGATGGATGCAGAATTTACTGTAATAGTGGCCTCAGCTGAATATTCTGGTGAACAACCAGGGTTCTGAACAACAACTCTGTATACTGTTGATGTTGTGAGGTTGCTTGCTGTAAAGGTTGTTGTTGTATTTGGGATATCTGTTGATGATACCCAGTTGTTGGTTGAAGATTGCCATTTAACAACTGCTCCTGATTGCCCTGAGAGGGTGAGGGTGGAACTGTTTGTACCTGTGCATACAGTTGTACTCCCACCAATACTTCCCCCAATTGTTGGAGGATTAACAGTAATCATTGCTTCACTTGAATTGACTGATGGACATACCCCATTCTGAACAACAGCCCTGAATTTTGTTGTTAATATCAGATTAGTTGCAGTAAGTGTGGTGGTGGTATTTGTAATATTTGTAAAAGTACTCCAATTGTTTGTCGATGATTGCCATCTCACAATAGTTCCATTGTAGCCAGAAAGGGTAAGTGTTGTGCTGTTAACTCCGTAGCAAACTGAAGTGCTTCCTGCAACCGTTCCACCAACACTGCCAGGTCCAACTGTTAATATTGCCTCAGATGAATTTGCTGTTGAACAACTGCCACTTTGTACAACAACTCTGTATTTGGTTGTTGTAGTGAGGTTTGTTGCAGTGAATGATGCTGTTGTGTTTGGAATATCAGTATATGTGCTCCAGTTATTTGTTGAATATTGCCATTTCACAATTGTTCCAACATAAGCTGCAAGACTTAGTAAAGTGGAGTTTGTGCCTGAGCAAACAGATGTACTGGAGGATAGTATACCACCTCCTGATGCAGGAATAACAACTAAGGTGGCTGCATTGGAAATTGTATAGGAACTGGAACATAAACCAGTGCAATTAACCCGACAACGATACCTGTAGTTATTTAATGTGCTGTTTATGTTACTAATGGATAAAACAGCTGTTGTGTTACCAGAATACATCGTATTAGCAGCAACATTGCTCCATGTCAGACCAGAGTTGGCACTTTGTTGCCAAACATATGTCAGATTATTCCCGGATGCACTAACAGCAAATGTAGTGCTGGTGCTACCGCAGGTATTAACATTGACCGGATTTAAACGAATACCCGGCTTTGTATTAATAGTAATTATTGAACTTCCGGTTCTTGTAGTAGTTACCCCCGCAAGTGTACGCGAAACTGTGATTGTCGCAGAAAACGAACCAGTGGTTGTATCAGCTGCATTCATTGTGTAAGTTGAAACATACGTTTGGTTTGGGCTGCTTCCAATAATATTGGGTAAGCTCCAGGATCCATTTCCACCAGTTATACTTCTTACCCATACTCCACTTGCAGGCCAACTTGATAATGTAAAGCTGACATTAATTGTGCCGCCATTACTATAACAGCCAAAAACATTGTTCAAAGTAACACTTTGAGAATATCCGCAAAGGCCAAGTATTAAAGCAAGAATCGTTGTAAGTAATAATTTTTTCATTGTTTTATTTTTTTTGTAAATACTGATAAAAAGTTTAAAACTTTAAAATAATTAGCTAGATCAAATAGAGTTATTGTCTTGAGTATAGTATTGATTCTCTTTAAATTATAATTTAAACCATGGAATGTAAAGATAAGAAGTTGTTGCAATATTTGCAATATTTTAGATTATTTAAAAACAGTATTGATAATCATTGCAAGTTTATGAAGGATGTACAGGCCTGATTTTAAGCTACTTGATATATTATTAAAGTCAAATCTAAAATATATTGCCTAGTCTCCCTGATATAATGTGCGGTTGAGAATGGATCTTCCTAAAGTTAATTCATCTGCATACTCAAGCTCATCACCTAATGAAATACCTCTGGCAATATTGCTGATTTTAATTTGGAGTGATTTGATTTTTTTATAGATATAGTAAGCAGTTGTGTCACCTTCTATCGTTGATGGCAATGCCATGATAATTTCGTTAAAGATGCCGGATTCGGCCTTTTCGATAAGGTTTTCTAAAGTTAAGTCAGATGGACTTATACCTTCTATTGGCGAAATTATTCCCCCTAAAATATGATAAACACCTCTGTATTGCCTGGTATTCTCAATAGCTAATACATCCCTGATATCCTGTACAATACATACCGTAGTTTTATCTCTGCGCGGATCGGAACAAATCTGACAAATGTCGTTATCTGATATAGTGTGGCAAACTGTACAGTATTGTATCTCTTTCCTCAGTTTGATAATTGATTGACCCAAAAACTCAACATCTTCAATTCTCTCCTTTAATAAATGCAATGCCAGACGAAGTGCACTTTTTCTTCCAATTCCAGGTAATCTGGATAATTCGTTAACTGCTGATTCCAATAATTTTGAAGGATAGGAGTTCATGCGATTTTCTTTTTCTAACTTTGACGCACAAAGATAGAGGAAATAGCGTTGATACATTGTAACGTGAATCAATCAGGGGATAGTAACAAATTACATTTTTTTGAGATTTTATGATAAAGTCAAATCCTTTCATTATTAGTTGTTTATTGTTATTTAGCATAGTATTAATGCAGTATTGTGCGATAGGTCAGGAGAACAGAATTAACCGTGTTGATTCAATTGGTCGTAAACAAGGTCAGTGGAAGAAATTTGATGAAGAAGGTCATTTGAAATATGACGGCTCCTTTAAAGATAATATTCCGATAGGGGAGTTTAAATACTTTTATTCATCAGGAAAGATAAAAGCAATCTCCAAATACTCAAATAATGGTAAAATATCATACACCATTACGTATCATCCTGATGGCGTAACAAAAATGGGAGAAGGCAAATTCGTTAATGAAAAGAAAGACAGCCTCTGGCATTATTACAATGATCAGAATAAACTTATTTCAGAAGAATATTACAAGCTTGGTAAAAAGAATGGCTTAACGAAAAACTACTATCCTGGTTCTAAAGTAGATGAGGAAATTTCTTTCAGGGATGATTTAAAAGAAGGGGATTGGATCAGATATTATCCTGATGGTGCACCTAAAATGAAGTCAAAGTACATCAGTGATTTATTGCAGGGCCTTACACAATTCTACTATCCTTCCGGAAAAGTTATGGTATCGGGTATCTACAAAAATTCTATTAAAGATGGTGTCTGGATGTATTTTGATGAAATTGGGAAAACCCAGAAAAAAGAAATCTATAAAGATGGACATCTGATCAAAGAAGAAATCTTCGATAAATCTATAATTGAAAAAGAGAATACTGATACTATTTTACCTGAAAAGATCAACAAGTTCAAGTAAGTTTTTTGCAACTCTTCTGCCTGAGACAGACAAGCGTTCAATTGATTGATGTCCATCTGCGACTAAAATACATTCACACCCGATTTCAACTGAAACTTCGTGATCATGAATTGTGTCGCCGATTAATAACACTGTTCCGCTGGAACATTAAGCTTATTAATTATTTCTTTAGCTATTCCTATTTTTCCATTTGCAAAATGATCAGAAATACCCTGGATAATTCCAAAGTAACTCTCGATATTCTTTGATTTAACAGAATTTATAAGTGTATCCTGTTCCATTGCTGACAAAATTGATTGTTTTTTGCCAATTCCAGCAAAGAAATCCAAACATGGTAAAACATCAGAATGAAGATCTGAATCGTTTAACCATTGCAGATAAACGTTGATAAACTCCATTGCAACATCATCATAAGGTTCTTTCACAAAATCAAATCCAAGCAGTTCATAGTAATTTTTAACGGGGAAGTTAAAAACCGACCGATATTTAGCGAGGTCCATTAATGGCAGATTCCTTTTTTTGAGAAGAATATTCATTGAATCCACGCAAATGTCAACGTCATTGAGTAACGTGCCATTCCAATCCCAGATAATAGTTGTTATTTCCTTCATGAATCTTCTTAGCGCATATCGTTTATTTCAGCACCAGGATAATCCTTTGCATTAAATACAAACTCGCTGTCGCTTAATTTAACATTTGAAGAAAACTTATTGATTTTGTAAGTATATGTGCTGCCATTTTTATCATAAACTGCGAAGCTGGCAATTTGCTTGTTAGCTTTGTCAATTTCAACACGCACTTTGAAGTACGATTTACCTTTATTTGGAGTCAGATCAATAACCTGAAGAGTTTTTCCATCTTTAGTTTCTTCACTTATTAATTTGGGCTTAAAATTTGTCAGGTAGGAGCCATTGAGGATTTTTGTTGGTGTTACTGCATCTTCCTTATCATCTGAGGAGTTAATCTGAACTTCGTTGGCACTTTTAATATATGTCCAGGAAGTATTATTGTTAAAAATCACAGTCTGACCTGCAATGATGAGCTTGTATTTGTCGCCTTTGATAGTTACTGTGCCTGTATAACTATCGGTTACTTTATTGGTTTTATTCTCAAGTCTGTAAACAAACTCAGCTTTAATGGACTCATAAGTCTTTGATTTTTTAATGACTTCATCAAGAATAGCTTTGGCTTTAGTGTCATTTGCCTGTGAGTATGATAAAAGCGGAAGAATAAATAGTACTATCAGTATACTTATTGCAGATTTCATATTATTTGATTTTGTTAATTAGATACGATTAAATTCCATCAGAGGTTACTCAAAATCTGTTCCAAATGTGCAAGATCTTTGATCAGTACTTCCCTGGCTTTACTTCCTTCAAAACATCCCACTATTCCTGCTGCTTCAAGTTGATCGATAATTCGGCCTGCGCGATTATAACCGAGTTTCATCTTTCGTTGGATTAATGATGTCGATCCTTGCTGATGCTGGACGATCAGTCTGGCAGCATCTTCAAATAAATCGTCCTTATCAGCAGCATCAAAACTTTTAGAATTCTCGTCACCCTCTTCAAAATATTCTGGCAAATGATAGGCATCAGTGTAACCTCTTTGTGAACCAATAAATTCAGTAATCAGTTCAATTTCTCCTATATCGACAAAAGCACATTGTAAGCGGATTAAATCGCTGCCTACCGTCAGGAGCATATCTCCCCGCCCAACTAATTGTTCTGCACCGCCAGAATCAAGAATTGTTCTTGAATCGATCTTGGAAGTAACTCTGAAGGCTACCCTTGCAGGGAAATTTGCTTTAATTGTGCCCGTAATAATATTTACAGATGGCCTTTGTGTTGCAATAACAAGGTGAATTCCAATAGCTCTTGCAAGTTGCGCCAATCGTGTAATCGGAGCTTCTATCTCTTTACCTGCTGTCATAATAAGGTCAGCAAATTCATCTACAATCATTACGATGTATGGAAGAAACCTATGTCCGTTTTGAGGATTTAATTTTCTGGAAAGAAATTTTGCATTATACTCTTTAATATTCCGAACCTGAGCATCCTTTAACAGATTGTACCTGTTATCCATTTCGATACACATCGAATTTAATACCCGAACAACTTTTCTGATATCTGTAATAATAGCTTCTTCATAGTCGGGAAGCTTGGCAAGGTAGTGCCGTTCAATTTTACTGAATAAAGTTAATTCAACTTTTTTAGGATCCACCAGGACAAACTTGAGTTCGGCTGGATGCTTTTTATATAACAATGATGTAATAATAGCATTAAGTCCAACAGATTTTCCCTGACCTGTTGCTCCGGCCATCAGAAGATGTGGCATCTTGGTAAGGTCAGTAACGAAACTCTCATTGGAAATTGTTTTTCCAATCGCAATTGGTAGCTCAAAACCTGAATTCTGATACTTATCTGAAGCAATAATACTGCGCATTGAAACAATCTCAGGGAATTGATTCGGAACCTCAATCCCAATTGTACCTTTACCAGGAATAGGAGCAATTATTCGAATACCATAAGCTGAAAGACTTAAAGCGATATCATCTTCCAGGTTTTTAATTCGAGAAATCCGCACACCAGCAGAAGGTACAATTTCATACAAAGTAACCGTTGGTCCAATTGTGGCAATTATTTTATCAATTGAAATTGAGTAATTGTTGAGTGTCTGAACAATTTTATTTTTATTCTCCTCCAGCTCTTCCTTCTTAACATTTGTTGTTCCGCTATTGTAATTTGCAAGCATATCAATAGGAGGGAACTTGTATGAAGAAAGATCCAGTCTGGGATCGTACGGAGTGCTGAGGTCAGGAATGTGTTCTGTACTTTCCTCTTCTATTGTTTCGGCTATTTCAATTTCGACAGTCTCTTCAATTTCTTCAATCTCATCTTCCAGTTCTTCAACTTCTACCTGAACCTCTTTCTCAGTGTGATTTTGAACAGAAAAGTTTGAGTTTTCTTCTGGAGAGATCATTTCTGCATTATTTACCATAAGTTGAATGCCCGAAGTAACTGGTATTTCAACTTTTGATGGTTCTTCTTTTTTTAAAGTAATGATTTCAGGTGCAATATTCTTTAAGTCGAATTCGATAGTTTGAATTTCCTCAGCGGCAGTTTCTAGAATTGGTGCTATTGCAATTTCAGGAATTTCATCGACTATTGGTAATGATTCGGCTTCAGGTTTTCTTAGCAGCCATTTGAAGGAAATATTAAACGCAAGAATTAATGAGGACAGATAAACAAAGAAAATAAGGATTCCTGCTCCCACCTTTCCCATCGCTCCAATTAATAAATTATTAGACAAATGTCCGAATACTCCACCAAGGATAGTAAGGTCGCCAACGGGGAACAAATACCCCAAACCCACAGAAAGCAGCAATAATACTACGAATGATACTTGAAAAGTTCTGCCGGCAGGAAGTAATGCTTTTTGAGTAAGAAATTGAAATCCAACTACAAAAAAGTAAAATGGGAAAAGAAAAGATGCAATTCCAAACCATTGTTTGATAAAAATGTATGAAAGGGCGGCGCCAATTCGCCCGGTCCAGTTATATGCATGAATGGTGCCGTCGAAAAATATTCTGGAAATAGTTATATCTCCGCCTGAGAAAATATCATCTGATCTCCATGCCCCGAGGCAATAGGAAGTAAATGAGATGAGTAGAAAAATAGAAACCAATATCAGGAAAAGCCCGGAAATTCGGATTATTTTCGAAATCCAGCCGAAAGATACAGTTTGTTTTTGTTTCGCTGTCCCTTTTGATTTTGCGGGTTCTGTTTTTTTTGTTGAAGTGGCTTTTTTCTTGCCCATTAATTTTATAATAATTTTATTCGACAAAAGTACAAAATTCAAGTTTGCATGTTAAGTATACCATAATTTGTATACATTTGTTTTGCAATCTGATTACAGGCCTGATAATTATTAACTTAAAATTTTGATATGATGAAAAATGCATTTTTTTTACTGGCATTTGTTTCCATTGGACTTTTCTCTTGCAATAAGAGTTCCCAAAAGGTAGTGGATAAACCGGGTTGTACCGACCCATCTTCATTAAATTATGACCCGGATGCTACAATCGACAATGGGACATGCGCAGTTCCTCAGCAAAAACAAATGGGATTTGTTGTTGAATATACTGCGACATGGTGCGGTCCTTGTGGTAACTGGGGAGCACCTGCAATGCACGATCTTTACAAAACCGGCGATGTAATTGGTATTGCAGCCCATGCCGGAAATGGAGATCCAATGAATAATGCAACATTATACAGTAGTTTTAATACTTGCAGACCTGATGGTGGTGGAATTCCTTCTTTCTGGATTGGTGATGCTTCAAATTACAACTCCAGCACAATGACTCAGCTAAAAAATCGCACAGCGGTTGCTGCAGTGACGTTTGCAAACGAAAAAGTTGGCGATAAAATGAATGTGAATACAATGGTTAAATTTTTCTCCGGTACAAGCGGTGATTATTACTTAAGCGTTTATTTACTTGAAAGTGGCATTGATGGTAGCGCCAGTGCAGGCAATTATGCTCAGAATGGAACTTCTGATCCAATTTACAAACATGATTTTGTTCTAAGAACTGCTGCCACTCCGAATAATGCATACGGAGAAAAAATAGCTACCGGTACAATTTCAGCGGGAACAGTTGTTAAAAAGAGTTATTCAATTACTATCGATCCAAGTTGGAACCAAAATGTTTATGTTGCAGCTGTTCTTTGGAAACTTAATGGAACGATGTACGAATATGTTAATGCATGGGAGTGGGGAAGCCACAACAGTCATTAATTAATCATCCGGAAGATTTTATTCCACCTTATTTTACTGGCCATACTCTTGTTTTTATCAAGTGATAGCCATACAAAAACTGCTTCGCCGACAATATGATCCTGAGGAACAAAACCCCAGAATCTTGAGTCGGCGGAGTTGTGTCTGTTATCACCCATCATCCAGAAGTAATCCATTTTAAAGGTATAAGTGGTTGATTCTTTTCCATTTATAAAAATTTTACCATTTTCAATTTTCAAATCATTGTTCTCATAAACATCAATAATTTTCTTGTAGAGCGCAATATTTGAAGTATCTATTTTAACAGTAGCACCAGTTTTTGGAACAGTAACTGGTCCATAATTATCTTCGTTCCATGCAAAATGGGCAGGGTCGTGTGGAAAGTTTGCCTGATTAATATCTCCTTTGGGTCGTAACCTTGGTTCTACTTTTGTAATATTTGCCCATGTTTTAATTTTATTAAGTTTTTCCAGGGATAAAGGGAAAACATAATGGTTACTGCCTTCAACGGGGCCACCCTCACTAATATCCAGTTTTTCTATTGCTTTAGGATTTAATGGAGTACCATCCGTATAAATATCGTAATTGTACTGCATGTTTTCAGGATTATCTGCCGCTTTTCCATTAATAAATAGTTGTCTGTTAATAACTTCTACTTTATCACCAGAAATACCTACACAACGTTTGATGTAGTTTTCCCGTTTATCGGGAGGACGGGCAACAACCTTATAATTATGCCAAACAGCATCTCTTCCCATTCCGGGTTTATATTGGTCGCCCAGATAATTTTTAAGTTCTACCTCAGCGTCTCTCACTATCTGGTAATAATCTTCATTTTGCCTTTCCAGAACAACAGTATCACCACTTGGATAATTAAAAACAACCACATCATTGTTGTGAATTTTCTTTAGTCCGGGAAACCTGTAATATGGCAGAGAAATCCATTCAACATAGGATTTGGTAAATTGAGTCAAGGGTAAGGTATGGTGAGCAAAAGGGAAAGCTATTGGTGTATTTGGAATTTTGGGCCCGTAGCTGATCTTGCTTACAAAAAGAAAGTCACCTACCAGCAATGATTTTTCCATAGAAGAAGTTGGAATTGTATATGCTTCAACAAGAAATGTCCTTATAATTGTAGCTGCAATTACAGCGAAAATAATAGCATCTGCCCATTCTCTTACAAAAGTCTTTTTAAAAGCCGGACGTTTTTCAGGATCCAAATAAACACTTGCTGGAGACCATCCCAGGTAGGGCAGATATGCGAAAGGAAAAATAACACTGATTGCCTGTTCCAGTAACCCGAATTTTCCATAACACTTAAGTAATTCCACTACCATTAACATTAAAACAAAAACGTTAATAAATGGTATCAGAAGAAAAATATACCACCAAATAGGTTTTTTAATAATCTGAAGCCAGATATAGAAATTGTAAAATGGAATTAGAACTTTCCAACCGTTAACACCGGCTTTTTCAAATAAACGATATAATCCGGCAGTTGATAAAATAAAAACCAGAATAGAAAGAATAGCGTAGATACTCATAATATAATTTGATTAATTTTATAAAACGTGAAACCTTTATAAATAGTATTTATCTGAGATTTAGCAGATCTTTCATTGTAAAAACACCTTTTTTACCGTGCAAAAATTCAGCAGCCATTATTGCTCCCAGAGCAAATCCACGGCGACTTTTTGCTGTATGCCGGATTTCAATACTATCATGTGCAGATTCGTAGGTAACAACATGTGTACCAGGTACATTCTCTTCTCTGACTGATTTGATGGCAATTTCGCCTGACTTTTGGGCATTGTCTGACCATTTTTCCATCCGTTCCATATTTGTGATAATATCATTTGCCAGAACAATAGCTGTACCACTCGGGGCATCAATTTTTGTAAGATGATGAATCTCTTCAATATTCACATCATATTCTCCAAACTCATTCATCAGTCTGGCTAGCATTTTATTAATCTCAAAAAAAATATTAACACTAATACTGAAATTTGAACCATAAAACAAGGATTGATTTCTTTCTATGCAAACTTTTGAAATTTCATCAAACTGACTGATCCAGCCTGTGGTTCCGCATACAACTGGTATGGAGGATTCAAAGCATTTGTATAAATTGTTGATTACTGTCCCCGGTGTAGTGAATTCTAGCGCAACATCAGCAATTTGTAAGTCAATTGAATTCTCAAGCCAATCCGATTCAGAATCAACCTTTATAACAATTTCATGACCTCGTTCAATCGCAATTCGCTCCAATTCCTTACCCATCTTACCATAACCTAATAGCGCTATTTTTAATGACATCTTTTTTCGAATTAGTTATATAATCATTTCAACCCTGTGTGAAATCAAAATGTTAATGAAAGTTTTAGCTGGCAGGGTGAAGACATTCTGGGTTGAACAGGAACAATTTCTGGCGTAACATGCAGCGTAAGGTTCTCACTTACATCATAATCAAACAAATATGCATCAACTGCTGCGTCAACAACATTTAAAACGTACCAGATGCCGGTTAGAATATAAGACAAGTCTCTGTTTCTTCTGTAAAAATCTCTGCCTTGAAGTAAAGATGCTACAGGATATTTGTCAACATAAGAGTTATATTTTGATGGATCCGGAATTGCAGCGGTTTTGTAATCATATGCATTTCTGAATCTGTTATATTCAATAGCATTACTGTTAATGAAGTATGCCATTGCGCCAAAACCTGCATAAACAATAGGGATTTTCCAGTATTTTTTATTGTAAGCCTGTCCTAGACCTGGAATTACTGCGGAATAAATTGCTGCTCGGTTAGGTGAATGATTTAGTATTTGCTGGGCTTCACTCGAATTCATTTGTACCAGCATAAACAACAATAAAAGCAGTCCTGATATTCCCTTCCAGAATAAAGAATAGAACACCTTCGACATAAAATTCATTGACTTACAAATTGTAGTAAACAAATTATTTCCCTTCCATCAGGATTTTAACAATTTTCTCAAGTTCTTCTTCATTTTTAACATTGATTGTAAGAGAACCTTTACCTTTCTGATCCAGCTTAAGATCAACTTTTATCCCAAGATTTTGCTCAAGTCTTGATTTAAAAGGCAGATATTTCACCGGAACTTCCTTGTTCTTTTTTACAGGCACTATTGTTTCCTTACGGTTAAGATTTTGAACAATTTGTTCTACTTCTCTAACACTTAAGCCTTTAGATAGAATATTCTTTAAAATTGCGAGCTGTGTCTCAACATCATCAATATTTATCAATGCACGAGCATGCCCCATACTAATGTTAGTGTCTCTAAGTGCAACCTGAACTTCGGGAGGAAGTTTTAAAAGCCTGAGAAAGTTAGTAACAGTTGATCTGTTTTTGCCAACTTTTGAACTTAGTTCTTCCTGGGTATAGTTGCACTCATCTAGTAATCTCTGGAAACTAATAGCTATTTCAATGCTATTCAGATCCTGACGCTGAATATTTTCAACCAGAGCCATTTCTAACAGCTGATTATCGTCTACTGTCCTTATAAAGGCAGGAATAGAAGTCAATCCGGCAAGCTGTGATGCTCTTAGTCTTCTTTCTCCTGAGATCAGTTGATATTTATTGTCCCCTGTCTTTCGAACTGTTATTGGCTGTATAATCCCTTGTTCTTTTATTGACGCAGCCAATTCTGCAAGTGTACTGGCTTCAAAATCAGTACGTGGTTGAGATGGATTTGCTTGAATTGCCTCCAGACTGATCTCTACAATGGAGTCTATTTGTATAGTTTTATCATTATTATCACTAACATTTTTATTGTTAGTGTCATTATCACTATCATTATCGAGAAGTGCACTCAATCCTCTTCCCAGTGCTTTCTTTTTAATATTCATTCTGTTGAAATTTGTTTTTCATCGTTGCTAAGGCGGGTAAGGTCATTTTTTTGAAGGATTTCCCTTGCAAAATTCAGGTAATTAATAGCACCTTTACTTTGAATATCATGCATAATAATGGTTTCTCCAAAACTAGGAGCTTCACCTAACTTGATATTTCTGTGAATAATAGTATCAAAAACCATTTCCTGGAAATGCATTCTGACTTCTTCAACTACTTGTTTTGCCAAACGAAGCCTGTTATCGTACATTGTAAGTAAAATGCCTTCAATTTCAAGGTCCGGGTTTAGCCGGGTCTGGACTATCTTTATGGTATTGAGTAACTTACCAAGTCCTTCCAGTGCAAAATATTCACATTGTACCGGAATAATAACAGAATCAGCAGCAGTAAGAACATTAACAGTGACCAAGCCCAGTGAAGGTCCACAATCAATCAGGATAAATTCATAGCGATCCCTGATTTTCTGGATTACTTTTCGCATGAGTTTTTCCCTGTTCGGCATATTAATAATTTCAATTTCAGCACCGACCAGATCGATATGTGCTGGTATCAGATCCAGGTTAGGTGTACTGGATTCAAGTATTATTTTAAGTGGATCAACGTCATCGATAATACACTCGTAGATACTTGTTTTAATATTTTTCGGATCAAATCCTACGCCTGATGTGGCATTAGCCTGAGGATCCGCATCAATAAGCAAGGTGCGGTGTTCAAGTACTGCAAGACTGGCAGCCAGGTTCATCGATGTAGTAGTTTTACCTACTCCGCCTTTTTGGTTTGCAATTGCAATAACTTTTCCCATATTGTTATAATTATTTTTTAATACAGGGTGTTAAATTAATGAAAAAAGCTGCCCGTCCGGACAGCTTTAAATATCAGGAAAAATATTTTTACTTTTCAAAATCTTTATCCAGATCATCAAAATCAACGTCTGCATGTTCGCCTGTAATTCTAAAATCTTCTTCAGAAGTTTCAGGTATTTTACCTGTTTGGATAAACTCGATTACATCAGTAAGACCGTTTGCAAACTTTTCAAAGTCTTCTTTATAAAGAAATATTTTATGCTTTTCATAAAAAAATTTGCCTTGCTCATTACTGAACCGACGTTTACTTTCTGTAATAGTAAGATAGTATTCGTCTGATTTGGTAGCTTTTACGTCGAAAAAATACGTCCGCTTTCCTGCCCGTACTGCTTTTGAGAAAATTTCCTCTTTCTTTCCGTTATTTTCGAACTCTTCCATTTTAATTATCCCGGCTTGAATGGTTCTTGATATGGCAAAAATAACTAATTAAACAAATGATTCACCCGATTGATGAAAAAATTGCTGGACAACCAAAATCCATGCCTTTAAAGTGCTTCTTTTTTTAAAAATTAATAATTGAAGTTACTCGGTTAAGTATTAATGTTAATTTTGCACCCCATTTCTATATTTATGTTCATTGATATGTGTATATGTTAAGCAGAAGGCATCTACGAGTTAAAGTACTACAGGCTGTTTATGCCTTCAAATTATCAGGCTACAGCGATGTAACTCAGGGTGAAAAATTGCTTCAATCCAGTCTGGATAAACTCTACGAACTTTACATTAACCAGGTTGCCTTCCTGATTGAGCTTACGGAATATGCCAGATTACGTATCGAAGATGCCAAGCTTAAGTTCTTCCCTACAGAAGCCGAGTCGAATCCCAATATGCGCTTTGCAGATAACCGTTTAATAATGAAGATTTCCGAAAACAGGGATTTCCGGAAAAACTACGACAAGTATCATGTGAATCTCGTAACAGAACTTGAAATTATTAAACGGGTTTTTGGAGAGATTCGTGAATTGAAAGAATATAAAGAGTATATGGACTCTCCAAAAGATTCATTTACAGCAGACAGAAATTTCATTTCCACTTTAATTAAAGTATATTTCTCTGAAAATGAAAGCCTTGAAGATTATTACGAAGATAAAAATATTTTTTGGGCTGCTGATTATGAAATTGCCCTGATGATGATTATCAAAACTATCAAAGCTTTTGAGGAGGATTCACTTGATATTCAAAAGCTACCCGGATTATTTGATAGTGATGAAGAACAAGCTAAGGAGGATAAGCTTTTTTTGCTTAACCTCTACAGAAAGACTATTAATCATGAAGATGAATACGAACTTTTAATATCGTCAACACTCGATAATTGGGAACTTGAGAGGATTGCCCTGATGGACAACCTTCTTATTCGTATGGCAATCTGTGAATTACAGGAATTTCCTTCAATTCCGGTAAAGGTTACATTAAACGAATACATTGAAATCGCAAAATATTTCAGTACTCCCAGAAGCAGTGTATTTATTAATGGTATCCTTGATAAATTGGTTGAACAGTTAAAAACGGGTAACAAGATCAGCAAAAAGGGGAGAGGCTTAATGGAGTAATCTTTCGCAATTTTCATACCTTTGCACCCATAAAAATATTAACCAGAATTTTATAAATGTTCAAGTACAATTTCAGATCGGGTTTGACTTGTTTTATTCTTATTTTGTTCTTATTTGCTTCTTGTGTGAATAAAGATAATCAAGAAAAGCTGATACCAGCTGATGTTGTTGATAATCCAATCTCTGCAGATAATAAAACAGATATTGGAAATCTGCCAGTTTTGTCTTTTGAAAAGGTAGAACATGATTTCGGAAAAATTAAAAATGGTGATGTTGTTAGTTTTGGTTTTAAATTTACAAATACAGGCAAGTCGGACCTGATTATTTCAAAGGTTTCAACGAGTTGTGGTTGTACTGCTTCCGATTATCCAAAGGATCCTGTTAAACCTGGAAAAAACGGACTAATTACATTAACGTTTAAAAGTGAAGGTAGAACCGGGACACAGAATAAAATGGCTACTGTTATTTCTAATACTCAACCAAATTCAAAAGTATTGAAAATAAAAGCCTTAGTGCTTGATTAGTTTATAGATATTTTAAATATGACTTTAAATAATTAATAACAAATATTTTATATGATGAATACATTGTTGAACATTCTGTTAATGGCTCCACCAGCTGATGGTTCCAAAAGCAATCCATTTATGACTTTCCTGCCATTAATTTTAATTATAGTGGTTTTTTATTTCTTTTTCATCCGTCCACAAATGAAAAAGACCAAGGAACAGAAAAAATTCAGAGAGGCCATTAAAAAAGGAGATAAAATTATTACCATTGGAGGTATCCATGGAAGAATAGCAGAAGTTAGTGAAACAACGTTTGTAATTGAAGTAGAAGGTGGCAACAGGTTGAAAATAGAAAAATCAGCAGTTGCAATGGATGCTTCAGCACAGCTTGGTGAGAGTAAATAATAATAAACCCGAAATCAATGGTTAGTAGCGGCAACATCCGTTTCCGCGGACCTTTGGCTGTTTTTGTTATTTGCCTGATCATTTCCACTTCTTTGTGGTTAGTGATCAGGCTTTCTGGTATATACACTTCTGGTTTTTGCATCAGGCTTAAATATCTAAATATTCCTGAAGATAAAGTTCTCATAGAACCAGGAAAGGCCCCTGTTGTGATTAATATCAGGGCACAAGGTTTTAAAATCCTTACACTTGAATATTTCCAGAAACCAGATCCATTAATTATTGATTTAAGCAGGATCAGGTTTAAGCACAGGAATGGACAGAGTTATTATGATTTCCCTCTATCTCGTTTTGAATCCTTGATTACCGAGAAATATATTCTTAATGGTGAATTTCTTTCATTTACTCCGGATACTCTTTATATTGTGTTAGAAGACAAGGTCAAAATTGACAGACCAGTTCATTAATTTTTTGTATGTTAAAAATAGGCCTTACAGGTTCAATTGGTAGTGGAAAGTCGCTTGTATCAGAAATTTTCTCTGAACTTTCTGTACCTGTTTATAATGCTGATACTGAGGCTAAACGATTTTTTCAATACCCCCTAATTAAATCGAAGATAATAAGCCTATTTGGGCTTGATTCTATTGATTCAACAGCTGAAGTTAACAGGTCACACCTTGCAGGTATTGTTTTCAATAATGAAGAAAAATTAAAAAAGTTAAATGAATTAATTCATCCGCTTGTTATTAATGACTTTGAATGCTGGAGTTTGCTTTATCATTCAAATCCATACATTATACATGAAGCAGCTATCCTTTTTGAAAGTGGAATTAGCAGTAAATTTGATAAAATAATTACTGTAAGCGCACCTGAGGAATTAAGGCTACAAAGGGTTATTAAACGAGACCAAGTTAACGAAAGTGATGTTAGGTCCAGAATGAAAAACCAATGCTCCGAAGAAGAGAAGATCAGCAAGGCTGATTATGTTATTGTTAATGATGAATTGCAACTTCTTATCCCTCAAATAGTAGCTGTTCACAAGCAGATTTTAGGGATTTTACTATAGATAATTAATTATGAAATACTAATTTTGTCATCTGATAAATTTGAATAAATAGAACATGGAACAGATTTATTTGGGAATTGGGTCAAGGGTAAATCATCCTGATTTTGGCTCTGGTGTGGTAATTCAGGTTAGACCAGAGGCTTATGAAATTACTTTCATAAGTCAGGGTACTAAAATTATTATGAAGTCATTTGCTGGTCTCGAAGTTATTGAAGCGATGGAAGAAGAACGAGATCTTGTGAGTTTTGATAAGGTAGAGAGGGTATTTCAAAAGCTGCTGCGCAATATCACCGATCTGCAGGAAACAGTACCAATCGGGAAAAAATGGGCTGGCGGTAAGATTCTTCTTGAGCCTGGCGACAAAAACTATGTTGGAAAAGAAATTCCAATTGATGTTTTTTTTCATAAAATCGTTATGGTTCGCGATCGCTTACGTGTTCTCGAACAAAGGGTTAACTCAAGTGAGCTAAACGACGATGAAAAAGTTAATATTCAACAATATATAACAAGAATTTATGGCAGTCTCACTTCATTTAATGTGCTTTTTGCTGATAAAAAAGACCATTTTATAGGTGAGAAAAGTGAATAATATTTAAAACAAAGAAAATGATTTTTAATGTTGAAATGATCAGGGCGCTTTATGCAGGTATGCCATTAAAGGTTGAAAAAGCCAGAAAACTACTAGGCAGACCTTTAACACTTAGTGAAAAAATTCTGTATTCTCATTTGTTTGATAACAATGAGGCTATTGTATATGACAGGGGAAAGGATTATGTAAATTTTGCTCCCGACCGCGTTGCAATGCAGGATGCAACAGCACAAATGGCGCTTTTGCAATTTATGACTGCCGGAAGGAAATCAACAGCAGTTCCAAGTACAGTTCATTGTGATCACCTTATTCTGGCGAAATCGGGTGCCGAATCTGATCTTTCAGAGGCTCTGTCACAGAATAAAGAAGTTTATGATTTTCTGGAAGCCGTTTCATCAAAATATGGAATTGGTTTCTGGAAACCAGGAGCTGGTATTATTCATCAGGTAATTCTTGAGAATTATGCGTTTCCAGGAGGTATGATGATTGGTACTGATTCTCATACAGTAAATGCCGGTGGACTTGGTATGATAGCCATAGGTGTTGGTGGTGCTGATGCTGTTGATGTTATGGCAGGGATGGCATGGGAACTCAAGATGCCAAAACTAATTGGTATTAAGCTAACTGGTAAAATAAATAACTGGACTTCCTCAAAAGACATTATTCTGAAAGTCGCTGGTATTCTTACTGTTAAAGGAGGTACAGGTGCAATTGTTGAATATTTTGGCGAAGGTGCTGATAGCCTTTCAGCAACCGGCAAAGGTACAATTTGTAATATGGGCGCAGAAATAGGTGCAACAACTTCATTGTTCGCTTATGATGAAAAAATGCGCGTCTATCTCGAAGCAACCGGTCGGAAAGAAATTGCCGTTCTTGCTGATTCAGTGCAGGCTTGTTTACGTCCTGATGATGAAGTTTATGAAAACCCATCTGCTTTCTACGATCAGGTAATTGAGATAAATCTGGATGAATTGGAACCCTACATTAATGGTCCTTACACACCTGATGCAGCCTTTCCTATTTCTGAGTTTAAAAAAGTTGTAGAGGAAAAAGGCTATCCTGTTGAACTTGGTGTTGGCTTGATTGGTTCCTGTACAAATTCTTCATACGAGGACCTTACCCGCGCAGCTTCAGTTGCACGTCAGGCAAGCTCCAAAAGACTAAAAGTGAAATCAGAGTTTATTGTTACTCCTGGTTCAGAATTAATTAGATTTACTTCAGAACGCGATGGTATCCTTAAGGATTTTGAAGCTATTGGTGGAGAAGTAATGGCAAATGCCTGCGGTCCATGCATCGGACAGTGGAAACGCCATACCGATGATCCTGAAAAAAGAAATTCTATTATAACATCATTTAATAGAAATTTTGCCAAAAGAAATGATGGTAATCCGAACACTCATGGATTTGTAGCTTCACCAGAAATTGTAACTGCTTTATCTATTGCAGGTCGCATAGATTTTAATCCTCTTACAGATACCTTACTAAATGAGGATGGACAATTAGTTATGCTTGATGTCCCAACTGGTCTGGAGCTACCACCAAACGGATTTGAAGTTGAAGATATGGGATATCTTTCACCATCTGATAATCCTGAAAGTATTTCTATCATAGTAGCTTCTGATTCACAGAGACTTCAGCTTTTAGAGGCTTTCAGTGCCTGGGATGGCAAGGATATCACTGGTATGAAATTGCTAATTAAAGCTAAAGGTAAATGCACAACCGACCATATTTCAATGGCTGGTCCATGGTTGCGTTTCCGCGGGCATTTGGATAATATTTCTGATAATATGCTCATTGGAGCAGTTAATATCTTTAATGACAATACCAATTCAATTAAAAATCAATTTACCGGAGATTTTGCTACTGTACCAGGTGTTGCAAGGGCATACAAAGCCGCTGGATTAAGTTCAATTGTTGTTGGTGACGAAAACTACGGAGAAGGCTCTTCACGCGAGCATGCTGCCATGGAACCTCGTTTCCTTGGTGTTAAAGTTGTTCTTGTTAAGTCCTTTGCAAGAATTCATGAAACAAACCTGAAAAAACAGGGAATGCTTGCTCTTACTTTTTCAAACAAGGAAGACTACACCAGAATATTGGAAAACGACACAATTGATATTATTGGTCTTACAGAATTCGCTCCTGGAAAACCGCTTAAAGCTCAGTTAAATCATTCCGATGGAACAATTGAGATTATTGAGTTGTCCCACACATATGCCCAGACTCAGATTGAGTGGTTTAAAGCAGGGAGTGCGCTTAATCTTATTAGAAAGAAAGCAGTTTTATAATCAGCTCCGCTTAGCTTCTATTACTTTTCTTTTTTAGTTGTCATTAACTTAGTTGGCAAAATAAAATCTGCTTTTATGAAAAAAAATTGCTTTTTCATGATACTGGCTGTTATGTCCGGTTTCATGCTTTCTTGTAGCCCTGATTGTATTCAGGGGATAGGTGATTCTAAGACCGAAAACAGGAACCCATCGGCCTTTAATGGAGTTAAGCTCGAGATTCCAGCCAAACTTGTTGTAGAGCAGAGTTTGACTCAGGAATTTTCAATCAGTGGTCAACCAAACATCCTTGCTAATATCACAGCTGAAGTAAATGATGGTATGCTCACTATAAAAAGTAAAGAATGCTTCAGCGATTGTAAGGAAGTACTAATACTAGTGAAAGTACCTGAACTGTCAAAACTGCTAATCAATGGTTCTGGTAGCATTAAAACTAATGGCAAGCTAAAAGGCGATCATTTGGAATTCGGTATTAATGGCTCAGGAACAATTGAAGCTGAGGCAGATGCAGTGAGTGTTTATGGCGGGATAAAAGGCTCGGGGAGTGTAATTATTAAAGGGACTGCAAAACAACAATATGTAAAATTAACCGGGTCAGGAACCTACGAGGCATCAGAGCTGGCAACAGTTGAGAGTGATTTAAACTTAAGCGGTTCCGGATCGATGAAGGTGTTTGTTCTAGAGAAATTAAATGCAAAAGTTATAGGGTCTGGCGAAATATTGTATAAAGGCAGTCCCAAAACAGCAATAAATGTTGAAGGTTCTGGTAAAGTTTCAAAGGTTGATTAGAATAATAAAAATTAGCTTAGATCTCAAAAATGCTTATAAATAAAAAAGGCGCCTTGATTCAAGGCGCCTTTTTTATTTATAAGCTTGTTACTGAATAACAATCTTTTCTTCCTTCACAAAGTGTGAGCCAACAACTCTAAGGTGGTAGATACCTTTTGGTTGTTTTGTGAGGTCGATATCATTGCTGTAAGCAGATGTTTGTGAACTGATCTTCTCCTGATAGATAATCTGTCCTAAGTTGTTCATTATGAAAAGTTCAATATTTTCATTAATTGAACTCAAATTAACCTTGAACATACCATTGCTTGGATTAGGATTAACTGAAAGGGAAGCATTATTGCTTATTGATTGAATTCCCACTGTAGGATCAATTGGGAGCTGAACAGATACTGAATCTGTACAACCAGCTGTAGATTGAAAATGATAGGTAATCGTTGCAAAACCGTTGCCACCTCCTGTTGGAGTGAAGAGCCATGAAGGAATAAATACACTTGTTGAAGAGTTAACATTTACTCCACTATATGTACCACCTGCAGGGCTTCCACCAGTAAGAATGTAAGGTACATAAGCAGGTGAAACAACTGATGGGTTAAGCACCAATGTTACAGTAGGGGATTGGTTTACAGTTAAAATCTGTGATGCTGATTTTGTACAGCCATATGAATTTGTAATTGTATAAGTTATTGGGAAAGCGCCAATACCAGCAACAATAGGATCAAAGATATTGTTGGCTACACCGTTTCCTGAATAAGTACCACCAGCAGGAGTACCACCTGTAAGAGCAGCAGCAGGTGATGTACTACACCATAGACTAAAAGGTGAAAGAGAAGTAATAGGAAGAGGATTAATTGTAACGCCTTTTCCATTTGGTGAACCATTACCACAGCCATTAACACCTTTAACAATCACAGTTGCAGAACCAACAAATGAAGGTGTCCAGGTAACTGTACATGAAACACCTGTACCAACTATGTTACCAGCACTTGCGGGGCTTATTGACCATTCATAACTAAGTGCATTTGTAGAACCATTGGTAGTATAAACATTTGTAAGTGAACTTCCCTGGCACATCGATGCAACACCTGAAATTGTACCGGGGAAACCAGGAAGTGCATTAACCGTTACACTTCCATTTACATAGGATGAAGCGAGATTTGTATTGTTAACTGTTTGATATTTGCAGGCATTTAAACTGGTAATATCCCATGTTAATGGTGTAGTTCCAGCTGAACCATTCAAAACGATATTCAACAGTACACTTCCATTAGGGATGGTAATTGGTGCGCTTCCTGTATAGCTGATGTCGACATAGCCAATTCCATTAGTTACACTTAAAGTCCCAGTTAGAGAGGAATTTGGAGAGTTGTTGCTATTATAGGAAAGAATTGCACTTGTATAGGTAAGTCTCAGATTAAAGCTGCCAACATTCTGAAAATCATTAACAGTAATTGGAATAGTAAGATTACCCGGACAATGTGTAATTGTTGGAGCTGTAGTTACAATAGGATTAACTGAGATAACATGCAGTAAAGCAGGAGTTGTATTTGAATTACCGCAGATTCCGGTTACAACACAACGATACTGATAACCATCCATTGAAGTTGTAACAGTATTAATCTGAAGTGTATTTGATAAAACGCCAGAATACATTGAAGTATTTGTCAGATTCACCCAGCTTGAACCGGTATTTACCTGCCAATGAAATGCTGTAGCATTTGTTGCCGTTACCTGATAGGTTGCATTTAAGCCTGAATTTAAAGATACATTAACAGGATTTAATGTGATCATCGGTCCTGCAGATATAACTGCACCATTGAAATAAACTGAAGGTAAAGTAGCTCCACCTGCATTTGAGTATAAGCAGTTACCAGGGGTTGGATCCCAGGTCAGCAAACTGAAATTCTGAACATAATTGAAAAGAAATTCTACTAAAAGACCACCATTCGCAATAGTTACAGGACTGATATTAAACCAAGCTAAGGCAACCTGACCTCCTGTTGCATTAATCTGAAGGAATCCAGAATTAATTGCAGGATTTGGATTCTGATAACCAGTGTAGGTTAGTGAATTAACATCATAGCTCAGTTTAAGTGAAACTGATGCAACATCTGCAAAATTGTTTACTGTAATTGGAACTGTAACAACGCCACCCGGGCAAGTGTTAATATAACCCGCTGTTGTGATGATTGTACCTGCTGCAAAGACTTGTAAAGAAGCAGTAGAGGAATTGATACTTTGGTTACAGACACCACCAGTTACAACGCAACGGTATTGATTACCATCCATTGGTTGAGCAACATTACTAATTGTAAGCATGCCGGTAGTTACACCACTATATGTTCCGTTATTATTTAGTGTTGTCCAGTTACCTGTTGTGGTCTTTTCTTGCCACAGATAGGTATTTGAACCCTGAGCTTCAGCCATAAACATTACTGTACCGCCAGCACTGCTACCAGTGTTCATAGGTTGGGTAGTAATAATTGGGAATCCACCACTAATTGAGAAGGTACCACTTACAAAAGTTGCAGGGTAATCATTTCCAATCAAGTCGCTCACTGCACATAAACCTGGTGTTACAGTATCAAAGTTAATTTCACTATTGTTGATTGTTGCGGGATTAACTACCTGGAAGACCATTTCCGTAATTGTCATTGAACCTAGATTAGCTGGTGTCATTGAGAACCATGCAAGCAGAAATTGATTTCCGGGATTGTTGATCTGCCAGAATCCACCGCCAGCTAAATCAACATTGTCATTCTGGTGAGTTACGTAAGTTAAACTCGTTGGGTCATAATTAATAGCAAGACTCATCGAGAAGATATCATTGAAATTTGTTGCAGTGATTGGGTATACAACCTGATTATCAGGACATGCAGATAAATTGCCAATAGAAATCGTGATTCCAGATGTGGCTGCATTAACTGTAAGAGAACCCGAAGCAGAAGTAGCAGCCTGATTACAGTTAGTTTCTTTTGCAACACAACGGTATTTGTTGCCATTGAAACTTAAAGCTGTATTGTTGATAGTAAGACTTGCTGTTGTTGCTCCACTATAGTTAGTGTTGTTGCTAACATTTATCCAGGAAACGCCATTATCAGTACTAACCTGCCATTGGTAATTTGCAGCACCAATTGCAGTGATATTGAAATGTGCAGTAGTGTTTTCAGTAATTGATTGATTACCTGGAGAAAGTGTTACAACAGGAGCAGCTGATGAGAAAGAGATACTTCCACCAGAAAAACTTGAGTTTAATAAACCAGTATTCGTATTGATAAAGACGCTCATACCAGCAGCAGCCGACCAATTGAAAATTCCAGATCCACTCAGATAATTGAAGTTAACATCAAATAATTTACCTGCACCTAAGTTGATTACGGTAGGAGATTGAAAACTAATAGTAAGGCTTGAGCCATTTACTGTTTCATTAATACTTCCTGAAGCAAGGGCTGGATTTAAATTTAAAACAGAAATATATGAAACAACAGCTGCATTAAAATCAAGAGTGAGCGTGAAATTATTAAAACCGTTTACATTAGTTCCATTAACTGGAAGTAAAACTGAAGTTCCGGGGCATGCCGTAATATTTCCGGCAGAAACTTCAATACTTGTAGTTACCTGGTCAACTGTCAAAATGCCGGCAGTTGTATTAGATGCCTGATTACAAACATTTTCAGAAACATGGCAACGATATTGGTAAGTATTCATTGCAAATGAAGCAGATGAAATAGCAAGTGTAGCAGTTGTAGCGCCTGAATAAACGCCACCATTCGTAACATCTGACCAGCTGGTTCCGTTATTAAAACTAACTTGCCACTGGTAATTTGTTGCATTTGCAACTGTGGTACTAAAACTTGCAGCAGCGCCACTGTTTACAGTAAGATTTGAAGGATTTGCACTAACAACGGGAGCTAAATGAGCTGGCGTTATAGAACCATCAATCCAGTCTGAAGCAATAACATCTCCGGCAAGATTGCTGTACTGGCAATTTCCATTGGTAGCAACATCCCAGATAAGTGGGCAAGAACCTGATAAATAATTGAAATTATAGGTATAAAGTGTAGCACCATTAGTAAGGTTAACAGGTGACATTCCAAAATATGCAGATTTTACTTGTCCACCAGTAGCATTTGTAATCTCAAAACCCGCTCCAATAGCAGAATTCTTTGTATATGTTGTAAAAGTCAACGCAGTTACATCGTAATTCAAAGTTAATGAAATTGAAGCAACATCAGCGAAACTTGCAACCGTAATCGGCACTGCCACGGTACTACCAGGGCATGCTGTTACTGAAGCAGCGGTGGTAATAACTGGCTGTGCGACTGTAATTCCGGAGATCAGAACGATTCCCAGCAAAAATGATAAAGTCGTCAGAATTTTTGCTTTCATAGACAAATAGTTATAGTTAATAATAAATAAATAATAAA
>CAIXZF010000079.1 GCA_903923925.1 uncultured Bacteroidales bacterium
AAACTCCCTCAATCCAATCCCACTCGTCTCCAAGTCCCTTCTCCCGCGGAGAAGGGATTTAGGGATAAGGTCTTATCTCAGAATCCCAAACCTATTTCCTTCATTCCTGAATCCATCCTTCAACAATCTCTCTCCAACTATACCCACAACCACCTCCTCACCTTCCTCAAATCAATTTTCGATCCCACAACCGTCACCCATCTCATCAACACCTACCTTCTTGGCACCTCCAAACACTGGCCCGGTTCCACCGTCTTTTGGCAAATTGACACCCATGGCAGCATCCGCACCGGCAAGGTCATGCTCTACGATCCCGCTAAGGGCCTCCGGGTAAAGCAGCCATACAACCACATCACCTGGGCGCATTCAGTCTTAAAACTCATGGATTACAATCTGCAGCAATGCTTCTTCGGCGAACACCTCCTCAAAATTCACCCATCCTTGCCAGTCTCCATCGTCGAATCCGAAAAAACCGCCCTTATCGCCTCCGTTTACTTCCCGCAATTCATCTGGCTCGCTACTGGCGGTAAGCACGGCTGCAAGTGGACCACTCCTCTGGTCTTCAACATCCTCAAAGGCCGCCGCATCACCCTCTGGCCCGACATACAAGCCTGCGATGAATGGAAACTAAAAGCAAATGAACTCTCAAAATCCGGCCTTCATGTCTCAGTATCCACCCTCCTCGAACAACTCGCCACCCCCTCCGAACGCAATTCCGGCCTCGATCTCGCCGATTACCTGATCCGTTTCAAACCTGGTCAATTCACTGAATTTCCTAAGGAAACTTCTACTATTCATAGCAAGGTCGTCATTGCGAAGGCTATGCCTGAAGCAATCCCCTCCCTTTACCACCAATTTCTCTTAGAACAACACCCCCTCTCTTTCCTTCAAAGAGAGGGGGCAGGGGGTGAGTTCTGGCCCCTCGACGCCCTCCAATCCTTCTTCTCCTCTACCCCATTACCTCCTCCTCCCATCCGCCTCAACCCATCCACCGTCATCCTCAACCTCCCCAAATTCATCTCCGGCCATCTTTCAGTCCTCCACACATACAACGGCAACAAAGTTTTCCTTCCATACCTCCAACGCTTACAAATGCTTCAACTAATAATAAATGAAAATCGTATAAACACTTTGAATGCCTAATGAGCTCAAATCACTCGTCTCCAAGTCCCATCTCCAGCGGAGAGGGGATTTATGGGTGAGGTCAAACCTCCCCCACTTCATCTCCGGCCACCAATCAATCCTCCGCACGTACAATGGTAAATAAAATTTCCTCCCTCACTTAAATCGACTATCTCTACTAAAAGAAATTATATAATAATTAATATCGATGCGTTATTTAAGCATTTACTATTTCCTCTGTTTTTCTTCGTTTATTTCCATATGATTTTATACATTTGACAAAACTTTATAAGTATGGATTACTCTCTACTTAATTTGTGTTAAACATACCTGATGGGGAGTATAACAAGCTATTTATTATTCAAGAATATTTTAATAAAAAAAATACACCTTTTGCAGAATTTTTCCTGAAAAAGGCTTTTAGTAAGTAGGTTTATACCGTAAATAGTCATTAAATGAAAAATATTTTCGACTTACATAAAGATATTCTCAACGATTATAAACTCTATATCGACAGTTTTATAAACATTGCTGATAAAAAGATTCTTGCAACGGTACAAAGCGAATTTAATTCGGGGAATCTTTACCCGGAACCCTTGGTACAATTCAATCCCTCATTTGAATCTGGAGGAAAAGTTGAGGACTTGGTAAACGCTAAGATATTAGTAGAGGATTTCAATGATATCTTTTATGATGAGACAGGCAAATCCTGGTCAATATACAAGCATCAGACGGAGGCAATAATAAAAGGGAATGAAGGCAAAGATTTTGTTGTTACGTCTGGCACCGGTTCTGGTAAGAGTTTAATTTACATTTCAACAATATTTAACCATCTTTTTAAGAATCCTAATAAACCTGGAATAAAAGCCATAATTGTTTATCCTCTGAATGCCTTGATCAATTCACAGGAAGCAGCTTTAGCTGGCTTTGAAGATAATTACAGAAAGAGAACCGGGCACGGCTTTCCATTCACCTACGCTAAATATACAGGACAGGAAAAGCAGGACGCAAGAGAAAAAGTAATTGCCAATCCTCCTGATATTTTGCTGACCAACTATATGATGTTGGAGCTCTTAATGGTTAGAAAAGCTGATGAGGAGTTAAGGGAATCTTTCCTGCACAATTTGGAATATCTTGTTTTTGACGAACTGCATGTATACAAAGGCAGACAAGGTGCCGATGTTTCCCTGCTTATTCGACGAATTAAAGCAGCCACAGTAAATAAAAAGATCATTTGCATTGGTACATCGGCTACCATGGCATCTGGTACCATTGATGAGCAAAAAGATGCAGTAGCAAAGGTTGCCACCCGTTTTTATAATTCAAGGTTTTACCCTCAAAATATAATTGTCGAATCGCTAACATATTCCACAAAAGAGGTAATACCCACGAATGATGAATTAAAGTCAGCATTAAAAGCTGAAATAAAAGATAAATCAAAAGCTGCAATTCTTGAGAATCCAGTTGCCATCTGGTTGGAAAGAACCATTGCAGTCCGCAATGAAGGTGATAATAAAAGAAGAAATGACCCAAAATCCTTAAAAACAATAGCAACTGAGCTTTCCATAATAACTGGTATAAGTGCCGCAGAATGTGAGATTAAGATTATCGAAATCCTGATTTGGGCAGAGCATATAAATATCGAAAGTGTAAAAGAGAAAAAAAAGGATACAGTTCTTCCCTTCAAGTTGCACCAGTTTATTTCACAAACTGGTTATGTATATGTAACACTTGAAAAAGCGCTTAACCGCCATATAACACTGGAACCCAATCCATTTGTCAAGCTTTCTGAGGATGAACCTGAAGTTCCTGTTTACCAAACGGTATTCAGCAGGATAAGTGGTGAAGAATTTATCTGCGTTCGGAAGGATTACAGCAGTGAAAATGGCAAAAAACTCGTTTTCAGGGATTTTAATGAAAACCAAAATCCAAGAAACGAGGATGACTTAAAAGTTAATGATGGAGATAAGAAGAGAAAAGTTAAAAGCAGGCTGCAGGATCATTACACAGATGGCTACATTCTTTTCGATAAAGGGTATTTCTTGGATATAAATGAATTTATTGATTTGCTCCCTTCTGCCTGGATTAGTAAATCAGGTAAGATTGATAGCTCTAAAGAATTCCTTTTACCAAAAGAAATTTATGTTTCTAAGGATGGCTCTTTTTCTGATAGCCCCAATAACGGAGAAAAAGCTTGGTTTATGCCAGCTCCTTTAATTTATGATCAAACCTGCGGTTTAATCTACCAGGAAACCAAGTTAAGTGAAAAGTCAAAATTGATTTCACTGGGCAACGAAGGTCGTTCTACATCAACAACCTTAATTACCTTGCAAACTTTATTGGCTTTATACAAACATGGAAAACTGATAAAGGAGCAGAAATTATTAAGCTTTACTGATAACCGGCAGGATGCTTCCTTGCAGGCTGGCCATTTTAACGATTTCATTCAGGTAGTTCATCTTCGATCTGCTATTGAAAAAGTTCTGGATGCCAATGATCTCCCACTTACCATTTCCGAATTGATTTTTAAAGTTCAGGAAGCATTAGCACTGCCCGAAACTGAATATGCTGTAAATCCTTCTTTAAATCCCCGTCGGCCTGATGAGGATAACCTCGAAGCATTACGAAATTATATTTCTTACAGGATAATTCAAGACCTGAAAAGAGGCTGGCGTTTTATACTTCCAAATTTGGAACAAACTGCCCTTCTGGATATTACCTATAAAAATATCGATAAAGAAGTTGCAGACGATTCTTTATGGTCAGACATAGATTTGTTGAGCCTTTGGTCTCCTTTGCAACGAAAAGAGTTTATCCTTCAGGTCTTGAATTATTTCAGGAACATGTACGCCGTTGATTACGACATGCTCAGGTACGAAAACCGGATCCGCATTCAGAGTGAACTTAACCAGCAATTAAATAAGGAAAAACTTTGGTCGCTGGATAAAGGAGAAAAGTTGGATGCTCCAAACTTTCTTTCAGTCCAGGGTGCTGATAAAGCCACCAGGGAAACCTTTATTCAAAGTATTGGCCCAGCAAGTCGTTTGGCGCGCTTCATTAAACATGAGTTCCGTAAATCCGGTTTTGATGTACCTAAAGGCGATGAATATAATGCATTCATGACAAAGGTTCTGGATGCTTTGGTTGAAGTTCATTACTTGAAGAAACAAACGATTAAGGCAGAGAAAGGGGATAAAGATGCCTATCAGCTGATTCTCTCTAAAGTGCTGTGGAAAAGAGGCGATAAAATTACAGTTACAATCGATAAAACCTCCTACATATCTCTGGATGAAGAAATTAAAATAAAGCCTCATCTCTACTTCCAGCATATTTATCAGGAAGATTTTGCTTTACTCCCCAAATCATACATAGCTGCTGAACACACGGGGCAGATTAAGAATGAAGAAAAAATTGAAAGGGAAGAAAAGTTCAATGATGCCAGAGAAATAAGCGCTTTGTATTGCTCTCCGACGATGGAATTAGGAATTGATATTTCTTCCCTGAACATTGTTCACATGCGCAATGTGCCTCCAAGTCCGGCAAATTACGCCCAGCGCAGTGGGAGAGCCGGTCGTAACGGCCAATCAGCTTTGGTGTTTACCTATGCATCTAAAGTATCACCTCACGACAAGCACTACTTTGCCGATCCGGTAAAAATGGTGGCCGGTATTGTTCAGGCACCCCGGATTGACCTTACAAATGAAGAACTCATCCGCTCCCACATCAATGCAACAGTTTTGTCAGTTTTAAACGCTGAAGAGTTTAAACCTTCCCTGCTTGAGCTGATTGATATCGCTGGTGGAACGTATAAACTGAAAAAAGATATTAAGGCAAAATACCAGGATGTCATTGATTCAAGATTTGAAGAGATAAAACAGCTTGTTCAGAAAGTATTATCAAGTATCGATTTCAGCGATGTAAAGTGGTTCAACGAAATATGGCTTGAAAATCAGATCAGAACAGTACCGGATAAACTGGAAACTGCTTTGTTAAGATGGCGAAAAATGTATCTGGATGCTTTACGCCAGATGAATGAAGCACATGAAATCCAGGTTAGCCCGGTTATTAAAGACAATGATCTGAAGAAACTTGCTTTAACATCTTATGCGAGAGCAAAAGATCGGAAAAATCTTTTAGAGAATCAGTTGGATAAGAATAAGAATTCCAGCTTATCCGAATTTTACACGTTCCGCTACCTGGCTTCCGAAGGATTCCTTCCGGGTTATAACTTTACCCGCTTGCCTATTCGCGTTTTCCTGGGCGGAAAGGACAAAAACGAATCCATCTCCAGGCCACGCTTTATAGGACTGAAAGAGTTTGGACCTAATAATCTCATATACCACAATGGCGGAAAATACAAAGTGAACAGGGTTACTCCCAACGATGTCTCACTTGATTTAACTGAAATAAAAATTTCGAAAGAAACGAATTATGCCTTCCTGGGCAAAGATGAAGGCAAAGGAAAGAATCAGGATCCGATTACAGGCACTCAGTTTACAGCAAGTAATATTGAATTGCATCTTAATCTTCTGGAATTGGAAGAAGCTCAATCCGAAAATTCTGAACGGATCTCTTGTATGGAGGAAGTCCGCACATCCGAAGGTTACGTAACAGAGATGTACTTAAATTCTGCTGATAGTTTGGTGGACGCTTCAAAAATCAAATTGACTATTGAAGGTGATGAAATAATGAAACTTTTTTATGCGCCGGCAGCCAAACTTATTCTTCTGAATAAAAAATGGAAACGGGGTAAGGATGATGGTTTTGATATTGGAACAAAATCGGGAATGTTCAAAACAAAAAAACAGCTGGAAAAGCCATATCCTGATGATCCACATGAAAATATAATGCTTTACACTTACGACACTTCCGATATTCTCTATGTGCAGCCCATTAAATCACTTGGATTAACGGAAGTTGGTGTCATTACGCTTCAATACGCTTTACAAAAAGCCATTGAAAAGCAATATAATATTGAACCCGTTGAAATCGCTGCCCGTTTAATGGGAAGTAGTGAAAATAAAAACATCATGTTGTATGAGTCGGCAGAGGGTAGCATTGGCGTATTAAAGGACATAGCCAGGAATCCGGCTAAACTGAGAGCGCTTTTTTTAATGGCTTACAAAATCTGTGGCTACGATTTCGATTCAAAAGAAGACATGTTCCCATTGCATCCTAAAGCCAGTTATGATGATCTTCTTTCGTATTATAATCAGATGGACCACATCAATATCGACAGGCATTCAATTATTAAAGCCCTTGAACTTCTTATTGCATCTAATCCTGATGATACAGTTGGTGGAAGCTATGAAGATAAATACGAGCAGCTAAAGAAAGGCTTGCACCATCGCAGCCCGGGCGAAAAGGAATTATTAGACTACCTTTTCGAAAACGGATATAGGTTACCTGATTATACTAATTACAATATGGAGCAGTACTATGTGCAGCCTGATTTTGTATATGAAAAAGAAAAAGCTTTGGTATTTGTAGATGGAGGCATTCATAAGAATTCAATTATTAAAGCTGCTGATGAAAAGAAAAGAAAAACACTTGAGTTGGCCGGATTTGATGTGTTGGTTTGGGATGATACATCAGAACCTGTTTCTTCTTTTGTTTCCCGGCGTCAGGATATTTTTAGAAAAGTACGATAACTATTATGATCGATAGCAAATTAAAAAAGCCGGGTAAGCTCGTAAAATTCAGGGGTAGGAGATGTGTGGTTCAGCCTTCTGCTGATAATGAAATTATCATGCTCAAACCTCTTGGTGGTTCTGATGATGAAATGATCACTGTTTTCGAACCTGTATTACAATATTTTGATAAATTAGAAGATGACCAGTTTGAACTACCGGATAAGTCTGACTTAGATAGCTTCCTTACAGCAAAGTTGCTTTATGATGCAGCACGGCTCTCTTTCCGGCAGGTTAGCGGACCATTTCGTTGCATGGGCAAATTATCATTCCGTCCTCGCTCATACCAGCTGGTGCCTTTGATTATGGCCCTTAAACAATCCGTTACCCGCTTATTAATTGCGGATGACGTAGGTGTTGGCAAAACCATTGAAGCACTTTTAATCCTGCGGGAACTTATTGAAAGGGGAACAGTAAAATCATTTGCTGTTTTGTGCCCTCCTCATTTGTGCGAGCAATGGCAGCGGGAACTCGCCGATAAACTGGATATTGATGCCGTCATTATCCGGTCGAGTACCGCAGCCGGTCTGGAACGTAAAATTGTTGGGGATGATACTTTGAATGTTTTCAATTACTATCCATACCAGGTTGTATCAATTGATTATGTGAAAAACGGTTCTCAGAAAATGCCGGCATTTCTTAAGGATATTCCGGATTTGGTAATTGTTGACGAAGCTCATACCTGCACTAAAAATCTTGACTTTAAAAAAGTAAGTCAAAGCCAGCAGCGGTATGAATTGCTCGAAAAGATTACCAAAAATGACAAACAACATCTGATATTGCTAACGGCAACTCCTCATAGTGGTAAAGATGGTGAATTCAAATCTTTATTGGGATTGGTAAACACCGAATTTGAAACCTATGATTTTTCTGACCTGGTAATCAGTGAGAAACGAAAAGTAGCAGCTCATTTCATTCAGCGTAAAAGAAAAAACATTCTAAAGTGGCTGGATGAAGAAAATCCATTTCCAACAAGGACCACAGAAGAACTGCCATACATTTTATCAGCTTCTTCCGATTATTACAAACTTTACCAGGATGTATTAAAATTTGCCCGTGGTATTACAACTGAAGGTATTTCGGATAACAAAGCCCGGATAAAATACTTTGCAGCTCTTTCCTTGCTTCGCGGGGTAATGAGCAGCCCTGCGGCAGGCTTCGAGATGCTGCAGAAAAGAAAAGTGAAGATCCTGGATAATGGCGAAATCACCGCTGAGGAGGTAAAGGACAATCCGATTGTGGAACGCTGGGACGAACAAACCGACACTGAGCAGATTGAAATCATTGAAAGGGCTGACCTTTCAGAAAGCGAATGGAATACGCTGAGCCGGTTAGCTATGAAAGCGGCTGAATTAACCAATATCAATAAAGATATTAAGGTTAAAATGGCTCTGGATCAAATTAAACTTTGGATTAACAAAGGCCAGAGCCCGATTGTGTTTTGCCGTTTCATAGCAACAGCACAATATGTTGCTAAAATTTTGAAAGAACATTTGCCGAAGGATTTTGATATCCGGGCAATCACGAGCGAACTGAGTGATGAAGAACGCAGGGAGAAAATTGATGAGATGGCAAAAAGCCCCAAACGGGTGTTGGTTGCTACCGATTGCCTGAGCGAAGGCATTAACCTGCAGGATAAATTCAACGCTATACTGCATTACGATTTACCATGGAATCCTAATCGCCTCGAACAACGTGAAGGTCGTGTTGATCGGTTTGGACAACCGGGCTGGATTGACAAAAACGGGGATCGTCAAAACACTATCAATGTAAAAGTATTGTTTGGCGAAGACAATCCCATGGATTTCGTTGTACTAAAAATTATAATTGAAAAAATTCAACGGATTCAGAGTACTTCAGGGGTTAGTATTGCATTGGCCGACGATAACCGCTCGGTAATGGATAAGGTATTAAAAGAGGTCTTGTTGAATCCGGAACAATCCCGTAATCATTTTGCAAAACAGATGCGTATCGATTTTGGCCCCAGCCCTGAGTTGGATGAGCTTGATGTTGAGATTACCAATGAAATAGAAGCGGCAAGAGATAAGGCGGAAAAAATCCATTCCATTTTTGCTCACGACAGCATAATGCCCGAGGATGTAAAGAAAGACCTGCATGAAGTAGATGAAGCGATTGGTGATGTTGCAACCCTGGAAGCTTTTGTATTGGCATCCGGTCAACTATTAGGGGCAAGGTTTGAGCCTGTAAACGGCGGTTATATTTTCCGTAAAATGAATATGGATGATTGGATGGCTGATGCCCTTGGGCAAGGAGAGAAAATCCATATTTCATTTCAGTCTCCTACTCCGTTAGGTTACCGGTATATTGGCCGTAATCATCGTTTTGTTGAGCAGCTTTGTCATCGCCTGATTGCCAATTCATTGGATAAAGAACGCAAAGGCCAGAAGGCTGCCAGGGCTTCTGTATTCAGATCCGATGCGGTACAGACTCAAACAACATTAATACAGTTCAGGGTCCGCAACGTAATTCGTGAGGTTGCCAAACAGCACGAAATGGTTTCGGAAGAAATGTTTTTATGGGGCTACGAGCAAACATCGGATGGCATCAGCACAATACATGTTGAGGATTGCAAACGGCTTCTTCACACAACAAGTGCATTGGATATCAGCCGCGAAAGGCAGGAGCTTATCTTCGACAGGGAGTTACAACACTTTGAAGAACTGCATCCCGATTTCATAAAGGTTGTAGCCGATCGCTCCGAAGAGCTGGTAAATGCCCATACCCGTTTTGCAAAATTCCTGGGTGCGCGTCGTTACGAAGCTGTTACCCCTGTTTTACCTCCTGATATTTTAGGCGTTTATGTGCTTATTCCAAATCCTAACCTGGACAAGCCAGAACCAAAAAGTAATGAAAAACACATAATATTTAATTAAGAATGAAAAAGTAAGGGTGCTTGCGATACTTTTACATTTTGTGTTTTGTGTTTAATGTTTTTTATTCATTGCGGAAAATATTATGCTGGAAAAAACATCAAGTTTAAAGATAAGCTACTAAATTCTGATTAGTTATGCATTCCTCAATTATCCAGACAGTGTCTGAACAATTACAAAATACAGATAATGAAAGCATTGCAAAATGGGGGACAGTGTCCACCATTTTAAATTTCCTGGCTCTTTCCGTAAAATCAGTACCCGGGCCATCCGAACAAAAAAATATGGCAACCATGTATGAATTAGTTAAAAGCATTAATACTTTTGAATCATCTCAAATCCATTAAATCATCAACGATATGATAAACCCGGATGATATAAAATTTCTGACCGCGAGTGGCGAAGGGTATAATGCGGAGTTCAAGGTATCTGTTCCTTCAAAGGTAAAGGAACTTACCGAAGAAGTGTGTGCTTTTGCCAATGCTGCCGGTGGAGTTGTGCTGATTGGGGTCAATGATACTAATCAGATTATAGGCGTTACAATTGATAATGCCAAACGGTCAGCCATTCAAAACAGCCTGGGTGAAATCACACCTCACCTTTCCTGCTCACTTTCCTTTGTAGAAGTGGAAGGAAAAACAATCGGTGTAATTGAAGTTCCCTCCGGACCCAAAAAACCTTATGTATTATCGGGAACTATTTATGTGCGCATTGGGCCCAATACACAAAAACTTACAACTGCCGAGCAGATGCGGGATTTCTTCCAGCAATCTGACAGAATATATTTTGATGAAGCGCCTTGTCCGGAATTTTCATCCACAACCATGATTGATAATGATTTCCTGCTTGTCTTTAAAGCAGAATCGCATATCAGTGTCAATGTTCCCGATGAACAATTGTTTAACAACTTAAAGCTGTTCAGTACAGATCAGTCATTTAAGAATGGTGCTGTTTTGTTTTTTGGTAAAAATCCCGAAAACATACTCGATAAGGCTATTGTAAGATGTATAGCTTTTCAGGGAACAGACAAACGATATATTATTGATGACAAACCTTATGGTGGAAATCTGTATCAGCAATATCAGCAAACCATGCAATGGCTGAGGGGTAAGCTGAATATACGCTATGATATCGAAGGGCAGGGCTCCGGGCCAAGAAAGGAAATATGGGAAATTCCTGAAACCGTTTTCAAAGAAGCTATCATCAATTCACTTTCACATCGCGATTATTACGATAAAGGCGCAGTTATTCATATTGAAGTTTTCGACGACAGGGTCGAGATCAGCAATCCGGGCGGACTGGTGAGTGCTATTCCTTTAGCCGATTTCGGAAAGCGGAGCCACTCCCGCAATCCCCTTATTTTCGGTCTGTTTGCCCGTATGCATTTGGTCGAACAGGTTGGTTCCGGTATCGGCCGCATCCGGGATCTGATGAAAGCAGCCGGACTTCCGGAACCTGTTTTTCAAAAGGAGGGAATTTTTACCGTTACTCTTCAACGACCTGTCGATAGTTCACAGAAAAGTTCACAGAAAAGTTCACAGAAAAGTTCACAGAAAAGTTCACAGAAAATCATAGAACTGGTTTTAGATAATTCATCTATTTCAATATTCGAAATGGCAGAAATTATAGGAATTAGTACTCGTGCGGTTGCAAAGCAAATTGCAAAATTGAAAAAGCAAGGAATTATAGAGCGAATAGGTTCCGATAAATCCGGAATATGGGTTATTATTACAGACTCAGACAATGAATAAGATTACTACTCTTTTTGTAAATGATACTGTAAATGATACTGCAAATAATCTTGTAATTACGAATCAGGAATTACGAATTACGAAATCGGATAATTGGGATTACTATACAAAAATTCGTAATTCGTAATTGAAAACTCGTAATTGATAATTCGTAATTGATAATTCGTAATTAATAACTCGTAATTCGTAATTGATAATTCGTAATTGATAATTCGTAATTCGTAATTGAATATGAAAGGCAATAATATCATACAGGAAAAATCATTTGCCTTTGCCGTGAGGGCAGTTAAATTAGTTCAGTCCCTTCAACAGGAAAAGAGGGAGTTTGTCTTATCAAAACAATTTCTGCGTGCTTCAACTTCTATAGGAGCAAATGTTGAAGAATCCATTGGCGGACAATCAGAAAAGGATTTTTTATCCAAACTATCTATAGCTTACAAAGAGGCTCGTGAAACAATGTATTGGCTCAGACTACTCCATGCAACTGATTACATAACCCAACCCGAAGCAGACAGCATGCTCACTGATGCTGAAGAACTTTGTAAAATCCTCGGCAAAATCCAGGTCACTCTAAAATCCCGTAATTCATAATTCGTAATTGATAACTCGTAATTGATTCCTCGTAATTCGTAATTGATAACTCGTAATTGACAACTCGTAATTCGTAATTGATAACTCGTAATTGACAACTCGTAATTCGTAATTGATAATTTGTAATTGACTTCTCGTAATTCGTAATTGAAAATTCGTAATTGAAATGAACTTCCCCTCAATCGATATACAAGGTTCCATTATCTCCCCTGATCTGCTCGGCAAAATCCGTTCAGAGCAGGCAAACTTTCAGCAGGGTAAGGATTTCGGGAAAGATTTTACCAATGCAAAGCTTAAGGATGAAATCAGCTCTGCCTGGCAGGATGCCAAAGGCCAGTGGACCATCTTTCAGAATAAATTATCACGTTTGCAGGAAGGCGAAACAGGAACTACCGAAACCCGTAACTTTTGGATCGTTCCTCTGCTTAGCAACCTTGGATATAACCTGAGTTTCAGCCGGCAGGCTGAAGAACTCAACGGCAAAACCTTTCCTATTGCTTACCGCGACAGCCAGATCGATGGTTTCCCGGTTTACATTGGAGGCTTTAACGAATCATTGGATAAAAGGCCCGAAAACAGGCAGCTTCGTGTTTCGCCTCATGCCATGGTGCAGGAATACCTCAACTACAGCGAACACCTTTATGGTTTGGTTACCAATGGCAGACAAATCCGTTTGCTGCGCGATGCCAGCCGCATCACCCGCTTAAGCTATGTAGAGTTTAACTTGCAGAAGATGATGGAAGAGGATTTGTATTCCGATTTCTTATTGCTGTACCGACTTTTGCATGTAAGCCGTATGCCGCTCAAAATAGATGGCGGCGCCGAAAGCATTATCGAAAAATACCATCAGGAAGGACTGGAAGCTGGCAGCACCATCCGTAGTAAACTGGGCAGTGCGGTAAAAGAAACCATCAAAGCCCTGGCCAACGGTTTTATCAATCATCCCGATAATGAGATAGTACGTTTAGCTTTGCAGCAAGGCCAGCTTGATGCAGACGAATATTACCGGCAGCAATTACGGATTATTTACCGGCTCTTGTTTTTATTTGTTATTGAAGAACGTAACCTGGTGTATGCCGAAAGCAAAACACCGGAAACCAAGCGTTTCAGCCAGATTTATTTCAATTATTATAGTCTTTTACGGTTGCGGAAGCTGGCAAAGAAATTGCCGCCACCTGATGCTAACCGTCATTACGATTTATGGCAAAGCCTTCTGAGTTCTTTTGCCTTGTTCGAAACGAACGAAATGGGCGAAAAACTGGGCATTATGAGCCTGCAAGGCGATTTATTCGGCCCCGGCTCCATAGCAACTGCCAGTTACGACCTTCACGATTGCCGCCTCAGTAATGCCCTGGTATTGCAAATCATAAAGGCATTAAGCTATTTCGAGAACCAGAACAATTTGCAGATTGCCGTAAATTACGGTGGCCTGGATGTGGAAGAATTTGGCTCGGTGTACGAAGGATTGCTGGAGCTGAAACTCGAAATCAAGCCCGTTGCTGGTACAGGTAATTATTCGTGTTCCTATGCCGGTAGCGAAGAACGCTCGAAAAGCGGAAGCCATTATACGCCCGACGAACTGGTGCAACCCTTGATAAAGCACAGCCTCGATTATCTGCTCGACGAACGCAAAAAAATAATTACCGATATTATTACCAGGCTAAAGCTCTTTGGCCCTGCCTTCCGCACCCGGCGCGAAGAATTGGTAACGCAGCATATTTATAGCCTTAAAGTATGCGATGTGGCTTGTGGCAGTGGTCATTTGCTGATTAGCGGTGCCAGGCGGATTGCCGAAGTGGCAGCCAGCATTATTGAAGAAGAAGAACAGCCGAACCCCAAAGCGTTTCAGTTGGCAAAACGCAATGCCATCCTCAATTGCATTTATGGTGTGGATAAAAACCCGCTGGCAGTGGAACTCTGCAAAGTAGCGCTTTGGCTCGAAGCCTATGTACCCGGACAGCCGCTAAATTTCTTGGACCACCATATTAAATGCGGCGACGCCATTGTGGGCCTGGCACACCGCGACGAAATGGAAAACGGTATTGCCGACGAAGCCTTTAAAACCTTGCCAGGCGATGAAGCTGTTATTGCTACCGCTTTCCGCAACCAAAACCGGAGCGAACGCAAACTGCGCGAAGCCGAAGCCCTGCAATTTAAGGTTGATTTTGAAAAAACCACCGTAAGCTCTGTGCAGGAAGCTATGGTTGAGTACAAAACATTTAACCGGCTTCCCGAAACCACGCCCGATGAAATTGACCGCAAAACCAGGGCGTATAAGAAATTTATTGCCGGTAAAGGATTTACTTTTCTAAAGGCCATGGCCGATACGCAGGTAGCCCAGTTTTTTATTCCCAAAACTTTGGCAAATAAAGAGTATCTGATGACCGATGCCGATTTCCGCCAGATACTCAGCGGCTTTAAAGGCTGGCAGGATCGCAAAGTAGCCAAAGCCGCTGTTGTTGCATTACAACACAGGTTCTTCCATTGGTTTCTGGAGTTTCCGGAAGTGTTTGTTGATGGGGGATTTGATAGTGTGTTAGGAAATCCGCCTTATTTAAATGGATTAAGAATTACATCTAACTATGGTGATTATTATTATAACTACTTAAAAATAGTTTATTCTCCAGTAGAAAGGGCAAGTGATTTTGTGTCTTACTTTTTTCGGAGAATATTTCAGGTTATAACAGATGCTGGGTTTATGGCAATTATAACAACAAATAGTATATCGCAAAGCGATACCAGGACAGCAACACTTGAGTATGTTACAGATCACGGGGCGCAGATAAATTTTGCATACCGTAACATTAAATGGATAGGTAAGGCTGGAGTTAATGTATCGTTACTAAGTTTGACAAAATCAAGATTGAATAAAATACGGAGATTCATTGATGGTAAAGAAGTGGATAGCATTTCGAGTTTTTTGGACGATCAGAAAATAGAATCTAATCCCGAAAAACTTTACAAAAATCTTGATAAGTGCTTTCAAGGGACAATTATTCTTGGTAATGGATTTATTTTGAGCGGAACTGAAGTTCAGCAATTTATTCAAATGAACCCTCATAATAAAAAGGTAATATATAAATACATAAACGGGAATGATTTGAATTCACGTCCAGATCATTCACCATCAAGATGGGTTATTAACTTTCATGATTGGAATAAAGAGAAATGTGAAAAGGAATTTCCAGAATTATTTTCAATTGTGAAAGAACGAGTAAAACCACAAAGGGATAATGTAAATAGACAAGTGTATAGGGAAAACTATTGGTTATTTGCAGAAAAGTCCGTTAAACTATATAAATCTATTGAAAAGAATAAACCATCTTTTGTAATTGCTATTCCAACACAAGCAGTAAAAAATGTTGCTTTTACCTTAATAGAACAGGAAAACGTTGTTTTTTCAAATGCCTTAGCTATTATTCCACTTTTTGATATGTCTTTATTTGCTCAATTAAGTAGCACTATACACGACATATGGATCTGGAAATTTTGTTCAACCATGCGTAATGCTGGAGTAAGATATAGTCCAACTGACGGTTTTCAGACTTTTCCATTTATCTGGGGTAAAGAAAATGAGCTATTTGAGATTGGAGATCAATATTACAATTTAAGAAGCAAGCTTCTGCGCAATATAATGTTAGGTTTGACAGATATTGTCAATTTATTTCACTGCCATTCCATCACAGAAAAAAACTTTAGAGTGAATGACAAACAAATAGAAACGCTACAAAGACACTTAGTTAAATCCACTAACACTGTTTCTTTTGAAGTTGCTATTCAAAGTATTCTAATACTCCGTAATCTTCATGTAGAAATGGATAGCGCGATTTTGAAAGCCTATGACTGGCAGGATGTAGAACTCCGGCATGATTTCTATGAAGTAGATTACCTTCCCGAGAATGATCGTATCCGCTTTACCATCCATCCCGATGCCCGCAAGGAAATCCTCAAACGCCTCCTGGAGCTCAACCACCGCATCCACGCCGAAGAAGTTGCCGCCGGCCTTTGGGATAAGAAAAGCACTAAAACAAAAGCGTATAAAATTGAAGACAAGGAAGCAATGATGGTTAAGGAAAGGGAGAAGGGGTTGGGGGATTTGTTTGAACAAGAAATATAGTATTCATGAAAATTTCATAGCTATTTATGGGAAATCATTGGTATGTTAGATATAGTGGAACAATTGATTCATCAATCATTGAAGTAAACCTTTCTATTTATCAGAAACGTCGACCACGGATAATTGAAGGTGACAAAATTGTATTTTATTTTGATAGAGCTTTTATTTCATCTGGGGTTGTTGTCAAAGCGCCACCACTTAAAGAAGAACAAACTGAAGCTCAATCAGAGTTTGAATATGTTTTCGGGCAAATTCAGCTAATTGATACTCCGAATGACTTGCTAGGCTATGCTTATTCTTTACCTAAAGTTTACAAACATTATATTAGACCATATTATCACTTCAATCGTTCTTATGGAAGTCTTACAGAATATGAGTATAATGTAATAACACAGCATGACTACTTTATTTCTAGGACTGCATTCGGTAGAATTATTAATTCTTTACATCCAGCTCATCGTGGCTCTTTCATAAATTATGCAACAGAAATAGATCCAACAGCAATTCTAAATGAGCAAAAAGACTATGTTCTGGTTTTTAATCTTCTCAAAGATTATATAAAGTATCATATAATTTTGCAAGCTGAAATGCTCAAAGAGTCGAATTCAATTTTAGCAAATGAACTTAATATTGAATCAGATGTAGGTTTTCTGAATCCGACAAGCAATCTTAATCAAAGCCTGATAATAAATAGGCAAGTTGAAAGAATACAACGGGCTGAAAATAGTATTATTCCTGAAACGAGCTTGGATACTATTGCAATATCAATCAGCGAAATAGCACAGGATGAATTAGTGAAGAATAATCAATTCAAGGATAAATGTTTACCATTAAATTATTAATTTATGCCAACTAAAGCTGAATTAATTACTGCTATTGATGGAATGGCTAATTATTTGAATCAGGTTTCACAATGGTATGTTATAGGAGCTGAACCATTTGGTCAAATAGAAGCTGATACAGAGGTAAGCTATGTATTTGAATTCTATTGCTATATTAGATTTGTGAATGAATTGTCTATTGTTGGAAATAGAATTACATTTTATAATAATGGTTTTATGGGTAATCTTTTTCCGAAAGGACCGGCTGAAAAAAATCAAGGATGGGCCAAATTTGAAATAAGAGATCATCATGATCAAATCATCTATGATGTTTGCGCTGGAGTTATGATTCATACGGGAATACCAAACTATACCTATGCAGCGGATATTTCAATTCAAGATCCAGTTCAAATCCCTCATGCGCATAATACATTTTTGATTGTCGATGCCAAGTTTAAAACTAATCCAAATCACCAAATACCGATAAGACAATTACGTGAATTTAAAGCAGTTTTGATTGACTTAGGGTTCCCTAAAGGTAATCCAAATGCTACTTTGTTAGGCACTTCTTTTGCAATTTCTAGTATTGTAACAAACGGACAAACTAATGCTTACCATATTCAATATTCTACTGTTAATGGTTTTAATCAGATCGGTAATTTTCATCCTTAATAAAGGCAAATATTTAGTCTACACAAAGTACCCAACTTTCTTTTATTATGAAAAATGTAGAAACACCTGACAAGATTTCACTAACGAATCTTATTACTGAGCTCAAAAAAGGCAACTATGTTATTCCGGATTTTCAACGTGAGTTTGAATGGGAGCCTTGGGATGTAAGGGATTTGATAAAGTCCATTTTTATGGATTACTATATTGGAACTCTATTGCTATGGAAGGCAAGCAAAGAAAATGTGAAAGCATTAAGCTGCACTCCACTGTATGCTTTTGAAGAAACAGGGAAACCTCAGCATATTGTATTGGATGGTCAGCAGCGCTTATCAGCAATTCATTATGCATTTTTTAACCACACAAAAAACTATCCTGGCCGTAAAAGCAAATTCTATTTTTTTGTAAATATCCACCAGTTGCTCCATGAAAATTACGATGATGCATTTACATATTTGGCCGAAACCAAACCAGTCCGGCTACTTCTTGATGATGTAAAACTTCAATACGAAAAGCACATCTTCCCTCTTAATTTGATGGAAAATGGTGCATGGAAAATAACCACATGGATTAATGGATATAATGAATATTGGTCTTCGAGAAGTACTTTAACCGAACTTGAAGATCAGGAAAAGGAAAAAATTTCAACATACTTAGGGCATGGAGATTCTTTTTCGACAATCCTTGAGGAATTGTTCAATCAATATTTTATCAGTTATATTGAATTGGATAGAGAAATATCTGTTGCTAAAGTGTGCGATATCTTTACCAACATCAATAGCAAAGGTATTGCTCTTAATATCTTTGATTTATTAAATGCAATGCTTCGCCCTTATGAAATATTTCTTAAAGAAATGTGGAATAAGGAATCGAATAGTTTGAACATCACTGAGAGTAATAAAATGAAGATTTACCTACTACAGGTAATGTCGATTCTTGAACAAAATTATTGTTCTCCCAAATATTTATATTATTTGGTGCCCAATGCTAAAAAGACGATTAAAAAGGATGACAATACAACTGAAGACATAGTTCTGATAAGAAATAAGGAAGAATTTGAAACTAAATGGTATGAGGCGCTAAAAGCACTGAGAAATGCTATTCAGAAACTTAAAAACCCTCGGGACTTTGGAGTTATCAATTCGAATTTTCTTCCATATGCATCCATTATCCCAATATTCGCTTCAATATTTCATTATGTTGACTCGGCAAAATTGATTAATCGATTGGATGTAAAAGAAAAAATTAAAAAATGGTATTGGGCTTCAGTGTTTACTAACAAGTATTCCAGCTCCGTTGAATCTACTGCAGCTAAGGATTTTCAGGATTTAAAAAAATGGTTCGAAGATGATAACCTTCAGCCAGAGGCTGTTGTCCAGTTTTTTAGTGACTATAAGAACCTTGCACTAGAAAACGAAAAGAAAAATTCAGCCATTTATAATGCAATCTTTGATATGATGATTTTGATGGGGGCCAAGGACTGGGATTCTTTTGATCTTCCGGAATATAGCGAGTTGGATGATCATCATATTGTTCCTCAAAGTTGGGGTAAGGCAATTGATGGAGTAGGAGATAAAATTAATACTATCCTTAATCGTACGCCATTGTCGCTTGAAACAAATCGAACTATTATTCACAATCAACTACCCAATGTTTACTTGAAAAAAATGTTTGATGATAATTCCGGTAAATCTGAAGAGGTTTATAAGGTATTAGAATCGCACCTAATATCCAGGAAGGCAGTTGAAATACTTCTGAGGCTTGATTTCAAAAAAGAAGATTATTTTGACTTCATCTTTGAGAGGAAAAAAACAATCTTGGACACAATAAAGAGTAAAATTATCTCTGAAGAAATTGACCTCCCTGCTAATCTAAAAGTTCTAAATGAAAATCTTGAATATGTAGAAATATCCTTACGGAATTTGATTGCTGAAAGTCTTAAAGATAAAGCTCATGATCCTTTTAAAGAATTGGTAACTAGTGATATTCAGGATAAAGTAAATCTTCGAATAGAGCAGTATTTGAAAAAATACCCACATGAAGATTATGAACAGTTTAAGGATTTTAGGAAAAAGCTGGACTATTTTGACTTACAGGAATATAGTAAACTCATCACCACAAATAATGTATGGCCTCATTTTGAAAGTAAATTTAAAACCAAACAGCTTTTGCAGGAAAGATTCAGTAAACTGGGAGAACTTAGAAATTCAATACGACATATCAGGATGGTAAACGATGTGACTAGACTTGATGGAGAAGCTTCTATTACTTGGTTTAATAGTGTTATCAAGTAAGAGTTATTGGGTTATAAAAAGTTCAAATTAATAAAATTAATAACCTGCTTTACAAATATTTATTGATATGAAAGACGTTGATAACAAAGTAATTTACACGGTAATTTATAAAAATGGTCGTTTTTATACGTCCAATAACAAACGACTGGTATTTTCAGAACAAAAGGAGTTCGAAATTATTGGTTGTGTATCCGATTTTCTTAGCTCCGATGAAATGCTTGAAACTCATCCTATAAGATCCTCGGATATGATGAAGCAATTGGTTGAAAAGAAATGTGGTGAAGAAAACGTGATCTTTTTAATACCAGCAGGAACCAAATTCAGTTTTCATTTTGGTCTGGGGAAAAAGAAAAAAGATGTTCCGCAAAGAAAGTATGCCTTTGAGGGCATTTTTCAGGAAGATGTCTATTTATTTAAAATCAAAAATGCACCAATCGAAATCTCTGAATCCTGGCGAATTGCAGATTGTATATGCAGCATCACAAAAAGCGCCGATAAGAATTTTACATTAAGTGAGCCCATCACTGCCGAATCACCTGCAGCAGCGTTCGCCATGTTGATAGGTACTCATTTCGATCGTCAGCGTTCAACCGGCATTAAAGTATATGATCACTTTCAGGTCGAAATACAAATTGAAACACTTTTCCCCACAGATGAAAAAGAATCTTTAACCTTAGGCCAGTTGAGAGAAAGATTGCTGCATAAGAATATTGAAAGGATCAAAGCCCAAGTAAAAGCTAAAGCTTTACAACGATTTAAATAATCAGCTACAAGAATACAACTTTGATAAGTATTCTTACTCATTGCTATCATTTGAAATTATAGAAATATCAATGGTTTCAACTCAAAATATGAAACAGGTAGAAGTTAATTTAATATGGCATTGGATTAATTGGAATCCAAACGATACTTGGTCAAAAAATGTGTATCCAAAACTTAAGGAAGCAGGAATTACAGAAGCGCACCTTTCAAGGAGTGTATATATAATCAAGGCGGATGGCGTATTTGCTATAGAATATCCAACTGGTATATCACCTACATTATATATTGGTGAAGGATCTTTTAAACACAGAATTACGCAGCATAAAAATTGGTTGTACGACTTAGAAGATTTGGTGGGCGATTTTTCATTCAAAATTGGGATAAGTATTCCCAGGGTTAAAAATAACCAGAATGCATATCTTGATCTTGAAGCAGCATTACTCATTGCGTTTAAAGAACAATTTGGCTGTGCCCCAATCCGGAATGATCAAATGGAAACAAGGCGACATGAAAACTACCATTACCTACCTGAAGACGAATTCCGGTCAGCATTCATGATTGGTAAAGGTGTTCGATACAAATGGGCAATAAAGCCAATGCCATCATCTGATTTTTATGATCATTATAATAAAACATGGTTTTAACTTTTAAAGTTTAGAGTAATGAACAGAATTACTAAAGGTTTTTTTACTGAATCTGAAGCAAAGTATTTTGAAGAGCATTTCTTTAATTTCTGGCCTAAAAATATAGCTAAAAGATGGTTTTGGATGGCTTTTCAGGCTTTAGAGAAGGGCGGTTTAACGTATTTCGAATCCGATGAAGAGGAAATGATAGTCAAAGAACGGCTTGTATTATTAGCAGTCTTCTATTATGAGTTTTGTCATCATTCTGCTTTTCATGAAAGTGAACATTTTAATTATTGGGATGAGGATTTCATCAATGAAGTAAAGAAAGATATGTCTCCTAACGCTGATGACTTGCTTTTTGAAATAAAAATGGCACTAATACAATATTTTGGTGATGAACAAATAGTTATCGATGAACTGTGGCTTAACTGTACAGAGGGCAAATCAAATACATTGATTCCTTTTAGCAAAGTAGTTATTGAGAATTCAAATGATAACATCAATAAAGAAGATGCTGAAGTTTGGTTCTTTGGATGGAATGTATCCATTGACAATATGGAAGGAATAAGTCTTTAATTTCTTTATTCTGAATTAAAAACCTTCAACAGATAATATTAGAATCCCATTTATAATTGAAATTAATCTTACGATCATGAAAGGAAAATCTATTTTTACCAGGTCTGATGCTGATGCCATCATATCTTTAATAAGGAAAAAGGTTGTTGCTGATACTAACGAACAAAAACGATTGCGCGACAAAATAAGGGCAATAGGTTTTTATGCTTCAGATTTTGGCATTGCTGGGGGATATACTGAACACGACTTTTTAAGGGTTGTAAAGATTGTTGGCAGTTCAACGCCAACAACAATAATCAAAACTGAAGCCCCAAAAGAATCCTTTGAAAATCAAAATAAAATACCTGGTAACAACATTAAAAAATTCTCTTTTCCTCCCATCAGTAAACCAGATGCCCAAGTATTAATCTTAGGAACTATGCGCGCTCGTCGGGGGTTATCCCTTTCTTATTCTTTTCTATAATATGCTTAAAGGCCGAAATCAGGAAACCTGCCGTTCCGCAAGCCGGATCAAGAATGGTATCCGTTATTCCCGGATCAACAACAGCAACTAAGAAATCAATAATATGCCTTGGCGTACGGAATTGCCCTGCATCGCCCTGCGATCCCATTACCGAAAGCAGGTATTCGAAAGCATCACCTAGCTTTTCGCTGTGGGTATATTCAAATTCACCTATGGTTTGCAGAAACATTTTTAATGTTTCAGGGTCACGGTAAGGCAGATAAGCATTCTTAAAAATATCCCGGAACAGTTGCGGGATATTGGGATTCTTATCCATGCTTACAATGGCTTCCGAATACAAGCCCAGCATTTCATTGGCCGTAACCTTGGTATCAAACAGCGAATCCCAGCTGTATTTTTTATAATCACCCGAAAAGAATTTTGCTGCGCCTCCCAGGGTTATTGCCTCTTTGTCCATGTCGTCCATGAACTTATAAATCAAACCAATGGTAATTTGTTCTATCTGTGCTTTAGGGTCGGGCAATTTACCAACCAAAATATTGCGGCAATCGTCAATCCGTTTCTTTGTATTTGTATCTAACATTCTATTCTTTCTTCAATTTGATTTGTAGCTGCAAGCCTTTGGCTGTAAGGCGATATTTTTGTGTCGGGCTGTTGGGCGAACCAGGTTCGGTTTGTTCCACCAGGTCATTTTCAATGGCAGGCTTCAGATAATTCATAACAAAGTTACGGCGACCTTTTAATTGAAGTGCCTTCAATAGATCGTTTGCAGAATATTCCTTATCCAAAACAGTTAATAGTTTTATTACTTGTTCCCTTACTTGTTCCCTTACTTGTTCCCTTACTTGTTCCCCTAATTGTTCCCATACTTGTTCCCCTACTTGCGGGGTTACTTGCGGGGTTACTTGCCCGGTTACTTGTTCTGTTACTTGTTCGGTTGCTTGTTCGGTTAATTGTTCCCCTGCTTGCACGTTATCTTGCATGGTAGCATTTTCCGATACCGGTCTGAATACTTTCACAACAAACGAATCCTCCTGAATAAATTCGGGTTCGGGCAAATGGTTTTTAAGTGCAATCCGCACCATATCCGAAGTGCCGGTTCCCATCCGTTCGATATAGCCGGCCAGGTACATGGGTTCGGCCAAAAGTGGGTTGGCAGGTATGGAAGCATGAGTCTTTTTAAGCTTCTCGACAGTCCAGCCCATGGGTAAAGAACCGGGGTTCCATATTTCCAGCCGATCGGCAAAAAGCATTACCTGTACACTGCCGTTGCTGGTATAATCCCTGTGAACAATGCTGTTTACTATGGCCTCCGATATGATTTCTTTCGGTATTTCGTACTTGCCCGGTATGTGTACGCTATTTTCACGGGTTCCAACTGAATAGTCCAGTTTCGAAAGCACAAAATTCAGAGCCTGATCCACCAATTCGAAAACGTTGCCCTTAAAAACTTTATACGAAGGGATAGGTTTTGCTACCTCAGTTCCAAAGTATTGGGCACAGCGCACCTCTGAGTTTATAAAAAACCGCTGCGGCTCTTTAGCAAACAGTAACAGCGCGGCATTGCTTAAACGCTTGTCATTAATTAGGTTCAGGTGAGTAAGAACTTCTGCCGGATCTGATTCTTCGGGAAGAGGGAAGCCCCTTTTTGAACGGGCAATCCGGATAAACCACCTTATTTTTTCTGTATCTATATCTTCGATGGTGGCACGTTCGTGTAAAGTGGCATCGAACGGACCTGACCTGATAATTTCGCGCTCAAATAAAACCCGGATCAGGGAGGCATAAACAGCGGATTTAAAATCGGAAAAAGAGCTGAACCCTTTCCGTACCAATACGCCCTGTACTTTATCAACAAATAACTGTTGCGACGGTTGCCTTTCGTTTTTAGGATCATTCGAAAGAAAGATCAACCTTGTTTTATGAAGTACTGTGGCATGATCAAATTCACGTTCGGTAGGCGAAATACCATCCTTATCAACCGAACCATACTCTTTACCCAATATGCCAAGGTAAATATCGCACCGGGCTACTTCCTTTAAATAAACATGATCGGCCCGTTGGTCGACGGCAGGTAATTGCTCAAAGATAAACGGTTCGAAAAACCGGCCCAGCAAAGGATCACCCAAAAGATATTCTGCAAGAGCTTTCCGTTCCTTGCGAAATTCATTTTGAACACTGCTGATGAATATTTTTAGTGTTTGCATGGCATTTTGATCAGGCCGCAAAATTATCTATATTGATATAATCTTTTACATAAACCGGAATTACTTCCCTGTATTTCGCTGCCACTTCAATAAATTGCGAACTGCTAAGCGTTGGATTGGTTTGTAAGGCCTGATAATCTTTCGATTTAATGATTTCCCGGATTTCGGTATCTACAATATACGCCTTGAAGAAATATTTTAACGCCCTGATATTTACATCTTCTTCAGGAGGATAAATGGATATGAATTTATCAAATTCCTCATCAAGCAACTCGTCTTTGGATTTGAATTTCGGGATAATTCCGAAAATCTTTTCTACAAATTCGCGTATCGATACTTTACGGTCAATCTTTGCAACTTTCCGTAATTTCTCCAGGTTAAAATACTCATCGGGCTTATCAAATATTTCACTTTGTATGTGCGATACAACCTGTTCCCAGTTTCCAAGTTCTACATTCCTTTTAATGATGTCGTCCATCTTTATCCGGTCTTCAAACTTTTTAAACAGCATACGGTCAATTTTCATTCCCTCGTATCCTATCTGCTGTTCATTTAACTGGGCCAATGGATCTGGAAGAAAACTGGTGTAATCTTTCCCCGATGGTGGAGGCGTAGGTCCTTCTCCCCCGCTTTTAGGTTTTGGAAGTTTTAGTTTTTCGTCGTAATCAAATTTCTCTTCAAAATACTCGCAGTTGGCAAAAAAGTCGAAGAGTTTGAAAATCTCTTTCTCGTGTTGCACGATTTCTTCTTCGCCCAATTCATTTTTATGCTTAAACTCAAAAGTGTTTTTACGTGTTCCCCTACCTTTAATCTGCACAAAATCCGATGGACTGAAAATTGGTCGCATCATGCAAAGATTCAGCAGATCAGGGCAATCATACCCTGTGGTCATCATGCCAACCGTTACACATATTCTGGTCTTGCACGATTTGTAACCTTCCAGCCAGTTTGTCTTTCCGTTAAGGTTATTATTCGTGAAATTGATAGTCATTTGCTGTGCATCGCCCACCTGCGAAGTCACTTGCAAGGCAAAATCAGAATTGTATTTACCAGGATAAAGCTGTTCTGCAAACTCGTTCAAAATCTCTGCAACCTTCCGGGCATGGTTTTGACTCACTGCAAAAATTATTGTTTTGCCAATTTCATTTGTTATCGGATCCCGCAATGCATTTTCAAGGAAGGTTTGGCAAAATACACGGTTGGTCTTATCGGAGAAAAATTTCTTTTCAAAGTCAGTGGAAATAAACGTCTCTTTTTCTTCCCCTTCCTCTGTCGTTACCGAAACAGCATAACCTTTATCCGAAAGTAACTGTGTAGTAATTTCAGTACGTGCATCTAACACCCTGGGGTTAATCAGAAAGCCATCTTTTACACCATCCAATAACGAATAACGGAATGTAGGGTCACCACCTTCACAGCCAAAAGTCACATAAGTATCCCGCAACATCCGGCGTTCAATCTCCCGTGGATCATTTTCTTTTACCTTATCCGGATCAACACCTTTCAGGTAATCTTTCGGAGTAGCCGTTAAACCAAGTTTGTATCCATGAAAGTATTCAAAAACAGCTCTTGCATTTCCGGAAATAGAACGGTGCGATTCATCAGAAATGATCAGGTCAAAATCTGTTGGCGAAAATTCGTAACGGTATTTATTATCGAACATCAGCGATTGAATGGTAGTAACCACAATGTCAGCTTTCCGCCAATCGCTTTTGTGTTCTTTAAAGATAAAAGTGGAATAATCAGGTTTCAGGTAATTCGTAAAAGCTTTCCAGGCTTGGTCTTCCAGTTCCAGTCTGTCCACCAGGAATAAAACCTTGCGCGCGTTTTTAGTTCTTAAAAACAAACGGATAACAGCGGCAGCAACTAGGGTTTTTCCGGTTCCAGTTGCCATTTCAAAAAGAAAACGGTCTTTGCCTTCCCGCACCGCATTCTGCAAATGCAGGATAGCGTCTAACTGATAGTACCGTAAAAATTTAAGTTTATTATTCCAGATAAAGCCTTTGCTCTTCCCTATACTTCCGTTCCACCCGGGCGTTTTGGCATAATCAGGCATCTGAACCACAACGATATAATCATTGTCAACAGGTTCATTGGCTAAGCTGTTTCGATCAGGATTCCATTCTTTTATGGCACCAATTTCCTTTGGCGAAGGATATTTATAAATTGGTTTTGGATTTCCCTTTTTTAAGTCCCACAAATAATGCACAATCCCGTTTGAAAGGATGATAAATTGTGCACCGACGGTATTAGCATATTTCCTGGCTTGCTCCTTTGCAACCAAAGGATGCAATCTCTCCTTTTTTGCTTCCAGAACACATATTGGTTTATTATCGCGGTCAACAAGTAAAAAATCAAGAGACCCCGACATTGTCTTTTCAAAATCAGTACCCCATGCATCAACCTCTTTTTGTGTGATTTTTACATGATTCTCAAGTAGGATATTAGCTTTTGCTTCGTGATTATCGAAGAATCTCCAACCCGCTTCCTCAAGAAGTTTGTTAATCTTAATTCTCGCTTGGGCTTCATTATTTAACATCAAATAAGGATTATTGAGGATAAACGAAAATTATCATAATTATATAATTGCCAGTGAAAGCTTCAAACTTCAGTTTGATAGCCTTTTCAAATATACAACTTTTCTGACATGTCGTGAATGAAACTTATGGTCGTGCATATTATCTTCTGATGTATGAGAAAACAAACTGGTTTAACCTGCAAATATTCTATATCCTTTTTCTTATAGTAAAAACCCTACTTTTTCTCTACCCCTCAAGCTCCTTTATAAGCTGATAAACCTGGGTTGAAGGATTCTTATGTTTAACTAATTTCGAAGCCCGTACTATCGCATTGGGTTGTTTTTCGGATAATTTTTGCTGCAACTTAAAATCAAAAATACCTTTCTTGTACCCTTTATGATGCAAGCATATTTTTTTGTTGCATTCAGCGCTGCTGATTTCAGTTTTATGATCCTGGTAATGCAACAAATACCACAATTCAAAGCAAGGATTGGAACTTAACAGTACAGTACCTTGTATCGATTCAAGTTTCTTCAACATTTCAGGCACGTCTAAATCATATAACAGATAAGTCTTATCTTTTGGATCAGTCACTCTCCCGCTTTTATAGTTCCTGATATAGTTCGATGTAATCCGGTTACCGGCAATTTTAGCATCAATCACAATAGGTAGCCGGTATTTAGCCCGTAAAAAGCTTATATATTGTTCTTCCGTTTCACCTTCGCAAAAAATAAAGAAAGTCGGATTGATCTGTTTGCCTTTCGAAATTCTATTTTGCCGGCTCATTCAAAAGGGCTTTAAGATTAGCAATGGAATCATTAATATAAGGTATTGCATCAAAACGCCCCTGCAGATAAGCTTTCTCAACATCCATCGTTTCCCTGAAATCCTTGTAATCAAACAAGGAATACAAATCACTGGAAGCGTCTTGCTTTTTGTTTACAAAATAAATCTGGTCTTTCCTGAGTTTATTCAAATCCAGAAGATTCGTGTTATGTGTAGCATAAATAAGTTGTGCTCCTGCACTGGCATGAAACATTCCTATTATGTATTCGACAATCTTGCTGTGAAGGCTTTCTTCTATTTCATCGATAAGTAGGACCTTATTGTTCTTTATGATGTCAAGGATTGTTAGCATAATAAAAAATAAGACCTTGGTTCCATCCGATTCTTCGGTTCCAAAATCAAATGCTATGCTTGGAGATGTTTTATGAAATGTTGAAATCTTAAGATGTTCTTGAACAACATCTTCAATTGAGACTTTGTTTGTTAAAAAATCAGCATTCACATTTTTGCCGGGTCTGATCTCTTTTGATATTTTAATATCAATAATGTCACTGTCAGCTATTTGTAATGCGCTAAGCAAACTGCTTTTGTTATTCCTGAATAATAGCTCTGTCGATAAGGTATTGAAACCTTTATATCCAAGAATAAGCTTCTCATTGAAAAATCGGAATATCTCTTTGCCGATTTCCCTGTCCATTTGACTAGCCCTGGAAATGAATAAAGATTTAACAGAAGTATTTTCAGCCACATCCATCGGCTTCTTAATAACAGAAGTAAATGAGTAGATCTCGTTTTTTGACTTACCGGCTTTTTCATCCCTGCTAAAAACTTTTGCCCGGCGCCCATTCGGATAGTAATATAACTCTTCGGTTACTATTTCTTTTTGAGTAAGAGAATAGGAATATTCATATTCAATCCCGTTACTCACGAACCGGATAAAAAACCGACTGGGTTTATTCGGATAACCCTGAAATTTAAAAGGCTTAAAAGCAAATACGCTGTTTTCATTATGCGTATGCGATGTAAATACCATACTAGCGCAAAAACGGATTGCTTTAATGATATTGCTTTTGCCTGAGGCATTAGCGCCATAAATAGCAATCGTTTTTAATACACTATAGTCATCGTATGGTATAGTATTATCAAATAGTTCTTGTGATTTCTTAGTGTTGATATTGGCTGCGCGCAAATCCAACACGATCTCATCCTTTATGGAGAAAAAATTACTTAAACGTATCTCTAAAATCATTTTAAGTACTTATTTTGAAATTATTTTGCAAATATAAACATTAAAACACAATAACTGTTCATTTATTGTTCATTTATTAATTTATTCATCAGTTGCCTTCTTTGATTAACAACACTAAAAAAAGCACCTGGGCGAAAAAGCCCACAAACGCCTTATCCTCAGCCACCACAAAAACATGAACAAAGGCCATTACCTGATCGACGATCGCGAAAAGAATGGTGCCGCTGAGTTTGAGGGAGAACATATCATGTTCGGGTCAGAATTTTTTCTATAATACTTTGAACGATGGTGTTAA
>CAIXZF010000080.1 GCA_903923925.1 uncultured Bacteroidales bacterium
AACACATGTCGTCTAAAGCTATTAACTTTACATAAACCGGTATCTCACCCTAAAAATTGATCAAGAGCTGACATTTTTTGTCATCTTCGTCTCACATGGTAAGGTTTTTTATACGAATTTTGAGTTTATGAATTATTCAGGATAGAAAACCTTTTGATGAAATCTATAACCATAAGTAATGATTTTTATTATTTGGCATTAAAAAACCCCTGTTTCAGGGGTTCTTTCCGGGAGGGGTGTTATCTGGCTGTTGTGTGGCCATTGAGATGATCTCTGTTTTCTTACTCACTTGCATACATTGATTATTGCAGTCTCAACAAATCAAAGTACATAAACCTATGTTTATCATCTTTATCGTTATCAGAAAGAAATATAAAATCATTCTTCTGATACATGTTAATTTGTTTAAGTTCATTATATGCATCAAGGATTAACAATCGACAAGCAGGTTTATGTTCAATAAACGTCCAGTATTTAATAAAATCCAGAATTTGATGAGATATTCCTTTTCCTTGCAATGCTTTATCAATTCCAAGCCTTGTAATTTTCACAGAAGGTTATTGTCTTATTCTTTTTTGATTTGGCAGATTTATTTTTCTGTGGAGTTTATTGCAAACACTATTTTCATAACCTAAATCATTAAGGCAATCATTAGAAATCGAGAAAAATGCTATAATTTTTCCAGTAGTGTCTTTAAACAGGAAAGTGTTTGTTATTTTTTCCTTTTGAAAGTTTTGGGAGTCTTCAATTAGGAACTCATTTATTTCCTGATCATCACAATCAAAATAAGTTAAAATATCATTTTCTGAGAGTGGTGAGAAATAATAATCAGATAATTCCAATCTATTATTATTTATTTGATAAGATTGTACTGACCAGTGCGGCCATTTTACGTTTTCTTTCGGCAGAAATATACGAATTATGATCAAAATTGGTTCTGATTCTTTTTATCACGGCGTGTTATCAGAACCATCCTGTTTAGGATTTAAAATCTCTGTCAAAACTCGGTAATCACTTATGGATGGGTGCTGTTGGCGGACTTTTTGTTTCAATGAACGAAGGACTATCCTGGCAAAAATCTCATTTTAGGGCGACTATTTCACCCCTCAGAATGTTACCCAGGGGAATGATCTGATCTTCACCATCCGTTTTCAAAATACTGGCAATTTCCAGGCTTCATTTGTGCATCTCATTGATACACTGAGTCCTTACCTGGATTGGAGAACATTCAGAATAGTTTCTTCAAGCCATCCTTTAAAACTGTGATCTCGGATACCTATATAAATCAGATAATTAATCCCGGCCCAATCGATTCGTATTTAATTGTACATCTGTATCCTAATCCTGCCAATACCCAATTCACTATTGAAATTTCAGGATCAGTAAATGAACCAATTACTGCAGTAATCTGCGATTTTACCAGCCGACAGCTTCTTTCATTTTTGTTTGCTGGTAGCCGTCTTAATCGTTTTTTTACCTTTGCAGCATAAGTACACATCGATGAAAAGTCAACATCTCTATATATTAATACTTTATTTTGGGTTTATATCCTTTATTCAATCCCAAACTTGTTATAAAGCAGCATGGGTAAAAGATTTCGGAGGAAACTCTGCATATCAGGGAGTTGTGGATGGCGACCGCCGGCCGGACGGGAAATTTGTGATCGCCGGTTCATTCAGCAACGCACCGCTTACGCTAGGAACGTTTACGATTCCAAATCTTTATGCCTACAATTATTACCTCGCCATTCACGATTCTTCTGGAGTATTTTATGCAGCTTCGCTCATTGCGAGTGGGGGTACAATCTCGAAAATTGATGTTGGAAATGATGGAAGTGTTTATGTTACCGGGTATTGGGATGGTAGTATAATTGTTGGGAACGATACTCTGCCAAGTGCTTCCCGCAAAAGAGTTTATGTAGCAAAATTCGATGCCGGCCTTCAGTTTAAATGGCTGCAGAAAAGCAGCTGGATGAGTGCCGATTGTTATTCATATGATGTTACTTCTGATCTTCAGAAAAATGTTTATATATGTGGTACGTTTGAGGATGATGCTTTTAGAATAGGTGATTCTGTTGCAACAAATGCAGGCGGATGGAATTTATGGAGCAATGATGCTTTTCTTGCTAAATTCGATTCAAATGGTACTGTAAAGTATCTGAGAAGTTTTGGAGGTGTGAATGATGAAGTGGCAAGAACCATCACAGCGGATAGTCTTGGAAATGTTTTTGTTACCGGCAATACTGTAAAAACTGTTGGTGTAATTAATTTTGGTAAAAATGTGGCGCTTCCCGGAAGTGTTGCCGACAACAGCGGATATTTAGCAAAACTTGACGGAACCACAGGAAAATTTCTCTGGGCACGCATGCTCGGCGGACTCAATACCTACGACACATGGTATCCTTATGATGCCTGCCTTGGAGATAATAATTCGCTGATTGTAAGCGGATCAATTACAGGAACTATTACCTGTCCGCCAAATACGTTTATTGCTTCAGACCAAAATGGCTTTGTTGCCAGGTTTAATACTGATGGAGCAAACGAGTGGCTACAGCAAACCGGTGGACAGAATGGCAGCGAATATGGGTATTATTGTTTTTACAACAAGGGAAAAATTGCAGTCTCAGGCCGATTGTTCAGTAACCAGACGTATTGTGCCGATTTTCCACTTTATTCTACCATGAGCAATTCAACATTTTCTGCCTATAATGCAATGTTCGAAAGTAACGGAAAACTGATTTGGGCAAGAGGGAACGACATCTCAACGTATAGCGATTATTATCCAGAGGTTGTATTCGTTGATGATTCAGGTAACCAATTGTACTGGGGCGCCTATAAAAACACACAAACCTGGTATCCGATTACAAAAACAAATGCTTTAGCGAACCACAAAACTTTTCTGGCCCGCTTTATACCGTTTTCATATTCGGCAGCCTTCACAGTGTCGGCAGGTCCCGATAAATCTACAAGCTGCGGGACAAATGTGCAGTTAAATGCAAGTACTACTCCGTCAACTATCCCCTGGGGCTGGTGGCCAAGCCTGGGATTTTCGTCAAATGGATCAAAAACACCCTATGTTAGTCCTGGTAAACCAAGCTATTACGTGTTTTACGCCACTTACCAGGGATGTGTGAAATCTGATACCGTTTTTGTTGATGTTACCAATTATAATAGTTTTTATATTAATGCAGGAACAGACAAAATCATTTGTTCTGGCGATAGTGTGCAGTTAAATACCGGCAGCAATCAGTCCGGGCTTACGTATTCCTGGCTGCCGGCAAAGTATATTAATTCTGCAACTTCCCAGAATCCCTGGGTAAAACCTGTTTTTTCTACGAATTATTCGGTAACGGCATCTCTGGGAAATTGTAAAGCTATGGATACAGTATATGTAAATCAGCAATGGAAACCATATATCTATCTTCCTAAACAGGATCAATATTATGCATATGGATGGAGATATCATATTTGCGAAGGAAATCCAGTTGATATTAATATGGGAAATCCCGTAAATACGTACACTGTTTTAACGCCTTCTGTTTGCAGCTCAATTAATAATAATCTCATTACTTTACATGGCAATTTACCAGGAGGCCAATTAGTTGTAGAAGCAACAAGTCCGGTTGGCTGTCACGCTAAGGATAGTGTTAATGTTATCATACACAACAATCAGACAGCCCCTGTTATTCTGGGCTCAGTTCCTGACAGGACTGCCTGTACGGGCGATAGCATACAGATGGTGATTTGGTTGACAAACAGCCTTTTGTATAATTTTCAATATTCATGGTATGGCGGATGGCAGATTGATTCCATGAATGGAGGAGGCTGGAAAGACATTTCGTATTGGGAAAAATATTATGAATCCACGCTTTTCAGTTCTGGCTATCCGACCTCAACCTATTATACACGTTTACGAATTCCGCTCATTACTGCGGATATGGATGGATTCCGTTTTCGTTGCAAAGTTCAGGATTATTGTTCTCCGGCTTCCTATAGCAACGCGGGTACTTTGTCTATTGGCCCTAAATTAACCACCCAGCCACCGGCAATGAAAACTATTTGTCAGAATATTACAGATTCTATAAGTTGCAATAGCACATCTTTAAACACTCAATATTCATGGGAGATAAAGCAGGCTGGAAGTTGGGTTCCACTTCAGAATCAGCCCGGAATTGTTTCTGCGAGCGGAAGATTCCTTCGGATATATACTGCCCAAGCTTCCTTCGACAGTACCTGGGTTCGGTGTGGTTTAAGCGGGTGCAATGCATCAAACCCTGTTTATTCTAATCCTTCTTTAATCCGTGTTGTCCCGGTTCCTGTTGTTGTCTGGCAAACTGCTTATGATACAATCTGCCCCGGTTTAAGCGACAGTTTGATGGTTCAGGCAAACAGTTCTATGTTTACCTATAACTGGTATGCCAACAACGTAGCCATTACAACTAACAATTCTCAGATTAATGGTTACAATACGAATAAACTCAGGTTCACTCCAGTATATTCTGCACAGAATGCTGTTGACTATAAGTTGAAAATATCAAATCAGCAGTGTGCATTTACTTTGTACAGCGATACCACTGGTTTCAGGGTAATTTCTGTCCCTGCTGTAAGCTGGCCTGGAAACATGATTATGACCTGCGTGAATGCCGCTCCCATAACCCTCTCCGGAGCCACTCCACCTGGCGGAACCTACAGTGGTCCAGGTGTTGTTGGAAATACATTTAACCCTTCCCTTGCTGGTTTAGGCGGGAATACTGTCACATATACCGTTAACAGTGCAACACCTGGTTGTACGGCTTCTGCAGGGAAATCATTCTATGTTTATGATCTTCCTGTTGTTACCTGGCCGGGAGGTGATGTTCAGCTTTGTACCACAAGCAATTCATACCACCTTACAGGTGCTGCGCCTGCAAATGGCACGTATTCAGGGCCTGGCGTAAGCGGCGCATGGTTCAGTCCTGCAACAGCAGGCGTTGGCACTCATACAGTTACGTATTCCTACTTATATCCCACAACCGGATGTACAAATACCATTACACGCACATTTATTGTTGGAACAGGTAGTGTTTCCTGGCCAGGAGGAACTGTAAATCTTTGCTTATCAAGTAGTTCATATTTACTTAATGGCGGAAACCCTGCTGGTGGTACATATTCTGGTACCGGTGTAAGCGGTAATTTGTTTAACCCTTCTGTTTCAGGTGTCGGAACTTTTACTGTTACTTACACAGTCACTGGTTTATGTTCGGGTTCCAGTACCCGTTCTTTTGTTGTTGCTGCTGACCCGGTTGCCACATGGCCGGGTGGTCAGGCCAGCTATTGTATTGATGATCCTGCCGACAGTCTGTTTGGTGCTTTGCCTTCTGGTGGAATCTTTACCGGCCCGGGTGCCTTGAATGGGATGTTTTATCCGCAACAGGCTGGAATAGGTTTGCATACAATTACCTATACCTATGTTGATCCGCTTAACAACTGCCAGGACCAGGTTTCACGGCAATATTTCGTGGATGAATGCACCGGAATCAAAACAGAACCCCTCGGAAATGTAAGGATTCTCCAATATTCAGGAAAAGCCTGGCTTAAATTCTCCGCCAGCCTTGCAGAAAATACAAGCATCACCATTATGAATCCGCTCGGACAGGCATTTTTTTCAGGCCTTATACCAGCAGGTACCCGGCAATATATCCTGCCTTTCTTATCAGCACATGGACCGCTTAACTTTATTCAACTTTCAAATAAGAGCGAATGCCGTTTAATAAAATTCGTGCACTTCTCCGGCAATTAATTAGTAGGAATCTGTCAAATGCTTGTTCTGTTAGATGCTTTTTTAATAGTCCGGGGATTACAAGAATTACACGGATTTTCGTGAATAGCAGTGTTATTGGAATATAATTTTCCCGCTGTATTTCTTCTTTCCGTTGCTGATTACTGCGGTATACATGCCCTTGGCAAGGGCTTCGAGGTTTAGTTTTATCTTTTCTGCCTCCATTTCTATGGACGCCTCCTTCAGCAAGCGCCCCTGCTGGTCGTAAACAAAAAGCTTCAGGCTGCGCTCATGCTCAAACTCAGTAGGTATTTTAATATTACAAAGCCCTGTATTTGGATTAGCATAGAATGTTAAATATCCTTGGTTGTTTTTAATCAGGCTTACCCATTTTACAGTTCCAAGTGAATCGGTTTTTGTAATAAATAGGTTGTAATTCTTGTCTGAATTTATATTGACTGTGTCTATCTTAAAACTGGGCTGACCAGCATAACCAGCAATAATGAGAGCGTCATTAATCCAGATTAAATCCGTTATTATTGCACCTGAAATTTCTTTTTTACTCCATACAAGATTACCTGTGTTAGAAAATTTAAGCAAATATGATCCGGATAAAAATGTTTGAGAACCTATATATATCGAATTTTCAGCATTGATGGCATAATAAACACTTCCATTACCATTGGATGTAATATTATACCGAAAACCTATCAGATCAGAATTACTCTTGATTAAATTGACCCATTGAAAACAATCCGTTTACGCCTGATCAAGGTTGGAACCTACGTAAAGGAAATGAAGACTCGCATAAAAATCGAGTTCCCAAAACAATTTCCTGATATGGAAGTGATTGCAAATTGCCTGAGTATCTTCAAGCAGTTAAGCG
>CAIXZF010000081.1 GCA_903923925.1 uncultured Bacteroidales bacterium
CTGCCTCCTGCCTTCTGCCTCCTGCCTCCTGCCTCCTGCCTACTAAAAAAGGCTTTTAAGAATTTCCGATTTGAGTTCCTCGTAGTTAGTAGTAACCGGCAATTGCGGATATTCCTCTTTAACATTTGTAGGCGGACGGTAAAGGATTCCCTGTTCTGCCTGCAGCAGCATGCTAATATCATTATACGAATCACCTACAGCTGTAATTCTGTAAGTAAGGCTTTGGAAGGCTTCAACCGAGCGTCTTTTTGGATCGGGTTGTCGCAGCGTATAATCTGTTATCATTCCACGATTATCGGTAACAAGATTATGACAGAGAACGAGAGGCTTTCCTAGTTTTTCAATGAAAGGCATTGCAAATTCCACAAAACTGTCGGTAACAACAACTACCTGCGATTTTTCGCGCGCCCAGTCCATGAATTCTCTTGCACCAGGAAGCAGACCGAGTGAAGAAATTATGTCTTGTATGTATTTTAATGTAATCCCATTTTGGTGAAGAATTCCAATACGATATCGCATGAGTTTATCGTAATCAGGCTCGTCGCGGGTTGTTATTTTAAGCGCCTCCAAACCAGTTTTAGCAGCTACATTCACCCAGATTTCAGGAGTAAAAACTCCTTCCATATCGAAACAAATAAGATTCATAATCCGTGTTATTTAAAGCTTGTCAACAGATAATTTTTAAATGCCGGGTAATCCTTCTTCAAATATTCGAATGACTCATCCTTGTCGTCAATACCAAGCAGGCCTGCTGGCAATTCAGGTTGAAAAGCAAGTAAGTTGTTAATTTCGTCAGGGAACTTTGCAGGATGTGCAGTTTCGAGAGAGATACACAATAGCCCGGCCAGTTCAGTTTGATCCAGCCCGGAAAGGTATTGGTTTAAGCCGTTCCAGCCCACAGCGCCATGCGGTTCAAGCAATAGTTTATACTGATTCCAGGCTTCAGAAATTGTTTGCCTGGTTTGTGCATTGTCAACGGATACAGCCCAGAGATCCTTCTGCATGGCATCGCGATCAGCTTGCCTGATGATCATCCCTTTTTCATCCATTTCTCCACCATAAAGTGCAATCAGTCGCGAAAGATTACTGGGGTGCCCCACATTCATAGCGCTGGAAATACAATTTTTCGAAGGTTCTATTTTCTGGTATTTCCCGGTTTTAAGATAGGTTGGGAACTCATCGTTCTCATTAACTGCAATTACAAAGCGGCTAATTGGTAATCCCATTCTTACAGCCAGCATCCCTCCCATCATATCACCAAAATTCCCGGAAGGCACGCAAAACACAGCTTTATCATCATCAGATTCATTTCTTAATCTGGAATAAGCGTAGAAATAGTATACACTCTGAGGAATGAGCCGTCCAATATTAATACTATTTGCAGACGAAAGCTGAAGAAAATCGAGCTCGGGATCAGCAAATGCATCTTTTACCAATGCCTGACAATCATCGAACTTCCCATCCAGCGCAATTACATGCACATTCTGGCCAAGTGTAGTCATTTGCTTTCGTTGCATGTTTGTAACTTCCGTTTCAGGAAAGAGAATCACTACCTCAATATTATCAAGGCCAAGAAAAGCATTGGCAATAGCACTTCCGGTATCACCGGAAGTAGCTGTCAATATTAGTAATTTGCGATTTTCCAGCCTGAGAAAATAATTCATCATCCTTCCCATCATTCGTGCAGCAAAGTCTTTAAACGATGCTGTTGGGCCCTGATCGAGCCGGAGAATATATTTCCTGTCGCAAACATGCTCCAGAGGAATGGGATAATTATAGGCATCACGGCAAATCGCGGCAAGGTCGGTATCATCAATTTGCCCGCTGATAAAGCGCCTGATTATAGTGAAGGCAATTTCATGATAATCCATTTTTCCGAACTTCCTGATTTCTGAAGAAGTTATCCTTGGGATTTCCCGCGGCATGTAAAGTCCACGGTCGGGCGCCTGCCCTTTCAGAAGAGCTTCTTTGAAACTTACATCAGGCGACTTAAGATTTGTAGAATAATACTTCATCATAAAACTTAAAATTGAAGGCGGGAAGATGATGCTCCACCAGCAGAAAATTCAGGTGATGAGTACGATTTTTTAACGCCATCCAAAGTAGACAATGCCTGGTCCAAATCACGGATAATATCATCAGGATGTTCTCCGCCAACGCAAAGACGAATCAGATTATCAGGAATGTCAGCAATCTTCCTTGCCTCTTCCCCTTGCTGTGAATGCGTGCTGATAGCAGGAATAGTGGCTATTGATTTTATTCTGCCCAGATCGGTAGCCCTGTAAATTCTTTCGAAAGCATCGAAAACCATGCGCGTTTCATTTCTTCCACCTTTTACACGGAATGACATAAGATGACCGAACCTGTTGACTTTTTCGCCATATTGCTGATCAAACTCTGAATCCACCAGAAACATATACTGCTTGGCCAGATCATGAAGCGGATGTTGCGGAATTCCAAGATAATCGACCTGTTCGATGTGCTTGTGAGTGGACAGAAATTCTGCTACTTTGAGGGTTGAACGGCTTACAAGATCCATGCGGGAGCGGATTGTACGGATATCGTTAAGTGCCAGCACTGCATTCATTGGAGATATATTCGGTCCATTATCGCGGTTTGGCAAAAGTTTCAGATAACCGGCAAAATCGGCTTTTAGTTCGTCATTATCTATGTTAAGCTTTAGATTCTTACGGGAGATAACTGCACCGGCAATTGCAAAACCGCTGGTTGCCAGCGACTTTGTAACACTCTGAACCACAATATCTGCACCATATTGCAAAGGTCTCAGCAAGGCTGGCGTGGCTACTGTTGAATCAATTATTACAGGAAGTCCGTATTTACGGCCCAATTGAACAACTTTTTCCAGATCGAAAAAGCCCTGAGAAGGATTGCTCGGCATCTCACCATAAAGGAAGCGTGTGTTTTCGTCGATGCGCGACTCCCATTCATTTATTTCATTTGAATGAACAACTCTTCTCCACTCAATATTCTTTTCTTTTTCCTTTCGCACTGCAAATTGCTGAAATGTGCCCCCATAAAGCTGGCAGGTAGCAACAAAATTCATTTTTGCTCCCGGTCTTTTGGGGTCGCTTAGCAGGAAAGGGTCAACTGCAGAAGCAATTGCCGACATACCAGAAGATGTTGCTATACAGGAAGTTTCTTCGCCGCTGCCATAGCCTTCGAGAAGGGAAAGAACGCCTTCGAGATAATACATAGAAGGATTTGCAATCCGGGAGTAGCACCAGGTTGGAATCTGGTATCCAAGGGCAGCTTCCATTTCATCCGAATCATGATATGCCTGAGATGAGGACATATAAATCGGCTCTATAACAGAGCCCTGGTTAAAGTCGAGGGCTTCCTGCATGGAATAAATCCCGTGGACAGCAATCGTATCGAAGCGGCAAGCCCGCATCTGTTCGAGCTGCAACTTTTGCCAGGCTATGGCACGCTTTGCAGCCTCAATGTAATGGTTAACTCCTTTAGAATCCATAGTTTGTTTGAGTAAGGGCTTGTTAATTTTAGCTTCTTTAAAAGTATAAATAAATCATGAATGTCAAACATAAGCTTGTTAAAAATGAACAAGGTCACGAAAATCCAAAGTGAATACATCTATTCTGAATCTTATTTCAGAAAACCTCAAACATATTAGGCATAAGGTGGTTATAAAGAGCAATGAGTATTACACATAGTGTGATTAAATAATATTATTTTTGCATCAGATTAAAGCATTTAATAAGACTACAGATATGGAATTTGACGTAATCGTTCTGGGTAGTGGCCCTGGTGGATATGTAGCTGCAATTCGCGCCTCGCAATTAGGATTCAAAGTTGCTGTTGTTGAGAAAGCCGAACTTGGGGGCGTTTGCCTCAACTGGGGGTGTATTCCAACCAAAGCCTTGTTAAAAAGTGCGCAGGTATATAATTATTTGAAGCATTCCACAGATTATGGAATATCTGTTAATGGTGAAGTTTCCGTGGATTTCAGTGCGATTGTAAACAGAAGCCGCGGAGTTGCCGACGGAATGAGCAAAGGAATACAGTTTCTTTTCAAGAAAAACAATATTACACATATCAAGGGAACCGGCATAGTTAAGCCTGGCAAAACCATTGGTGTTACTGATGACGAAGGCCTCACAAAGGATTATACCGCTACTCATATACTAATAGCCACGGGAGCCAGGAGTCGCGAATTGCCAAACCTGAAACAGGATGGGAAAAGAATTATCGGGTACCGTGAAGCTATGACGCTTTCAGTTCAACCTAAATCAATGGTAGTTGTGGGGTCGGGAGCCATAGGTTCAGAATTTGCGCATTTTTACAATTCAATAGGTACAAAAGTTACCCTGGTGGAATTTATGCCGAATGTTGTTCCTGTTGAAGATGAAGAAGTATCCAAGCAACTTGAACGCTCCTTCAAAAAGGCCGGAATGACGGTTATGACCTCCTCAACGGTGGAAAATGTTGATCTGAGTGGCGAGCTTTGCAAAGTCAAAATCAAAACAAAAAAAGGAGAAGAAATAGTTGAGGCAGAAATAGTACTTTCAGCGGTTGGAATTGCTACAAACCTCGAAGGTATCGGCCTTGAAGAAACAGGAATAAAGCTTGAGAATAACAAAATTGTTGTTGACGACTTTTACAGAACAAATTTAGAAGGGTATTATGCAATTGGTGATATTGTTCGTGGTCCGGCCCTGGCCCATGTTGCATCAGCTGAAGGCATTACCTGTATTGAGAACATTGCCGGACATCATCCTGAACCAATTGATTATGGAAACATACCGGGATGCACTTACACAAACCCTGAAATTGCTTCGGTAGGAATGACAGAAAAAGCTGCAAGAGATGCAGGCTATGAGCTAAAAATCGGGAAATTCCCCTACTCAGCCTCTGGAAAAGCCAGTGCGGCCGGTAGCAAAGACGGATTTGTTAAGGTTATTTTTGATGCAAAATACGGTGAATTACTGGGAGCACATATGATTGGTGACAATGTTACTGAGATGATTGCAGAAATGGTTGTTGCACGCAAGCTCGAAACTACCGGTCATGAAATAATAAAAGCGATTCACCCCCATCCTACCATGTCGGAAGCAGTTATGGAAGCAGTTGCTGCAGCTTATGGCGAAGTAATTCACCTCTAATCGATTTGCCTTGTGTGGGATAAGCGGTATATTGGCGTTAACCGAAAGTGGCAGGGATTTCCTTCCGAAAATAGAAGTATGTGTTGAGGCTAATAAGAAACGTGGCCCGGATAATCAGCAGACTTTTTACAATAATAACATTGCCTTAGGGCATTCCAGGCTTTCGGTTATTGATCTTAATCAGGAGGCAAATCAACCTTTTTCTGATGGCAGCGGAAGGTATCACATTGTTTTTAACGGGGAGATTTACAATTTTCAAACACTGAGAGTTGATCTTGAAATGCGGGGATATATTTTCCGTACAAAAAGTGATACCGAAGTTCTTCTGAATTTATTTATTGAGGAAGGAGCAGAAGCATTAAACAAGCTGAATGGCTTTTTTGCTTTTGCTGTTTATGATTCGATAGAGGAACAGCTTTTCCTGGCACGCGACCGCTACGGCATTAAACCTCTTATTTATTATAAAAATGATGATGTTTTTATATTCTCCAGCAGAATGCAGGGAATTAAAGATTGTGGGATTCAGACTACCCTGGATTCAGAAAGCATATATCATTATTTTCAGCTAAATTATATCCCTCAGCCATATAGCATATACAATGAAATAAAGAAAATACCTGCTGGTCATTATTGCAGAATTGACAAACACAATTTTTTACTCACAAGGTATTATGATTTAAAACCTGTTGCATTAAAAACAGCTATTCCAACCTATAATGAAGCAAAAAAGAACATTCTGCAACTGCTTACAAAATCAGTAGAGCGGCGGCTTATAACTGATGTTCCTCTTGGTGCTTTTCTGAGCGGAGGATTGGACTCATCAATAATTGTTGCTCTTGCAGCACAGCTAAAACCCGACCTTGAAACGTTTTCTGTCGGATTCAGCGATCAACCTCATTATGATGAAAGGCGTTTTGCAGCGGCCGTTGCAAAAAAATATAATACCAGGCATCATGAAATTGTGCTTAAATCGAGTGATCTTTTTAATGTACTTTTTGATGTTCTGGATGAGATCGATGAGCCCTTTGCTGATTCATCGGCACTTGCTGTTTATAGTTTGAGCAAAGAAGTAAAAAAACATGTAACTGTTGCTTTATCAGGTGATGGTGCTGATGAATTATTTGGTGGCTATATCAAACATTCGGCAGAATGGATGGCCCTAAAGTACAATTGGCTGAGTTCATCAATGAGATTACTCCTTCCTTTTCTTAAGCTGCTGCCTCAGTCGAGGAATAGCAGTTCTGCCAATATTTTCCGACAGTTAAACAGAATGGCTGAAGGCATTGGACTCTCTGAAGCGGATCGATATTGGAGGTGGTGCAGCATCAGTACTGCTGAAGAAGTAAAGTCGCTACTCCAAATAAACTACTCTACTCAAATCAGCAACAGCAGGAAAGCTGGAAATCTCAGATTTATGAAGGGGAAGCGCGATTTAAACAATGTACTTCTGAGCGATCAGGAATTAGTGCTGCCCGGCGATATGCTTCATAAAGTCGATAGTATGTCAATGGCTCATGCACTGGAAGTAAGAGTCCCTTTTCTCGATCACAATCTTGTGAGTTATGTAAACCTCTTACCAGCCGATTACAAGATTCAGTGGAGAATGAGAAAAAGAATTTTAAGAGATACTTTCGCGTCTTTCTTGCCTGAAGAAGTAAAAAACCGTGGAAAACACGGATTTGAAGTACCTTTGCTAAATTGGTTCAGGGGGGAATTTGGCGATTATATCAGGGATAATTTACTGGAAGCTGTTTTTATTAAAAGGCAGGGAATATTCAGGATAGAAGCTATTACAGAACTGCAAAAGAAATTGCATTCTTCCAATCCCGGCGACATTGCTTCAAAGTTGTGGGCACTGATTGTATTTCAATACTGGTGGAAAAAACATCATCAATAAAAGCATATCACAGGAAATAATTCAAAGCAAATGCCGAAAGTACTCAGGATAATAAACCGGTTTAACCTTGGTGGGCCAACTTACAATGCTGCCTATCTGACAAAGTACCTGGAGCCTGAATTTGAAACATTGTTAATTGGTGGCAGTATCGATAAAACAGAAGCCAGTTCAACCTATATTCTCGACAAGCTGGGAATCAATTACAGTACAATTCAGGAAATGCAGAGACCTATCAGCATAAAACATGACAGCATTGCATATAAAAAAATACGGGGAATTATTCGGGATTTCAGGCCAGACATTGTGCACACGCATGCATCAAAAGCAGGAGCATTAGGCAGATTAGCGGCATTTAAAGAGGGCGTTCCTGTTATTGTACATACTTTTCACGGGAATGTGCTGGATGGATATTTCGGCAGAATAAAATCAAGGATTTTCATCAGCCTTGAGCGATTTCTTGCGGAACGGTCGTCGGGAATTATTGCTATCAGCAAGTCCCAGAAATCTGACCTGATCCACAATTTCCATTTGTGTTCTCCTGAAAAACTGCATATGATTCCTTTAGGGTTTGACCTTGAGAAATTCAGCATTGATATGCCCATTAAAAGGGAAGAATTCAGAAAAGCACATGGACTAAAAGAAGAAGTTGCAATCGGAATTATCGGCCGCCTGGTCCCGGTTAAAAATCATAAACTTTTTATTGAAGCGATTCATTTCCTGTCGGAAAACAGTTCCACCCCATTCAGGGCTTATATAATTGGCGATGGAGAGGACAGGAAAATGCTCGAAGAATATGCAAAAAAGTTTGGATTAGAAGCTCCTCTTCTCAATTTCACATCATGGATAAAAGAGATTGATTTTGTGATGGCAGGATTGGATATAGTAGCCTTGACTTCGCATAATGAAGGTACACCCGTTAGCCTGATTGAAGCACAGGCAGCAAACAAACCTATTGTTACCACGAATGTGGGAGGAATCGAGGATGTTGTTATTCCCAATGAAACCGCATTGCAGGCAGATATTGATTCACCTCTGGACTTTTGCAAAAAATTGCAGAAATTAACCGATACTCCGGAACTTAGGCTGAAATTGTCCGTAAAAGGGAATGAGTTTGTGCTTAATTCTTTCAATTATTCACGACTGGTTTCTGATATGAGGACTTTGTATTGGGACTTACTTAAAAAATTGGGATAAAGAATTATCTTTACAGAGAGAAACATTGAAAATGCCATTTATAGACAGACGAATAGGATTCTACGTTTTAATATTACTAATTCTGAGTTCCTGCAGGGTACTAAACCCCACGCAGATGCTAAGAACAGGTAAAAACTACCCCTACAGTAAACTTCCTGATAATCAAGTTATTGATGAGTACAGAATTGCTCCCAATGATTTACTCGAAATTGCTATTTCAACAAACAACGGGCAGAACCTTATTAACCCGGCAGGTGGAAGTAGTGCAGTTTCGGGGGGAAACAACAAGACTTATCTTGTTGAATTCGACGGGATGGTTAATATTCCACTCTTAAACAGAATAAAGCTCAGCGACATGAGCTTGCGCGAGTGTGAATCCTTTTTGCAGGAAAAGTTCTGTTATTTTTTTAAAGAGCCCTATGTTCAGGTAAAAGTTTTAAATAGCAGGGTGATCGTTTTTCCCGGCGGAAAAGGTGGTGGCGCAAAAGTGCTTCTGCTTGAACACACCAACACTACTTTGTTTGAGGCACTTGCACTTGCTGGCGGAATTAGTGACGGTAAAGCCTCACAAATAAAACTGATACGGGGTGAGCTTCAGGAACGAAAAATATTTTTAATCGATCTATCAAAGATTGAAGGCTTGAAAGATGCTGATATCGTTTTAAAAGCCAACGATATCATTTATATTGAACCGATTCATCAAACACCTCAGGAAATCACTTCGCAAATAACTCCATATTTTGCGTTATTCAGCACTTTTGCTCTTATTTACACTTTATTCAGATAAATATGGCGCTTAAGAGAAAAATTTCAAGTCTGAATGATGAAATGGATATGCGCTTATTTCTTTTTATTCTTAAAAAGAATTTATTACCCATTTCAACTATTATTATTATTGCTTTAATCTGTTCTTTTGCATATTTGCGTTACACTCACCCTGTTTATGAAGCTGATGCAATAATTCAGATTAATAAAGAGGATGAGACTAATAAAATCCTGAATGTTGCCAATTTGTATGACAATGAAGACGGATTGCAGAAAAAAATTGTGCTTTTACGGTCCAGTATTTTCCTGCAAAGGGCTTTATCAAAACTTCCTTTGGAGATCAGCTATTTTTTAGAAGGTACGATATTAAGTTTCGAACAGTATAAAACAACACCTTACGTAGTTTGGGTAAACGTTAAAGATCCTGAAATTTATGGAGTCCCGGTTAAAGTAAAATTTTTAAGCAATAAAAAGTGTACTATTTCTTTTGAATCAACTACATCAGGACAACAAGAAAGAGAACTGAACATTAATGACATTGGCTTTTTCAAGGATGTTGATATAAAAGTTTCGCTGAACAATACTTCTTCGGTGACTTCTTCTTCTGATCAATTGAAAAAAGAATCCTATTATTTTGTTATTGAGAATCCGAGCACTAATTATAAGTTATACTCAAAGCGCCTGGCTACTGTAATTCAGGATGCTGCTGCGAACACTATCGCAATCAGCCTTCAGGACCGCAATGCAGCAAAAGCATCCGATATTGTTAATACAATAGCCAGAGAATTTCAAATGTATGATGTTGAGAAAAAACAGGAAAGTTCAAATAATATCATCACTTTTATAAATGATCAGCTTGACCAGCTTAAAGATTCACTTGTAAAATCTGAGGATCAGATTGAAACCTTTAAGCAGGAGAACAATATCGACTCAATCGTAATAAAAACACTTCCTGAGATAATAATCAGAGTAAATTCTATTGAAGAAGAAGTAGCCAGGCTGGGAATTCAGGAACGTGGAATTACAGAAGTTGAGAAGGAGTTAGCCAAATCGCCTCAAATCGACAATTACCGCCTTGTTGCTTTATTGTCAGCCAGTCAGCTGCCTGGCCAGGTGGTGTCGTTGCTTACTCCCTTACGCGATTTATTGCTAAGCCGTGAGCAACAATTATATTCTGTAACAACCAACAGCGGGCAGATCCATTCTATCGACTATCAAATAAATGTTCAGGCAAAAATGATATTGCAAAGTACCCGTTCATTCAGAGAAAAATTAGTTGAAAATAAAATTGAGCTTGATAAGTTAATCCTGAAATACAGGGAAGAATTGCTCTCCAATTCAGGCAACTTTAATGCATTGGAGCTAATACGGTTACAAAGAGTTTACAGTATTAACGAACGATACTATAATGAGTTAATTGAGAAAAAGGTAAATTATGCAATCGCAAGAGCAGGTTATGTTTCGCAGAACGTAATTCTTAAGAAATCAGAAACACCTGCAAAACCCGTTTTCCCTTTGCAAGACGAGATCTATATTTTCAGTTTTGCAATTGCACTTTTAATAGGATTTGGAATAATACTTTTCAAATACCTTTTGTATAATGAAATAATGACTGTTGGTGACATTGTGAAATACACCGACATACCCGTTCTTGGAGTTGTTCCGCAATACAGTAAATCAATCCCAGGCTCATTATGCGTTGTAGAAGAGCATCCTAAATCGATTTTTGCTGAATCATTGCGGGCAATCCGAACCAATCTGCAATTTATATCATCATCTGAAGGGCCAAAGGTAATAGCTATCACAAGTACTGTTTCTGGCGAAGGAAAGACTTTTCTGGCGATTAATCTCGCGGGAATATTATCTTTCTCCGACAAAAAAGTAATAATTATAGACCTGGATTTAAGAAAACCTAAAATCCACATGGGATTTCATGTTGAGAACAAAAGAGGAATCAGTACAATTTTATCAGGACGCGATGAGCCTTTGTCATGCATTCATAAGAATACTATCGCAAATCTTGATTTTATAACAGCTGGTCCGATACCACCAAATCCTTCAGAACTAATCCTTAATGCGCGTTTCGAAATTCTAATTAATCTTCTTAAAGAACTTTACGATTACATTTTAATCGACAATCCACCGATTGGATTAGTAACAGATTCAATGGAAAGTTTAAAGCTTGCTGATTATCCCATTTATGTATTCAAAGCGAATTACAGCAAGAAAACTTTTATTGAAAATGTTGAGCGGCTAAACCAGCAGAGTAACCTGAAGAATCTTGCACTTATTCTTAATTCACAGGATACGTTAACTAAAAGTTACGACTACAGGAAAGGCTATGGGTATGGCTATGGGTATGGCTATGGGTACGGCTACGGCTATGGGTATGGGTATGATTACTCATATTATGATGAAGAAGAGATGTCATCAAAATTAAACCCAGTAATAAAAAGATTACGGCAATTTTTCAGAAAACATTAATAGAAACTTTATGGAAATTATAAAAACTGAAATTGAAGATGTAAAGCTCATTAAACCGGACGTTTTCAGAGATGCACGCGGGTATTTTTATGAGTCGTATAATAAACCTAAATTTAATGCTCTTGGAATTGAACTTGACTTTATTCAGGATAACGAATCCTTGTCATCAAAAGGAGTTCTTCGCGGATTGCATTTCCAGGTTCCGCCTTTTGCACAGGGTAAGCTCATCAGGGTTGTTAAAGGCGCTGTTTTGGATGTAGCTGTTGATTTAAGGAAGAATTCCAAAACTTTTGGAAAATTTGTCTCATTCGAACTTAGCGAAGAAAACAAATTAGTGTGCTGGATTCCACCAGGGTTTGCGCACGGATTTCTGACATTGCGGGATGAAACAATATTTTCCTATAAATGTACAAACTACTATAATAAAGACAGCGAACGCAGCATCAGGTGGAATGATCCCGATATTAACATTGATTGGAATTACCCTGATCCTCTTCTTTCAGATAAGGATCAGATAGCAATGTTATTTAAAAATTTTGATTCCCCCTTCTGATACTCTTTAAATATTTACGAACTTTGCATTTTTACACACAAGAAGTATGTATGACCTGAACGTGACATTATGGATATCGTATGTAATATTCATTATTGTAACATTTTGTTTTTCATTACTCACCAACTTCTTGTTTCTCAGGTTTGTGCGCACATTGGGAATTAGAAACTCAGATCCTAAACTAATCAGATGGAGCGCTGAAGCTAAGCCATCACTTGGTGGAATGACATTCTTTATAACCTTTCTTTTCTCAGTTTCGGCGTATTCTTTTATATTCGAACAAAACGATTATTTCCGAAACCCTCAATCAATAGGTATTATAATTGCATGCACTATTGGCTTTCTAATGGGTTTGCATGATGATGCATATAATACCAAAGTAAGCATAAAGCTTTTTACCCAAATCGCCTGCGGAATAATCCTGATTTCTACAGGAACTTACATTAACATTACTGATAATCAGATAATTAATTACATAATTACGATTTTTTGGGTAGTCGGGATAATGAATTCGTTGAATATGCTTGATAACATGGATGCAATTTCAGCTCTGGTTTCGCTTTTCATTATACTTACTGCAATTATTTCTTTGTTTCTTAAAAATGATTACCATAATCCATACTCATTGTTATTGTTAGGAATTCTTGCAGCAATCGGGGCATTTCTAATCTATAACTGGCATCCTTCTAAAATGATAATGGGCGATACCGGAAGTCAGTTTCTCGGAATTTTATTGGCAGTTATCGGAATTTTATACTTCTGGAATGCTGATAAGCCAGAAGAACCTGTGATCGCTTTCAAACAAATCATGATTGTAATGACCCTATACTCTTTATTGTTAATAGACACTTCCACTGTCTTCATTAAGCGTATTATAGCAGGAGGCTCACCTTTTGTGGGTGGGAAAGATCATACAACTCATCATCTGTCGTACCTCGGTTTAACCGACAGGCAAGTTGCTTATGCATTTATCCTGTTAAGCATCTTCTCAATGTTAATTACAATAAGTTTGCAATTCTGGATAGTATGGTCAACAATGCTTGGCATCTCACTGCTTATCTATTTTTTTACGTTGTTCGGGGCGCTCTTCTATATTGCTAACCTTAACAAATAATTATTCTCCAGACTTTCCGTTGTGACATTATGAAATATAAAATCTATATCTGGCTTCCTTCAGTCGTAATAATTGCGATATCAATAGTATTCATTTTTTCAAAATGGAAAATGGGGATAAGTGATTCTGAATATTCGGAAGCTGTTTCGCATAATCTGAAAGCTATTGCGCTCGACATCCCAGTTAATCAGGACTTTGCCGGAGAAAAAGTTCCAATGGATATGTTCTATGTGAGGGAAGCTTTCGACAGGGAATTAATAACCAATGTTTACTGGCATTCATCAACCTTATTTATGTTGAAAAGGGCAAACAGATATTTCCCGGTAATCGAACCAATTCTGGCAAAAAATAACATTCCTGACGATTTCAAGTATATTGTATTGGCAGAAAGCAACTTAACAAATACTCAGTCTCCCTCTGGAGCTGTTGGGTACTGGCAGTTTCTTAAAGCCACCGGACAAATGTATGGTTTAGAAATAAATGATGAGATTGATGAACGCTATAACCTGGAAAAATCGACTGAGGCAGCATGCAAATATTTGTCCGATTCGTACAGAACCTATAAGAACTGGACTTTAACTGCTGCATCATATAATTCAGGGCCTGATAATATCAGTAAACCGATGGCGGCACAACAGGAAAGCAGTTTTTATGATTTGTTGCTGAATCCCGAAACATCAAGGTATATTTACAGAATACTGGCAATAAAAGAAGTTTTTGCTGATCCTGCAAAATATGGATTTCATTACAGATCCAAGGACCTTTACCCTGAGATTCCATGTAAAAAGATTGCTATTGATTCCGGAATCCGCGACCTGGCTGCTTTTGCCAGGCTACAGGGAATAAACTATAAAATATTGAAGGAATTTAATCCATGGTTGAGAAAGAGTTTTCTCACGAATAAAAGCAAAAAAGTATATATTCTTGATATCCCGAATCGCAATGATTTATTATACAGTACTATTTTAAAGTCCGACAGTTTACAAGATTTAAAACTTCAACCTAATAAATAATCGGGAAGATAAAAGATGAGGAAAGATTTTTATGAAATGATTGAAGTTCCTGAAGGGAATCCGATGCCAGAGGGAGAAGGAACTGATTTCATTGAAATATATGGAGCCAGGGCCCATAATCTTCAGAATATTGACTTAGCAATTCCAAGGAATAAATTAGTAGTCATAACAGGACTAAGCGGCAGCGGGAAATCGTCCTTAGCATTCGATACTATTTTTGCAGAAGGGCAGCGAAGGTACATTGAAACTTTTTCGGCATATGCCAGACAATTTCTCGGAAACCTTGAACGCCCGGAAGTTGACAAGATAACGGGTCTTAGTCCAGTAATTTCCATTGAACAGAAATCTGTAAACAGAAACCCAAGATCAACTGTTGGCACAATAACTGAAATTTACGACTTTATGCGTTTGCTTTATGCAAGAATAGCAGATGCATATTCCTATGAAACTGGCGAAAAAATGGTCAGGTATTCTGAAGCACAAATCGTGCAGATGATTCTGGAGCACTACAGGTCCAATACGATCAGCCTGATGGCTCCTGTGGTGAAAGGACGCAAAGGACATTACAGGGAGCTTTTTGAACAGGTCAGAAAACAAGGTTTCCTAAAGGTTCGTATCGACGGAGAAATCAGGGAAATCTCCTTCGGATTGCAGGTCGACAGGTATAAAATTCACGATATTGAGATTGTAATTGACAAAATAAACGTTACCAAAGATTCTGCAAAACGGGTTAATGATTCCGTTCAGCTTGCAATGAAACATGGCAAAGGAAGTTTGCTCGTACTCGACCATATCACCAATGATGTCAGGCATTTCAGCCGCCATTTAATGTGTCCGACAACTGGCATTGCCTATGAAGAACCGGAACCTAATAACTTTTCATTTAATTCGCCCTATGGTTCCTGCCCATCATGCAATGGACTGGGAAGTATTGCTGAAGTGGATCTTGCAAAGATTATTCCAGATAAAAAACGGAGTATCCGGGGAGGTGGAATTGAACCTATCGGCGAATATAAGAACAACTGGATTTTCAGACAACTGGAAGCAATCGGCGAAAAGCACGGCTTTAATCTCGATACTCCCATTGAAGAAATGCAGGAAAAAGCTGTTAATACAATATTATATGGCAGCGATGAAGTTTTAAAGATAAAAAATGAGGTTCTGGGCGTAACATCCTCGTATTCGCTGAATTTCGAAGGTATTGTAAGCTTCATTATTCATCAGAATACCGATTCTGCACCAAAAGGAATTCAGAAATGGGCAAGTGGTTTTATGCACAAAAAAGTATGCCCTGAATGCAGTGGCAGCAGGCTGCGAAAAGAGTCTCTTTATTTTAAAATTGGCGATAAAAATATTTCAGAATTGTCGCGCATGGATCCGGTTGCTCTTTTCAAATGGTTCGACACAATTGAAATGGATCTTGATGAGCGAAAGCAGGTAATATCTCATGAAATTATCCGTGAAATAAAAACGAGACTCAACTTTCTGCTTGAAGTGGGGCTTGATTATTTATCAATCGACCGGCCAGCAACGAGTTTGTCGGGTGGCGAATCTCAGAGAATCAGGCTGGCAACGCAGATTGGCTCTCAACTAATGGGTGTATTGTATATTCTCGACGAGCCGAGTATTGGATTGCACCAAAGAGACAATGTGCGGCTGATACATGCTCTCAAAGATTTACGCGATATCGGCAACTCCATCATTGTAGTTGAACACGACGAAGAAACCATGCTGGCAGCCGATTACCTTGTAGATATCGGACCAGGTGCAGGAGTTCATGGAGGCAGAATCGTAGCCAGCGGAAAGCCAGCAGATTTACTGGCAAATGGAGACACAGTTACCTGTCAGTATCTGCGGGGAGAGAAGAAAATTCTGGTTCCTAAAAAGCGGAGAAAGGGAAATGGAAGTAAATTAAGTTTACTTGGTGCCAGCGGCAACAATCTTAAAAACGTTAATCTTCAGCTTCCCCTGGGGATGTTTATTTGTATTACCGGCGTTTCAGGAAGTGGTAAATCATCGCTTATAAACGAAACTCTGTATCCGATTTTAAGCACTCATTTTTTCAGGTCAGAAACCAAACCATTGCAGTATAAGAAGATTGAAGGTTTGAAAAATATTGATAAGGTTATCGAGATTGATCAATCACCAATCGGCAGAACTCCCAGGTCGAATCCTGCAACGTATACCGGTGTTTTTGACGATATCCGCAAGCTGTTTGCCATGGTTCCTGAAGCTAAAATACGGGGATATTTACCAGGGCGTTTCTCGTTTAATGTTAAAGGTGGCCGCTGCGAAACCTGCAGCGGGGCTGGAATCCGGCTGATTGAGATGAATTTCCTCCCTGATGTTCAGGTTGGATGTGAAACATGTAATGGAAGAAGATACAACAGAGAAACCCTTGAAGTCAGATACAAAGGGAAGACGATTAACGATGTTCTGGACATGACAATTGAAGAGGCTGTTGGCTTTTTTGAAAACATCCCGTCAATTCTGATAAAAATAAAAACATTAAACGAAGTTGGACTAGGTTATATAACTCTCGGACAACAATCTACAACGCTCTCAGGTGGAGAAGCCCAACGTGTAAAACTAGCTACCGAACTTTCAAAAAAGGACACCGGAAATACACTTTATATTCTGGATGAGCCTACAACAGGACTGCATTTCGAAGATGTAAATGTATTGTTACATGTTCTTAATCAACTTGTTGAAAAAGGCAATACTGTGGTGGTTATTGAACACAATATGGATGTAATTAAAGTCGCAGACTATATAATTGATCTTGGTCCGGAAGGTGGCGAAAGAGGAGGCACAATCTTATGTGAAGGTACTCCTGAGGTAATTGCAAAATCCAAAGTTGGATTTACTGCATCATTCCTAGCACAGGCGCTGAAAAGATAATATTAAATACAAATCACTATGTTTGCTAACGACTCAAATACCCATAATGAGGATGATTTAATCCGCCAGGCATTTACACCAAAAGACTGGACTGAAATAAAATCGACAGATTCCTGGGACGTCTTTAAAATCATGGCTGAATTAGTTCAGGGATTTGAAAAATTAGCCAAAATAGGACCCTGCGTTACAGTATTTGGTTCAGCGAGGTCGAAACAGGGAACCAAATATTACAAAACTGCTGAAAAAATCGCATACTTGCTTACAGCCAAAGGCTTTGGTATAATAAGTGGCGGTGGTCCCGGTATTATGGAGGCAGCAAATAAAGGAGCTTACTTTTCTGGTGGTAAATCGGTAGGACTAAATATAATGTTGCCTCATGAACAATCATCAAACCAATTTATTGACAAAGATAAACTTATCACTTTTGAATACTTTTTTGTAAGGAAAGTAATGTTTATGAAATACAGTCAGGGCTATATTGTGATGCCTGGCGGTTTCGGAACACTCGACGAAATGTTTGAAGCGGTAACCCTGATCCAAACCCATAAGATGGTAAACTTTCCAATAGTTCTTGTTGGCAGGGATTACTGGACTGGTTTGATCGACTGGCTTAAAGCCCAGCTGCTTGGCGAAGGAAACATTACAGAAAACGACCTTAACATTTTCTGTATTGTAGATACTGCTGAAGAAGCTGTGGAAACAATAGAAAAGTTCTATAACAATTATGCGCTAAAACCCAATTTTTAATATCCTCAAACCAATCATTATGATATCTATCCTGCCCTTGCAGCTTCTGCAGGTTGAGTCTGACGGCTGCCACCTGATGTGTGAAGCAGAAGTTGAAGGCAGAAAAATAAATATGCTGATAGACACCGGAGCTTCGCGAACAGTCTTTGATAGCATCAGCCTGCAAAAATCGCTTGGAATAGACATTACAACATTGCAAAGCAACGAACGACTTTCGGCCGGCATAGGTACAACTAGCCTTGAAAGCCTCTTCCTCCAGATTGAATCCTTCAAGATTGGAGAAGTTTTGATTTCTGATTATCAGGCCGTTCTCATTGATCTTGGCCAGGTTAATACCATGTACACTTCGCTGGGACTCCCGGCAATTGAAGGGGTTCTTGGTGGTGATTTACTTATATCGATGAGGGCAGTTATTGACTACAGATTAATGACAATGAAACTAAGAAAACCACGCAAAGCGCTACCGTAACAGAGTAACCGATCCTGTAAGTTTGGCAGGCCTGTTGGATTGGGGGTGGATTACCGCTATGTAAGAAACTACATAGAAGTATACACCTTCAGAGCAGTCCTCACCATTATTAAGATTTGTCCCATCCCATCCTTCTTCAAGATCAGTTGACTTGTAAACAAGCTTCCCCCAGCGATTGTAAATTTCGATGTTAAAATCAAAAATCTCACCATACTTCTTTGGAAGAAAACGGTCGTTTTTTAAATCAGAATTTGGAGTAAAAATATTTGGATATTCCAGCTCGCTGCAATCAAGAACATCAACAGTATCGATACCATAGCAGCTCCCTCTTACTATTTTAACCCAATAATTCCCGGGAGTAACTACAGTAAATTTCTGATTTACACTTCCATCCTGCCATTCATAATATACAGAATCCTGGAATGAGCCCGCATCGAGAATAATTTCAGGCAAATCGCAGAGGTATAAACTGTCTCCTAATTCAACATACGGACTTGCAGTAATTGTGAGGCTTATCGTATCAGACATTACAGCGATGCATCCTGTAACCGGATCAATGGCATGGATTGTATAATTCCCCTGAGCTTCCTGGTTGCCAAAGGTGAAAGAGAAACCTGTTCCTGTAAAAGGAAATCCCTGGATAAGTCCATTAAGAATAAGAGAATATTCAACACCTGTCTGGCTTCCTTCCATGCCTACCGGCAATCCTCCCGTTCCATCGCAGGCCGTGCCTCCCCCGTTTAACTGAAAGGAAAGAGGAAGTGCATTTACTGTAATATTCTGATTAGCAGTGTCGGTGCAGCCATTAGGCCCTGTAAAGGAATATTCAACAGGAATTACACCTGAACCACTAACAGAGGGATTGAAAAAACCGTTTGAAACACCTGCACCGGAATATGTTCCGCCGGCAGGAGTTCCCATAGTAAGTGAAATCGTACTATCATTCAGGCAGAGTGCTGCAACAGCAGCAAATTGAACATCCGGCAGTGGCTTCACCAGAATAGGTTGAAATGCAGTATCAGAACAGCCAATTGAATCCGCATAAACATATCCTAACGAAAAAGTGCCGGAACCATTAACAACTGGATTAAAGTATCCGTTTGCCACACCTGGTCCGGTATAGTATCCCCCTGCCGGGGAACCTCCTGACAAAGCTATTGAATCATCATTTGCGCAGACATCGCCAAGCGCAGGCATAGTAGCCGTTGGAATCAGATTAACCGCAATAGTTTGGGTATCAGAACCGCCACAACCATATTGATCTAAATAATCATAGATAATCTGAAATGTTCCTTGTCCCGAAACCGCTGGATTGAAAATATTACTTGTGATCCCGGGGCCTATGTAAGTCCCGCCAGCTGGTGTTCCACCCTGTAATTGAAAAGGCGTTACATTTATACATACCGGCTGCAATGGAGCAAATGCAACCGCCGGCACAGGGTATACACTCACAGAATCAGTAGCGTGATTAACACAACCTATCAGATCCTGGTAAGAATATGTTATCACGAAAACACCTAATCCGGTTGTTGTGGGATTAAAAAGCCCATTTACCACGCCGGGGCCTGAATAAGTGCCACCAACAGGAGTTCCTCCGGAAAGTACCTGTGGTGAAGCATTTATACAAATTCCCTGGAATGCGCTCTGAGTAACAACAGGCAAAGGTGAAACCGTAACATTCTGCATTCCACTGCTTGAACATCCGTGGGTATTTGTATAATAATAACTTATCGTGTAGGATCCAATTCCGATTTGCGGGTTGAATGACCCATTCACTACTCCCTGTCCAAAATAAGTACCTCCGGCAGGAGCTGCAGTATTTAACAGTAATGAAGGAGAGTTAACACATTGGCCTGCAATAGGTGCAAAAACTACAGGCGTCGGGGCATAAACCTGAATAGGTTGTGAAGCCATTCCTGAGCAGTTATTTGCATCTGTATAGATATAACCTATTGTAAAAATACCAACACCTGCCGCTGCGGGATCAAATAAGTTATTTGTAACTGCTGTTCCGGAATATGTACCCCCTGAAGGACTTCCGCCGCTTAAAACAAAAGGGCTATGATTCAAACAAACAGCAGTGAGCGGCGACATTGTTACCGTTGGTCCGGGAATCTCAGTAATAGTAACACTCTGAGTTGAAGCGCATCCTGCACTGTCTGTAACTGTTACAGTATACGTTCCTCCACTCACATTTTGAAGTGTATCATTGTTCTGAACAGGTACTGTATTCCACACATAATTAAAGGGTGCTGTTCCTCCAACAGTCTGAACTACAGCAGTTCCATTCGACTGGCTGCAGAAAGAATTTGTAAATGAAGAAATTGACAGAACAGGCGCTGCAATTTCCGGTACATATACAGAAAGCGTTTTAGGACAACCACCACTTGTAATTGTCACAGTATAAGTTCCGGAAGCCAATCCTGCAACTGATGCTGTGTTTTGAGGAGGTGTGGTGCTCCACAGATAAGAATAAGTTCCTGTGCCTCCCATTCCTGCAACAGTTGCAGAGCCATTGAAATGTCCGCAATATGAAGGAGTAGTGCCATTTAACTGTGCTGCAATAGTATTAACAGTAACCACTGAATTTAATATCGCAGTATCCTGAGTGCAAAAAGTATTATATCCTGTGTTAGATACAGTAACAGTATATGTAGTAGTAACAGAAGGGCTAACAGAAATTGAAGCATTATTCATCTGGCTGACAAGCGCAGGATCCGGTGGATTTGAAGCCCAGGTATATCCAACGCCACCTGCCGCAGTTATTGAAGATGTGGCACCTGAGCAAATCGTTTGGTTCGAAGTTACTGATGGCGACATACTTACACCTACATTACAGGCTATAACATAATCACACACATCCCCATAATTACCATCAATCATGAAATAGTAAACATTCCCAGGCGTAAGACCTGTTGCAGAAATCTGACCATTCGTAGGATATCCGGGGTTCCAGCAATTTGAAACTGAAGTGAAATTATAACAGTCGGTGGTGGCATAAATCTGCATTTGAATACCATGGTTTATTGTGCAATTCATACACCAGACATTAAAAACTGCTGTAGTACCGGATGCAATAAATTTCAGCCATGAGTTATTCTGAATATTCGCACAAAAAACATTACCCAAAGGGGTATTATTTTCGTTTGCACTATTAGTAGGGCTTACAGTATAACCGTAGGAGGCACTTGTATTTCCGCAATACCCGTTCAGGTTACAGATTGGAGTTGCAAATGAACAATAATCATTTGCAACCGGATTTGTTGCGCAGGGTGGCTGAGCAAAAACAGCAAATCCCTTCAAAATAAAAATCAATAAAAAAAGTATCAGTTTTAGTAGTAGCCCCTTCATAATAGCACATATTTATTGATTTGTGAATGCCTTACAATTTATGCTCTTATTTACACAATACAATTTTTTTAACAATATACGGAATTTTACAGTGCATTAAACCATCAACTACAATATAATAGATTCCATTCTCCAGTTCAGATAAATCGATAAGTTCCTTTGTATTACTGCAAATTTTCCCGGTTTTCAATGTCCGGCCTGAGAAATCGGCAACTCTGAAATTACCGATTGTCATAAATGGAAGGTCCAACTGAACATTAAAAAAGCCATTCCCCGGATTAGGATAAACTGAAAGCTTCGCATCTTCGTTAGAATTAACTTCCTGCATTCCAATTATTTGTGGCGATGATCCTTTAAAGTAAATTAAACCGCCAGAAACTGTACCCATGACCAAATCAGGAAGCGTATCTCCATTATAATAGGCTACTGCAGGGGCCGACCGCTCGCCGTCGCGAAGAAAGAGATAGTATTGATCAACCTCTGTGAACTCACCGTTAATATTCGGAACAATATCTTTATAATAAGCAATACCACCTTTCAAAGAACCAACAAACAGTCGGGTATCTCCAGAATTTGTTTTACAAAAACAAGGGATGCTGTAGCCCTGATAACTAACATTCGCATCCCTTACATCTACTTTTCCTAAACTATCATTTGTTAATGTAAACACAGGGTTTGATGAGGATCCATCATTGTGATAATATTTCAGCAGCCCTTTTTGCTCCCCGATTATGAGGTCAAGCTTTCCATCAGAATCCAGATCAAAAAGCTGAGGGGCACTATAATCACCGGCATCAATACCCTGGTAGTTAAAAACAGCCGCTGAGTATGCAGGAAGTTGCCCTGAAGGATTATTATTATGAAAAAATATCAATTTACCATCGCTGTTTCCGAGTATCATATCGGCGGATCCATCACCATCAATATCACCAAAAGCAGGGTAAGCTCCTTTTAGATGAAGAGCGTGAATATTTGCAAAATTTGTATCAATAAGTCTGAATACAGGATTCAGTAGCGACCCAATATTTTTGTAATATGATAAGGATGAGGTAAATGACGAATGCAGATTACCTGTCTGATGCCAGGAAGAATCATAGGTTCCATAGTTCCCGGCAATAATATCTGTGAGACCATCATTGTTAATATCAAAGGCTACCGGTAATGCATCTGATCCTAAATCAATCATGTCGTTCTGCAGAAAATCTGTTGAATTCAGAGTGAAGACCGGATTTGAATTTGTGCCATCATTCAGGTATAGCCAAACACTTTTTTTGTTTTCAGACAGGCTGCTTTGAGGATCAAAAGGCGATGCGATAAGGTCTTTAATCCCATCATTATTCACATCAAGGGAATTAACATCCGGAAAAGAATTCAGGTGAAGGGGAACATTGTTCGACGGAAAATGGGTATCAACAGATGTTATTCTTGCGGTATCCTGAGTACCACCATTATATAAAGCATGTACATTGGGGTAGTCCACGTCGCCGATGATCATATCCTTTGCCAGATCGCCATTAAGATCGAGTGCTAATAAAGTGGAACCTGTATGCCTGGTTCCCAGCGTATCGATAAACATGCCTGATTGTTTTGCACAGTCTTTAAAAGGACATGGCGCATTAATGGTGATTCCGTTTGCAGTATCATTTTCCTTAAAATACCCCCAGCATTGATGGTTAAGCCTGAAATCAAGACTATCGCAATTCCCATATTTCTCCATCGACATATTCTGGTGATAATGAACATAAGTACCTATAATCCAGAATGTAAGAATATCCAGATCTCCATCACCATCCATATCAGCAATAGCCGGATAATCAACGCTGGAAAGAAACAAGCCCTGGTACATGCTGAACTGGAACGACTGAATTTCATTCGTAATCAATTTAAATTTCAATCCTGTACTCTGGTCTGACACATTTTTGTAAACTTTTATCCCGCCAATGCCGTATGTAAACAAGTCTTCTTTACCGTCACAATTATAATCTGCAAGTTTTACCCAATCATAAACATGTGGAAAATGATTGTTGAAAGTATCTGTGTAGGTATATAAGGTATTCCCCTGGCTCCCCAAATTAAGGAAAGTGAGTATTCTGCCACCTATTCTATCGTAAATAAAGAGGTCTTTTTTACCATCAAGATTAAGGTCAATTTCCGAAAACTGTGCGGAATTTATACCACCAGCCCATGAATTCAGGTAAGGTATACCATTAAGTTTCTGCACAATAACACTTTGGGTTCTTTCGAATCCAAAATCATTAAACACCTGAGAAAACAGGCCAAATGGATAAAAGATACCTATAATGATGATTATTGTAAATAAAATTTTATTTGACATTTTGATAAAATTAGCTTTGGTTTTGCTAAGTTACGAATGTTATTTCTATATTTGCACCCTCAAATTTTGAAGAGATATAATTAATTCTACGTCATATGCAAAATAAGGGTTTTATTAAATTTTTTGCGATATTATTAACGCTGGTTTGTGTTTTTCAGCTATCCTTCACGTTTTTTGCCCGAAAAGTAGAGAACAAGGCAAAGGAATACGCTTCGAGTCCTGTTGCAAAAGAGCAAGCAGTCCGACTCTCTAAAGGAAATACAATCGTCGAGACAATGAAGCTCGATTCCATCATGAAATCCCGTGAGCGTTATTACCTTGATTCAATGTATAACGAGGTGATTTACAACATCCTGGTCAGGAAATATTCTTACAAAGACTGTAAAGAGCGGGAATTGAATCTTGGGCTTGACTTAAAAGGCGGTATGAACGTAACAATGGAAATTTCTGTTGTTGACATCATCAAAGCTTTATCCGGTCATAGCACAAACGCCACCTTTGTTAAGGCAATAGACCTGGCGAATGAGAAATTCAAGACCAGTCAGAAAGATTTTGTAACCCTATTTGATGAGTCATTCAAGGAAGTTGATCCCAATGCCAAGCTTGCGGCAATATTTGCTACAATTGAGCTTAAGGACAGAATTAATCCAAAATCTACGAATGCAGAAGTTATAAAGGTAATCCGCGAAGAATCGAACGGCGCAATTGATCGTACCTTCAACATTCTTCGTACCCGTATCGACAGGTTCGGTGTTACCCAGCCAAATATTCAGCAATTACAGACTGCTGGTCGTATTCTCATTGAATTACCAGGTATTAAAGATCCTGAACGTGTAAGAAAACTCTTACAGGGAACAGCAAATCTGGAGTTCTGGGAAACTTATGAATTCCAGGATCTTACCGGTTTCTTTACCGAAGCAAACAAACGTTTGGTTGGTATGATCGGACCATCAGGAGAAATCCACACAATGGATGGTGATTCCCTTGCCCTAAAAAATGATTCTCTGAAAGGTGATACTACTAAAGTTAAAAAGGAAGTAGCAGCAGCTAAACCTGAGAAAAAAGATACTGCAAAGACTACCTTGATGGACAAAATCAAGGATACCACCAAGGTTGCAGGAAAAGGAAAAGATGACAAGAGTTTCAATGAATTTGCAAAAACAAATCCATTATATGCTTACCTTCAGTTAAATCTGACCAGAAATAAAGACGGTCAGTACTTCCCTGGCAAAGGACCTATGGTTGGTTATTCTGCCGTTAAAGACACTGCAAGGGTTAACAAATTATTATCTGCAACAAAGAACATCTTCCCTAAGAACCTGAAATTATTATGGACAGTAAAACCTGAGAAAGATCAGAAAGATATTCTTCAGTTGATTGCTATCAAAATCAACTCACGCGAAGGTACTGCCACATTAACCGGTGATGTTGTTGTTGACGCTCGTCAGGATTACAGCCAGAACGGAACCGTTGAAATTACCATGCTTATGAATCCTGAAGGAGGAAGAACATGGGCAAGAATGACAGGTGAAAACGTAGGCAGATCAGTAGCGATTGTTCTTGATAACTATGTATATTCATTCCCAAGAGTAAATGAAGAAATTCCAAACGGAAGAACTTCTATCACCGGTAACTTCACCGTTGAAGAAGCAAAAGACCTTGCAAATATTCTTAAAGCCGGTAAACTTCCAGCACCTGCCCGTATTGTAGCAGAAGATATAGTTGGACCATCACTTGGTAAAGAAGCCATTAATACCGGTTTACTTTCATTCGTAATCGCTTTCCTACTTGTATTGCTGTATATGTTCCTTTACTACAATACCGGCGGACTTATTGCCGACATTGCTTTGTTTATGAACGTATTCCTTTTACTAGGTGTACTTGCATCCTTCGGTGCAGTACTTACACTCCCTGGTATCGCCGGTATTGTGCTTACCATGGGTATGGCAGTGGATGCGAACGTTATTATTTATGAGCGTATCCGGGAGGAACTTCGAGCCGGGAAGGGCATGCGACTTGCTATTTCAGACGGTTACAAGCATGCATATTCAGCTATTATCGACGGTAACGTAACTACAATTCTTACTGCTGTTATTCTGTACATTTTCGGTTCAGGTCCTATTCAGGGTTTTGCAACTACACTTATTATCGGTCTTGTTTCTTCCCTTTTCACCGCTATCTTTATTTCCAGGCTGGTTTTTGAATGGATGCTTGATCATAACAAAGAGATTAAGTTCTGGAACAAATACACCAAAAACTGGCTGACAAATGTTCACATCGACTTTATCGGAATCAGGAAAAAATTGTATTACGCATCTGGTGCTGTAATTCTTATTGGTTTCATTTTTATGGGAACCAGAGGTTTTGTTGCTGGTGTTGATTTTGTAGGAGGAAGAACTTATGTTGTTCGTTTCGATCAGAATGTAACTACTACTGACCTGCGTCAATCTCTGCGTCAGTCATTTGGTGAAGAGCCTGAAGTAAAAACTTTCGGTCCTGACAATCAGGTTAGAATTACAACAAAATACCTGATCAATGACAACACCTCTGCTGCGGATTCAATCATTGAAACAAAACTTTATACCGGGCTTAAACCTTTCTTTAAAGCTGGTATCAGCTATAATGACTTTACATCAACTAAAGAAGATAAACTCATTGGTAAATTAAGTAGCCAGAAAGTAGGGCCAACCATTGCCAAGGACATAAAACGTGCGGCTATTATTGCTGTAATTCTGGCTCTTTTTGCAATCTTCCTTTATGTTGCAGTTCGTTTCAAGAGATGGCAATGGGGGCTTGGAGGTGTTATATCACTTGCTCACGACTCGCTTATTGCGCTTTCCTTGTACGCTATTTTGCACGGGATTGTGCCATTTACACTTGAGGTCGACCAATCCATGATTGCCGCAATTCTTACAATCATCGGATTCTCCATCAACGATACGGTAATCATCTTCGACAGAATTCGTGAATACAGGAAGCTTTATCCTAAACGCGAACTCGGTCAGAATATCAATGATGCTATCAACAGCACCCTGGGACGTACCTTTAATACATCAGGAACAGTATTGGTAGTATTACTTGCGATGGTTATTTTCGGCGGTGAAGTAATTCGCGGTATGAACTTTGTACTTTTCATCGGTTTAGGAATTGGTACCTATTCATCGATCTTCAACGCTACTCCAATTGCCTACGATTTTATCAACTGGCGCGACAGAGTAAATAACAAGAAAAAAGAAAAACAAATAGTTAAGAAATAATGCTTAACTCAAAATACTGAATAAAAAAAGGTGGTTTACGGACCACCTTTTTTTATGTCATTTTTTTAAAGTTATTCCTACCTTTGGCAATTCAAAATCAGAACCATTATGCCAATACCGGTTTTTTTAGATATTAGTACCGGAGAGCTTTTTGTTATTTTCATAGCGATCTTCGTGGTATTTGGCCCTAAAAAAGTTCCTGAAATTGCCCGTAAGATTGGAAGGGGCATGAATGAATTGAAAAAGGTTACGAGTGATCTTACCAAGGAATTTAAAGAAGGTGCTAATTCTTTAAAGGATGACATTGATGTTCTGAAACCAGATATGTATGGAAATATTCCGTATACACCACCAAAACAACTTGAAGAAACCACTCCTTCACAAACAAGCGCCAGACCATTTTCCAGCAATGGATACAACGAAAATAAGTCAAATTTGAACTCTTCAGATGCGACTGACGGTATAAAACCAGCAGATCCGGTAACAAAAGCAACTGCAGAATCGCAAAAAACTGAAGATAAAGGATTGCTATTTTAAGTGTTTTACGGTTTCAATGATTTCAATATACTGATTTACAATCATTTGTATTTACATTTCAATTTCCTATTTAAAAATTTTCCAATATTATAATCACAAAAAATAATTCCGTATTTTAGCAATAATTATAATATAAAATCTCTTTGGGTATGAGAATAATCCGCTTACTATTCCCCGTTATCATAATGGGCCTTCTTTTTACAGTTGAGGTTAAGGCGCAACAAAAGCGAAACTACACTCAAGAAGCAGATCAGACTTTCGAAGACAAGATGTTCAATCTTGCAATCGATAAGTATAAAAAAGCTGCAACAAAGATTAAAAAGAATAAAGTTGAAAAGAACAGGATCAGTTTTCAGATTGCAGAATGTTACAGGTTAACAAATAACATGAAGAAAGCTGAAGGTGAATATAAACGCCTTGAAAAAATCCAGTATTATAAAACCAATCCTCTTTCATTGCTTTATTATGCTGATGCTTTGAAGATTAATGAAAAGTATGAATATGCGATAATTCAATATACGCATTACAAAGAATTTGCACCGAATGATCCTCGTGGAGAAATTGGCGTAGAGTCATCCATAATTGCAACAAAGTGGAAAGACAATCCTACACGCTACGCGGTTGATCCGAGCGATGATGCACATAAGGAATTAAATGCCTGGAAGAACATCAATGGAGGTGCTGATGATTTCTCTCCTTCTTTTGGTGATGAAAAAGGGCGTACCATCATTTTTACTTCTGCCAGAGAAAACAGTACCGGCAACCGTATTGATGACTGGACAGGTCAGAATTTTTCCGACTTTTATTATGTAAGTGAAAGTTCAAAAGGCGACTGGTCGCAACCTCTCCCTCTTGATGATCAGGGCGTTTTGAATACTGAGGCAAACGAAGGAAATGCCAGTTTCAATGGAAAGTGTACAGTAATGTATTTCACCCGTTGCGGCTACGAGAAGAAAAAACAACTCGGTTGTATGGTTTATAAAACCGAGAAAAAAGGTAAAGCCTGGGCAGAGCCAGAAGCAGTAAAATTAGGTATCGACAGCACCAAAACTTACGGACATCCTTCAATTTCAAAGGATGAGCTTTCCATTTATTTTGTCTCCGATATGGATGGTGGCGTTGGTGGAAGAGATATCTGGGTAGCTACCCGTTCAAAAAAGTCGAAGGAGTTCGATAATCCTAAGAACCTCGGTCCTGATGTGAATACTCCCGGTGATGAAGTCTTTCCTTACCTTCGTTCCGATTCAGTTCTCTATTTTTCATCCAACTATTATGCCGGCATGGGCGGTCTTGATATTTTCAGGACAGAAAAAATCAAAGGCAATAAATGGTCGAAACCTGAAAACCTGAAATACCCTATTAACTCGAATGCTGATGATTTCGGAATCACATTCTTCCCGGGTTCAGCAGAAGAAAAAGGGTATTTTACTTCAAATCGTAAATTAAAAGGAGTTAAAGGCGGCGACGACATCTACTCTTTTATTAAAATACCTCTGGTTTTCACCTTACAAGGTATTGTTAAAGACGACCGTACCTTACAATACATCAAAGGTGCCGCTGTAAAAATGATTGGATCAGATGGTACTTCTCTGGAAGTTAAAACCGATTCCAAAGGATATTACAGTTTCGATGATACACAAATACTACCCTTGACATCCTACGATCTTACCGTTTCAAAAGATGGTTACTTCTCAGATAAAGGCAGGGAAACAACTGTTGGACTTGAGCAAAGTAAAGACCTTGTGCTCGATTTCGTTCTCGTTCCGATTCCGGTTAAACCTATCGTACTTCCTGAAATTCTTTATGACCTGGCAAAATGGGAACTTCTGCCACAATATCAGGACTCACTGCAGGGGTTAATTACTACCCTTGAGGCTAACCCTACAATGACAATTGAGTTAGGTTCACATACTGATACCCGCGACTCTGATATTAAAAACGATACCTTGTCGCTAAGACGTGCTCAGAGCGTAGTTAGCTACCTGATTTCAAGAGGCATTGACCGTGACAGGTTAACTGCAAGAGGTTATGGCGAGCGTATTCCACGCGAATTGTTAAAAGATATTACAACTAAGGATGGTTTCAGATTTTCGACAGGTACAATCCTGAACGATGAGTTTATCAATTCACTGAAAACCAAACCTGAACAGGAAGCTGCTCACCAGTTAAACCGTCGTACAGAAATGCGTATCGTAAGTATGAACTTCGTACCGAAAGCTAAAATTGATACAACCAACAAAGGAGCAATCACTATTGTTACAGATCCTACAGCAAACTCTATTCCTATAACATTTGTAGAAGGTGAAATTTTTGAAGGCAATTGTATTCTGAATGAATATGCAAAGAACTTTACCTACGATAAAGCGATCTCAACGATTTCCTTCTCACTGGAAGAAGCGCTCGGACTGCTTACCAAAGGTTTTATCAGTAAATCAGATTTCCTTGGCGATGTAAACAAGTCACTTGCTAACGGAACGATTGCTGACAAGTCAAAATTCAGCATCAAGAAGCTTACTATTGGTAAAAATAACCTTGAAAACGTTGAAGCTGTTGTACTGAAAGATCAGAAAGTTCCGATAAAATTAGGAGATAGCGTTCTGTCAAAAATCGCTAAATTTAAGATTGATAAAGATAAAAAGAGTCTTATTTTTGAATAACACATTCAAAACCCTGATAAAAAAGCATTCCATTCAATGGGATGCTTTTTTATTTTCAATCGCAGCATGAACGAAGAATCAAGATACCAGCAAAGAGGTGTATCATCCTCAAAAGAAGATGTTCACAAGGCTATAAGCAAACTTAGCAAAGGACTTTATCCCCGGGCTTTTTGTAAGATTCTACCTGACATTTCCGGTGGAGATGAAGAATATTGCACAGTACTTCATGCGGATGGCGCAGGAACAAAATCCTCACTGGCTTACCTGTACTGGAAAGAAACCGGAGATCTCAGCGTATGGAAAGGGATTGCACAGGATGCCATCGTAATGAATACCGATGATCTGTTATGCATTGGAACTACTGGTCCCATGATTTTATCATCTACAATTGGAAGGAATAAAAACCTTATTCCCGGTGAAGTTATCAGTGCCATTATTGAAGGAACCGAGGAATACCTCGAAATGCTGCGAAAATGGGGAATTGAAATTTATCTGGCAGGAGGTGAAACTGCTGACGTTGGCGACCTTGTTAAAACAATTATTGTAGATGCAACTGTATTTGCCAGAGTAAAGAAATCTGACGTTATTGATAATGGCAAAATTCAGGACAAAGATGTTATTGTCGGATTCGCCTCTTTCGGACAATCTATTTACGAAAAAGAATATAATGGAGGAATGGGCAGTAACGGATTAACCTCTGCACGGCATGATGTATTTTCAAAACACTATGCCGGGAAGTATCCGGAGACTTACAATACTGCACTCGACAAGGATGTTGTGTATTCAGGCACACAACTCCTTACAAATGAAACTTCTGTAAAGGGAATTGACGCCGGGAGACTGGTTCTCTCCCCTACCCGCACCTATGCACCAATGATGAAAGTTGTTCTCGCTGAACTTCATACACATATTCATGGAATTGTTCATTGTAGCGGTGGCGGGCAGACAAAAGTTCTCCATTTTGTTGAAGATCTGCATATTATTAAGGATAACATGTTTCCTGTTCCTCCCTTATTTGAGCTGATACAAACAGAATCCGGTACTGACTGGAAAGAAATGTATAAAGTCTTTAATATGGGGCACAGGCTTGAGATTTATCTACCTGAAATCCATGCACAAAGACTTATTGATATTGCCTCAGAATTCAGAATTGAAGGACGGATTATTGGCCGTTGTGAGTCCTCAGCAGGAAAACAACTTAGTATCCTTAGCGAAAAGGGAAGCTTTACTTACTGATCTCTGTTTTTATTCGTAATTTTGCAGCGAATTTCAGAAAGGAAAATAAAAATAAATGGATTTAATTGCGAAGTTGCAGGTCATTTATGAGAGATGGGAAGAAATTGGTCGCCAGATCAATGACCCCGACATCATGGCCGACATGAAGAAATACATCAAACTTAACAAAGATTACAAGGATTTGGTGCCTATGGTTGAGGCATTTAAAACATATTCAACCATCCTCGATCATATTGAATCAGCAAAAGATATGCTGTATAATGAAAAGGATGAGGAAATGAAGTCTATGGCCAAGGATGAATTAACTGATTTGGACATTCGAAAAACTCAGCTGGAAGAAGATATTAAATTTTTGCTTATTCCAAAAGATCCCCAGGATTCCAAGAATGCAGTTCTTGAGATCCGTGCAGGAACCGGAGGTGATGAAGCCAGTATATTCGCCGGTGACCTTTTCAGAATGTACATGAAGTATTGCGAAAACAGGAACTGGAAAGTTGAACTTGTAAGCAGTTCACAGGGTACCGTTGGTGGATATAAGGAAATAATTCTTGAAGTGAAGGGAGATAATGCCTATGGACAGCTCAAATATGAGTCGGGAGTGCACAGGGTTCAGCGAATACCTTCAACAGAAACACAGGGCCGGATACACACATCTGCTGCCTCGGTAGCCGTGTTGCCCGAAGCTGATGAATTCGATGTAGAAATACTGCCAAGTGATATCCGTAAAGATACCTTCTGTTCTTCAGGTCCCGGAGGGCAATCGGTGAACACCACCTACTCTGCAATCCGCCTTACTCACGTTCCAACGGGGATAGTTGCTACCTGCCAGGATCAGAAATCGCAGTTAAAGAATTTCGAACAGGCAATGACAGTACTCAGAACCAGAATTTTTGAACGTGAATACCAGAAATACATGGATGAGATTTCGTCAAAACGGAAAACCATGGTTTCAACAGGCGACCGTTCTGCAAAAATCAGAACCTATAATTATCCTCAAAGTCGTGTTACTGATCATCGTATAAATCTGACTTTCTATAACTTACCAAGTTTTACGGATGGAGACATCCAGCCAATGATTGATGCATTGCAAATGGCCGAGAATGCTGAACTTTTAAAAGCAGCAGTTGACGCATAAAACCGTATACCTATGACACGACAGGAACTTACAGACCTTATCAAACGTAAAGGCTCTTTTCTATGTGTAGGATTGGATTCCGACATAACCAAAATCCCGAAACATTTATTAGACCATGAGGACCCTGTTTTCGAGTTTAACAAACAGATAATTGATGCAACAATTGATTACGCTGTTGCCTATAAGCCAAACACTGCTTTTTATGAGAGTCGTGGGGCAAAAGGCTGGATTAGCCTTGAAAAAACAAACGACTATCTGAACAGTTTCGGTAAAGAAATATTTACCATTGCCGACGCTAAAAGAGGAGATATCGGAAATACCTCCTCTCAGTATGCCATGGCATTTTTCGACCACATGGATTTTGATGCTATAACAGTGGCACCCTACATGGGCGAAGATTCCGTTAAACCTTTTCTAAACTATGAAGGTAAATGGGTAGTTCTTCTTGCCCTAACTTCTAATGATGGCTCCAATGACTTTCAGACGCTTCAACCGCAACGGTCGAAGTTCTGGCAATCGATGGGAATGGATAAAAAACTTGGCAAGCCATTGTATGAAATTGTGATGCGTAAATCGTTTGAGTGGGCCAGCCAGTATAACCTCATGTTTGTTGTTGGTGCCACAAGGGCTCGCAAGCTTGAACATATCAGAACTATAGTACCATATCATTATTTACTTATTCCAGGCGTTGGTGCTCAGGGCGGAAGCCTGAGGGAAGTTGCAAAATACGGACTTACCAAACAGTGCGGACTGCTTGTAAACTCCTCCCGTAACATCATTTTTGCCTCCACAGGCGAAGATTTTGCAAAACGTGCCGGGGAAAGCGCCTTTAGTATGCAGAAGGAAATGAAAGCACTGCTGATGCGGTACAGGGTTCATTAGGAAGTTTGAGTTTGCTTAGAATTTGATCACGCGCTTACATTCAAAACTTCCTTCAAAAATTATTTTAACAAGGTAAATCCCTCTTTGCAGTCCCGATATATTAACATTAGATTCTGTTACATTATATTGATAATCTGCTGATTGTACAACTTGCCCTAAATTATTTACAAGTTCTATTCTTCTAAAAGGTTTGAAAGTTGTCACCGAAAAAATGTCGGTAGCTGGATTGGGGAAGATCTTCGATTTGCGATCAATGGTTAAAGTCTCAATTGAGTTGGAAACATCCCGAAAATAAAAAGTAGAATAGAAAAAAGAAGTTGAAGAAGTATCCGGAAAATACCTGGTTCTACTCCCGGTAATTTCACTAAATAGGATATATGGGTGGTCCTTTAAAACTCCAATCGTATTGAATGCTATAATTCTGTATAACTCAGTATATGTTGTGTCGATTAAATTAAACAGACTGTCGGGACCGAAGGTGTGAATGAACTTTTGTTCTTCCGTAATTACTTTTCTTCTGATAAAAAACACAGAATCATAGGTCGCGCATGGGGTTATTAATCCTCCGGTATTCAATACTTTACCATTAACAGAAGAGCGGCTCGTAGAATACGTTGTGGTAGTTAAAACATTGGGATCAATACAACCACCATCATTTTTAATGTTCACAAAGTAAGCACTGTCGCTAAACTCAGCGTTTTTACAGATAGGATATGATACTAATAATGAAGGATTACTGTATTCGGTCCTATCTTGAATATAGAAAACCGATGACAGGTTGCAAGGCATGTCAAATGAATAATCATAGCCGTTGTCATACACACCCGAAGAATCTGAAATAAAGTAGCTGGCAGCCACAACTATTTGCGAAACAGCCTTGAAATTAGATGCCTTTAATCCGCTTGATGAAGTTGGCATAATTTCTTTAAATTCAAGACTGTTCATAAACCCAAAGGTACAAGGTGATGAACTCGGCAGTATGTATGTCTGGTAGTTTATTGTATCAACATTGACGTACGTAGCTGGCAAAATGATTGTATAATGCGAGGCACCAGAAGCAGCAGCTGCTTCTAAATGAAAATCACTGTAATACAAAGTATCCTGTGCTACACAAACAGAATTTGCATAGATCAGGAACAAACTAAAAATGCCAATTTTAATCAGCGACAGTTTCAATAGTATCAATAATTGTACACCAGTTATATTTGTCTTCTACCTCACCAAGCTGAATAGCACGGAGTTGATTGTACAAAGCAGTTGAGACCGGGCCAGCATTTCCATCCGGGCAATACTCAAACGTTTTGCCAGTATCTCTGTCCACTATTTTGCCGATTGGGGAAATTACTGCAGCAGTTCCGCAGGCGCCAACTTCCTCAAGGCTGCCAAGCTCATCAACATACAGATGTCTTTTTTCAACCACAAGTCCCATATCTTCGGCCAGAGTCATCAGGCTTTTATTTGTAATCGAAGGTAAAATTGAGGCTGAAAGTGGTGTAATATACTTGTTCTCTCTAATGCCGAAGAAATTGGCTGGACCAGCCTCGTCAATGAAATTTTTCTCTTTTGCATCGAGAAAAATTGCTGTAGAAAAACCTTCATCATGCGCTCTTTCTCCAGCTCTGAGGCTGGCTGCATAATTACCACCTACCTTTATATGGCCTGTACCAAGCGGTGCAGCCCTGTCGTAATCGCGTACAATCTGCATAGCCACGGGTTTGAAACCTTCCTTAAAATAAGGACCAACCGGACCAACAAATACCATAAACAAATATTCTTTAGCCGGCTTCACTCCTACCTGAGGACCGGAACCGATCAACAACGGACGAATATATAAAGATGCGCCAGTTCCGTAAGGTGGTATATATTTCGAATTTAACTGAACAGCTTTAATAACAGCACTACAAAAAATATCATCCGGTACTTCCTGCATCATAACACCCTGGGCTGAAGCACGCATACGTTTGGCATTCTCATTTATGCGAAAAACCCTTACCTTCCCATCAACACCCATAAAAGCCTTTAATCCTTCGAATGCTTCCTGTCCGTAATGCAAAGCAGTTGCAGCAATATGTAAATTAACATATTCTGAATCAGAAATTTCTAATTCACCCCATTGTTTCTCTTTGAAATAGCAACGAACGTTGTAGTCCGTTTTAAAATAACCGAATGGTAAACTTCCCCAATCTATTGATTCCATGTTGTTTAGTATTTTTAGTTAAAGTTTAGTAGTAGAAATCGTAGAAGCGAAATTAGGAAATATCTTTGAATTCCTCACCTTGCCGGCTGATTTTAAAATGTCGAATTCGCAATGCTAATCATAAGCTTCTCCAGTTTCAATTTCATTGACTGAGGAGAGCCTTCATAATTGTTGACAATTATAGCAAAAGCGAGCTCTTCACCCTTTTTATCCAATGTAATTCCGGCATAGGATCTAACTCCTTTCATGTAGCCGCTTTTAGCTCTTAGGTTGCCTTCAGCAGTACTTCCTTTGAATAGATTTTTCAGATTCCCGGATTGGCCGCCTTCGTTAAGTGTTTCAAGAAAGTCGCGATTTTTCAGGTCTCTTGCCATAAATCTCAGCATGGATGCGAGTTGGAAACAACTGATTTTATTTAATGGCGAAAGCCCACATCCATCTTCCATTTGAAGAGCTGATGTGTTAATTCCATTTTTTGCCCAGAATTCTGTTATTATCTGTATCCCTTTCTGCTCGTTTCCAGGCTGGTTTTCGAGACTTCCAAGGGTTTTAACGAGAGATTCCGCATATAAATTAATGCTTTTTTCATGAATCAGTCTTATTATTTGCTCGAGGGAAGGAGATTCTATGCTATCAAGTAGGCTTCTGTTATGGTTTACAAAATTTCCGGTTCTGCTTAAATTTTTCAGGGTATTTGCCGGATTTCCAATCTCAATATTCTTTAAGGTTAAGTAGCGATGAAATGCTCTTACGCATGCAATAGTGGGATCAGGAAGTGATCCTTTCACTTTAAAAGGGGAATTATCGAGAGGCACAGTGCCTCTGGCAAGTCTCTGGTTATCGCCGGGAACTCCATACAGAATAACCTGGTCGCCGGAGCCCGCTGCAGCCGTTGTAACAGCATTATCGAATTCCAGTTCTGTAACTGCAGGCTCTACAGAAACTATCCTCGTTTTATCTCCGATTTTCTGCCCCGACTGAAACGATACAGTATAAAAATTCTCATGGTAATTTAACGCACAAGCCCCTGAACCATAATAATTCCCAATATCAGACCATAACCAGTTAGAAGGAATCAGATCGGAATTCCAGAGTTGGGCATCAGCAAGAATAGTTCCTGCCACAATCTTTATCCCGGCATGTGCAATAGTTTTGTAAAAACGCCCGAATACACTATCCTCACTCCATTTCTCTACTCGTTGAGATGCAAAGGTTGGATCGCCACTACCTCTCAGGTATAAATTACCATGCAATATTGAATCCTTGTCGATATAGCTATCATGCTCAAGATATGTTTTAAAAGTATAGTTTTTCCCAAGCTTTATCCAGGCAGGATAAGTAAGAACGAGTTTTAAAACAGAAGCGGGAGTTAGCGCAATTTCAGGCTGGTGTGAAGCAAGCAACCTTCCATCCGAAACTCTGATAACTGCAATACTCCAGGAGGCATGCCGCATTTCACCATCTGAATTCAATTCCTCGATGGCGTTCTGAAGTTCATTCTGAATAGTCTCCTTTTTCTTTTGCTGAGCAAATGTAAAATCAGGAAAAACAAAGAATGCGAACACTAAAAGATGCAAAAACAAATTTTTATGATAATTCACAATAGTTTAACAATTTAGATAAGAGGTCAAAATTAAATAAAAACTAACTTTGCTATATGAAAACCTTATTGATAGTTAGACATGCAAAGGCCGACTGGCAAATGCCAGGTCAGAAAGATCAGGACAGACCACTGATAAACAGGGGGATTAAACGTACAGAATTAATTTCTGATTTCCTTAAAAATAAAAATATTAATCCTGACTTAATAGTGGCAAGTTCAGCGATCAGAGCGGCACAAACTGCAAAATTATTAGCTAAAGGTCTGGATTTCAATGAATCTAAAATTATTTTCAATCCTAACATTTACCATTGGTCGCATGTCGATTTATTTGATGTTTTCCTTGAAATTCCGGATGATGTAAATACAATGATACTTGTTGGTCACAACCCTACATTAACCGACTTTTCGAACATTTTCCTCGACCATCCTATTGAGAACTTACCAACAACCGGTGTTGTCTGTATTTCTTTCGACACCAATGTTTGGTCCGATATACGGAAATCAACCACAAAAACCGAATTCGTAATTTTTCCGAAAATGCTCCAGTAAGCTATATGCCTAAAAAAATCGATTATAAGCTTATTAACAGGGAAGAAAGCTGGCTATATTTCAATGAGCGTGTTCTGCAGGAGGCAGCCGATAAGGATGTGCCTTTAATTGACCGCTTAAAATTTCTTGGTATTTTTTCAAATAATCTCGACGAATTTTTCAGGGTAAGAGTAGCCACAATTACCAGGATGTTGAAATGGAAAGAAACAGATTCATATCTTCTTAATATTAACCCAAAAAAAGTACTAAAAAAAATACTTGAACTTGACCAAAAATATTCGATCGAATTTCATTCAATCTATAATGAAATCCTTGATGAATTGGAAAAGCAGAATATTTTTATCGTTAACGAAAAAAAATTATCAAAAGAACAAGGAGAATTAGTAAGAAGGTATTTCCAGAACCAGGTTAGACCTAATCTATTCCCTATAATGCTGAGCAACAGCGACATGAAACTCCCTTTAAAAGATAATTCTATCTATTTGGGTGTCGCAATGCAAAATTCCGGAAAGTTGTTAAAAGATAAATTTTCAATTATCAAGATACCTACCGGACAGCTTTCCAGGTTCTTTATTTTTCCTAAGGTTGACGATAAATCTTACATTATCTTATTAGACGATGTGATCAGGTATTGCCTGGATGACATTTTTTCAATATTCAAGTATGATAAAATACGGGCGTATACAATAAAATTCACCAGGGATGCTGAACTGGATATCGACAGTGATATCTCGAAAAGCTTCATGGAAAATATTTCAGATAGCTTGAAAAAAAGAACTGCAGGAGATCCTGTTCGATTCATTTACGACAAAGATATTCCTGAATTATTATTGAAGACAATTGTTAAGAAACTTAAAATCAACGATGATGACGCTATGGTACCAAGTGGAAGATACCATAACTTTAAAGATTTTACCTCCTTCCCGAATGTTGGAGGACAAGCGCTGGAATATCCCAAATTGGTTCCACTTCCACATAAAGATCTGGAGGGCAAAGTAAGCATCTTTGATGCTATCCGGAAGAATGATATCATGCTTCACTTCCCTTACCAGAGCTTCAATTACATAATCGACCTGATCAGGGAGGCCTCCATTGATCCGAAAGTGCGCTCTATCCGAATGAGTTTATACCGGCTTGCTAATAAGTCTAACATTGTGAACGCCCTTATTAATGCAGCAAGAAATGGCAAATCTGTTACAGTTTTTATGGAGCTGCAGGCTCGTTTCGATGAAGAAGCAAATATTTACTTTGCAGAGCGCTTACAAGAAGAGGGCGTTCGAATAATTCAGGGTATTCCCGGTTTTAAAGTTCATGGTAAGTTGATGCTTATCCGGAGAAAAGAGCAGACTAATAATGTTTATTACGGGCTAATTTCTACAGGAAATTTCAATGAAAGTACTGCAAGAATTTATGCTGATGATTGCCTGATGACTGTTGACCCTCAGATAAATCAGGAAATCCTTAAAGTTTTTGATCTATTTGATGCGAATTTCAAACAGCAGCGATTTAAAGAACTTATTGTTTCACCTTTCAGGATGCGGGAACATTTTATTACACTTCTTAAAAACGAAATAAAAAATGCTAAAGCCGGCAAAGAGGCCTGGGCTATCATTAAACTTAATAATCTTGTTGATGAAGTTATTGTTAAACAATTAATTAATGCTGCCAACCAGGGAGTTAAATTGAAATTAATTATCCGGGGATCCTGTGTTATTCATCCAGAAATACTTAATATTCAGGACAATATGGAGATTATCAGCATCGTTGACAGATTTCTCGAACATTCCAGAATATTGGTATTCTGCAACGGTGGAAAAGAGCTTTACTATACCACATCAGCGGATTGGATGGGACGAAATTTCGACAACAGAATAGAAGTTGCTGTCCCGGTTAAAAGTCCTGCAATACAGAATGAGCTCAAAAACATGTTGCTTATTCAGCTCAAAGACAATGTGAAAGCCAGAGTAATGGGTAAAAACAAAATCAATAAATACAGAACTACATCAGACGACTTCCCCGTTAGAAGTCAGTTTGAAATCTATAACTACTTTTACAAACAATTGTCACCCGAATAAACCGATGATCACATTTGAAGAAGCAATAAAAATAGTAAGCAGTATCCCTTTCACCATTTCAACTGAATCCATTGAACTAAGCAGCTCTGTTGGACGTATTCTTGCTGAGGATGTATTTTCCGACATGGATATGCCTCCCTTCGATAAATCTGCGATGGACGGCTATGCTTGTCTGCAGAGCGATCTGCCAGGGCCGTTGAAAGTTCTGGAAATTATTCCCGCCGGAGTGCAGCCGTCCGAAACAATAACTCCCGGATACTGCTCTAAGATTATGACAGGTGGTATAGTTCCAGCTGGCGCTGATTGTATCCTGAAAGTTGAAGAAACCGAATCATCCGGCGAGGGTTATATCCGGTTTACATCAAAGTATACTTTTCATAATATTTGCTTTAAAGGCGAAGACATTAAAACCGGCGACCGTGTTTTAACAAAGGGCACTGAAATACAACCTCAGCATATTGCTGTTATGGCTGCAGTTGGCTACTGCAATCCATTGGTTAACAAAAAGTTACGAGCAGGGATACTGGTTACAGGCGATGAACTGGTTGAGCCTCATAAAAAACCATCTGACACAAAGATCCGCAATAGTAATGGCTGGCAGATTATAGCACAATGCCTTCGCGCCGGATTGGAACCTAATTACTATGGTATAATTCCTGACGAGCAGGATAATCTCTTTTTATTTATTCAAAAGTCATTGAATGAAAATAATATCCTCTTATTAACAGGTGGCGTTTCAATGGGTGATTTCGATTATGTACCAGCGATGCTGAGGAAAGCTGGTGTTGAAATTATTTTTGAAAAAGTAGCAGTTCAGCCTGGAAGTCCAACACTTTTTGGTAAAACTGAAAACTGCTTTGTTTTCGGGCTACCTGGTAATCCTGTTTCTACTTTTGTTCAATTTGAGTTGATGGTAAGGGCTTTAGCCAATAAACTAAATGGATTGGATTATCAGCCACGAATGCTGCCACTTCAGTTAGCCGCTACCTATAGCCGAAAAAAAGCTTTCAGGAAATCTTTTTTTCCTGTAAAAGTTGATGCGTCTGGAAAAGTGAAAGCACTTGAATATCACGGTTCAGCTCATATTTTTTCATTTTCTGAAGCCAATGCAATTGCCTCCATTGAGGCTGGCTGTTTTGAAATCCCGGAAGGAGATTATATAAATGTTAGATTCATATAAAAGAAATATTAATTACCTCAGAATATCAGTTACCGACCGGTGTAACCTCAGATGCACATACTGCATGCCCGAAGATGGTGTAAAAATGCTTCATCATGAAGATATTCTCAGTTATGAGGAAATAACTGAAATAGTAAAAGTTGCAGTTGCCAATGGGATTACAAAAGTACGAATAACAGGGGGTGAACCACTAGTGCGTAAAGGAATTACAGATCTTGTTTCTATGATTTCGGGAATTCCTGGTATAGCAGATCTGGCAATGACAACGAATGCAATTCTGCTTAGCAACTATGCTAATGAATTAAAGAAGGCAGGTTTGAACCGTATAAATATCAGTCTTGACTCAGTTAATCCTGAAAAATTCCGATCCATTACCAGGGGCGGCAATATAAATGATGTTTTCAACGGTATTAAAGCAGCAAAAGAAGCAGGCCTTCTCCCTATAAAAATCAATTGTGTTATCAGTAAATCAAAAGAGGAAACTGATGCCCTTGAAGTAGCAGACTTTTGCAGAAACAACAAGCTTGAAATTCGATTTATCCATCAAATGAGCCTTAAAGACGGACAATTCTCGGTGGTTGAAGGTGGCGATGGCGGACATTGTGCAAGCTGTAACAGGCTTCGGCTAACTGCTGATGGGAAAATTAAACCATGTCTCTTCAACGATATGGAATTTAATGCCAGGGAACTTGGCGCCGAAAATGCCATTTTAATGGCTATCGGAAAAAAACCTGCAAACGGAACTGTTAATTGTTCCGGACATTTTTACAACATAGGAGGATAAAATGGCAAATGAATTATCTCATACAAATCAACAAGGCAAAGCGAATATGGTGGATGTAAGCGCAAAGCCTCCAATGGTTCGCACAGCAACTGCCACAGGATTTATCAGACTGAAACCTGAGACAATATCGCTGATCAAAGAGAATCAGCTTAAAAAAGGTGATGTACTTACTGTTGCTGAGATCGCCGGCATTCAGGCTGCAAAAAACACATCAATGCTTATCCCCTTATGTCATCCTCTGCAGTTAACTAAAGTTGATGTAAAATGCAGACTAACCTCTGACGGAATAATTGCAGATAGTTTTACAAAATGTATTGGCCAAACTGGTGTGGAGATGGAATCTTTAACTGCCGTTTCCGTATCTTTGCTTACTATCTATGACATGTGCAAGGCTGTTGATAAGGAAATGAAAATCGAAAACATTGAATTGCTCATCAAAACAAAGGAACTTCCACAAAAAGACTAAACTATAACTACAATGGTATATAAAGAAAATAAAAAACTCAGTGTTGTCTCTGTTAATACTTCCACAAAAAAAGGTGTTGTTAAGTCTCCTGTAGAGTTCATCGACCTATATTCATCCGGGGTTCGGGGAGATGCTCATGCATCAACTGCAGGCATCAGGCAGGTTAGTATGCTGGCTAAAGAGAGCATCGACAGGTTTTCAAAAGAATCAGCTAAACAATTCAGATACGGCGATTTTGCGGAGAATATAACCACCGAAGGCTTTGAGCTTTATATGACACATCCTCTCGATCGTTTTATATGTGGAGATGTGGTTCTGGAAGTCACCCAGATCGGAAAGAAATGTCATGGGGGATTTTGCGCCATTTTTCGTGAAGTCGGTAATTGTGTGATGCCCAAGGAAGGAATTTTTGCCAGGGTACTGAATCCCGGAATTATTAAACCGGGCGATGCCTTAGTGTATCAGCAAAAGGTTTACTTCACTATGGTAATAACCCTTAGCGACCGTGCCAGCCAGGGTATCTATGAAGACAAAAGCGGCCCTGCTATTGAACAGAAACTTGAGCAGTATTTCAAGCAGAATTACATGAAATATTGTATCAAATCGAGTATAATTGCCGACAATCCATACCAGCTAAAGGAACTTCTGCTGCTCGCTAAACAGGAGAACGTAGATTTTATATTTACCACAGGAGGAACAGGAATAGGTCCCCGCGACATTACGCCCGAAGTAATTAAACCCTTACTCGACAAGGAAATTCCGGGAATAATGGACAATATCCGGTTTAAATACGGACAAGATAAACCAAATGCTCTGATTAGCAGATCAATTGCCGGAGTTATGGGGAATTCCCTGGTTTTTGCCCTACCGGGCAGTGTTCGGGCAGTAAATGAATATATTACTGAGATTGAAGGATCATTAAAGCATATGGCTTACATGCTTCATGGTCTGGATACTCATTAATGATCTTTTATCTGACTTAGCGCAAATTCATGCCCTGCATTCAATGCAGCGAGATTCATTGAAATGATATCGTCGCCTTTGCGCTGAAAAATAGCTTTTATTGCTTCTTGAAGTTCTTCAAAACTGACACCCAAAAACGGAGATGCAGCACCTAAAATGACCACATTGGCACATTTCCCGGACCCCAGATCGCGGGCGATAGCATCCGCATCGAGTGCAATATGATTATTAATAGATTCAACCTCTGCCATAATTTCATGCATTTCAGGGTAGTTGCCAATATTAATATACGGTTTAGTATTTGTAATCAGCCATCCATCAGGTCCTAACATCGGCAGATACCTCAACGATTCCATGGGTTCCACAGAAATAATCATATCTGCTTTCCCAATCGGAATCAGATCAGAATAAATTTCATTGTCAGAAATCCTCAGATTCGAGGTTACATCGCCGCCGCGCTGGCTCATTCCATGAGTTTCAGCCTGTTTCAGAAACATTCCAAGGTTAACAGCTGCAGTTCCAATGATTGCTGCAATCGACAAAATACCTTGTCCCCCCACTCCCGCTAATATAATATCACGCTTCATATCTCTTGATTTTCAGAGCTTTAAATTCATTTTTTACTAATTACAATGCCACCGTCTTGATTTTAATTTCATTCTTTTTGCGCTTTGTGGCAGTTTGGATGCACTCTCTGCGAGGTATTATAACACTAACACCTTCATATTCAAGTTCTCTTTTCATAATAGCCATGTTTTCCTCATGGAATTTCGGGGAAGGATTAAGGACTATAATATGGCTTCTGTCAACACCAAGACCTTCTACAATAGACTCAATACGACCAAAAGCTGCACTTGGCTGGCCACCTGTCATAGCTGTTGTTGAATTATCAAGGATGATAAGCTTCACATTTGATTCATCGTTTACAACATCGAGCAGGCCTGTCATTCCTGAATGGGTAAATGTTGAATCCCCGATTACAGCAACAGACGGACTAAAGCCAACATCAGCGGCTCCTTTGGCCATCGTTATCGATGCGCCCATATCAACACAGGTATTAATGGCATCAAAAGGCTCCAGCGCACCTAAGGTATAACATCCGATATCCGAAAACACTCTTCCTTTTGTATAGAGTGCAAGTGCTTCATTAAGTGCATTGTATGTATAAATATGAGGACAACCACCACACAAAGAAGGAGGTCTGTTTGCAACAACTTTTGGAATATCGCTTCCCGGAGTCAATGGGAATCCCAACGCAAGACCAACAATGCCAGGGTTAAGTTCTCCATCTCTCGGAATAGACCCGTCCAAACGGCCATGAACAGGCTTTCCAGTATCGAGATAGCCTTTAATCATCTCTTCTATCATTGGATATCCATCTTCGAGCACAAGAATCTCATCACAGCTTTGGTAAAGCTTTTTAATCATCTCCTTTGGCATTGGATACTGACCAAGTTTAACAACAGGAAAAGGAACAATCCCATTCTGATAATTCTCCAGCAGGTAATTATAGGCAATTCCGCAGGCAATTACGCCAAGGCTTTTATCAGCAGCATCAATGTATTGATTAAACCCGGTATTTTCGGATTCAGTAACAAAATGCTCACTGTTTTTTAATAGATCTTTGTATTGCCGCCTGGCATTAGCAGGCAAAAGAATAAACTGTCGTGGATTTGCGGGTAGTTTATGCGGATTCTGAATCCTTGAAGTTCTGCGCAAAACACCAGAGCGTGAATGAGCAAGCCTTGTTGTTAAGCGGATCATTACAGGCACATGATATTTTTCAGAATAGTCGAAAGCATAATGTGTCATATCATAAGCTTCCTGTTGATTACTTGGCTCGAGAATAGGGATTAGGGCAAATTTTCCATAAAAACGGGAATCCTGCTCATTCTGTGATGAATGCATTGAAGGATCATCAGCAGCTACTATTATTAAACCACCATTTGCACCAGTAATAGCAGAGTTCATAAAAGGATCGGCTGCAACATTAAGTCCCACATGTTTCATGGCAGTCATAGCACGTTTACCAGTATAAGAAACTCCCAGGGCAGCTTCCATTGCAGTTTTTTCATTGGAAACCCATGAGCTATAGATTCCAAGTTCTGTAGCTTCCTTTGAATTTTGAATATATTCATTAATTTCTGTAGACGGAGTTCCTGGATAAGCATACATTGCTGACAATCCAGCATCTATAGCTGCCTGCGCAATTGCCTCATCTCCAAGTAATAACAGTTTTTGCATGATGTAATATAGTTGTTGTTTTTGAATTAACAAAGCTACTCCGAAATCCTGTAACTACAAAGGAATTCCAGCAAGCAGTCAGAAATATTCTTAAGTTGCATAGGATGAATTCCACTTTAAGATATTCTAGTTGCGCCTTCTTTGCGTGGTTGGTGGCACCACATACACTGGCTACTCATGGGGTCCGCAGGGTGACGCCATCCGAGCAGCAAATTATATCAGATTAGTTCGCAATGTTAGCAATACTACAGGATTAAATGAAGAATTTGATAGAGGTAAAATCAACATCTATCCAAATCCATTTATCAATAAAAAAAGCATAATCGGCGAAACAGCTATGGATAATTATTCATTAAAAAATAAAGTGATCCTTTGAAACAAGGATTTTGCTCCTTCCGATTAACAATCTCACTTATGATAGATTGATGACTGTAAATTTGTATATTTACTGTTTAATGGCAAAAGGAATGAAAGATAACGGGAAAACCAAGGGGGCACTTATTCGCCAAAAGGCAGAGGAGCAACTGAAACTGAACGCTGACAAGTCACCAAACCTCTTCAAAACAGAAGCTGACAGGCTCAAACTGATTCATGAACCACAGGTGCATCAGATAGAGCTTGAAATGCAGATGGAAGAACTCAATCTGGCAAAACAGCAGGAAGAACTTGCTAAAGAAAAATATACAAACATTTTCGATCATGCGCCATCAGCCTATTTTACGCTCACGGCCAGCGGCAATATCACGGATATCAACCTGTCGGGAGCGAAAATGCTTGGCAAAGATCGTAGTATCCTGATTGATACCATTTTTTCACATTTTATTTCAATCGATTCAAGAGATTCTTTTGCCGATTTTCTTTCAAAAGTATTAAACGGAAAAAGCCCTCAAAACTGCGAGGTGCATTTTTGTACTAAAGAGGGTATACTTCTTTATTCCCATCTTAGCGGTAGCATAGCCGACGATGGAATTCATTGCCTGATAACTGCAATAGATATTACCGATCGAAAGAACATAGAGCTGGCACTTCGTAAAGAAGTTGAACGGAATTCCTTGTTGCTCGGCTTATTTACTGATGCGCCAGATCTTAACGATAAAGAACTCTACGATCGCGCACTTGATATAGCCGTTAAAATAACTGACAGCAAAATTGGTTTCTTTCACAAAGTAAGCGACAACCAGCAGGAAGCCATACTCACTACCTGGAATGATGAAGCAAAGAAAAATTGTACCGCTGTTTACGACAATCATTATCCCATTGAATTAGCAGGAAACTGGGCCGATTGTTTAAGACAAAAGAAAGCGGTTATTTACAATGATTACCCAGCCTCGCCCAATAAAAAAGGGATGCCCGAAGGTCATGCCATTGTTAGCAGAACCATGATGATCCCGGTAATTCATGAAGAAAAAGCCCGGCTAATCTTTGGTGTAGGCAATAAATCATCAGATTACACAGATCTGGATGTATTGCATATGCAAGCTGTAGCCAACGAACTCTATAAAATACTGGGAAAACGCAAGTTAGAAGAAGACCTTCAGAAAACCAAAGAACGCTTGCATTTTGCCATAGAAGGCAGTAACGATGGCATCTGGGACTGGAATATAATCACAGGTGAAGTCTTTTTCTCAAACCGATGGAAAGAGATGATAGGCCATGAGTCTGAAGAACTGGATGGAAAACTCAGCGAATGGCAAAACCGGGTTCACCCCGATGACATTGATGAGGTTCTGTTAAAACTGCAACAGCATTTTAACAGGGAAACCCCTCAATACATAGCAGAGCATCGCATAAAATGCAAAGATGGCTCATGGAAATGGATTGCCGACCGCGGCAAGGTACTTCAATGGACAGCAGAGGGCAAGCCTGCCAGAATGGTTGGCACACATGCCGATATCAGCAGTCGCAAGCACACGGAAGACAAATTGAAGGAGAGCGAGTTTCAATACAGAAACCTGGCTGATTCCGGTTCTGCACTGATCTGGACATCAGGTACAGATAAACTGTGTAATTATTTTAACAGCCCATGGTTGAAATTCACTGGAAGAACTCTGGAACAGGAAATGGGAAACGGCTGGGCAGAAGGAGTTCATCCTGATGATTTCGATAATTGCCTTGAAACATATATATCTGCATTCAATAAGCAATTCCCATTCGAGATGGAATACCGTTTGCGTCATGCAAGTGGAGAATACAGGTGGATATTAGATTTGGGCACACCAAATTTTAACAGCAAAGGAGAATTCGTCGGTTACATCGGGCATTGTTTCGACATCTCTGAACGCAAAAAGATGGATATTGAACTAAGGATAGCGCTCTCTAAGTACAAAACATTATTCGATGTTCTTCCTATCGGGATCGCAGTTTCTGACAAGGAAGGCAGGCTGATGGAAGGCAACCTGATGTCAGAGAAGCTGCTCGGACTTTCAAATGAAGAAGTAATCAGGCGACAGATCAACGGAGCAGAATGGCAGGTTGTGCGCCCCGACGGCACACCGATGCCTGCCGACGAATTCGCAAGTGTAAGGGCATTAAAGGAAAACCGCAAGATAGAAAATGTCGAGCTCGGCATTAAAAAAAGCCCTAATGAAACAACATGGCTTATTGTCTCAGCTGCACCAATACCAATTGATGGCCAGGGAGTTGTAATTACATATACTGATGTTACTGATCATAAACTCATCGAGGATACGCAGTCGTTCCTGTTGAGCTGTGGTTTGCCGGGCAGCGGTGAAAAGTTTTTTGAGTCGCTGGCCCGCTACCTTGCTGAAACACTAAACATGGAATATGTCTGCATTGACCGGCTCGAGCCTGATGGACTGACCGCACAAACTGTTGCCATATATAATGAAGGCCAGTTTGAAAGTAATGTGCAGTATGCTCTGAAAGATACACCTTGCGGCGAGGTGGTTGACAAGAGAATTTGTTGTTACCGGAATGGGGTGCGGCATCTATTCCCTAATGACCTGGCATTGCAGGACCTTAATGCGGAAAGCTATGTTGGCACTACTCTTATTGACTCAAAAGGACAGGCTATTGGCCTAATTGCCATTATCGGGCATCGGCCACTGCAGGATGAACGAAAGGCGGAAGCCTTGCTGAAACTGATTGCGCAGCGGGCCGCCGGCGAACTGGAGCGACGTCAGGCTGAAAATGCGCTGAATGAAACGCTGAAGCAATTATTGGAAGCCAAAGTAAAAGCAGAAGAAAGCGAAAGCCGCTTAAGAAATTACTTCCAGCTTGGTTTATTAGGCATGGCAATAACTTCAATCGATAAACAATGGTTAGAAATTAACGATACTGTTAGCAATTTATTAGGTTATTCAAAAGAAGAGCTATCGCAAAAAACATGGGCAGAACTTACTCATCACGATGACATTGAAATAGATTTCTCGTATTTTGACCAGGTTATGAAGGGCGAAATTGACGGATACAAACTTGACAAACGATTTATTCGAAAAAATGGCGAAATAATTTACACGGAATTGGCCGTTCATTGCCACCGCGACGAAAATAAAAAAGTTAAATATTTTCTCGCTCTTATTAATGATATTACAGACCGGAAAATTACCGAACAACAATTAGTTATAGCCAAAGAAAGAGCCGAAGAAAGCGACCGCCTCAAATCCGCTTTCCTTGCCAATATGAGCCACGAAATTCGTACGCCCATGAATGGAATTTTAGGATTTTCCGAACTGCTTAAAACACCTGGTCTTACCGGCGATGAGCAGCAAAAATATATCCGGATAATTGAAAAAAGCGGAACTCGAATGCTCAATATCATCAACGACATAATTGATATCTCGAAAATAGAAGCTGGTTTGATTAAATTAGAACTAAAAGAAACAAATATCAACGAACAAATTGAATTCATTTATACTTTCTTTAAACCCGAGGTGGAAACCAAAGGAATGAAACTCTCGTTTAACAACCACTTGACGGCAAAAGAAGCCACCATCAAAACCGACACAGAAAAGCTATATGCCATTCTTTCTAATCTGGTTAAAAATGCCATAAAATACACTAAAGAAGGTGCAATAGAGTTTGGATATTTAAAAAAAGATGAAAACCTTGAGTTTTATGTAAAAGATACTGGTATTGGTATCCAAAAAGACAGGCAGTCTGCAATATTTGAGCGCTTTATTCAGGCTGATATAGAGGATAGAGATGCCCGCCAAGGTGCAGGTTTAGGTTTATCGATTACAAAATCTTATGTTGAAATGTGTGGTGGCAAAATATGGGTTGAAAGTGAAGAAGGACTTGGTTCAACCTTCTACTTCGCCATACCTTACATTACTGAACCGGCAGAAATAATTGTTTTTCAAGAAGTATTGCCTTTCGAAAAAGGGAACAATAAGCTTTCAAACCTGAGAATTTTAATTGCCGAAGACGATGAAGTATCAGCAGTTTTGCTGGAGTTAGAATTCAAAGCTATTAGCAAAGAAATTTTAAAAGCCGGCACTGGTTCAGAAGCCGTTGAGATTTGTCGCAATAATCCCAACATAGACCTGATCCTGATGGACTCCAGAATGCCCGAAATGAGCGGATATGAAGCAACCCGGCAAATCAGAACATTTAACAAGAATATAATCATTATTGCTCAAACAGCTTATGCTATGGCTGGCGACCGGGAAAAAGCGCTGCAGGCAGGATGTAATGACTACATCACAAAACCTTTAAATCATAGTTTATTATTGAAGTTGATTCAGAAGTATTTCAAGTAATAAAAGCAATTTGTATGAATGATGAAAGTGTAAAAATGCGAACATTCCTGTACTTTATTTTGTTGTCGGCATTTTGGACATTTCTGATTGTAATTCTTGTAATTGTCAATTACGATCAGGTTTACCAGAATTCTCTTCAAATAGTAAAATCCAGCGCAATCGATGGCTTTAACAAAGATTTAGTATATAGGAGATGGGCTACTTTTCATGGCGGTGTTTATGTGCCGGTTACTGACAGCACTCCCCCTAATTCGTATCTTTCTAAAATACCTGAACGAGATATTACAACTCCTTCCGGAAAAAAACTCACCTTAGTCAACCCTGCTTACATGACCCGCCAGGTGCAAGAACTGGGGGCTAAGCAATTTGGATTATTAGGTCATATTACAAGCCTTAAACCGCTAAGACCATCCAATGCTGCAGATGATTGGGAAAAGATTGCATTACTAGCATTTGAACATGGTTCCAAAGAGTCGGCAGCCCTGGCAATGCTAAAAGGAAAGGAGTATTTTCGTTTCATGAAACCACTGATTATTGAGCAGGGATGTTTGAAATGCCACCGCAAGCAAGGTTATAAAATCGGTGATATTCGAGGGGGGTTAAGTGTTTCAGTTCCCTGGGAACCTGTCAAAAAGCAGTTAAAAACTCACCTGCTTTTTTTATTCTTTACGTATGGCAGTATCTGGATTGTTGGACTTGCCGGTGCTGGATTTATTATGAAAAGAATTCATAACCATCAGAAGAATCAAACAATGCTGGAGGATACTTTACGTAAAAATGAACAAAAGTACAGGTCACTATTTGACAATTTGGCTCAGGGCATAGTACTGCATGATATTATCCTTAATTCATCAGGTGAAGCGATTGATTACAGATTCGTTGAAGCCAATAAAAGTTTTGAAGAGCTCACTGGTCTGAAACGGGAAGATATCATTGGCAGAACAGTTTTTGAAGTAATGCCGGGAACTGAACAAGTCTGGATTGAGAAATATGGTCAGGTTGTAGCTACCGGCGTACCCATGCATTATGAAAATTATGCCAGCGAACTCAACAAACATTACGAGGTTGTTGCATACCGGCCGCTGCCAGGGCAGTTTGCTGTTATTTTTTCAGACGTTACCAGAAGACGTCAAAACGAAGAACAAATCAGACAAAACATCGAAGAGCTTTCAAAACTAAATGCAGAAAAAGACAAATTCTTTTCCATTATTGCTCACGACCTGCGCAGCCCATTTAATGTACTCCTTGGCTTAACCTTGCTACTGGAAGAGGAGATGAAAACAATGTCACAAGAGGAGATTCAAATGATTGCCCTGAAAATCAGGAAATCTGCAACCAGCCTCCATAACTTGCTGGAAAACCTTTTAGAATGGTCGCAATTACAAAGAGACTTTTTTCCTTTCTCTCCTGAGCCAATATTACTAAAACCAAAAGTTACAATTGAAGCTGCATTGTTAATGGAATCGGCGAATAAAAAAGGAATCGATTTGATCTATGATATCCCCGAAGGTTTATTTGTTGTTGCTGATAAATATATGCTGGGGGGAATCCTTCGTAATTTAGCCGGCAACGCGCTTAAATTTACGCATTCTGGAGGAAAAGTTACAATTGTTGCTAAGCCAATCTCATCCGAATGGGTTGAGATTACAGTTACAGATACTGGCATCGGAATGGACAAAGAAATGGTCGGGAATATTTTCAAATTGGATAAGGATTCAAAACGCAGAGGAACCAACGATGAGCCCAGCACTGGATTGGGATTGCTCATTTGTAAAGATTTTATCATAAAGCACGGAGGAAAATTTTGGGTGGAAAGCGAAGAAGAAATTGGTTCAACTTTTTACTTTACCTTGCCTAACAATATTGCAGCAGTATAAGAAACCATCATTCGAAAGATTTATCTCTTGAAAAAGCAAACAATAAGGATTAAAAGCTAAAATCCCCTGAGAAATTTTTATACCAGGAAAGCTGCTTTATTATTGCTCGCAGTGTCAATAATGGCCAATGATACAAAATTGAAAGATCTTACAAATCATCAGAATGAGAGCTTTGCTGTCAGTTTTAATTACGGAAACACACAGTACAAGAATATAATCTGTTCAATCAATACCGATAAAAAGGAGCGGATTATTATTGGTGCCCATTATGATGTATGTGGCGATCAGGACGGAGCAGATGATAATGCAAGCGGTGTTGCTGGTTTGCTTGAATTGGCAAGACTTTAAAAAAATGAAAAGCTGGATTATAGAATCGATTTTGTTGCATATACTTTAGAAGAACCACCTTTCTATGGGACTGACATTATGGGTTCCTATATTCATGCAAAATATATAAATGATAACAAAGTACTGGTCAAAGGGATGATTTGTTTAGAAATGTTAGGTTATTATAGCGATAAACCAAATTCACAAAATTATCCGGTACAGTTCTTAAGTTGGTTTTACGGAGATAAAGCTGATTATATTATGCTTGTTCAAAGATATTGGAATGGGAAATTTGGCTATAGTGCAGTTATGATAACGAATACGTCATTTTATCGTAATAAAAATTATCATGAAAATACAGATAAATTTGAAACTCTGGATGTAAAACGCTTAGCATTAACTGTTGATGAATTATACCTCACTCTAAAACAATACAAATAGAATTCACACATATACATATACACCGGATGCCGCATTGGCAACAGCACTTCCTGGAAACACTGCTGACGCATTCAACCAGGTATGGTTTGATAAACACGTTTTCAAATTTGGCAATGAAGATCAGATTGACATTATGATGAAACTTATACTCAGACAAAGACCTTCGCTTTAATTATTACCCTGCTAAATCGATAAACTGGCAAGTTGCTACATTAAGGACCAGTTCGCTTATGATTAAATATTAATCTGTATTTTTGATCTCTGCAACCGTAAACAGCAGCTGCAAGGACAATCAACAAGAAATACTTTTGATGAAATTAAAACTTCCGAAAGCAAAACCAGGTCTCATACCTTTTGTCGGGATTTTAATAGCATTATACATCTTTTCAAAAGCTGGAATCTCCTCATTTACCCACGACGAAAGCTATTCCTATCTCCATTATCCTCACGACAGCTTTATCAAAATAATTTCTTTCAGCAATTGGTTCATGAATAACCATATTCTGAACAGCCTCTTTATGAAATATTCGGAACAGCTTTGGGGAAATTCAGAATTTGCACTCAGGCTCCCAAATTTGTTTTTAATGGTAGTTTACATGTTTTACAGTTACAGGCTGTTCCAGAATAAGAATTCAATTTTATCTGTTGCCATTTTTTGTATTCTTTGTACAAACGTTTTAATGATGGACTTATTCGGCCTGGCTCGTGGGTATGGATTGTCGTTCGGGTTTATGCTGATGAGTTTATATCATTTTCTGGCTTATTTAAAGAAGAACAAAAAAGTTGATCTTGCTGTCTTCCATTTTGCAGCTTTACTTGCTGTATTAAGTCATTTTACCTTATTATTAGCATACATTTCTCTGTTGTTGTTATTCAATGTTGTAAAAATCCTGGAATCTCGATTTGGTGGGGCTGAAAAATTTCATTTGTTTAAAACAAATAAGCCGAATATCATCCCAATTCTTTTAAACACGATAATCTTGTATGAACCTTTAAGAAGAGCAATCAGCTATGGAGATTTTAGTGTTGGGGGAAAATCCGGGTTTTATTCGGACACTGTTACGCATTTTATTTACAATATTTTTGATGGTATCGAAATCTCATCTCCTATTCTGTTCGTTCTTCAGGTCCTTTTTACCTTCATCATAGTAATCCCTTTATTCATTATTGTTAAAAACATTAGTGAAAGGAAAACTGTTTTTATATATAATCACAAAGGACTTATTGTTACTAATTTTCTACTATTAATCATTTCAATAATCCTCATACTACAGCATCTGATTCTTAGAACAGACTACCCTATAGATCGATTTTCAATTTTCCTTTTTCCAATTTTCAGCATTCATTTCGGATTTTTTATCAATTATCTCATTGAAACGTCCTATAAGAAAACAATCCTGGTTATTACTTCATTCATTGCATTGGCTGCAATTATTAATTTTGGAAAAAGAGCTGATTTACATGCGTCAGCCGGATGGACGTATGATTCGGAAACAAAGAACATGATTCAAACATTGATATCAACTAGAAAAATGAACAATGACAATTCTAAAAATATCAGGCTAAGTGTAAATTGGCTCTTTGAGCCAACAATTAATTTCTACAGAATAACAAAAGGACTAGATTGGCTACTACCAATAGATCGTAATAGTGCAGGTAAAACTGATGACTACTACTATATTTTCGAAAATGAGCCTTGTCCGTTGAGCGCTTCCGAATACGAAATAATTAAAAAATTCGAAAACACAAAAACCATTCTAATTAAGCATAAAACAGCTTCTGATTAAAATAAACACCACTAAAACAGGTATTTAATCAAATTTTTAGCTCCAAAAACAAAATAGTTTCTAATAACAGAAGCTGGAACTTTCACATTTAAAACAAACCAATGGCCTTCTGTCAATTTAAACGAGAACAATATGTTAATACTACCATTGAGGATTTTAGGGAGTATCGCCAACTCCTTTATCATTAAAAATAAAGCTTATGTTTCAGAATATTGTAGAATCAATAAAATGATTTTTCCCGAACTTAAAATCCAATTCCTTGCATTGCACATATAGCCCAGAGGGCTTTAATGTCAATAAAAAATGCAGGGTAGGAATAAGTATTGCCCTTAGGGCATAAATGAAATGTTCCGAATTGTTTTTATCTCAATTGATTAAACACCAAACAAATTTCATTATACAGGAGAACTTATCGATTTCTTTACACCAATACGCAAAGACTATTTGTGAGAATTATGAGAACCTTAACTAAACTACTAATTGCAATTCTGTTCATTACAACTGTTTGTATATCTTGCAAAAAGAGAGCAGTTACACCCAAGTATAAAACCGAAAATATTATTGTTGTTATTGTTGATGGAGCAAGATATTCAGAAACCTGGGGAGATTCTTCCCACAAATACATTCCTCATTTGTCCGGCCAATTATCCAAAACCGGAGTTATAAACACACAATTTTACAATAATGGACCAACGTATACACTTGCTGGCCATACAAGTATTACCACGGGATTTTATCAGGAAATTAACAATTCTGGCAATGAAATTCCCAGGTATCCTTCCTTTTTCCAATATTTCAATACCAGGTACTTATTTAATAAAACAATCTCTTGTATAATATCCAGCAAGGATAAATTAGAAATATTAAAAAACTGTCAGGAAGTAGAATTTAACAACAAATTCCTGCCTTTTTCTAATTGCGGAATAAATGGTTCAGGCAGTGGCTACAGAGAAGATAGTGTAACACTTAACGTATTATTTCAAGTCTTATCAGAATACCATCCAAAGCTCACCCTGGTGAGTTTCAAAGAGCCCGATTTTTCAGCACATAGCAACAACTGGAAAAAGTATATAAAAGGGATACAGTATACAGATGAATATGTGTATCAGATCTGGAAATATATTCAAAGTGACAATAACTACAATGGGAAAACAAGCTTGTTTGTAACAAACGATCATGGAAGGCATTTAGATAGCATTGCCGATGGCTTTGCTTCCCATGGAGATGCTTGTTTGGGGTGCCGTCATATTAACCTATTTGCATATGGACCAGACTTTAAGCAAGGAGTAGTTTTAGACAATAAAAGAGAAATAATCGACATCTGTGCAACAATTTCAGAGTTATTGCAACTAGAAATGAAATATGATAAAGGGAAAATTATGAATGAGTTGTTTAAATAACGGATTGCGCTGTAATTTAAATTAATTTCCTGCCTCCAAGAATATCAAAAAACTGTTTCTTGTACATCTCCCCTATCGGGATATCGTGACCGTGCAATTTAATCTTGCTCTTTTCGATGCTCTCAATTTTATCAAGCGCTATGATATAGCTTTTGTGAATTCTCACAAAGTTATCATGAGGGAGTACCTGTTCTATCCTGTTAAAGCTCATTAAGGTCATTATCCTCTCGGTTTTGGTATGTAAACGAAGATAATCCTTCATTCCTTCAATAAACATTATGTCATTAAAGAAAACCTTCTGCATTCTGTATTCAGTTTTGATGAAGAAAAATTCACCTGCCTGATTTGATTTAGAAGCAATATTGCTTATGGGGGCCTGAATTGGTTCTTTCACGAATTTTAACTCATCATAAACTTTTTCCACCGACTTGATAAAGCGTTCAAAAGAAATCGGTTTCAGCAAATAATCTGATACATCCAGCTCATAAGCCTTTAAAGCATAGGAATCGTAGGCAGTTGTTAAAATTACTTTTGGCTTTTTTGTAAGAATCTCGAGGAACTGTATACCGGTGAGATTGTCCATTTTCACATCCAGAAAAATAAGATCAATTGAATTCCGTTTCAGGAATTCCAAAGCTTTCAGGGGATCATCAAAAGTGCCCAATAAATTCAAAAACGGTACTTTTTTTATGTAATCCTCCATTTTCAGGAGTGCCAAGGGCTCATCATCAACGGCTATACAATGTATTATCATTTGAAATTTATTCTGAGGTGAACGGAAAAAATATTGTTTGCAGACTGAATAATCAATTCATGCTGATCTGGATAAAGCAGTAATAATCTGCGCTTTACATTACTCAAACCAATTCCATTGGATTCGTGGTTGCTTATATCTTCTATAGGCTTGTACGAATTCATTGCATTCATTACCAATGTTCGGGGAAAAATGTCAATTCGGATCCGGATAGCAGGGGAAGTAGCATTTTTATCGACATGTTTGAATGCATTTTCAATAAAAGGCACAAGCATCATTGGTGCAATGAGTTGCTGACCAGGATCACCTTCAATATTAAATTCAACAAGCTCCCGGTTTTTCAAACGTAATAAGTGAAGTTCGATAAAGGTTTGCAGATAGCTTATTTCCTTAAACAGTGGTACAAATTCTCTGTCAGCTTCGTAGATCATATATCTCATAATCTCCGACAGCCTGTGTATCGAAACAGAAGCCTGCCCGGGGTCAATATTAATTAGTGTATCAATATTGTTTAACGTATTGAAAAGGAAATGCGGGTTGATCTGTGATCTGAGCAAGGCAAGTTCACTGGCCTTGTTCTGCAGCTCCAGCATTGTTCTTTGTTGCTCAGACCGAAGCCAGTGCCTGACAAGCTTTATCACCGATGCACCCAGTACAACAGTATAAATTTCAATAAGAAGGTAAAACCAGGCAAAATTAAAAAAAGGAGTCCCTTCTTTTAGAACTCCCGGCCATAACAATGGAATAGCAATATACCTGTTTACTGCAGCTTCAATAACAAGAATCACCATTGCTGTTACAACAAAGAGGCCTGCAAATGAGAGGTATTTTTTTTTAAGCAGAAACCTTGGAATAAGAAAATAAATATGAAAATAGGTCACAGCCATATCGAGAGGCAGTGTAATCAGCATTTGCAACAAAATTCTAAGGTAGTTCTGATCTCTTGAACCAAATGTGATGGTGTAGAATGCCAAGACTCCAAGCCAAAAGAGTATATGTTGAGAAATTCTCAATATCCTGCCGGGAAAGGCGATATACTCTGCTTTCATGGTAGTCTGTCTTAATATTGTATGCAAATTACTATAAAATCTATTGTTTTTCTAAATATTATAGACCAACACCAAAATTCTCTCTGCGAACTGCTTGAAAAACAAAACGCGCCATACCTGGAAAAGGAATGGCGCGTTAAATATAATTTTAAGGTTTGTTTAGTCGGCGATCTCTTTCTTGCTCCTTTTTGCATTTTTCTTAAATGCAATGGCTTCAACCATCTCAGTTGTGATAGATTTCGGACGCTCGAGAGGGTACAATAATGCACGGTCCCAAATAATATTGGCGCAAATTCCAATTGCACGGCCAATACCAAACAGAACGGTATAAAAATCGTATTCCTGAACTCCATAATGCCATTGAATCTGACCTGATTGAGCGTCGACATTCGGCCATGGATTCTTAGCCTTACCTTGTTGCCGCAAAATGTCAGGAACTACTCTGTACAGCATGTCGACATACTTAAACAACTTGTCTTCGGGCATATGTTTTAGAGCGAATTCACGTTGAATGGTATAACGAGGGTCGGTTTTTCTGAGAACAGCATGGCCGTAACCAGGAATTACCTGTCCGGCATTCAGCGTATCCCAAACAAACTGCTTCATTTCTTCTTCGGTTGGCTCTTTACCTTCCATTTTATCGTATAACTCGAGTAACCACCTCAGTACTTCCTGGTTTGCCAATCCGTGCAATGGTCCTGCCAATCCGTTAATCATTGCGGAAATTGCCAGGTAGATATCGGATAAAGAACTAGCCACAAGGTGTCCGGCGTGAGCACTTACGTTACCAGCTTCATGATCGGCATGGATAATGAAATGTAAACGACTTACGTCATCATATGGTTTATCTTTCCCCATCATATGGGCAAAGTTTCCACCAAAATCAAGGTCAGGATTCGATTGAATACGTTTACCATCACGGTAAAGTTTTGCATAGATATACGTAGCCAGTTCAGGTAGTTTTGCAAGAAGATTGAGTGCATCCTCATAGGTTGAGTCCCAATATTCAAATTTGCTTATTCCTCCCCTGTATTTTTTTGCAAAAAACGACTCCCGCTGCATGGTCATAATAGCTGAAGAGAAGATTGTCATTGGGTGACTGCAGCATGGGAAAGCATCAATAACTTCGTAAACATAACGAGGCAATACGCGCCTTTTGCTGAATTCATCCTGAAGTTCTTCAACGTCTTTATCATCAGGAATTTCTCCCATCAGCAGAAGATAGAACAAACCCTCTACATAAGGCATTTCAGCGCCTTTTGGTTTTGGAAGTTTCTCGAATACTTCAGGCAGGGTAAATCCTCTGTAACGAATCCCTTCCTGAGGATCAAGATAGGATATGTCCGTAACAAGGCATTTGATACCACGCATGCCACCTAATACCTGAGCGATAGTGACTTCATCCATGATAACATCGCCATACTCCTTTAGAAGCTTGTTAACCCTGGGTCTTTCCCGTTCGATTTTGTCGTAAAGTTTATCTTTTAACCGAGCCATTTCATTAAATTTTTATATTGAGTTTGTCTGTTTATTTTCTTGAAATATTTTCTACAATAGCAGTTCCGAATTCTGAACATTTTAGTTTGGTAGCGCCTTCCATTAACCTGTGGAAATCATAGGTTACTCTTTTCTGCAAAATAGCTTCTTCAACACCTGAATAAATCAGATCTGCGGCTTCCTGCCATCCAAGATATTCAAGCATGAGTGCTCCGCTTAAAATAACACTACCGGGGTTAACCATATCCAGGCCTGCATATTTCGGAGCTGTACCATGAGTTGCTTCAAAAATTGCAAAACCATTCTGATAATTAATATTTGCACCCGGAGCAATTCCAATTCCGCCGACCATGGCAGCTAATGCATCAGAAATATAGTCACCATTCAGGTTAAGCGTGGCAATTACTGAATATTCTTTAGGTCTGGTAAGTATTTGCTGAAGAAAAGCATCTGCAATAACATCCTTGACAATTAATTTACCGGATTTTTCGGCAGCTGCCAGAGCATTGTCGGCAATTTCCTTGTTTTCTGTTTCTACAATTTTATCATATTGCTGCCAGGTAAACACTTTGTCGCCAAACTCCCGTTCTGCCAGTTCATAGCCCCATTTTTTGAAACCGCCTTCAGTAAATTTCATTATGTTCCCTTTGTGAACAATGGTAACAGATGGCAAATTCTTTCTCAGAGCATATTCAATGGCAGCTCTCACGAGGCGTTCAGTACCTTCAACAGAAACAGGTTTGATTCCAATTGAACTGCTTTCAGGAAAACGGATTTTAGTAACTCCCATTTCATCAATAAGGAAGCGCCTTACTTTTTCACACTCAGCATCACCATTCATGTATTCTATTCCTGCATAAATATCTTCTGTGTTTTCACGGAAAATATGCATATCAACCCATTCAGGGTGTTTTACCGGAGAAGGAACTCCTTCAAAATAGCGAACAGGTCTGAGGCAGACATATAAATCGAGGATCTGGCGTAAGGCCACATTCAAAGAGCGGATTCCCCCTCCCACAGGTGTGGTTAATGGTCCTTTTATTCCAACAACATATTCTTTAAATGCATCTAAAGTTGCATCCGGCAACCAACTTCCAGTGAGATTAAAAGCTTTTTCTCCTGCATACACTTCTTTCCAGCTTATTTTTCGCTTACCCTGGTATGCTTTTTCAACTGCGGCATCAAATACATTCACAGATGCTGACCATATGTCGGCACCTGTTCCATCCCCTTCAATGAAAGGAATTATCACATGATCCGGAACATTTAATTTCCTGTTTTCTACTGTAATTTTCGACGGCTCCATTTTCAAATTTAAATTTCGACAAACATATAACTTTTTATATAAAAGAATGTAACACTGACTAAAAATAATTGCATAAAAATTGAAGTAGACCACAACAATTTCATAGTCTCAAACACGACAATAGAAAGTGATCAGTTCTGAGCCTTGAGAAGGTAAAAATCAATAAAATAAAATGAATTTCAGGCTTCTGCCTTAATCTGGAAACTTAAAGCTAACTGAGCTGACAATTTTTCGAGTTCTTTCAGGGCAACTTCAGACTCAGATCCTGAAAAGAACTTGTCTGTTGAAAATAAATATCTATAATATTCAATGCCTTCAATAAGATTTTTTCTGTATTTCTCCAGGAAAGCATACTGCTTATCGGTTGGGTTTTCCGGCAATTCGGCAGCAAGTCGTTTCAGATAATCGATATAAATTCCAAGTTCCTTAATAAATAAATTAGGCCTGTCGGGATTATCGATCAGATTTGTACGGCCATAAATATGGTCAGTCATTTCCTGAAGGGAAACAATTTTTGAAAAATAAGCCATATTTGGTCCCGGGCAAACAGAAACTCCCGGGCCTTCAATTTTAGTTTCGAGATTATTAACCAAAAGGGCAGATGTACCAAGTCCCACACAAATGCAAGATTTTTCAACAATTTTCTCGACTGCCTTTTGATAAGAACCATTGATAATCTTCTGATCACTGATTTGTTCCAGTTTTAAACGTTGAAACTGACGTGATGCCGAACAAATCGGTCTTTCCGTAAATTCCTGGTTTAATGCAACATACTTTTTCGGGCAAGGACTTCCAGGGCGGCCATTCGAAATCCATACCTGCTTCTCAGCATCCTTAGTGTTTTTTTTCAGACTATTAAAAGGAATTCCAAGCGGAGAAATATCGCTTAAGTGGAGATCATCCTCTTTAGCTTCACATAATAATTCAAGAGTCTTTTCATCAACATTAATTACTTCAGGTACTAAAAGAAAGGGGGTACCCCAGCCTATAGAATCCAGATTGTAATACTCGAGCAGAAAGTTATGTTCTTCGGAGGTACCAATTCCTCCCTGTGCGGTAATAAATATAGAAGGAGGAACTTCAGGACAATTCCTGTTTTTAGTTTTCAGCGCCTGAACATAGATCTCAAACATGGAATCAGTAAGCGCAGTCCGGTTATTTTTAAATTCTTCGAGTATCGGGCCAAGCAGGTAGCCATCTGTTGCAAAGGCATGACCTCCACAATTCAAACCTGATTCAACTCGGAATTCTGACACCCAGATACCTTTTTTTGCAAGAAATTTCCCTTGAATCAAAGCCGACCTGTAATCGCTGACTTTCAGAATAATTCTTTTGATAAGTTTACCCTCAGTATTTGGATAGAAATCTTCGAAATTTTCGATATAAGAATACAGGCTGGGACTCATGCCTGCAGATAAAACCACAGAAGAATTAAGATTGCTGTTTGCAAACCCACGAAGGGCAGCATGTGCATCATTGTATTCAGAAGGTAGTTTATTCCCCTCAAGGTAATTAACACGATCTACCTTGGTCATTATATTTACATCAATATTGCCAGTGAGCAGATTTTCATTCAACCATTGCTGAATGTCTGCCTTTAGTGTATTGTTGTGAACCAGTTCATTAAATTTCTCTTTTATTGAAGATAGGTCAGGAAGCATTTCCATGTACTTGTCGAGTTCCTTCTGGCCATCAGCCATCATACTCTTAACATCATGAAACTTCTGTTGTACCATTTCATCCACCATGTTCAAGTAGGTGGTTATGCGTTTTGCCCTGAAATCTTCAACTTTTTCAGAAATGGCATGAAAAGGAATATCCAGTTTTTTACTGTAAAATTCCCTCATTTTCTCCATTAGAATATCATCAACTAAAGATATTACGGAAGAAATCCCAAACTGAGCAACCTTAACAGGAGTGTCAATTGTGAAACCAATCCCCATTACGGGAATATGGAAATTATGCATGCCATAGGTTTCTCTCATCAGTCCCCAAATGTGTTTACTTAATGCAAAGGTACAAATAAATATAGCTAAATGGATGTTTTAGCGAAATGAATTCATATTTATTCGCTGTATTCTTAGCAAAACAGGTATTTTTACACTCTTGAACCCTACATTAAATGATAGAAGGCAGGTCATTTTTAACTTTTTCAACATCCTACTTTAGGGAGTTATTTTTTGGCACCTGGCAAAAAGCTGAGAAGGATTCTTTTAGGGGCATAACTCAGGGTAAACTGGTCGACATTCGTATTCTGATTATCCTTATATATATACCTGTTGCGCTTAGCATCGTCAAATATTTCAGCAATCCTGATCTATACCTGGTTTACCTGGTAAATAAATTCCCCGGAAAATTTGAACTTTGGTTTTATTCTGTTTTTTATGGCTCTGTTAATGCTGAATTCCATAAAAAGTTATTCTGGATTGGCTCAATTGTATTATTTTACATGGTAATCCCTGCTTTCATCGTTAAAATCGGATTTAAGCAAAAACTGAAAGATTTCGGTTTTTCGCTTAAAAATGTTCATAAGGATTATCCTTTGTATATCCTGATGCTGCTGATAATGCTCCCTATCGTATTTTTTGCCTCGATGACTGCCTCATTCCAGGAACGATATCCGATATTTCAACCCGCCAGGAATCAATTGCTGTCGATATTTATCTGGTGGCAAATTGCATATTTTGTGCAATTTGTTGCAGTTGAGTTCTTTTTCAGGGGGTTTATTATTCATGGGATAAAATCGCGTTTCGGCCTGTATACAGTTTTTATCTCGATGATACCGTATTGCATGGTTCACTTCGGGAAGCCCTTCGGGGAAACCATGGCTGCCATTGTTGCCGGCATTATTCTGGGAACCCTGAGTTTAAAAAGCAGGTCGATTACCTTAGGCATCCTCATACATTATTCAGTTGCTATAACTATGGATCTTTTTGCCTTATACAGAGAAGGTATCCTTTGAAATGCTAATTTAAAGTCTGTTTACATGAACAAATACACAAAACTGGCAATTATAGTATTTCTGACAATACTATGCGGTTCATTGATCTGGTACACTTTAAAAGAGAACACAAACCCGAAAAGCGCCAATAGTGACTCAAAGTATTATGAATCAGCAAATAATTCTGCCCGCGTTTCTGAATGGACCAAAGCAATCCGTTTGGATGGCAGTATTGATTCAACGCATTACAATGCATTTATTGAAACCGTCGACACTTCATATGCCGGCTGGAAAAAGGTGTTTTCTAACAAAGGCCGCTTCAGCATTGAATTCCCGAAGAAAAGAATCGGAATGATGAAAGAGAATGTTGTAAACAACAATAAATATAAAATGGTCTATGTTTGTCAGTTGCAAAGCTTTTTGCCTGTCAACAGCAATCTGGGGTATTGGGCTGATTATACTTTTTATATGGAGAAAAAAAAGACAGAAGATATTCCGCTCTTGTTCGACGAACACCGCGAACACCTCCTTCAGTTTTACGATGCCAGGCTGATAACCGAAAGAGCAATAGATTCAGCAGGATATAAAGCCAGGGAACTTATTTTCGTTTCTGATGAATACCGCCTGGTGTATACATTCAGACTATATTTTCATAATTATATTCTGTACAGAGTGGGAGTAACAACAGAAGCATCAAAGTCGGGTAACCGGTTTATAAACAGATTCTTCAAATCCTTCGAAATGTGGGATTAATTTAAGACTCCTCATGAAAATAATTTGCGTTTACTCAATTCCACCTTTCGGCAGGCCGCCCTTACAGGGCTCTTATGTAATTTGTTAACATTCTGCACGATGGGCGTTGCTCATCGCTAATTGAAAATGCCCTTTCAGGGCGTAATAGTAATTGTTAACCCGGTAAATCGGTAAAATGGTAAATTGCAGCATTAAGCTTCTGAAATTAAAAGGCTTCTTTGCAAAGGGCTCAGAAAATTTCTATGATTTCTTTGTATTCAGACCTGGTATGGTATTCAGCATTTTTACTCTTTGGAGTAATGTTGGATGGGAATAATAGAAGAACACATAAGCCGGATGTGGTGTAAGATTGCTCAGGTGATTCGCTGAAAGGTTTTTCAGGGCAGTTTGTAAAGCCTCAGGATTGTAATTTTCTCCGGCAAACCGATCAGCCTGATATTCATTTTTTCTTGAAACATAATTTGTAAGCAATCCAAGTGCCATAGAAACAGGGCTGTAAAGGAGTCCGAAAGCAAGCACTCCCATGTGGAAACTTACTACTTTGGCACCCAATGCCATTGAAAGCGCAGGATGTCCGATAAAAATTCCTAGAATAAAGAGCATGACAGCCGATTCAGCAAATGAAATGAGCATTCCTGTAATTGTATGTTTTTTCTTGTAATGGCCGATTTCGTGAGCCAGAATAGCAATAAGTTCTTCTTTCGGGTGATCCTTAATCAGAGTATCAAACAAGACTATCCGTTTTCTCGGGCCAAGTCCGCTGAAATAAGCATTTGCTTTCTGCGATCTTTTTGAACCGTCCATTACCTGAATCCCCGAAATCGCAAAACCGGTTTTTTGCGCAAAAGCTTCAATTTCGGTTTTCAGTTCACCATCTCCGAGAGCTTGAAGTTTGTTGAACAAAGGAACAATAAGACTCGTGTAAAACATAGTTATGAATACAGAAAAGACGCTTAATGCCAGCCAGGCAATAATCCAGAAGTAGCTTCCGGTATTGGCGTAAATCCAAACAATCAGAGAAATCAGTCCGCCTCCGATAAACAAACCAAGCATCCAGGTTTTAAGCTTATCAAGAATGAAGGTTTTAACAGTCGTTTTATTAAATCCAAAACGTTCCTCTATCACAAAAGTCTTGTAAAGAGAAAAAGGCGTTGAAAATACATCCGCAATAAAACCGAATATCCCGAAAAACAACAAAGCCATTATTACAGCATTTTCAGATATTCCCCGAACCAGATTATCTAAATAACCGAAAACCCCGAAAACCAGCAGGCAAATAGTTAGCAGAAATGAAATTGATGAAGTAATCAATGAGAATTGCTGGTTTACTTTCTCGTATTCCTGCGATTTTACATATCTATCCTGCTCATAAATTCCTGAAAGTTCCTGCGGAATACTATGTGTCCGGGCTCTTGAATTCAGGAAATCGAGGTAACGCTCCAATAAATAATCAAGAGTTAAAATTATTATAATGATAGTAAAAACTGTATTTGCCATTTGTTTTTATGAATGTCTTTTCAGGTATTTGTCTTTTCCCTGTTGTTTAAGTTGCTTATAATTCGACCTGAGGCGCATGAACCAGAAGATCCGTTCCTCCTGATAATAATCATTAATCTCAGGGATTTTCTGACTAAAGCGGGTATAGAAATAAAAGAACAAAGATAGCGATCTGTCCCCGGAATTCTTTTTTACACTGTGGTATATCGGGAAAAGGCTTTTTTCCACTTCCCCATTTTTTTTCACATCAGCAAAAACCAGATAGAGTAAGCGAAACTCATGGTCGCCATTATTGTAGCGGTCAGAAAAAATAGTTTTCCAGAGAAAATTTGTTGATTTGCAAACGTTTAGCTCGTTTTTAAAGACAAGAAGCTGCCATAGCAAATAGCGGTTACGTTCAGTTTTGGAGGAATACTGATACCAGAACGGTTGAATTGAGAAGTATTTAAAAGCCGCCGATTTTTTATACCACACAAATGGAGCAATTCTGAATGAAACCGCTGACAAATCTTTTGTCCGGTCGATAAGAGGCCATAGCATGCTGAAGGATGACTTTTGTGGCCCCTTCGATCCGCGAAGCAAAACAAGTAAAAAACTGTAATGCAATTCATTCAACCTTTTATTAAAGCTGAAGATTGGAAAAATGCCGGTATTTCTTCCTGTTTGATTTTTGAAGTTATAATAAAACGGGGTGATCATCAAGTAATTGGATGAAATCGAAAGGCTGTGACCAGAAGAAAACAAGGGAGCAAACGTAAAAGAACTGTAATTGGAATTTTTGATCCTCCAGATAAGAGGAAAAAAAGTCCAGAGCTCTTTATCCCGTCCTGACTTACTCCAGAAAACCGGGAATATGTAGGTTGATTTCGAAAAATCTGCTTTATCATTTCGAATCAGCCGGTAATACAATGGGAATAGCACCGAATAGCGAGAACGATTGCTTTGCTTCGACCACCATAAAGGGAAAATAACATTTGACCGAATCGTATCATTATGCGCTATTTTTCTTGAATTCCACCAAATTGGCAGTATCTGTCTTGAAATTTTATCCGGTTTCACAAAATGATGATAAAATGGAGTAATCATCAAGTGTGAGTAATTACGATCTGTTGAACTTCCGAAGGAATAAAACGGTAATATTGAGAATGACCGGTAAGTTGGTGTTCTGAAATTCCAAACAATCGGAAAATAAACATTCCATGAAGATTTTTTTGACTTCTCACCCCAATAGATTGGGAAAACAGTTGTTGAACGAACCGTATCCTTTCCCCAGAATTTAAGCTGATGCCAGTAAACCGGAAAGAATATTGACAGACTGCCGGAGGCATTGTGTTCAGACCAGTATGCAGGAGCAATAAACAACTGTTTGTCAGGTTTTTTAAAGTATGATTTGGTGGAAAAAAAAGGAACTATTGTCAACGAACGGAATTCGGAATTCCGGTTGTACCACATCAAAGGAATCAATGTATAATTCACATTATTCCGGCTGCGTTGCGACCACCAAAATGGGAATATTACTGAAGAATTCAAGGTGTCGTTACCAGAAATTGTTTTTGAATGGCTCCAAATCGGAATAAGAACGTTAATTGTGTTTTCAGGCGATTTTACGCGGTAAAACAGCGGCGTAACAACAAGATGCGATTTCTTAAAATCAGGCGACCATCCCGCTGAGAACAAGGGTAAAACAGAGATTGAATGGTATTCAGGGGTTTTGTTGTTAAAGTAAATAGGGAAAATGATTTTTCTACTTAATGTATTTGACCGTTTACTCCAGAAGACAGGAAAAATATTGCTTGTTACAATTGTATCGTTTGCACTGAAAATTTTGGTGTACCACCACAAAGGGAATAAAGTATTTACGATCTTTTGAGGAGAAGTGGAATGGTAAAAAAATGGAGTAAGCATAAAATGCGAACGTAAGGAATCAGGAGATTTACCCGAGGAGAAAAAAGGCATTATGGTAAGCGATTTGTAATTTGAATTTCTTAAGCTCCACACAAAAGGAAATAAAACTTTGTTATTGAAATCGTAACCGCAAGATGACCACCAAACCGGAAAAAGCAATTTCGAGCTTTTGAATTTATCGGATCGCGACCACCAGAAAGGAAGTATCAATTTAGAATAAATTATATCATCACTGCTAATTGTTGAACTCAGCCATATCAGCGGAAACAAAACATCCCTGTAGCCACGCGAATTCCTGAACTGCCAGAAAAAAGGTGTAACAACAAGGTGGTGGTAATAAAAATTCTTTGCTTTCCCAATTGAAAAAAACGGAAAAACAGTAACAGAACTATATTTTGGGTTATCAATCTGCCAGGCAAAAGGAAAAAAGACTCTGTAGTTATATAATTTTTCACTGTGCGACCACCATAAAGGGAATAATACATTCGAAAGCAGTGTGTCATTTTTTAAAAATATTTTCCGGTTCCACCACAAAGGGAACAGTGTATTTGAAACAGCAGATTTACTGCCTAAATGCCAGAACAAAGGTGTAATACAAAGATGATTGTTGGATTTATCGGCGGCTTGACCTTTAGACCAAAGAGGAAACAAGGTAAACGACGTATATTCAGGACCTTTAAAACTCCAGAGAAATGGCACCAGAATTTTGTTAGTATTGAAACGATCCTTGTAATCCCACCACAAAGGGAAGAAAGTCTTCGTAATAATTGTATCTGAGTTTGTATAAGATCGTTTATACCACCAAACTGGAAAAACTGTTGTCGTATTCAGGTTCTTCTGTTTCAATTTCCAGAAGAAGGGTGTAATCACCAAATGGCTGTTGTGGGTAGTAAAATCAGAACCATATGATACTAGTGGCAGCAACGTAAAAGAATGGGATTTGGCAGTTTTAGCATCCCAGAAAAATGGAATCAATACGGTACTCTTTCTGCTTTCAGATTTAAACTTCCAGAAAAATGGAGTTAATCCTAAATAAGAACGATTGTTGAAATTTGATTTACCAGAAAAATATAAAGGAAAGATAGTCAGGTGTTTATCCTGCTTGTTATTGAATTTCCAAAACACAGGAAATAATACTGAATAATTATCTAAATCTCCTTTTTTCGACCAGTAAGCGGGAAAAATCGTTGTTGACCGTATTGTATCCGTTTTGGTGAACCTTTTGCTATTCCAAACTATTGGGAAAAGAGTATTTGTTGTTTTGAAGGAATTCTGAGTATGCCAAAATAGCGGACTTACTGCAAAATATTTTTTTTCATAAGTATTTCCCCGGGTGAACAGAGGAAATAAGGTATAGGATGATTCAGCTTTATTGTGAAAATACCAGGAGAATGGAAAAACAACGAAATAGGATTTGTCGAGTATTCTATTGTTTTTCTGCCAGATAAAGAAGAAAAAGTTATTCTGTACATTCAGTCCATCCGGTGATTTCGACAATTCAAAAAGGTTCACGTTGGGTACAAATTCAAGAAAGCTGAATGTTCTCATTGTAGAATCTCTCCAGGAATGGATGAGGGAAGGATAATACGTTGAAATCAACCTGAAATCAGAGTGGTTTTTTTTTGAGTTTTTCCAATATAAAGGGAAAAGGTGGTTATGTGAACTTGAGTCCGAAAATTTTCTGGAGGATTCAAATAATGGGAACAAAACCTGTACCTGGCTAATGTCCTGTGTTTTAATCTTTCTAAATACCGGCCACAGGTAGATGTTTTTTCCGCGGGTTATTCCAAGATCCATCGACATCGAAGGATGAACAGAATCTTTCTGTGCATAAATTTCATACGTGCTAATAGTAAAAAGCAGTAAAACTAATGCAACAAATTTGCCGTACAAAAAGGAAAATCTCACTTTCATATATGTCATTAAACGGCATAAATTTACCAAAATACACATCAAACAGCAAGTTTTTACCTTAAATTTTACTTTCCCGTCAATTTGGCAGAATAAAAGAGGTGGCACGGCGGTTGTGTAGAGCAATGCCAAACCAAAATACCATTTATAATATGACAAAGGGAACTATCAATGTAAAGACGGAGAACATCTTCCCGATCATAAAGAAATTTCTTTACTCAGATCACGAGATTTTTTTACGGGAATTAATTTCTAATGCAGTAGACGCCACTACCAAACTCAAGGGTTTGACTTCTATGGGTGAGATTAAAGAAGAATTAGGCGACCTGACAATTGAAATTATCTTGGATGCCAAGAAAAAGACTCTTACTGTAAGAGACAAGGGCATCGGAATGACTGAAGATGAGGTTGAAAAATATATTAATCAAATCGCTTTTTCGAGTGCCGAAGAATTTGTTAAGAAATTCGAAGGAAGCAGCGAAGCAGATTCAAGTTCGCTGATAGGCCATTTCGGGCTTGGGTTTTATTCCAGCTTTATGGTTTCGGAAAAGGTTGAAATTCAAAGCAGATCCTACAAAACTGAACCAGGTTCAAAGGCTGTAAAATGGAGTTGTACCGGAAGTCCGGAATACGTTATAGAAGAATCTAAGAAAAAAGAAAGAGGCACAGACGTAATCCTTCATATTGCAGACGATTCAAAAGAATTCCTTGAAGAGCATAAAGTACTGGAGTTACTTAATAAATATTGTAAATTTCTACCTGTTCCTATTGAATTCGGCACAGAGAAAAAATGGGAAACCGTTGAAGGAGAAGTGGATAAAGAAGGTAAGCCAGTTGAAAAAGAAAAGACGGTTCCACGTATCGTAAACAATACCAATCCTTTATGGAAACAGAAACCTGTTGACCTGAAAGATGAGGATTACATGAATTTCTACAGGGAGATTTACCCGATGACCTTTGATGATCCCCTTTTTCATATCCATCTGAATGTTGATTATCCTTTTAACCTGACAGGAATCTTATATTTTCCAAAGATTAAAAAGAATATTGAGGTACAGAAAAACAAAATTCAGCTGTATTGCAACCAGGTTTTTGTAACCGATTCGGTAGAAGGCATTGTTCCGGATTTCCTGACATTACTTCATGGAGTTATCGACTCACCGGATATCCCGTTGAACGTATCGAGAAGTTTCCTTCAGAGTGATTCGAATGTGAAGAAAATCAGTGGCCACATTTCAAAGAAAGTAGCCGACAAGCTTGAAGATATTTTCAAGAACAGCCGTGAGGACTTCGAAAAGAAATGGGATGATATCAAAGTTTTCATTGAATATGGGATGATCTCTGAAACCAAATTCTATGAGCGTGCTGAGAAGTTCTGTTTATTTAAAAATACAGCAGGTAAGTATTTTACTTTTGATGAATATACAGCACATGTTAAAGATATCCAGACTGACAAAGAAAAGCAGCTTGTAATTTTATATACCAGTAACACAGAGGAGCAGCACGGGTTTATAAACAGTGCTACCGAAAGAGGTTATGATGTTCTGCTGATGGATGGAGTTATCGACAATCATTTTATTAACACACTGGAGCAGAAATTCGAAAAGACCCAATTCAAGAGAGTTGATGCTGATGTTGTTGACAAACTGATTGTTAAAGAAGATCAACTCCCATCTAAACTGAGCACTGAACAGCAGGATCAGGTGAAACCTATCCTTGAAAAAGTTGCAAACACAGCAACCTACACTATTGTTTTTGAAAGTTTGAGTGAAACCGACCAACCAATGATTATTACTCAGCCTGAATTTATGCGAAGGATGAAGGATATGTCGGCAATGGGTGGTGGATATTCTTACATGGGTAACATGCCAGATCATTACAATCTGGTTGTAAACAGCAATCATCCATTGATTTCCAGGATGCTGGAAGCAGAAACAGAGGACGAAAAGGGGAAACTTGCCCGTCAGCTGTTCGACCTGGCCTTGCTCATGCAAAATCTTTTAAAGGGTGAAGATTTAACCCGTTTTGTACAAAGAAGTATAGAAATAATTAAGTAATTCCAAATAAGTACTTTTCATAAGCACTATGTTTATGAAAAGTACTATATTTACAATCACATATCAGATAAATCTTGTAGTTTCAGGACTTAAAAAACAAAAAAATGAGAACATTAATTATAGTAATCGGTGTAATTCTGGTAGCATTTCTATTACTGGTTTTACCAGCTATCAGCACCTATAACGGTCTGGTATCGAAGCAGGAAGCAGTAGATGCTGCCTGGGCTCAGGTAGAAAATGTTTACCAGCGCCGGGCAGATCTGATTCCAAATCTCGTTGAAACAGTTAAAGGATATGCAACACATGAGAAATCAACGCTTACCGAAGTAATTGAGGCAAGATCTAAAGCAACACAGGTATCAATAAATCCCAAGAATTTGAATGCTGAGTCGCTAAAACAGTTTCAGTCAGCTCAGGATGGATTAAGTTCAGCCTTGGCAAGGTTAATGGTAGTTGTTGAAAAGTATCCCGATCTGAAGGCTAATCAGAACTTTCTGGAGCTTCAGTCGCAACTTGAAGGCACAGAGAACAGAATTGCTGTAGAGCGTAAGAAGTTCAACGAATCTGCTCAGGATTACAATACTTCAATCCGGAAGTTCCCAAGCAATATGTTTGCATCTATGTTTGGCTTTGAAAAGAAAGCATATTTCGAGGCAGCTCAGGGTGCTGAAAAAGCCCCTGCAGTAAAATTCTAATACTTTTCATTAAGATGTAAAGTATTTCCATTTTAACCGGTGACAAAATAATTGTAATGTGGATTCAACCTTAGGGACTATGGCATCAGCTAAAGATTTTTTCAATTCGGAACAGCAGGAAGATATCAAAATGGCAGTAAAACATGCTGAACTTGATACTTCCGGAGAAATTAGAGTACATATTGAGCAGAATTGCAGTGGGGAAGTAATGGACAGAGCAGCAGTAGTTTTCAGCAAGCTTGGTATGCAAAAAACTGCCTTACGAAATGGAGTATTATTTTACCTGGCCATTCAGAACCGAAGGTTTGCAATTCTCGGAGATGCAGGGATTAATGCAAAAGTTCCTGATAATTTCTGGGATGATATTAAGTTACAGATGCTCCATCATTTCAGACAGAATGAGTTTGTTGAAGGTTTATGCGAAGGAATCAAAGTAGCAGGAGAACAGCTTAAAGCTCATTTCCCCTATCAAATAAACGACAAGAATGAGCTCTCAGATGAAATATCATTTGGTAATTAATAAAGAAGGAAATAAATGAAATTATTTAAACTGCTTTCCGGATTTATTTTGCTTATTGGCTGCCTGTTATTGCTCCAGGTACAGTTGTTCGGTGCGGGAATACCACCAAGGCCATCGCCTCCTAAGCTTGTTAACGACTTTTCCGGCTTGCTGGATGCTAATCAAACAGATGCCCTTGAAAGAACGCTGGTTGCCTTTAACGATTCAACATCAACACAAATTGTAGTGCTCATTGTTAATGATCTTGAAGGCTATTCCAAATCAGATTATGCAATTGAAGTAGGACAGCAATGGGGAGTTGGAAAAAAAGGTTTTGACAATGGAGTGGTAATTCTGGTTAAACCAAAAACTACTGCATCAAAAGGCGAGGTCTTTATTGCAACTGGCTATGGCCTTGAAGGGGTAATTCCAGATGCAACCGGCCGGCAGATTGTTGAGATGGAAATGATTCCAAAATTTCGGGAGAACGACTATTATGGAGGGATTGTTGCTGCTGTAACTACAGTAATGTCGCTATCAAAAGGAGAGTTTACGGCCACTCAATATTCAAAAAAGCAAAAAAAATCTTCAGGTTGGGGAGCTGTGGTTCCAATAATTATAATTATAATATTAATTTCTTTATTCCGTTCAAATAAGGGAAACACTCATTCAGTTGGTAAAAATTTACCATTCTGGACCTTATTCTGGCTTTTAGCCTCCTCAGGCAGGTCATCTGGATCATATGGTGATTTCCGCTCAGGATCCGGAGGATTCGGAGGTGGAGGCGGAGGTGGTTTTGGCGGCTTTGGCGGTGGTGGATTCGGTGGAGGCGGTGCCGGAGGATCCTGGTAAGAAAAAAAAATACTTTTTAACATTTGTTAACTTTTTTTTAAACATTAAACACCTAAAAACCAGACTATTAGTCTGGTTTTTTTGTTACAAATTCCACAAAAACAGGCTATTCAGGCATTTAGATACCAAATTCCTTTTGTTCATATTTCAAAAAGTTTTTAAATTAGCAGAACAAACTGGGTGAGTATTATTGGGTATTTATTGAGAAACATTTACTATTCCAAATATGAGTTATTGCTCTGGTAATGAAAAGATAAACACAAGGTTTTATCTTTCCGTGTTGGTATTGGCATTGTTAATATTCCTTCTGAATAATGGAATTTTCGGCCAGGATTTAATCGTTGGACATAACAAAGAGGCTGTTAAGCATCGTGGACCTGAGTCAAAAGAATCCATGATTGGTGAGCGTATGTTTTACGGTCTTGTTAAGCTTGAAAACGGAAGACTAAACTGCGAGGGTTGCCATAGTCTGGCAACTACTCCTAAGGTAAACTGGAATCCATCAGCTTATGATCTTTCTGTTTGGATGGAAGGAAAGACTACCTCTGACCTGAAAAAGGCTTTTGATTCACCCTCATCAGATTTAATGGAAACCAGCCATAAAAATGCTAAACTGAACGATGATGAGTCTAAAAAAATCATGGCTTATCTGGTTAAAGTAAAAGAAAACGGACAAGTTTTTCACAAAGACTTTCCTATTAAGCTTTTGCTGTTCTTCATTTTTGGGCTTTTAATGGCATTAGCTTTAGTCGATCTGATTTTCACAAAAAAAATCAAATACAAGGTTGTGCATGTTCTGGTTCTGATTATTGGTTTAGCATTCCATATGCAAATGGCAATGGTTGAAGCAACAAATCTTGGCAGAACAAAAGATTACGCTCCTGATCAGCCGATTAAATTCTCTCATAAAGTACATGCTGGTGACAATAAAATTGATTGTAAGTACTGCCACACAGGCGTATTTGACTCAAAATCAGCAGGAATTCCATCGGCAAACCTTTGCATTAATTGTCATAATGTTGTGAGAAACGGAAGAAATAGCGGTAAATATGAAATCACCAAGATTCATGATGCAATTGATACTAAAAAACCAATAGAATGGATCAGGGTGCATAAACTACCTGATCATGTGTATTTTAATCACGCTCAGCATGTTGTTGCCGGAAAAGTTGAATGTGCTACCTGTCATGGAAAAGTTGAAACAATGGATATCATGGCACAGTATTCAGATCTTTCGATGGGTTGGTGCGTGAATTGCCACAGGCAAACAAAGGTTAATTTCGAAGGTAACGATTATTACAAATCGTATGTGAAATTGCATGATGACCTGAAATCAGGCAAAATAAAGCAAGTCACCGTTGAACAGGTTGGTGGACTTGACTGCATGAAGTGTCATTATTAATTCTAACAAAACAACTCACTATACATGAAGAAATACTGGAGCAGTCTGGAAGAGTTTGAAAACAAGCCAATCCAACAGTTTGACGAGACTGCCGAAATCAGGGAAAAGAATGAAATACTTGAATTTCTCCAGGACGAGGTAAGCAATAAGTCATCCTCCCGAAGGGATTTTCTGAAATTCTGCGGCTTCAGCTTTGCAACAGCAGCAGTTTTAAGTAGTTGTAAAAATCCGGTAAATAAAGCAATCCCATATCTTTTAAAACCGGAAGATATTACCCCTGGTAAGGCAACATACTATGCTTCAACATTTTACGATGGCAGGGATTATGGTAGTATTCTTGTAAAAGTAAGAGACGGGCGTCCGATAAAGATTGAAGGCAACGAACTGTCATCAATCAGCAAAGGAGTAGCCAGTGCCCGCATACAGGCAAGTGTTCTGAGCTTGTATGATGGAGCAAACAGGCTCACAGCTCCGCTTAAAGAAGGCAAAAGCACCAAATGGGAGGATGCTGACAAAGAAATTAGGAGTCAGTTAGAGAGCATTAGCAGCAGCGGTGAAAAAACAGTGCTGCTTACTTCAAGCATTATCAGCCCATCTACAAAAAAACTCATTGAAGAGTTCACTGCTAAATACAAAAATATATCTCATATAGTTTACGATAGCATTTCATTTTCGGCTTTACTTGAAGCAAATAAATTAAGTTTTGGTAAAGAAGTTATACCTTCCTATCATTTCGATAAGGCCGGTATTATTGTTGGTTTTAATGCCGACTTCCTCGGAACCTGGATCTCCCCTACTGAGTTCAGCAGACAATATGCTGATGTTCGTGATGTTAACAAACTGAGAGATAAAATTACAAGGCACATCCAATTTGAAAGCACTTTAACAATTACCGGAAGTAATGCCGACAAACGGTATTCTATACGTCCATCAGAAGAAGGTGTAAATTTAATAAACCTCTACAACGAACTTGCTGGCAAAGCCGGAAAACCTGCTTTGAATAAAGCTAACGGAGTTCCTGATATTAAAGCAGTTGCAGACGAATTATGGGCTAAAAAAGGGAATGCACTAGTTGTTAGCGGAACCAATGATGTTTACATTCAGCTAATTGTTAACTCGATTAACAATCTGCTCGACAGCTATACTTCAACCATTGATTTTTCGAATTCATTCCAGTTATTTCAGGGGAACGACAAAAAAGTAAACGAATTTATTACTGATTTCGCCAAAGGTACTTTTAGTGCAATCCTGATGTTTAATGTAAATCCTGCCTACGATCATCCAATGGCAGCAACTTTTACCGAAGGAATTAAAAAAGCTAAGCTAAGTATCTCGTTTGCCGGAAGTCAGGACGAAACATCAATGCTTTGCAAATATGTACTTCCAACTGATCATTACCTTGAATCATGGGATGATGCTATGCCTAAAGAAGGACTGTTCAGTCTGGCTCAACCTGCAATAAATAAGCTCTTCGATACCAGGTCTTTCCAGGATACCTTGATTAAATGGACTGGCAAATCAGGTGATTATCACCAATATATCAAAAACTACTGGTCGCAGAATATTTTCCCAAAACAAAATAAAATTGGACTTTTTGAGCAATTCTGGGATTTAACACTACAGGCAGGTGTGCTGGAACTTGGTTCTGCATCCCCCTCATCATCCTTTAAAGATGATGGCTTACAAAGTGCCGGGGATTCAATAATTGCTTCCAGCAGGAAAGTACAATCTTCCTTGCCGGAGCTGTTTATGTATGAAAGTCTTGCCCTTGGGAATGGTTCAAATGCCAATAACCCATGGTTGCAGGAGCTTCCGGATCCGGTTTCAAAAGCTGTTTGGGATAACTACGCTGCTGTTTCTCCTAAATATGCCGCTGAACAGGGCTTAACCGACGGCGACCTGATCAAAATTAAAGACATTGAAGTTCCTGTATTACTGCAACCCGGGCAAGCCTATGGTGTTTTGGCAGTGGCTTTAGGCTATGGCAGAACTGCTGCTGGTAAAGTTGGCAATAAAGTTGGAGTTAATGTTTTTCCGTTCATAGTAGTAAAAGAGGGAAATACTCAATATTTCACTACTGGAATCCAGATTACAAAGACTGCGAAAAAATACGACATTGCCCGCACACAAATCCATCATTCAATGGAAGGCCGGCCAATTGTAAGGGAAACGAAGTTATCAGAATACCTTAAAAATCCTGAAGCCGGCAACGAACTGCATGCCGAATACGAAAAGAACAAAGGCACACTTTACCCTGCAGTTGAATTCGCCGGGCATTGGTGGGCAATGGCAATCGACCTTAACAAATGTATAGGCTGTAATGCCTGTGTTATTGGTTGTCAGGCTGAGAACAATATTCCTGTAATCGGCAAGGATGAAATGATGAAGAAGCGGAGTATGCACTGGATCCGGATAGACAGGTACTATTCGGAAGACGCAGAGAATCCGGAAGTTGTATTCCAGCCACTTATGTGTCAGCACTGCGACAATGCACCTTGCGAGAATGTTTGTCCGGTTGCTGCAACAACTCATAGTTCAGAAGGTCTGAACCAAATGGCTTACAACAGATGTATAGGCACAAAGTACTGCATCAATAACTGTCCGTATAAGGTAAGACGTTTCAACTGGTTCCGTTATGCCGACAATAAGGCATTCGATTACGGCACAGATACAGATCTTGGCAAAATGGTTCTTAACCCTGATGTTGTTGTAAGAGAGAGAGGGGTTGTTGAGAAATGTTCATTCTGTGTACAGCGCATTCAGGATAATAAACTAAAGGCTAAACTCGAAGGAAGGGAATTAAAGGATGGTGATATAATGACTGCGTGTATGCAGGCTTGTTCTTCGAAGGCCATCGTTTTTGGTGACAAAAATGATCCGAACAGTGATGTTTCAAAGGCAATGCAAAATCCAAGAAATTATCACATTCTTGAAGAATTGCATACTTTACCATCTGTTGGGTACTTGACGAAAGTAAGAAATCAGGACTAATTTTTAAAACAATACAATATGTACAAAACTGAGATCAGGGGTCCGTTGGTTCTGGGGGACAAGACCTATGGCAGAATCAGCCAGGACATCACTGCTCCGATCGACCGCAGGGCTCCGGTTTGGTGGAAAGCGGCAATGGCTGTTAGTCTTCTTGCTGCTACATTTGGTGTAATAGCCATGTATGTGACCGTTCGATACGGTATTGGTACATGGAATGTAAATAATTCAGTTGCCTGGGGCTGGGAGATTATCAACTTCGTTTGGTGGATCGGTATCGGGCATGCTGGAACGGCTTTCAGTATATTCCTGCTGATACTTCGTCAGAAATGGAGAACATCCATAAACAGGGCTGCTGAAGCAATGACGGTTTTCGCTGTAATGTGTGCTGCAATTTATCCTGCAATTCACATGGGGCGTGTATGGCTGGCATTTTACATTTTCCCTTATCCAAATACACGGGGTCCATTATGGGTTAACTTCAATTCACCACTTTTCTGGGACTTTATTGCTATTAGTGCATATTTGTTAATTTCTGCATCCTTCTGGTATTTCGGAATGGTTCCGGATTTTGCAACGATACGCGATAAGACAACATCGAAATTCAAAAAGGCTATTTATGGTTTCTTTGCCTTCGGATGGACTGGTTCATCAAAAGAATGGTTGCGCTATGAAGCTCTGTCGTACGTATTAGGCGGAATTGCTGCTGTTCTCGTAGTATCAGTTCACTCCATTGTATCCACAGACTTTGCTTCTTCCGTGATTCCGGGCTGGCATGCGACCTTATTCCCACCATATTTTGTTGTTGGTGCTATCTTTTCAGGATTTGCAATGGTTATGACGCTTATGATAATCATCAGAAAAGCTTATAGTTTTCAGGATTATATAACAGATTCTCATTTAAATGCTATCGCAAAAATTCTGATTTTTGTAAGTCTTATCATGGGAACCGCTTACGGAACAGAAGTTTTTATGTCGTGGTATTCAGGAAATGAATATGAGATGTTTACCTTCTTTAAAAACAGGATTACCGGTGATTATTCCTTCCAGTTCTGGGCTATGGTTACCTGTAATGCAATTATCCCTCAATTGTTCTGGTTCAAAAAAGTAAGGAAGAATTTAACTATTGCTTTTATTATCTCCCTTATTATCAACGTTGGTATGTGGTATGAGCGTTTCAACATTGTTGTTACATCCTTAGCCAAAGATTATCTGCCTTCATCATGGACAACTTATTCTCCTACCTGGGTAGAAATTGGTTTATATATCGGTACTCTGGGGATTTTCGGAATCGGTGTATTATTCTTCTTTAAGTTCATCCCGATGATCGCAATCAGTGAGGTTAAGGGTGTATTAAATGCAGGTAAAACTGTTCACAAGCAACATTAGGAGGATACGACATGCAAAATATGACGATAATAGGAGTATTCGACGATGAGCAGAAATTTGTTTCTGCAATGGAAGATCTTAAAGCAAACAGCATTACTATAAAGGAAGTTTACACACCCTATCCTATCCACGATGTTTTTCATCTGCTGGAGCGGAAAACAAGATTCACCTATGCAGCATTTCTTTATGGAGTTGCTGCTGTGATCGGTGTGCTGGGGTTTCTTTATTACACTAGTGTAATCGACTGGCCTTTGAATTTTGGGGGCAAACCAACGAATGCTTTCCCTTCATTTATTGTGATAACCATTATTTTAACGATTCTGAGTATTACAATTCTGAGTTTGTTTACATTCTCTATTGTGGCAAGGGTTTACCCGGGAAAAACGCCAAAAATGCCTGATATCAGATCGACGGATGACAAATTTGTTATGGTTGTTGACAGGCATTCATCGGCATCAGCTATGTTGAAAGAAAATGGTGCAACAGAAGTTTATGAAAAAGAAGTTGAATATTTATAATTATACATCATGACCTTATTGATGATGCTTAAAAGAACTTTCGCTTTCCTTCCTGTTTTGGCATGGGTTGCTGGCAGTTTTATGCTGACTTCCTGCGACAGGACCAGGAATGACAAAGGCTATGAATATTTCCCTGACATGGCACACTCACTTGCCTATGAGACATATTCGCCGAATCCCAATTTTAAAAACGGCAGCACAGAACAGATGCCTGTTGCCGGAACAATTAACCGGGACATGCTTCCCTACCATTATGCTGCAAACGATTCAGCCAGGAAGCAGGCAGGGAAAGATCTCGTAAATCCTTTACAGATGACTCCTGAAAATCTGGCTATTGGAAAAGAAAAATTCACGATTTTCTGCCAGAATTGCCATGGTAATCAAGGCTTAGGTGATGGATTTCTTTACACCAGCAAACGGTTTTCAGTAAAACCAGCCTCATTGGTATCACCAAAAATGATGAATGCACCAATGGGTGAAATTTTCCATGTTATCACGAAAGGCTGGGGAGTAATGGGAGCTCATGGTTCGCAGATTAATCCTGCCGACAGATGGCGCATTGCAATGTATGTTGAAAAAGAACTTCAAAAGAAAACTAATAAATAAGCCGCTGACATGGAAACCAAGTTTACTCTGAACCAGAGATACAAGATTATATGCTTCGGACTGATAATAATTGGTATTGCGGCCTTCGTTTATGGTTATCTGACGAATCCTACTGAAGCATGGGCGAACCTTCTGCTCAATAATTATTACTTTTTGTCCATCGCTATTGGAGCCAGCTTTTTTATGGCTTTGCAGTATATTACACAAAGCGGATGGTCGGCTATGTTTAAGAGAGTCCCCGAAGCAATGAGTTCCTTTATCCCGGTAGCTGCAATTGTTATGCTGCTGATTTTTTTCGGCATGGATCATTTGTATCATTGGGCGCATCACGGTGCTGCTGAAACTGATCCGGTAATTGCACATAAAGCACCCTATCTTAACATCCCATTCTTTTTTATCCGTATTGTTATTTATTTTTCGTTGTGGATGGTTTTAACGCATCTTCTCAGAAAATTCTCTATACAGGAAGATCTTGAAGGTGGGTTAAAATATTTTGAGAAATCAGAACTTTATTCAAAGATTTATATTTTCCTCCTTGGATTTACATTTTCACTGGCTTCCTTCGACTGGATAATGTCGCTGGATGTGCATTGGTTCAGTAATATTTTTGCACTGAAAATGTTTGTTACCGGGTTCTATCATGGTGTTGCAATGCTTGCTCTGATTGTGATTCTGCTTCATGAACGCGGCCATTACAAAGAGCTTAACAGCAGTCATATGATGGACTTCAGCAGGTATATTTTTATGCTTTCTATTTTATGGGGATATTTCTTTTTCGCTCAGTTTATGCTGATCTGGTTCAGTAATATTCCTGAAGAAACTATTTATTATGCCAAAATGTGGAACAATGGCTGGAAAGCTTTGTTCTATGTTAACATTGTACTAAACTGGTTCCTGCCATTTATGATTTTAATGTCGAAAAAAGCAGATCGCAACAGACAGATTGTTAAATGGGTAGCTATCATCTTAATTTTCGGACAATGGATTGACATGTATATCCACATTTTCCCTGCGATTACAATTACTCCGGTTTTTGGTTTTATTGAAATCGGTGCTTTCCTGGGTTTTGCAGGTCTTTTTGCACTTGTTTTTGGATATACACTTTCAAAGGCAGCCATGATACCGGCAAACCATCCTTACCTGGAAGAAAGTCTTTATCATCATGTTGAATAAGGACATTTAATATTTAATCCAATGAAAATAAACTATCGTCTTACATTGATTTTACTGTTCCTTCTCTCATGGATTTCCAATTTCTATGGACAGGAAACTGCAATGAAAGACAAAAAGAGCCCGAGTCAACCTGAAATTGGCATTACGGAGCATCTTAACAGTTTTATTCCATCCGGTATTAAAGTTATTGGTGTAAACAACGACACTAACGACCTTAAACAGCTTATCAACAAGCCCACCATTCTGAACCTTGTTTATTATCGCTGTCCTGGGATTTGCAGTCCGGTTATGAACAGTATTGCTGAAGTTGCAGAAAAAATGGAAATGACTGCAGGTAAGGATTACCAGATTATTACTATCAGTTTCGACAGCCGCGAAGGTTACGACCTGGCTGCTGCAAAAAGAAAAAATTATTTCTCGCACTTTGAAAAGCCCATAGACTCAATGGCTTGGCGTTTCTATGTTTCAGACAGCATCGATATTCTGAAACTTACGCAAGCCATAGGATTTAATTTCAAACGCACCGGAAACGATTATCTGCATCCCGGAGCTATCTTTATTCTAAGTCCGGCAGGAAAAATTACACGATACCATAACGGAACTGCTTACCAGCCTTTTGAAGTTAAGCTTTCACTGATTGAAGCATCAAAAGGCCTTGCAATGCCAACAATTAACAGAGTTCTTGCATATTGTTATTCTTACGATCCCGAAGGACAGCGCTATGTTTTGAATGTAACAAAAGTTTCAGGAACGCTGATATTGTTTTTTGGATTAGTCCTGTTACTGGTTCTACTTATGAAACCAAGGCATAATATTGTAACAAAATCAAAAGAGGAGTAAAATAATGTCAACAGATAATTATGTAAATTTCTTTCAGGAGAAACAAGGTCGGAAAGGTATCTGGACCTGGTTACTTTCTACCGATCACAAACGTATCGGCCTGATGTATCTTTATTCGATCATGATACTGTTTATGGTGGGACTAACTCTCGGTATTCTTATGAAGCTTGAGCTAATTGCGCCGGGAAGAACTATTATGGGACCTCAGACCTATAACGGTATCTTTACATTGCATGGGATAATAATGATATTTTTAATTGTGATTCCAGGATTACCGGCCACATTCGGAAATTTCTTCCTGCCAATTATGATAGGCGCAAAAGATGTTTCCTTCCCAAAACTCAACCTGTTTTCATTCTACCTTTATATTTTAGGTGCGCTGGTTGCAACTACTTCACAGTTTCTGCCTGGCGGCCCTCCTGATACCGGGTGGACATTCTACGCTCCTTACAGCTTTAAAACATCAACAAATATGTTTCCTGCTGTTCTCGGGGCATTTATCCTTGGTTTTTCATCAATTCTGACAGGACTTAACTTTATTGTCACAATACACAGACTTCGCTGCCCGGGAATGAAATTTATGAAGATGCCAATGTTCCCCTGGACGCTTTACGGAACGGCCTGGATTCAGCTACTGGCCACTCCTATTGTTGGCATCACCTTATTAATGGTTATTGCTGAACGGTTTTTCCATATCGGTTTCTTCGATCCTGCTCTTGGTGGTGATCCAGTGCTGTACCAGCACCTTTTCTGGATTTATTCCCATCCGGCAGTTTATATTATGATTCTTCCGGCAATGGGTGCCATTTCTGAAATTATCCCGACTTTTTCCAGAAAAGGAATTTTCGGATATAATGCATTAGTAGTTTCCACAATGGCTATAGCAATTGTAGGTTATTTTGTCTGGGCTCATCATATGTTCACTTCGGGCCTCAGCATGGTTGCCCAGTTTACCTTTTCATTGCTTACATTCCTTGTTGCAATTCCAAGCGCTATAAAAGTGTTCAACTGGGTTGCTACTATGTATAAAGGGTCTATTAACGTTCAGGTTCCTTTTCTATGGGCACTTTCATTCATTTTTCTTTTTATGATTGGAGGCTTTACAGGACTTGTACTTGGAGCTGTTGCAACTGATATCCATGTTCATAATACTTCTTTCGTAGTAGCACATTTCCATTATATCATCTTCGGAGGAATGGGATTTGCCTTTTTTGCTGCCATGCATTATTGGTTCCCCAAAATTTATGGGAAGATGTACTCCAAAACACCTGCAATTGTGGGCTGGGCTCTGTTCTTTATCGGATTCAACATCCTTTACTTCCCTATGTTTATCCTGGGATTACAGGGAATGCCAAGAAGATATTACGATTACCTCCCGAAATATGCAAGTCTGAATGCTGTATCAACTATTGGCAGCTGGATTCTGGCAATAGGATTTCTGATTGTTGTAATAAACCTTATCAGAGGCGCTATAAAAGGCCCTAAAGCTGAAGCCAACCCCTGGGAAGGAAAAACGCTGGAATGGACTATTCCTTCACCTCCTTCATTAGAAAATTTTGAAGAAATCCCTGAAATTTCATAAACAAGAAAACCATTTATGGAAGCTATCGATCATAATTCTCACGCACACGCGACCCCGCACAGGGATGACACCGCCTCTAAAATAGGCATGTGGCTGTTTATTTTTACTGAAATTCTCCTTTTCGGAGGTCTGTTTATTGTCTATTCTGTTTACAGGTACTATAATCCGGTTGCTTTTCACATCGCCGGTGAAGAACTTAATGATTTTGTAGGGACACTAAACACTATTATCCTGTTAATCAGCAGTATGACTGTTGCAATGTCAATTACCGCAATTCAAAAAAACGACAAAAAACTGGCACTCATTCTCCTCTATACCACGCTGGTGCTTGGTATTTGGTTTTTAGTGAATAAGTACTTCGAATGGGGCGTTAAATTTGAACATGGATTATACCCTGGTTCAGTTTTACTTCCTAAACTTGGAACTGGTGATACTATGTTCTTCGGACTCTATTTCATGATGACAGGTTTGCACGCATTGCATATTATTGCAGGGATGACAATCCTTGGATTTGTTATTGTTTTCATTCACAAAAACAAGATTGGGCCCGATAAATATGTATTCCATGAAAATGCCGGCTTATACTGGCACCTGGTCGACCTTATCTGGATCTTCCTTTTCCCATTATTTTATCTCATCCATTAATTATCTGTGTCATGAGCGAAGACAAACCACATATTTCAAGTTATGCCAGTTCTATCTGGATTCTGCTTGCCCTCTTACTTTTAACGATTGCAACTGTAAGCGTAACAAGCGTTAATCTCGGCCCTTTGAGTGTTTCTGTTGCAATGTTTATTGCAAGTATGAAAGCAACACTGGTGCTTTTGTACTTTATGCATTTAAAATTTGATCACAAAATATACAGACTAATGATGACTATCGTTTTGTTGCTGTTTTTTGCGATCATTATATTAACTTTCTTAGATTACTCTTTCAGAATAAAATAATATGTATTCTACAACAGACGCATCGAATTTTGTAGCAGGAGTCGACACAGCATTTTACATCATCCTTGGTATATCGGGAGTTTTCCTGGTTGCTATTACGGTGGTTATGCTCTATTTTGTTTATCGCTACAACAAAAAACGGAATCCTGTACCAACCGAATTACACGGGAGTAATACCCTTGAAATTATCTGGACAGTAATACCCACATTGTTGGCACTCCTCATGTTTTATTATGGATGGAAAGGATTTTATCCACAACGTTACGCACCTAAAGATGCACTGGCAGTTACGGCTGTTGCACGTATGTGGAGTTTTTCATTCGAATACCCAAACGGCGCTGTCAGCAATGATTTAAAAGTTCCTATAGGCCGTGCTGTCCGGGTAAACATGAAAGCTATGGATGTCCTGCATAGCGTATTCATCCCCGATTTCCGTATTAAAACAGATGCTATTCCCGGTAAAAATAACTTTATCTGGTTTGTATCAGGAAAAAAAGGAACCTACGACCTCTTTTGCACGGAGTATTGCGGAGTACGCCATTCGTATATGAATTCAACTGTTAATGTAATGGCTGATGCCGACTTCGATAAATGGTACAAAGAAAACGGTGAACAGGGTGCTACAGCTGGAGGCACTGCTGTGCCAGGTGCTGCCGGTAAAAAAATCATGGAACAAAAGGGGTGTATTGCCTGTCATTCTTCGGATGGTTCAAAGATTGTAGGCCCCAGTTTCAAAGGAATCTATGGTGAAAATGTTACTGTAGTTACTGGAGGAAAAGATCGCACCCTTAAAATTGATGAAGAGTATATTAAAAGATCAATAATTGACCCTTCGGCTGATGTTGTAAAAGGCTTTGTGGCTGGTCAGATGATCTCCTATAAAACGGAACTCAATGATAAACAGATTGGTGAAATCATTGAATACATCAAAACATTAAATGTCAAATAATCAAAAGTTTACTGCAGGGCTTGCTATTGAATTTGGCAAAGCACGTATCGCACTGCCAATAGCTCTTAGCGCACTTACAGGATATTTTTTAGAGAAAGGAAGTCTGGATACAGGCTTCCTTTTCCCCTTTTCAGGGGTATTCTTCCTGGCCTGTGGTTCTATGGCAATGAACCAGGTTCAGGAGCAGAATATCGATCGCCTGATGGACAGAACGATGAACCGCCCGATTCCATCGGGCAGGTCGAGTGCAAAGTCTGTAATTATTTACAGTGTAATTTGTTTTATTGCCGGCTTACTGCTGCTGTCAGGAAGTTTTTCTGCTTTAGTCCTGGGAGCCGTTACTGCTCTTTATTACAATCTGGTTTATACTCCTTTAAAAAGAGTTACCGCCTTCGCTGCTGTGCCGGGAGCAATTGTAGGTGCACTCCCTCCAATGGTAGGATGGGCATCAGCAAATGGAAACCTTTCCGACCATAGAATCTGGCTGCTTGCAAGCTTTTTCTTCATGGGGCAGATCCCTCATTTCTGGCTGCTTCTGCTTATGTATGGAAAGGATTACGAAAAAGCAGGACTGCCCACACTGACTAAGATCATGAGCGAAACGCAAATTAAAAGGTTAACCTTCAGCTGGATATTATGGACAGGTATTGTGGCTGTATTCCTAGCTTTCCTTGGTGTTGTAAAAAACACCTGGACAGCATGGACTCTTGTGGCGCTCTCTATTGGAATGATTATTCTTTTTCTCGATTTAATGAAACGAAGCAAAATAATACGTAATTTCAGACCTTATTTTATTAAACTAAACATCTTCTACAGTTTAGTCATGATTCTATTGTGGCTCGATAGTTTACTATAATAGTTTTTAAAATCTTTTTATATGAAAAAAATTCTTCTTTTCTTATTTCTGGTTGCTTTTACCATTGCTTGTACAAGCAATGCTGATAAAGCAAAGACATCAGCGCAGATTAGTGCAGCAGCTATAAAAACTATCAGCCTTAATGTGAAAGGCATGAGTTGTAGCGGCTGTGAAGAAACTATTAACGAATCTGTCCAGAAAATTACAGGTGTTACTGAATGTATAGCCTCTTTTAAAGATGGTAAAGCTAATGTCAAATACGACACTACAAAAACCAATTTAAAAGCTATTTCAAAAGCAATAACATCTGCCGGTTACGAAGTTTCCGGAGATCAGACTGTAAATTAGCTTTTTCAGGCGTCATGCCTACGTATCCATTTCTTAAGAATGTAAATCTGGTTCTTCACCCTCGGTTTCCCCATCAGATTCTTAAATTCTATTCAGAGGGTTTCCATGCTATGACCATTGGTAAAACTCTTTGGATCATTATCTTAATAAAGTTATTTGTGATTTTCTTTATCCTGAGGTTATTCTTTTTTTCGGATTTTCTCCAGACAAAATTTAAAACTGAAGCCCAACGAAGTGATTATGTAATCGAGCAATTAACTAAAAAAAGATAAAGCCATGAATGAAACTATTAATGCTTCATTGGTAGAATGGTCGCGGGCACAGTTTGCACTCACTGCTATCTACCATTGGATCTTTGTTCCACTCACACTTGGATTGAGTTTCATTCTTGCCATAATGGAATCGCTGTACGTAAAAACCGGAGATCCGGAATGGAAAAAAATTACAAAATTCTGGATGACGCTCTTTGGGGTTAATTTCGCAATTGGTGTAGCTACCGGAATAATCCTTGAATTCGAATTTGGAACCAACTGGTCGAATTACGCCTGGTTTGTTGGCGATATTTTTGGTGCACCTCTGGCAATAGAAGGCATTTTTGCGTTCTTCCTCGAATCTACTTTTGTTGCACTCATGTTTTTCGGCTGGAATAAACTTAGCAAAACCTCACACCTTTTTTCAACCTGGATGGTAGCTTTTGGCGCCAACCTTTCAGCAATGTGGATACTGGTTGCCAACGCCTGGATGCAAAACCCGGTAGGGATGAAATTCAACCCTGATACTGCCAGGAATGAAATGGTAAGTTTCCTTGATGTATGGCTGTCGCCAATGGCGGTAAACAAGTTCCTTCATACGATATCTTCCGGATTCGTTCTCTCGGCAGCATTTGTAATCGGAATCAGCTCCTGGTACCTGTTAAAGAACAGAAATAAACTACTCGCAAAAAGGAGCATTGCCATCTCAGCTGTCTTTGGAATGATGGCAATCCTATTCAATATTTTCTGGGGCGATAGTTCTGCCAGGGAAATTGCACAAAAACAACCTATGAAGTTTGCTGCCTTCGAAGGCCTGTACAAAGGTCAGAAAGGTGCCGGACTAACCACTTTTGCAATCATTACAGCATCGAAAGATGATCCTCAGTACGAAAATATTAACAACTATGAATATCGGATAGAATTGCCGAATATGCTTTCGTACATGGCGTACAGAGATTTCAATGCCTTCATCCCGGGAGTTAAAGACCTGTTGGATGGGAATAAAGCGCAGGGGATAATGGCAATTACAGAAAAAGTAGGCAGAGGAAAACTCGCCATGCAGGCTTTATCTGATTACAGAGATGCCAGAAAAGCTCATAATAAAGCAGCTGCGGATTCGGCAACAAAGCTTATGGACGAGAATTTCAAATACTTTGGATATGGATATTTTGATAATCCCGGAAACCTCGTTCCCAACATTCCTTTAACTTTTTACAGTTTTCGTGTGATGGTGGTTCTGGGATTCTTCTTTCTTTTCTTTTTTGCCGTATTACTCATCCTCATCTACAAGAACCGGCTTGAGACCTCACGATTCTGGCTAAAAATAGCAGTAGTTTCAATCCCGCTTGCCTACATTGCCGAACAAGCAGGTTGGATAACCGCCGAAGCAGGCCGCCAACCCTGGGTTATTCAGGATCTGATGCCCACACTGGCTGCTGTTTCTCAACTCGATACAATGTCTGTAAAGATTACTTTCTTCCTCTTTGCCTTCATTTTCACATTGCTGCTTATTGCAGAGCTTAAAATAATGTTCCGGCAGATAAAACTGGGACCAAAAGACGGAGGAAACTAAACATGTTCGAAACTCTTTCATACTTCTCGCTTCAGCAATACTGGTGGATAATTATTTCACTGCTGGCCGGAATTCTGGTTTTCCTCACTTTTGTACAAGGCGGACAAAGCCTGATTTACACCTTAGGCAAAACCGAAACAGAGCAAAAAGTAATTATAAATTCTCTTGGTCGGAAATGGGAATTTACCTTTACAACACTTGTAACCTTTGGCGGAGCATTTTTTGCCTCATTTCCATTATTCTATTCAACCAGTTTTGGAGGCGCTTATTGGGTATGGATGGCTATATTGTTTTGCTTTGTAATCCAGGCTGTTGCCTATGAATTCAGAACAAAACCATCAAATTTCTTAGGCAGGAAAACCTATGAGGCTTTTCTCATTGCCAACGGATTTCTGGGAACTATTCTATTAGGTACTGCTATTGGTACGTTCTTTACCGGGTCAGAATTCTCTGTCAATAAAAACAACCTTACGCTTATTTCAAATCCTGTTATTTCTCAATGGGAATCACCCTGGCGTGGCCTCGAAGCCCTTATGAATATTCAAAACATTGCGCTCGGTTTAGCTGTTTTTTTCCTTGCCCGGGTCCTGGGTTTATTATATATCATGAATAATCTGAGTGATAAAAATATTTTCGACAGGGCTAAATGCAATCTGTGGTTTAATGCAGTTCCCTTTCTTGCATTCTTCCTGTTTTTCCTGATTCGCCTGATGTTTATTGATGGGTTTTCATATGACCCGGTAAACCATTTTGTAACAATGGAAGCCAGCAAGTATTTCAACAACCTGCTTCAAATGCCTGTAAATACAAGTATTCTGCTTACCGGGATAGCCGGAGTTCTCTTTGGTATTATCCGTACTTTGTATCATCCCTATACCAGGGGAATCTGGTTCGCCGGAGCAGGTACTATACTAACAGTATTCTCGCTCTTTATCCTTGCAGGGTTTAATCACACTGCCTATTATCCCAGCACCTATGATCTCCAGAGTTCACTAACAATAGAAAATAGCTCTTCAAGCCGGTTCACGCTCACTGTAATGAGTTATTTGTCCCTGGCTGTCCCTTTTGTTATCCTTTACATCTTTTATGCATGGAGAGCCATGAATAGTACAAAAATAGATGCCGATGAACTTGAAAAGGACCATCATTCTTACTAACTAAACAACACATGACGCATATATTTGGTATTTTAGGGTATCTGAGCTGGCCAGCCTTTATTGGACTTACATACCTGGCAATTATTTGGGTATTAAAGAAATTTAACAAAGAAATCGAAAATCACACACATTAATATTGATATGATTTCTGAACATAAAAACAGCTGTGATTGGCCATCAAATGACCCACTGATGATTGAATATCATGACAATGAATGGGGGGTTCCTCTTCACGACGACCGTAAGCTATTCGAATATATTGTCCTCGACGCTTTCCAGGCCGGATTAAGCTGGAAAACCGTTCTGCATAAAAGAGAAAACTTTCGAAAAGCCCTTGATAATTTTGAAGCTGAAAAAATTTCAGCTTACACCCAGGATAAAGTTGATGAACTCATGACAGATGCAGGTATCATCCGCAATAAAGCCAAAATATTGGCAACGATTACCAATGCACAGGCATTTTTACGGATTCAAAAGGAAACCGGCAGTTTCGATGCATTTATCTGGAAATTCACAGCCGGAACAACAATTTACAACGAATGGGATTCCCTGTCGCAGCTTCCGGCAAAATCAGCAGAGTCGGATGCCATGAGCAAAGCCTTGATAAAAGAGGGGTTCAAATTTGTCGGAAGCACTATTTGTTATGCCTTCATGCAAGCTGCCGGAATGATAAACGATCATCTTACAAAATGCCATCTTTATAAAAAGATGTAACACGTTTTGAGTATCAATATTTACAGACTTCCTGATTGGCAAATTGACTTACAATATATTTAAAATGATAGCACTTTGTGAAAATGAATATCCATGAATACTCTTGAAATGACTGCAGTATTTGAGTCTTGTGATGAAGGTGGATACATTGCCTACATTGAAGAAATACCCGGAATGATTTAGCCGCTCCACGGCTTACGAATGCCAAACAAGGAATACCGTTTTCTTCTCCATCAGGAGATCAATGACAATAGAAACAGGGAAACCGAAACGCAATTTTTCTCTGTAGGAGATTAATGAAATTGGGGTAGTGGTTAAAATGAAGGGCAACTAATAATCAGCGCTGACATTTTGTTGATTCCACATTATTCAGAAACATAACCAATAATTTCAAATTAGTTAAGCAGGAATTGTTAAAATCATACTTAGTCCAAACTCTATTTCAACCCCAATTTTGCAAACAAATCGGGAAGCTGCCGAACGTAAGCCAGTTCCTTCCATTTTTTTCTGGCCTCATCAACCGGTGAGCCGAAGTAGGTTTTGCCGCCTTCCAGACTTTTATCCACACCCGAAGAAGCCAGAACCACAGCACCTTTTCCAATAACAATATCTTTCTGAACCATAACGTGCGCCCAGAGGATAACATCATCTTCTATCTTAGTGACACCCGCTACCAGGCAATTACAACCAATCAGGCAATGCTTACCTACTTCAGTATCATGCCCAATCTGAACATGGTTATCGAACTTTGTTCCCTGGCCGATAAGCGTATCTCCTGAAACACCTGCATCAATGGTGCAGTTTGCGCCAATTTCTACATCATCCTCAATAACTACCCTGCCACAGCTCAGCATTTTGTCATAGCCCCAATTGCGGCGTTTGAAATAATACGCATCAGCACCGATTACAGAACCTGCATGGATAATAACGTTATTGCCAATCTGGCTATGGTCGTAAATAGTAACATTCGGATGAATTACACAATTCTTTCCGATTTTTACATGATTCCCGATAAAAGTACCAGGCTGAATAACCGTGCCCTCGCCAATAATCGCAGAATCGTTAACTCTTTTTGCCGCAGGTTCAAAACCTCTGTATTTTTTAACCAGGCTGGTATAAACAGTAAAGGGATCCTCAGAAAAAATCAAGGATTTCCCTTCCGGACATTCTACTTCTTTGTTAATAATAATCGTGCTGGCAGCCGACCGCAGCACTCTATCGTAATATTTTGGATGATCAACAAAGGTAATGTCACCTTTTACAACCATATGAATCTCATTCAGACCTGTAATGAGTCGCCTGCCGTCGCCGGCAAATTTTGCACCGTGAGCATCGGCAACCGATCTAACGGTAATGGCATTCTCGAGTTTCATAATCAGGATTTTACTCTTTCATAATAATCCCCGGTACGTGTATCAACTTTAATCATCTCACCCTCATTAACAAACAATGGCACTTTTACTGTTGCTCCGGTTTCCATTGTAGCTGCTTTTAAGGTATTTGTAGCAGTATCACCTCTTAAACCAGGTTCAGTATAAGTAACCAGCAAATTAACAAATGCAGGTAATTCAGCATAGAGAACTGTGTCGGTATCAGCATGAATCACAATTTCTACCAGGTTTCCCTCTTTCAGGAATTGGGGGGCATTAAGCAGGTTCTCGGAAACAGAGATCTGGTCGAATGTTTCCTGGTTCATAAAATTGTAACCATTCTCATCCTTGTATAAATACTGAAAAGGTCTGCGTTCAACCCTTGCAATATTGATTTTAACACCGGCATCAAATGTATTTGGAATTACTTTTCCTGTTGTAAGGCTTTTAAGCCTTGTTCTTACGAAAGCCGCACCCTTGCCAGGTTTTACATGTTGAAACTCGACGATAGTATAAAGATCATTATTGAAATCAATAACCAATCCATTCCTGAATTCTGCTGTAGTAGCCATAAATAACTTTTTTGAAAAACGGGTGCAAAATTACCTTAAAATATCCAGACAAACAAGCCGTACTTGCTTATTTGTAATCATTTACATTAAGCTGATGACGGCAAAACCCAATTTCTTCCGATTGATGATTTGAACACACAATTACAAGTCGGGAACCTGCATATTGAGTTACCAGCGAGTTATACCAGTCCATCCCCTGTTTATCGAGGTTGGAGCAGGGCTCATCAAGCAGGAGAATAGGAACATCTGTTAAAAGCGCCAGAGCAAGCTTTACCCTTTGCTTCATACCGGATGAAAAATATCGGATCGCCTTACCTGAAGCTCTGCCAAAATTAAGAATCTCAAGAAATTCCTTTTCTGAAATCCCAGGTATCATTGGTTTCAGATTCGAATGCAGACTAAACATCTCATGGAGATTGTATTCTTCAATCAATTCAAGGTAGGGAGTGCTGAGCGTAAGGTATTTGAAGATATTCTCCACCTCTATATTTTTTCCATCATGATTGTATTCAAGAACTCCTTTCGACGGAATTACCTTCCCACTTAAAATCTGTAACAGAGTTGATTTTCCGGAACCATTGGAACCCAGAATTGAATAGGCTTCACCTGATTTAAATTGATAATCCACACCACGGAAAATCCAGTCCTGGTTATATTTCTTACCAATATCCTTTAGGCATATTTCCACTGCTAATCCTCTGTGGCCGGCCTCATATAGCCCGGATTGCGGGTAATCCCTTTCATAATTCCCCTACTCGAAGAAGCTATAAACGACAGAATTTCATCCCTTTCCGGAGTAGCAAGAAAATCAGCCTCAATTAATGCTACAGCCTGGCTAACATTAAATCCCCTGAGATATAAGGTTCTATATATATTTTGAATTTCGTTTATCTTTTCTGATGAAAAACCTCTGCGGCGCAAACCAATAGAATTCACTCCAACATACGACAGCGGCTCGCGTGCAGCCTTGGAATACGGCGGAACATCTTTCCTTACCAGAGAACCACCAGAAATCATGGAATGACTTCCAATATGAACAAACTGATGAACAGCTGTAATCCCACCAAGAATAGCCCAATCATCGATGGTGATGTGTCCGGCCAGTGTTGACGCATTCCCCAGAATACAGTGATTTCCGATAATGCAATCGTGGGCAACATGCACATAAGCCATTAACAAGCAATCGCTTCCGATAACAGTTTCCCAGTTAGCTTTAGTGCCTCTGTTTACAGTAACATATTCCCTGATGGTAGTATTATCCCCGATTTTAACAATTGTTTCCTCACCGGCATATTTCAGATCCTGTGGATTGGCAGAAACAACAGCACCAGGATAAATCCTGCAATTCTTTCCTATTCTGGCTCCCTCCATAATGGTAACATTGGAGCCAATCCAGGTTCCTTCGCCAATTTCAACATTCTTCTCAATATTTACAAAAGGCTCAATCACCACATTCTTGGCGACTTTCGCCTGAGGATGCACATATGCTAAAGGTTGATTCATCCGCGTTATTTTTGTTTTGCGTGAGGCTAATTAACTAAAACTTCTTCCGTCACTGCTTTCGCCTTCCGGTTTATTCTTAAAGATCTGTGCCAGAAGAATGGCTTCGGTTACTATCCTGTCGCCAACATATGCCACACCTTTCATATGACAGATTCCTCTTCTTAAAGGTGAAATTAACTCCATTTTAATAATCAGTACATCACCGGGAACAACTTTCTGCCTGAACTTAACCTCACTTATTTTCAGAAAGTAAGTATTGTAATTCTGTGGATCAGGCATACTGCTGAGAACAAAAACGCCACCTGCCTGAGCCATGGCTTCAACCTGCAACACACCTGGCATTACCGGCTCGTTTGGAAAATGACCAACAAAGAAAGGCTCATTCATGGTCACATTCTTAACACCAACTATGTAATCTTCGTTCAATTCGATGATCTTGTCGATGAGTAAGAATGGAGGACGGTGTGGTAACAAACGCTTAATATCGTTGATATCCAGAACAGGAGTTCCTGTGAGATTGAACTGTGGAACTTTAGAAATCTTTTTCTCGCTTGCCACATGTTCTTTAATCAGCTTGGCAAAGCGCATATTTGAATAATGTCCGGGACGACGGGCAATAATATGTGCTTTGAGCGGCTTACCTATCAATGCCAGATCACCAATTATATCAAGAAGTTTATGCCTTGCAGGCTCATTCTTAAAGTAAAGATCCACATTGTTAAGAATACCAGTTCCTGTTACCTGAACACTAGGTTTATTAAGGGATTGAGCCAGATTGTCAAGTTCTTCCTGTGAAACAATTCTGTTCACAAATACAATTGCATTGCTGAGATCTCCACCTTTTATAAGGTTATTGCTAAGCAGATGTTCAAGCTCATGCAGAAACACAAAGGTTCTGCAATTTGCAATTTGCTTCGGAAAATCCTCGATGCGTTCGAGTACAGCATTCTGTGTATCCAGAACAGTTGTCTCATAGTCAATCATTACCGAAACCCTGAAATCATCGGCCGGAAGAGCGATAAGTTCTACCTTTTTCTCAGGATCAGAAAAACTGATCGGCGATTTGATAATGATGTACTCCCGTTCGGCGTCCTGTTCCTCTATTCCGGCAGCGAGCAAAGCTTCTACAAAATAGCGCGAACTGCCATCCATAATCGGAGTTTCCACACCATCGATCTCGATAAGGCAATTATCGATGCCTAAGCCGATGAGTGCTGCTAAAGGATGCTCTATCGTAGCAACCTTTGCGCCATTATGCTCCAGCGTTGTTCCGCGTGAAGTATCGGTTACATAATCGGCATCAACCTTTATTTCAGGTTGGCCCTCTATATCAATGCGTTTAAATACATAGCCCGAATTAACCGGTGCCGGTGTAAACGTCAGGCTTACCATGATTCCGCTGTGAAGTCCAGTGCCGGAAACGGTAGCCGCTTTCTGAATTGTACGTTGTTTTGTTCCCATGATTAACTCACAAAGATATAAAAGTTTGTGAATATGCAAATCTCCTGATAAATGATTAAATAGCCATTTCCACTAAGCAAATTACCTATCAAACTTAAGAGCATATTTATTGTTCTGATTGGTATATTTCTAATAATGGAATATATCTGCGTTTAATTTTTTTATATTATTTATATAGATCTGTATTTTATCTTAGTAATCAATTTTTTCAACAATAAAGCCTGATATGATGTCCATATTCATTATTAATAACTGTTTTTTATTGGAATGTATTAGAATTCTCATATATTTGCTTTATTCCGAAAATTGGAATTTTTAATACGAACAATTGCAATTACAATATTCAATTAATACCACAAGTCATGAAAAACATTGTACTTCTTATTATTGCAACATTAATCACAGGTTTCACCTATGCATTACCTGTTCAAAAAACAGTTGGAACCACTGGTGCTGACTTTGCAACTCTTAAGCTTGCCTTTGATGCGATTAACGGGGGCTCATTAACAGGTACTATAATCCTCAACATCATTAACAATACCTCTGAAACAGCAACAGCAGCACTCAATGCAAGCGGCACAGGTTCTGCACTTTATAGCTCAGTTTCTATTTACCCGACAGTTGGAGGAAAAACTATTAGCGGAAACCTGGCGGCACCACTCATCGATTTGAGCGGAGCTGACAATGTTACCATTGATGGCAGACTTAACGGAACTGGAAGTTTAGCTGACCTTTCCATTACCAACAGCAGTTTTTCTGCAACAGATGGGACATCAACCATCAGATTTATTAACGGAGCAACTAATAATACCGTAAAATACTGTACAATTTCCGGAGCTGTCCGACTTGTAACAAGTGGCACTATCCTTTTTTCGACAGGAACAACAGGAAATATCAACAATACAATTGATCATAATAATTTAAAAGGGGTCAATAGCACTACTTTACGTCCAAACAATATGATTTATTCGTCTGGCTCACTGGGAGCTGAGAATAGCGGAGGAATAATCAGTAATAATAATTTTTATGATTTTCTCAGACTGTCAGGAGCTTCAAATGGAATCCTGCTTTCTGCCAATACAACAAACTGGTCGGTTACAGGTAATAGCTTTTATGAAACAGGCACCTTTGCTCCTACCGGCACAGCAGCAGAAAATGTAATTAAAATTGATAATATCTCAGGGACGGGTTTTATTGTTTCCGACAACTTAATTGGTGGCAGTTCTGCTCTTTGTGCAGGCAGCTGGATTAAAAGCAGCAGCGATAACGTATTCTGCGGTATTTCTATAAATGCAGGTACTGGAATAGCAAGCAGCATTCAGAACAATACTATCAAAAATTTTTCATGGACAAACACGGCAGATGCTACATGGAACGGAATTAAAATAGTTGCCGGTGATATAAACATTGGAACAACTACAGGAAACACAATCGGAGATGTAACAGGTAATGGCTCAATTACTATTAATGGCGGAATTACTGGTACTGATGTTTATGGAATTTATACAGCCAGCCCAGGTATTGTTGATTGCAGGAATAACAAAATAGGTTCAATTACTGCAACAAATTCAATTACAACAGATGCAAGCAACATTTTTTGTATCAACAAAACCAATACTGCCGGAACTATTTCAATAATTAATAATAGCATAGGAAGCGCCATCACTGCGAATAGTATTCATGCAACATCAGCGAGTACAGGAAACTCACAAAAAGTTCTTGGAATTAACTGTGTTGGAACAGGAACCGTTGCTATTAGCGGGAATAGCATAAAGAATATGACGAACAGTTCAGCAAATCCCACCACCCTGACCGATGGATTTTGCAGAGGAGTCGTTTGTAACAATGGATCAGATGTCACTGTTTCGAATAACAACGTCAGTTATCTTACCAGCAAAAATGCATTTACATCCTCAGCTCCTTCGCTTGGTATTATGATTGGCGGAGGAACAGGACCTATCACCATTTCGGGCAATACAATCCATCATTTAATAAATACATTATCAACATTCACTGGCAATATCGTTGGAATTCACTTTCAGGGAGGTTCAGGAATCAATACCATTACGGGCAATTTTATTCACAGCTTCGAAGTAAATGCTTTGACTACGACTGCTAATTTTTTTGGAATCCGGCTTCTTGCAGGTTCGTCAAGCTGTTCGAATAATGTGGTTTATCTGGGAGGCAATACATCAACGTTAATCAGTGGTTTATGGGAAAACGGCGATCCCGGAGAAAACAATAATTTCTTCTATAATACTGTATATATTGATGGAAACCTGGCAAGCGGTATTACAGAAAAATCATATGCTCTTTACAGTTCATTATCCACAAACACAAGAGATTTCAGAAACAACATCCTCGTTAACAAGCGTTCAACTGCCGGAGGATCTAATTTACATTATGCACTCTATTTTGCTTCAACAGGAGGTTTGTTTACATCCGATTACAATGATTACTATGTAACAGGAACAGGAGGAACACTTGGATATTATGGTGGTGATCAGGCCACGCTTGCCGCATTACAAGCAGCAACAGGCCAAAATTCTCACAGCCTTGCATTAGATCCGCAATATGCAAATGAAGGAGGAACTGCCGCTGCTGATTACATTCCTCTGACTTGCAACCTTGTTGCCAATGTTTTGCCTGCAATAGCATCCGATTTCAATGCTGCTGTCAGAGATTTGATTACACCTTCAATGGGAGCCTACGAATACGATGTGGCTCCATTATCAGTAGGTGGAACAGTTGCAGGAGGCACTGCAGTTTGTTATGGATCAAATAGCACAAACCTCATTCTATCAGGTCATACAGGTGCAGTAGTAAACTGGGAATCATCGGCCGACAATTGGCTAACAACAACTGCAATCGTAAGCACATCAACAACAATCACTGTTACTAACTTAACAGTTGCAACAAAATATCATGCAATAGTAAAGAGCGGAAATTGCAGTACTGCAACTTCCGCTGATGGAATATTAACAATTGATCCCGTTTCAGTGGGAGGTAGTGTTTCTGGCAGCAAGTCGGTTTGCAACGGAACGAACAGCAGCTTGCTTACTTTATCCGGTCATACCGGAACGATTGTGAGATGGGAATCTTCAACCGACAACTGGCTAACGACGACAGGGATTACCAACACAACCACTACCTATACCGCTACCAATTTAACTACAACTACAAAATACCATGCAATCCTCAAGAGCGGTGTTTGCTCAACAGCAACATCATCAGATGCAACCATTACGGTTTATGCACCTTATGTAGTGGGTTCTATCTCGGCAGATCAAACCATTTGCTACAATACAGCGCCGGCTCAGCTCAGCAGCCTTGCCCCTACAGGCGGCGCCACACCATATTCATATCAATGGCAGAGCTCAAGCGATAATGTGAATTTCAGCAATATTAACCTAGCAACCGGAACTACTTACACTCCGGGAGCGCTAACCCAAACCACCTATTTCCGCCAGAATCAAACCTCAGGCGGAGCTGTTACTTCACCTCCTGCAGGACAATTTCCTGCTGTTCCACCAGCAGGTTGCGGTACTTTAACAACGGATACTGTAACTATAACTGTTGATCCAACTTCTGTTGGCGGTACTATTGCCGGCAGCAAATCGGTTTGTTATGAATCCAACAGCTCAACGCTCACTTTATCAGGTCATACCGGGACTATTGTGAGATGGGAGTCATCCACGGATAACTGGGTTACTACAACTGGTATAGCCAATACAACTACCACCTTAACTGCAACGAACCTCACTACAACCACAAAGTATCATGTTATTGTGAAGAGCGGAGTTTGCAGCGAGTCCACTTCTTCGGATGCAACAATTACAGTTTATGCACCGTATGTTGTTGGTTCTATCTCGGCAGATCAGACGATTTGCTACAATTTTGCAGCGGTTCAGCTCAGCAGTGTTGCCCCTACAGGCGGCGCCACACCATATTCTTATCAATGGCAGAGCTCAACGGATAATGTGAACTTCACGAACATCAACTTAGCAACCGCTGCTACCTATGCTCCGGGAGCGCTAACTCAAACCACCTATTTCCGCCAGAACCAGACATCAGGCGGAGCTGCCAGTTCACCTCCTGCAGGACAATTTCCAGTTGTGTTACCAGGTTGCGGTACTTTAACAACGGATACTGTAACTATAACCGTTGATCCAACTTCTGTTGGTGGTACAGTTGCCGGCAGCACAACAGTTTGCTCAGGAACAAATAGTACTACGCTTACTTTATCCGGTC
>CAIXZF010000082.1 GCA_903923925.1 uncultured Bacteroidales bacterium
CCGCCCCCGGGATACGGCCCCCGCCCCCGGGATACGGCCCCCGCCCCCGGGATACGGCCCCCGCCCCCGGGATACGGCCCCCGCCCCCGGGATACGATTCTGCCCCGTGTCACGACCATCGCCCCCGAACCTTCGTGGCTGTTTTTAAAAGTTTCCGCCCGACTTCTCTATTCCCTGCCATTTCAAATATTTGTACCTTTGCCGATTCTTTAATTCAGGGAATAATTCCTGGTAAATCAGCCCAAATATCAATATTATGGATTACAACTTTTTAGAAGTTGAAAAAAAATGGAGAGCCTACTGGAAAGAAAATCAGACTTTTAAGGTAGAAATAAAGAATGATAAGCCTAAATTTTATGTGCTCGATATGTTTCCCTATCCTTCTGGTGCAGGATTGCATGTAGGTCATCCTCTGGGTTATATTGCTTCGGATATTTATTCAAGATTTAAGCGTCATTCGGGTTTTAATGTACTGCATCCAATGGGTTTTGATGCCTATGGTCTCCCTGCTGAGCAATATGCCATTCAAACCGGGCAGCATCCGGCAATAACTACGGAAAAGAACCTGGCCCGCTACAAGGAACAACTTGATATTATGGGGTTTTGTTTCGACTGGAACCGTGAAGTTCGTACCAGCGATCCTGCCTATTATAAATGGACTCAGTGGACTTTCATCCAACTTTTTAATTCATGGTTTAATAAAAGTACTGATAAAGCTGAAAAACTGGACGTACTGATTAAGCATTTTGAAGTAGAAGGAAGCACTGGAATTGTGGCTGCCTGCTCTGATATTATTGAGTTTTCTGCCGATGACTGGAAGTCCTTTTCAGAACATAAACAGCAGGAAATACTCATGAATTACCGGCTTGCATACCTTAGTAATCAAATGGTTAACTGGTGCCCGGAACTTGGAACAGTGCTCGCAAATGATGAAGTTGCAGATGGCTTTTCGGTTAGAGGTGGACATCCTGTTGAACGTAAGCTTATGAAACAGTGGTCGTTACGAATTACGGCCTATGCTCAGCGTCTGCTCGACGGGCTGGAGAAGATTGATTGGAGCCATTCCATTAAAGAAATTCAGCGCAACTGGATCGGCCGCTCTGAAGGTGCCGCAATCCATTTTGCTGTTAAAGATCGTTCAGATATTGATATTGAAGTGTTTACAACCAGGCCCGATACAATCTTCGGAGCTACTTTTATGGTGATTGCTCCTGAACATGGATTAGTGGTAACGCTTACTACCGCGGAGCAGGAGAAAGAGGTTAATGCCTATGTTGCAATGGCAAAAAACCGCTCCGAACGGGAAAGAATGACTGAAGTGAAAAAGGTAAGCGGCGTTTTTACAGGTAGTTATGCTGTTAATCCGCTTAGCCATGAAAATGTCCCAATATGGATTGCGGATTATGTTCTGGCAGGGTATGGAACGGGTGCAATTATGGCTGTTCCGGCACATGACAGCAGGGATTACGCCTTTGCAAAATTCTTCGGGCTCACTATCCGGGAAGTTGTTTCCGGAGGTGATATTTCTACGGAATCCTATGATGCAAAAGAAGGTCTCCTGGTAAATTCAGGCTTTATTGATGGGATGGAAGTAAAAGAAGCCGTTAAAGCCGTCATTTTAAACGTTGAAGATCTCGGTATAGGAACAGGCAAAGTAAATTTCAAGCTCCGCGATGCCAGTTTCAGCAGACAGAGGTATTGGGGAGAACCATTCCCAATCTATTACAAGGATGGAATGCCATATGCCTTAGATGAAGCCGATCTTCCACTTGAATTGCCATCTGTTGATTCGTATTTGCCAACTGCACAGGGCGAGCCACCTCTGGCCAGAGCCAATAATTGGACTACAAAAGAGGGTTACCAACTGGAAACCAATACAATGCCTGGTTTTGCAGGTTCCAGCGGATACTATTTCAGGTACATGGACCCGAAAAACGACCAAAGCTATTTTTCAAGGGAGGCAATTGAATACTGGCAGAATGTCGACCTTTACATTGGAGGGGCAGAGCATGCTACCGGTCACCTTATTTATGCCCGCTTCTGGAATAAATTCCTTTTCGATCTTGGTTTGACCATCACGGATGAGCCTTTTAAAAAGCTCATTAACCAGGGGATGATTCAGGGGAAATCAAAACTTGTTTACCGCGTTAAAGGAACTAATGATTTTGTTTCCTATGGAATTAAAGATCAGTATGATACTACTCCAATTCATGTGGATGTAAACATTGTTCAGAACGATGAACTCGACACAGAAGCTTTCCGCTCCTGGCGCCCTGACTACCAGGATGCAAGCTTTATTCTTGAAGACGGAAAGTATTTATGCGGTTCAGAGAATGAAAAAATGTCGAAATCGCTGCATAATGTGGTAAATCCTGACGAACTGATTGAACGATATGGAGCAGATACATTCCGACTCTACGAAATGTTCCTCGGCCCTCTAACCGATTCAAAACCTTGGGATACCAACGGAATTGAAGGCGTTTTTCGCTTTATCCGAAAACTCTGGCGCTTGTTTCATAACGAAGATAACCAGCTCATTTTAACTGATGATGCCCCACAGCCAGCTGAATTAAAAATCCTTCACCGCACTATTAAAAAGGTTCGTGAGGATATAGAAAGATATTCCTTCAACACAGTTGTTTCAACCTTTATGATCTGTGTAAACGATCTGGCAGAGCTCAAATGTCATAACAAACAGATTCTGAAAGAACTATCTGTGTTAATTGCGCCATTCGCACCCCATATTGCCGAAGAACTCTGGGTTTTATGTGGTAATAATCCCGGAATTTCAGATGTAAAGTATCCGGACTATAATGCCGGCATTCTGGTGGAAAACACCTTCAGTTACCCTGTTTCATTTAACGGAAAAATGCGTTTCAAACTTGATCTAGCACTGAATCTGAATGCCGCAGATGTAGAAAAAATCATCATAGAATCAGCAGAATCACAGAAATGGCTTGACGGAAAACCACCCAAAAAAGTGGTATTTGTCCCCGGAAAAATCATCAACGTTGTTGTATAATTCTTTACGGACATGCCATGGCCTGTCCCCTTACAGATTCCAAAAAAGACTAATAATGCAATGATATGTTTATGTAATTCTGGCTTGTTTTTTGATTATGTGGTTTCAAAGCTTTTTAAATGAAACGAAATAGTGTTAGTTTGTTGATTTTTTGTTTGGTTCTCGGCCAGACATTATTGGCTCAAGGTTTACGTAAAATTCAAAACGACGCATTTATAAAAGGGGAGAAGCTTGAGTTCAGGGTTGTTTACGATGCAAGATTTACAGGAAAAGTAACCGCTGGTTATGCAACTCTGGAAGTTAAGAAAGAGAATAAAACAATGCTGAACCGTCCGGTTTTCCACATTGTTGGTGAGGGGAAGTCGAGGTCGGCGTTTAACTGGTTTTTCAGGGTACACGACAGGATGGAGAGTTTTATTGATGAGGAAGCTCTTATCCCCTATCTTTTTGTCCGCAGAACCCGCGAAGGTGGCTATACAAAGGACGATGATGTAAAATTCGATCATCAGCTAAACTACGCAAGCAGCCGTAACGCGCTTAAGAAAATCCCATCTTACATACAGGATGTGGTTTCGGCTGTGTATTATGCCCGGAATATCGACTTTACGAATGCTAAGATCGGACAGAACTTTTCTATTAATTTTTATCTTGATGATTCTGTTTATGTTTCAGTAATTCAATATTTTGGGAAAGATGAAGTAACAACAAAAGCTGGGAAATTCCGTTGTTTGAAGTTCAAACCAATGGTGGCAACGGGTAAAGTATTCAGCAATCCTTACCCAATGACTCTTTGGGTTTCTGATGATAAAAATCGCCTGCCAATCCTTATAGAATCGGCTGTTGTAATAGGCTCTGTAAAAGCAGAACTAACTGATTATTCAGGACTTGCAAATCCTTTGGATGCTAAACTCGATTGATATACCTTTAAGGTTTGGGATACCAAAATTATTTCAATCAATTAATAAATTCTTATGCAAACGCTTCTGCATAAACTTAGAGGAACCGGTTTTTTGCAACTGGTTTTTCCCGTACTCTTTTTTTCTTTTATAGTTCCTGTTACTGCGCAGGTAAAACCTTGGAATATTGATGATTATCAAGATTCATGGGTTAAAGTATACACACTCAGGGACAAGGGTTTGCCGAAATCTGCATTGGATGAACTGAACCAATTACAGGCCAGGGCAAAAGAGGAGGGCAATACTTCGCAGTATATAAAAAGTCTGCTGTATTCTGTTAAACTTAATGCCGATTATGAAGAATCTCCAACGGAAAAAAGCATCGCTATGTTCCGTGAGGAGATCAAAATAGCGAAATCGCCTGAAAAGCAGATCCTTCAATCGGCACTGGCTGAACTTTTCTGGAACTACTACCAGAGCAATCGTCATGAATGGCTTGGGCGGAAAACAACTACAGGTATTTATACTGAAGATGTTAAGACCTGGGATCTGAAAACACTGGTGGATCAGATAGTTAAACAATATAAGGCATCCCTGGAGGACGAGGTTCTTTTGAAATCCACTTCTCTTAAAAAGTACGACGTTTTACTTAGCTTAAGTGAGAATTCGAAACAGTTCAGACCAACATTATATGATTTCCTGGCGAATAGGGCTGTGGATTTCTTTATGGATGGTGAAACCTATCTTACGAAGCCTGCCAATACCTTCTTTCTCGATGACCCGGCATACTTTTCTCCGGCACCGATATTCTGTAAACTTCAACTGCATTCTTCAGATTCATTATCCTTGAAATTCTATGCCTTGCAAATACTTCAGGATCTCATCCGGTTTCATGTAAATGATAAATACTTGTTCCCTGTTCTGGATGTTGATTTGAAGCGGCTGGCTTTTGTTAAATCGGCAGCAAATCTGGAGAACAAGGATAGCCTGTATCGCGCATCCTTGATTGAAATGACAAAGGTTTATGCTGGTTTTGAGGGCGTTACTGATGTTCTGTATCAGCTTGCCTGCGAATATAGAAAAAGAGGTGAAACCTATAATCCACTGCTTTCCGATGCTTTTAAATGGGATTTAAAAACTGCCGATAGCGTATGCGATCTTGCTTTGCTTGCTTTTCCGGAAAGTTATGGCGCAAAGTATTGTAAAATGGCGAAAGAATCTATTCATGCAAGGCAGTTAAACCTGACCCTCAATTATGGAAATATTCCAGACAAGCCATTTTTGGGTTTATTAGCCTACAGGAATATTTCGAATGTCAGCTTCCGGATTGTAAAAGTCGATCCGGAAACACTTCCTACGCTCCTTCAACGCCTTGATGATAAACAACGCCTTGATTATTACCTTGCTGAAAAGGCAGTTAACTCCTGGACCATTTCTCTGCCTGCTGATCCGGATCTGCAAGACCATAAAACAGAGATTAAAATTCCATCATTACTCTCTGGCTCATATGTGATTATCGCTTGTTCAGGTCCTGCATTCGCGGTCGATACTGAAGTTTTCTCTTTAACTCCATTAATCGTAACTAATATCAGCTTTATCAGCGAAAAAAAGGAAGATGGTGGGTATGAGTTGTTTATCATGGACAGGTCTACTGGCAATGCCCTCAGCAATGTGAAGGTTTCAGCCTATACTTATTTATATGATAATACTACAGGAACCCGGAACAAGAAATTAATGGCAACCTATTACAGCGACAAATCCGGGTACCTTCGCATTCAGGGTCCTGTTTCAAGAGAATATGTGAGCTCATTTTATTTTGTATTTGATGCTGGAAGCGATCATTATGTTTCCGATGATAATTTTTTCCTGAGCTATTCACAGAACTTCAGAACCCCGATTGTGCAAGTGTCGCATTTTTTTACCGACAGGGCCATATACCGGCCAGGACAGACCGTCTGGTTTAAAGCAATCACAATTAAGGGCTATGATAATAAATTTGAGCTTGTCCCTAACCTAACTGTTAATGTTACACTTAAGGATGTCAATTACCGGCAGGTTTCCACTATATTATCTTTAGTTACGAATGATTTCGGCTCCGTTTCAGGTTCTTTTACAATCCCTGAAGGTTCGCTGAATGGAATGATGATGATAGTTTCTGATTATGGCTCTGCCAGTATCCGGGTGGAAGAATACAAGCGACCGAAGTTTGAAATTCAGTATGAGCCGGTTAGCGGAAGCTATAAACTGGGTGAAGAAGTCACAATAAAAGGGAAAGCAATGGCATATGCAGGCAGCAGCATCGCCGGAGCTTCTGTGAAATACAGGGTAGTTCGGCTGGCCAGGTTTCCATATTGGTTTGATTATCGCATTGCAATGCCGAATTCGCCTTCAACAGAAATTCTAAATGGAACACTGGAAACTTCGGCTGATGGTATTTTCGAGATTCGTTTTCGTGCCCTGGCCGATAAAATGATTCCATTATGGTATAAACCGACCTTTACTTATGCTGTTTATGCAGATGTAACAGACGTAAATGGTGAAACTCACAGCAATGAAACAAAGGTTTCTGTTGGTGTTAATGCGTTGAATATCAGTATAGATATTCCTGATAATCTAAATTTGGAGGATAGGAAGCAATTTTCAATCAAGACAGAAAATACAAACGGTGTTTTTGAAGCGGCTTCAGGGAAACTCACTATTCAAAGGCTTATTCAACCGGAATATCCTCTAAAGAAGAAGCAATGGGACAGAGCGGATAAATTTTGCATGTTAAAAGCAGACTACAAAAAGGATTTCCCGAATGAGATCTTCGATAATGAAGATGATAAATCAATCTGGCCTGTTGAGGTGACCTGCCTGTTAAAAGAGTTTAATACGGCTCTTGATTCCAATATTATTATTCCAGATCTTAAGAACTGGAAACCTGGTGTTTATTCCCTGGTGTTAAATTCAAAAGATGTTTTTGGAAAAGCTGTTGAATTGAAACGCTACATTACAGTTTTTGCACCAAATTCTACGAAATCGGCAACTTCTGAATACTTCTGGAAGTCGGTTTTAACCGAAACAGCCGAACCAGGTACAAAAGCTGTTGTTCTCTTTGGAACGAAAGCCAAAAAGATGAATGTGCTTTACGAAATTGCTTTTAAGGAGCAGATACTTCTTCGTAAATGGCAGAATATCAGCAATGAACAACTAAAAATTGAATTTCCGGTGAAGGAGGAGTATAGAGGTAATCTGAGTTTCACCATCCTGGCTGTTAATGGAAATTCCTGCTATTTTGAAAAGGAGATGATTAAGGTGCCTTTCTCGAATAAAGATCTTGAATTTTCATTTGAAACCTTCAGAAATAAGCTTCTGCCTGGTGAAAAAGAGAAATTAGAAATTAAAATAAGGGGCACAAAAGCGGAGCAGCTGGTTTCAGAAGTTTTATTCGGAATGTACGATGCATCACTGGATGTATTCGAAAAAAATATTTGGTCATTGGATTTGTTCAAGGCTCAGACGCATTATGCTGAATGGAATAATCAGGGACTTTTTAAAACAACAACAGGAAGCCTTTTCAGGCAATTCTCAGGCTTTTGGGACAATGATCTTAACCTCTATGAGCGGCCGTACGATAATTTGAATTGGTTTGGTTACCAGATGTCTGCTCTGTATCCACCGGTGCTACTCGAGTATCGTTCAAGTTCTGATAAATCTCGTTTAACAGATGGTGGCAGGCCACAACCGCTGATGCGCACGAAATCCTTAGAAGGTGATGCAGAGCCCGGAAATCAGGGGATGTATAATCGAAATACGACGCAAGCACTAAATTCATCTTTGGTTACTAATAACTCCATTAGTCTGGAAAATAGTAAGTTGCGTTCCGATTTCAGAGAAACTGCTTTCTTTTATCCCGACATGCGTACCAACGAAAAAGGAGAAATCATCCTTGAGTTTTCCATGCCTGACGCTCTCACCCGCTGGAACCTGATGGGCTTTGCACATACGAAAGATCTTAGGATCGGTACCACATCTAAAGAATTTGTTACCCAGAAAGATCTGATGATATTCCCGAATCTGCCTCGTTTTGTTCGGGAAGGCGATACTGTGCGGATTGATTTAAAGATCTCTTCACTTAAGGGTGAAATTTCAGGCGAAGCATCAATAGAACTTTTGGATGCATTAACGATGAAACCAATTGAACGCCTGATCTTTGGCGGACAGGATTTCAGATCGTTTTCATGTTCAAAAGGTAAAAATGCTCTGGTCGGCTGGACAATTCTTATCCCGGAAGGAATTCAGGCAATTATAGTGCGAACGAAAGCAACGGCAGGCAATTTTACGGATGCCGAAGAAAATGTGCTCCCTGTATTGTTTAACAGGATACTGATTACGGAGTCTATGCCCTTGCCTGTTAATGGGAATAGCACTAAAACATTCACATTTGCTAAGTTAAAGAATCCGGGTTCTTCAACACTTCAAAATTACAAATTAAGTCTGGAGTTTACATCCAATCCGATCTGGTATGCTGTTCAGGCTTTGCCATTTCTTATGGAAGGGCAGCAGGGCTGTACTGAGGAAATCTTTAATAAGCTGTTTGCCAATAGTATAGGTACATATGTGGCGATGATGAACCCTCGTATTCAGCAGGTTTTCGGGAATTGGAAATCCTTTAGTCCCTCTGCTTTAGTTTCTAATCTCGAAAAAAATGAGGATCTCAAAAATATAAGTCTTCAGGAGACTCCATGGATAGGCAACGGTGCCAGCGAAACAGATCGAAAGCATAGGGTAGGGGCACTTTTCGATTTTAACAGGATGGAAAATGAACAGGAGCAGGCTATCAGAAAACTAATACAATTACAGCTTCCTAATGGCGGCTGGCCATGGTTCGCAGGCTTGCCCGACAACAGGTACATTACTCAGTATATTCTCACTGGTATGGGTCGTATGGAGAAAATGGGACTCACCCGCATCAAAAATGATCAGGATGCTTATTATATGGTTGCAAAAGCTTGCAGGTACATGGATCAGAAAATTACAGACGATTATAACAATCATCTGAAAGCTGTACCATCAACTTTAGATCCAAACACTTTAGAACCTTATATTGCTCAATATTTTTATGGTAGAAGTTTTTACCTGAAATCGATCCCTGTCGACGCGGCAAATAAACCTGCTTTTGACTATTATTCCAGACAGATTTCAAAATTCTGGCTTAACTTAAATCCGTATCTTCAGGCAATGACAGCTCTTTCATTGAATCGTATGGAGAATAAAAAAACGGCCGACGAAATCCTCCGTTCTCTGAATGAAAAGGCATTGCATTCAGCTGAATTGGGGATGTACTGGAGAGACATCCGCGGGTATTCCTGGTATGAGAACCCAATTCAGGCACAAGCCTTATTGATTGAGGCATTCGATGAGATACGTAACGACAGAACAGCAGTTGATGATATGAAAAAATGGCTGCTTAAGCAAAAACAGACCCAGGATTGGCAATCTTCAGTGGCTACGGCTGAGGCCTGTTATGCCCTGCTGCATAAAAGTTCGGATCTGCTTGAAAGTCAAAATCTTGCAGTGATATCTTTAGGTAATAAACTCTATAATCCGGAATCCTCACCGGAAACAAAAGTGGAAGCAGGAACAGGATATTTCAGAACTTCCTGGTCTCCTTCAGAATTCACTCCTGAAATGGGCGACATTAAGATTGTGAACAACAACCCGGCTTGTGCATGGGGAGCAATGTACTGGCAATATTTTGAGCAGCTCGATAAAATTACACCTCAGCAAAGCCCATTATCTGTTTCTAAACAATTATTTGTAGAAACAAATACCCCCTCAGGTCCTGTTATTAAACCAATCAGCAATAATTCTACTTTAGTAAGCGGCGATAAAATTACAGTCAGAATTGTTTTAAATACCGATAGAAATCTTGAATTTGTACATTTGAAGGATCTGCGGGCAGCTGGTTTCGAAGCTGTAAATGTTGTTTCGGGGTATAAGTATCAGGATGGCCTTTCCTATTATGAAAGTACAAAAGATGCTGCTACCAATTTTTACTTTCCGAATTTACAGAAAGGAACCTATGTGTTTGAATATTCACTTGTTGCAACTGTAAAAGGCGCATTTTCAAACGGAATTTCAACCGTACAATGTTTATATGCGCCTGAATTTTCTGCACATTCGGAGGGAATACGTGTTAAAATACAATAAAACAATATGATAGCAATAGGAAATACCATCGTTTCAGATAACCTGAAAAAAATAAAATTCGTTTGTGATCTGGCTGCCTGCCATGGACAATGCTGTGTTGACGGCGATGCCGGGGCTCCTCTGGAAGAAGATGAATGTATGCTTATTGAGCAACATGTCAACTCAATTAAACCGTACATGACTGTTTCGGGAATTTTTGCAGTGGAGCAGGACGGTTGTTATCTCGAAATAATGCCAGATGTTTACCAAACGCCATTAGTTAATAATAATGAATGTGTTTATGTGTATTTTGAAGATGGAATTACACGTTGTGCAATAGAAAAGGCCTTTCTGGAAGGTAAAATTCCCTTTCCTAAGCCAATTTCCTGTCATCTGTATCCGGTCCGGCTTAGTAATTACAAAGATTTCGAAGCAGTTAATTACCACGAATGGCACATCTGTGAGGCTGCCCTGAAAAACGGCAAAGTGCTCGATGTCCCTCTCTATATTTTCCTGAAAGATTCGCTTATCCGGAAATATGGAGAATCCTGGTACAGAGAGCTTTTAGCTTCGGTAAAATAGACTAAAAGAAGCGGAATTGCAAAATTGTAATGTGTACATTGCAATTTAAGTCAAAATATGCTATCCTTGCATGTCAATATTTGTTAAGCATGGAGCATCTTTACTTTAGTCACCATACTTTATTTGAAACTGCTGATTCATTTCAAAAGGGAGGTGGTAAAGTTCTTTTTTTGGATGAAGTACATAGATATCCAAATTGGTCTCAGAGAAACATTTTTCTTTAATCAACTACTTGTAAACCATAGAATTCAATCGGCATCAGAAGGTGATTTTCTGGTTGATGAAAAATATACTTTTGAGGTTGGCGAAAAGAATAAGAAACAAAAGCAAATCAGAGAAATTCCTAATTCATTCGTTATTTCCGACGAAATAGAATTTGGATATCAGAACAGAATCCCATTATGGCTAATGGGATTTCTATATTGAGCGGTAGTGAGTTTATACTTTTGGAGCAGCAGTTGTAACTGCCATTCCATCTAATTCTTTATCAATCAGATAGAAGCCTGTTTTTTCCTGACCCAGAAGTTTCATCTTATCCAGGATTGTCCTGAATAGACTTTCTTCCTCAACCTGCTCCATAACATACCACTGAAGGAAATTAGCAGTATTGAAGTCTTTCTCGTTCATCGAAACTTCTACAAGGCTATTGATACAGTTTGTAACATATTCTTCGTGCTTCATGATTTCCTCGAACAGCACGAAAATATCTTTATAATCCTTTGGCGGAGCGTCAAGAGCCGGAATAACAGCATGTCCTCCACGATCGTTGAGGTAATGCACAAATTTGAGCATATGCAGCCGCTCTTCTTCAGCATGAAAATACAGAAATTTTGCAGCACCGGCGAAAGCATTGCCCTCACACCATGAGGCCATTGCCAGGTAAAGGTTGGAACTATATCCTTCTACAACGATCTGACCGTTTATTGCTTTTTCAACGTTTTTGTTGATCATAATACTAATTTTATTCGTCTGAATTAGCCTTTAAGGGCCTCGGCACCACTTACAATTTCCAGAATTTCTTTAGTAATCGACGCTTGTCTTGCCTTATTATACGTAAGCTTGAGCTCTTTTAACATATCGGCCGCATTGTCTGTAGCTTTATGCATGGCAGTCATCCTTGCTCCGTGTTCTGAAGCAAATGAATCCAGAACAGATTTATAAAGCTGAATCTTTAATGTCCTTGGAATCAAATCGTTAAGAATTTCTCCCTGGCTAGGTTCAAAAATATAGTCAGCATTCTGGGTTTTTGTCCCGGCAACAGCTTTGTTTTCTTCTGATGCCTGTAATGGGAGAAATTGTTCAACAATCAGACGTTGCACAGCTGCATTCTTAAACTGATTGTAGATAATTTCAACTTTATCGTATTTCTTGTCGGTGAATGCCTTCATGATTTCTTCAGCAATTGGCATTACTTTGTCGAAACTCAATCCATCATATACGGTATTGTGAACGCCAGCGATAGGGAATTTCCTTCTGCCGTAATAATCACTCACTTTTTTCCCGATTGCAAGAATGTGAAGATTTCCGGCTTTTTGCTGAGCTGCGTACTGCCCGTTTATCATTTCATTCGCCTTCTTCATCACATTCGCATTGAAGGCGCCACACAAGCCCCTGTTTGAGGCTACAAGCACCAGCAAAACCTTCTCAGGCTTGCGCACTTCTGTGTAAGCACCTGCGTCTATGTCGCCGGCACTGGCACTGAGATTCCCCATCATCTCTTTGAGTTTGGAGGCGTATGGCCGAAGGCTGATAATAGCATTCTGAGCCCTGCGCAACTTACTGGCAGCAACCATTTTCATGGCACTGGTTATTTGCTGCGTCGACTTTACGGAGGCTATCCTCGTCCTTACTTCTTTAAGGCTGGGCATATCAATCTATTTTAATGTACTGATTATCAGTCTTTTTTCTCGTATTTTCTTGAAATGTCTTTTGCTACTGCTTCAAGTTTCTTCGTAACATCATCTGAAAGATTTCCTGTTTTCAGCTGATCAAGCACATCCTGGCGGTGATTAAGCTCCAGGAAATGAAGGAATTCTGACTGAAAATTCTGAACAGAAGTGATAGGAATACGCTGCAAAAGTCCTTTGGTGCCGCAATAAATAATGGCGATTTGATCTTCAACCGTCATTGGTGAGTATTGGGGTTGTTTCAGGATTTCCACATTGCGGAAACCTTTCTCAAGTGTTGATTTTGTTGAAGCATCGAGGTCGGAACCGAATTTTGAGAAAGCTTCAAGTTCGCGGAATTGAGCCTGATCAAGTTTCAGAGTACCTGCAACTTTTTTCATTGATTTGATCTGGGCATTACCTCCTACACGGGATACCGAAATACCTACGTTAATAGCAGGACGAATACCAGAGTTGAAGAGGTTGGTTTCCAGGAAGATCTGTCCATCGGTAATTGAAATTACGTTGGTTGGAATATATGCGGAAACGTCGCCGGCCTGAGTTTCAATAATTGGTAAAGCCGTTAAAGATCCACCTCCTTTAACAAGGTGACGGATTGAATCGGGTAAATCGTTCATTTGTTTAGCAATGGCATCGGAGGAAATTACCCTTGCAGCACGCTCGAGCAAACGTGAGTGAAGGTAAAATACGTCGCCAGGATAAGCTTCACGTCCTGGCGGGCGACGAAGTAGCAGGGAAACCTCACGATATGCAACAGCCTGTTTGCTGAGGTCATCATAAATAACAAGGGCAGAACGTCCTGTATCCCTGAAAAATTCACCAATAGCAGCACCGGCAAATGGAGCATAGAACTGCATGGCTGCAGGGTCAGAAGCAGTAGCCATTACAATAATTGTAAAGGGCAATGCGCCTTTCTCTTCAAGTGTTTTAACGATATTTGCTACAGTGGAGCCTTTTTGTCCAATGGCCACATAAATACAGAAAACAGGATCACCTGCATCGTAAAACGACTTCTGGTTAATGATGGCATCAATTGCAATAGCCGATTTACCAGTCTGGCGGTCGCCAATGATCAGCTCGCGTTGTCCACGGCCAATGGGAATCATAGCATCAATAGCTTTGATACCTGTTTGAAGTGGCTGGTTAACAGGTTGTCTGAAAATAACACCCGGCGCTTTACGCTCAAGTGGCATATTGTAAGTAGTACCTGTAATTGGCCCCTTGCCGTCGATAGGCTCACCAAGGGTATTGATTACCCTGCCAAGCATGCCTTCTCCAACCTGTAAGGAAGCAATACTTCCGGTACGTTTAACGGTATCTCCTTCTTTAATGTGTGTTGATTCTCCTAAAAGTACAACGCCAACATTATCTTCTTCGAGATTAAGTACGATACCTTTTAGTCCGCCTTTCTCAAATTCGACCAACTCTCCTGATTCAGCGTTTGATAGTCCGAAAATGCGGGCTATTCCGTCTCCTACCTGGAGCACTGTTCCTGTTTCTTCAAGTTCTGCCACGCTTTTAAAGCCGGCCAGTTGCTGCCGTAATATTGCCGATACTTCTGCAGGTTTAATTTCTGCCATGGTTCTATGTTTTTATGCTAAAATTCTTTGATATATGTATTTACCTGAAACTCTTTTTTCAACTCATTAAGTTTGAAGTTGAGGCTTGAATCATAAAGAGAATCATCAATCTTTAATACGAATCCGCCGATAATTGACGGATCAACCTTTTCGATGAGTTCAATTTTCTTGCCCGTTTGTGCTCCTACTAAATCGATCACCCGCTTTCTGATGGTTTCATCAACAGGCACGGCAGTAGTAAGATATACAGTTTTTAATCCCTTATTCTCCTTGTAAAGCCTGAGGAATTCTTCAGCAATAATGCCGATATGCATTTCCCTTCCTTTACTGGTAAGTATAAGTAGAAAATTCAGAACTGCCTCGCTGATACTTTTGCCGAAAAGTTCACGGATGATCTTTTGTTTCTTATCTGGCTTAACGATCGGACTCGCCATTAAAAGCTGAAGTTCCTTGCTGCCATGGTAGGTCGATGCAATCAGATCCATGTCGGTCATGGCCTGTTCAAGCATCTGTCTCTCAACAACAAGGTCGAAAATTGCTTTTGCGTAACGGGTTGCTACTTTGTAATTTTTCATGATGCCTTAGTTGAACTTAACCTCTTCAAGCATTTTCTTAATGATCTCATCCTGCCTGGAAGATTTTGCAAGTTCTTCATTCAGAATACGTTCTGCAATATCAATAGACAATGTGGCCAACTGGTTTTTAAGTTCAGTAATTGCAGCCATTTTTTCATATTCTATACTTGCTCTTGCGGATTCTATAATCCTGTCTGCTTCTTCACCTGCTTTTAACTTAGCTTCTTCAATCAAAGTTTCGCGAACCTTGCGTGCATCACGCATCAGTGCATCACGCTCATCTTTGGCTTCTTTCAATAAAGCTTCGTTGCTGAATTTAAGTGTTTCCATTTCCTCTCTTGCCTTATTGGCTGCATGCAATGCATCCTGAATCTTGGACTCACGTTCATTTAAAGCCGACATTATCGGCTTCCAGGCAAATTTGCCAAGAATAAACAGAACCAGGCTAAAAGCCAGCGTCATCCAAAAAATTAATCCAATTGACGGACTTACTAATTCCATATAAATAATCTGTTAGATAGTTTTAATAAAAAAATGAAAACATTACCCGGCCTACCGCAGGGTAATGTTCTCAATAGCTTTGTTTTACAGGAAAACAATAAGCAGACAAACTACGATAGCGAAGAATGCAACACCTTCGATAAGAGCAGCTGCAACAATCATGTTCGAACGAATGTCGCCTACTGCTTCTGGCTGACGGGCAATAGATTCAACAGCGCCACGGCCGATGTTTCCAATACCTACACCAGCTCCGATAGCTGCAATACCAGCACCGATACCAGCACCCATCTTTGCGATTGGAGCCATATCAGTGGTTGCCTGTAGTAAAATTGATAATAATGACATATTTATTGGTTTTTAGGGGTTACTTATTTTGAATTGTTTTCTTTAAAAATTAGTGGGCATGTTCCTCATGATGACCGTGGTCTTCGATGGCCATTCCAATGTAAAGTGCTGAAAGAAGCGTGAATACAAAGGCCTGAATAAAGGCAACCAGCAACTCAAGCATGGTCATAAAAATGGCAAAAGCAACGGAAACAACAGAAACTCCATAGCCTAAAGCCGGAGCCATATTTCCGAAGATGAAAATAAGACTGACGAATCCAAGCATAATAATGTGGCCAGCGGTAATGTTGGCAAAAAGACGGACCATCAATACAAAAGGCTTGGTGAATACGCCGATTATTTCAACAATAGGCATTAATGGAACCGGAATCTTTAACCACCAGGGAACTCCAGGAGCATTAACAATGTGAGTCCAGTATGCTTTGTTCCCACTGAATGTTGTAATAGCAAACGTGAAAATTGCTAGTACCAGCGTAATCGCAATATTCCCTGTTACATTGGCACCGAAAGGGAAAATAGGAATTAATCCCATCAGGTTATTGAAGAAGATGAAAAAGAATAAGGTCAGTAAATACGGCATGTATTTTACATATTTTACGGGGCCCATTGAAGGAATAGCAATGTCGTCGCGTACAAATAGGATAATAACTTCGAGTGCATTCTGAAGGCCTTTTGGTGCTTCATTTCTCTTTTTTGCATATTGCCTTGCTACATAAAGGAAGATTATACACAAAAGCAGCATTGAGAACAGCATTGCAGCAACAGTTTTTGTGATAGAAAGATCAAGAGGAAGAGCTGCAGATTTGTCAGTTTCCATAGTATCACCAATAACTTTTACTATTTTTCCTTTGTTCTCTTTGGCCTGTTCAATTTTGAAACCATTCCAGGAGGCATGGCCATGTTCGAATTTTGAGGAGAAGAAGGTCGTTAGTTTTCCATCAGACCATAAAATTACCGGCAGCGGAACAACCACTTCTGTGTGGCCAATCTTCATAATGTGCCATTCATGATTATCAATTATATGTTCGATAATCATTTCCCCGGCATTAAATTTTTCTGCCTCTTTGCCGTTTTCCGTGCTTTTTTGCTCCGTTTCATTGGCAAACAAAGGGCTCAGCATTGCAGATGATAAAATAGCAATAACAAGGAGTCCTTTGCGTAAGTTGTTGTATATCAGTTCTTTCATTGAGATTTGCCGAAATTTTTCAGGTTGCAAAGATATATAAAAGAAGCGATATCTTGGCAAAAAAAATCTCATTACTTTTATGTCATTAATAAACATTCCTGATGATAAGCAAATCAGCTAAACTTTTATTGGGCTTTATTATACTTCTTTTAGCAGTAAATATAGTCCTTACAATTCTCCAGAGAAACCATACGGATTCCGTACTAGAAAAACTCGATAAGGTTGAGCAAAGGCTTGATACTGCTCATAAAGCTATCAATAATGCCCGTTACCAGATTGATACACTATTATCGAGAACCAAAGAATCTGCAGTTCTTCTTCAGCGACTTGATATTCAGGTTCAGGACATCAGCCGCAAATATGAGGCAGAGCAAAAATCATCCCGCCTGATAATTGAAAATATGAAAAAGCAGTTCCATACCGACCAGGAAAAGTTGCTTGAGCTTCAGAAGGAGTTGAAAGGTTTTAAATGAGCTGACGTTAATTGGTATAATTACTTAATCTGCATTAATTTAAACTGCTAGTCCACAACAAGCAAGTAAAAATTAAATGACGATTCGCTTTTGTAACAACCTGATAATTTCAAATAAGTTAATACTTGTGATATATGAATTTCGTTTAACGCATCAACAGACTTTAGTATTTCGTTAAACACGCACTAAAGGCAAGCGCTTTCAAGCAAACCGTAACCGCCCCGCCTATGACTTATTTAGAGATTAGCAAGCAACTTGCTTGTTGTGGACGAGCAGTATAATAAATATAGAATATAGGATTTCCGAAACTGGAATTTGATCAACAAAAGTTATAGCTTTGTAAGGTGCAAACAGTTTAATAAACGGTAGAAAACGATTTCACTCCGCTTCATTAAAGAGATAAATAAAATAAGCAAACCAACATGATAGGACCAATAATTTTAGGTATTCTGATTAGCTTTCTGAGCTTGTATGGCATATACCTGTACAATGAAATGATCAGAAAAAGGAATGAAACAGACAAAGCTTTCGGATCTGTTGATGTTATGCTGAAAAAACGCTACGATTTAATCCCGAACCTGGTGGAGACTGTGAAGCAGTATATGATTCATGAAGCTTCTGTATTAACTGATGTTACAAAATTGAGATCCGGTTTTTCAGATACTTTATCAAGTGAGGACAAGGTTGAATTGCACAATGATATTTCCAGGAAATTAAGCAGCGTAATGCTTTCGGTTGAAAATTATCCTGATTTAAAGGCGAGTCAGAATTTTTTGAAGCTTCAGGCTGCCTGGAATGAAACAGAAGAACAAATCTCTGCTTCACGCCGGTATTACAATTCAGCAATTACTGATTATAACAATACAATTCAAACATTCCCTTCAAATTTAATTGCAAAAGAGTTCGGTTTTACGGATAAAAAAGTGTTTGAAACTGATGATCTCCAAAGAGCAAACATAAGCGCAAAAAAACTCTTTAACCAGTAGATTAATGAAATCAGAGGAAGAGCTGGAAGCGTTTTTTGAAAATGAATTATCACCGCTGATTGCTCCTATCGAAGAATACAGGATTGCAAAATTCAGAAAACTCAAAATATACCTGTTTTCAGCCCTTGGCTGCAGTTTGCTTACAGTTCTGGGCTTCATTACCAAAGAACCGTTTTTTATAATGATTCTGAGTATTCCGATGATTGCCTTTTTAGGATCAGCGTTTAGTTTATCAAACAAAACATTGGAAACCCTTGCAATACGATTTAAACGTGATATTCTGCCTGAACTCTTAGGTTTTATGTTCGATGATTTTGAATATATACCAAGGCAGAAAATTGCAGCCTCAGTTATAGAGGAAAGTCTCTTATTTCCTTTTACTATCACTGGAGTTGATGGTGAAGATTTTATGAGATTTACTATTGGCGAGACAAATATCATGTTTTGTGAAACTACATTATGTTCGGGCAACACTAAAAATGAGGTCTCCTATATTTTTATTTCTGCAACATTTAATAAATACTTTTTTGCAAATACCCTGCTTCTGCCCCGGCACTTTGATTCATTCTTCCAAAATATGAAAAGGCATTTTTTTCAGAACTTCAACAAGATTAAGCTTGAAGATTCGGATTTTGAAAGAGAATTCAATGTGCTAAGTACCGATCAGGTGGAGGCTCGCTATATTTTAACGCCTTCATTGATGCAGAAAATTCTGGAGTACAAAATGAAAGTAAAAAAAGAAATTGCCATTTCATTTGTTGGTAACAGGCTATATTGCGCTATCCCTGAATTCAAAGACCTTTTTGAACCTGCTTTTTCTAAATCTTTCGATCTCGGTTTTATCCGTCAGAATTATGATCCGATCAAACTCTATACCGATCTGGTAGAAGACTTAAATCTGAATCTCAGAATCTGGTCCAGACAATAGCTTCGCGGTTCTATATCCACCAGCTAAACTGCTGCACTTTAGCATCCTTCGCTCCTCCCTTGGGTATTTTTCTTTAACACAAGAAACGCATTACTTTTTTATAAATTTTAGCACACTCGAATACGTTGAACTACTTAGATGAAGAAAATAAATGCCAGCTGGCAGGATTGAAACGTCAACTTCTTCCTGCTCATCCTTGAGAATCTGCTTTAAAAGTAACTGACCCTGAAGGGTATAGAATTCAAGCTGTGCTTCTTCTATAGTAGTAGCAATGATATTGATTTTATCTGAAGCAGGGTTAGGCACAATCCTTATAAAACCCGGGGATTGCAAATTATCTATCCCAACATTGAGAATGCTTATAGAATTAGTGGCAGTATCAGAACCACAGGAATTCGACACGATCAGGGTGATCGTATAAGTTCCGTTGGCCTGGTAGGTATGTGTGGGGTTGGCCAGAGCCGAAGTACCTCCATCTCCGAAATTCCAATGATAAAGATTAGCATTAAGGGATGAACTGAGGCATGCAATTGTAGGGAGATTGCTGAAGTCCATGCTAAAACCGGCCAAGGGCAATGGGTTAACTGTAACGAAGATACATATTGGGTTGAGCGTAGCACAATAACCAAAAGGAGTTACACATACCTGACCAGAAGCAGATCCCATGTTAACATTTGCAGCAGCGCCAGCACCCGGATTCAGGATAGTCCCGTTTCCGGTTAAAGACCATGTATAAGTGTTTGCGTTGTTGCAGGAGATGGAAAAGTTCTGAACTGAACCTTCGCAGGCGGAGGATGGGCCGGTAATCCCGGCACAACTGGGGGGCTGAATTACAGTGATGATAATGGTATTGGATGTAACCGGCGAAGCTGTTAAACATGGTCCGGCGCTTGAAGTCATGATACAACTTACAGCATCTCCGTTAGTTAAAGCCGAACTGCTATATGTAGCGCTGATTTCACCCGGAATGCTAACACCGTTCTTCGTCCATTCATAAACCGGATTTCCCCCGTTTACCGCCGAGGCGCTGAAGAGAACCGGCGTATTCGGGCAGACTGTGGTTTGATCCGCGGAAATGCTTACACTTGCTGTAATAATGGGATAAACAAACATACTCAAAGCGTTGGATGAAGCCGGGTTTCCAGAAATACAGCCAGTTAAACTGGATGTCAGGGTACAACTTATCACATCGTTGTTCAGCGGGACATAGGTAAACAATGCACTTCCAGTTCCTGAGTTTACACCATTGACCATCCATTGGTATACAGGTGAAATTCCACCATTAATTGCCGCAGCTGTAAATGCAATACTGCTGCCCGAACAAATGCTGTCTGCGCTATGAACAATACTTATACTTACCGGCAGGCTGGGTAAAACCGTAACATTCACCGATCCGTAGGCTGTCTGATTCCCTGCACCCGTTACAGTGACTGCATAGTTGCCGGTTGTGGCAACATTGATGGTCTGACTTACTTCCCCGTCAGACCAAACATAAGAAATGCCCGGACCTGCATTCAGGACGAAGGGTTGACCAGCACAAACAGTGGTATCGTTTCCCAGATTCACCTGCAAAACGGCCATATAATCCCCTTCATAGGCACCTACATCCGGAGCTGCTCCATTTCCTGAATAACCGTTCTCTCCCCAGCGAACCGAACCATCATAGTCATCGTTAATGGCAAGTGGCGCTGTGATCTTTATTCCGCCGCTTTCACACAAGGTAAGGCCTGAGTTTTGAAGATGCAGGTCGAAAGGTGTGCTTGTTGTATTCACAAAAGGAGGATTCTCATAAAAGGAATGTTGTTCGCGGGGGAATAAGCCTGTTTGAAGTAGAGGTAAGGTAGGATAAGCAGCTCCTGTTTTGTAATTATTGACTAAAAGATTCATTGGGCCGGGGTTGCCTGCAGAAAAGCAATTGTAGTCGGAATTTACAGAATAAAAACTCATAGTGGTTAAATAGAGCCCCAGGGCTGATGTTTTACCGGCTCCGCTTGGAAGGGAGGTATTCACGATAAGGTTGTTTTTAAGAAGGAAAGTGGGAGTATTTGTAGTAGTGGCTGTTGAATACAGGTAGATTCCGCAGCTAGCAAAATTGGCTCCTAAGCCTGAAGTATTCAAATATACTGTGTTATAGAAGAGATTTATGGTGCTGCTGTAATTTGAAGATACATTAATACCAATCACTTCAGCTGATGTTGTGGAATAATTAGGAGCTGCCAGATCCGAAATCACATTGTTGTAAATATTGATAAACAGATTGCTTGAACTGGCGGTAAAATCAATTCCTTTTGAAAAACCGGCTGACCCCGTTGCATAAAAATGGTGGATTCTGTTCTTACTGATCTTAATATTAGAAGCGGATGTATAACTATTTGTTGCTTCAATTCCCAAGCAACCACCCCCGTTAAAATTGAAAATGGAATTACCTGAACACTCTTTGATGAGGTTGGTTTTAATTCCATAAAGTGTACCGCTTCCATACAGGTCGTGTATAGAATTTCCATTGATAAGCCCATCCCGGTCTGTGCTGTTGATCCCTTGAATAGTGTAAGTACTGGACCCTGTGTTCAGCAGGTTATTGATTTCATTAGTAGAACAATAATTGGTTCCATTGGAAGAAGCTACCTGGAAAGTTATACCCCAGTAATTCCCATTTACAGTATCGAAACTGATATGATTATTCCAGATACGGGCTGTATTTGTTACAGAATCAGCCATGATCCGGATCCCACCCAGACTGCCTCCATTAGTCAGGTTGCGGTTTCCGATAATAACATTATCATGAACCAGGATGGTTCCGCTTATTCCTGCATTGACATAAGTGTTGTAGTTGATGCCATAATTATAACTTACTCCGCCTGAGTTGAACCTGTTATTCTTAACAGTATTATTAAAAATCTCCAGTGTATCATTGAGAAGACCTGTGAATAAGCCATCAATATGGATGCCGGTGAATGAATTAATGTTACCACCGATATTTTTGCAGTTTTTTACAGTATTGTTATAAATGGATATTTTGCCATTTCCCGCAGTGTGGCATTGATTATAGATCCCGTATAAATTGCTGTTACTTGAACTTGCAAATACAGTTATCACATTGTTGTACAATTCAGTATAATGAACTGTACCTGCAATATGGATTCCCGACAAATTGAGAGAATTCCCGGAACCTCCGTAAATACTGTCGTTGGCAATTTTCAGATAATCCTGATAGCCGGCATAAATTCCATAAGCCGGGCTGATTGGACCAGTCCCAACTCCGAAGTTTGATATAGTGTTTTTGCCATCTACCCCAATTTCATTATACTTATCCGATAATGCGTATGTAGGATAATCGACATTTCCCATTAAAAGGATTCCTGTATACACATTACTGATCGAATTATTATAGAACTTGTTATAACTATTCAGGTCGCCTGCAATCTGGGGCAATAAGAGTGCCGTATTTGCCGGTAGATGATTGTTGGAATATATGCCCGCCGAATTATTATTAGCCTTATTTAAGGAAATAATACAATTACGGATGGTCAGATGCTGTACCCCTCTTAAAGGAGAAACCCCATTACGTTTCAGAATGGCAAAACCCCACTCCATCTGTGTTGTGGGTGTTAAATTTGCAGCATTCTCGCGCAGGGTAAACCCATCGAAAGTTACATAGTTTGTTCCGGCGATGATGATGATTCCGTCGGTGCTTGTGCTGCTACCTGCAGCAGCAGTTATGATAGCCCCATTTCCGTTGAAATTCAGGGTTTTGCTTGCATTCGCAGAAAGGGTGTTGAGCAGTATCCCCGAGTTTGTTTCTGTATGCCCGGTGGCGCAATTGATGATTGTCGGCCCGCATAAACCATAGGCATTAAGAGTATCAACAGCCTGTTTCAGAGAAGAAAAATTATTGGCAGGATTTAATCCGACCGAATAAGTTCCATTGAACTGAACAGTGAGATTACTTGTAAGGGTAGTAATCAGGGAGGTATTAGCGGGATACATCACTGTAGCGGTGATGCGGTGTTTGCCGGGTTTGTTGCCAAACATTCCGAGAATCAGCGGTTCCGAGGCGCCACCAGCCATAGGACCCGATGTCTGAGCTGAAGATTGCACTATTCCATCCAGAGAATATGAAACAGCCACTAAGCCGTTTGTCGGGTGGGTTGGGTCGTCGTTGGTTACCATCGCCATCACCGGGTAATTGCCATCGCAAATCGCAGAAGTTCCTGGTGTTAAAAACGAAAGGCTGACGGAGCTTGAATACTGGGCCTTCAGACTATCATAAGTTATCAGACATAATATTAATATAGTCAATATACAGTAAAGATTTCGTTTCATAATTCTTCTTTTCAACTAATTAAAAATAAAAGAAAATACAATACTTTTCCTTGAGTTGCATGCAACAGTAAGGATAGAATAGTAGTTCAACAAATTTCATAGTATTAATCAACACAATCAAAAAAAACTAAAAAAGATTCGAAAAGGTTAATTTTTAATATGTACATTGCAAAGTATGTAAATTTGATGTTGTCAAAACAGTCAATTCAATGTTAATTGGCGATACAGAAGTTTGTTTAGTAAAAATAATCAATTTTTAATGAAGTATGCCAGCTTAATTTTGCTCTTGGTAACAATCTGCATAAGAACAAATGCTCAGACATATCATTTAAATGGCAACACTGTAGCAGTCGGAAATGACTGCTACCGGATAACCCAAAACGTGTTGTGGCAAAATGGAACTATCTGGTATACACAGTCACTCGATCTGAATAAGCCGTTTGACATTGATTTTCTTATGAATTTCGGGTGGAATGATGCAGGAGCTGATGGAATGGCATTTGTACTTCAAACAGTAGGGTATAGTGCCATTGGTGCATCCGGCGGTGGTATGGGATATACAAATTTTTCGCCATCCTTAGATATTGAATTTGATACCTACTTTAACGCAGTTAACAATGACCCGGCTCAGGATCACATTGCAATTGTTAAGAATGGGGATGGTGTACATAATTCAAGCAACACAATTTCAGCCCCGGTAATACTCAGTAATGTTGAAAATAATCAAAACCATAAAGTCAGAGTTTCCTGGAATCCGGTTAACAACAATATAAGAGTTTATTTTGACTGCGTTTTACGTATATATACCTATTACAATATCCGCAATATTTTCCCTGGCAATATTGTATGGTGGGGTTTTACGGGAGCAACAGGAGGTGAAAGCAACGAACAAACTGTCTGTTTAGATAATTCTATGGTAATGGCCCTGGTAAACGACACCAGTATCTGTGCTGGGCAGTCGGTTCAATTAAACATCGTTAGCGGAACTAATTATGTGTGGACTCCGAACATATCAATAAATAATCCTAACATTCCTAATCCAGTTGTAAACCCGGGCAGCACAATTACATATTATGTTTCTTACAATGATAACTGCAGTTACCCAAGACAGGATTCCATTAAAGTAAATGTAAATCCAATCCCCGCTGCAACAGCTTCTACAACACAGAATGTTGTATGCAGCAACTCAACTATTCAACTATTTGGAAGCGGGAGCGGAGGGAGCGGATCTAATTATATTTTCTCATGGTCTGGTCCAAATGGATTCTCTTCAAACCTGCAGAATCCAATAATTCTTAATGCCCAACAAAGCAATACCGGGATCTATCACTTAACTGTTTCTGATATCAATGGATGCTCCTCTGTTAATAATGCTCAGGTTAATATTGCTGTAAATATTGTTAAGGCATCTGTTATTTCAGGCAATCAGGCAGTTTGCAAAGGTGACATTCCTGTTGCTTTTAACGTTGTAAGTTCAGCTTTAGGTTCTGGAACTCTCACATACCAGTGGCAAAGTGCCAATAATTCGGGTGGCCCCTGGTCAAACATTGTTGGTGCAATATTTGAAAATTATTCCCCTCCTGCACTATTTTTAAGTACCTGGTACAGGATAGAAGTAATCAGTACAATAAATAGTTCTCAATGTTATTCAATTTCAAATTTAGTTTTTGTTGAATGCATCAGCTTAAATGCCGATCTTATCCAGGATGCGACCTTATGTGTGGGAGGAACACTAACAGCACCAGGCGGGTATTCAGCTTATTTGTGGTCAAACGGTGCAACAACTCAAGCGATTATTCCAAACAACAGTGGTTTATATTCTATAACAGTTGATGATCCTACTGGCTGCCATATTCAGGATAATTCTAATGTAATACTTAATACCATTAGTGTGAGTATCCCTACAGGGCAGACCATTTGTACTTACGATGATCCGATTCCGATTCCCGTTACTGTTGCGGCCGCAGGCACGCTTTCTTACCAGTGGCAAAGCGGAACTAATCAAACTGGACCTTATACAAATATCGGAGGGGCAAATACTGCTGCTTTTATTCCGTCATTAGTTCCTCCTGAAAACTGGTACAGAGTGCTTGTAACAAGTACAATAAACGGCGTCGTCTGCTCAGCAATCAGCAATGCGCATCATTATCTTGTGAATGAAGTAACCTCCGGTGGCATTTCTTCAGACCAGACAATAAGTTATAACAGTGTGCCGGCTCCTTTTACCTGGACATCAATGACGGTGGTTTCCGGCCCAATGACCTTGCAGTGGCAAAATTCAACAGACAATGGTGTAACCTGGTTTAATATCACAGGGGCAACATCATTGGCTTATGCTCCCCCGGCGCTAATTGCTGATACCTGGTATAGAAGGATTGTAACTTCAACACTTAACGGAATTTCTTGTACAGATACGAGCAATGTTCTCCATATTTCAATCAACAATGTATCAGCTGGGCTTGTTGCAGCCAACCAAACCATCTGTAAAAATTCTGATCCTCCGGCCTTTACCGAGATAACAGCTGCAAGCGGTACAGGTACATTAAGCTATCAATGGCAGAGTGCCATGGCAGCAGTTGGCCCCTGGAGCAATATCACCGCAGCAACTGCAGCAACCTACGATCCACCTGCATTAACTATTAATTATTGGTACAGAAGAGTCGTTACAAGTACATTAAACGGGATTCCAATTTCAGCAATGAGTAATGTACTTGCAATTACTATCAACAATGTAACCGCAAGTCTTATTTCGGCCGACCAGACTATCTGCAGTGGCACAATGCCTTCGCCATTTACGGTTACAACAGCAGCAAGCGGCATTGGCGTTCTGACGTATCAATGGCAATCTGCTACAGTTCTGGCGGGACCTTTCGGAAACATTATTGGTGCTCAGAATGCGACATTTGCACCATCAACCCTAACTGTAAAC
>CAIXZF010000083.1 GCA_903923925.1 uncultured Bacteroidales bacterium
CGGCACCACTTCAATCTGGATATCTATCCGATCGAGCAAAGGCCCCGAAATCTTCGCCAGGTACTTCTGCACCACACCAGGGCCACAACTGCAGTTAACTTCCGGATGGTTGTAATAGCCACAGGGACATCCCTGCGTTGGCTTTCTGTGAGTTGACCAAAACAAGCAGATTACCCCTTCCCGACAAGTATCCAAAGGAGTTAAAATCCTTTGCCGACCATCTGCGGAAACGCAGATATGATTTAAAATTATCACAGTCTCAGGTGGCAAAAATCATTGGAGTCTCAACAGACACAATAACGTATTGGGAGAATAAACGCTCACACCCACTATTGATGAATGTCCCTAAAATAGTGAAATTTCTCGGTTATTCATCCTTTAATATAGATGTAAAAACAATTGGTGATCAGCTCAGAAATCATCGCCTTCAAAATGGTTTAAGTCAAAAAAAACTGGCAAAATTATTAGATGTTGATCCTTCAACATTGGCATCATGGGAACAAAATAAGAGGAGTCCAAACATGAAGAAAGTGGAAATGTTTTTGAAGGAACTTACTTGATTACAACAAAAAACGCAACTAGGTTGCGTTGGAAATAGATCGAAGAATCTCAAGTATTAAGTTTTATTTAGTCTAAATATAAATTTAGTAATATAGAGACTTAATTCTAAATTATATTAATTATTTGCAGTAATTTTAGTAATGAAAATCAAAAAGAATTTCAAAAAAACAATTGAGGTTTTAAATAAAGTTTGGAATACTTATATCTGTATAAAAACATTCTGTGACAATTTCCTTAAAATAGGCATATAAACAATAATCTAATACCTGTTTAAACATATTCATTCCAGAACAATTGAATTCAAATATTTTTTAACTTTAAACAAATATTCCTAAAATGAAGACTTTAAAAATCTTACTTACGCTAGTCTTGATTGTAATCATTTATGTTAATTCCAAATGTCAGACTCAAATACGATATTATTATGATGACGCTGGAAATAGAATAGAAAGAGTAATTTATTTACCTCCATTAAGGCCAGTTCCAAATATTGAAGGTAATCGACAAAATAAAGGTGTAGAATTTGATACAAAAATAATTGAAGAAAAGATTGGTGACGTAGATGTTCAGATATATCCCAACCCGACTCAAAGTCAAATATCTGTATCCTTTTTAAACTTAACTCCGGAAATCCCTTTATCTCTTGATATGTTTTCCATTGAAGGAAAGCATATTTCAAATTCCAATATTGAGAACTCAAATAGTATCATTGATCTTTCTTTACAACCTTCCGGTATTTATTTTCTTAAAATCAAAATTGGAAACAAAACTTTAGAATGGAAAGTAATTAAACAATAAACTATTATAATCTTCTTATAATTAATATATATGAAACTAATTACATTTCACAAAACAGTTATTGGAATACTCTTGTTTGCCACTATTTTTCAAATAAATGGGGTATGTCAAAATTATCCACCTATTAATTACTTAAGCAATAATCAAATTAACTCACTAGATGAAAGAAATATTACGACTAACCCTAATGTAGGTAGAATCAAGGGTGTTTTTGATGTGAGTCCAATTGGAGCCTGTTCATATACTATTCCACTTTTTGTTTCACCTGGGACGGCAGGGATTCAACCAGAAATATCAATTGTTTATAACAGTCAGATTGGTAATGGAATAATGGGAATTGGATGGAATCCATCATGTTATTCAACCATTTCAAGGGCACAACAAAACTATTACAATGATGGCAATATACAACCAATAAAAGGAAATGACGAAGATAGGTTTACTTTGGATGGAAATCGACTTATTGAAGTTACAGGTGGGAGTGGAAATATTAAATATTACAGAACTGAATTAGAAACTTTTAGTAAAATAACAAGAATAGACGATCCAACAAGTGGACAGGAGTTTAAAATAGAGACAAAAGATGGAAAAACTTTACTATATGGCACCACTGATGACTCGAAAGTCCATGGTTATTTTTACCCTCAAGTATCTCCCAAAATCGATAAAGGAATTTATCTCTGGCGCTTGAAAAAGGTAATAGACGCAAATGGAAATTATTTCGAGTATTTTTACAACACAACTTCTTTTGATCTTCACGCAGTCGAATCTGTTCTTGAAAAAATCGAATACACTAAAAATGATAATTCATCTACCACTTTACCTGTGAATATTATTAAATTTAATTATGGCACTCGTTCAGATGCTTATTCGACATTTTTTGCCGGATGCAAAATGTCCCGATCCTTACTGCTGAGTTCTATTGAGATTATTTGTGGTGGGAATTCAGCAAGATTATATCAATTTGAATATGCAATAGCTACCAATTCTCATTTAGTTCAAATAAAGGAATGTGTAGCAAATGAAAGTCTCAATTCTACGATAATAAAATGGGGGGTGGAACAAAGTGATTTTGAAATAACCGATGCTGTACAACTTTCAAAAGACGATGTTTACATAGGTGATTTTAATGGAGACGGGTTGTCAGATGTGGCAACTATTACAGGTTATGTGGCCAATTATACAATATTTAAGGTATTTTAAAATGAGAGTAATACTAATTTATCTCACTTTCAACTCGTCCATATAGACTATCTCACTTATTGGCCAGATAGAAAATTATCAACCATTGGAGATGTGAATGGGGATGGCATAGTCGACATTTTGTTCGCTCACGAAGACAACGGGTATATAAAATATGACATCCTGTTAACTCCTGGAACTAACTTATCTCCAATAAATCATTTTCAGCACGTGGACTTATCTTTAAATTATACAAATTTAATCGGTGCATATGTTGGAAATTTTAATAGCGATGGATATCCGGATATTTTTCTCCCATATGATGATTACCACTACTCCTTAGTGAATATTAGTAATACCGGCCAGGTAAATATAATATGTAATGGTTCCCAAGTAAACCACTGGTGGGATAAAATTTATCCGCTTGATTATGATGGGGATGGGGTATTAGAAATAATGGAAATAAACACTCCTGGATGGAATGTATGTCATTTTTATAAATTTACAAATAACCAGTTGCAGACACAAACTGTTGATATACCGTGGAATACTGGGTCACCAGAACCGTTTTTGTATATCTACATTGGAGATTTAAATGGTGATGGTAAAAGTGATTTAATTTGGAGGACCGATGAGCAGAACGATGGTATTCTTGGCTCCTATTCCAATGGAATCGATTTTGAACGTTCTTTTAGTATTGCTCCCATTTATGGTAATGTCGAAAAACTTGATTATCAAATGTTTGTGGCAGACTTTAATGGTGATGGAAAAACAGATATTCTTCATATTATTCCAGCCGAAAAACATTATTATCACGACCCTGAACCTTTCGGACCACTTGTTCGTCAATACTATGTTGATTATAAAATTAATTATTCCATAGGTTCACAGTACTCTTCGGCCTGTATGTGCGATATTGGGATTTTTCACACTGAATCAAGGCATGAAGAGGAACATCGGGACGTAAATGATCATTGTTATCACTTTGGCGATTTTAATGGAGACGGTGCCTTCGACTTGTTTTATTCTTATTGGTATGGCGACCATTTTAATGAGAACCCATCACAAATTCATTATTTTCACAGGGATGAACTGAGAGATTATCCTTCTTATATTATGGATGGATTTAATATGCGCACGTATTTTTCGTTCTCAACTCTAGCTAAAGGAACTAATTATGAACGGGGGACAGGTGCATCTTATCCAATTGTCATTGATTGGAATGGTCCTATGAGAATAACCTCCTCTATAAAGAATTCGGATGGAAATACTTCTTATATAACGACAAATTATTACTACAAGGGGGCTAAAATTCATACACAAGGGAAGGGATTTATTGGATTTGGTGATTTTTCAAGTATAAATGAGGCTACTCATATCAAAGTTTCGTCTCATTTTACATACTTGCCACAATATTTCTACAATGTACTAGAGGAAAGTAACTCAATATTTCTGCCTACCAATGCTGGAATTACTTCAACTTCAAATCGGTGGACAACTCATAATTTCCCCAATCACATCTTTTTCCCGTACATTCATACACAAACAAGCAACAATCTCTTAAAATTCACACAGAATTACTCTACTTTTGATATGGATGTTAATGGGAATCTTGAATCTTCGACGGTAGTATGTAATAGCATTGATGGCCAAAATATTATTGAAGATGGACACACTTATTCGAATTTTCACTATATTAATCCCAATGCTTCAGGCGGAGGCAACACAACACCATATTTATTTGATAAATCAGAAACAACTCAATATATTGGGGCCGATCATTTTAAAAAATTTGTTACACGTGATTATAATGTTAATGGAAACCTTATTTCTCAAAGAACATTGGATCCTTCGAACACAAACAGTGTTTATAACCAGGTAGATTATAGTTATTCAAATCCATTTGGATTAGTAAATAAAATCACAACATCATCACCTAGTTTACCAAGTCAAACATCTATTGAAAATATTGACTATGATGCGAATTACAAATTTATTAATAAGAAAACTAACTGTCTGCAACAATTGATATTTATTAAAAACTACGATGAAGTGACAGGTAACTTGATAAATGAAACAGATATAAATGGGAATACAACAACTTATGAATACGATTTATTTGGGAAGCTAATTAAAACAACAGTTCCTACAGATTTGGGTTATCCCTCTAAAATAGAATATCATTGGATAACCACTCTTTCTGCTCCTTTTCTTGGTAACCCCATCTTCAAAATAGTAAAGATAACACCGCAAGAACCTACCGTAACCAGTTATCTTGATTTGTTTGAGCGAGAAATAAGAAGTGAGTCGGATGTTTTTAGTCTAACATCCCCAAAAATGGTTATTAATTCAACGATATATAATTCCATTGGACAAATAGAATCAAAGAGCAAACCTTACTTCAGCAGTGATTTACCAGGAGATATTAAATGGCAGAAATATCATTACAACGACTTTGGTCTCTTGGACAACGTAACATTTAACAACCAGACTACATCCTATATTTACGACCATCAATTCACAACCATAGTTGGGCCAGACCTTGTTTCGAAAACTACAAAAGTCAATTCTTTAGGTCAGTTAATTGAAGCAACAGATCCTGGTGGAACAATTAGATATTCTTACCATCCTTCAGGCCAAGTCAGTAAAATTGAATCCAATGGGAGCATTACAATAATGAAGTATGACCCAAATTCTGGCAGGCAAATTGCATTAATCGACCCAGATGCTAAAACTACTTTATATCAATATAACGATTTTGGTCAATTAATCCATCAAACAGATGCAAATTTAAACGAATTTGAAATGAGATATGATTGTATGGGCAGAATACGTTTTAAACAGATACTTAATGTTTCAGATCCCACCAATATTCAATATAATAATGACGATATTATTACCTATGATTATGCTAATTCTGGTTTTGGAATAGGTCAATTAATTAATGTAAAAGTAAACAATGTACCAGACTTAGAATATGAATACGACAATCTTGGCAGGCTTGTAAAGACTAAACGTTACATTGAGAATAACCCCTTTATAACAAGCTGGACTTTTAGGCAAAATAGCAATGATGTTGACGTATACACCTATCCTTCGAGTTATGCAATAAAGAACATTTACAACACGAATGGATATCATACTCAAATAGTGAGAGCCGATAATCTGTTACCAATCTGGACACGGTCCGAAGAAAATGCAACCGGATTAGTAACTAAAGAGAAACTTGGACAAAACATTAATTGTAACTATGATTACAATGATTACAATCAGCTTACTGAAACAAAAGTAAACATGGGTGATGCTTATTATTATTCATTTGGATATGATGAACCAACCGGCAATTTAATGAATCGATCGAATTTAGTAGATCCTAACAATAACAGAACAGAATCGTTTACATATGACCCATTACATCGACTTTTAACATCCCAGAAGAACATTGAGACTCCATTGAATTTTGGTTATCAAGCAAATGGGAACATTCAAATAAAGTCAGATATTGGTAGTTATGAATATGATCCCAACAGGCCGCATGCCATTTCAGCAATTAATGATCCTTTAGTTATCCCACCTCGTCAAAGTATACATTATACACCATTTAACAAGCCATTTAGTATTTCAAATGACTTAAATCCCCAACAAGATCTACTTGAAATTACGTATGGGTCGGATGAAGAACGTTCTAAATCTGCATTAAAGCATTTTGACGGGAATAGTTATATACCCGTCTATGAAAGATATTTTGCTGGTGATTATGAAATGGAAAATAGACACATTAATAATACCACTACAACAAAAGAATATAACTATATTTTCGTTGACGGTCGACTTATTGATGTGGCGATAAAAACCGGCAACTCTAATCCAGAGGATAATTTTGTATGCAGTGATCACCAAGGATCAATAATGGGATTAATGGATAAGAATGGGAATATGCTTGAAGAATATTCTTATGATGCCTGGGGTAACCGTCGCGACCCGATTACCTGGGGAAGTACAAGTACCATTCCAAACTACATTTATAGAGGGTATACAGGACATGAGCACCTTGATGAATTCAACCTGATTAATATGAATGGACGAATGTATGACCCTGCAATTGCAAGGTTTTTAAGTCCTGACAACTTTGTACAATCCGCTGATTTTACCCAAAGTCTTAATAGGTATTCATATTGCCTTAATAATCCACTAAGCTTTGTAGATCCAGATGGGAACAACCCACTAATTGTTGCAATGGGCATAGGCATGGCATTTGGCGGATATATGGGCTACCAAATTGGTGATGCTAATCACGCTTCTGGGTGGGGGATGGCTGGATATATCGCTGCCGGAGCCACGATTGGTGGATTATCAGGCTATGCCGGCGCTTCCATTGCAGCCAGCGGAGGTTTTTTATCTAATACGTTGGGAATTATTTCCAGTTCATATTTAAATTCCGTTGGAATGTCAGCGCTCAGTAATGGAATGATACAACCAAGTGTTTGCTTTGGGGTAGGTTCATATAATTGGGGAACGAATGATTTTGATTATCTGGGTGAACCAGGAAACAAATGGTATGAGGACGCTGGTTATGCATTTGGGTTAGCAGGAAATGTGCAAGATGTAGTTACAAGTTTTTCACCAGGCAAGTATGAGTACCAATATGAGTTTGATAAAGAAAATCATCAAGCTAAAGTTGGACATGCCGTAATCAGGGAAATTAACCCAAATGGATCTGGCAATAATGACATCAAAATATCTGTTGCTAATAGATTAACAATTGCCGGTCGCACTAAATATAAAGGAATCCTTGGTTCAATTGAATATGCATGGAAATGTAATTTTCGGCGTTGGTCGGGTGGGCCACAATTTTACAACGAACCAGGTGAAAACCAATTTGTCCCAAGAATTCAATTAAGATTAAATAGTAAGTTAATGGGTTGGTTGTCACATAATAACCAAAATAATTGTTCATTATTGGGGTATGATAGGTTAAGATTTGGAATTGGATTTGGTTGTGCATCAACTTGTGCCAAAGCACTTTGGGTTTGTGGGGTTCCAACTATACCAATTATTAACATATTCGGGCCTAGCGTTTTATGGACACAGCTTGCTATAAGGCAAGTGGGTATTTATTCCTCGCCATATTTATATAACATGAATCTAAATCGATGAAAAATAAAATTAAGATCTTGATTCCTTTTTTTTTTGTAAGTTGTCTTAGTTTGTATCGTCCACAACAAAAATTAATAAATTTGCCAATTCCCAATGGATTCTATACTGGAAGTAATGGATTTGAAACAATCGCATATGTTGCAATTGATAAAAATTCAGCAATTGCTGATTTCATCCTTTTCGATAAATTTCCACGTGAATTATTTAGTGATACATTAGTACTTGATGAAAAAACTAATGATTTTTTTGGTCGCTTTTGTAAACTTCACCAAATTAATTACAAAATTCATCTTACTACTATTGATACTTTGAGAATATTTGGAAGAACGATTAATATAGAAATTAGCTTGAACGAGAAATACTATACTGAAGTTATTGATGAGTATAAAAACCTTGCAACATGGTCCAAATTTGAATATTGGTGCTTTACTAATCCTGAATACACATCTGACATATTGACGGATTTAAAATTCTTGAAGAGTAAGTATACTATTTCAAGCAAAATATCCACCTTTAAATACAAGGATTTTCTTGAAGAGCTAAAGAAGATTAAAAGGGAAACCGATTCACTTGATTTAAAAAAACAATGATTAATTTTAACAATGCTGATTTATCGATAAAGCAGGCCAATAATTACTAAAATAATCTTATATGCGTTAATTTGTATTTTGTGAAATTTTTTATATCTTTTGTATTCATAATTCTAATATCATCTAATAGCACTTGCCTTTTCGGACAACAGGGGCAATGGACTTGGATGAAGGGAGATACTATATTTAATTCTCCAGGACATTATGGCATAAAAGGAGTTGCAGATTATTTAAATACCCCCCCTGCCTTATCAGGAACTAATGGCTGGGTGGATCAACAAGGAAATTTCTGGATGTTTGGGGGAATCCAGAATAATGACATCTATAATGATCTTTGGAAATTTGAAGTCTCCACAAAGTTGTGGACTTGGGTAAATGGACCTGGACAGCCAAATCATGTGGGGGTATTTGGAACAATTGGGATTCCGGCGGATTCAAATTTACCACCCGCCCGAACCGGGTTTACAATCTGGACTGATTTTAAAGGAGATCTATGGCTTTTCAGTGGCAATGATGGCTCTTTAACCGATAATGATTTGTGGAGATATCAAATCGCAAGCAATCAATGGACATGGATGAAAGGTTCCTCTTACGATTTCCATGTTGAACATTATGGAACGATAAATGTATCTGACCCCGAAAACAATCCACCAGGGAGATATGGTGCCCTTGGTGGATGGGTAGACAGAAACGGAGATTTGTGGTTGTTTGGCGGGATAAGCTCAATTGGGGGGTTGAATGATGTATGGAAATTTAACATAAATACAAACAACTGGACATGGATGGCTGGTAGTGACACTATAGAAGTAGCTCCTATTTATGGTATATTGAATGCCCCATCCCCAGACAATACTCCTGGTGCACGTGATTCCTACGCCCATTGGTATGATTCAGAAGGCAAATTCTGGCTGTTTGGAGGAATGGGTGGTCAAACTTATAATTTATACAATGACCTATGGCAATTTGACCCCGATCTGCTGCAATGGACTTGGGTTAGCGGCCCTAATACTCCTTTTTCCCCTGGTTCATGCGAACAAGGTATCTGTGTACCTTTAATGGATAACATTCCCAGTTGCAGATACAACGTAACTGCTTGCTGGAAAGGGCTTTGTGATTATTTTTACCTTTTTGGTGGATATGGTACTTTTGAGAAGACAAAGTCAGACTTGTGGTGTTATGATAAATCGACACAAAAATGGACATTTACTAAAGGGAGTTTGGCACTTGGAAATCAGGGACATCATGGTTTTCCTGGTGTGCCGGATACGGCAAACCTGCCACGAGGTTTTGATGGTTCCTGCAGTTGGACAGACTTGAATGGGAACTTCTGGTTTTTTGGTGGCCGCGATTCATTAGGTTTCTTCGACGATTATAATCTGAACGAGCTTTGGAGGTATACTCCTGACACATTATGCCCTGCAGGCCAGAAGTTGTCCAATCTCTCCATTACACCAGACACAACAATCTGCCATGGTGATACTATTATGATAGTTGCAAGTGGTGGATCAAACTATGAATGGTCCCCACTTAATAATATAAGTAATCCGTACATTTCCAATCCACTGATTTATCCTGATTCTACAACAGTGTACAGAGTCAAAATAAACATAGACGAATGCTATACGGAATTATACGTTTGTATACATGTGAACACTGATTCTGTATTTTCCGTGTCACCCCTGGATACAATACTTTGTAAAGGTGATAGTATAATGCTGCAGGCTTCAGGTGGAAATTCAGTTCAATGGCAACCTGCAAGTTATTTAAGCAATAGTACAATTCACAATCCGACAGCATTTCCAGATACAACAATTACTTATACAGTAAATCTGGTGAATTCGTGTTTTAATAAAACATTCACAGTTCACTTAACCGTCTTATTAGATACAGCTAAAAGAATAATTACAGCAGATACTTTGATCTGCGCTGGACAACCTGTTTCGATACATGCAATCGGAGGTATTCAATACCTTTGGAGTATGGGTCAAACTGGTGACTCATTAACAGTCTCGCCAAATCAGCAAACAAATTACATAGTAACAATAACTGATATTTACGGATGCAAATTATATGATAGTATTTTAATCAATATTAACCATTTACCACAATTGCAAGTAATTGCATCTGATACCATTATTTGCCAAGGCACATCAATTCATTTAATTGCCTCAGGAGCAAATTTTTACAACTGGCACTTGAATGAAACAATTTTTGATTCAACAAATGCTGAGGTAACTATAACACCAACCCAATCCTGTAACTACACAGTAGTTGGCACTGACCTGAAGAATTGCAGTGATACATCTTCCATAACTGTTGAGATAATTAACTGTAATATAACTATTCCAAATGTATTTACTCCAAATGGAGACGGGATAAATGATTATTTCCATGTAGACTATGAAGGGCCTTCTGATTACACTGCTAAAATATTTAACCGCTGGGGGGTTAAATTATTTGAAAGTCATAATGTTAGAGATGAATGGAATGGTAAATACCATGAAACTGAGGTATCAACAGGAACTTATTATTATGTGATTGGGGTTGGAAACGATGAGTATAAGGGAACTATCTCTTTACTTAGGTAATATAATAAATTCCACTCCATAACGCTCTTGGGGATTGCACCATATTCAACTTTTACCCGGTAACCTTTTACTCTGGTTTCAGTGGATGCCTCTTTAGCAATTATCGAGTCTAAAAAAAGAAAGATTTCATCAGGGCTAAGAACTTGTATTTTAGTTAATTGAGTACTTAATTGGTCAAAATAGCATGAATAAGATGATGCAAATATATTACTACCCGCATAAATCCCTTTTGAATGTAGGTCATTGATTCTTAGACACTCCTTGACTTCAACTTTTATCTCCTGGTAATTTGTACCCAATCTTTGTGATCGGCTTGACTGTTGGAGAAAGTAATTGTTTCAAATATTTAAAAATCAATTGAATATCAGCATCATATTGGGTTGATTTACTTTCTAATTGCTCTATTTTTAATATGACATCCTTGTTTGAGAGAATAAATTCCCGAAGCTGAATAAAAATCTCGATTATTCTTATGCTCATTTGAATTGCTTGTTGACTTTTTAACACATTTGCCAACATCAGAATTCCATGTTCGGTAAAAAACATAAGGCATTGTCCCACCTCCGAGACTTTGATAACCAGCTATCGCATTTTGCGATACCATAACCCGGGTTTCCTCTTTTGATAATTGGAACATAAAATTACCGGGAAATCGTTCTGGATTTCTTTTTACCTGTTCTCTTAACCGGATTGGTTTTACTCCATAAATCAGGGCCAGGTCTTTATCGATCATAACTTTTTGTCCTCTAACATAAAAGATTTTTGATAAAATCATTTCATTTGCAATTTCAACTTCTTTGGCCATCCTATTATCCGGCATTAATTAATAAATAAAGGAGTCACGTTCTTTCCACGAATTGTACCAATTGACAAGAATTTTTATAGAACCAATCTCTTATACTTCAGGCTGGATTCTCCAAAATTGACCAATAACCCAAGCTTAATTCCAGTAGCTTTGAGATAATTGAGGATCTGTGCTTCATGCTGTGATGTTAAAGAACTCAATGCTTTCAATTCAATAATAATAGCACCATAGCAAATAAAATCAGCCACATATTTCTTTTCCAAAAGATATTCCTTGTAATGAATTTCCAAAACCTTTTCTCTTTCAAATGGGATGTTCCTGATTTTCAATTCCAAGCCAAGCGCTTCAGCATAAACAGCTTCAAGAAAGCCATGCCCAAGATGCCTATGAATTTCATAACAGGCACCAATGAGATCGAAACATTCCTTTTTAAATATTAACTCAGCCATAATTCAATACTTATCTTAATTATATCCACGAATTACACTAATTTCCACGAATTAAATTTGTGCAAATTCGTGTAATTCGTGGACTAAATTAATCCGTGGTTAGTAATTCTTGGACTAAACTCCCCAGGTCCCTTTATCCAGACTCCGGTAATTAATTGCCTCCGCCAAATGCTCAATCCTAATCTCGGGCGCAGCCTCGAGATCTGCCACCGTGCGTGCCACTTTGATGATACGGTCGTAAGCCCGGGCACTCAGGTTAAGCTTCTCCATGGCATTTTTTAGTGTCACATTGCAGGCCTCATCGAGTTTGCAATATGCTCGTAACTGCTTGGATCCCATCTGGGCATTGCAATGAATGTCCTTGAATGCCTCAAACCTCAGTTCCTGAATCTGCCGCGCTGCCACTACCCTGCTTCTGACAACAGAACTTTGCTCCCCTTGATGCGAATCAGATAATTCCCTGAAAGGTACCGGCACCACTTCTATCTGTATATCAATCCGATCGAGCAGCGGCCCCGAAATCTTGGCAAGATACTTCTGCACCACCCCCGGCCCGCAGGTACAATTTATCTCCGGATGGTTGTAATACCCGCAAGGACAGGGATTCATTGCTGTTATCAACATAAAACTTGATGGAAACTCCACAGCACTTCTTGCCCTTGAGATACTAATATACCGATCTTCAAGTGGTTGCCGCAATACTTCGAGTACTGTGCGCTTAAACTCCGGAAGCTCATCCAGAAAAAGCACGCCATTATGAGCCAGCGAAATTTCACCCGGCTGTGGAAAACTACCACCCCCGGTTAATGCGACATCAGAAATTGTGTGGTGCGGATTTCTGAAGGGCCGGACAGACACAAGCGCGGTATTCTTCGACAATTTTCCAGATATTGAATGGATCTTGGTGGTCTCAAGAGCTTCGTGTAAACTAAGTGGCGGCAAAATTGATGGTAAACGTTTGGCTAACATAGTTTTACCAGCACCAGGAGGTCCGATAAGGATAACGTTATGCCCGCCTGAAGCGGCAATTTCCATGGCTCTTTTAATATTTTCTTGTCCCTTCACATCTGAAAAATCATATTCATAATTATTCAAATGATTTTTAAAATCTTCTCGAACATTTACAATCTCCTGAGTGAGACTTTCTTCGCCATTAAAAAAATCAATCACCTCCTTTATGCTGCTGGCACCATAAACAGGCAAATTCTGAACTATTGCGGCTTCTTTCACATTTTGCTTTGGCAGGATAAACCCTTTAAATCCTTTCCTGTGAGCCTCAATAGCAATTGGTAAAGCACCTTTTATGGGTTGAAGATTTCCATCGAGCGATAGTTCTCCCATAATTATAAAATCACTCACATTTTCAGCCTTTATCTGCTCGGTTGCTGCAAGAATTCCAATAGCGATAGTTAGGTCGTAGGATGATCCCTCTTTCCGGATATCAGCGGGAGCCATATTTATTACTATTTTCCTTCCAGGGATGCGATACCCAACATTCCGCAGAGCAGCTTCTATTCTCTGATGGCTTTCTTTTACTGCATTATCAGGCAATCCAACCAAAAAAAATGCAACACCAATTTCAACACAAACCTCTACAGTAATTGTAATTGCATTGATACCAACAAGCGTACTTCCAAATGTTTTTATCAGCATGATATAAGTATTGACTACTATATATATGCTTTTGAAGACGGAAAACGGAAGCAGAACGGAATATTTTTATTTGTTTTTCTCCGGCTTATACCTGGAAACCGACAGAATCTTCTGAGAATCTGTTTCCTGCATCAGCTGTGGCAAGGATACTTTATTCGTGTTCGACATGTATGCCCGCACAATTTGCCAGCCCAGCCAAACACCTGTCCTACCCGGAGATTCCTCAGAAAAACCCTTGGTAAAAGGAGCATCACCAATAAAGGCGATAATATTCTTACTGTCGTTTTTAAAAAGGAGACTATTGGAAAGCAGGTATCCCCAAAGATTTCCGGTATTTTTTACACACCATTCCTCCTTTGGCAAAGTATAGCCAATTTTTACCTCATCCGGAATTTCAGGAAGCATACAATCAAGAAAGTAAAGCCTCTTCCCTTCACGAATCATCCAATCGAGCAGCGACATGTTTCTGTTTGGCTCGGGAAGGAATTTGTCGGCCATTAGAATTACGGCCGCAGGAACAAGATAATCTTTAGCAAATCGTGTACTTTTATAAACAGGAATTCCAAGTTCCTTGTAGAATTTACTCTCCGCACCAAGAAAATTATCAATACCAATAATCATAACAGAATCGACCAGGCGAATCGGCGATTCTGGGTCAACACCGGAAATATACGTATAAACCTTTGGCATTTTTTCAGCAGGAAAATAGGATTTGTAATTTGTGAATGCCTCGCTAAAAGAGCCTTCCAGATACCCGATATTGCCAAATTGTTTCTGAACATCACGGTTAAGCGCCTGTATTACAGGATCGCCAAGGTAATTTTGCATTTGTGCTAAGGCCAGCGGATCGCCAAGATTGGAACCCAGAAAAAAAGAATACTCTTTTTGAAGTCCGCTGAGGCCCGCATTTAAATCAGTGCGACTCAAAGCAAAGAGTGCCTGATCGTACCTGTGGATTTTTATTTCAGCTTTTGGGGTTTCTGATTTAATTTTTGGCAAGGTAAGCTTAGGCTGATCATTGCGACATGCATTGAATACAAAAACAAGAATTACACAGAGAAATAAAAAATGTTTCAGCTGAATTCCTTTATTAACGGGCATAAACGTATACTTCATAAAAATAGGTCAAAGTCCTTTTCTCATTGGCTTTCATTGGAATCTCCCACTCTATTTCAGAAGAAGGGTTCAGACCGTCGAATCGTGGCGGCTTTTTAATTGTTCCATTATCGCTGGCGGAAGTAACAAGCGCATTTACATACTTGTTAATATTAAGCACAACTTCCTTCTCCTGCAGATTGCTGATTTCAATAGTACCGCTGATAATAACTTTATTGTAAGTAACTTTATTATATATCTTTACTTTTTCCTGGCGATCTTTTTCATCTTCAGTATTTTTTACAGTAATATCAGGTGATTTGGATAGCTGAACTGAGACATTTCCCCCAACAGCAGTGTATTTGATTTCATCCTGTGCCAGTGGTTCCAATTCTTCGTTCATTACGAAAACCGGCGCTGTAGTAAAAGGATTTTTTGTTGCATTAATCAACTTCATTGAATGATAAACCTCAAATTTCTGCTCAGGATTATTGTTGATATAATTTGTATTGGCATAATTAATAACATCACCCAAAGCAACCTTATAAACGTCCTTGTATGGAATTTTTTGTGAAAATACCTGGAAACTTGCCTTGCTGTTTTTAGGTACGCTTACTCTCCCCAAACGGTACATAAACAAATCGCCGGTTTTCTCACCCTCCGTTGTATATTCATTGTAATCAACATAATCTGTACCTGCCTCTGCCTTCGCCATAGGGGCATATCCATTCATTGCCGGAGCAGATGCCATTGAATTCTGAAACTGGTAAGCTCTTGAACCATAGCTTGGTGTGGGTGCAAAAATAGTGCTGAGAAAAGGATTTGCAAAAGGCTCTGTACTTCTGCCAAACTTGTAATTGGGATCACCAACAGTAAGGGTAAGATCCGCATTATTAATGTTTTCAGCAAAATTCTCAACCAAAGCCCTCATCTCTAGTTGTAATTCCTTATCATTCAACACCTTAATATTATAAGTCGGAATCCATTGTATCCCTGCCTGCATGTAAACAAGTTTAATTTTCACTTCTTTAGGATCTCTGTTAAACTCAATATTTGCCAGGTAAGAAGTGGAATCGGACTTAAGATTTTCATTTGGATTCTCTTCAACGAAAAGTTGCTTTATATCGTTAGCACTGAAATAGCCAAACCTGCCTTCTGCCGTTTTAATTTTAACAAGATTTGTCGGGAGAAAATAATCGAGCAAAGTGCCAGAAATCTCAGTTGTAGTTTTATCATCGACCCTGTAAAACAGTTTAACTTTTTTTCCCTTATTCGCCTGCAAAAGTTCCAGAATAGTCTGAGCCGGTCTGCTGGTCTTTAGTGTATCTGTACTGAATAGTATTTTATTGATTGTAATGTCTTTTTGCGTTGTAATCCAGTAGGTACCGAGCAATGGAGTTTTAGGAATCTGTAGTCTTGCTTTGCTGTTGAACAGCGGCAGGCTGCCTTCCTTTACAACAAAGTAAGTACCGTTTTTAAAAACATTTAATGAAGTGGTTTTCATAGGATCCTGGGCATACAAAATGCCTGCAGCACAAATTATGGCTACAAAAGACAGAAATAATCGTTTCATAAGTTTGGGTTTTACACTTCAGCTACAACAACTTTAGTGCCAGACTAATGTTGTAAAGCCTGGGCTTCCATTTATCATCAGGAGCGCCTGCAAGAGCATGGTGAATATCGCCCAGGCCCTGTTCAAGCCTGAAATCTAAAGAAAACTGAAGAATATCAAATCCTATGCCTGCCTGATATCCGAGATAAGCATCTTTGAGTTGTTGATCGGCCAGCGCTGCGGATATTTCTTCACCATTTACAACAATTGATTTATCAACAATATAGCTAAAGAAAGGGCCACCATGAACCCGAATACTGAAATCCTCCCCCGGAAGAAACCGGAATCCGAACATAACAGGAACATCAACTGAACTAATATTCACATTTTCCTTGAAGGTCTGTGTTTCAGATTCAAAAACACCACCTTTGCTAACCAAAAGTACTTCCGGCTGTATGTACAGAAACTTCGTACTAAACCTAAAAAACACACCACCCATCAAACCCTGCTTAAACTTCTCAGTTAAGGTGTCGATGTCGGAGGTCATAGTAGATGTGGAAAACCCAATTTTGGGACCGAATGTAAACTTCGGAATCTGAGAATATGCTTCTTTTGCACAAAACACTATGCTAAAAAGGAAAAGAACAATTACAAACTTCTTCATTTTGAGTAGTGTTAACAAAACTGATTATGTATACAAATGTAAATACAAACGAAACAAATTTGCATCAATAATGTTTTTTCAGAAAACATTCTGAAGATAATATTAATTCTGTTATGCATATAATTGATTTTAAACCTACTACATTTGAATTGACTTAAAATAGTCAAGAATTTACATTATTTAAAAAACACATTAACGGAAACATCGTTTAGTATGACGGAATCATAGTATTTTTGTTACCGATTGAGAGGTAAATTGTATCTCAACCTAAAATAATGATATATGAAAAAAGCAGGATTGATTGTAGCTCTGATGCTGATTATAGGCACATCAGGTAGTTATGCCCAGAAAAATGAGGCACCATTTCAGTTTGGTTTCAGGTTTGCTCCAAATATTGGATGGCTGAAACCAGGTGTTGAGGATTATTCGGGTGATGGGATTACAATGGGATTTAACTGGGGGTTTGTAGGAGAATATAAATTTGCTGATAATTATTCGATTTGTTCAGGATTTAACATTCCTATTAATGCAGGGAAACTCAAATTCCCATATGCTGATGGTAAAGATACGGGGACTATGTACAGGCGCTACAGTTACAAGGCAATTGAAATTCCGGTTTTGTTAAAAATGCAAACCAAAGCTATTGGGTACTTCACTTATTTTATGCAAATGGGACTTGGGACCAGCATTAATATTTCTGCCCAGGCTAAAGATGAATTCAATGTATATACACCAGCTGCAAAGATTGTAAAAAAGGAGCCCAGCATAAAATCTTCAACGCGGTTTTTCCGTGAATCCATGATTGTAGGTCTCGGAGCTCAATACAATGTTAGCGGAAACACCCAGATTTTCGGCAGTTTGAGCTTCGATAACGGATTTACGAATGTTCTTAAAGGGACGAACCCTGTGAATGGCAAATCGGAAAACGCGATATCCAATTATGTTGAATTATCCGTAGGTGTGCTCTTTTAATTCTTATGCGGATTAGTCTTGCCCAGTTGAACTTTCATGTAGGAAATTTCGGGGCCAATACAAAAAAAATCATTGATGCGATTGAAAGGTGTGAACAGGAGAATGCCGACCTTATTGTCTTTTCTGAATTGGCTGTTTGTGGTTACCCTCCGAGGGATTTCCTTGAGTTTGATGATTTTATAAGCCGATGTGAGACTTCGCTCAATGAAATTGCAGCGAAATGCACTAAAGTAGGTGCAATTTTAGGTTGTCCATCAAGAAATAGCAGTGGGAAAGGAAAAGATTTGTATAACTCCGCATTCCTGCTGTATGATGGCCAGGTGAAAGAAATCCGTCATAAAAGCCTTCTGCCGAACTATGATGTTTTCGATGAATACCGATATTTTGAGCCAAATACAACATTTGCGACCGTAGATTTCAAAGGAATACGTATTGCTCTTACAATTTGTGAAGACCTCTGGATACTGGGTACTGAGCCCTTGTACATTCAAAATCCGATGGCTGAGCTTTCAAAGCAAAAGCCCGACCTGATAATAAACATTGCCGCTTCACCTTTTAACTTCCGCCAGGAAGAAATTCGCAGAAAAGTACTCATTACCAATGCAATCACATACAACATACCCCTGGTTTATGTAAATCATATCGGTGCTCAGACAGAACTTCTGTTTGATGGTGGCTCAATAGCAATAAACAGTAAAGGAGAAGCCCTTGCCCAATTATCCGCCTTTGAAGAGGATTTTGCAACTGTTGATCTTGATGAAAAGAGTAGTCAGACTTTCGTTGTAAATGAAAAAACTGAATTAATCCACGATGCCCTTGTGATGGGAATTCACGACTACTTCAGAAAAATGGGTTTTTCCAGAGCTATCCTTGGCTTATCGGGAGGGATTGATTCTGCTGTTGTTATGGTACTTGCTGCCAGAGCATTGGGTCCTGAAAATGTATTAGGAGTTCTGCTGCCTTCAGGTTTTTCTTCACATCATTCGGTGATTGATGCAAAAGAACTAGCTAAAAACCTTGGCAGTCCATGGGAACTTATTCCAATTGAGGAATCGTTCAGGGGATTGCTTACAACATTATCGCCACAATTTAAGGATCTGCCGTTTGGTATTGCTGAAGAGAATATGCAGGCAAGAATCCGTGCGGTGCTTTTAATGGCACTTTCGAATAAATTTGGGAATATCTTATTGAACACCAGCAATAAAAGTGAAGCTGCTGTGGGCTATGGAACACTTTATGGCGATATGTGCGGAGGATTGTCGGTTATTGGCGACGTTTACAAAACCGAAGTGTATGATCTGGCGCGGTTTATCAACAGAGAAATGGAAATAATTCCTGAAAATATTTTGTTGAAACCTCCTTCGGCCGAATTGCGACCCGATCAGAAAGATTCTGATTCATTGCCTGATTATGAAATTCTCGACCGTATCCTTTTTCAGTACATTGAAATGCGAAAAGGGCCGAAAGAAATCGAAGCTGAGGGTTTTGACAAAGCGATGATAGCCAGAATTTTAAAATTGGTTAACACTAACGAGTACAAAAGATATCAAACACCGCCTGTACTGCGGGTGTCGGGAAAGGCATTCGGAATGGGCCGAAGGATGCCAATTGAAGGAAAATATCTTGGGTAATGGCATGAACTATCCTCATGCCTGGATTCACTGTTTTTCTATAAGGGCACGATTTAAACTATGCCTATAAAGCTTCTACTGATTTGATTTCAGGTAAGGCTTTTTTCACTGCTGATTCGACGCCGTTTTTCAATGTCATACGGCTGAAAGGGCATGAACCGCAGGCGCCAACCAACTCAACATTAACAACATTATCTTCGGTAAGATTAACAAAATTAATATCTCCGCCATCGGCTTGCAGATAAGGACGAATCTGCTCAATAACACCTTTTACTTTATTTTCTAATTCTACTGACATTTTACTATTTTATTTAGAATTAATTAATTTAATTTCAAGCAATTACATCCCTGTCATTGCTTCCTGAACAGCATTTCTGATTGCAATCTGCTGCGAAATAGATTCAGCCAGCATTGCAAATGCTTTTGAAATCGGCGAATCTTCTTCAAGTGCAATAGGGCTACCCTTATCACCAGATTCGCAGACACTTTGTACCAGCGGAATTTCACCCAGGAAGGCAACTCTGCTTTCCGCAGCAAGTCGCCGGCCACCTTCTTTTCCGAAGATGTAGTATTTGTTCTCCGGAAGTTCGGCCGGAGTAAAATAGGACATATTCTCAATGAGACCAAGAATAGGCACCCTTATCTGCTCGGTATTGAACATGCTCAGGGCTTTACGGGCGTCGGCAAGTGCAACTTCCTGAGGAGTTGTAACGATTGCAATGCCGGTTACAGGAATCGACTGAGCAAGCGTAAGGTGAATATCACCTGTTCCTGGCGGAAGATCGATTACAAGGTAGTCGAGTTCACCCCATTCAGAATCGTTGAACAATTGCAGCAATGCATTCGAAGCCATAGGGCCTCTCCAGACAAGTGCTTTTTCAGGATCAACAAAGAATCCGATTGACAACAATTTAATTCCGTATTTCTCAACCGGGAGTAAATGTGTTTTACCATTAACTTCTTCAACCTTAGGATGTTCGTTTACAACGTCGAACATTATTGGTATAGAAGGGCCATAAATATCAGCATCAATCAAACCAACTTTTGCTCCTGCTTTATGAAGTGCGATGGCAAGGTTGGCAGCAACAGTACTTTTACCAACTCCACCTTTACCAGAAGCTATTGCAATAATATTCTTTACGCCTTTCAATTGTTCAGCATCCACTTTACGGACCGACGTGACTTTGGAGGTTAAAACAACCTCAACATCAGCATCTTTATCAATCATTTGATGAATTGCATCAATACAATCCTGTTTCATTTTCCCTTTCATAGGACAGGCAGGTGTGGTGAGCACGAGGGTAAATTTCACCTTGTTGCCATCAACCTGAACATCCTCTATCATATTTAAACTCACCAAATCTTTGTGAAGATCGGGATCATCAACATGTTTAAGTGCTTCAATAACAGCTTCTTTCGTTATAGCCATGGGGGCAGATCTTATTTTTATTTAGAATGCGTAAAAGTAAACAATTCTTCAGAAATAAAGTTCGGACCCAATAAAATAATAATCAGTACTAAAATAACCCGTTTTTTTTCTTCATAAATTGATAAATAAGAGATATTTTTATTGCTTTAGAGCTTTTTTTGTTGTATATTTATGCGGTGTATCTGAACATAAAATCTAAATACTTCATATGTAACATTTACTATTTATGAAAAATCTAACTGCAATTTTTCTTTTAAGTTTTTTTCCGTTATTCCTTATGTCACAGACAAATACAACTGATACACAGAAGGAACTTCAGGGATTAAATACCAAAGTGAGCAAACTTCAAAACAGTGTTACCGGGACAAAAGCCAAACTTGCCGGCCTACAGGAAACGAACCATCATTTAGTAAAGCTTGCAGACAGTTTGAAAGTTGAACTAACAGGGAATTCAATTCAACTAAAACAGTTAAGCGACAGTATTACAGTAAAATTATCGATGATTTCACTTGCCGACAAACGAATTAATGAAATCAGCGAAGCTCTTGTAAAACGGAAAACCTACACCATTACCGGAGCTGTAATTGTTTCGGTGTTTGGCATTGTTGTTTTAATTCTCCTTCTCTTCATTAATCGAAAAAGCAAAGAAATGACTAACAAGCTGGATGCTACATCCAAAAGCCTGGATACCTTCATTGATGCTCAAGGCAGTAAGTTCAATCATTTTATCCAGCAACAAGAGGATTCTGTAAAGGAAATTAACAGGAAAATTTCTTCCCTGCAATCAGAGTTAAGCAACCAGGAAGCCCGCATTGGAAAATCTGTGATATTGCTACAAGATGAGCTTAAAGAAACGGCAGGTAAAACAGTAGGTGAATCTGCCCGTATAAAGTCTGAATTTGAATTACATATAAGCCTTCTGCGCAAACAGATTACCGAGTTAAATGATAAGACTGACCGCATTTCAACCGACGTTGCTAATTTCAAAAAGAAAGCTTAGCCGGAATTTTATAGCTCATTAGGCTGCACAAACAAATACGATTACTTTTATCTTTGCGTTTCTAAAAACGCAGATGCATTCCCGTTTAGATGATATCATTTTTGAAGGCCGTAATAAAGACTATGGAGCCTATCTGGTACGTAAAGGCTATAACAGGCTGGTAACGTGGGCGTTTCTTATTAGCACACTACTATTCTCTCTGGTTTTAGGAAGTGTAATTTACTTTTATCTTGCAGATACAAGCCCGGCAATAAGTGCAGGCGATATTATTGCAACTTATGAAATGATGAGTAAGGATGACATTCAGTTGCCAACTCCCCCCGGAAGTGAAGAAAAAAAACAGGAAGAAACTATTCTTCAAAAGCCCGAGCTTACTACTCCTCCAATAGTTGTTAAAGATCATGATAAAAACCTGAAAGATCCTGACAAGAAGAAAACTGAAATTAAAGACAGCACATTGAAACTTGGTGATAAATTGCTGATTAAGAGCGACGGCAATGGAACCGATACCAATGTATATTTCAGGGTTGAAAAGCTACCTGAATTTCCCGGAGGGCGGCAGGGCCTTGATAAATATCTCAGAGATAACATCAGATATCCGGCTGCAGCAGTACAGAAAAAGATCAGGGGGACAGTTTTTGTGTGTTTTAAAGTTAGTACCTCAGGAAGGGTATACGATATAAAAGTAACCCGCAGTGTTGATCCGGAAATTGACCGTGAGGCGATTCGTGTTGTAAGAGGAATGCCGGTTTGGTCGCCGGGCAGACGGCATGGAGAAGCAGTGAATGTGATTCAGGTATTGCCAATTAAATTCTTTTTAGCAGTTTAATAGCAAATTTTTAATTCAAGCCTCAAGATATTGGTTGAAAAATAAAGATATTTAATAACTTTGGGCGTTCGTTGACACACAATTAATAAGCAGCCCCATGAGAAAAGCGACATTCCTTTTGAGCGTTATCTTCATATTAATAATAATCAATTCTGCAGAATCGCAGATCAGGTTTGGTCCAAAAGTCGGAGTTACTGTTTCTAAAATGTACATTAACACCTCGAATACACCACTTTATGAGGTTATTCCTGGCTTTGAAGTCGGTGGCGTAGCAAACATTCCCGTTCCTAATTCAGACCATCTTTCATTTCAGCCTGCACTCCTGCTGATTACCAAGGGCTATAAGTACCAGATCGGAGATTTCAAAACTGTTTCAAGGCCTATGTATGTTGAGATCCCGCTGAATGCAATGTATAATTTCGAAATTGAGAATCTGATTGTTTATGGCGGATTTGGCCCTTATATTGGCTATGGAATTGGTGGTAACAATAAAGTAACAACAAAGGACAAGTCGGGAAACACTGTTAATACAAAAGACAAAATAAACTGGGGCCCGAGTGATACAGACATATACAAACCTTTTGATTTCGGGGCTAACATTAATGTTGCTTTTGAGTACAATAACTTCCTTGCCGGATTTAATTATTCGTTGGGACTGGCAAATGTCTCTTCCAAAGGCTTTATCTCCGGAAACGGAGGAGGTGCAGGTACAGATGTCAAATTAAAAAACCGCACCTATAATTTCACAATAGGATATTTGTTTGGCGGAGAATAATATCTGCTGAACGTTCGACACCAGTCCCTTACTTTTCATTTTTACAATCACTGCAATAGCTTTTGCGCCCTTTGCGCCTTCATTGCGCTCATTGCGTTTATAAAAAGCCGGCTAATCTGATTAACTGTGCAATTGTGCAGAAGAAGCAGAGTGTGCCGGGTGTGCTAGTGTGCTAATTTCGGGCTAAAAAAACCGGATTAATATTTTGAATCGTTTTAAATAGAGGGGGGTATGGGAAAGATGTAAAAATTATATTTTATTTTTGTCCGGAATGCGAAAATTCAAATTGGCAAAAGAATTGTTAATTTATGAACAATTAACTCTAATTATCTGACTATCTGATACTTATGTTGATTATATTTTTGCATATGAAGTAAGTCAATAAGACTAATACATAAAAACTACTTCCATGTCAAGTGCTCATGTAGTTCATAAAAAAGGTAGTCTGATGGAAGAGATGCTCGATCAACGGCATCTCACTGTACAGAAGTGCTACCAATGTGGCAAGTGTTCTGCCGGCTGCCCTGTCTCAGAAGATATGGATTACCCTCCCAGTGTAATCATGCGGCTTGTTCAAACTGAATCGAAGGCAAACGAGGACAAGGCTCTTCGTTCTATGACAACCTGGCTGTGTGTGACTTGCGAAACCTGTGCAACCCGTTGCCCGATGGAAATCGACATTCCAGGTGTTATGGACTTTCTGCGCGAACGTTCGCTGCAAAAGGGAATCACCAACCCGGGTGCTAAAAACATTATCTCCTTCCATAAATCTTTCCTTGACAGCATCAAACAAACCGGACGTCTGTTTGAACTGGGACTTGTTGCGGAATACAAACTCCGGTCATTACAGATGGGTCAGGATGTAAACCTGGTACCTTCCATGCTAAGCAGAGGAAAACTCCATTTTATCCCGGAGGTTATTAAAGGAAGGAAGAACATGCTCAGCATCTTCAAAAAAACACTGAAGAAGGGAGGAAAAAAATGAAATTAGGATACTATCCAGGATGTTCTCTTAAGGGAACTTCAATAGAATATAAAGAATCTGTTAAGGCAGTTTGTAAAGCCTTTGATATTGAGTTGGTTGAAATTCCCGATTGGAATTGCTGTGGAGCAACTGCTGCACATAATCTTAACAAAGAACTTTCGCTTTCATTGCCAGCACGTATTCTTGCTCTGGCCGAACGTGAAGGACTTACAGATATCGTGGTTCCCTGTGCTGCCTGTTACAACCGTTTATCGGTGGTTCAGTATGAGCTGAACGAACATAAAGATCTCCGGAACCGGGTAATTGAAATTATTGAAATGCCATATAAAGGAACATCAACAGTTCTGAATGTGGTTCAATTGATCCAGAAATATATGGTAGACAAACTACAATATAAGCTGGTGAAACCTTTTAACTACAAAGCAGCCTGTTATTATGGCTGTCTGCTGGTTCGCCCTCACAATGTATTAAATTTCGACAGGGTTGAAAATCCTCAGAGCATGGATGATATTATCCGTCAAATTGGAGGAACTCCTATAGACTGGGAATATAAGGTTGAATGCTGTGGTGCCGGAATGTCTGTTTCGCGTACCGATCTGGTTGCCAAACTTTCGGGTAAAATTATCAAGGATGCTGACGACAGAGGTGCAGAGTGCTTCATCGTTGCCTGCCCAATGTGTCATTCCAATCTTGATATGCGCCGTCCGGATATCAATAAATACCTGGACAAGAACGTGGATTCTCCTGTACTTTATATTATTCAGGCAATAGGTCTTGCTGTCGGGCTTTCTGAAAAAGAACTCGGTCTGCAAAGGCATTTTGTTCCGGTTAATCTGCCGGAAAGGCCAAAATCGATAGAGACTTTTGATCCATTTTTAGCAACTCAATCTAAGGGGGAATAAGCCATGGCAAAAATCGGAGTATTTGTCTGCCATTGCGGCGAAAACATTTCAGCTACAGTCGACTGCCATAAAGTGGCCGAAACTGCTGCAAAAATTCAAGGTGTTGAATACGCTGTTGATTATAAATATATGTGTTCCGATCCTGGTCAGACGCTGATAAAGGATGCTATTAAGGAACACGGACTAACAGGAGTTGTTGTTGCTGCCTGCTCACCTCGTATGCATGAGCCAACCTTCAGGAAAGCTACTGCGGATGCCGGATTGAATCCATTCCTCAGTGAAATGGCCAACCTCAGGGAACATTGTTCATGGGTACACGATAAAGGAGAAGTCACGACTCAGAAGGCCATTGACGTTGTTCGGACAATGGTTGCCAAGGTGAAACATAATGCTCCTCTGGAAATGATTAAAGTGCCAGTTACCAAACGGGCACTTGTTATTGGCGGCGGAGTAGCCGGAATTCAGGCAGCATTGGACATTGCGAATGCCGGTCACCCGGTTGTGATGGTTGAAAGAGAACCTTCCATTGGTGGGCATATGGCTCAGCTTTCTGAGACCTTTCCTACCCTCGACTGTTCTCAGTGCATCCTTACTCCACGAATGGTAGAAGTTGCACAACATCCGCTGATAACCCTTTATTCCTATTCAGAGGTTATTGGTCTCGATGGATTTGTGGGGAACTTTACAGCTAAGATCCGGAAAAAAGCAAAAAGTGTTATCGAAGAACTTTGCACAGGCTGCGGTATGTGCACCACCAAATGTCCTCAGAAGAAAATTTCAAGTGAATTTGAGCAGCATTTGGGTGTAAGACCAGCTATCTATACTCCTTTCCCCCAGGCAGTTCCAAATATTCCTGTTATCGACCGGGATAATTGCACTTTCTATCTGAAAGGGAAATGCAGAATCTGCGAAAAAGTATGTGCAACCAATGCCATTAAATTTGATCAGGAAGATGAAATTATAGATGTAGAAGTCGGGGCTGTTGTAATTGCGACAGGATTCGACATTAAACGTGCTGATTTTTTCCCTGAATACGGTTTCGGAAAATACAAAGACGTTATTGATGGCCTTCAGTTCGAGCGTCTGGCTTCAGCTTCTGGTCCTACTCAGGGCGCAATCCGCAGGCCAAGCGACGGCACTGTACCAAAGAAAATTGTATTTATCGCCTGTGCCGGTTCACGCGACCCGGCAAAAGGAATTGAATATTGCTCAAAGATCTGTTGTATGTATACGGCTAAACATGCCATGCTGTACAAACACAAAGTTCACGACGGCGAAGCTACTATCTTCTACATGGATATCCGTGCAGGTGGCAAAAACTATGAAGAATTTGTAAGACGTGCCATTACAGAAGATGATGCCAATTATGTACGTGGGCGGGTTTCAAGGGTTTATGAAAAGAATGGGAAGTTGATTGTTAAAGGTGTTGATACACTTTTGAATGCACAACCTATTGAAATTGAAGCCGACATGGTTGTTCTGGCAACTGCTGCCATCTCTAATCCGGGTGCAGAATCGCTGGCTCAGACCCTGCATGTATCCTATGATGCACATAAGTTTTTTGCAGAGGCACATCCTAAACTGAAACCAGTAGAAACCAACACAGCAGGTATAATGCTTGCAGGAGCCTGTCAGGCTCCTAAAGATATCCCTGAGTCCGTTGCTGCTGCATCAGGTGCTGCGGTAAAGGTTTGCGGACTTTTCAGCAAGGATGAATTAACCCGTGAGCCACTTGTGGCAATTGTAAACCGTTATCCCGGGCCTTTATACTCTACTTGTGTTGGCTGTTTTATGTGTCAGCCGGTATGTCCTTATAATGCTATCGAGCGCGAAGAAATCAAGGACAGAAGCGGCAAAGTTATCAAAGCACTTGCTTACGTTAACCCGGGCTTGTGTCAGGGTTGCGGAACCTGTGTTGCACTTTGCAGGTCGAAATCGATTGATATTAACGGCTTCTCAAACAACCAGATGTATGAGGAAGTTGTGGCTTTATTCAATACCTAAAATTGGTGAAAATCAATACCTTAGTTAATGGCTGGAAGGAAATATTACACTGAAAATAAAATGAATCACTAAATACAGAAATAATGAGTAGCGAAAGTTTAATTCTATTTTTTATTGTTGGAGTGTTCCTGGTTGGCGGAGCAATCGTCTTTTCGACGTTTGTGCCTCCTTCATCAGTGAACCCCAATAAATCCGACACTTACGAATGCGGTATTCCGACCAAGGGTTTATCGTGGTTACAGTTCAATGTAGGCTATTATTTGTTTGCCATTTTGTTTCTGATTTTTGATGTTGAAACAGTATTTATCTTTCCATGGGCAGTAGTAATGAAACAGTTAGGGATGGTCGCATTTATTGAGATCCTTATCTTTTTCGTGATCTTGGGTCTTGGGTTATTGTATGCATGGAAGAAACACGCACTGATATGGGAATAAAGATTAAATCAATGAAACAGAGCGATTTCAAGGATAACGAAACCCTTGAGTTGTTCAAAGAGACTGGTGGCAACATACTGTTGACAACTGTTGATGATGTAATTAACTGGGGCCGTTCTAATTCGCTGTGGCCATTAACTTTTGCTACAAGTTGTTGTGGTATAGAGATGATGGCAGCCGGTGCTGCCAGGCACGACTTTGCCCGCTTTGGGTTTGAGGTTTACAGGGCCAGTCCCCGCCAGGCCGACCTTATCGTAGTTGCAGGAACGATTGTTCGCAAGATGGCTCCGGTATTAAAAAGGCTTTATGATCAAATTGCCGATCCAAAATATGTAATTGCCATGGGCGCCTGCGCTGTTTCCGGAGGGCCATTCTTTTACAACACATATTCGGTGATTCGTGGTGTGGAACACGTGATACCAGTAGATGTTTACATTCCTGGCTGTCCTCCGCGTCCTGAAGCTTTACTCTATGGTGTAATGCAATTACAACGCAAAGTTAAAAGTGAATCAATCATGAATATGCGCGATTACGACAGGGAACATCTTGAGGGTACAATCCCGCCAAAATATAAGTTGAACGATAGTCAATCAGAATAATAACAACCTGAGCATGAGCAACGAAGAACTGAAACAGTTTATCCTTACCATAGTTCCTAAGGCTGAATTTACCGAAAGCAAAGAACTGCTTACTGTAAGTATTCCAAAGGAAAACCTCAAAAAATTGGTAAAGGCATTGAAAGATAGTGCAGAGACTACCTTTGACTATCTGTTTAACCTCACTGGAGTAGACTATGCCGATCACATGACTGTAGTTTATCACCTTGAATCGACACGATATCATCATTGTGTTGTTATTAAGGCACAAATTCCGGGCAGAGACGATGTTAGCATTGAAACAATCAGCGACATTTACAAAACTGCAGATTTCCATGAAAGGGAAGTTTACGATTTCTTTGGAATCACTTTCAAAAACCATCCTGATATGAGAAGAATTTTTCTCGATGAAATTGCTCCGGATATTGGACATCCCTTACGGAAAGATTATGTAGACGAAATCAACATTATTGAACGCTAAACCATGGCAGATAACACATTCAAATTACTTGAAGACCAGGAATATACCATCAATATGGGGCCTCAGCACCCATCTACTCACGGTGTATTACGCTTGGTGGTAGCCCTCAAAGGGGAGATTGTGCAACGTGTGGAGCCCCATCTTGGATATATACACCGCGGTATTGAAAAAATGAGTGAAAAGCTCACTTATCCTCAGATTATTCATCTCACCGACAGGCTTGATTATCTCAGTGCCCATATTAACAACCATGCAGTTTGCCTGGCAGTTGAAAAAGCGCTTGATGTTGAGGTACCAGAAAGAGTGAAATATGTGCGTACTATATTGGATGAGTTAAACCGAATTGCTTCCCATCAGCTTTGGTGGTCGGCATTTGGTATGGACCTTGGTGGTTTAACCTGTTACTTTTACGGACTCCGAGATCGTGAAAAAATTCTCGATATTTTCGAAGAGAGTTTTGGATCAAGGCTATTACACAGTTTCTATACTCCTGGTGGATTAATGCATGATGTGCATCCAAATTTCCAGAAGAGGGTGAAAGAATTCATCGCCTATTTCAGGAAAAAACTCCCTGAGTATGATCAATTTCTAACAGGAAATGTCATTTTCCAGAATCGTACCAAAGGCATTGGACTCCTTACTAAAGAAGAAGCCATTTCTTATGGTGTTACAGGTCCGTCAGGCCGTGGATCAGGATTCTCCTGCGATGTTCGCAAACACCATCCTTACGGAGCCTATGATAAGGTGCAATTTGTAGAACCACTTTACGACTCAGGAGATACCTTCAGCAGGTATAAAGTAAGAATGGATGAAATGTGGGAATCCATGAAAATTATTGAGCAACTCATCGACAATATCCCTGAGGGAGATTACATCACCAAGATGAAAGCCATTATTAAACTTCCTGAAGGCGAATACACACAGCGTGTTGAAGCTGCCCGCGGAGAGTTTGGTGTTTACATCGTAAGCGATGGTAATAAAAATCCTTACAGAATCAAGTTCAGGTCGCCAAATTTCTGCAATGTTGGAGCTATGGATCATTTATGCAGGAATTACAAAATTGCCGATTTAATTGCAATAAGCGGATCGCTTGATTTGGTTATTCCGGATATGGATCGCTAGAAGGCAGGAGGCAGGAGGCAGGAGGCAGAAGGCAGGAGGCAGGAGGCAGAAGGCAGGAGGCAGAAGGCAGGAGGCAGGAGGCAGGAGGCAGGAGGCAGAAGGCAG
>CAIXZF010000084.1 GCA_903923925.1 uncultured Bacteroidales bacterium
ATCGGAAAGAATGACCCCGAAAAGCATATGAGCCCTGTAAGGGCGGCCTACCAAATTGAAGGTAAAATCTACAAATATTGTTTCAGAAATAATAATATTACATCAATTCCGCATCCGATCCTCCTACCAAAAAAAAACCAAATAAACAAAACTAATAATTACATATATTGAACATTTAACCCTAAATCAGGTAGGCCGCCCCTACAGGGCTCAACTGTTATTGCGCCGATTTCTACGATGGGCGTTGCCCATCGCTAATGGAAAATGCCCTTACAGGGCAAAAATACAGTTGGTAGTGAATATGAGTCGTAGTTTGAGTTAGAGTTAGAGTATGACCTGAAGTTCACGAATCAGCATTCAAATTCTTTATTATAATGTAATAATTGAGCAATCCCAAACCATCTTAAGATTTTTATTAATTTTGCACCCCTTTTCAGGAACAATTAAGGTTTGTTTTGTTATTTAATCATATCATATTTATAAAGCATGAACATTAGTCGCGAAGATCACAGTAAGCTTGAAGCAACTCTAAAAATTGAATTTACCCCTGAGGACTATAACGAAAAAGTTAACCTCAAACTTAAAGAGTATCAGAAAAAGGCTAATATACCGGGATTCAGACCCGGGAAAGTCCCTTTCGGGATGATAAATAAAATGTACGGAAAGGCTGTGCTGGCTGATGAAGTTAATAAACTCGTTTCTGACTCATTAACGGATTACATCCGCGACAATGAACTCGAAACCCTTGGAACTCCTGTTCCTAATGACGAACTTACTCCAATGATCGACTGGGAGAATCTCGGCAATATTGAGTTCTATTTTGACCTTGGTTTTGCTCCAAAATTCGACCCTGAGCTAGGAGAAAATATCGAAGTCGATTTTTTCAGGATCCAAGCCGAAGAAGAACAAGTTGAAAAAGAAATTGAAATGATCCGCAGATCATACGGCAACTTTGAGCAGGTTGAAACTTCAGAAGAGGGCGACTGGCTTAATGTTGAGCTGAACGAACTTGCTGAAGACGGCAGCGTTGCTGAAGGTGGTATTACCAATACAAGAAAGGTTTCTACAGTCACCTTCGACAATGAAGATTTTAAGAAAAAGCTTATCGGAATTAAAAAAGACGACAGTTTTACCATTATCCCTGATGAAGTTGTTAAAGACGCTACTCGTGTTGGCTACCTGCTGAATATTGATGCTGCACAGGCTGCAACTATTAGCAGTTCTTTTGAAATGAAAATTATCGACATCGAAAGGATGTCACTTGCGGATATTAACCAGGAACTTTTCGACAAAATTTTTCCGGGACACAACCTGGCAAATGAAGAAGAGTTCCGCGACAAAATCCGGAAGGATATCGAAATCTCATACAGTCAGGAAAGTAATGCAACCTTCTACAATAAGGTTAAGGAAACAATGTTAACTGAAATGAACATCGATCTGCCTGAAACCTTCCTTAAAAAATGGTTAAAAGAAAGAGAAGAGGAGAAAGACCACGGTCATGATCATCATCACGATCACGATCACGGACATGACCACGATCACGAACATGATCATGAACATGAACACGATCACGATGATTCGAAAGCTGAGCCTGATTATCCAAAAATCTTTGAATCGATGAAATGGAGGCTTATTGAAGACAGGCTTATCAAAAAGTATGACATAAATGTTGATGCATCAGAAATTAAAGAGTACGTAAAGGACAGGTACAGAAAGTACTTCCGCAGTCAGGGTGCAATGCCTGCTGATGAATCAGAAGCTGAATCATCAATTGATATGCTTGCGTCCAAGTACATGGAAAAGAAGGAAGAAATGGAGCAAATCTACGATCTTCTTTATGCTGATAAACTTATTGATTTGTTTAAATCGAAAATAAAAATCAACGATAAATATATTTCACATGAGGAGTTCCACAAAATTGAAGGAACACATCATCATTAATTAAACACCCGGTAAAATGAATGAATTCAGAAAATATGCTGTAAAGCACCTTGGGTTTAACAGTACAACCCTCGATAAATATACTTCAGTAGCAAAGGGTTACATCTCCCCAACTATTATTGAAGAGCGACAATTAAATATTGCCACCATGGACGTTTTCTCGCGTTTAATGATGGACAGGATTATTTTCCTTGGAGTTCCTATTGATGATTACGTTGCCAATATTATTCAGGCACAGTTACTTTTTCTTGAATCCGTTGATTCAAAGAAAGACATTCAGATTTACCTGAACACTCCGGGAGGTTCTGTATATGCTGGTTTGGGAATTTATGACACAATGCAGTATATTGCACCGGACATTGCCACGATTTGTACAGGAATTGCTGCCTCAATGGGAGCAGTATTACTTTGTGCAGGACAGGCCGGAAAACGGACAGCACTTCCGCATTCACGGATTCTGATTCATCAACCCATGGGTGGTGCCGAAGGACAAGCTTCTGATATTGAGATTACAGCACGTGAGATTTTAAAACTCAAGAAAGAATTGTACGATATAATTGCTGCACACAGTGGGCAGGCATTTAAGAAGATTGAGAAAGATTCTGACAGAGATTACTGGATGACAGCTGAAGAAGCCAAGGCTTATGGTATGATTGATGAGATTTTACAAAGGGAAAAATCAGCAAAATAGTTTACGGATTATTATATGTATTTAGCTTAATCGATGGCAAAGTCTGTGGAGAAATGTTCTTTTTGTGGTAGAGACCGCAAGCTGGTTAAAATGCTTATTTCTGGTTTGGATGCCCACATATGTGATGAGTGTGTCGATCAGGCAAAGCTGATTGTTGGCGAAGAACTGGGAGCCAGGCCGGCCGATGCTTTCAGCGCTTCCGACCTGCTTAAACCAATGCAAATTAAGCAAAAACTCGACGAATATGTTATTGGCCAGGAGGATGCAAAAAAGGTTCTGAGTGTTGCTGTTTACAATCATTACAAGCGAATAAATCAACAGAAATCGGGCAATAAGCAGGAAGATGATATTGAGATTGAGAAAAGCAATGTCATTTTAACAGGAGAAACAGGAACCGGTAAAACCTTGCTTGCACGGTCGATTGCAAGACTTCTCAAGGTTCCATTCTGCATTGCTGATGCCACTGTTTTAACTGAAGCCGGTTATGTTGGTGAGGATGTTGAAAATATCCTGGTTCGTTTATTACAAGTAGCCGATTACAATGTTGCAGCCGCAGAGCGTGGCATTGTTTTTATAGATGAAATCGATAAAATTTCGCGTAAAAGTGATAATCCTTCTATTACCCGTGATGTTTCTGGCGAGGGTGTTCAGCAGGCATTGCTAAAGCTTCTGGAAGGAGCAATAGTTAATGTTCCTCCCCAGGGCGGGAGAAAACATCCTGAGCAGAAAATGATTCAGGTAAATACTCAGAATATCCTTTTTATTTCAGGTGGTGCTTTTGACGGAATAGACAAAAGAATTGCCTCACGTTTGAATACAAACGTAATGGGATATACGGCTGATAAGGATAAATATAGAATTGATAAGGAAAATTTGCTGCAATATATTGCCCCTCAGGATCTTAAAAGTTTTGGTCTGATTCCTGAACTCGTTGGAAGATTCCCTGTTGTAACCTACCTCTCCCCTCTCGACAAGGGCGCTTTAAAGCGAATCCTGACAGAACCCAAAAATGCAATTACCAAACAGTTTACTAAGCTATTTGATTTAGATGGCATTAGTTTGGTTTTTACAGATGAGGCACTCGATTTTGTTGTTGATAAAGCAATTGAATTTAAAGTTGGTGCAAGAGGTTTGCGCTCGATACTGGAAGCAATTATGACAGATGCAATGTTTGAGTTGCCTTCGATGAGCAAAGTAAAAGAACTCATTGTAACGCCTGAATATGCAGAGGAAAGACTTCTTAAGACGAATATCACGAAATTAAAAGTTGCATAATATTTGATATGGTGTTGAAATAATTCAATTAATACGGCCCGGCCTTGAAAAAATCAACACCATATTTGTTGTTCCTAATGCTGATATTTATATCATTATCAGCTAATTCACAAAATGATACAATACTTTCGAAGTTTCAAATCGTAAACGGGGATACTATTCCTTTTGTGGATCTACCAGAATCTGTTGTGTCCAATCTGACCGGAAATCCTGATTCGAAAGAAGCAGCAAGAATTGCGCGTTTGATCAGGAATGTCAAAAAGGTTTATCCCTATGCTAAACTAGCCGGGATTCGGTTTAAGGAAGCCAATGTTGAGTTGAGCAATGCAAAAACCAAGAGAGACAAACGGCAAATTCTCAATGGTATAGAGGATGAGATCAATAACAAATATGGCAAGGAGCTTAAGAATCTGACTATAACGCAAGGTAAGATCCTGATTAAACTGATTGACAGGGAAACCGGAAATTCATCTTACGACATCGTAAAAGAGATGAAAGGAATGTTTGTTGCCTTTTTCTATCAGAATTTTGCCAGATTCTGGGGTTACGATCTGCGCAGCAAATATGATGGAGCCGGAGAAGATAAGGAAATTGAGACTATTGTTTTGCTGATACAGTCAGGAGGTTTGTGAACTTTATTTGCCCCTGCCTAGAGCCACAATCATAACTGTGTAAATCAGAATTTTAAAATCCATTGCCAGCGACATGTTCTCAATGTAAAGCAGGTCGTATTTTAATCTGTCGACCATTTGGTCAACGTTTTCTGCATATCCGTATTTTACCTGTCCCCATGAAGTAATGCCCGGCTTTACTTTGTGCAGCAATCGGTAATGAGGGGCTTTATCAACGATTTGCTGAATGAAATACAATCGCTCAGGCCGTGGACCCACTAAGGACATATCTCCTTTTAAAACGGAGTAGAATTGCGGAATTTCATCAAGTCTGACCTTACGTAAAAATAATCCAAAAGGAGTAATCCTGACATCGTTTTTAGAGGAGAGCATCGGCTTCTCAATTTCCGCATTCTGATACATAGATCGGAATTTATGCATCACGAAAGGTTTTCCATGAATCCCCATTCTCTCCTGAGAATAAATAACGGGTCCCCGGGATGAGAGTTTTACGATGATGGCTGTAATGATGTATACCGGGATCAGAATAAGAATAGCGATCAGAGAAACAACAACGTCGATAATTCGTTTCAGCGACATTTGCCATTGAGGCATTAAGTCGGGGGAAACCTGGATAAGTGGGGCATGAAAAATTGAAGTCATTTTAACCGACCCGGTGAGAAAGTCTTTCATATCAGGAATTATCTTGAGTACTACTTCTGTGTCTTCAAGTGCCGTAATGATATTCTCAACGGTTTGGTGCTCTGAAGGTCCTACTGCTATAATTACTTCCTCTATCTGGTGCTGCAGGATAATAGCTTTTAGTTCAATATAGTTGCCTAAGCGTGGAAGGTATTCTTTTATCTGATTCGGAGAAGACTCAATAATATCAACATAACCTACAAATTTGTTACCCGAAGGTTCTACCTGATTTTCAATTTCATTGTATATTTTCATTGCATTACCATTAGAGCCCACAATTATTGTTGGAAAACCAATGATTTTCCTGTGAATTTTATGGGCAGTAATAGATGTTAATACAAGTCGTGGAATATAGGTAAGAATAAAATGAAGGCTGAAAAGCACCATAAAAAGCCGGTAGTACGACTTGTAGGTAACTATAATATCATCAAGAATTAAAGCAAAAAACAGGATTATAACGCCGATAAGTGTAATCAGGATTGTGTGCCCCAACTCTTTAAGCCTTGCTTTACGGTATATTTTTCGGTAATTCCCGATGATATAATACAGGATCAGCCAGAAAAGCGGGATCAGACTTACGCCATAGTAAAACTTCGGATCGATAAGAATAAGATCAAGATCACTGATAACTACAGGTTCCACCGAATACTTCCTGTAAATATAAAACATCGCCCAGGCCAGTGCGGCTGAAAAATAATCTGCAATCAAATACTTAGTGACCTGTAGATATTTATTCATCAAAATTACTTAGAAATGTAAAAGTTTGATATTATCGAAAAGCAATAGTGGGGTATCACCGTCATTGTCGTTAAGTGCTGCAAAAAACACTTTAAAGACAATTACATCCTTATACATTTCCTGAAGTTTCGGAGTAAGGTTAATATATATTTTATTCCAGTTAGCTGATGGATTTAACACTATAACAGCACTTTGGACAACTTGACCCTGAGATTCTCCAAAAAGTCCGATAGTTACTCTGTTATTGGTTTTGTAATTTAGTTCCAGAAAGCATTTTCCGCCCAGAGTTGGAAGTGAGTAGGTGTTAATGGTAGCACATTCAAATAAAGTATCATGCGCTTTCATGTGGACTATTCCCGAATAGTTGCCTTCAAAAACCAGTTGGGGGTCAGAAGTTTTATCCAGAATTGTATCACTCCGGGAGGTTTTCTCCATTGAAACACCACCGGCTTCGAAACTTTCCATCCATGAAAAAACAACACCATCGTAATAGGTAACAGATGGACTTATTGTGGAAACGGAATCTTCTGCCAGATAAACTGAGCCAGTGTAAGGCTGATAGAAAGGATAATCAACTCTGGTGCCAGAGATCCCGTTCATTTTTATACCCGCTTTTATACGAATATCGTGTTTACCCTTTTTAAGAACAGGAACTTCAGCAGGTAACTGAAATGCACCAATCAGTTCATCATCAACATAAATCCAGGCATCAGTAATTTTGGCTGAAGATGAGCCATTACCAAAACCAGCTGTAAAATGAATACTATCTATTTTTATGTAGGAAGGAATGGTCTGATCACCATCGAATTTATCGCAGGAGATAATTAAAAATCCGGCGAGAACAGAAAAGAAAAAAAACCTCCAGTTGAGATATAAACTATTCATAGGCCTTAAAAACCTGAAACTAATGGGAAAGTATAACGTATAATGACCCCTCTTATTTTGAGGACCGGCAGAATTTAGATTGCGTATAAATAAGTTCAGGTATTTAACTTTTCAATAATGCGGTAAGCTACGTCCAGCGCGTTATAGCCATCCATTATAGTTACCGGAGGTTCAGTATTGGTAATAATTGCTGCGGCAAAACTTTCCAGTTCCCGCTGGATTGCATTAATTGATTCTATTTCAGGACGTTCAAAGAATATTTGTTTGCTTCCTTTGCCATTTCCCAGATCAATCATCATTGCAAATGGATCGGCATTTGCCGGATCAATATTTTTCATGCGGATAATTTCTGTTTCCTTTTCGAGGAAATCGACAGAAATATATGCGTCTTTCTGAAAGAATCTTGTTTTTCGCATATTTTTCATGGAAAGCCTGCTGGCTGTAAGATTTGCAACGCAGCCATTTTCAAATTCGATGCGGGCATTGCAAATATCAGGGGTATCACTAACTACAGCAACACCACTGGCGCTAACCTTTTTCACATTCGATCGAACCACGCTCATCACAATATCAATATCATGAATCATCAGATCGAGAATTACAGGGACATCAGTACCCCGGGGATTAAACTGAGCCAGTCGGTGAGATTCTATAAAAAGAGGTTGATTTAAGTATGGTAATGCTGCTAAAAATGCCGGATTAAAGCGTTCAACATGTCCAACCTGAACCTTAACATTAGCTTCATTGGCAATTTTAATTAACTCGGTTGCTTCTGCAGGAGTTGTAACAATTGGTTTCTCAATAAACACATGTTTCGATTTGCGTAAAGAAAGTGAAGCACAATCGAAATGAGAAACAGTTGGCGTAACAATATCCACAACATCTACAGCATCAACAAGTGATTCAATGGAATCAAACCGTTTAACTCCCAGGTCCTGTTCAACTTTAAATGCATTTTCCTCATCCGCATCATAAAATCCGATAATTTCATAATCGGGAATCATTTTCAGGCATTTAAGATGAATTTTTCCCAAATGGCCGGCACCCAGCACACCAATTCGAAGCATATGTTGATTTTTTAGCAAAAGTAAGTTTTTTTTGCCGCTGTGGAAATGATTACTTTCGCAATTTACGTGTAATATCAGAGATGAATTTCGAAGACACATATCGCCATAAGGGTTTACGCAAGAAACTGGTGGAAACAATCCGCCAGAAAGGCATTAAAGATGAGAAAGTACTTCAGGCTATTGAGAAGATACCCAGGCATTATTTTTTCGATTCAGCGTTTTTATCATTTGCTTACGAGGATAAGGCCTTCCCAATTGGCGCCGGACAAACTATTTCCCAGCCATATACAGTAGCTTTTCAATCAGAACTCCTTGACATACATAAAGGGGATAAAGTTCTGGAAGTTGGCACTGGTAGCGGTTATCAGGCCTGTATTCTTTCTGAAATGGGGGCAAAAGTATTCAGCATTGAGCGTCAAAAAAGTCTTTTCATGAAGGTAAAGGAGTTCTTACCTCAATTAAATTACCCGATTAAAGTGTTTTATGGTGATGGATATAAGGGTTTGCCAACTTTTGCTCCCTTCGATAAAATTATCATAACAGCGGCTGCACCGTATATCCCGGAACCGCTGAAGGAACAATTGAAAGTAGGTGGTATAATGCTGGTACCTCTTGGTGGAGGCGATATTCAAATAATGACCAGCTTACACAAAGTATCTGAAACCGAATTTATATCCCGGGAATATGGTGCTTTCAGATTTGTTCCGCTGCTGCAGGATAAAGCCAACGATAAGTAAGGAATGACTGTTTAATTCCTTAAAATTCCACCATTATTCCAACAGTTGGCAAAACAGTTCCGCTTTGATTACTGATGGAACGCAGGGCATACCTGTTAACGCCATTGCCGTCAATAAACGTTTTTACAGATCCGTCGGCTTGTGTATTTACCAGGAAGTCCTGCTGATCCGATTTAAAATTGTAAGCGTTCTGAATATCAACATAAAGCATTAAGGACCACTTTTTGAAATAATACTGCTTATCTACTCTGATATCAAGCTGGTGGAATGATTTCATGCGTAGCGTATTGAAATTTGCATAATCAGGATAAGCCATTCCTCTTGCATTCCAGGCTTCCACCACACTCGATTTATTTATATCGTAAGGCGTATAGGGAGCACCACCAACAAACCGCCATTTGGCTCCTAATTCCCAGTTATGTTTCATCTTTTTTGAAACAGTGACGTTGAATAAGTGTTTATTATCCCACGATGATGGAATGAAATCACCATCAAAATTAGTGAACTCACTCCTTACAAAGGTGTAGGCCATAATAATTTCAAATCCTTTTATATCTTTATCTCTGAACAGAATTTCGAACCCATAAGCTCTTCCATCAGAAGTTGAAGTTACAGCTTCATCGCCATATGTTCCGAAATCAACACCTTTTGAAGCCAGAGAAATTGAATCGTTTTTTGAAAATGGATATTGGGAATACTTCTTGTAGAAAGTCTCCAATGACAATTTCATAGTAGATTTAGGGAAGTAATCAATGCCAACAACAAAATGATCGACTCCAATATATTTCAGGTTATTCGTTTTATTAACAAGATTACCTGAATTATCCCTGAAACCAAGTGTTGTATAAGGTGGTAACTGAAAGTATCTGCCAGTATTGAAATTCAGATTCATGTTTTCTCTAAGCACATAAGATGCCGATAAACGGGGAGAGAATTGTTTTAAAGCATTCATCATCTCATTTGAATAAGAATTCCCATCCAGACGCATTGCCATAGAAAGCGTTAATCTGTCGTTAAAATAAGTATTTGTAGCCTGTGTAAACAGGCCGAATTTGAACAAATCAAGATTAGATTTATAGTCGATAATTTTAATTTCATTCGCTATGAACACTTTCTGGTATGTTGAGTTTGAATATTTTGAATATTCTCCACTCCCACCGTACATAATTTTCAAATCGCCTTTCTGAGTTACTCCTTCGTAACGGAATTTATTTTCAATTTCCTGTGATGAATAATCAAGCAAGAGGCTGTCCTTATTGGTTACATTGTTCCGATATTTGTATGAGGTGTTATTCAGCATATTCCTGCTTAAAACCCAGGTATCAAAACCACGTTTTCTGAAATGTCTGTATACAAGTCCGAAAGTGTAATTCCATTGCTCGTTTACCGGCAGATAACCCAGAATATAACGCTGTGATTCGTCCGGATTCTTAAGGCCTGTATTCAATTTAAACTGATCGAGTGCACCAAGACTGATTAGGGTAAATTGGTTATTTTTATCAATATTCCACTTGTATTTAAGCTGATAATCGTTATAGGTTGGAAGAAAGGGAAGTTTAAGTGCAGCAAAAAGCACCTGAAGATAGGATCTGCGGACAGAGAAAATAAAGTTTGAGTTCTTTGTCAAAGGACCGTCAGATGTGAGTGCCAGGTCGGTAGCACCTACCGTGGCACGATAGTTAACTTTTTGCTGATTCCCGTCGATCTGCCTGAAATCAATTACAGAACTCAGTGCATTGCCTTTGGAGGCAGGGAAAGCACTGGAATAGAAATCGACCTCACGGATAAAATCTACATTAATAATACCAACCGGACCACCAGAGGCACCCTGGGTTGCAAAATGGTTGATATTGGGAATTTCTACTCCATCCAGATAAAAACGATTCTCACTCGAACCACCACCTCTTACAATAACATCATTCCGAAATGAAACAGACGATGCCACACCCGGTAATGATTGGATTACTTTTGAAATATCACGATTTGAGCCCGGGCTCTTTTCAATCTCGGCAATTCCCAGAGTTTGCACCGATACCGGACTGTCTTCCTTTTTGGTAAAAGGGCTGGCCTTAATTTCCACTTTTTCCAGAAGAACAACCATAGGATGCAGCCGGATTTCGACATTTGTAGTTTTTGCATTCGTAACCAGAATGTCTGAAGATACAAGCTTTTCAAAACCTATAGAAGAAACAACAAGTTTAATGTATCCCGGATTCAGACCTTTCAGTGAAAAATTCCCATCGATGTCGGTTACAGCACCAAGTTCAGGTTTATCAAAAATCACAAGATTAACAAAGGCTAAAGCCTCATTTGTAGTTTCATTAACAACTTTACCCTTTATTGCACCTCCCTGGGCGTAACTAATTTGAAATCCTAAAGCCAACAGTATTACAAATAAACCTTTAAGAATAATTGAATGCCTCATAACAATTTAATTTTCTAATTGATAATGAAACAAGGATTAATTTGTTTTGTTTAATCTTTTTTTAATTTCATTAAACTTATTTTCCAATGAAAGGCTTCCATCGATCCATAATATCTGGAAACCACTCCTTTCCATTTTTCTGAACCAGGTCATCTGCCGTTTGGAGAATTGGTGAATTGCAATGTTAAGTAGCTGAAACATTGTATTATAATCTAATTCACCTTCAAGATATAATGTTAAATATTTATATTCAAGTCCGTACGATTTCAATTGCGTTGATGAAACTCCATTATCCAGCAAATGCTGAACTTCATCAATCATACCGTTCTCCAGTCTCTCTTTAAGGCGGCTGGTAATTCTGGAACGAACAACATCTCTGTTGTTCGAAATACCAAAAATCAGTTTATTCGGATAGGCATTGCGTTTCGCATCCAGGGCATGAATTAAACGAAAAGCAGCAACTTCAAGAGCCCTGTAAACTCTATTCCGGTCGACAATATCAGTAGTAGCATGCACCGGGCCATACGATTTAAGGCGATCAACAAGTTCAGGCATTGATAAAGAATCCAGTTCATTACGCAATTCCTGATTTACCGGTACATCAACCATATTATATCCACCGAGCACGGCTTCCAGGTATAAACCAGTACCACCACAGAAAACCGGTAATACATTCCTGGTAACAATATCATTATAGACCTTTTCGAACTGGCAGAGATATTTGTAAACATTGAATTCTGTACCAGCATCAGCAATATCAAGCAAATGAACAGGAATATTCTGGTTTTCGACGATATAATCTCCAATATCCTTGCCAGTACCAATATCCATCTGACGATAAACCTGCCGGGAGTCTGCACTAATAACCTCACCATTCAAACGAAATGCAGTATATGCGGCAAGAGAAGTTTTTCCACTAGCTGTGGGCCCCAGGATTGTAATCATGTTAAATATCCTTCAAAATAGTGATTTTTCTGGTAATGTTCCTCAATAATTATCAGCAATTCCCTGGCCTTTTGAAGTATTGAATTTTCAGACTCAAGTAAAGAAAAGGTTTCCAGCCATTTTGCGTCGGTATCATTTAGAAACTGGCTATAATACTCAGATAATAACAACCTAAAATTATTTGAATTCTCAACTTCATCATTTTCAGTTATTGATTTCAGGAACTGTAAAATTCTGAGTGCATCAACTTTCTCGTGACAGGCGCGAACAAATTGCTTTTTCTTTGATCGCAGTGGTTCCCATATATATTCTTCCTTAAATATTTTCTTGAGGAAAGAATCCATAGGAGTTTGAATATCATGTGTATACAATTCAGCAAAAAGATCAGTTGTCTCTTTCACTTTATCGAACAGGCTGGGTGGGTACAGAGGGTAGCTTTTCCATTCGCCGCTCATTCCTTTAATTAATGCCGGCCCGGTACCAAAAAAGACCCTCGACGATAATCGTGAAGCCGGATAAGCTTTTTCACTGCACCAAAAAAGCAGTTCTCCATATTTCCGTAACTTTTGAAGAAAATAAAAATCTTCGCCACTTTTTAAGGGGGTAATTCCTCCTATTCTTGTGTAGGCATCAGCCCTGACAGCCATTGCCGACCCCAGAGCTGTAAAACTATATGGAGATTTAATTCGCCAAAGGTTTATAGCATAATACCTCATGTAGATTTCATAGCGAAGAATAGCCCTCTCATTTTCGATAGTATCCGCCGGTTGGTGGGTATACGGAACAGCTAAAGCAACCGATTCCGGGTGCATTTTCATTGCATCAGCAATAGCTTCCAGATATCGGGGTTTAATTATTGTATCGGCATCCAGGCATAGTAAAATATCACTATCAGACGACATCTCCCTGCAGGCATCAAGTGCGGTTTTCCTGGCCCAGCCCACACCAAAATGTTTGCCTTTCCAGCCTTTTCCAGAGGTGCATTTATCAATAATGGTAATCGGAAAGCCGTCCCATGATGCAAATTTCTGAAGAGAAATTAAATTATCCCTGCAAATATGCAGTTTTTCAGGATCCTGCCACCATGAATCCGGTTGATTAACACATACAATCAGTTTAAAATTCCTGTAAGTCTGTGAATTAATACTGCTGTAGAGACTTTGAAGGTTATACGACTCATCCTGTACCGGAATTGCAATATAGATACAAGGAATACCAGATGATTGCAATGCTAACATTCTTTTCCAATAACATTTATATGCTGAAGGTATTGAAAGCGTTCATAATCAGCAGGATTTTCAGCCTTCTTCAGACTTAGTATGCCATTAAATTCCTTTATACAGGAGTAGCCTTTCCTTTGCATCCAATCTTCAATGCCCTTTAGCATAATTCCGATTTCGGCGGGGCCTTTCTGATATAAAACAGATGTAATTTCAACGGCCCTGGCACCTGCCAGAAGCATTTTTAGGATTCCTTCGGAATTGTGAATACCCGTTGAACCGCAGAGATCACACATCACTCTGTCAGATAGAAGTCCAACCCACCTTAGCGAAATTGCCATTTCTTCCGGTGAGCTATAAATACTGCCTGCTACAATACTTTGGTTTTCAATATCAATATCAGGAGTAAAGAATCTGTTAAAAAGAACCATCCCCTGAATACCAGTCCAGGACAACTTCAGCGCCATTTTCGTAAGTCCGGAAAAGTAGGGACTTATTTTTACTGTTAAAGGAATTTTAATGTGCCTGCGTAAGTCGGTAAGAATGTCGAAATAAACCTGTTCGTTCTCAATACTGCTTCGCATTGGATCGGAGGGCAGTACAAACATATTTAATTCAATTGCATCAGCGCCGGCCTCTTCAACTCTTTTTGCGAAAGGAATCCATTCATGAAAAGTAGTACAGTTAATGCTTGCAATAATCGGAATATCAAACTCTGATTTACATTTTCCGATTAGTCGCACATAGGCTTCCATTTTAGGATGTCTCGACCTGATTCCACCATATTCGGCACCTTTGGGATAGTTTCCGGATTTTTCAAATTTCCTTGATTCGGGACTGCATTCAAGCATCAAATCTTCCTCGAAAAGCGATTTAAGGACAACGGCAGAAACATTTGCCAATACTAGCTCCCTAATAGACTCAATCCGCGAAGTAAGCGTTGAACTTCCGGCAATTATGGGATTCCTGAGATTGAATCCCATGTATTTAGTAGAGAGGTCGATCATAAATGCAGATATTTCCTCAAAATTAGGAAATATCTGCACAAATTAAGAATGCTTATACCCAATCTTCAGCAAGAACTTCTCCCCTGATGCTAATAATTACTTCTTTAAGAGGTATTTTTCTTCCGGAATTTTCAATTGCAATTTTTGCCAGTTGCGCCAAACCGCCACAACAAGGCACTTCCATCATAATTACTGAAATGGTGTTAACTTTCGAATCAGTAATCATTGAAGTAAGTTTTTCAATATAAATATCTTTCCCGGAGTCAAGTTTCGGACAGGCAATAGCGAGGGCTTTACCCTTAATAAAGCGCTGATGGAAATTTCCAACACTGAAAGCTGAGCAATCAGAAGCGAGTACAAGGTCGGCATTCTGAAGGTAGGTGGCTCTGGGATTCAGCAAGTGAAGCTGAACCGGCCATTGTCTGAGCTCAGAAGGAGCATCTGAAATTTGATCTGATTCAGAAATAGAAGAAGTTACAACAGCTTCTTCCCTGAAATCGACGGGCACTGAGCCCTGGCAGCCGCAGCCGCCGCCTGAATGTGAATGTTCGTGCATTGTTTTTTGTTTGTTTAATTCTTCACTGGTCGGACTTAAGTCTACATTGTTTTCTTTAATAAATGCTATAGCTTCAGCAAGGAAACCAACTTCATTGTGTTCTTTAAGATGATGCAGATGAGCAAGAATAGTATTCCGGCCTTTAGGGACCATCATCTCCATTACTTTACGCTCATCATAAGGTTCAGCTTCTCTTTCTTCAATAGTAATAGCTCCTTCCGGGCAGTGTCCAAGGCAAGCACCCAGGCCATCGCAGAAAAGATCGCTGATAAGTCGCACTTTCCCGTCAATTAATTGTAAAGCGCCTTCGTGACAGTTCGGGATACAAAGCCCACATCCATTACAAAGCTCTTCGTCAATGCTTATAATGTTTCTCTTCATTTTAATTCTTTTTTAGTATGATGTCACCAATTGTTTTTTCATAAAGGTAGGTTCTGAATTCTTCTGTTAATTTTCCTGCTATACCTCCAAAAACACATTCTTTAAAAGGGCACTCAGGCCTGGCGTGCATACACTTATGGATTGTAGGAAATTCACCTTCAATAAGATTATAGACATCAATCAGCCGAATTTCACTGGCAGGCACATTAAGTAGGAAACCGCCTTTGGGGCCTCGTCCGGATTTCAAAAGTTTATGTTTTACAAGTATTTGAAGAATCTTAGAAGTGTGGTTTCTGGAAAATCCCGTGATCTCTGAAACCAGAATTCCGTTAATTATTCCATCACTGCCAGCGATAACCGCCAGACTATGTATTCCAATAGAAACAGCTTCTGAAATATTAATGACTCTGGACATCTTTTAGGTAATTCAGTATTTAATTACCACAAAGATAAATCAATTTACAGATAGTATCAGTTTTTCTAAAAAATTTTATATTAAAGGTAGGATAGCAGGGTTTGCTTTCTCAGGTAATCCCGGATTTCTATTGTCAGCTTTCCAACAATGTTATCCATCAGGCACTGATCAAAAGGGCAGATTGGATTCTCCATAGCACACTTTGTTACCGTAATAATTCCATCTATCGACTCATAGATCTGTAGTAAGGTAATCTGATCAGCAGGTTTTTTAAGACCGAAACCACCAGAGGGGCCTCTGTTTGAAATAAGGAAATTGTCTTTAACGAGACGTTGTAAAACTTTAGCTACATGATGTCTGGAAGAACCAGTAGCTTCAGAAATTTGTGTAACATTCAACATATCAGATGATTTCGCTATTAGAACCATGCTGTGAATGCCTATTGAAGCAGCTTCTGAAAAACTTACAATTTTTGCCAATTATCTAAGGATTTGAGTACCCAAATATAAGTATAGTTTTTTTTTATTATTGTGCAAAGGGCTAATTTGAAAAGATTTTAAATTAGAAATCTCAGAACTAACGTTTAAAAAGCGATAGCAAAATATATCAATCCTTAATTTTTGCGTAGGTTTGCACTACAAACTCCTCTAATGCCATTTGTCCTCACAATACTGGGCAGCAGTTCAGCTGCTCCCACAAGCGAACGCAATCCCAGTGCCCAGGTTTTAAATACGGGTAAACATCTTTTTCTTCTCGATTGTGCTGAAGGTACACAGATGCAACTACGGAAGATGAGACTAAAAATGAGCAGTATAGAAAGAGTTTTCATTACCCATCTGCATGGCGATCATTTCTTTGGTTTAATTGGCTTAATGACAACCTGGCATCTGCTTGGCAGAAAAGATGTATTGCATATATATTCAGTTCCTGAATTGAAGGAAGCTCTGGATGTGATGATGAAAGTTAGCCGTACAACTTTAAATTACCAGGTTGAATATCATTTTATAGAACCAGAATTGCACAGCCTGATTTTTGAAGATAAATTTATTGAAGTTTATACACTTCCGCTAAATCACAGAATGCCGACCTGCGGTTATTTGTTTAAAGAAAAACCGAAATCCTTAAATTTAAATAAATCTGCAATATTAAAGCTGGCTCTTCCCTACCCTTTACTGCAGGATTTAAAAAACGGGAAAGATATTACATTGCCCGATGGCAAAATAATCAGCAATACCAGCCTTACGCTTCCTCCTTCAAAACAGCTGTCGTATGCTTATTGTACTGATACCAGCTATTTTGAGCCCCTCGTCAAATATATAACTGGAATCGATGTATTATTTCATGAAGCTACGTTTATGGAAAGTGAGGTCAAACTTGCGGCTGAAAAGTTACATTCTACAGCAAGTGAGGCAGCACAAATTGCAAAACTTGCCGGTGTTAAACAGTTAATTATCGGACATTTTTCCTCTCGTTACAAGGAGTTAGATCCACTTCTGCTGGAAGCAACAGAAGTTTTTTCCAATACAGTTCTTGCAAAAGATGGGTTTGTTTTTAAATTTTAAAAGGGAACTACATGAATATCCTTATTGCCGACAGTGGCAGTTCAAAAACAGATTGGTGTTTCCTTCGGGAGAACAGCCCGCTTGTTGAAATCCAGACCCCGGGATTAAATCCCTATTTCCTCGACCGCGATGGAATTGAATCGATATTACTTAAAGAACTGGCACCCTATATTTACTTCGAAAAAGTAGATGAGCTATATTTCTATGGTGCCGGCCTTGGATCTGAGGTCAACAGAAACCGACTGGATGATGTTATTTCCGACCAATTCAGCAATGCTGACATTCACCTTGAAACGGATATGCTAGGTGCTGCCAGGGGCCTTTTCGGAAAAGATGAAGGTATAGCCTGCATCGCAGGAACAGGTTCAAATGGATGCCTTTACAAAAATGGTACTATTGTTCAGCAGCTCCCATCGTTAGGCTATATTTTAGGGGATGAAGGCAGTGGAACCTACCTCGGGAAGCAGCTTATAAAGCTCTGGCTTACAAACGAATTACCTTTAGAATTAAAGGTGAAATTTGAAGAAAAATACAGGTATTCAAGGTCACAGCTTCTGGAAATTATTTATCGTCAACCCAACCCCAATATTTTTCTGGCCGGTTTCGCAGGATTTTTTGCTGCAAACATATCACATCCTGAAATCAACTCCATCGTAATGGAAGGCTTTTCAAGACTCATTCAGCAAATGGTAATGAAAGTTGATAATTTCGCAACTTTTCCCATAGGGTTTTGCGGGTCAATTGCATGGCATTTCCAGGATCAACTCCGTGAAGCAGCCAGTTTACAGGGTATTGTGATTCACACAGTGGTTAAGAATCCCATGTCGGGTTTGCAAAAATACCACTCAACAGAAATTTAAGCATAAAAAACACTATGCCAGCATTTTGACGAATCGAAATGGCTGGCATAGTGATAAACAAGTAAGATTTTACCTGACGATAAATCTTTTGTAAACCGAATTTGAACGATTGCTTACATTCAGCATATAAATTCCAGGACTGAAACCTGAAACATCAATATTGCCCTGATAATGTGAAGCGGCATTCAGATTCCTTACCAAAACTTCATTACCAAGAAGATCAACTACCTTCATTACAGCAGCATCTGGATTCGTAAAGGAAATATCAACGAACAGGTTATCACTAACAGGATTTGGTGAAATCAGGATGCCTGCAAATTTATCAGCATCCACAATGCCAGTTGTTGTGCTAACTATGGATTGGCTGGTTGAATTATTACCGCATGAATTTGTTACGGCAAGTGAAACGGAATACGTTCCCGGAGAGGAATAAATATGAATAGGATTTTCAAGAGTAGAATTAGTACCATCACCAAAATCCCAGAAGAACAAGTTCCCATCAGTGGATGTATTCGTAAAATTCACGTGGTTACCAGCGTACGACAGATAACTGAAAGATGCAACAGGTGCGGCATAATTGATAAAGGCACTAACTTCAATTCTTTCGCTGATGCAGGATGGTTCCTGAATCTCCCAATCGTAAAAGAAGTAATAATAATTGGTAGGGCTTGTGAATGCACTGCTTTTAGTAATCGAAATCATATTGCTGATGTTATATGGGTAGGTGCAACCAGCATTATTTCTATATAAATTTGGTGCAACTGCCGAAGCGAGCTCCAGATCAGTGCCAACAGGAATATTGAAATTCAGGGTGATCCGGCTTTCACCGGCAGGAATATTAATGGTAGCAGTTTGCAGTACACTTCCACTGGCATCACGTAGCTCAACGGTTCTGTTAGCAGCTCCCTGTGCATAGACTTTTACTGATTTCAGCACAACTGGCACCATACAGTTAAACTGAAGATAATGTGAAGCGTTTCCGCTGAAATTTCCACCACCGCCGGCATTGGTAGGTTTGCCACCATAAGCAGGAGGTAGAACATTCTGACTTTCAACATAATAATGCTGACTCTGGCTCAGAACAGGTGTAGTATAAGAAGTACCGGTGTAAAAAGGTGTTCCACCAGTCGGCGTTGTAAACCATTTTACAGAATCGGCAGCAATTGCAGTCAGTGTGAGAGAAGCTGCACCGCCACAATTTGATGCTGAAGTAACAACAGGAGCGGCTGGAAGATTAATTAAAACAAATCCTGCTTTCACAATAGTATCTGAACCACAGGCCGTATCATTTGAATAGAGGGTAACATTGTAAGTGCCACCAGAAGTGTAACTATGAACAGGATTAAGAACAGTAGCTGTTGTTCCATCACCAAAATCCCACAAATAATTTGTTCCGTTTACAGTGTTGTTGGTAAAATGAATCTGGGCAGGAAGTTGGCAGAACTCTGTGGTTCCTGCTTCAAAATCGCAATGTACTCCCGGGAAATATGGACTTCCCAGACCAACGGCATAAAAAGCATTTGTTACAGTTTCAACTTCAGGGGTACAACCTCCGAAAAGTTGTTTTGCAGATTCTATTGAATAGAAGCGGGCATCTGCATAATCAGATCCTTCAACAAGGTAATCGGTTAAGGTCTTATAGGCCACAGCTGCTGCTTTATCAATTGTCATTGCGGTAACATTGTAAACATCACCATTATCATTTGTTCCTGAACCACCAACTGAAGCCAGGTAAAACCAGTATCCAAGAACAACACTGTTTGTGTGAACTCCTCCATTATCTCCTGTTCCAGTATACCAATTTGTACCATGATAGGTGTCGGGAAGTTGCATACTCGTTGGATTAGATAAAGAACGGATTGATTCCCCGATATCATCACCCATTTCCCAGTTTGCTAAAGTTGGTTTACCAAAGAACTCTATTGCTGTTCCAAAAATATCGCTATATCCTTCGTTTAACGCACCTGACTCACCATTGTATATAAGGTTGGCTTCATGCTCATCCAGACCATGAGTAATTTCATGACCACAAATATCCAAAGCAGTGAGAGGAGACCATACGTTATCACCATCACCATAGGTCATTACCTGACCATCCCAGAATGCATTGGCATATTGAACATCGTAATGCACATAACTCATTAATTTAAAGCCATTTCCATCTATAGAATTCCTGCCATACTTTTGCATAAAATAGTCATAGGTCATTTCAGCTCCCCAATGTGCATCTGAGGCAACTTCATCCATCTGAGGATTAACATTATTCCACAAATTATCAGCGTCCGTAAAATCAACTGCAGCTCCATAATTGGTGCCAGTTTGCATATTGTAAGTTTCGATACCTTGTCCGCGACCCACTTCCCTTAAGCGGAAAATTTCAGCGTTTAAATCTGTAACAATATCACGGGTTCCTGAATACCTTGTAATAGCACTACCCAAAGTATCTGAATGATGGATTCTGTTGTTTGTAAATATTACAGCTCCCGAAGCAGCGTCAATATAAACATATTGACGATTCAATGGTTTGTCGGCATAAATATCAAATTTGTAGGCATAAACATGTGCTGATGAATTCTCTGAATTTAAAGGAAAAAGAACAATTTCACCCTTTGGATAGAATGATGCATTTGGATCGCCGGTTATTTTCTTCAAGAATTGTTCTTCAAGCGGGCTTTGCCATTTGTAATGATCAGCATTCATATATTCCAGCGCTTTCACCAGGGCATCCACTTCAGTTAACAGTACATCATTTGAAATAGTAATATTCCGTAAGATTTTACCATTCATTGAAGACACTTTTCCTGCAGTTTCATGAAGAATAAAATTGGCGTCTTTTACTGGAATTCCCTGGTAAAGCTGTTGAGTACGATAATGAACTACGCCAGCCTGATCAGCATGTTTTGAAACAACAACATATTGAAAATCAGAGCTGCAATTCAGATTATTGCTCATCCATTCTTTAGTATTTTTCTGATCAAACTGAAAATTGGATTTCAAACTGATAAAATCAGGAATATCTGCAGTATTTAAAACTCTTACCCTATTGGCAGCATTAACAAGCTTTTCTGCTGCTGACCCGGTAAAAACCTGTGAGAAAGAAAAAGTATACATGAAACCCAGCAAAATCACCAAACTGTACTTCTTCATGAAATTAATATTAAAGATTAGAAAATATTTTACAAAGCCAGCGGTAAATTTAAAAAATATTTTAATAACTATTTGAGTTTAAAAATAGAATTCATCACATTTACGATCATAAATGGAGCTTCTAACAATACTTAGTAACAGCAATTTAAGTACTTTTACATTTCAGACAAGGCTTATTGAAAGGGGTAATGGAAATTTCAGCATATTTAAAATGCAAAACGCATAAAATGACTATTGAGAAACTCTGCAAATCTGAGCAGTACTTTTTTTATTTTTTTCTTCTTCTAAACCTGCTTCCTGTATTTTCAGTAAAGTTTTTTCCAACGGTTGATAGCCCGGCACATTTATATAACGCTAATATTATCAACGAATTACTATTTAAAAAATCGCCAATATCTAGTTTTTTTATTCTAAATTCAGAAATTATTCCAAATTGGATAAGCCATATTGTTCTTTCTTTTTTTAGTTTATTCTTGCCTGGCTTCATTGCTGAAAAGGTTTTATTAACGCTTTACCTGCTTGCCTTGCCGGTTTCATTTCGTAGCCTGGTTAAAGTTATTTCCCCGGGGAATTACTATTTATCGTATATCATTTTCCCTCTTTCATATTCAACACTTTTATTATTAGGCTTTTATAATTTTTCGATTGCCTTAATATTTATGTTTTTTACCCTTTCTGTTTATATTCGAAATGAAGAAGACAAAAAATCAGGTAAAAGATTTGCAGGAATGTTTTTTCTGTTTCTACTCACCTATTTTTCTCACATTTTTGTTTTTATCATTCTTATTAGTGCAATTTCGTCGGTACTACTGCTAAACTTCGTCGTTAAAGTCATTCGCTCAAATAGTTCCTTTCCAAAGGTTATTACTGAATATTTCAGGAAAATTCTGTTTGTTATCCTTGCAGCAATTATTCCACTTATATTATTTGCAGCCTATTATTTCCCAAGGCAAAGTGGAAATTTGTTCCCTGTCTATCAAAGTTATTCCAAATTGCTTTTGATGCTGAAAGACTTTCATGCAGTAATAATGTACAATATCAATCTTGAGGAAAAATATTCCAAGAAATTAGCCTACATAACCTTAGCTTTACTGTTGATTGCTATTTACCAAAGAATAAAACTAATCATTTCAAAACCTAATACTGAAAACAATAAAATAGCGGCAATTATCAGAAACAGTATACAACCAACAGATAGTTGGCTATTAATGGCTTTGATGGTACTTTTTCTAGTATTCAAAATGCCAGATTCAAATACAATGGGAGGGTTTGTTTCAATCCGTCTTAGCCTGCTGTTTTTTATGATGCTTTTTTTATGGTTATCAACGCAGAAAATTTCTATCCCTGTTTCAGCATTTTTTGCAGGCCTGATTTTGATTCTGCATTTTTTACTTATGAATTTCAACATTGCTTCTCTAAGGGAGTTGAACAAAATAGCTATCGATTGCAACAATGCATCAGGATATATAAGGCCATTCAGCACTGTTTTGCCTATAAACTGCTCTGAAAATTGGCTTCATGTCCATTATTCAAATTACATAGGCATCGACAAACCAATTGTTGTGCTTGAAAACTATGAATGTGAGGTTGGCTATTTCCCGGTAAAATGGAATGAGAAAGAACTGCCTGATTTAGTTTTAGGAGACTTGCATTCATACCAATTAAACGGGATCAGGTGGAGAAGCAACATCCGGAACAAGTTAGCTCCTATTGATTATATTTTTGTACTTGACAATCTTGATATCAGAGTAGATTCAAATTCAAATAAAGTACGGAATATAATTGATAAACAATACATTAAAATTTATCAAAACGCTAGCTGTAAGCTGTATGAATATCGGAAAACGACAGGAGCTAATTTTTGAAATACCGGCTTATTCCTGATAAGTTTTAATATTTCCCCCGCAAATTCATTTTTTTAGTAAGTTTGGATACAATAATACTATTTGTCATGAAAAAAGTCATACCCTGTTTTATCATTCTGCTTTCAGCCATCTTTGCGTATCAGCTTTCAGCACAATCCCTTGATCATCAATATACTCATCAGGAAATCAATGCAATAAACAAAAGTCTTCCGAAGATAAGCGACCAGGATTTATTTTATCTTTCGAAAGTTAAAGCGATTGAATTACCCAAAGAATATAAATCGAGTCCAACCACTTTACCCTATTCTTACGATAACTCCACCTCTGTTTATATGAGACCCGTATTTTCTCAGATTGCTTATGAATGCGGACAGGCATCAGGTATTGGCTATAATTTCACCTACGAAATGAACCGCTTGAGGAACCTGCCCTCAAATGTTGCTGCAAATCAGTATCCTACTCATTTTGCATGGAACTGGTTAAACAATGCAGGAAATACTACCGGGGTAAATTGCATTGAGGCCTGGAATATCCTTAAGGAGGCCGGAACACCAAATGTTGCCAGTTATGGTGGTATGACCACTGGCGGTACCGACAGATGGATCAGCGGGTATAACAATTACTATACCGGCATGCAGAACAGAGTGCTCGATTATGGAATGATTGAAGTTGCTTCTCCTGATGGATTGATTGAACTTAAACATTGGATTGTTGATCATCTGGAAGGATCAGCTGTTGGCGGACTGGCAAATTTCTATGCTAATCTGCAGAGTAATGTTTACCTGCCTGCAGGAACACCAGAAGCAGGAAAATGTGTAGTAACTCAATGGGCGCCAAGTGTAAACCATTGTATGACTATCGTTGGTTTTAATGATTCAATCCGCTTTGATTACAATAGCGACGGGCAGTTCACAAATGATATTGATATTAATGGTGATGGTATTGTTGATATGCGTGATTGGGAGATTGGCGGATTGAAGTTCGTAAACAGCTATGGAACAGGTTACTACGACAATGGTTATTGTTACATGATGTACAAAACCCTGGCTGATCCTAAAATTCTCGGTGGAATTTGGAATAACAGGGTTTTTGTGGTGTATCCAAAGGCAAGTTACACTCCTTTGGCAACTTTTAAAGTAACAGTTAAGCACGACAGCAGGAATACGATAAAAGTATCGGCGGGAATCTCTCTGGATACTACTGCGTCATCACCTCAATACACCATTGATTTTCCGATTTTTAATTACCAGGGAAATGCCTTATATATGCAGGGTGGAAGTACAGTTGAGGCGAATAAGACGCTCGAGTTTGGCCTGGATATCAGCACCTTGTTAAACTATATTCCAACTGGCCAGAAAGGGAAGTTCTTTTTTATTCTGAAAGAAGCCGATCCGGCAAATGCAGGTAGCGGATTCATTCAGAATTTATCGCTCATGGATTATTCCGGAGGCTCTCTGGTGGAGACCCAGTATCCAACAACAGGAATCCCGATTGTAGAAAATGGCACCACAATTCTCGGTATAAACAGAAGTTTTTCGCATCCAACAATTACAATAACAGATACTCAAATACCGGAAGCACCTATTTATCAGCCTTATTCTTACCAATTTACTGCTGCTGGCGGCAATCCACCCTACTTCTGGAAACTGTTGATGGATTACAATGAAACTACAACAACTGCACCTTTTCAAACCACTGCATCCGTGCATCTTTTTCCGAACAACAATAATGATGGATTTGTTGGACAAGCTTTGGATTTTGATTTTCCTTTTTATGGCAAAAAATTCACTAAAGTATATGCTCAGGTTGATGGTTACCTGCGATTTGATGACCAGGTTTATCCATGGCCCTTTGTTGGAGATGAGTTGCTGATGATGAAAAGCACCCGGAATATCTCACCCTATATGTGTAAACCTATGGTAATTACCACCGGAGATGGAGATGGAATCTGGTACGAAGGAAATAGTAATTATGCATTATTCAGATGGAAAACTTCAATTTTTGGATTTACCGGCACTACTGATTTGAACTTTGCAGTAAAACTTTACCCAAGCGGTCGTATTGAATATTATTACGGCGATATTTCCACAATTGATTACGTTGTTTGGAATGCAGGAATTTCAGATGGTGATAATTTCACAAATCATTTAATCGGCATTTCCAATATTTTCGGGACCACTGCCAATTCTTTGGTCACACTCGACCCTGTAAGTTTACCCATTGGAATGGAAATGAAAAGTGATGGTACGCTTTCCGGTACTCCTGAAGACGAATTTAACAATTGTGTTTTAAGAGTTTATGTTAAGGATAACGACAATTTCAGTACCAGCAAAACCTTTGCATTTACTACTAGCGGTTTCAAAATGAATTATATTCTACAGGCTGGCAATAACGATACCTTAGAGTTTGGCGAAACTGCACATATGAACTTCATTCTAAGAAATATTGGCCAGCAACTTGTTCCGAACGGAAGCCTCAGGATACATGTAAGCGATCCCTATGTAACGATACTCGACAGCATCGAAAATTTCACGAACGTAGCAGCCGGCGATTCTATTGCACTGCCCAATGCCGTAAGTTTCAGTGTTTCAACACAAGTGCCCGACAACCACAAAATAAGCATTGATGCCTGGATTATTGCTGGGAATGATACAATTAAACGGAATTTCGTGATCACCACTTACGGCCCCATTCTCGACATAACCGATGTGATTATAAATGACAATGGAAATGGCTACCTTGATCCTGGAGAAATTACATATGCAACATTTGTTATAAAAAACAAAGGAGGTGCAAAAGCTACTAACCTGTTTATCACCCTGGGATCCTGGGATCCGAATTTAATTTTAATAAATAACACGGGACTGCTTGGCCAAATTGTTCCCAATGCATCCGGAAGTTTTATAATCAATATCCAGGTGCTTGCTTCTGCACAACTGGGGCATATTTGTCCGGTAAATGTTCACCTTACAGCCGACAACCAGGTAGTTTACAATGATGTTATTTATCTTATTATCGGTCAGACAGGCGAGAGTTTTGAAAGCGGGAATTTCAATCAGTACCAGTGGACAGCAGGAGGTGTTGCTCCCTGGTTTATCTGCGACAGTCTGCCTTTCGAAGGAGTACATTGTGCCCAGTCGGGTGATGTAAACGACAATGAAGATTCGCATTTATATGTTAGCATGGAAGTGCTTTCCAATGGCACAATCAGTTTTTACCGAAGGGTTTCCTGTGAGCCTGACAACACCAATCACAACTACGACTATCTTGGTTTTTATATTGATGGAGTTGAAGTTATTCGCTGGGATGGAGAAAAAGACTGGGCGCTTTATTCGGCAAATGTTAACCAGGGTTACAGAACCTTTAAATGGAATTATCACAAAGACTATTCCGTTAGTACCGGAAAAGATGCCGGCTGGATAGACAAGATCGTCTTCCCTACTGTTGGTACAATAACATCAATTACTACAGAAAAAGATGTACCGGAAACAGGTATTCTGGTGGCACCAAATCCTTTTACTTCAGGAACCACCTTTTTCCTCAGGTCAAAAGGAAATGAAACAGCCACAATTGACATCTATGATTTCAGAGGCCTGCTTATTAAAAGGCTGGCTTTCGGCAAACAACTTATGGCTGGTATAAATGATTTCGGCTGGGACGCAACCGATGGTTCAGGAAATTCAATACCTGCTGGTATGTATTTTTACAAACTCACCCGGGGAAACAATATTGAATGCGGCAAACTAATAATGTCGAAGTAGGATAATGGCGATTATAAAAAATATTCTTGTCGGAATTCTTGGAATGATGTTGTTTTTGCCATGGATTCAACGTTCAGCTGAAATATTTACAATCAGTCCGTTAAGTGGTGATTTTGTGCCTGCTCCCAAACCTGAGTTTTCTCTGAAAAACTGGAAAGAAGGTGTTTTTCAATCTCAGACTGAAAAGTTCACAGAAGAAAAAATTGGCTTTCACACAAGCCTGGTGCGCCTGAGAAATCAGCAGGATTACTTCCTGTTCAGTATGGCAAATGCAGAAGGTGTTGTTGTAGGGAAGAATGGAGAACTCTATGAACAGGACTACATCAGAGCTTACCTTGGCGGCGATTTTATTGGTGAGTCGACCCTCGAAAAAAAAATCAGGCGCCTGAAGTTTGTCCAGGAAAAGCTGAAAGCAATGGGTAAGGACCTGGTAATGGTTTTTGAACCTGGCAGGGCTTCCTATAGTCCGGAAAACATTCCCGACCGCTATTTTAAGATGTATCCTAAAAGCAAATCGAACTATAGCAGCATGCTTGAAAACATCAAAAAGTTCGATATCCGGTATATTGACTTCAATCAATATTTCATAGAAAATAAGAATAAAAGTCCTTATCCATTGTATCCAAAACAGGGTGTTCACTGGAGTAAGTATGGTAGTATAGTGGTTGCAGATTCAATTAAACGATATATAGAAGGTATGCGGGGAATCAGTCTTGGAAAAATGATCACAACCAACACCGAATTATCCGATTCTCTTAAATTTACAGATTATGATGCAGGAAAGGCAATGAACCTGCTTTTTGAAATGCCACATTCCAAAATGGCGTATCCACAGCTAAAATTCGAAGATCTGCCCCTTGATAAACGCCCTTCCCTATTGGTGATTTCTGACAGCTATTACTGGAATATTTATACAGCAGAAATCCCGATGCATTTATTCAAACATGGCGAATTCTGGTATTACAATTCCATTGCACAATTTGATCAGGATAAGGCCAGAGAAGTAAAATCTCTCGACCTGAAAAAGGAGATTGAAGCAAAAGATATCATCATGATAATGGTTACAGAACGTTTTCTCTACAATTACGACTGGCGCTTTATCGACAATCTTTATGAAATGTTTACACCTGAACTGCAGATTGATGAACCGTATAAATATGCCAATAACATCCGCGGAGTGAGCGATTGGCTGACAATGATGATCAAAAAATCGAAAGATGGAAATATACCCCTTGAAGAAGCTGTGAGGAGGGATGCAATGTATCTTTTTGAAAATGACAATAAAGACAAATACATGCTTTTTGCGGGTCTCGACCATTACTATGTGGGAATGAAAGCAGATGCAGACTGGATGTCTAAAATTGCAGTGAAAGCAAAGGAAAAGAAAAGAACAACTGAACAACAGTTAAAACTCGAAGCCGAATATATCTTTTCTATAGAATATCCAAAAGCATTTGAAAAATATCAGAATATACAGGCTTTGATTAAAGAAATAAGCAGCATTCCTGCCAATATGGAAATCATCCGAAAGAATCCCTATTTCCTGAAACCTGAAGAAATGCTGTGGCAGGAAGCCTACGCCAGGAATGAAGGGAGAAAGATATTGTTACAATAAAAGAGATCTAAATGGATTATTTCCTTGCATCCAGCATCTTGTAGTCCACATATTTGTAAATATTTAACCATGTGTTTTCAAATCCGTCTTTTCCATCAGACTTAAAAACATAACAGGTTTGCAGGCATTTTTTAGTATACTGATCCGCACATTGATAAAAATCCTTTCCGTAATAATAAAGAGCTGAAAAGAAATAATCGCCGATATCATAACCCTGAAAGGCAAAATCCTGAGGTTCTGTTTTATACAAATCCCTGTACTTCAGCAGGAAGTCATTAACTTCTTTCTGTTTATAATCCACATAAGAAGCACTAAATGAATGATAATTCAATTTAAGAAGGGCGGCAGATTCTACGCTTTTAAACTCCGACCAGCCCGGCATTCCGAACAATGTAAGCTGGTAACCTTCCGAAAGAAGCAATAACTTTCGGATATATTCAGCAACAAAAAGTTCGTCGTTCGAAAATAAAAGGATTACGTTTTCTTTCGACTTTGACAACAAATCAGAAAGATTAGAAACAGCATCACCCAAAGAAGTATCAATGATTTCCGGCCCCTTTTTATCCGTCTGCATTTTGAGGTTCTCGAATCCCTGGCTGATAACCTTTAAAGTCTTTTTCTCATTCTCCTTATTACTGCTCACGAGCAGAATTCTTTCGTTGGTGTATTTGTTAAACAGAAATTCACAGATAGAAGCTGCCATAGCTTTAACAGTAGGATTGGCGAGAAAAGCTGTTGGATTACCTTCTATATTCTGTCTCTTATTGCTCAGGGGATTTACAATCGGAATGTTTTTTTGTTTGGCAAAGCTGACAAGAACTTGAAATGTGCTTCCATAGGTTAGTCCGATAATCAGGTCCATTTTAGCGATTTCAGGTGATCTCAGCAGCTTTTTGGTCTTCACTGAATCTTCATCAACATCGTAAACATGAAACTTCAACGACATGCCCAAATTCTTCAATGAATCGGCAGCTATGCGCAATCCTTCGTAAAACTGGATAAACCTCAGAGGTCGCGAACTATTGGAATGCTTTGCCTGTTCAATATCTTCATACTTTACACTATCAAGCTCATTGAGATACAGTGGAATAAACAAAGCCACATCAAAAACTTCGGTATGCGGTTCGCTTTTACACTGTTTATTAAGCTTCGTCGGGATTGTATCTTTCTTTATTTCTTTGTCTTTTGCTTCCTTGTCTTTTACTTCTTTTGTTGTTTTATTCTCTTTAGTCTCAGAAGTAGTTTTTTGTGGATTAGTGACCGCTTTTGTTTCTTTTGTGACAAGAATTTTCAATTGCATTCCAGCTTTCAGACCTTCTTTTAGCTCAGGATTATCAGTATTCAAAAGGCCAAGATCAACTTCATAGGCCTTTGCAATTGAATACAGGGTTTGCCCTTTAACAACTGTATGGATATAATACTCCTTACCATCGATGGTTTCAATTTTCTGACTTTTTCCCACCATCGGCTTTTCCTGCGCATGTAAAAATGCAAATTGAAATATAAAAAAACAGAGAACCAGAATTTTCCAAATATTTATCAAAATCGTAAAGATTAAAGAGTGTATACGTTAATTTACAAATTACCTATTCCCATTCTATGGTTGCAGGTGGTTTAGAACTGATGTCGTAAACAACCCTGTTCACACCTTTTACGCTGTTGATTATTTTATTACTTATACTGGCAAGAAATTCATGCGGTAAATGAGCCCAGTCTGCCGTCATTCCATCAACAGATGTTACAGCACGCAGAACAACGGTATTTTCGTAAGTCCTTTCATCTCCCATAACTCCTACACTCTGAACTGGTAACAGAACAGCAAGCGATTGCCAAACTTTGTCGTAAAGATCTGAATCGCGCAATCCCTGAACAAAGATATGATCCACCTCCTGTAATAAACTGACTTTCTCTCTGGTAACATCTCCTAAAATCCTGATTCCAAGCCCGGGACCCGGAAAGGGATGACGATTTAGTATCTCTGGTTTAACGTCCAGCGTGGCCCCTACCCTTCTTACTTCATCTTTAAAAAGAGAATTTAAAGGCTCTACGATCTTCAACTTCATAAAGTCTGGCAGTCCACCAACATTATGGTGCGATTTAATCGTAGCTGAAGGCCCCTTAACTGAAACAGATTCAATAACATCAGGATAAATAGTTCCCTGTGCAAGCCAGCTAACATCCTGTATTCTGTGAGCTTCAACATCAAAAACTTCTATAAATACTCTTCCGATAATTTTTCGTTTTTCCTCAGGATCACTCACACCTTTGAGTGCATCCAGAAAACGATCTGAAGCATCTACCCCGGTAACATTCAAATCCATGCTATGGTAGGATTCAAGCACAAGCCTGAATTCGTCCTTTCGTAAGAGTCCGTTATCAATGAAGATACAATGAAGGTTTTTCCCAATTGCCTTATGGATAAGCGTTGCAGCAACCGAAGAATCCACGCCTCCTGATAACCCAAGCACAACCTGATCGTTGCCCAGCTTTTCTTTCAATGCCTGAATTGTCGACTCCACAAACGAGTCGGGAGTCCAGGAACGACTGCATTCGCAGATATCTTCCACAAAGTTCCTCAACAATACCATGCCTTCTGTAGAATGGTAAACCTCAGGATGGAACTGGATTCCATAGGTATGCTCATTCTCAATCTGGAAACCCGCAACTTTTACAGTATTTGTGCTGGCAATAATTTTAAAATCATCAGCGATATTGGTAATTGTATCGCCATGCGACATCCAAACCTGGGAATTCTGGTTTAGTCCCTTTAATAGCTCATTCGAAGTATCAATAAAATCAAGGTTTGCACGTCCATACTCACGATGCTTGCTGGCCTGTACCACTCCCCGGTTTTCCTGAGCCAGCATTTGTGCGCCATAACAAACTCCCAAAACAGGAAATTTGTCTCTTAAACGCTGAAGATCAACACGGGGCGAACCATCATCGCGCACAGAATAAGGACTTCCGGAAAGAATAACTCCTTTAACACCATTAAAATTTTCAGGAATTTTGTTAAAAGGATGGATTTCGCAATAAACATTTAACTCTCTCACCCTGCGGGCGATAAGTTGAGTATACTGCGAGCCGAAATCGAGAATCAGGATTGTTTCTACCATATTCCAAAACTACTTCAATTTTCACTATCAGCCAAAAAATGCACTATTTTTGGTCCCTATGAAAAATCAGAAGAAGGCTACCACTTTTGCTTTGCTGGCAATAATGTTCTGGTCAACGGTAGGAACAGCATTTAAACTGTCACTTCAATACGTTGATTTCCTGCATTTGCTTTTATTTGCTTCGCTGATTTCAGTTATTGTTATTGCAGCTATAATTACTTTTTCAGGAAACTGGCAACTGATAAGGAATACAAACCGCTCAGGTCTGGTTCATTCTGCACTGCTGGGTTTCCTGAACCCTTTCCTTTATTATGCCATACTCCTGAAAGCTTATAGCATTTTACCAGCTCAGGAAGCAATTGTTCTCAATTACACCTGGCCGATTGTGCTGCTTTTATTGTCGATTCCTTTGCTGAAGCAAAAGGTAAGCAAAAGAAGCATTTTTGCAATTTTAATCAGTTTCTTCGGGACAATTGTAACAGTTACCCATGGAAATCCGGGCGGACTGAATTTTGCACATCCGCTTGGAACCACGCTTGCAATGGGAAGTGCTTTTATCTGGGCTTCATTCTGGATCTTCAATGCCCGCGATCAAAGGGATGAATTAAACAAGCTGTTCTTTAATTTTCTCTTCGGATTCCTTTATACCTTGCTGGCTGTAAGTGTGAAGGCGTTTTTGAATTCTGACTTAAAGGAAGTGGAGTTAATTGGACAAATTATTCCCTTGATTAGTTTGAATGGAATAGCCGGTATTGCATATATCGGACTTTTCGAGATGGGAATAACTTTTGTATTGTGGATGAAGGCTATGCAACTTACCAATTCTACCGCCAGAATTACTAACCTTATCTATATTTCACCCTTTGTTAGTCTCATGCTTGTCGGGCTTATTCTTGGAGAGGCAATTCTGCCCTCAACTATGGCAGGACTTATTCTGATTGTATCCGGAATATTCTTGCAAGGACCCTTAAAAAAGCAATAAACCGAGAATTTGCAATGCAAATACGCCGGGCTGCTATTCTATTATTAACTGAGACTGATAAATTCCATCATCAGTAATAAGTTGAAGAAAATAAATGCCTTTGGGTTGTTTGCTTATATCAAGTTGATAAACTGCATCCTTATCAGAAATATTATTCACTCTGATAATCTCTTTTCCTATGATATCTAGCCTGAATAATTCATAAAAAAAAGGAAAAGCTTGTTAAATCTAAGATAATGAGTACCTTAGAGGTGACAAAACCAAAAACAAACTTTTCCATGAGTAAAGATACAAAAAGCCTAAATACCGAGTACACTCCATCGCCAG
>CAIXZF010000085.1 GCA_903923925.1 uncultured Bacteroidales bacterium
ATTTTGATTTCAATCTTCCGATTTGTCTGAACACCTTAACTTCCTTTACCGAAAACTCGGCTACTGCAGGAGTACCGATAACGAATTGGGTTTGGGAAATCAATAGCATACAATCAACTGTTAACGGAGCAGTTCTGCAGCAGAGTTTTATAAATCCCGGACTTTATTCCATAAAACTCACGGTTACCAACCAGGATGCTTGTCAATCAAGTATCGTTAAAACTCTGCAGATCAACCCTAAACCAAAGGCGATTTTCGGTTTTTCACCCAACAATATACTTTGTGAAGGCAAGACTGTAACATTTACTGAAACCTCCACTCCCGGAGCCGGCAGTTTACTTGTCCATTCATGGAATTTTGGTGATTCTCCAGTATGGATTTCAGGTACCGGCGGTGTTGTAACTCATTCTTTTGTTAATACAAGCAATTCAAATCTTACGTTCCAGGTAAGTCTGGCAGTTGAAAACAGTGAAGGATGCCGTGATACTATGGCTCAAACCCTTGTAGTTGAACCTGAAATAACTGTTGGTTTTCAGTCAGATACAGCTTGTGCTGGCACGGTAACACATTTCTCAGACCTGAGTTTTCCGGGACCTGTACAATGGCAATGGAATTTCGGTGATCCGGCATCAGGCAGCGGAAATTCAGCTGTATTGCAAAATCCATCCCATCAGTTCAGCAGTGCAGGAACTTATTCGGTGAAGCTAAAGATAACAACATCAAACGGTTGCCAGGACTCTGTTGTGAAAACAGTAGTTGTGCTCGCCCCGGCAGTTCCGGAATTTGCTATAGATCAGATGACTCATTGCGTAAATGACACCATGGAGTTTATTAATCTCACAGTTTTACAGCCAAATTCTACTGTAAACAGCTGGAGTTGGAACTTCGGGAATTCAGCTTCAGGATCAGCGAACATTTCCTCCTTGCAGAATCCAGGACATCATTTTACTCAGGCCGGTCAATTCAATATTAATCTGACTGTTACAACTTTGCCAGGTAATGGTTGTACTGCAACTATCACTCACCAGGTTAGTGTAAAACCTCAACCAATTGCAGATTTCACAAGCAGTCCGGGATGCATGGGCTATACCACCTATGTTCTGGACAGCTCTCAGGCAATTAACGGCAGTATCATCAATTCATACTGGAATTTCGGGACAGCACCATACTCATACGGTTTGAATGCAGCTTATATCTTCGCTGCAACGGGGAGTTATCCTGTAATACATGCTGTTACCAATTCTGATTTCTGCACCGATACAATTATAAAGAATATTACCGTCCTCGGCTTACCCCAGGCTGCTTTCAGCTATTCGAAATTATGTGTAAATAACGCTGTTCATTTTACAGATCTCACGAATGCCGTTAATGGTACAGTTTCTGAATGGAGCTGGAACTTCGGAGACCCGTTATCAAATAACAACAACTTCTCTACCCTTAAAAATCCGGATCATACATTTGCAAGTACAGGAACCTACACAGTTCAACTGGCAATTTTGACTTCTACCGGCTGCAGAGACACTGTTGTACAAACAATTACGGTAATGCCGAATCCTGTCGCAAACTTCTCGGCCACAGATACCTGTATGGGCTCGCCAGTGCAGTTTACCGATTTATCAACCTCTGCCCAGGGAGCAATAGTTAGCTGGAGCTGGAATTTTGGCAACGGCAACGGTGGAAACACCCAGTATCCCGTGGCGACATATACTGCAGCAGGTACCTTTAATGTAACACTTGCAGTAAGCAACCAGGCACAGTGCACAAATTCCATTACGCTTCCGGTACACATCCATTCCCTGCCAAATACTTCATTTATCGCTACTGTTACCTGCTCGGGAAACCCAGTGGCATTTACGGATTATTCGAATGGTTCGGGTTTCCCGATCACCTCATGGGCATGGAACTTCGGAGATCCGGCAAATCCGCCAAATACAGCAAGTGCGCAGGATACTTTCCATTTGTATCAGAATTCCGGCCTCTATTCTGTGAGTTTAACTGTTACAAACAGCAAGTCGTGTAAAAATACTTCTGTGCAGAATGTGTTTGTGCCACCTGGAATTACTGCCGACTTTAGTATCGGGACCAATGCCTGCCAGGCTGTTGGCAATTCAATTCAGTTTATTGACCAGTCGGTGACCACAAGTTCAAACATTAGTAACTGGTATTGGGATTTTAACGATGGAACAGTATCAACACTTCAGAATCCGGTACATATTTTTCTGGCAACAGGAACTTTTCAGGTATCACTTACTGTAACTACTTTAGATCATTGCATTAAAACAATTACTAAGCCAGTAGTTATCGACAATCTGCCCACTGTTGTATTTTCGTACCAGCCAGGAAATCTTTGTCTGGGTGAAACAGCCCATTTCACAGGATTTGCAAGTGGTAACAATATGCCTGTAATTAACTGGTTCTGGGATTTTGGTGATCCGCCGGCGAACTCTCAACTGCAGAATCCCGATCATACCTTCGGTGCACAAGGCAGCTACCAGGTTCATCTGATAATTGAAGACTCTCACCATTGTATAAACAGCTATGCTTCTTCGATTTCCGTATACCCTGCTCCATCAGCAAATTTCTCGATAAGCTATCCGGTTTGCGAACACGACAGTGCTTGTTTTACAGATATCTCAGCCTATAACAATTCATTCCCTTACCAATGGTTCTGGAATTTCGGCGATCCATTATCTACTAACTTGAATATCAGCAATCTGCCTAATCCATGCCATTATTTTATTAGTCCGGTGACTCATAATGTATCGCTTACAGTTGTTAATACTTACGGCTGTTCAGATACGACTTCGCAAAATGTTGCGTATCAAACCGGGCAGGGACCAAACTGCCAGTTTACCTTAAATAGCGGAACCTTGTGTTTTGGCGACAGCACAACATTTATAAACCAATCAACTGGTGCCGGGGCTCCAATTACGGCTTACCATTGGTCGTTCGGGGATTTTGGTCCCGGGAATATTTCAACAAAAGCTAATCCACGGCATTTATTTACAGCAGCTGGTACTTATACAGTTATCCTAACAATTACCGACAGTCATGGCTGCACAAACAGCAGTACTCAACAAGTTGTAATTAAAACCACACCACTGGCCAATTTCACATTTAACACCCCAGTATGTTTAAATATGCCGGCAACTTTTACTGAAAACTCATTAACAGCAGGGGTTCCCATCCTTACCAGGGTTTGGAAGATTGATAATATCACATTGGGCACAAACGCTCAGGTAATTCAGCAGGCCTTCAGCAATCCTGGCTTGCATACTATTCAACTTACAGTAACAAACCAGTCCGGATGTGATTCCACAGTCACCAAAACCCTTCTGATTAATCCCAAACCTCAGGCCTTATTCAGTTATTCGCCGAATACTATAGTTTGTGATGGAGTAACTGTAAATTTCACAGAGAATTCGTCGGCAGGAGCTGGAAGTATTGTTACGCGTTCATGGAATTTTGGTGATGCAACTACCTGGAACACAAGTCCCGGCAGCTTTATTACCCATATTTACACAAATACCACTACAGCGCCAATAAGCTACCAGGTAAAACTGGCAATTGAAAACAGTGAGGGTTGCAGGGATACAATTATGCACACTATCCTTATCAGGCCCCGTCCAGTACCGGCATTTACATTTTCAGCTGTTTCGTGTTTGCACGACACAATACATTTCTCAGGAAGTTCCTCAACGCCCAATGGCAGTGCCATCATAAACTGGAACTGGGATTTTGGTGATGCCGGATCGATGTTCCCAACAGGTACCGGCCAAACAATAACTCATGTTTTTTCCGCCCTTTCGCCATCTCCCTGGAATTACACGATCACGCTTAATGTGTTTGACGGGTATTGCCCCAATACTGTTAATCAACAACTTACAGTTAATCCTTTACCAGTTGCCGATTTCACATACGACCCGGCATGTTTAGGAAACCCTACTCAGTTTCATAATAATTCATCGTCGGTTAATGGGCAGATTACAAACTGGCAGTGGAGTTTTGGCTCCACGCTGGCTAACCCTCAGCATACCTTTTTAACAGCAGGTTTCAGCAGTGTTACCCTTACGGTTACCGATGTATTTTCCTGCAAGAAAACTGTTCAGAAACAAGTAGAAGTCTTTCCGCTGCCAGTTGTGGCATTCAGTTATCACGACACCTGCACTCCGGGAATTAACGGCGGCCAGGTACATTTCCATGACCTTTCGCAACCCACCAGCAGCGCAATTGTAAGCTGGCACTGGCAGATGAATGCAGGCACCTCATCGAGTTTGCAGAATCCGGTTCAGAGTTTTTATCCATTCAATCAGAATCATCCGGTAACACTTACTGTTACAAGTCAGCAAGGCTGCGTGAACAGTCTTACACAGAACGTATTTGTGAACCTGCCACTGTCTATTGACTTTAGCTTCAAGAACTCTTGCGAGAACGACAGTGCACATTTCCAGCCTATTGTACTTGCTCCTCCAAATGCGCAAGTGAACAACTGGAAATGGAAATTCGGTGACAATAGCACTCCACTGATTACGCCAGACCTGATTGCTGCTCATCTTTACCAGAATAGCGGATTATATTCTGTAACACTTGCCAATTACGACAATCATGGTTGCTGGGACAGTATTACCCACCTGATAACAATTTTTCCTCTGCCTGAACCAAATTTCACCTACGACACAAGCTTCTGTTTGGATTCTGTCCACTTTACCAATCTGAGTCTTCCCGGAAACGACAGTATTATCAGCTGGTTCTGGGATTTTAATGACACTTTGTCGCTGGCTAACAATACTTCAACATTAACTAATCCTGTGCACCAGTTCTTTAGTAATGAAGAACATCTTTATCATGTAAGTCTTACAGTGATGAGCCTTGATAGTTGTACAAAAACGATTATTCTGCCCGTATATCATGGCCCTTGTTTAACCGGAAGCATCACTATGCCAGATACAATTGCCTGTTCAGGAATAGCTTACCATTTTGTTGATGCAACCCAGATGGGAACAAATGTTACGAATCCGGTCTGGAACTGGAATTTCGGAGATCCGGGATCTGGTCCTAATAATAACTCAGCTCTTCAAAACCCTGCCCATATTTATCAGAACCCCGGACAGTACATTATTACGCTCATTGTGTCGGCAACAGTAAATTCAATTCAAATTTCAGATACTGTTACTACTAATCTGCTGATTAATCCATCACCAACTGCTTCTTTCGTGCACGACAGCTGTTGTTTTGGCGACTACATTCATCTTACCAACACTTCCGGCATTTTATCCGGACAAATTTCTGCCTGGGTCTGGACTTTCGGCATTGGCGGACCTGCCCCGGTTTATGTACAAAATCCGCAGCCTCAGCTATTCAGCAGTCCCGGTATTTTTAACACCACACTATCGGTTATTTCCGATCAGAATTGCCCCGCCGGTGTGTCCCACATGGTGAAGGTAAGTCCTAATCCTGTTGCAAGGTTTACAGCAGATCCGGATTCTTCCTGCGATGTTCCGCTGATTGTGAGTTTTTCGGACAGTTCAACAATTTCTTCAGGAACAATATCAAACTATCACTACAATTTTGGCACAGGAACAGCTGTTAACCTGATGAATGGAAATACGCAATATGGCTATACAAATTATGGAGTATATACTGTAAGCCTGATAGTTACATCCGATCAACAGTGCACCGATTCAATAATATATTCGAACTTAATTCATGTAAACCAACGACCTGAACCTGATTTCAGCTATACACCAGAACCTGTGCCGATTATCGATCCGGTAGCACACTTCGAAAACACAACAATTGCTTATGCCAATTACTATTGCTACTGGAATTTTGCTAATCTGGACTCTATTTCCAACAACTGTAATCCTGATTTTCTATTCTCAATGCCAGGGTCTTACGAAGTAATTCTTTATGTAATTGATGAAAACCAGTGTGAGGCATCAGTTCGCCATACCGTAAACGTAAATGCCGATCTTACAGTGTTTGTGCCAAACGCTTTTACTCCGGATGGCAATGGGGATAATGATGTTTTTGGAGTGCAGGGTATTTATCTGGATCATACTGATTTTCTGATGATTATTGTAAATCGCTGGGGTGAGACAATGTATGAAAGCAGCAATCCTGATGAGCCATGGACAGGGAAGGTCAGGAATACGGATAAAATGGCTCCTGACGGTGTGTATGCATATTTTATCCGCGTTAAAGATTTAAGTGGTCATCGCCGTGAAATGAAGGGTTATGTTACCCTGGTTAAGAAAGATTAAAACAATATTTGTAATTTTACTCATAATCTCAAAACACTAACGTATCATGTATAAACGTATTCTACTCAAACTCAGTGGCGAATCTTTAATGGGATCAGTATCATATGGAATTGACCCTCAACGTCTTAACGAATATGCCTTAGAAATTAAATCTGTTGTTGAAATGGGTGTTGAAGTTGCTGTTGTAATTGGCGGCGGAAACATTTACCGTGGTTTACAGGGAGTTGGCAAAGGAATGGACAGAGTACAGGGCGATTATATGGGAATGATGGCAACCGTTATTAACAGCATGGCTTTGCAGTCTGAACTAGAGAAAATTGGCGTACCAACTGCTCATTTAGGTGGACTTGCCATAGATCCTATTTGTAAAAAAATGAGTCGCAGGCAGGCCATTGAGAAACTTAAAAAAGGTAAAGTAGTGATTATCAGTGGGGGAACCGGAAATCCGTTTTTTACTACAGACACAGCTTCTGCCTTACGCGCCATTGAAATTGAGGCTGATGTTATTCTGAAAGGCACCAGGGTTGATGGAATTTACACTGCTGATCCAGAAAAAGATCCAACAGCAACAAAATACGATACGCTCACATTTTCAGAAGTTTATGAGAAAAAACTTCAGATTATGGATCTTACAGCCTTTACACTTTGCCGCGAAAATAATTTAGCTGTTCTTGTATTTAATATGAATGAAATTGGGAATCTTCAGAAAGTTTTGAAAGGAGAAATGAAAGGAACACTCGTAAAAGATTAGATTTTCCATTAATTTTGCACCCGAATTTAAATTTTAACCTATGATGCCAGAAAGCATGATGGTCCTGGAAATGGCCCATAAAGAAATGCAGGGTTTACTAACCCATATGGAACATGAACTACAGAAGATCCGCACGGGAAAAGCCAATCCGCAGATGCTCGACGGAATAAAAGTTGATTATTACGGTTCCCTTACAGCCCTCGACCAGATAGCCAGTGTGAATTCACCCGATGCTAAGCAAATTATTGTTCAGCCCTGGGAAAAGAGCATGTTGATACCTATTGAAAAGGCTATTCAGGTTGCAAACCTTGGTTTTAACCCGATGAATAATGGCGAAGTACTAAGGATTATGGTTCCCGCTCTAACAGAAGAACGCCGTAAAGACCTGGTAAAGAGGGCTAAAGCTGAAGCTGAAACAGCCAGAGTTGCAATCAGGAATATCCGCCGCACTGCAAATGATACAGCAAAGAAGCTAGAAAAACAGGGTGTTTCTGAGGACGAAATCAAAGGCCTTGAGAAAGAAATCCAAAACCTCACCGACTCCTTTATTGTAAGGGTTGACAAAACTGTTGAAGCCAGAGAGAAAGATATTATGACGGTCTGATCCTCAAATTCACACACTTTCACAGCCCTTCGGTGCAATTACAACACATTGGGATGCTTTTGCGATCGTGTAAGATTTTCGATCTGAAATAAGAATATTCAGAACCTTTCCATACCTCAAGGAAAGGTTCTTTTTTTAAATTACCAAGCTGATAGTCGGCATTCTTATCGAAGCAACAAGGAATAACAGCTCCATCCCAGCCTATTACAAGGCTGCTCCACATCCGGAAACAATGGTTGTGGAGTTTGCTTTTAATAGTTAAAGTACCGTCTTTCAGTTTCTTATACCGGGAATACTCTTCAGCTTCAGGCAAATTTTTTCCATCATTCTGGAGATCGTAAAATTGCGCCGACTTTAATGAAAGTTTATCAGCACCCACACTTGCAGCATACCTTCTTGCAGCAGGAATTTCATCTTCATTATGTTTGAATACCAAAAACTGCAATTCAATGAAAGGCTTATTAACTCCCCGTGCTTTTCGGATACGTATCAGAGTTTCAATTCCTTGCAGTACAAAAGAAAGATCTCCCCCTATTCTATAGGCCGCGTAACTCTCCTGCGACATACCGTCCAAAGAAATAATTATTCTGTCGAGACCGCTGTCAATTAATTGATTACACTCTTTTTCACTAAGAAAATGGCCATTTGTTGATGCAGAAACATACAAGCTAAATGTTTTAGCCAGATTCACCATTCTGAAGAAAGATGAAACAAGCATTGGCTCTCCCTGGAAATAAAGGTTCAGGTAACACAATTTCCCGGAAACCTCCCTCAGGATCTTTTCATACAATTCGGGCTCAATCGCGCCCTTTTTACGCTGTGATGCGCCATTCCCCGAGGGACATTGACTGCATTTGAGATTGCAATTATTCGTAGGTTCGATGGAAATACTGATTGGATGTGGTGGTGTAAAAACCTTGCCCATTAAGTACGACAAATAATACGTTGAATAAACCAGGATCACATTCCATATCTTCCTGATATTCAAGACTGAAATCAAATTAATACTATCTTTGAATATCGTCCGCATTGTATACAATAAAATACAAAGAAGAAAACTCACATCCTTTCAGTAAGCTTCTGCACTATTCTGAAGCGGCTGAAGAACTCCCTTGCAATGATACGCACAACAGTGTAGATAGGGATAGCGAGAATCATTCCCGGTATTCCGGCTACTGTTCCGGCCATAATTATTACCAGGAAGATTTCGAGAGGATGTGCTTTTACAGTGTTTGAAAATATAAACGGTTGGAATATCATATCATCCATAAGCTTTGCTATTGAGAAAACTATAGCCACCTTAATGGCTACCCAACCCAGCCCAAAATAAACACCATCGCTCAATACCGCTGTAATGGCAAGAATCACTCCAATGGCACCGCCAATAACCGGACCAAGGTATGGAATGATGTTCAACAGCCCGCCAATAAATCCTATCAGCAACGCGTTTTTAACACCCAGTAACCATAAGCCAAAAGCTATCATTGCCGCCATAATAAATACATCCAGCATCAGGCCAATAAAATACCGTGAAAGCATTCGACGGGAATCCACCATAATGCGGCTGGTTTCAGCCTGGTATCTCAGCGGTGTGACCATCAGAACAGAATTATGGAAGAGCTTTTCATCCTTAATCATAAAAAAAGAAATGAAAAGTATAGAAAACAATCCTATATAAATTTCGCCGGTGAGGCTCACCAGATGGCTGAAGAAGCCTGTAAAAAATGAGATATCCACAACAGACCTGAGTCTGGAAGCTATCATCTCTTCCACAGCTTTGTGCTCATGAACTACTCCATATCGGTAGAGAAAGTGATTGAGATCATTTATCGGCTTTTCGAGGTATTTTGAAAGCGTTTTAAAGTCGATATTCGAAATCAAATCAGCCTCATACACAATAATCGGAACAAATATCCCGATCAGCATAATTATTATAAACAGTATCATCAGCAACGAAAGCATTGACCCTGCCGGGCGACCAAGTTTCCGTTTGCCAATACCAATTTTGCTGAGATTACCCGCCAATGGCTGCCCCATAAATGTGATTACCAGGCTGATAAGAATATACGTTACCACTGTTGCAAAGTACCATGCCAGAAATCCCAGCAGTAAGAGAACGACAACGGCAAGGGCTATTTTGTATGTTTTATTCATGTTACCCCCTATCTTTTGGTCAATAATTCAAATAATGGGACATTGATATAAAAATTACCTGTTCCCAACTTAGCTTTTCCCAATATGCCATCCTCTGAAAGTTTATTCAAATAGTTAGCAGCGGTTAACCTGGAAACTCCCAGGTCCTGGGCAAGAAATTCAATTTTAGTATATGGGTGTTTAAAAAGGTTATTCAACAATTCCTGACTGTAAAATTTGTAATTATTTCTCAGCCGGAATTTAAATTCAATCATTAGTTCTTTAATCTTCAAAATCAGATCAATTGTTTGGCGGGAGGTTTCTTCTACTCCTTTAATCATAAATACAAGCCAGTCTTCCCACAGATATTCATTACGTACTTTCTGCAAATATCGATAATAGTCTGATTTATGCTTAATAATATAACTGCTCAGATATACTATTGGAAGAGATTGAAGCTTTTCCAATATCAGATAAAGGATATTAATTATCCTTCCTGTTCTGCCATTTCCTTCATAGAATGGATGTATTGTTTCAAACTGAAAATGAATGACGGCCATTTTTACCAATGTGTCACAATCACACATAGTCGAATCATTAATGTATCTTTCAAGATTCGTCATTAACTGAAGGATATCGTCATAATCCTGAGGTGGGGTATAAATTGTTTCTCCACTTGCTTCATTTTTCAATACTGTGCCGGGCAACCTCCTGAATCCTGCTTTATTTGCTTCCAGCTCTTCCTGAATTTGCAAGATGGTATTATTCGTTAATAATCCTGTTCGTGAAACCAAGGCAAATCCTTTTTTCACAGCAGAAATGTAATTCTGAACTTCTTTTGCATTTAGCGACTTTATTGAATCCCTGTTTAATTCAGATTTATATAAATCGTCGTAGGTTGTTATTATATTTTCGATTGCCGAACTGTCTTTTGCCTCCTGAATTCCCAATGTATTTATCAAAATATTCTGATTAGGAATAGTTGATGCTAATCCTTTAAGTTCGGCTAATGCAGCATGTGCAGAAGGTAAAGACTTCAAAACTTTTTTCGTTTCAAGCTCAATAGTTAGTGGAAGCTCGATAAGACTCCAATTGTTACCCGAATTCATCCGTATCTAATTTTGATTTTCCTTTACAAAGATACTGACATTTGTATAGATTTTTTGATTTTCTATACATTCCAGGCTCTATTTGTAAAGAATTTCCAATTTTCTATACACTTTGTAATAAAAAGATTGCTCAACTGGCTTTAGCACAGATTACTATTTTTCTGTAGTGAGATTGCCCATTTAACAACAAAATAGCAACTGGCTCCAGCTGAGCCATATGTTTGTAGCAAATAGTTAGCATTCAGTTAACAGAACCCCATCGGGGTGATATAAACGGCCATATTGAATTTATTGGTTTATTCAATATGGGTTTTGAACAATAACAAGACTTTATCACGTCCCAAAAGGGATTTATTTTGATAATTCTTCTTATACCACCACACAAGAATTAGAATTATTCCGATCAAAGTCAGGCCCGGCTCCGACATACGTTGGGTATCTTCGCCAAGGTCGAGGGATTTGTTCGAAGACAAAACCTGTTTCTGTTTTTTCTTCAGGATCGCCTTCTGAGCTTCATTTTCAACAACCAGGTAAGAGGTTACAGGCGACAATATTTTCGTTTCAAAACTACTTTTCACCAAATCCGGCCATTCTTTTGCAGAAATTTCAGGATGAAAAACCTGAGAAATCCATTTCCCATGCAAGCTTAATGCTGATTGCCAGTTCTTTTCTCTCATTTCACTTGCAGGAATGTCGAATTTCAGATTTTTAAGAAGAATACTTGCCTGCTTGTTATCCGGTAACCAGGCCACAGGATTAACCGCATCAGGAAAAGCAAGAACTGTTTGACTGAACTTCAGCCCCAAACTATCCATACATTCATTTTTGGGATTTGAATACAGCGAATGCGGCTCTAATCCACCATTGCCGGTGAGATTGTAAAACAAATCACTTTCCGGAAATGCAATTTTCATATCCGAAAAATCATTTTCAATGATTGCATTCCGGAGACTATCGGTAACAGTAACTACAACAGGATAGGAATTATTCCTGGAATTGAGTGTAGTTAACAACTCCTTCCTTATCGACCTGTCGAGGTAAAAGCCACCTTCGCAAACTTCTTCATCAAGCCTCTTTTTCCAGTCTTCATTTAAAGGAATCGCCTCTGAGAAAGCGTTTGAAAAACAAATTTCAGCTTTCGTTTTATCAATCAGATTTTTGTTCAATAATGCTTCTATCCTACTGATATACTTGCTTTTTAATGCTTCTTTCCCCTTCGAAACATCAAGAATGAAATAATAATACGGTATTCGATTTACCACCGGCAGCGCTCCTTTTTCTCTTGCAGAAACATAAACTACATTATTGGCTGAATCTGTCGTTTTCGAGCTTGAAGGTTGTTCTTCAACAGTGCCAAGATTAAGCTGGAAACTATCTATTTTAAGGAGTACCGGATCTTTGTGAATAAACTCAATCCCTGTTCTTCGCACTTCATTTTCAGCGAAAGGGAACACTTTAAAAGCAACTCTGTTACCACTAAGATAATAAATGATCCCCGGATCCTTGTTTTCGTTTCTAATGTTTGAATACACCCACATTGCCGTTTTTTTCTCGGCCAATACACCATACTCCTTCTTGTTGCCGATAAACAGGTAATAATCACTTATCCAGCAGCCAGCAGGCAAATCAATAGTAGTAGCATATTCGAAAGTACCACTTCCTGTACTGTGATTTGTGATTTCCAGATCAACATGGCTAATCCAAGCATTCTGACGCTTATCGAAAGTACTTTTTGAGTTTATTTTCGTAATTGAAACGCTATCCTTCCGAACATTATTTTCAGACGGATTAAATGAGCCCTTCCCGTAAAACACCTTTTCAATGCTGTTAATCTTTGTGTCAGACAGGGTAAGGTTATCCAGAACCAGCCAATTGAAATAGCTTGATAAATAAGGAATTTGTGAGCCAAAGATGCCTCCCCTGTTATTTTCCTTATGTCCTTTCACTAACTTAAGTGTTGCGGATAATGAAACCTTATCAATCGTATACCTTTTTGAATAATCCGGCGTATATAAATATTCCAGAGCTTCATTCAGTACAATCTTATCTTTTATGTATTTAAGAGTAATGTAAGATGGCAATACCAAAAAGCAGATAACTGAAATCAGCGTTATTATTTTCCCGGATAAAAAAGAATGGAGAAAGGCAAAATCTTTTGAAAGTTCATTCACATGGATTACGAACAATAACAGGGGTGCAAGCATCAGAAATCCAGTGCCAACCACAATTATGGCAATTATTGACAAGGGCAGAAATGGAAGGAAAACCAGGAAAAAATAGAATGTATATGCAAAAGTTAAACTCCTGCCAATGAATACGATAATCCTGTAGATTTTATTCTCCAAATTCGGCAGGCAAATAAAAATGCCATTTAAAACTGCCAGGATATAAAACCAGATGCCGGAGAAATCACCAAAAATTCCAAAATTCTGTCCACCAAAACTTTTAAAGAGAATCCCGTTATTTACTGCCAATCCCAGCAATGGCAATACAATTGAAACAGGTATTTTCCATGCAAGCTGGTATTTCTGCCAGATTTCTGCCTTTTTCAAACTTAAAATATAAACTCCCCTCACCAGGAGAAACAGGAATAGCAATGTAGCAGTAATAGCGGTAATCAGTATTGCATGAATAATGAAATCGTTTGCGAAGATCTTCCAGAAATCTCTGCCAAACGAATTCCATAAGAATTCCCTTAGTTGGGATACTAAATACGCGAAAAGAGGAATTGCAATGGCGATCAGGATACTTTTCCAGAATTTCTGATCATTGGCATCTTTAACAGAAAAGGCAACAAGGATAAAGAATGCGTATGCTAATGTTGGCATCAGAAAGGTAAAGGCATATACAAGACTATTTTCCGGAATCATCCATCGGGGAATTGAAAAAGGTACAATTTTATCTGCATAATTCCCATATAAATAAAGAAATGCGATATAGGTAAAAAGCGTCGCAATTCCGTAGATGTATGAAACTTCCTTTTTACGAAGGATAAGAAAGATGGCATAAAGGAAATTCAGTATTCCGAGAATCGCCAGTGAGATTCCGAATGTTTTCCAAAGACTGATATTCTCAGGTTTTAACAGGCTTTTGATGATATCAAATTCGCCAAAGTATATGAAGAACAGGATTGCAATTGGTAAGGTATTAACAAGCAGAATCCACTTGGGGTTAAACAGGCTTTTCATAGAATAGTGATCTTTTGTCGAGAATAAATCTGATTGCAAGAAAATATAGGATTAAAAAACTAAGGTAAACAAGAGTGCCAATTATGCTGTGAATCAGGTAATGAGGTCTGGAAGGGAGAAATTTATCGGCTGTATTTTGCCCTAAAATTGAAAGAATTATTCTGGAAGTATTCGTGAAAATTGTCAGGATATACGAAAGAAACAGAGCGAAGGGCAGCAAAAGGTATTTGAAGTTATTTTTGTTGAAATAGCCTGCAAGTTGAAAAGCCAGCATCAGAAAACACAACATCAGGAAATTAAATCCAGAGCAGGATTTCTCGATAAGGATATTCAAGGTTTGATAATAATAGCCGCTGTCTGAATAATACTGAGATTCAGAATTTGTTAAAAATTCCAGGAGTCTGTTTACGGGGCTGAGGATGAAAAATAAATCGTCGTTTTCAGCATAGGGATAGACGGTTTTGAGCAATAAAAATATTGCAATTGCTGACAGGTAATAGAGAAAGTTTTTGTTTGATGCCAATGTTCGCAGAGAATGGAATCATAACGTCATTCCCTAAAATATATTGGCCTCCTTCGCGCCTTCTTTGCGTCCATTGCGTTTAAAAAGAAGTCAGCTAAGCATGAAATCGCTAAAGAATGTGCTGGTGTGCTGGTGGAGATTATAGTGGCAAAAGAAGAGTAAACTTCAACGATAGATTATCTTTCCAGCTTTCGTATGCGTAATTACCATATCTGTAATAAGCACCAAGTCCGAGAGTATACATAGGAAGCTTCACGAGGTTATTCAGCAGCAAACCCGACTCAAAGTAACCTTTATCCATAGTTCTTATGTCGATAAGAGAATGCTTTTCAATATGTCGCAAACTGCCATAGCCCACATTGGTGGCAATTGCTATTCCAGGCTCAAAGTGTTTTGAACGGTAAAGTAAACTTCCAAAATCGTGTGTAAAAAAGAAGGAAACATATTGATCAGAAACAAACTCATTCATGCGCATGGTTGCAAAACTGTTCGGGACATAAATGGTGAACTGCCTGTAACTTGCCATAGCATTAAACAAATCAGTATAAGGAACATCATTATCAATAAACCCGGCATTTAACATCATGCTGGTTTTCCCGAGATATTTTGTATAAAATGATTTTGTCACTTTTAAATCATACCTGTTGTAATTAAATTCTCCATCAAGCAGATTATCAATACCATGTGTAAACTGAAAAAAGACAATGGGATAATTAGTACCCAATGAAATCTGAGTTCTGGCATTTTTCAGGAATTTCTCCTGATAGGCAAAACGACAACTGGCAATCAGGGATGCTGTATTGTAATGGGAAAACAAATTACTGTAGGAAGCTATCGGCGATTCATATCCATAAGCATAGGTTATCACCTTGTATTCTTCTGAAACACCAACATTCCATTTCCAGTACTTCATCGAACGGAATCCAAAGGCCACATATTTCATTTCATTGTAATGCATTCTGTTAACCAGGAAATTCCGGAGCCGGTCGTAGATTGCAATTGTATTATCTCCAAATAAAACCACACCACCCGATTCTGCCACATCATTTTTATAGCCGATCTTCAAATCCATCTGCCGGTTCCGGTTAATGTTTATTCCGAGTTCGCCGCCATATTTCTGTGCCTTATCTCCAAAACCATATCCCCAATATCCTTCCACTTGAAATCTTCTGGAAATCATATCGTTGGTAACAAGCCCCAGCCCGGCATAATACTTTTCGTAAGCATTATAGCGGAAGAGTTTATTCACCTCAAAATCAATATATTTAAAGGCAATCCTGCCTGTCATCAAGGTTTCCAGAGATTTTGCAATTTTGTCGAACTTTTCAGCTCCTCCAACACTATCCATGTAGGCGTAGGTATTCAGGTCGCGTTTACTTAGGCTATCCTGCCGGAATTGTCCCCAAAACTGCTCCGGACGCTTGGATGCCATTGGGTCGACATATATTTCTACTTCGTCGAAATCGCTCTTTTTCAGCTCAGGGTTAATCCTTACGTTCCGCAAATAGCTCCTCCCCGAGCCAATCATATAAAACGATCTTTTCCCGGCATTTATCTCAACATTTTTAAACTCCAGATCCGTATTTAACTGAACAGGAAACCAATGGATACTATCCGTTTTTTCATACATCTGCTGTATCCTGATAGAAATCGAATTTGCTTCCCGTTCTGGTGTTGCAATAACATTTTGAATTGCGTATTTATCAGTATTGATGTACAAAACCCCTTTCAGAGCATCGAAATTTTTGTTCTTATACGGTCGGAAGGAGATAATATAGGTAGAATCGGGTCGGCCTTCGGTATACAAGGTGTCTTCAAGCTGGAAATAGTACTTATAAATACTGCCAAAGCTCACTGGATTAATATAATTCTTATCCATGATATTGATAAGATCCTTGTAAAAAGAGGTCGATTGAAGCTGAGAAAGAAGGAAAACAAAAATCGGATCTTTAAAGCCGGAAACCCGCGTTGCGATAACTTTATTGGTATTCTTTGCAGGAAACAAAAACTTGCGTTCAACAACATTTTCAACCATTCCAAAATCCTGTTTCCCGACAAAATTCTTTAAATCCCGCAAGGCTGTATCCCCGGGAATACTGTCAAGTTTAAGAATTGAGTCGACATTGGTGGTGAAAATCATTTTGTCGTACGAAGTGTAAGTGAACGATTTAAGTTTTTCCGGATCGTTCATCATTTTATTCTCAACGGCTTTAAGAATTATGCGGTGGGCTGGATTCGCTTTTGGCAGAATTACCACTTCCGACAATTCGATATTCGCCCGTTTCATCTTGATAACCAGGTTATTTACCGGTTTTTCAATATTAACATCCATTGTTTCGTACCCTACATACGAAAGGCGCAGGTATTCAATCTTTTCGCTTGAATGGATGTGAAATTTCCCGTCGATATCGGAATACCCGCCAAATTTGCCACCATTAACTGCAAAGCTTACAAAAGCCAGCGGCTCGTTGTTCTCACTATCCACAACCTTACCGGTAATCCCGGATTTCTGCTGTGAAAATCCGGCAAGTGTAAGAAAAAGCAGAAAGAAAGTAAGATTCAAACGCATAGGAGCCTTGTTCTTGGCAAAAATACAATTAGTTATTGTTAACTAAAATTTAAGTCTTTTGGTATAAATGAGTTTTGCCATCATCATTGTCCGGAAACACCTTTAATATATTGTAGAATATTAAAGAAAAGAATATCATAATGTTCCATGTTAAAAGAGCAAATAACAAGCTTAAAATGCTATCTTCGCTACTAAATATTTTGATACACTAAGATGAAAAATAAATATGTAGACTTCATCACTGATGACCATTTACTTGACTGCATTGGCGCTTTATACAAGGCTTATTTGAAGGCAAAGAATAACATCACTAAAAAGAACTTCTACTCTAATAAGGTTGACACAATTAAATTGACTTTTGATTCAAAGTTCAACAACATCGAGGAGGAAAGCCTTATCCGATCTGAAATTTTAAGACAGATTGATAAGTCAATAAATAATTCTATTGGAACTTTTCACGAACAAATTTTAGGTGGAATCAAAGGTTTTGAATCAGGGAAGTTGAGTGGTTATGACATTAAAGCAATTGACGACACTTTGTTTGCTGACGTCAAAAATAAGCATAATACCATGAATAGCAGTGCTGCAGAAGCTCTTTTTCAAAAACTTAAACGTTATGCAGACAACCATAAACAAGCAAAATGTTATTGGGTTCAAATTTTGGCGAAAGGAAGTTTTTGTGAATTATGGAGTGGTGACATCAACGGTATAGAGTACAGCCACAGTAGAGTTTACAAAATCTCTGGCGACCATTTTTACGCTTTACTTACTGGAAAAGAAGATGCTATGTTTAACCTTTACAAAGCTCTTCCAATTGCTATTCATGATTATTTAAAAGCGGCTAAAAAAAATGAAGAAATTCTAGAAAATTCTGCACTTGACGAACTAAAAGAGGAAATCAAACAGAGCAATAGAAGTATTATAGACCAAATCACTTTTGAAAACTACAAGTACTATTTGGGCTTTGATGAATTGTAGTATTGATTCAGAAAATTCACAATAGAATAACCTATCTCTGTTCCTAAATTTACAGGAACTGCGTTCCCAATTTGCTTGTATTGTTGTGCCATCGAACCCTCAAAGTTCCAATCATCAGGAAATGTTTGAATTCGGGCATATTCACGAATTGTAAACGGACGAGTCTCATCAGGATGACATCTTTCAGTTTGTTTTTGCGCAGGACTGCAAGTAAGCGTTAAACAGGGTTCGTCCCAACCTATTCGCCTTGCAATACCAGTTTTGCCACCACTTAAATGAAAACTGCCACCCATAAATTCTCTCTGAATATTAAGTGGTAAATCTCTCCAATAACCTTTTTGAGGGACTAAGTCCAAAACAACTTTTTTATATATAGGATATTTGGCTCCATTTGATTTTGGAACATCTGTTCCATATAATTCACCTTTTTTTAAAGCATCTTTTAAATTAAATATTTTCTTACATGGTTTAGGATATTCATATCTGAGGTTAATATCTTTCCTAATTCCAACTACAATCAAACGCTCCCTTTTTTGCGGCACTTTAAAATTTATTGCTTTTAAGACTTGCACAGGAACAACATTATAACCTATTTCATCCAAAATTGAAATCATTCCTTGCAAAGTTTTCCCGTTTTGGTGACTTAGTAAACCACGGACATTTTCACCTATACAAATTGGAGGATTTACTTCTTTTACAACTCTTGCAAATTCGTAAAATAATGTTCCTCTTGCATCAGCAAGACCTAGCTTTTTTCCTGCATAGCTAAACGCTTGACAAGGAAAACCACCTGTAACAACATCAACTTTATTATAGTATTCAGAAAAATCAAATGACTTTATATCTCCTTCCAATACTTTCCAGTAGGGTCGATTTGATCGCAAAGTTTGACAAGCAGATTTATCTATTTCATTTAATGCTACGCATTTCAGACCTGACTTTTCCATTCCAACAGCCAAACCACCAGCACCTGCAAACAATTCAATCACAGAATAGTCATTTTCAGGCTCGACAAAGTTGCCTGGAATATCCTCAACACTTGGACTAAAAAAGTTAGCAAATAAAGTTTCAACTTGTTGGCGTTTATAGACGCGGTAATTACTCATCGGTTCTCGGACAGCGGATAACTTGCCTTCTCTATCCCAACGCCTGAGAGTTTCTTTACTTTTTCCAATGAGCTCAGAGGCTTCTGACAATGTTAAATATTCTTTCATAACCAAGTAGTTTAACCTTATACAATGGTTACAAATTTAATATTAAATTTAACAAAGACAACTTTGTTCAAAAAAAAATCAAAGACCAGTAACTTGCGATAAAATGTATTAAAAAAAGAGATCTTGCCAAATCCAAATAGTAGAATAGCTATCAAATATTTATGTTTATAATCCAATTAAGTGAACTTTTCATTGATACTATTTTTATTATTTGTACTCAGTTTGATATTTGCTTTATGCCTTTCCGAATCCCGTAACGTTTTCTTTTGCATGTTTTTATGAAAAGCATCTGTAAGATCAACACCGGTTTGATTTGCCAGGCACATCAAAACCCAAAGAACATCAGCAAATTCATCAGCCAGATCCTTACTCTTGTCGGAATCCTTGCAGGATTGCTCTCCATAGCTGCGAGCCATTATTCTTGCAACTTCACCAACTTCCTCCATAAGAACAGCAAGGTTGGTCATTTCGTCGAAATACCGGACACCATGCGTTTTAATCCACTGGTCTACTGCTGTTTGGGCTTGTTTTATTGTAAGCTCGTCCATGATTTTTTTTATTCTTTTGATTTGCTGTCGATCAGGATTGTTACAGGGCCATCATTCACCAGTGAAATCTGCATCATTGCCCCGAATTCACCAGTCTGGATATTTATGCCGGATTCAGTTGTAAGCTGCTGAATAAATGCTTCATACAAAGGAATTGCAACTTCCGGAGGTGCAGCGCGAATGTAGGAAGGCCGGTTCCCCTTTTTCGTACTGGCATGCAGCGTAAACTGACTCACCAACAGCAGACCGCCATGAACATCAGAAACGCTGAGGTTCATTACACCATTTTTGTCATCAAAAATGCGCAAACGGCTGATTTTCCCACAGAGCCATTCGATATCCTCCTGATTATCTGCATCTTCTATTCCCAGCAGAATGAGCATTCCCTGCCGGATCTCACCACTGATCCTATCCTGTATCCGCACAGATGCCTCACGAACCCGCTGTATAACAACTCTCATTCAAAGCTTATTTTATTGTTCTCTATAGTCGATTTCATCAAACTCCTCATCATTGAAAATGGATATGTAATTCCTGTAACGCGAGGGATGAATTTTCCCTTCTTCGAAAGCTGCTTTCACTGCACATCCTGGCTCATGAGTATGCGTGCAATTGCTGAACTGGCACTGATGCATTATTGCCCTGAACTCCGGAAAACGCTCAGCAACCTCTTCCTTCCTGAAGTCTGTTAGTCCGAATTCTCTGATACCGGGAGTATCAATGATGAATCCTCCTGAGTTGAGTTCAAACATTTCGGCAAAGGTGGTAGTGTGTTTTCCTTTGTTATGATAATCGGAAATAATTCCGGTCCTTGCATTTAAATCGGGCTGCAGGGCATTGATTAAAGCGGACTTGCCAACGCCGCTGTGACCCGACAAAAGTGTAATTTTACCGGCCATCATGCATCTCAGAATTTCAATCTGAAAACCGGTAAAGGCCGAAACAGAAAGTACAGGGTAACCTGCACCGGTATATATTGTTTCCAGTTCATTGTGTCGTTCCTGCATTGCTTCGTCATACAGATCTGTTTTATTGAAGATAATGGTAGCTGGAATATGATAGGCTTCGGCCGTGGTGAGAAATCTGTCCATAAAACCGGCGTGGGTTCTGGGAAAAGCAGCTGTTACTATAAGGAAAGCCTGATCAATATTGGCGGCAATAACGTGGTAGATTTTTGAAAGTTTTTTCGACTTACGGATAATATAGTTGTGGCGCTCCATGATCTTGTTGATCAGGCCGGCTTCCTGCCCCGGAGTCTCCAGAACCTCTACATGATCGCCAACTGCAACAGGGTTGGTCGACTTTTTCCCGTGAATTTTAAACTGCCCTTTTATCTTACAGTCTACCTTGCGGTTGTCCTGCATCCGGACGGTTATCCAGCTCCCGGTGGTTTTAATTACAATTCCTTCCATTTGCTTGAATCTGAGAACAAAAGTAACAATTTCTTCAGCGATTGATCTTATACCTTTTCCCGGGAAGGCATTTTATGATGGATTGCATTTCAAGATTGAGCAAAGCATTCGCCACTTTGCCACTTCCAAGCCCGGAAACCATGATTAGCAGGTCTATTCCACACTCAGTGTTTTCGCGGAGTATGCGTACGATTATTTCTTCTTCGGGACTAAGCCTTATAAATAATTCCGTTTGCCTTACAATTGCAGCACCGACAGGCTTTTCCCAACCCAACATAAATTTCAGATCGGCAGCCGATTGTATAAGTGCGGCTCTGTTATTACGGATAAGGCTGTTGCAGCCTGCACTGAACTCATCATCCCAACGGCCGGGAACGGCAAAAACATCGCGGTTGTATGAATTCGCGATATCAGCAGTAATGAGAGCTCCCCCTGATTCCTTGGCTTCCACAACGATAGTAGCATCCGACAAACCAGCAATAATGCGGTTACGGCTTGGAAAATTCTCCCTGTCAGGTTTTGTACCGCTCGGAAAATCAGTTAGTAAGCCTCCACTTCTTGTCATTTTTTCTGCTAACCGTTTATTGGCGCCAGGATAGATTCTGTCGAGTCCATGGGCAAGTACGCCTACCGTTTTTAGTCCGCTGATCAGCGCTTCCTTATGGGAACAAGTATCAATTCCATAGGCTAAGCCACTAACAATCAATACATCACTATCAGAAAGCCCTTTAACAAGTTCAGCACAAACTGCTTTGCCATAAGAAGTGGCATTTCGTGTGCCAACAATACTTAAAACTTTTTTCACATTAAGATCTGCATTGCCTTTAAAGAAGAACAAGATGGGCGAATCAATACAATTTTTAAGGCGCTCCGGATAGTTATCATCCTGATAATAAAAATATTGAATCTTAAACCTGTCGATAAATCGAACTTCTTCTTCTGCAACCTTAAGCACATCCTGCTTCGAGATACTGCCGGCAAGAATAGTTCCTATCCCGGGTATCCGCAAAAGGTTTCCTTTTTTCTCCCTGAAAACAGCTTCAGAACTGCCACAATTGGCAATGAGCTTTTTAGCTGTAATATCTCCTATTCCAGGAATCAATGTTAATCCAATGGTATAAATTAATGTCTGTTGATCCATTCTGTTCATGCAATTTCCTACTTTTATAGATGCAAACTGAAGTCAAATTCGGAAGCAGAAACTAAAATAATTTGCAAAAAAAAATACTTATTGCTGCCCTTGACTGGGGATTAGGGCATGCAAGTCGTTGTGTTCCAATTATTCAGCATCTGCTTGAAACTGGCTGTGAACCAATTATTGGCTCTTCAGGAAATGCTTTGCAACTACTTAAGGCGGAATTCCCTGAACTTCAAAGCATTGAACTTCCATCTTATAAAATAAGCTATCCCATTGGAAGAGGAATGATGTTTAAACTTGCTGCCCAGCTTCCTGCTGTCTGGCAAACTATTTTGCAGGAGCACAAGATTCTACAGGAATTAATCACGAAGGAAAACATTGGTGCTGTTGTATCCGATAATCGTTACGGACTGTATAACAATAAGATACCCGGCATCTTCATCACGCATCAGTTGTTCATCAAAGCTCCAAAAGGTTTTTCATGGGGAGAAGCTTTTGTAAAACGACTGAATTTTTCACTCATCAGTAAGTTTAATGAATGCTGGATCCCTGATTATGCAGCGTATCCAAATCTTTCCGGTGCGCTGTCGCACGGAAAAGAACTTCCGGAAAATTCTTACTATATCGGGCCTCTTTCCCGTTTTAAAAAGCTTGCTGATTCTGTTGATCAAAATCCTTCAGGGAAAATTCTTATTGTTCTTTCAGGTCCGGAACCCCAGCGCTCCCTGCTGGAACATAAAATCCTGGCTCAACTGCCATTGTCAGATGGAACTTTCACTTTGATAAGAGGACTATTTTTACCTGAAAAATCAGTTGAAACCAGAGATAATATCACCATCATTTCCCACCTGAATTCAACAGAACTAACTGAATATATGAATACTACAGACCTGGTAATCTGCAGATCGGGCTATTCATCAATAATGGATCTTGCAACAGTGTCGAAACAGGCTTTGCTTATTCCTACTCCAGGCCAAACCGAACAGGAATACCTCGCAGACTATCATCTTAAACGTGGAAATTTTTATTCACAAACTCAAAAAGCGCTGAATATCTGCAAGGCTATTCCGGAACTAAAATCCTTTCCGGGAATTAAAATTACACCTTCAAATACTGTGTTTAAGGAAAGAATTGAGCAACTAATTGGGAAATTGTGAAAAAAGCCGCAATTTTGCCCCCTATTTAGCAGACCCTGATGACTGAAATGCTTACCACTGATTTCTTCTACAAATTTCTGAGATTTGGCATTGTCGGTGCAACCGGTGTAGCTGTTGATTTCGGGTTTACTATTCTGTGCAAAGAATATTTAAAGATTCAGAAATATGTTGCCAATGCTATTGGTTTTACAATAGCTGCATCCTCCAATTACTATCTGAACCGAATATGGACTTTTAAAAGCACCAACCCCGAAATTGCTGTTGAATACGGTGAATTCTTACTTATTTCGATGATAGGATTAGGACTCAATACATTGATGATCTATATCTTAGTAGGGAGATACAATAAGAACTTTTACTTGTCGAAAGTATTTGGGATAGGAGTTGTGACTATCTGGAATTTTTTCGCAAATGCCTATTTTACCTTCAGTTAAACTTCAGGATTTAAGATGCTTCGATAAAAACATCAGAGGCAGCAATGATTCTATTCCATCAAAAACCAGAATCGAACTTTTCTCACCTTTTAACAGAATTCTGAACGGATTTTCGAAGGCGCTGTGATATTCTGCCATAACCTGCCGGCATGAGCCACAAGGTGTAACGGCTTCATTTACAGATATTTTATCGGAACAGGCATAAATTGCAATGGCTTTAAAAGCAATACCGGGAAATTGGGCTGAGGCAGAAAACATTGCGACCCTTTCGCCGCACATACCAGATGGGTAGGCAGCATTTTCCTGATTGTTTCCACATACAACGGCACCATTTTCGAGCAGTACAGCAGCACCAACAAAAAAACCTGAATACGGTGCATATGCCGATTTGGCAGCAGAAATTGCTTCTTCCATGAGCAACTTGTCGGCAGGGGCCAGATCATCAAGCTTCTCAAATTCAGTATACAGTGCAGTAAATTGATGTTGAAGCATTTTTTATATGTTTATTCAGGATCAAAGATAGGTTTTTCAGGCTTAGCAGCAAAAAGGAGATAAGCGTAAAAGAAGGCGGCAAAAGTAACCCCATCCTGCGATTCGATGGTGTCTTCTGTTAACATCGAAAGAAAGAGGATCAGGAAGAACAGTCCGAACCTATACGTAAAAAGCTTTTTCGTGACTATTGCCGGATAGAAAAGGGCAAAAAGGAACCAGATAAGCCCCAGCACCCCAAAACCCACTGTAACCGATAAAAACTGATTGTGTGACCTGCGCCTCCATTCTGGTTTCAGCAAGGACTTCATTTCGTCGTATTCCTGATTGAAAGCTTCGTTCATATCGCCGGTTCCCACACCCGTGAGCCAATGATTCCGGATAATTCCAACAGATGCCTTCCAGTACTCCAGGCGCATCATTACCGAATGCCCGCTCGGGTCGCCAGTGTTGATGTAATTCTGATATTCGAAAAACACCTCCCGCAACCTTCTCATAACCACATTGTCGTGCACCTCATTTACATCGGGAATACCTGCTTCAACATTCCGGATATCTTCATCCGACATACTGGCCACTCCATCAGAATCCTTTCTAATTCCAAGGGATGTCATATAACGAATAAGGATGTCGCTATTTATCAGTCCCTTTGCATTAATTTCATTATACGGAACTTTGCTGCGTTTTTGCCAGGCTTCTTTTAATTCCACTTCTGAAACATAAACCCAAACATAGTGGCCATTCACAATCTGACGGTTTACAGAATCATTATTATATGCATTCATCCTTGGAGTAAAGCGTTCAAGGGTGGAGTAATTAATAACTTCAGGCTGAATACAGCTTCTCATGCTGATAAAGGCAGTACCTATTAAAATCAAAGGCAAAAGCACAACAGCAAGCCGGAGTGAGATTTGCAGCCATTTTTGCTTTATTTCATAGCTAATCTGAATTAAAAGCGTGATTGTAAGTACTATAAATATAATTATACCAGTAAGTGAGTCGAGAAGGAAAAGGAAAATTGCAAGCCATAAGCTTAAAATTACAGGAATCCACGTTGGAATTCTGAAGGATTTCTCCGGGAATCTTATGAAATACAGAAGAAAAACCAAGGCCATACACACATTCAGGCTTAGCCTGATATGCGAAATGTATGGCGAGATTTCGCGGATATCGGTATAATTCTGGTTGAAGAAATAATAACTGCTTACAAATGAAGCGAGAATAACTGCAATTACATGGACTAAAATAATGCCACGGAACTGTTTTGTGGTTAAAACCGGCATTGTTGAAAATACCAATGGCAGCACCAGCAAAGGAGCCTTGGTTCTAAGGTCTAACTCAGCATAATTAAAATTTGTAGTAAACAGTAAACCAATAACATGCAACAGAAAAAGTGAGGAAAACACCACGGCTGGCCCGTTTCTGGTGAAACGTTTCAGTTTATTCAGGAGATCCCATTCAACCAGCCAGTTTCCAAATAAAAGGAGCTCAGCAACACTCATAGTGAACCTTGAAGTTGGCAGACTTGCAGCTAACAAACCTATGCCAAACAAATAGACATCCCTGTGAAAAACCCTCTTTGGGTAAGGCATTTCCTATGCCAATCTATTAAGTTCTACTTAGTTAATTCTTCTTTTTCTGGTCAGGATTATCTTTTTTTCCAGATCCGGCCAGCAAACTCTGATAATTTTCCGGGTTATCAACAACTTCCTTTGCTCTTGCAATTTCGGGATCACTTTCCAGTGATGCTTCAATTTTGCCTTTCTGGTAATAATACCTGGTCAACAACTCATCGCGCAAAAGTTCACTGATCTCATACCTGTTATTCTCCAGATCGTGAGTTTTACTTGCTATAAGTTTCGCTTTTAATGCATCGTATTCACTTTGAATATGGTCAAAATACTTTTCTTTTTCAGTATTCTTTTTAATTTCTTCCAGCATCTTCTCGGATGGCGTTTTATAATCATCAAAATTCTTAGTTTTGATGAAGCTCAGAAAGTCGCTATAAATATCATCTGTTATTATAAATTCTTTTGCACCGGCAATTGTTGTGTGTTCTTTTTTAAATTTTGTTGCAAAGTCGAAGACCAGGTATTTTGCCATAAGATTTTGAGCAATATTGCTGTATTTCTTAGGATCCATAAGAACATCAGGCTCAATACCACCGCCATCAAAAACAGTTCTGCCGTTGTGTGTTTTAAATGCTGTAATCAGTGAGTCGGGAACATGGCCTGCATTCCCTTCGGCATCTTTATGCGAATAGTCGATAGCCTGAATACAGCGCCCGCTTGGAATGTAATATTTAGCAACTGTTACCTTTACCTGCGCATTGTAACTTACAGGTAAAACATTCTGGACCAAACCTTTACCGTAAGAACGCTGACCAAGAATAACTGCACGATCTAGGTCCTGCATACTCCCGGCAAGAATTTCTGAAGCAGAAGCACTGTTTTTATCAACAATAAAAACAACTGGAATTTCTTTATCAACTGCCGGCATCATAGTTTTATACGAACTATTACTGCTTGCCAGCCGGCCTTTGGTATTCACGATTACCTGATCCTTATCAACAAAAATATTGGCAATATTTACAGCCTCGTTAAGCAGTCCTCCCCCATTTCCTCTAAGGTCGAAAACTAAACCTTTCAGTTTGCCTCCTTCGCGAAGCTTTATAAAAGCGTCTTTCACATCTTTCCCGGCATTCTGAGTAAAACTGTTTAACCTGATATACCCGATATGATCGTTCAGCATTCCACTATAAGGGATATTATCAATCTGAATATTTTCGCGTGAAACAACAAAATCCATAACAGTATCATCACGTTTAATTTTCAGCTTGATATTGCTTCCTGGCTCCCCTTTCAGGAAATTGCTAACATCATCAACACTTTTATTTTTTGTGGAGTTTCCATTGATTTCCAAAAGTACATCTCCTGCAATAATTCCGGCTTTATCTGCAGCAAATCCTTTGTAGGGTTCAGAAATTACAATATACTCATCTCTTTTAAGGATAGATGCACCAACACCACCATATTGACCTGTAGTCATGAATTTATAGTCCTCAATATCCGACTCAGGAATGTAATTGGTATATGGATCGAGGGTTTCGAGCATGGCATCGATGCCAGTTTTCATTAATTGACCCGGCTTAATATCATCTACATAATTAAGGTCCAGCTGTTTATAAATATCAGAAAAAATCTCCATATTCTTGGAGACTTCAAAAAGGTTCTGAGAAAACAAGCTTGTTCCCGAAACCAGGAACAGAATAATAAAAAGGTAAAATAATCTCTGTAATCTTAGCATTCTTATGTTCATTAACAATTGGTAAAACATTCACTTATGGTACAGGATCATAGCCACTTCCACCCCAGGGGCCACAGGATACTACCCGTTTAATGGTAAGCCACCCCCCTCTGAATGGTCCGTGTTTATGCAGGGCTTCAACACCGTATGCTGAACAACTTGGCGTATACCGGCAAGATGGCATCAGATAAGGTGAAAGAGCATACTGATAAATCCTGATAATCAGAATAAAAAACTTAACGAGAAGCTTTTTCATATTCTTCGGTTAAACGTCGTAAAATTAATATTATTTTAACCTCAGTATCTTTATAGGTGTTCAAATCCTGGCCGAGGTAAACAAAACCCACAGTCATAGATATGTTCTTCTCAATAAGGTAGTTATATAATCCTGTTTTGTTCAGGCGGTAGGCTTCCTTGATCCGTCTTCTCATTGTGTTACGCTTCACAGCCGATTTAAAGCTCTTCTTTGTAACAGCAAACATTGCCTGTACAGGGAAATCGCTCACCAATGGAGTTGCCGACCAGACCACTTTATAAGGATATACCAGGAAACTATGACCTTTAGAAAAAAGCTGACCAATTACTTTGCGGTGTTTTAACCGTTCATCTTTACCAAGAGTAAGAGTGGTGCTCACATTTATTTCTTCTTGCAGTTCTTTTCAATAAACTGCTCAAGCGCCATGGTCATAGAGGGTGCTGTTTTTGTAGGTGCCTGAAGGTTGCAGTTTAGTCCGGCGTCTTTTACTGCCTTTGCAGTAGAAGGGCCTACAGCACCGATCAGAATTTCGCCCTGATCAAACTCAGGAAAATTCTTAAATAAGGACTTTACGCCGGCAGGACTGAAAAATATAAGAAGGTCGTATTTTACAATATCGATAGCGCTAAGGTCCGACTCAACAGTCTTATAGATTATTGCTTTCTTATATTCAATAAGATGTTTGTCGAGGAGCTTTGGAATTTCGTTTTTCGAAATATCAGAACATGGAAGAAGATATTTCTCGGTTTTATGTTTCTTAATAACATCAAGTAATTCAGTGAATTCCTGTTTACCGTGGAAAATTTTACGCTTTCTGTATTGGATATATTTCTGCAGATAAAAGGCTGTGGATTCAGTAAGACAGAAATATTTCATAGTATCGGGAACTTCAAAACGCAGCTCCTTTGCCATCCTGAAATAATGATCTACAGCATTACGGCTCGTAAAAATTACTGCTGTAAACTCATTAAAATGGATCCTGTCCTTACGAAACTCCTTTGATTCAACACCTTCAATCTTTATGAATTTGAAAAAATCCACCTTAATACCATGCTTCTTCCCAAGTTCAAGGTAAGGATTTTTCTCTGATTCAGCCGGCTGAGGCTGCGAAACAAGAATGCTCTTAATCTTCATCGGAGGTAAATTTTCTTCCTAAACAATTGATTTTAAATTACTTATTCTCGATTAACAACAGATAACTTAGATATGAAACATGTACTTTGTAGTTCAGTTTTATAGATCACTATACTCTGTTGCAGCTCCCAATTTTGGGGTGCAAAAATAGGGAATTTTTCAATTCAAACAGGATAATTCTTTTGAAGCAATTTCCAGAAGACAAGTAAAGGCAAAATTTCAACGGTAATGAAGAATATTACCAGGTAGAAAATGGAATACTTTGATTCTCTCAATCCAATTAATAAGCCCCTTAATAATCTGTATCCGGAAGCCACTATCAGCACCAGAATTACCAAATCAAGCACCAGGAGTGAAGATGTTGCAATAAGTATTAACAACAAAGGCACAAGAAGCAGTCCCTCAATCAGGTTAAAAACAAAATGTGTAAGGATATATTCTGCCGTCAATTCATTTGTTTTAAAAATCACACCTGAAACATGAAGGACGAGAATTTTCGACCCATAAAACACAAGTACGATGGCCATAAAAATGGCATACAAAATAAGATTACCAAATGGCATCTCGGGGATGGGAACTATTCTATAGTAATAGTTGATCTCAAAAATGAATAATGGAACTGTTAATATAAAGATTAAGAACAAGTTAACTGTTAACCTTTCGTTGTAAACATCACCTGCTCTCAACAATTGATTAAAATACCTTCCGGTTAAAAAGGCTTTAATAATCTGGTCGAGGCGCTTTTGAAAATAGAACTGCATCCAAACGAACAATCCGAAACAGGTAAATAGTATTAAAAAAGCCCAGTCTTTGTTCCTGGAATGCGTTTCTACTGTTGTTAATGATTTGAATTTCAGGGAGTGCGGACGGAAAAAAGTGGGGATTAAGGTAGTTTTACGGGCAGTATCGATATGATCAACAATAGATTTGTTAAGAAAGATACTGAAGGTTTGTTTCTTTATCGTATCAGCGGGCACAAGGGTATCATGAATTGCCTGTCCTGAAGAAAACAATGGCAGGGCAAACAACAAAAAAAGATTGGCCATCAGAAACAGCCAATCTTTCATCCTATCCTTAAGCTTTTGCACAAATAGTATCAATGTTCTGATCTGCTAAAATGAAAGTAGAATTCCCAAATTTATTCCTATGAAACTGAGGCTTTTAGGAATTCCCATAGATTCTTTGGAGAACATCATATTATACCTGGCGTCGAACATAACATTCAGATTATCAGTTACACCATACAAGAACCCTAAATTCGGGGCAACCCCTGGTTTTGTTTCCTGATCATCAAATTCGGTTCTGAGATTTAACAACTCATCCTGACCAGTTACCGGGTTTGAATATAGTGTTGGTACCGAGATCGTTAGTTTTGAATGAGCATAAAACATACCAACTCCGAGGCCGATAAATGGTTTAAATGCACCCTCTGAAAGATAGATTGTCCCCTTTAAAAGCATGGGTGATACTTTTGCACTTCCAGTGGTAATGCTGTCTGCTTTTAACTTAAAATTGAAATATCCTGTATTAAAACCTACAGAAAAGGTAGGAGCCATAAAATATTCAGCTTCTACGTCAAGTCCCATGCCGGTTTTGTAGGCAGTCCCGAAATCTCCCATTGGAAGCCCCAGGAAGAGTCCACCACCTGCAGCTGCAGTAATACTGCTTCCTTTTCCCTTTTTCGATTTTGATTTTGATTTCGGTTTTCTGCGTTTTTTCTTCTTTGCCATTGCGAAATACTCTTCCGGCGAAGAAATACCTTCAGTGCTGATTCGCTTCACCGTAGTGCCAGCAGTTCCTGTTTCAGTAAAACTGAAAACCAGGATTGCTATAAGGAACAGGAAAAAACTTTTTTTCATTTATTCTAGTATTAGTTTCCGTTTTATAAAACTCTGATATCAAGTGGTTAATTTGTTCCTGCTGCCCTATATGGTTCATTAGAATGACCAGTAAGGCACTTAGGGCACTTCGAATCAATATCTTAAACAATAATAAGAACTTGTCAGCTAAATATCAATTTTGGCAAAAGCTGAAAAGGTTTATTCGCATATCTTTAACAAACAAAAATGCATAAAAAATTGAAACGGAAGCAGAAAAACTCATTTTTATTTAGCAACATCATTAATTAATTGCTCAAAATGGCGTCTTTGGGCACTGCTTAACTGAGTTGCCTGCTTTAATAACAGGTTATATTTCATTGCGATTTCGGGAGATACCCTACTTTTCGTATTTCCATTCAGGGAATTATAGTATTGAAAAATAAGATTCGTTGGGTATTTTCCCGACAACCTTGCCGAATAACGGCTTGCACCACTTGCATTATTTTCAACCTCAAGGTAAATTTTCATCAGGAAATAGGCTGCTTCTGTGCTCAGAATTTCGTCTCCTGAATTACTCAGAGTTGTAAGATACTCAATACCAAGCGCTTTATCAACCTTTAATCCTAGAATACCAACAGGATTGAAAATCCAGAAGCGGTTTCCTGCCTCCGCAATGAAGTAATTATACAGACCTTTCGTAAGCAAAAAAGGTTCGTAACCATCGGGCTGATGGGCAGATTCTTTCAGCAAGCCACTGCTCTGGTTCAATAATTCCAGCGATTTTACATAATTGCCCTTAAATATTTCGTATCGCGACCGAAGTGTATAGGATATAATCTTGCAGAAAAGCCCTTCAGACTGAGATAACTTAGCTGAACGGAGAGCAGCAGCCTCAAGGCTTGCAATTAAGTCCTTCCCATGATTATTTGATTCATCACCACTTACGATCATCCACCAATGATACTCAGCAGCAAGAATATAGCCCCAGCTTGATGCAGGATGCGTTTTTAACAGCAAATCCGCTTCATCCTTACACGACTGGAATTCAAAATGATACAAATGAACAAAACCCTTGTAAAAGTGGTTTTTAACATCAGAATCTGCAATATATGGCGAAACAGCTTGTCCGGATACAGTGGAAAGCAAAAACAGATTGCACAAAATAAAAATTCCGCTTAGTATAGCTCTCAAGGATGGCAGGATAATTGTTGCCACAAAAATAAGCATATTGACCTATGCAAAATCATGATTACTTTTGTCGCTGAAAAAATATTCATTATGACCCCTTACAGAACGTTCGCATCAACAGTATTAATTCCGTGCATCTTACTGATTGGCATGATCTTATGCACATCGTTTACTACACCAGCTCCGTCGAGGATTAGTTTGACTATGGAATCGAAAATGTTGTCGAAGGGTAAAGCAATGATCATTAATGCAGAAATTTATTACCAGTACGATCAGGGCAGAATGCTAACCCGCTACCTGAAACCCCTTGAATATATGTTCTTTACAAACAATAAAGGAGAAGCTAAAATTTATTATCCTTCCACAAATGAAGTAATGATGAGGCAAAGTGCTGAATTTAATTCTGAAAATGGCTTATTATTCTTCTTCTTATCAAATAAACTCAGCGATTTAGGCCTTCAGGAAACCGGGTTTAAAATAACAGACACCCGTTTCGAAGGTGGCCTTGTAATTTCATCCTGGAGCCCTCCCGGCGAACTGCTTAAATATTATTCAAAAGTGGAACTGGTTCACGAAAATTACAGGCCGATTTATATTGCCTACTACGACAACAAAGGCAAAGTACGGCAGAAGATCTTCTATTATGAATATTCGTCATTCACCGACTTCAGCCTGCCTTTAAAGGTGGTGCAAACCGATTTCATGGCCAATGGAGACTCTACAATCACTAAAATTACTTATTCTGATATAAAAGTTGCGGAAAAGGCAACAAGTACGTTTTTCAATTTTAAAATTCCGGTGAATGCTAAGGTTAAAAAGCAATAAAACTCTGCTCATTTCTGCAATTATTCTATTGCATTTTATAGCTTTTTCGCAAAAACCGCCGATAAAAACTACCAGCGATTTTTTTCGTCAGCAGAATTTCAGAAATCCGGTATATGAACAGCATAAACGATCTTTTCTCTGGCTTAAAACCAGCAGTCCGATTATAAGATATAATCCGGTGAGCCTGGGATTCGGGCTGGCAATGTATACCTATCAGAATGTAATTTCTCCTCAATTTTCGGCAGGTTGTTTATATTCGCCATCCTGCTCTGAATACAGCAAGACATTAATAAAGGAGAATGGTCTGATTAAAGGTATACTGTTTACTGCCGACCGGCTTACCCGATGTAACAGGATGGCAGCTGAGGATATCAAAAAAAGTTATTTTGATCATAAAGATCATAAAGTGCATGAATCTACCGATATCTATCACGTCCATTAATGAATATGGCCCGACTTATACTTCTGATATCATCCTTATTCCTTTGGGGTTCAATAGCATTCAGCCAGAACAGCGGCAATGATTCTCTTACCCGAAACGACCTTGGATTCATTAATTATCTGATTGGAAAATCACAGTATGATGATGCTATTTATGTACTTGAAAAACATATCCTTAAGCCCGGTCTTACACCGAACACCCACGACACTCTGAACCATCTTTTAGGATGGTCGTACTATTCAGTTAAAAAACTTGATGCATCTTCGGCCGCCTTTGATAAAGTTTCCAGATCATCTGCTTCATATCTCAAAGCCAGGTTTTTCTCATCCTATAACCAGACATTTCTAGGGAATTACAGCAGATCTGCTGCTATGCTCGACAGCCTTGAATTACCGGAACCCTGGCAAAAAGAACTTCAAGGATTTCAAATGGCGGGTATCAGCCTGCTGAAAAGAGATACTGCAGCATTTAGAAAGTACGCAGGCAGTTTCACCAACGAATTTTATTCACTTGCCACCGAAGAACAAAGTTTCAGGGATTATTCCACTAAAATCAGCCAATTCAGGAAGAAAAGCAATTGGAAGGCAGCTGTTATTTCTGCTGTTATTCCAGGTTTAGGTAAGGTATATGCCAGAAAACTTGGAGAGGGAATTTCTTCTTTTATTATTGTTACAGCCCTGGGAGCTGTAGCCTTTGAAAATTACAGGAAAGATGGCCTGACAGATGTTAAAACCCTGTTCTTCGGAACAATGTTCGGAATTTACTATGTCGGGAATATCTGGGGTAGTGCCATTGCGGCGCAGCGCCACAACAATCAGTTTTATTATGAAATCAACCAGAAAGTTTTATTGGATCTTCATATTCCTTTGCGGACTATCTTTAACTAAGGTTTATGCGAGTGCAGGAAAGGGCGACAGCCTTTTCTTCCGGGGAGAATTCCGGGATGCGGCACTTGAATACGACAGGCAGTTTTTTATGGCCTCTGATGCTTTTACAGGAGCTAAAGCCTTGCTGGGCAAAGCTGAATGTTACAAGCAGATGGAAAACTTTGTGGCGGCAAAGACTTGCCTTACGAGCATTACGTTAAGCAATATTCCGGATAGCCTGCTTGCTCAAATCCGCTACCAGCTTGCCTTAAATTCATACCTGGCAGGCGACTTTGGCATGGCTGAAAGTGAGATTATCCTTTTGGAAGTCATAGAATCGCCGGAAATTCCGGCAAGCAAAATTCTTCTTTTAAAATCGCTGACCTACAATGAGCTTAACAAATACAAGCAGGCACATGATGCTGTTCTTGAATATATCAGCAATGCTTCAGTTTCAGAAATAAGCAGAGATAGTTTGCGGAGAGAAGTTGAAACTCTTTACAGGTCAAAAAGATTGCCACATCTAAAGAGTCCGAAACGGGCCACAATTCTTTCGATATTCCTGCCAGGCTTAGGCCAGACTTATGCTGGTTATCCGGGTGAAGGTATAATTAGCCTGTCGTTAAATGTAGCTGCCCTGGGAATCCTGGTTTTTGGAGCTGTTAACGCTTATTATATCAGTGGTTATGTAGTTGGTGCAGGATTCCTTCAGAATTTTTACAATGGTGGTCAGAAAAGAGCTGCGATACTGGCAAATAAACATAACTACCGTGTTACGCGGGAGTTTAACGACAGTATTCATCATTTTCTGATGTCAATTCGTTAAGGTTTTTATACTGGTCAGGTTTATCGCCATGCCAGGCATTTATAAAAGAAAAAAGAGGATGACCCATTCAGGACATCCTCTTTTTCATAAAAGGTAATTGTTAAATTATAACCACATAAAGAATGCGTTATTATCAACATAATCACTGATATCATTATTGATAGCACCAATAAGAAGTACTACCCAGTCAACTGTTAATACAACTCCACATCCACCACCTGAGCAGATATAACCAACTACTACCCATGGATTTGTACCTAAATATAACCTGTGGATACCTAAAGCGCCAACTCCCCAGCAAATTGCAAATGCAACCCATGCATTTTTGTCGCTTTTTCTTGCCACGTCGGTAACGATTGGTGAAATAGCTTCAAAACCTTGCATATCAACACCCTGTGCATCAAGGCTTGCTGGTAGGCTAACTTGTTCTGCCTGAGCGAACATAGATTCAATCTGAGTATCATTAACGCGATACTGATTTACATTACCAAATGATACAACGCTAACGAGTACCACGAGGCTGAACAATAAGAATAACTTTTTCATAGGCTGTTTATTTATAATGTGACATTAAAGTTTTTACAAATGTAAGGAAAGAAATGGGCGACTTCCAAGAAATTTTCTAATTTTTGTTTCAGCTTCATCAGATATTCTTTATAATGGTTTTAAATTGTCTCATTATCAATACCAAAAGAGAATTAACAGTAATTTTGCAAACGATAAATTTTACTGCTGCGTTAAAACCGAATAACAATGGGACTCCTGGCTCGCATCCGCGCGAATGCTCAAAAACTAAACAAAACTATAGTACTTGCTGAAGGCACAGAAGAAAGAACACTCAGAGCTGCCGATTTTGTACTCAAAGAAGAAATTGCCAACATCATTCTCCTGGGAAATCCGGATGAGATACACCGGCTGGCATTTGAATACACGCTTAATCATATTGAAAAGGCCACTATAATAAATCCTGAAAAGTTTGAAAATCAGGATCATTATATTGAGCTTTTATACACTATCCGAAAAAGCAAAGGTTTGACCATGGAAGGTGCTGCCGAACTGGTTCGCAATCCTTTATATCTTGCCGTTCTGCTGATAAAAAACGGGGATGCCGACGGGGAAGTAGCCGGTGCAATGAATTCCACCGGCGATGTACTCCGGCCTGCTTTCCAAATTGTTAAAACCCTTCCCGGAATCAGCGTTGTTTCAGGGGCATTTATAATGATGCTTCAGGATCCGGAGTACGGTGAAAGCGGAATTATGATATTTGCCGATTGTGCAGTTCATCCGGTACCAAATGCTCAGGAGCTTGCCGAAATAGCAGTTGCCTCCGCAAAAACTGCAAGGGCAATTGCAGGCATTGAACCAAAAGTTGCAATGTTGAGTTTCTCCACTAAGGGAAGCGCCAAACATGAACTCGTTGATAAGGTTGTTGAAGCAACGCGCATCGCAAAAGAAATGGATCCGGGTTTAATAATTGATGGCGAACTTCAGGCTGATGCTGCAATCGTTGAAAGTATAGGAAGAAAAAAATCGCCGGGCAGCCCTATCGCCGGTAAAGCCAATGTGCTCATATTCCCGAGTCTTGAAACCGGGAATATCGCCTATAAACTTGTACAGCGTCTGGCACATGCTGAAGCCATAGGCCCTGTTCTTCAGGGGATGGCCGCCCCTATCAACGACCTCTCGAGAGGTTGCTCAGTGGAAGACATTATAAACCTGATTGCAATAACTGCCAATCAGGCTGGCGGAAAACCATAAACAATTTTACTATGAGTGAAAAACTAGAGGATTTTACCCTTGGCAAGCAAATGAAGCCAAAGGGTAGCCTGCAAAAAGTAGGTATTGTTGGCTGTGGAACAATGGGTCAGGAAATCGCAATTGTTACGAGCCAGGCTGGCATTGAAGTAATTTTTGTTGATATCAGCGAGGCACGGATTGAAGAGATTTTTAAAAGAATCGGTTCCATGCTCGATGAAGTTATCAGCAAATGGGGAATGACTCCAAACGAAAAGAAACTCATTCTTTCCAGGATAAAAGGCACTACAGAATATTCTGGTATCAGCGATTGTGAAATTGTTCTCGAAACTATCAATACAAAGAAACCGGGAACCAGTGTAGAAATCCGAAAAGAGGTTTTCAGAAAAATTGAGGCTGTTGTACGATTAGATGCTGTAATCCTGTCGAATACGGCAACACTCATGATCTCTGATCTATCTTCAGTACTTAAAAATCCGGAAAGAGCATTGGGCATGCATTTCATTTCACCGGTTCGTAAGGTAAAAATTGCAGAAGTTGTAAAAACCTTTAAAACTTCGGATCAGGCTTACGATTGCACGGTAAAATATGCCAAACTTATTGGGAAAACTGTAATCGATTGCGGCGAATCACCCGGAAATATTACTACCAGGATGATCATCCCTATCATTAACGAAGCCTGCGAACTGCTCATGGAAGGTGTTGCAACCGTTGCTTCTATTGATGAAGCCATGCGCGAGGCCTATGGTTTGCAATGGGGCCCTTTCGAAATGGCCGACAGAATTGGCATTGATAAAATGCTGAAATGGATGAATAACTTGTACGAAGAATTCGGAGCACTGAAATATAAACCATCGCCCCTCATTAAGAGAATGGTAAGAGCCAATCTTGCAGGCAAACGAACAGGAGAAGGATTTTACAGGTATGTTGATGGCAAGAGGTTAACCAAACCCGGAAGCATACGGACACTAGGAAGGATTTAACATTTTATTAAATATATTACCTAATGAAAATCGTTGTACTGAATTGCGGAAGCTCTTCAATAAAATATCAGTTATTCGACATGCCTTCTCAGGAAGTTCTTGCAAAGGGTCTTGTCGACAAAATCGGCCTTAAGGGCTCACTCGTCAAACATTGGAGACAGGATGGTACTGAAGTAAAACTCGAAGGCGAAATTCTTGACCATCAATCTGGTATCGAATATTTTCTCGGCATCCTGACCAGCGAAAAATATGGTAGCATCAAAAGCATTAATGAAATTGATGCTTTTGGCCATCGCGTTGTTCATGCCGGCGAAAAATTTAAAAGCTCTGTTTCAATTACGCCTGAAGTTGTTGAAGCACTTGAAGAATGTATAGAACTTGCACCGCTTCATAACCCACCGAATCTCGAAGGTATTTATGCCGTAACCGGCCTGCTGCCCAACATTCCGCAGGTAGGTGTTTTTGATACCGCTTTCCACCAGACTATGGAGGATTATGTATATTTATATGGTATACCCTATTCTTTGTACGATAAATACAAAATCCGCCGCTATGGTTTCCATGGTTCAAGCCATAAATTTGTTTCGCGTAAAGCCTGCGAAATCCTTGGAAAAAATATTGATGATCTAAAAATCATAACCTGTCACCTCGGCAACGGAGCTTCTATTGCTGCGATTAAGAATGGTAAATCATTCGACACTTCAATGGGAATGACACCGATTGAAGGGCTAATTATGGGAACCCGTTGCGGGGATCTTGACGTAGGCGCATTTATGTATATGCTGAATAAGGAGGAAATTGATATCCCAACAGGAAATGTTCTGATCAATAAGTTTTCGGGCATGCTGGGGATTTCAGGAATCTCGTCGGATATGCGTGATTTGTGGGCTGCTGCCGGAGAAGGCGAGAAAAGGGCTATTACGGCTCTTCATATGTACGAATACAGGGTCAGAAAATATATAGGCTCCTATGCCGCTGCAATGGGCGGTGTCGATTTGATAATTTTCACCGGAGGTGTTGGTGAAAACGATTATAAAATCCGTGAAATGGTGATGAAAGAATTAGCCTTTCTTGGAATTGATTTTGATTTCGAATTAAATACCGGCCTTCGCGGAATAGAAACCACGCTAACAAAACCAGATTCCAGGGTAACAGTAATGATTGTACCAACCAACGAAGAACTGGTTATTGCATTGGATACATATGATATTGTTACGGGGGTTTTTGTTGAATAGGCGGTTGTCGTAATCCGCGGCATTGTAGAGACGTAGCATGCTACGTCTCTACGGTTTCGGGATGGGACGGAATTGCGATGTTTGGACGGGGGTGACTGGACGGGGGTGACTGGACGGGGGTGACTGGTGGCGGGCATTAGACGTAGCAGTGCTACGTCTCTACGGGGTCGGGATGGGACGGAATTGCGATGTTTGGACGGGGGTGACTGGTGGCGGGGGTGCCTGGTGGCGGGGGTGCCTGGTGGCGGGCATTAGACGTAGCAGTGCTACGTCTCTACGGGGGGTCGGGATGGGGCAAATGCCCGTTATTCCAATTTTTTTCGTTCCAGCATGCTGAAAAATACCTTTCGGTAGGAATCGCTGACGGGTATCAATTGGCCGGCAAGACGAATGCGATTGCGTTCGATGCTTTCTATTTTGTCCATAGCAACAATATAGGACTTGTGTACCCTGCAAAACCTTTGCGGGGAAAGTATTTCCTCCATTTTTCTGAAGCTTTGCAAGGTCATTATCCGCTTTTGTGGGGTTACTATTCGCAGATAATCGCCCATACCTTCAATGTATAAGATCTCATCGAAACCTACTTTTTCGAGCCTGAATTCTGTTTTTACAAAGAAATAATCATCTTGCGAAGACATTGGCAACAGCTCAAGTGGTGGGTGTTGAATCATTTTCTCTACTCTCAGCTTCTCATAAACTTTATCTACTGCCTTAACAAATCTTTCGAAGGAAATCGGTTTTAGCAGATAGTCAACTACATCAAGTTCGTATCCCTGAAGTGCAAAGGAATCATAGGCAGTTGTAAAAATAACCAGCGGACGGGGATTGATAATCTTCAACCATTGCACTCCTGTAAGTTCTTCCATTTGGATGTCCAGAAAAACCAAATCAACTGGATTGCTTTTACAGAAATCAATTGACTCGATTGCATTGCTGAAAGTTCGTATAAAATCAAGATACGGAATTTTTGAAGCATAGTCCTTAACGATATCCAGAGCCAGAGGTTCATCATCAATTGCAATACAGCTGATCTTCATAATTTCTGTTGATTTATATTTACAATCAAGTTATGTGTTACAGGTTGAAGTTATTGCATTTACACTGCCTACTTCACAAAGGAAAGCAATTCTCTTGAAGTAAATAAGCCTCCAAATACGAGTACTATCCCTAAAACATTGTTAGCTAATATATTGATTATCCCTATTTTAAATTCACCATCTCTGAGTAAATTCATTGTTTCGAGAGAGAAGGAAGAAAAGGTTGTAAATCCGCCTAAAACTCCAATAAATAAGAAAGCTCTGAGGTTAGGTGAAAAGCTGTTTGTTTCGAAGAAGCCCCAGGCAAGGCCAATTATAAATGAGCCAATAAGGTTAACCAGCAAGGTCCCGAGCGGAAACATCCCAAGGTAAACTTTATGGGCAATATCAGAGGTCATGTATCTGCAGAATGTGCCGAATGCCCCTCCCGTTAACAAGTATAGAATTTTCATCTTAAAAATATATAACGTAAAATTAACTGCCTTCTGCCTCCGATGGGCGTTGCCCCTCGCTATTGTTGGGTCGCCCCTACAGGGCTAATCGTTTTAGGTGCCACTTTTTGCTACAAACAGTTGGCAACTCTGCAGCAAAAAAATGTCCCACCTTCTGCCTTCTGCCTTCTGCCTTCTGCCTCCTGCCTCCTGCCTTCTGCCTCCTGCCTCCTGCCTTCTGCCTTCTGCCAACTGCCAACTGCCTACTGAACAAGAACCAACTTCACCTTGTACGAAAGGCTGTCTTCGGAAATATCGAGAGTGTGCTTAGCCGGGTAAAGTAACTCGAGCCGCCTTTTAATATTATGAAGACCAATTCCTCCTTCGGTATCTTTATTCATTTGGGAAGTTAAGGGAAGTGTATTCTCGACTGTGAAAATTATTTTGTTTATATCTGTACATTGAAGATTGATAATAATGCAGGGTTCACCGGATTTCTTTTTACCATGTTTGAAGGCATTTTCGACGAAAGGAATAAACACCATCGGGGCAATCATCCTTGATGCAATATCACCTCTTATTGAAAATTCAACGAAATCGGGACTTTCGAGACGTAATTTCTGCAACTCAATAAATCCCTGCAGGTATTCTACTTCTTTACTTAACAGTACCCTTTCAGAATTTGAATCATACAACATATACCGCATAATATCTGATAGTTTCAGAACAGCAGTAGGTGCATCCTCCGATTTTGACCTTACCAGCGAATAAATATTATTCAGGGTATTAAACAAAAAATGGGGATTAATCTGGGACCGAAGCAGTGCAATTTCACTGGCCTGGGTCTGATTTCTCAACTCTGCTTCTTTTTGCTGTTGATCCAGAAAATCAACAACAACACGGATTAGCAAGGCATAAATACCGATTACAAAGTTGTTCCGGAAATGATTCAGTAAATCAGCCTTTGATATAAGCAGATCCTCAGGCGGCAGCTGCAATATCAGTTTTTCATAATAGTAATAGATAACCAGGGTCACCGCAGCAAAACAAACAATTAGCATAAGTCCTCCCAAACCCGCAATAACTTTCGATTTTACCCTGAACAAGAGTGGCAGCGAAAGTCTATATAACAGGTAGAACAGTATGAAAGAAAAAACCAGATCAACAGGCATAACTTTGTAATACAGCGGATCCAGTTTAGTATATGTAAGAATTGGAAATAAGTGCTGCATCAAAATATATACCCAGAATGCCAGATGTACATATGTAATTTGTCGACGTTCCATAGTTTAATTATCTGTTTTCCACAGTATGTGCCTCAAAAATAAGGAAAATACACCGCAAAAGGATTGGCTATTTCTACTAATCTACGAAAACGGCATTTCAATCCCTCAATCAGATGGAATACTATACGACATCAAGCCCTGTATAAGTCACTGTTTCGCAGGAATTAATACCTTTGGTAAAAATAATTTTTATGAAGACTCAACAGAAATTCGGCCGGACCATCATTGTTCTGGCTCTCTTTATGCCAATACTGGCAAATGCTCAGGGGAATGCAGTTGACAAAAAAGTCCCTGACTTTTCAACTACTCCACGCAAGGATATCCCTTCAGAATATACATGGAAAATAGAAGACATTTACCCTACTGCTGAGGCTTGGCGCAGTGAGAAGGCAAAAACCACTTCCCTTCTGGAAACAGTTGCCCCAATGTCGAAGGATTGGACGTCTTCGGCAAAAAACATGCTTGCAATGCTTGAGCTCTCCAAGGAGCTCAATTTGAAACTTAGCCGCTTGTATTCGTATGCAGCTCTGCAAAGCAACATGGATATGGGCAACACCGACCTTCAAGGCCAGAAAGGAGAAATGCAATCGCTTATGGTTAAAGTGGGAAGCATGTTTGCCTTTTTTAATGATGATGTTTTAAAACTTGGCAGCGACAAGTTTGCATCCTATCTAAAACAGGAGCCTAAATTGCAGCCCTATCGTTTTGGTATTGAAGATGTTCTTCGAAATAAAGATCATGTATTGCCCACCGATGAGCAGAAAATTGTTTCGCTTACCGGCTTGTTCAGCCAGGTATCCAGTGATGCATCAGGAATGTTGAACGACTTGGAAATGCCAGCACCGGAAGTCACGCTTTCAGATGGTAAAAAGCTTAAACTGAATTTTGCTGCCTACGCTATGAACCGTGGGTTAGCTAAGCCGGAAGACCGCGCTCTGGTAATGAGAACGTTCTACGAAAATCAGAAAAACTATGAGAATACTCTGGCTACGATGCTTGATGGGGGCATGAAACATGATTATTTCGCCGCACAGGTAGGGAAATTCCCGGATTGTTTGTCGGCAAGGCTTTTCAGCGATAATATCCCGACAGATGTGTACACCATGCTGATCCGCGAAGTGCATAACAACCTTGCCCCAATGCATCGGTATCTTGCGCTTAAAAAACGTCTTTTGAAACTCGACAAATACGCTTATACCGACATCTATGCTTCTGCAGTCCCTTCCGTTAAAAAGACCTTCACTTATGATGAAGCCGTAAAGCTAACTGTTGATGCAATGGCACCACTTGGTAAAGACTATACCGATGGGCTTACCCTGGCATTCAATAACCGCTGGGTTGATATTTATCCGAACAAGGGCAAGGAAACTGGCGCATATTCAAGTGGGATTTATGATGTTCATCCCTTCGTAAAAATGAATTTTAACGGCAGTTACAACAATGTTTCCACCCTGGCGCATGAACTGGGCCATTCGATGCATTCCTACTTTTCAGCAAAAGCACAGCATTTTGTAAACGCCAATTATGCCACCTTCATTGCTGAAATTGCCTCTACCTTCAATGAGCAAATGCTGGTAAATTATATGCTGAAAAACGAAAAAGACGATCTTTTCAAACTATATCTCCTCGACAATTACCTGGAAGGTGCAAGAGCAACAGTTTACAGACAGACGCTTTTTGCTGAGTTTGAACTTGCAATGCATCAACGTGTTGAAAGTGGAAACAGTTTAACAGCAGAATGGCTGGATCAGAAATATCTGGAACTCACCCGTATGTATTACGGCCACGATAAAGGAGTTTGCGATGTAGGCGATTTCATTCAATGTGAATGGAGCCGGATTCCTCACTTCTATATGAATTATTATGTTTTTCAATATAGTACGGGAATGATTGCGTCTCTTGCATTAAATAATATGGTGATGAGTGCTGATAATATGGCTCTGCGCCGTTACCTCGATCTTCTGAAAGCGGGAGGCAGCGATTATCCTATCACTCTGCTTAAAAATGCTGGTGTTGATATGACCACCGAAGGTCCGTATCGTGCAGCATTCAAACGTTTCGACGAACTTGTTGGCGAGATGGAAAAACTTGTTGACAAGCTACAGAAGGAAGGGAAATTGTAATGGAAATCAACCCTGTCGGGGGTTTGCAACCCCGACAGGGTTAGCCTCGGGAAATAACATTTAATACAACACCTATGAAGAGAAAATATTTACGGAATCTGATTATTCTGCTTGTTCCTGTTTTTACATTTACGCTATCAAGTATGGCCCAAACTTTGCACGGTTTTAAACTAACTGAGAAAAAATTTGTTAAGGAGCTGAATGCTGAATGCTACTATTATGAGCACGTTAAAAGTGGCGCAAAGCTTTTCAAAATAGCAAATGATGACCCAAATAAAACATTTGGAATCGCTTTTAAAACTTTCCCTGACTCCGACAATGGCGTTGCACATATCATGGAACATTCGGTGCTGAACGGATCCACGAATTTCCCTGTGAAAAGTCCATTCGATGTGCTTTCAAAAGGATCGCTGAAAACCTACCTGAATGCATCCACTTCCAAGGATATCACCTTTTATCCTATTGCCAGCATGAATGAAAAAGATTATTACAACCTCATGCATGTGTACCTCGATGCTGTTTTTAATCCCCTCATTGACAGCGATCCCCGCATTCTGAAACAGGAAGGCTGGCATTACGAACTTACCGGGAAAGAGAGTCCTGTTACCTACAAAGGCGTTGTTTACAACGAAATGAAGGGTGCTTTTTCGACTGCAAGCAGGGAATTAAGATACCAGTTGTATAAAAATCTTTTTCCCGACAATGCCTATGGTTTTGAGTCTGGAGGATATCCTTACGCCATTCCGACGCTTACTCAGGAAGAATTCACCCGTTTCCACGATAAATATTACCACCCCGGCAACAGTTACATCATCCTTTACGGCAATGCTGATATGGATAAAGAACTGGCTTTTATTGACACAGAATATCTTTCAAAATACGACAGATCTCCAAATACAATAACAATTGCAGATCAGAAGGCATTTTCAGCTATGAAAGATGTTACAGCTTATTATCCCGTAATGGAGGATGCAAAAACAGAGAAACAGACTTACCTGTGTATGAGCTATGTTGCCGGACACAATACGGATGAAGCTCTTGAACAATCCTTAAACATTATCCTGGAACTACTTTTCAACCAGGAATCAGCTCCGGGCAGGCAGGCACTGGAGAAAGCAGGCATTGGCCAGGACATCTCCGCCAACGTAAGCAATTACAAGCAGAATGTAATACAGATCACGGTGCAGAATGCACAGTCTGCTGATAAAACAAAGTTCCTCGAAATTATTAATAAGACCTTTTCAGATGCAGTTTCTAAAGGTCTGGACAAAGAGGAGATAAAAGGTGTACTTAACCGCATGGAATTCAGATTACGTGAGGGACAAGGCGCCCAGAAAGGACTTTCATGCTTCGATCAGATGCAGCCGGGATGGTTCTTTGCGAATAATCCATTTCAAGGTTTAGAATATGAAAAGACACTCACAACCTTAAAAAAAGCGCTCACAACTGATTATCTTGAACAAATAATTTCAAAATATTTCATTAACAATCCGCATTCACTGATCCTGACACTGGAGCCTAAACCCGGTATGGATAAAGAAAGAAATGATGCAGTGACGATGGATTTAAAAAAGTTCAAGGATGGACTTTCGTCTGAGGCGCTTGAAAAACTCCTTACAGAAACTACAGATTTAATTTCCTATCAGAAACGTGAAGATACACCCGAAGCTCTTGCAAAAGTTCCTTCTCTCGATTTGAAAGATGTGGATACAAAGGCAAGGTATTACAATGTAGAGGAGATTAATTCCTGTTCTGTCCCCTTGCTTTTCTACAACACTTTTACAAATAACATTGTTTACACTACGCTGTATTTCGACCTCAGAACCCTGCCTCAGGAATTGATCCCTTATGCAGCCTTACTTTCTAATCTCCTTGGATCCTTAAATACTGAAAAATATACTTACGGGGAGTTAAATAAACAGCTGAATATCAGTACTGGCGGGTTTAATGCCGGACTTCGGACATATCAGGAAAATCTCGAAGATTCTAAACTGATTCCTAAATTCGTTGTCAGCTCGAAAGCAATGAATACGCAGATCGACAAACTTTTCGGGTTGACTTCCGAAATTCTGCTCAAGACAAATTTCTCTGACACTGAGCGACTAAAAATTCTACTTAACAGATTACAATCTCAGCTTGATGCCTCCGCCAAGCGCGATGGGATGAGTATTGCACAAACAAGGCTATCTTCATATTATTCCAATCTTGGCATGCTCAATGAACTCACCAGCGGACTCGAATACTTATGGTTTGTTACCGATTTATCAAAAAATTTCGACACAAGATCCTCGGAGATTATCAGTAAACTCCAGAATGTGGCCGGCTTACTGTTTACTTCAGCAAATATGACGGTCTCTTTAACTGCCACGAAAAAGGAACTCGAAATTTTCACAAAACAACTTAATCCATTTGCAAAATCATTTCCTACCACTAAGACTCTTGAAAACAAGTGGGCTTTTCTTCCATTAGATAAAAATGAAGGCATTCTTACCTCTTCCAAGGTTCAGTATGTTGTGGAAGGTTATGATTTCAAAAAACTTGGTTACTCCTGGGATGGGAAAATGCGGGTTTTAAACCAGGTGATTTCCACCGACTGGCTCAAAAACAGGGTTAGGGTAATTGGCGGCGCCTACGGTGGATATGCAAGCATTTCGCCAAACGGCACCTTTACTTTCAATTCCTACCGCGATCCCAACCTCAGAGAAACTCTCGAAAACTATTCCGGGACTGTGGAGTATCTGAATAAACTTGATTTTACCCAACTGGAATTATCACCCTACATAATTGGTACCATCGCCTCCATCGACAAGCCGCTTACGCCTGCCCAGAAAGGAGATCAGGCAGTACTCAATTTTTTCGCCAAACGTACATTGGCAGAAATTCAGAACGACCGCAATGCAATCCTTTCCACAACACCTGAGAACATTCGTGCCTACAGCAAAATGCTCAAAGATGTAATTGACAAAAAGAACATCTGCGTTTATGGCAATTCCGATAAAATGCTGCTGGATCAATCGCTTTTCAAAGAATTGATCCGGATCGCACGCTAATTATCAGGAACAGGAGAACTTAAGCTTTCGTCGACAAAATCGCCCGTTTCGTAAAGTTAATTATGGTTTGCAATACCATGACCTTATTTTTGATGGTTCTATTTCAGATTAATGTGGAATCAATAAAATTATTTTTCATGAACTTCAAATCCAATATCTTACACTAACACATATAGCACAGATGGCTTTAATGTTAATAGAAAATGTGGGGCAGGATTAACGATTGCCCTTAGGGCATTAATGAAATGTTTCGAATTGTTTTTATCTAAATTTATTAACCGAACTCCTATGAAAAATTTTGCTGCAACTAAAACCCTGCTCCTAGTATTGCTGGTTTTACCTTTTATATCGATGGGACAACAGTCGAAGTCTCTCGCCGGACAAATCGATATTCCCTATAAAAAATTCGTACTCGACAATGGCCTTACGCTTCTTGTACATGAAGACCATAAAGCCCCGATTGTAGCCTATAATGTTTGGTTTCACGTGGGCTCAAAAAACGAAAAGTCCGGCCGTACTGGTTTTGCTCATCTCTTCGAACACCTTATGTTCAATGGTAGCGAACATCACAACGATGATTATTTCAAACCTATGCAAAAAATCGGTGCTACCGATCTTAACGGTACTACCAGCGAAGACCGTACAAATTATTTTGAAAATGTACCTGTTGGAGCTCTCGATTTTCTTCTCTGGATGGAATCGGACCGAATGGGTTATATGAATAAAGCTGTTGACCAGGCCAGGCTTGATGAGCAACGCGGTGTTGTTCAGAACGAAAAACGCCAGGGCGATAACCAACCCTATTCTGCTACAGAAGAGCTTATTACCAAAGCCTGTTTCTTCCCGGGGCATCCTTATTCCTGGACCGTTATCGGCTCTATGGATGACCTGAATGCTGCCAAATTGAACGATGTACATGACTGGTTCTCAACCTACTATGGCCCGAATAATGCAGTAGTTGTTCTCGCCGGAGATATCACTCCCGAAGTTGCGCTTGAAAAAGTAAAAAAATATTTCGGCGAAATTCCTGCAAGTCCTCCAATTGCAAAATATGGAGCCTTTGTTGCAAAACGTACAGGAATGCAACGGCAGACTGTTCAGGATCGTGTACCTCAGGCACGCATCTACAAAATATGGAATGTCCCTGAGTTTGGCTCACCTGAAAATATTTCACTCGACCTTTTAACCGACGTACTTGCTGCCGGAAAAACATCCAGACTTTACAAACGGCTGGTGTATGATGAGCAACTCTGCACCAGCATTGGTGCTTATATGGATTCCCGCGAAATTGCCTCACTCTTTACCATTACTGCAGATGCAAAACCCGGTGCTGATCTGGCAAAGATTGAAAAAATTATCGACGAAGAATTGAATAAAGTTATTGCCGAAGGCCCTACTGAAGCCGAAATGTCAAAAATTAAAACCCAGTATTTTTCTAACTTCATTAAAGGGATAGAACGTATTGGCGGTTTTGGCGGGAAATCAGACATCCTTGCCACCTATCAGGTTTATACAGGAAGCGCAGATAACTTTAAGGCAAACCTTAAAATTGTAGAAAATGCTACTGCTAAAAACATTCAGACTGCTGCCAAAGAATGGTTGAGCGATGGTGTTTATGTATTGACAGTTCTTCCTTTCGATGAATACACTGCTGCAGAAAAAGGTGCTGATCGCTCCAAAATGCCGGAAGTAACTGATGTTTCAGCGATAAAATTCCCGGATATTCAGAAATCTAAACTCAGCAATGGTCTGGAAATTGTGCTGGCCGAACGCCATAACATCCCTGTTATCCGCTTCACGCTGCTTGCCGATGCAGGCTATGCAGCTGATCAGTCCGGGCTTGCAGGTACTGCTAACCTTGCTATGGATATGATGGATGAAGGAACTGCAAAACGTAACAGCCTCCAGATCAATGAAGATCTTGCGAATCTGGGTGCCAGCCTCAGCACAGGTTCTAACCTCGACCAGAGCTATGTCAGGCTTTCCGCTCTCAAAGTGAACCTGGATCCGTCGCTCGACATTTTTGCAGATGTAATTCTCAACCCGAGTTTCCCTGAAACCGACTTTGCCCGCTTGCAGAAACTTCTTTTATCCAGAATCCAGCGCGAAAAAGTAAGCCCATTCAATATTGCACAGCGCTCTTTTCCTGCTATCCTTTACGGACAGGGTCATGCCTATGGAAATCCATGGACAGGAACTGGCAATGAAGCTTCAGTAAAAAAACTTACCCGCAACGAAATGGTGGCCTTCCACAAAGCCTGGATCAAGCCTAATAATGCAAAACTTCTGATTGTTGGTGATGTAAAAATGGAAGAAATTAAACCTAAACTCGAGAAGCTCTTCAAGGATTGGAAAGCAGGCGAAACCCCTAAGAAAACCCTTGCAAAAGTTGAAATGAAGAAAAAATCGGTAGTCTACATCTGCAATAAACCTGATGCACCTCAGTCTGAAGTTTTCGCCGCTGAATTGGCTACTTCACCTTCCGATCCTGATGACATCTCAAACGAAACCATGAACTTTGTGCTGGGTGGTGACTTTGTTTCACGCATCAATATGAACATCCGCGAAGACAAACATTGGTCGTATGGTGCCAGTTCATTCTTCATGAGCGGCAGATCGCAGAGGCCATTTCTTGTATATGCGCCGGTTCAAACCGACAAAACAAAGGAATCAATGCAGGAAATCCTGAAAGAGATCAACGGAGTACTTGGTAAAAAGCCAATTACCCAGGACGAACTCGACAATGCCATCAAATCTCAGACAATAAGCCTTCCGGGACAGTGGGAAACCATGGGCGCTGTTGAAGGTTCAATCCAGGAAATGCTGCGCTATAGCTATGCCGAGGATTATTTCAAAACCTATGCCGGAAAAGTTAAGGCGCTTAAACTGAAAGATCTCAACACTTCTGCTACAAAGCTCCTTCATCCTGAATCACTGCAATGGATTATTGTGGGCGATAAAGCTAAAATCGAGCAAGGAATCAAAGAACTTGGTTTCGATGAGATCCATGAAATTGATGGCGACGGAAAAATACTTAACTAAAACCATTTTCTATGTGTGCTAAGTGCCTATTTGGTAGATTTTTAAACCAAATAGGCACTTAGAGCACCTGGGATTGAAAATAGAGTAATCTATTGAATATAAGCAGACATATATTATTTTTTATTTTAAGCCTTGCCGGATTCAGTATTTCTGCCCAGGAGAGCATTTTTATTGATGTTTCCAGCCCTGTTTACCAGATTAATGGCGATTTCCTGCTAAGCAAAGGACTTACAGGCAAAGGGGTGAAAGTTGGTGTGATTGATGTTGGTTTTGAAAAGCTTTCTACAAATAAATGCCTGCGTCATATCACAGATTCAAGCCGTTTGCACTTTGCCAGAAATTATCTTTACAGGGTTCTAAACACTGGCGACAGCCTTCAGCAGCTATTGCTGCAAGGGATTGCCGCTTCTGAGATTCCGCTGTTTCCGCAACCCTGGCCAGAAGATTGCGACCTTTGTGATACTGTTACGCTGTTTAACATGATGAACACTCATGGTTCATTCGTAACATTTATGATTGCGGGAAATCTGAAATTTTATAAGATTTCGGGGCTTGGAAGGGATGCCGATTTCTACCTTGCGAAAACAGAATTCGGAAAGCGGGATCACCGTCTTGAGGAAAATCTGCTGAATCAGGCGCTCTCCGATTTCTATGGAAAAGGTGTAAGGCTGGTTAATATGTCGCTGGGTTACCGCGATAATTTTGAGCCTGAAAGCCTCAACTACACTCCCGATCAGATGAACGGCCACACAGCCTATTCCTCGCAAGCCTGTAATAAGTGGTCATCCGAAGGCATGATACTGGTAGTTGCAGCAGGGAACTCAGGTCTGAAACAATGGAAACGTATTTCGGCTCCCGGAGAAGCTGAAGGCTGTATAACTGTGGGAGCCACTGAAAAGCTGAATTCGCTGCTCAAAGCCGGATACAGCAGCATAGGCGATTATGATTATGGTTATGTTAAGCCCGATGTAGTTTGCTATTCTGAATCGGGAACTTCGATGGCAGCACCGGTAATAACAGGCCTTATCGCTGCCATGCTTCAGAAAAAACCTGATCTTTCTGCAGGAAAAATCAAAGAAATCCTGCATAAAAGTTCAACAATTTACCCCTACCCCAATGATTTTGTGGGGTATGGAATTCCGGATTCCAAAAAGATTTTCGATCTGCTGCAGAACGATACGCTCACTGTTTCATCGGCTCAGTTAGTAGAAACCAGCGACAATAAAGTTGAAATTGAGACGTATTCCAATTTTACCGTTGATTGTTTCGACAAGAGTGATGCTTACCATGTTGTTAATCAGTATAACCCCGAAATACGAAAAGAAAAAATCAAAATAAAACGGAAGTCAGGTGTCGCCAGAACTACTGTAGTTATTAATTTAACGGCAGTTTATGAAATAATCTGGAATTTAAAATAATTGGTTATGTTTCAGAATAATGTGGAATAAATATTGCCCTTAAAATATTTCATTGACTATCCTTTCTATTGTCATTTATCTCTTATGGAGAATTCTTCAAACTAGAGAATAGAACCAACAATATTCTGAAACATAACCAAATAATTCAATTTGCTACAGGAATCACAAATTCAGTATACATCCCTATTTATCAAAAAATAAACATCCGCGAAAATCAGTGAAATCTGGTGCAATCAGTGGGTCTTGAAACGGATGGCGTTGAGGTGTTTTCGTTACATTTTCCAGAAAATCGTACTTTTACTTTTTGAATTTAAGCTATGACTCCTATTTTATTTCTGTCAGCAATTTTTCCTGCCCGGTATATCCAGGGCCCGGGGGCGATAAAAACTTTGCCCGGGTGGATTACTAAACTTGGTACGAAGGCTATCATTGTAGCTGGAAATACAGCCATCAGAGAAATTATTCCGGATTTAAAACACCAGACAGGACAGGATTTTATTGTCGAATCCTTTGGAGGTGAATGCACAGTTAGCGAAATAAACCGGATTTCCGCATTGGCAAATTCGAAGAATTGTGATGTGATAGTGGCATTAGGTGGAGGAAAGGTGATTGACACCGTGAAAGCAGTTGCCAACGAGCTGAATGCGAAAACCATCATTGTACCAACCATTGCCTCGAATGATGCACCCTGCAGCGCGATCAGCGTAGTTTATACTGAAACAGGCTCTTTTGATCATGTTATTCACCTGAAACAAAATCCTAACCTGGTATTGCTTGATTCAGAAATTATTGCAAAAGCTCCTGTACGGCTTCTCGTTGCCGGAATGGGCGACGCATTGTCAACCTGGTTTGAGGCTGATGCCTGTTTCTCCTCAGTATCTCCGAATGAAGCAGAGGGCCGCTGCACTCTTTCTGCACTCAAACTGGCAAGATTGTGTTACGATACCATTATGGAATTTGGCTTGAAAGCAGTTGAAAGCTGCAGGGCGAATGTGGTTACACCAGAATTAGAAAAGGTTATTGAAGCAAATACTCTGATGAGCGGATTTGGTTTTGAAAGTGCCGGACTTGCAAGTGCACATTCCATTCATAACGGATTGACTCAACTTCCATCGACACACTCCTTTTTTCATGGAGAAAAAGTGGCATTCGGGGTGCTCACGGGGCTTTTCCTGTCGAACAAGCCGGATGTGATTAAAAATGAAGTTTATGCGTTTTGCAAAGCGGTTGGTTTGCCGGTGACCTTAGCCCAAATCGGTGTAACTAATCCTACAGCTGAGGATTTGCATTGCATTGCAACTGCAGCTTGTGCCCCCCAGGAATCTATCTGGCATGAACCATCGGTGGTGACTCCTGCACTGCTTGCGGAATGTCTACAAATGGCTGATGCCTGGGGAAAAAACGTTCAATTCGGCTGAAGCCGTGAAGTTTGCCGGAAAATATGGTTTGCTAAAGTAATTACTCCATTGAATCCAGCAACTCGTCTGTCATTTCCATGTTATGGTAAACATTGGTAACATCGTCGTCGTCTTCAAAAGCATCGATAATTTTCATCACTTTCCTGGAGGCATCCAGATCCAGTTTGTTGGTTTCTTTGGAGATTCGCTGTAACTGGGCATTTTCTGCCTCAATTTTAAGCTCCTCCAGCTTTTTCATCATAGAACCAAAGTCTTCCATTGCAGTAACAACTGTAATATAACCATCTTCAACAGTAATATCTTCTGCACCTGCATCTATCAGATCCAGTTCCAGTTCGTCAAAATTGAGCGTACCCTGCTGTATAGTGAAAATCCCTTTTCTATCGAATAAAAAACCAAGAGAACCATTGGTACCAAGGTTTCCGTTATATTTATTAAAAATCATTCTTACGTTAGCAACAGTACGTTGCAGATTATCGGTAGTTGCTTCGATAAAAATGGCAATTCCATGCGGGGCATAGCCTTCATAGGTAACTTCGTGCAATGAAGCGGCATCTTTATCTGCAGCCTTGCTGATAGCCCTTTGCAGTGTTTCTTTGGGCATATTTGCCCCCTTTGCGTTTGCGATGGCTACTCTTAAACGAGGGTTTCCGTCAGGATCGGGTCCGCTTTCCTTAACAGATATCGAAATTTCTTTAATGACCTTGGAGAAGATCTTGGAGCGCTTTGAATCGGCAGCTCCTTTTTTACGCTTAATGGTAGACCATTTACTGTGTCCTGACATAGTTGTAGAATTTCAGAGCAGCAAAATTAATAAAAATCAGCTCAAAACCGGCATTTTGATTCGAAGGGATAAAATGGCATTCTTCCTAACACGAAAGGACATGCCATGGCATGTCCTTACAGAATAATTAATAAGATAATACTATGTATTACAAATTAGTGAAAGAAACACCAATGCTGAAAGGATAGAGTTGTGGTCCTTTATCGGTTTTGAACAATTCGTTCATGGCATAGGTTCCGTAAAGATTAAGTTTTGCCCATCCTATCCTTACAGTGGCATCATATTTAAACGGATTCAGATTATAATTATCTCTTTCTTTGTCCCTCTGATCTTGTCCGTTATTGTACATTACTTTGGTATGCGATCCTATTCTGAGTCCAAACTCCATACCTGCAGCAATGTGAAAACTACGGAGATTATCCTTATTATTAGTCTGATATTCCAGGAACAATGGCAGAACAAGATAACTCACAACGAGTTTGCTCTTTTTGTAAGAGGTGCCTGGTGTTTTGTCCTGATATGCAAACGTATAACTGAGTGAATCCGGACTTAATCTCACATTGTCAGCAAAGCGGTAATTCACAAAATCAAGTCCAAGTCCTGTTGTTAAACCAAGATGGTTTCCAATCAGGTTAATATTTTGCTCCATGAAATTAAGCCTCACGTTTATCGACTTCTCCAATTTCAGGTCGAAATCTTCAAATCCCTTAGGCATAGTCATTTTGTTGTCGGCATTCAGATACCCGCTTACACCGAGTTCGAATCCATCCCAATGTCCATCGTATTTTCCACCTTTTTTCTTCAGAAGGTGTTTTTCTGTCACCCCATCTTTTTGCACAATCTTCACACCATCTTTATTTATAACAATAACTTCCTTCTGGGTTTGATCGCCTGTATTTTTTTCCTTAATTATCATTTTAACGCCATCATCATTAATTACCATTGATTCAGATCCGGCTGAGTCGCTTTCAATAACAACACCATCCTTACCGATTGTCATTACTTTATCTCCAACAATAATCTTCTCAACTTCTTCCGTTTTCACAATTAAACTATCCCCTGAATATATTTTTGAAACTCCGCTTGTATTAATATTCCGGATAGCTGGTTCACTATTGAAGAGCAATTTTGCTGCACCGGAAGCTTCTCCGCTTACTTCATTTTTAACGTTAAGCCTGGCCACTGCCGCGCCGGTTACTTCGACATTTGCCTTTGAAGTTTCCAATTCGAAAGCGGAAAGTTTTGATGCTCCGGAAATTTCAAGGTTATGATATTCCGATTTACCAGAATATTTGACTTTTGATGCGCCCGTTATCTCAGAATTCAGGTTTTTTACATCCAGTTTCAGATCCACTTTGCTTGCACCGCTTGCTTCAAGCTGAAACTTATCTGAGGTAATCGTATTATCCCCTTTAATAGTACAAGCTCCTGTAGCCTCAATTTTAGTAAGTTTTAGAAACGTCACGTAAAACTTTACCTTAGAAGCGGGTACACCATCAACCTCAAGTTCAAGAGTTCCGCCATGAACCGAAGCAGCGATTTTACCATTTATCGGCTGGTCGGATTCAGCAAGTACAAGTTGTTCGCTGCCACTAATTAAAGTTACATTATAAACGCTGCTTACCTCGATGCCATCAAATTGGTCAGGAATTTTAATTGTTTCCTTATAAGGCATTGCCCCATTCTCCTGTGCAATTGTAATACCAGTCCAAATCAGCAGTATAGCGATTCCGAGTGTTCTGAAAATTGTTTTCATTGTATTTGGATTTTATTGTTTTGTGCTTGTTTTGAATTAGGACGCGATAGTTAACGAAAAGTTACAGAAAGACTAAAATTTTACTGAGGTTTTTCGTCACCATCTTTTTTATTAGAGAATACATACAATCTATGAGAAATTCTGACTCGTTTATAAGATATCATAATAACTAAAAATTCATATGATTACTTTCGCCGTATTTGATGCCATAATAATTTTAAATTAACAACATACTTTTATGAAAGTACTATTCACGATAATTTTTGCGGGTTTTTTATGCATTACTGCTCTTGCAAACAATGGTAATGAAACAGCCTTCCAACTATCAGGTTCAGAAAGCAGTTATATTCCGGATTCAATACCCAATCCCGATTTAACCGCTACTTCTGTTTACAGCTATCTTCCTGATGTGGATGTGTGTGCAGGACTTATCAATTATCCAATAATAGTCGATCATTTTACACAAATATCATCTTTATCGCTAACAATTGATTTCAATAGTCAATATATAACATATTCAGGTTATGAAAATCCTAATCCTGTGCTTTCAAACGGGACTTTGCTTGTAAACTCAAGCAATTCAAAAATTGAAATTGGGTGGTTCTCGGTTTCACCAGTTACAATAAGCATGGATACTTTGCTGGAATTGAAGTTGCAGGCATCAACAGGTTCTTCAGAAATTACCTGGGATCTGCTTACGCCCGGAGCCTGTTATTACACTGACATTTATGGAAATGGATTGAATTCTATTTATTATTCAGGTTCAATACACACGCTTTCATTACCTGAAGCACCCTCTTCTATATCAGGTACAAGTACAATTTGCCAGGGAGCATCAGCAGTATTTTCAGCCGGAATGGCTTTAAATGCCGATTCCTATGCATGGAGTGTTCCTGCGGGAGCAACTATAATTGCCGGAGAAAATACCAATACCATAACAGTTTTATTCAGCTCATCAGCAGTTAGCGGCGACATCTGTGCTTCCGGAGTGAATTCCTGCGGAGCCAGCACCTTAATGCAATGCAAGTCGATTACAATTAGTCCGTTGCCAGCTGTAGCCGGGGCAATTTCAGGGCCTGCCACAGTATGCCAAGGGCAAACTACTGCAGTTTATTCGGTAGGAGCAATTAGCAATGCAAATTCATATAGTTGGACATTACCAGCCAATGCAACTATTACATCAGGAGGTACAACTAATACAATAACAGTGAATTATGGGGTTACGGCAGAGAGTGGAAACATAACGGTTAAAGGAATGAATACTTGTGGATTCGGTGTGAGCAGTACGTTTTCTGTTGTCACAAACCCTTTACCAGGAACAACTGGCCCAATTTCAGGAAGTTCAACTGTTTGCCAGGGGCAATCAGGAGTTGAATATACAGTGGGTGCCACATCAAATTGCACAACCTATAGCTGGACAGTACCTCCAAGTGCCACTATCATTTCAGGGAGCTCCACTAACTCAATAATGGTAAATTTTGGAATTATAGCAACAAGCGGTCTCGTGACTGTAAAAGGTGTAAACAACTGTGGCAATGGGAACAGCAGTTCATTTCCGGTGGTTGTAAACCCACTTCCTGGGAATGCTGGAATTATATCAGGGCCTTCTACGTTTTGCCAGGGTCAATCAGGGGTTGTTTATTCAGTAAGTGCTATTCCAAATGCAAGTTCTTATGTTTGGACAATTCCTGCAAATGCCACAATTGCCTCAGGAGCCTCATCTAACTCAATTACAGTGAATTATGGGAATGCTTCTAGCAGTGGTTATGTAACTGTTAAAGGAATGAACAGTTGTGGCAGTGGAAATATTGCCTATCTGTTAGCATCTTCAAATTCATTACCAGGTGTTCCAGGTGTAATCACAGGAGCAAGTACAGTTTGCCAGGGAGCAACGGTAAATTATTCGATAGGAACAATGACGAATACATCAACCTATAGTTGGACAGTTCCTCCAAATGCAAGTATTGTTTCCGGAGCTTCAACAAATTCAATATCAGTATATTACGGAAACAATTCAACAACTGGTTTAGTTACAGTAAAAGGAGTAAACAGTTGTGGAAATGGGGTCAGCAATTCACTTTCCGTGATTGTAAATCCATTACCAGCAGCACCAGCTACTATTTTAGGGTCGCCAACAGTTTGCCAGGGACAAACTTCAGTTTTTTATTCAGTGGCTGCTATCAATTATGCTACTTCTTATACTTGGACAGTTCCTTTAAATGCCACGATTACATCCGGGTCTACAACAAATTCAATCACAGTGAATTATGCAAACAATGCAAGCAGTGGTTTTATAAACGTTAAGGGAGTAAACGGCTGTGGTATTGGAACAACAAATTCTATCCCAATAACGATAAATCCTAAACCTGGTACACCGGGAAACATTTATGGCTCTATCACAGTTTGCCAGGGTCAGCCTAATGTTGAGTATTCAATAGATACTATTTTGAATGCCACTTCATATTTGTGGACACTCCCGTCTAATTGCACATTTGCTTATGGAAATTCAGATAAATCGATCGTTGTAAATTTTGGTAATGAAGCCAGTAACGGAAGTATTTCGGTTAAAGGAATAAATGGTTGTGGAAGCGGACTTAGTAATTCCCAGCCAATTTATGTGAACCCTTTACCTGGCAGTGCAGGATATATTTCGGGTACGAGCGTTGCATGCCAGGGGAGCACATCGAATTATTTTTCAGGATTAATTTCTAATGCCATAAATTACGTTTGGACTGTACCGGCAGGTGCAACAATTCTATCTGGAGCAAATACAAATGTAATTACAGTATCGTTCAGTTCATCGGCTGTTAGCGGAGATATTTGTGTAACAGGTATGAATGCCTGTGGAAATAGTTTAACTACTTTATGCAAACCTGTTACAATTAATCCATTACCAAATACGGCAGGCACTATTTACGGGCAAACTGTTGTTTGCCAGGGACAGACCGGCGTTGAGTATTCGATTGGTGCAATTCCCAATGCCAGTGTTTATAGTTGGACAGTTCCCAATAATGCAACAATTACTTCCGGGGCTTCAGGCAATTCTATTATTGTGAATTACGGAAATACTGCAAGTACCGGGAGTATTACAGCTAAGGGAATAAATGCTTGTGGTAATGGGATTGGTAATTCAGTTGCAATTGAATCGAATCAATTACCAGGAGCTGCCGGAACTATTTCAGGACCTACCACTTTTTGCCAGGGACAAACTTCTGTTGAATATTCAGTAGGAACAATACCTTATGCTACTTCTTACAGTTGGACAGTTCCTACCAATGCTACCATCACGGCTGGTGCCACAACCAATTCAATAACTGTAAACTATGGCAATAATTCAAGCAATGGAAACGTGATTGTAAAAGGAGTTAACAGCTGTGGTAATGGAACAAGCAATTCCCTTTCAGTAACTTCAAACCCATTACCGGGTTCAGCAGGGTTAATTTCGGGTCAAAGTATCGTTTGCCAGGGAACAACAGCAACATACTCAGTTAGTACTATTTTAAATGCCAATTCTTATACCTGGACAGTTCCAGCAGGAACGACAATAATTTCCGGAGCATCAACGAATACAATTACCTTATCATTCAGCACATCGGCATTAAGCGGCGACATCTGTGTTGCCGGAACAAATCCCTGTGGAAATAGTCTGTCACAATTTTGCAAATCCATTACTGTTAGTCCAATACCAGGTGAAGCTGGCGCGATTTCCGGGCTTTCTGCTGTTTGCCAGGGACATGGTGGTGTCGTTTATTCATTAGCACCAATCACCAATGCCTCTTCCTATAGCTGGTCGGTTCCTGTAAATGCTACAATTACTACAGGTGCAACCTCCAATTCAATAATAGTTAATTATGCTGACAATGCAGTTAGTGGTTCTGTAACAGCAAAGGGTATTAATAGCTGTGGAAATGGAATCAGCAATTCGCTTTCAATTATTGTGAATCCATTACCAGTGGCGGCAGGTGCTATTTCAGGTCAAACTACAGTATGCCAGGGACAAACATCTGTTATTTATACAGTAGGGGCAATCCCGCATGCAACTTCCTACATCTGGACTGTACCTGCTAATGCCAGCATTGTTTCTGGAGGCACATCCAATTCAATTACAGTTGATTATGGAATTACTGCAAGCAGCGGACTCCTTACTGTTAAAGGTGTAAACAGTTGTGGCAATGGAATCGCCAGTTCACTTCCTGTTACTGCTAATCTATTGCCAAACGCAGCAGGAACTATCACAGGTGAAAGCAATGTATGTATCGGCAGCAGTGTTACATATTCAGTTCAGGATATTACAAATGCCAGTTCATTTTCATGGACAGTACCGTATGGAGCTACAATCACTTCAGGAGCTTCATCAAATACAATAAGTGTTTCCTTCACTTCAGCAGCTATTAATGGAGAAATCTGTGTAAATGGACTAAATGCCTGTGGCGCCAGTTCAACAAAACTGTGCAAGACTATTGAGATTAAACCTAAACCGGATAATGCGGGAGAAATTTCAGGATTGAACAGTGTTTGCCAGGGACAAGGAGAAGTAGTATATTCAGTAGAAGCTATCAATAATGCAACATCCTATGTATGGACCGTTCCTTCTAATGTTCTGATTACTTCAAGTGATACAACAAATATAATTGTTTTGAATTATGGAAACAATGCAAGCAGCGGGAATATCATTGTTACAGGCGCAAATGAATGCGGCTTGGGAAGTAGCAATTCGCTTTATGTTGTTACAAATCCTTGTTCAATTATTCAGGGTACTTTAACCTATGACAACAATTTTTCTTCACCAATTTCAGCAACTCCAGTGTATCTTTCCCGCAATAATGAAGTCGTACAGCATTTCACAGATAATTTGGGTCATTTTGAATTCAAAAATGTTGGTGTTGGCAGTTATTTCTTAAGTGTTGATATCTCAAAACCATGGGGTGGAGTTAACTCCATTGATGCCTTATTAATGCTGAAGCATTTTGTTCATTTCACAAATCTTGTTAATCTAAAAGTAAAAGCAGCTGATATCGATGGAACCGGATTTATCAATTCATCGGATGCATTGGTTGCTACCAGAAGATTTGTACAGCTTATTTCTAGTTTTGTAGTTGGGAACTGGTTTTCAACCAGTTCATTGATTTCTGTAACCGGCACTTACACGATAACATCAAATTTAAAAGGAATTTGCTATGGCGATGTTGATGGATCATACATCCCTTCTTTAAAAGCAGAACCTGATATTAACCTGCAGATGGAAGGAGAAAAGATCATAACCTCCACTGAACAGGTTGAAATACCATTTACAATTGATCAAACTACAGATATTGGCGCAGTTTCTTTAGTAATGCAATTGAGCAAGGCCATTACAAAACTAAAAAATGTAGAACTTAATCAAAATGGCGAACTTGTGTATAATGTGATTGGAAATGAAGCCCGTATCTCATGGTACAGTCTGATTCCATTGCAGTTGAATGCTGGTGATGTATTATTTAAAATTGTTGCAGATATTGACGCTGATATTCTAAATCTGAATGAAGCCCCGCTATTTGAATTCTTACCTGAAAGTCAGCTAGGTGATCCGAATGGGATTCCAATTCATGGAGTATCTCTTAAATATCCTCATTTATCACTGAAACAAAGCAGCCCATGGCTAAACGAAAATACGCCTAATCCTTTCTCCAGCGATACAAAGATTTCTTATGTTATCCCGGAGAATAGTTATGTAAAACTAGAACTATTGAACTTTGTCGGACAGGAAGTTGCTGTTTTGGAAGAAGGAATGCAACAGGCTGGTAATCATTCCCATACTTTATCAGGAGATTTGTTAAAGGATGGAATCTATTTCTGCAAGATTATTGTTACAAGCAATTCACAGCAATATACACAAACCAGGAAGATGATACTTTCAAAATAAGAGATTCAGACCTCCTGACCTTTCATGGCTATATTATTACCTTGGTAAACTGGTAAATTGTTACATTAAGCTTTGGCTTGGTACAGAGGTCAATGTGCTACATTTTCTGTTTGTTCAAATCGGAGTTTTACCCTGAAAGGGCATTTCCCAATAGCTTCATAAAAGTTCTCGTCTGGCTTCTTTCAAAGGATAGAGGACCAGTTCGCTCATGGCCGCGCGGCCTCGTAACCACAACGCGACTGCGCCTGACGCTTCGGGGCAGGC
>CAIXZF010000086.1 GCA_903923925.1 uncultured Bacteroidales bacterium
CCTTATTGAAGGCAGTAATGCCAAGGAAAGCCAGGATTGGCAACATGAATTGTTTCATGAGGTTTAAGTTTAAGAGTTGATTAAAAGGGATTTAATTTGGTTGGAAGCCGCCATTTGAGAGGCTGTTTCGATTGCTTTTTCTAGGGTTGAAAATCCGGATGCCAGTCCCAGGGAGATGGCTTTTTCGGCATAGAACACATCGCCGGAAAACACTTCGGAATCCGCAGCAATGCCCAGATTAGCGATAATGGTGTTATGGAAAATTGCGTTGGCAAAATCCATGTTATCGATAATCGGCTGGGCGTTTCCCAGAAGGAGCTGACGTACCTGGTTGTTTTTCAGGGTTGACTTGGTGGCATAGAGGTCTGTGACTGAGATGCCCAGCTTTTCTTTCATCAGGCCCGACATGTCGGTAAATGAACTCATCACCCCGATAGAGCCAAGCATGTCAAGGGGTGAGCTTGCCAGGATAATATCCGAGGCAGAGATCAGCCACATTGCTGCCGAGGCGGCCATGTTCATCACCAGGGTAACTTTTGGTAAGGGGCAGGTTTTGATAATTGAGGCAGTGATGTCGGTATAGAATACTTGTCCACCGGGAGAGTTCACCAGGAAAACAATTGCGCTGATGCTCGGATTGGATTGTGCCTTTAGTACATTGTTTGCCAGCTCCTGAGTTTTGGAGGCAATCATCACACCATATATAGGTATAACCGCAACAGAATTTTCCGGCAGATTGATATCTGTCAGAAGAGATGTGTCGGCAACATTGGCAAAGGCGTTGACTACGAAAGGAGTGTTTTTGAGCTTATCGTCCTGGAAGTCGACCAGCGATATTTTGTTTCCATTGAGGAAGGAAAGCAAAATAGGGAAGTAAGCCATAACTTCCTGCTGGTTGATGAGCCAGCGGGCCGAAAGGAGGGATTGGAGTTTGCTGTACATTGTACTGTGTTGATGAACAGTACAATGTTATTCAGGTGCAGCCCTTCAGGAAAGGACTTGTTTTACGGCTCGTCTACACTAAAAGCCGGCTCTGAGCTGGTCCAAGCAGCCAAAAAATCACGACCACCTTTTACGGTATCCAACGATGAGGAAAGTGAAATTGGAACATCGAGATTTCCGATAAGCAGACTTACCCCGGTCATGAGTGTAATTTTTGCCAGGTAACGATTATTGTGAAGGTTTGTCAGCTCAGCCTGCGTTGAAATGCTGGTGCCCGGGCAAAAGCATTTTACCTGGTGTTCAAAGTAAGCCCCGGCATCGGATGGTTTTTGTTCATGCGAGTAGGAGCCGGTACCACTTATAAATGGTAACGGTGACCAGGATTTCCCTGACTTTAAAATCACACCCTTTGAAAGGTTAGGAAAATCTCTGATTCTTTCGACATTAGAAATAAGCGCAAACTCAATGCTGCAAAGCAGCGCAGAGAGATTTGTATTTTTTTCGAAGCTCATTTTTTGTTGGTATTTAGAATGGGTAAAAGAATAGGACCGAATCCCTGAAAAAAAGGACCGATTCCCGGCTATAACTGCACTATTTTTTAATACTCTGAAATTGAGTGGATTGCGCGACGTTTTTCAATGATTCTGCTAAAATCCCGGTAAAAAGCTGAAAAACTTAAGTCATCATCGGTAATATTGTAGAGATCCATGAACATTTTGGTGGCTAAATTCCGGTTCCAACCCTCGTATAATTTCAGCTCGATGAAGGCATGATAATCGGAGATAAAATGCCTGTCAAAATTCCTTCTGAGGATCTCCTGGTTATCCCTGGCGAGGTAATTGTTGAAATAGAGGTTCTTTATACCAGTTTCAGGGGCTTGAATGTGAATCTGGGTGAGTTTGACGAAGGAAGGCCTATAATCTATTGGTGGCCGTCCAAGCTTTTTAATGAGAAAAGTATTGTAGTCATGGCGTTTTGGGAATGAGATTGGTTCCTCAGGTCCAAAAAGTGCCTTTAGGTAGCATTTAATGTGATTTTTGACCGGAATCTGGATTATGGGGCTGCGCTGCACGGTTAAGATATTACGTGAATAATCGCTAAGTAACAGAGTTCCCGAGGTATAGGCAATGTGAATTTCAAATACTTAGTAAAGACCGATATGAAGAAGAAAAATGGAGTTTGTGATGGTGATTTTTTTGGTGTTGCGGTTCGCGGTTCGCCAGAAAATAGGGAATCCATTTTTAGTAATCAATCAATCAGTGCGTTACGGCGGTATTTCAATATTATTTTTGAATTTCCCGTTCGCCAGAAAGCGAACGAAGGCCGTTTGCGGTTCGCCAGGGAGAGGAAACCACCAGCGAACCTGTACGAACCCCGTTCGTATCGGTTCGAATTTCAAAGGGAAAAACAAAACCCGTTCGCCAGACAATTAACACTCCTAATACACTGATAATAATGATAATAACACTAAAATACATCTAATAAGCACTACTATAGCGAACGGGGGAACAGCGAACCGGAAATTGTGGGTCTAAAAATTCGGTATTTGCGTCTCTTCGGTCAGCGCAAAAAAAAAGCCTCCGAAGAAGCTTTCTTTTCACTTTTAACTTGATTTGCCTGGTAATGCGTTTTTGCTGAATGATCCTTTATTCAGGGTCAGCAAGAAATGGGATAAACGGAGTATTGGGGTTTTCCTGTGATTTATGTTTTTGAAGGTCAATGCCAAGGAGTTCATAATCCATGGCCAGTGCACTTGTTGTTTGAAATGGGTAGGTAATTCGTTTTTCGAGATGTCCGGTGCCATTCTCAATTTCTTCGGTTTCTGTCCAGGTGAACCGGGTTTTATTCACGTTTCCGATGTAGGCCGGGTGATCCTTGAGATACACAAGTAAAGCGTTCATTTTTAAGGCTTCATTCTTGTGAATCTCTCTGTAGAGTGGATGGAGAATATTCATGCGCAGGAACAGAATTCTTTTGATGGGCTTATACTTTTTTTCCTCAAAAGAGTTTCTGGAACTCTGGACAATCAGCGATTTAACATCTTCAATCTTAAACTCCCGGCCTTCAAGGATTGGCCTGTCCCTGGTCAACAGTGAGGCGATGGCATCAAAAAACACTGAAACCCGGTTGGACTGGCTGATTGTTTCACTTTGAGAGATGATTTTCAGTTTTGCGATTTCGTAGAACTGCTCATAAGTAAATGTCAGTGGAGATTCTTTGGCATATTCCTCCCAGAACTTAATCATCGAAACAAAAAGCGAGATGGTGTTCAGGATACGGGTCTGGTAGAATGATCCTGAAGCAGTGAGGTCGTCTTTTAACTGTTTATGCACCAGGCGCTGGATGAGCCCGAAATGCTTTTGGATCAGTGGACGTTTTTTAAGGATATCGGTTAAGATATTGGAAAGGCCTTTTCGTTCCCGGTCCTTAAGATCGTTATACTGAATAATTTCTGATTCCAGCCAATCATCCTTTTTGGGAACATGCAGAATCACACAGCGGTTTGCCAGGGATCCATCATCCCGGTCGGGGGATTCCTGACCCAAAAGGATAGGAGCACAGTTAACTTCCGACTGGTCGAGTTCCTTACTGGATGCGTCTTTTCGTTTGGTTTTGCCTTCTGAATCGTAAACGGCAGCCTTGAGTCCCTGAAATTTCACATCACTGATCTGGGTGTCGTTGTATTCCTCGAACGGAACCGGGCAGTCGCGGTAACGCTCGAGAACGGTAAAGAAGGCAGCATCGGTTCCGCTGTTCAGGTTGAAAAGGGGCGCTCCATACATAAAAGGAGCGCGGATGCTCTCGGCAATACGTGACTTCCCACTCTCAGTGGGGCCAATAAAAAACGGTGCTGTGAAAAAGCGTTCCATTGGAAAAATGATGGACCGGTTTGCTGCCAGGAGCATAAAAAGAACTGACCACATTCCATTATCATTGTTCTTGTAAACATCCTGCATCAAGCCACACCACTGGTTGAATGTCGTTTCTTGCTTTTCCTTGTAGACAAGGAAGCGGTCGTTTTTATACTTATCGGCATCTTCTCGCTGGTCCTTAAAGATCACCGAGAATGCCGGTGAATAAAATGTTCCGGCTTTGTAGTTGACCAGTCCCATATCATCGACCGGTGAGAATTGTCCATCAGCATAAATCCCGTTGGCGAAAGCAAAAAAGCCTTCTGGCTGCCAACCGAAGTTATCGAATTCTAAAGCCTTTGGAAACTGGAGCGCTATGCTTTCCAGAATGATTTCATGATGATAATTTTTACCCTTGCTAAACACGTATCCTCCTTGGTTCCATAAAAATTTTTTAAAGGTTGCAAAATCCATCATTCCGGCTGATGGCATTTCTACGAATTCACTATTCCCTAACTCGGCGTGGTTAAGTCGCACAACTCGTTTGTTGCGGCTCATGTCGAGCGTCCATACCTGGAACAAAGGTTCCATGTAGAAGTTGGCCACTTTTATTAGGGTATTTTCCGATGTCCGGAATACATAGAAAATCTTTTTCTGTGATTTGTTTTCGGCTGCAAAGAAGCCATACTTATAGAAGAACTTTTTGTCGACATATGGTGGAAGGTTCTCAATATCAAAAACATACTTTGCTTCATCGATTACAATGTCCTGACTGCGGAGTTGTTTACGGTTTTTCTTTTTGTCCAGGTATGGCTTAAGAATCTTGTTGAAATTCGCCTGGGATAAGTTGAACTTGCCGGCAATAGAGGATGTCTTCAGGGTTATCGTAGTTGTGTCGTATTTTGACAACAGCTCAGCGGTACGCTCGAGGCCCAGGCGGTTCAGGTTATTATCACCGATGAAGTTTTCTGAAAACAAGTAATAGTGATAGGCATCAGCGAAATAGTCCAGGTAAGTGCACCATCCAGCATCGAATGGAGTCCCGTCAACAGCAACGTTAACATTAAAACCGTAGTCAATGAACAAGTTGGCAAGTATAATAAGAGGGTGGTCATCAGCAGCCACAAAGTTGCATTTGAAAGGGATTTCGATATTGACATTTTTTGTCAGTTGTACCAGTTCATCCAACTGAACCATGGTGATGGGGATAGCTCCCAGGCCAATGGTGTTGGCCTTGCCCAAAACATGGGCCTTGACAACATCGCAATTTTCCTGAATAATTTGAACGCAATCCAGGTTCAGGATTTCTGGTTTAGCTTCTTCCAGTGCAAAAAATGCTTTATCATTTTCAGGATCAAGTTTAGGAGGCTTCGATTTTATCGATGCCTTCAGTAAGTCTTCGTCGACTTCGAATTTTACTGAAATATCCTTGAGGTAAGTCGACCTGAGGATTTTATCACTTACCAGGGCACAGGTCTCTAACAGTGAATTGACCAGGTCCGACTTTTTCTGAGAGTCGGCCAGGTCTATAGGATCGGTTACCAGTAATCGATACGCAATAAAATCAACCCTGTTTGCCTCGATAAAGGCCTTCAAATTTTCGTCCAATAGGAGTTTTGCAAAGGAATCAGGGTCTTCATTATCAGGCAGTTTAACCAGCCATACCTGCATCCCTTCTTTAACGGCAATATCAATGCCTTTAAGGGCAGCTTTCATCCCGGGGGCATCAGCATCGTAGATGAAAGTGAGGTTATTTGTGAAGCGGCGGATCAGGCGGATCTGCTCGCTGGTTAAGGCTGTTCCGGAGGAGCAGACTGTATTGTGAATGTTCCGGTTCCGGAACGTACTCACGTCAATGTTTCCCTCAACCAAAATGCATTCGTCTTCTTTAACGATTGCCATTTTAGCCTGGAAGAGGCCAAAGAGTGTACTCCCTTTTTTGAAAAGTGCAGTTTCCGGAGAGTTAATATACTTAGGAACCCGTTTGTCATTTCTTAAAGCCCTGGCAGTAAAGCCGATTATTCGTCCGCTCAGGTCCTGAAAGGGTAGCACAAGCCTGTTGCGGAAATAATCATAATACTGGCCACTGTCGTTTTGAGCAATCAAGCCAGCTTTTAAAAGCAAATCTGTGGGGTATCCGGATGCAGCTGCAGCTTTGATGAACGTTGTACCACCTTCAGCGGCAGAACCCGGCTGGAAAACTTCGTTAATTGCCCTTTGTTCAGCATAAGCAGCAGCTGAATCCTTAGGATTTTGCATGGCATTTCTAAAATACTCCTGGGCAAATTTCAATACGGCATACAAGCGATCTTTTTCGCTCTTAACTGCCGGTTTCTCACTGCCTTCCAGGATGATTTTATACATTGCTGCCAGGTATTGAATTGCCTCTATGAAAGTAAAATGTTCATGGTCCATGATAAAGGCAACAGAATCACCGGATTTACCACATCCGAAGCATTTGAACGTGTTCTTGGAGGTTGAAACTGTGAAGGATGGGGTTTTCTCGTCATGGAATGGACAAATCCCTAAAAAATTGGCTCCATGACGTTTTAGTGAGATGAAATCACCAATTACTTCTACTACGCTGGCGGCAGATTTTACTGATTCAACAGTGTTTGTTGCGATCATGACTCTTCAGAATGAAAAGTCAGTACTAAAGCTTGATTACTAATACCATATAAGGGAGTCATTAGCGGGATCTCCTTTCCCGGCGATTCATGCATTTGTATTGCGGTGGGAGCGTAGTTTCATCCCAAATCACGGGACTCACTGTGCCAGGATAGATTTTAAAGGAGGTTTGATCTCCGTTTGAATCGGTCAAATAGTAAATGATGCCAGACTTTGATTGCATTCGCTTGAAATAATCCCAGGCTAGTTTCAGCGCCCCTTGCTGAATAGTAATATTTTGAGTCATTAGAATAATTTTGGTTGTTCGTCAATAGGGCAGGAGCTAAAAAACTGTTCTAAGACACGATCTAATTGAGATTCTAACTGCATTGCCTGGTACAGGTTTGTGCCTGTCTTAGTTCTTGCATGTTTCTTCTGGGCTACTCTCATGGCCAGCACCAGTACCATTATATCTTCAGGTGACATTATTAGTTGTTTAAAGGATAAATATCAAAATCCACTTCAGCCAGTCCGGATACATCTTCATCATAATGAGGTAGTTCTGAAAAGAGTGCAACGTACATCTTTCGGATGGCCATTATGTCCAACTCGTTTTGAACTACCACATCAATTTCCTGATTGATGGAATCGGGATCCCTGGGAACATGAATTCTGATGCGTGTAAGCCAGAACATGTTTTTAGGGCTGAATCATTAAGGTTGAATCCCTTTTCACGGCCATGATGATTTTGCAATCACCACTATATTGTAGAAGCCATACAGAAGATTTTGCCTGTAAATACACCGTATTTGCACACTGCCGGCAGGTGTCCTGAAAAACAGTATCAGAGGAGATATGGGTAATATAGGATCCAGGAACTGAACATGGACCTTGGGTCCAGGAGGAAACCTGAAAAGAAGCAACAACGATAATAATTGTGTAGATGTAGTTCATTGGTGATATTGGTTAGATAAATGGTAAAATGGTTAACTATTTTCTTTGCAGAAATAAAGCATTTCTCCAAGTGCATCATAGGAACTTAGGTAAGTGTCATTGTTTGGTGAAGGCAGGATGTTTCGCATCTCTATCTCCATCATTGGAAGCACTCTGCAAATCTCTTTCAAGGGTTTAACTGCAAAATAGGGGATACCAAGCATGCATTTTCTGAGACTTTTCAGCCTTCCCATAGTGTTGTAAAAGTCCCTGGAACCTCTTTCGCTGAGGGTCTTCTTATGAAGAACCCAGCTTTCATAACGGAGCGAAATATAGTCCCGCCTGGCTCCTTCAATATGTTTATTCGCTAACTCGGCATTACCAATTGTATAATGCCCAATTCCGGATCGATGTCCCAGGTCGTAGAAATATTCAATGTCAACTTTGCCAGTTACCGGGCAAACGTCGAAATTATTCACCTTGAACATGGTTTGAGTTGAATAAAGGTGTGTGCATAAATGCGGCCATCAGTAATTCCATTTCGGATACCCGGGAAAGGAAAACGATCTTATCCTCCGTAGGATTTGATTTTATGTCGTTCGAAAGTTTCTCCAGGGCAACCTGAATGATGTAGAAGTCGGTGTTTTCGAGATTGCATAAATCAAAGCGTTTGTCTTTACCGGTAATGGTTGATGAAATTCCGATTGTGAGCATAGATATATGGAGTGTTAAGGTTATAGTTTAGCAACTCTTTCAAGGAGTCCATCTTTAATAATCTTTGCTTCTTCTGCCATTTCTAATGCAGCTGATATTATCTCTTTATTAAATCTTTCACCATTTAAATTCTTTTTTACCTGGCTTATACTGAAACCAGTGATTTCTGCCAAGACGGGAGCATACCGAAATGGCAGAGCATTTCGGAGCTTAAATAACTCATTTTCGTTCATTGTGTAAATTTTAGTTGACATTTGGTTCGAATTGTAGTAGGTTTGTGTTCGCAAAAAATACGGAAAAGGTTCGGTTTGTGTTTACTTGAGTATCTTTATGTCAACAAAATTAAACTATTGGCAGAATAATTTGACCAATTACCAAAATCAATATTCCATCTAAATAATAATGACGTGGATTACAACAAGTTGAAGTATCAAATGGGGAAAAAAGGGTTATCCGTTAAAAAATTATGTGAAGAAGTCGGAATAACCAGGGCTGGTCTAATTAAAGGTTGGAAAACTGAAACTATTGGATTCAGACACATTAAGAAAATAGCCCAATTGCTCGAAATCGATCAGCATGATACGATGTTTGGAAGCGAAAATTCAGAGGCATTAACTCAAAACGAAAGTATGGATAAGGAGATAAATCAGATATGGACACTGTTCCATCAAAACACAGAGGAGATAAAACAACTAAAGGAACAAGTTGAAAGGTTGACAAAATTGATTGAAAAGCATATTGAGCCAATAAGCAAACAAAAGCAAACAAAACTGTCTGAAAATCAAATAGATATTAAACGGAGTAATCACGAAAGGAGTCATGGAGCGGCAAATGAGGCTCAGCTGAAAAGGCCGGGGCTCTAGGATGAACTAAGAGGGGATGACCCCCATCTTCCACCCGAAATGCCTCATAACGCTCTGATTTTCAGAGCGTTATGTTTTTAAAGATGACCACCCTTTTTATATAGTTCTTCGTTGAATATGGCTGCTTGCACCGGTTCTGTAGAAAAACGAAGAAATGATGAG
>CAIXZF010000087.1 GCA_903923925.1 uncultured Bacteroidales bacterium
ATTTACCAATATACCATTTTGGGAAACCATTTGTATTAATACACGTACCAGAATCGATAAAAAGTCTGCATTTGTAATTTTGAAAATAATTAATAATTTAATCTGTTTAAATATGAAAAAATTACTTTTTACATTAATTTTGGGTTTATTCCTGGGTGGACTGGGATATTCTCAAACAATTTCAGTTACACTGAGTAATGCGTCAAGCTGTTACAGCAATGGCGGTACTATCAGTGTGAGTTTCAGCTTATCAAACTGGTCAACAGGCGGTTCATTCACGCGCAGTATAACCGGCGGAAATGGTTCCTGGAGTGTTCCATCAATAAACACCAGCAATCCTAACCAAACGTACACTGCAACGTATACAATGAACGCTTTGGATACTAACAGTGCTTCGTTCACTGCGAACATTTCTGTTACCAGAAGTTCAACCACCAGAACTGATAACTCAATAATTACAATTAATACCAGACCGGGTATCGATATAAATCCGGTTAGTGTTAATACCTGCGGGAGCAGTACTGCTTCATTTTCGGTAACAGCTACAGGAGACAACCTGGCATACAGATGGCAGGTAAGTACCAATAATGGCACAAGCTGGAATAACACTTCAACCTCTTCACCGTATACCGGATATTCAACAGCCACACTCAACATCAGCAATGTAAGCGGGCTTAATAATTACCAATACCGTTGCAGAGTAACATGTACCGGCGATTGTTCAGCTTTCAATACCACTTCAACTGCAGCTACTTTAACTGTAAATTCAGCTTCAAACGGAGGATCAGTATCCGGTGGGGCATCCGTTTGTACAGGTACAAATAGCACAACACTTAGCCTATCAGGGTATACCGGGTCAATTGTCAGATGGCAATCTTCAACAAATAACTGGAGTTCCTCCACTAATATTTCAAATACTACAAATTCACTTTTAGTAACGAATCTCAGTACCACAACCAGGTACCGTGCTGTTGTTCAGAATGGCAGCTGTGCTTCAGATAACTCCAACGATGATGTAATTACTATTAATGCAGCATCTGTTGGTGGAAGTGTAACAGGAGGAACAACTGTTTGTGCAGGAACCAACAGCACAACTCTTACTCTTTCTGGTTATACAGGTTCAATTGTACGTTGGCAGTCATCAACAAATAACTGGAGTACTTCAACCAACATTACAAACACAACTACGACACTTACTGCAACAAATCTGACAGCTACCACAAAATTCAGAGCTGTAGTTCAAAGTGGGGTATGTTCAACTGCAAACTCTGCAGAAGCAACTATAGATGTCGATCCAGCTTCAGTTGGCGGAAGTGTCACTGGTGGTCAAACTGTTTGCTCAGGAACTAACAGTACAAGCCTAACTCTTTCTGGTTATACAGGTTCAATTGTACGTTGGCAGTCATCGACAAATAATTGGAGTTCTTCTACAAATATTAGTAATACAACTACAACACTTACTGCAACAAATCTGACAGCTACCACAAAATTCAGAGCTGTGATTCAAAATGGTGTATGTTCAACTGCAAACTCTGCCGATGCAACAATTACTGTTGATCCGGTTTCAGTTGGAGGTAGTGTTAGTGGTGGACAAACAGTATGTTCTGGAACCAATAGCACAACTCTAACTTTATCAGGTCATACAGGTAATGTTCAATATTGGCAGTATTCCACAGACAATTGGGTTACTACAACCCAGGTTGCTAATACAACTACTACTTTAATTGCTTCAAATCTTACAGCCACAAGAAAGTACCGTGCTATAGTTCAAAGTGGTGTATGCGGTTCTGCAACATCTTCGGATGCAACTGTTACAGTAACTACAAGTCAGGCTAACATCACGAATCAACCACAGGCAACATCTGCCTGCGTCGGAGCGGGTGCTTCTTTCAGCGTACAAGCAACAGGTTCAGGTATAACTTACCAATGGCAGATGAAAACAGCTGCAGGATCCTGGGGTAATTTATCAAACAGCACACCCTACAGTGGAGTAACAACATCAACCCTTTCAATAAGTGCCGTTACACTTGTAATGGATGGAAACCTTTTCCGTTGTGAAACAAGTTCTCCATGCATTTTACTAACAAACAGTGCAGCCCTCACAATTAATACAGCACCAAATACGGGCAACCCTTCAGATGCAACTGTTTGTTCTACAAGCAATACTTCCTTCACCGTTTCTGCAACAGGATCAGGACTTACCTACAAATGGCAGTTAAGTACTAATAACGGGACTAATTGGAATAACATTTCTGATGCAGGAGTATACAGTGGTTCAACAACTGCTACTTTATCCATTACCGGCGCAACATCTGGTATGAATGGATATGATTATCGTTGCGTGGTATCAGGAAGTTGTTCTCCAGCAGACGTTTCCAGTTCTGCAAATCTGACAGTAACAGCACTGCCGAATATTTCGGCTAACACAGGTGATAAAACTGTTTGTCAGGGTGATGGAACAACATTTGGAGTAACAGCAAGTGGTGCTGGTATAAGCTACCGCTGGCAGCTTAATAATGGTAGTGGATTTGTCAATATTTCTTCCGGTGGTGTATATACCAATTATACAACTGCTACACTTACACTATCATCTACCACTCTGGCAATGGATGGCATTGATTACAGGTGTGTAGTTAGCGGTACATGCTCACCATCAGCAACATCAGTTTCTCTTAATCTGACTGTTAATGCGGATGTTGTAATTGACAATCAACCTTCAAATACTTCGGTTTGTGACGGAGATAACGGCAGCTTTTCAGTTACTGCTCATGGAGCCGGATTATCCTATCGCTGGCAAATTAAAAATGGTAGTAGCAGCAATTATAATAATTTATCAAATGGATCAGCTTATTCAGGTACTACCACTAATACACTTATTCTATCGAATCCGGGTAATTCAGGTGACGGCAATATTTATCGCTGCAGAATCACTGGTACTTGCTCAAGCCTGAATACAAACGATGCCACCCTGACCATTAACGATGTACCTTCAATTACTCAAAATCCGCATTATGAAAACAATAATGGCAATCCTCCTTGCGAAGATGATGCAAGTCATATTGAAATTCATGCCACTGGAACCGGATTATCTTATCATTGGCAACTAAGTACTGACAATGGTTCAACATTCTCTAACCTGTCAAATGGTACAACGTATTCGAATGTTACTACCAGCCAATTCTATATTAATCATCCAACATTATTAATGATTGGATATCAATACCGTTGTTTTGTAACTGGAACTTGCACTCCAGCCAGAACATCAACAGCAATAACACTAAATGTTTGGGAAGACGCCAGAATTGCAACACAACCAATTGATGCAGAAATCTGTCAGGGTGCTGGTTATTCAACCTCCTTTACTGTTAGTGCTACAGGTACCGGATTAAGCTATCACTGGCAAAAACAGAGTTATGATCAGAATCACCACCATGATGAATGGAATAACCTCAGCAACAATACTATATTCGGAGGGACACACACCAATACATTAACAATTACTAATGCCACTTTATCCATGGATGGCGATATATACCGCTGTTATATAGATGGAAATTGTAACAACCTTCATACAGTTTCAGTAACACTAACAGTTGATCCAACATCCGTTGGTGGAAGTGTTGCAGGCAGCACTACGGTTTGTGCCAGTGGTAACAGCACCCAACTTGTATTATCAGGTCACACAGGTACTATTGTAAATTGGGAATCCTCAACAGACAACTGGCTGACTACAACAAACATTGCGAATACATCTGCAACTTATACAGTAAGCAATTTAACAACTACCACCAAATACCGTGTTTTTGTTAAAAGCGGAGTATGCAGTACTGCAACATCTTTTGAAGCAACAATTACTGTCGATCCAATTTCTGTAGGCGGTGCAGTTAACAGCAATTCTGATGTTTGTATCGAAGCCAATTCAACTACTTTAGTCTTAAGTGGACATGTTGGTAGTGTTATCAGATGGGAATCATCTACAGATAATTGGGTAACAACCACCAGTATTGCAAATACAACAACTACTCTTACAGTAACAAATATTACAGAAACAACTAAATACAGAGCAATCGTACAAAGTGGTGTATGTTCTAGTGCAACATCATCAGCTGCTACGATTACTATTCACCAACTTCCTGTAGTTTCTTTCACCGGAATATTTGATGATCAGCATCTTTGTGGAGATCCAATATTATTAACCGGAGGCTCACCTCTTGGTGGAACATACAGTGGTACAGGAGTTTCGTATGGAATGTTCGATCCATCTCAGGCCGGCCCTGGCGATCATACGTTAACATATACATACACAGACGAATGGAGTTGTTCTAATTCAGCTACAAACAGCATTACAGTTATGCAGCCTGAAACATCCGTTTATATAATTGGAGATGGTGCAGATTTTGTGAATCTGACAGGACAGGATGGATTGTTTGCCTTCCTTAATGCAAATCGTCGTTGTGGTGACGTTATTGCTGTTATTCTGAATGATCTTACAGAGAGTGGTGAAAACGGCCTGGACGAAAGCATTGAGGTAATTCCTGGTTACTATGCATTAACAATTATCCCAATTGATGAAACAACAAAGTTAATCAGTGGTAACTGCTCACAAGCGCTTATACGTCTTACAGGTATTGACCGTTTAAATATAGATGGTGGAATATTCTGGCCATACAGGGCGCTAAAATTCAGGAACGACAATACTATCAACCCGGCATTATTAATTGGGAATGGTGTTACAAACAGCATGATTTCATCATGTGAATTTGAAAGTAACAACAGCGATGCAACTAGCGGTGTAGTTGTATTAGAATCCACACTAGCTTCCAATTTCGGAAATATGTTTTACAGGAATATTGTTGGAAATATTTCAGGCTCATCGAGCAGTCCTGCAAATTTATTTATCGCAAAAGGCAGCAGCGAATTTTTAAACAACAATATCAATATGCAGGGGAATGAGTTCAGAAATTATTCTTCAAATGGAATACTGATAGCACCATCAGGGAACGGAAGTAACTGGACAATTTACAACAATAGCTTCTATGCAACACTTCCTTTTAGTACAAACCAAATTGCTATAAACTTTATTCCAGGAGCTTCATCAATAGGAAATAATTTAAAATATAATTATGTTGGTGGAAGCACTTATCAGATTTATGGATCAAACTTCGAGAATACAGGTGGAGGAACCTTTAAAGGAATTTCTGTAAATTCTGGTAATTCTACTATCTCCCACAATTCTGTTGGCAATATAAAGCTATCGAATACGGTTTCACCTACATTCACAGGTATAGAAATTCTTGGAGGTACAGCAACTGTAAATCTGACGAATGTGATTGGAAGTGCAAATATCCCATTTTCTATTGTAATGGCAGGTACTGCTACATTCTATGGCATTAACTCATTAAGTACATCCTCTGTTTCAGTAAATGGAAATACAGTAGCGAATGTAAGTTTTTCAGGAAACCTGGGCAGCCCTAAAGCATATTGCTATTATATGAAAAAAGGTAGTGTAGATCAGAATAAGATTTTCAATATCGGAGGTAGTCTGACTACAATTACACCATGTATTTATGGTATTTTCAATGAGGCAAGTGCCCCTGGAAATACAATCTCAAATAACATGATTGCACTTAAGGGTGGTAGTTCTGCAAATCCTAAATTATTTGGTATTTACGATAAATCTGTTGGAAATGCAGGTTCAATTATTCACAATACTGTATCTATTCAGGGAACAGCTTATTCAGCAGCAACAAATGCAACTGCAGCATTTTACCGTGAAGGTTCAGCATCAGTAATTCTGTATAACAATATTTTATACAATTCTAAAGCTACTACTGCATATGCAAAGCATTATGCAATTTATTCCACTACAACAACAGCAATTAATACTAATTACAATGACCTTGTAACAGCATCGCCAAATCTGGTTTACTGGGCTGGAACAATTTATCCAAACTGGAGTTTGTGGAAAACTGCTGCAAGAGATTTCAACAGTATAAGTATTGTGCCAATCTTTACTTCTGTAACAGACCTGCACTTAACAGCTGCCAATGTAGGTATCGATAATAAAGGATCTGCTGTAAACAGCATGTTATATGACATTGATGGCGGACCAAGAAGCCTTCTAAGTCCTGATATGGGTTGTGATGAATTCGGAAGTATTCCTGCTTTCATGTCGCCTGAGACTATTGAGGATCAGGTCGTAGAACCAACGATGACTATTTATCCTAATCCTGTTAGCAGCAGTGCAATGATAGCAGTTACTTTAGGTGAAGAGAGTCAGGTAAGTATAAGAATATACAACATTATTGGTGAATTAATGCAAACCATTAACGAGCAAACCCTACCAAAAGGAACAAGAAACTTTGAATTCAATTCAAACAATCTGAATCCTGGAATGTATATCTGCCATATGATTGTGAACGGCGAGAAGCTTGTAATCAAGAGAATGGAAGTAATCAGATAGAAAACGAGTATTAGTCTGTTTTTAAAGAGGGTGTCCCGAAAGGGTCACCCTCTTTTTTATTAGTTTTCAAATGTAACTATCATTGGGAAAAACTGTATAAATGAGAAATAATTAAGATGAAAAGAAACACATCGAGGATAATTCTGGGGTTTGTTGCAGGCGCTGCAGTGGGCGCTGCCTTAGGGATTCTTTTTGCTCCCGATAAAGGTGTTGAAACCCGTAAAAAGCTAAAACAGAAAATTGCAGACCTCGAAGACAGAATTAAAGAGGATATTCAGGCACTTGAAGAAAAGGACGCAGCAAATGAAGATTGAAGAGAATTTTAAAGACTTATACGAACAGATCAGGCAAATTGCTGATACCCGAATTGATCTGTTCAAACTTGATCTTGTAGAGAAATTATCAAGATTAATTTACCTGATTATTTTATTTCTGGTAATTCTGATCATTGTCAGTATTATCATGGTATTTCTATCATTAACCGGAGCCAGTTTTTTTGGTAATATTACCGGCAGCAGTACTCTTGGATATTTGATAATAACAGGAGCATATTTGTTTCTATTTATTCTTCTGTTAACAAACAGAAAGAAATGGCTTTTAAATCCAATTTTAAGGCAAATCGCTGCTGTCTTTTTTCAAAATTCTGATAACAATGAAAATGCCTGAAAACAGAATACGTAAAATTGAAGATATTTATACTGAAAAGCTCAGGCTTACCACCCAATTGAAGTATCAGGTTAAGGCTGTTGATAAAAGTGTTAAAATCCTCAGGGAACAGTTAAAACCAGAGAATATAATACGTGAGTTTGCAAACAGAATTATCACAAAGCGTTTCCCGGCTTTTCAAAATCTTTGGCTACTTACTGCTGAACTTCGTAAATATTATTTTCTGAAATTTGTTTCCGATTTTATACAAAAGAAAAAAGAAAAATAACAAATTGAAAAGTTATACTAATCCTTGACTGTATTTGATGTTTCGTCTGCAACAAAAGAAATAAAATCTAGATCATCTTCTTCATCATCAAATAGTTTGAGCTGATTTTTAGAAACTATTTCCTCATTGGCATTTAAATTGGCATATCTGGAAAGGTACTCCAGAATAGCCTTCTTAATCAGTCTATTGGAAGTTATTTTTTGCTTTTTGCAAACTCTTTCGATAATTTTTTTCTGCTTGTCGGTGATTTTAAAAGTCACCTTTTTATACTTAATCGTTTTTTGTTTTTTACGTTTTGCTGAAGTTTCCATAAGCAATAAATATAAGATTATCAATCGTTTTCAAGGATAATAGCGCCAATATCTGCAATAACTTTCTTTGCAAGGTTTTCTGCTTTCGACATTGAATTACTTTCAGAATATATCCGGATAATTGGTTCAGTATTCGATCTGCGTAAATGCACCCAATCATTATCAAAAGTGATACGTAAGCCATCAATATCATTACAAGGATAGGATTTGTAATGTTCCTTCATTTTCTCCAGAATAATTTCAGTGTCCATTCCTTTTTCCAGAGTAATTTTATTTTTTGAAATAAAATATTTTGGATAAGTGTCGCGAAGAGCCATGCAGCTTTTGCCACTCTTAGCCAGATGAGTTAAAAATAGAGCAATCCCAACCAGAGCATCCCTGCCATAATGCAGTTCAGGGTAAATTACGCCTCCATTACCCTCTCCCCCAATTACAGCATTTACTTTTTTCATCATACTTACAACATTTACTTCACCAACTGCTGATGCTGAATATTGTCCACCGTTTTTAGCCGTTACATCGGCCAAAGCCTGTGTTGACGAAAGATTTGAAACCGTATTTCCCTTTTTATTTTTAAGTATATAATCAGCAACTGCCACTAAAGTATATTCCTCACCAAACATTTCTCCGTTTTCACAAACAATAGCAAGTCTATCAACATCCGGATCGACAACAAAACCAAGATTGGCTTTCTTTTTTACCACGAGAGCTGAAATATCCTCAAGGTTTTCAGGTAAGGGCTCCGGATTGTGAGGGAAATGACCATTAGGTTCTGTGTAGAGTTCAATTACTTCTGAAACACCTAATGCTTTTAGCAGACGGGGAATTGCAATTCCTCCTGTCGAATTCACAGCATCAACAGCAACTTTGAAACCTGCATTTTTTATTGCATTAATATCAACAAGATCTAAATTACAAATCATTTCGATATGCCGATCGATAAAAGAATCGTCAAATGTGCATTTTCCTAATTTATCAACAGTAGTGAAACTGAATTTCTCCTTATCAGCAATCAGCAATAACTGTTCGCCAACTTCAGCCGAAATGAATTCTCCTTTTTCATTAAGAAATTTTAAAGCATTCCATTGAGCAGGATTGTGGCTGGCTGTAATAATTATTCCACCGTCAGCAATAAGCTCTGTAACAGCAATTTCAACAGTAGGTGTTGTAGAAAGACCAAGATTGACAACATCAGCTCCCATACTCATCAGAGTTCCGCAAACTATTTTATCAACCATTTCACCAGAAATTCTTGCATCACGACCTACAACAATCTTTAACTTTTGATTTTCTTTACCAGCCAATATCTCTGTGAATGCAGATACGAATTTAACTACATCCATTGGGCTAAGTCCCTCTCCTGCAATACCTCCAATGGTTCCGCGTATTCCTGAAATCGATTTTATCAAGGTCATATTTTTCCTTTCTTCCTTTTCAAAACATTAATTACTTAAATATCTTACAAAAAAACTCAAAAAAAGCATGTGTTTTTAATCAAGTTTCATGTACATATTAACAAAAGAAGTAACAAACCGGCTTTTTCCTTACTTTTGCACTGTAATTCATAAAAGATGGGTGTCGATTTTGAGTCGTGGGATGATCCGGAAATTCAATCACTAATAGAGCGATTCGAAGGAATGTTGGATTTTAAAGGTCACTATTTTTTTGATTCGGATGATTTCGAAGAAATAATTGATTTTTATTTTGAAAGGAATAACATTCGCAAAGCTGGTCAGGCGATAAATATTGCATTAACTCAGTATCCTCTTAATGTCACCTTTCTTATCCGTAAAGCTCACCTTGTTAATGACCAGGGGAAGCCAGAGGAAGCATTAACAATTTTAAAAGATGCCGAATTTCTTGATCCAACAAATGTTGACGTAATAATGTCAAAAGCTGCCCTGTACAGTAAAATGAAATTATACGACAAGGCTATTGAAGAATATCAAAGGGCGCTTTCTGACGCAGACAATACTGATGAAATATACTCCTTTATTGCCTTTGAATATGAAAATCTTGGAAACTACGATAAAGCTATTGAATACCTTGCAAAGGCTCTCAAAGCTAATCCAGAATATGAATCTGCGCTTTATGAGATAGGCTTTTGTTATGAAATTACTCATCAGCTCGATAATGGTATAGCATATTTTTCCGATTTTCTTAACATCTACCCCTACTCAAAAATTACGTGGTTTTGCCTGGGAGTACTTAATAATGCAAAAGGCACCTATGAGGCTGCTATTGATGCATACGACTTTGTTATTGCCATTGATGAAACATTTTCCTCAGCCTATTTCAATAAGGCAAATGCCTATGCCAATATGAATGAATACCACAAGGCAATTGAACAATACCAGGAGACTTTCCTTTTCGAAGACCCAGAGGCAATGACCTATTTTTATATCGGTGAATGTTATGAGGAGCTTGAAGATTATCAGAATGCACTTGACCATTATCTGGAAGCCATTAGAATTGACGAATACCTAAGTGAAGGTTTCATGTGTGTTGGTAATTGTTATGAGTTGCTTGATAAGCCTAAACTTGCAATAAAATATATGCATAAGGCAATCGAGATTGAACCCGATAATGCCTACTTCTGGTATCAGCTTGGAGAAACACTTTTTGATAACGAAGAAACCGTAAGGGCTATTGATGCCCTCGAAAAAGCGACTTCACTCGAACCACAGAACTCTGAAATGTGGGATTATTATGCCTTTATTTTTGCATCAACGAACAGTTTCTCAAAAGCTATTCTCATCCTCAAGGATGCAATTCAGCAAATGCCTTCTGATGCGCTTCTAATCTACCACCTTAGTTCTTGTTTGTGGATGAATGGCCAGGTGAAAGAATCTTACCTTAATCTAGAAAATGCCCTCAGTATTGACTTTGAAAAGCATACAAGTCTGTTTGACTTCTTTCAGGAATTAAAAAACAGCAGTGAAATATTGACAATTATCGAGACTTACAGAACAGAGGACAGTACAAAGTAAAAAATATTTTTCTGCCTCTTGTTAATTAAATTCCTGTATTCATGAAACGCTATGGCCTTGTTGGATATCCATTGGAACATTCACTGTCACCTCAATATTTTAATGAAAAATTTAAGAGATTCGGTATTTCTGACTCCCGATATGATCTTTTTCCACTGGATACTATTGAGAAATTTGGAGCATTTATTAATAACTATTCTGATTTACAAGGTTTTAATGTTACAATTCCATATAAATCTGCTATTATACCCTATTTAGATAAAATCGATCCTGCCGCTGAAATCATAGGCGCAGTAAATACTGTGAAAGTAGAACATTCCGATAGTTCAATTATTCTCACAGGATTTAACACAGATGCTACAGCTTTCAGAAATTCATTGAAACCTCTTTTGAAATCGTGTCATAAACGCGCTTTGATACTAGGAACCGGAGGTTCTTCTAAAGCTATATCTTTTGTCCTCAATGAATTAGCTATTCCACACATTTTTGTCTCACGCAATGAACAGCAGACAGGTTCAATCCAATACCAGGAAATAACATCTGAACTGATTTCAGAAAATTATTTGATTATTAATTGTACACCAATTGGAATGTTTCCTGATTCAAATGCACCTCCTATCCCCTATAAATACCTGAGCAATAAACATCTTCTCTACGATTTGGTCTACAATCCTGAAAAAACAGAATTCATGATTAATGCAGAAAGAATGGGTGCTCTGGCAAAAAATGGAATGGAAATGCTTCATTTACAAGCTGATGCCGCCTGGGAGATCTGGAACCACAACTAAGACCAGATTTCTCTTATCTTTGTTGCCATTCAATTCACTTATGAAAATTCTGAGGTTTGTAAATATTATTCTACTTTTTGCAGTGTTATTTTCCTGTACAAAAGAAAATCCGATAATTACACCTTGCGACCATAGTCTTCCAGGACTTATATGTAAAGAATATCGTTACGATAAAGGTGCGTATATTGGTTATATTCAATATGGGTATAACGTTAAAAAACAATTGGTTCAGCAAGATTTATATTCAGTAAATCATACTTCAGTGAGAAAGAATTACGAATATTCATCAACTGGACAATTGAAAGCTAAAACGAGCATTACTGCTGGTGGAGAAATAATTGAAAGCTATGATTATCAATATAATGAGTTTGATAGTTTATCAACAATAACATTTATCAAGGACAAAAAACTTCAATGTCTTACAACCTGTGAATACAATCCGCAGTTTTTTCTTAACACGAAAAAGTCGGAATTTTCTGATGGAACAACAACTCATTACACTTATCTGTACGATGGGAATAACCTTTATAAGGAATCTGTATATAATATGAGCGACCAACTTTTAAGTTATTCTGTTTATACATATTTCAGCAATCATTTTAAACGGCTTAGTCATTTTGGTTCGACCTCATCTCTCTTATCTTATGAAATAATACAATATAATACAAAAGGGGAACTCCTTGAAATTAAGTACTATAATTCTGAAAATGAATTATTAAAAAAAGAACTCTGGTCATATGAGAACGGACTATTAATTAAATATGCATTTTACAATGCAGATGAAACCTTAGTCAGTTGCAGACTATACCAATATTAACCCAACAAGTATTACCTCTGAATTGTGCGTATTGATATTCTGACAATTTTTCCTCCCATGTTCGATGGACCATTTCAACACTCTATTGTTAAAAGAGCAGTTGAAAAAGGCATTGTTGAAATCCACATTCATGATATAAGGGAATACACTCCAAACAAGCATAGATCTGTTGATGATTACCCTTACGGAGGAGGATCAGGAATGGTGATGATGATAGAACCTATAGCCATTCTGATAGAAAAGTTAGTATCCGAAAGACCTTACGATGAGGTTATTTTTTTGACGCCTGATGGGCTCGTGCTTGACCAGTCTTTATCAAACCGTTTATCGATGTCAGGCAACCTTATTTTATTATGTGGTCATTATAAAGGAATTGACGAACGTATACGTGAACGATATATCACTATGGAGATTTCAATTGGAGATTATGTATTATCCGGCGGTGAGTTAGCTGCTATGGTACTTACTGACAGCATAATACGTATAATCCCAGGAGTGTTAAGTGATGAAACTTCGGCACTTTCTGATTCATTTCAGAATAAACTCCTTTCTGCCCCTGTATACACGAGGCCGGCAGAATACAAAGGTATGAAAGTACCAGAAATATTGCTTAGTGGAAACGACAAGGCAATTTCTAAATGGAAAGAAGATCAAGCAGTTAGCAGAACAAGGGAACGAAGACCTGATATTTATCAAAAATATTTTAATGAATATTAAATTAAAAATAAAATAAAATACTATTTTTGGAATTCTTTAAGTAAGTTATGAATACATTTAATGCTCAAAGTAAATACCCGTCTACCTTCCCTCCTACTACTTCGACTGCTGGAGTTGTTCCTTTTTTCCTGAGCAACTCTAATCTTTATCAGGTACTACTTCAAATGAGCCAAACGAATTAATGCCTCATGGTACCTGATTGCATACTTCATGAATGAATTTTGGATGAAGCCAAAATAAATAAAAACAAACATTATTTTGTAAAATTAATAAATCTGAAAAGTATGAAAACATGGATGAAAATAGCCATTGTGGTTGTTATTGCCGGAATATTAGGCGCCTTTTATGTATACAAATACATGTATAACAAACCCCATATGGATGTTGAGAATGCAAAGGCTGATTTTTCTATGAAAGCTCAGGATTTGTATACTGAATTTAAAAATAACAAAGATGCTTCAAGCCAGAAATACAATGGCAAAGTGATAGAAGTATCCGGTCTGGTAACTAAAATAGAACAGGCTGACACTTTAACAGTTGCATCATTTATATTTGAGCAAGGGATGTTTGGTGATCAGGGTGTTTTTTGCACTTTTCTACCAGATCAGGTAGTAAAGGCAAAAGCATTGACACCTGGGAAAGAAATCAAATTAAAAGGTTACTGCACAGGTTTTGATGATGACGTTAAAATTGTAAAGACGTCAATTGTGGAATAATACTTGAGTATTATTTTATCCTATCAAAGCAATCAACTTTTGGAATATTAATTTCTAAATAAAAAAAAACATGAAAATCAAACTTAAATTTCTAATTCTCGTCCTGTTTTTTGTTTCAACAACTACATTTGCACAAAAATTTATCACAAAAAATGGGTATGTTCGTTTTTTCTCAGCAACTTCAATGGAGAATATTGATGGAAAAAACAAGCAAGTAAGCTGTGCATTAGATGCTACAACAGGTGATTTTGTATTCAAACTACTGGAGAAATCCTTTGAATTCGAAAGAGCTTTGATGCAGGAACATTTTAACGAAAACTACGTTGAATCAGACAAATTCCCTGAAGCAACTTTTAAAGGAAAAGTGTTGAACATTAAAGATGTAAACTTTAGTAAGCCAGGTGTTTATAAGGTTACTGTTGAAGGAGATTTAACACTTCACGGTGTTTCACAAAAAATTAAAACAGAAGGTACAATTGAAACAAAAGGTGAAAAAATTAATGCTAAATCAAAATTTGTAATAAAACTGAAGGATTATAAAATCAGTATACCAAAAGCTGTTGCTGATAAAATCTCTGAAAATATGGAGATTACTGTTGATGTTAATCTTGATAAAATAAATAAATAAGAAATAAGATGAAGCTAAAAGCTATAAGTATTTTATTTGTCGGTCTGTTTTTAATTACAGCAAATCTCAAAGCCCAGGATTTAATGGATATGCTTGGGGATTCAAAATCTCAAACAGTCGATTATGCGACAGCAACCTTTAAAACCACCAGGTTGGTTACCGGAGAAAGTGTTGAAAATCCAGCTAATGGAGTTTTATTATTTTTAATATCTCATCGTTTTGGACAGATGAATAGTGGTGCTTATGAGCTTTTTGGGCTTGACCAGTCAACCATTCGTTTCGGATTGGAATATGGAATTAATGATAGACTTGCAGTTGGCGTAGGTCGTAGTTCATACCAGAAAGATTTTGATGGTTTTGTAAAATACAAAGTACTGAGACAAAGTTCAGGAAAGCGGAATATGCCAGTTTCCCTGTCATACTTTGCTGGTGCCGATGTAAATACTCTGAAATGGCAATATCCTGAAAGACCTAATCATACTTCTTCAAGATATTCATACGTTCATCAGTTGCTGCTTGCACGAAAAATGACCAGCATGCTTTCCTTACAGATTATGCCAACTGTTGTTCATAAAAATCTGGTGGCTACAACTGGGGATAAAAATGATATGTATGCAGTTGGAGGTGGGGGCCGTTACAAATTCACAAACAGGGCTTCAATTAATGCTGAATATTACTATGTTCTTCCTAATCAGACAGTTAATAGCTATTCAAATTGTCTTTCACTTGGTTTTGATGTTGAAACCGGAGGGCATGTATTTCAATTGATTTTCACCAATGCCAAACCAATGTTTGAAAGAGGTTTTATTACAGAAAATACTGGAAAATGGTCGAAAGGTGATATTTATTTCGGCTTTAATATTAGTCGTGTTTTCACAATTAAAAAGCCAAAAGCATACAAGGAAAGTTAGACTATTTGTCCGACAAGATCAAAGGAGTCAGAATCAGTAATCAGGACTTTATAGAAGTTCCCGATTACTGGTTGTGTCTCTGAAGATGTGATTATTACTTCGTTATCAACTTCAGGAGAGTCGAACTCAGTACGGCCAACAAAAACATCGTCTTCTTTACTATCGATCAGCACTTTAATTACTGAATTTACCTTAGTTCTGTTGTGTTCTGCAGAAATTGCACTTTGTATTCGCATTATCTCTTCCATTCTGGCTTGCTTCTCTTTTTCCGGTATTTTGTCGCCTAATGGAAATGCAGGTGTGCCTTCTTCCGGTGAGTATGTGAAAACGCCAAGTCGTTCAAAATGCTGGTTTTTAACAAATTCAAGCAATTCTTGGAATTCTTTATCCCCTTCTCCAGGAAAACCAACAATTAGGGTAGTTCTAATATGAATTCCCGGGATTTTTGTTCGGATAGTATCAAGGAGTTTTATACTCTGATCCCGGGACACTCCCCTTCTCATGCCCCTTAAAATATCACTGTTAATATGCTGCAGAGGAATATCCAGATATTTGCAAATATTGCTTTTATCACGGATTACGTCAAGAACATCGTCAGGAAACCCATGAGGATAAGCGTAATGCAGCCGAATCCATTCAAGACCGCTAACATCACTAAGCTTGTTGAGGAGTTTCGCCAGGCTGCGTTTTTTGTAAATATCCAGGCCATACCAGGTTGTATCCTGAGCAATCAGGTTAAGCTCTTTAACTCCTTTGTTCACAAGCTGTTCAGCTTCAAAAACGAGTTCTTCGACAGGTCTGGAAATATTTTTACCACGAATCATTGGGATCGCACAGAAAGAACATTCTCTATCGCAACCCTCTGCAATTTTAAGGTAAGAAAAGTGTTTCGGAGTAGTAATAGTTCTTTCTCCCAGTAATTCCTTCCTATAATCCACACCTAAATCCCTAAGGATTTCCAACTGTTCATCAACACCAAAGAAAGCATCCACACCAGGAAGTTCTTTCAGTAAATCAGAACGATAACGCTGAGAAAGGCAACCCATTACAATAACTCTTTCAAATTGCCCCTGTTTCTTAGCCTCCAGCATTTGAAGAATCGTATCAACAGATTCCTCTTTTGCGTCGTTAATGAAGCCACAGGTATTAATTATAGCAACCTGAGCACCTTTAGGATCTTGCTCATGCACAACTTCAATACCATGAGCAGCAAGCTTACCCATTAGTTTCTCAGAATCTACCAGGTTTTTTGAACAGCCGAGAGTTGTAATAAATACTTTGCGAGGTTTTGTCCTTGTTTTCAAATTCTAAAAAAGGCTATCGACAAATTCGAGTTTATTAAAGATTTGGAGGTCAGTAATTTTTTCACCGATTCCAATATATTTAACCGGAATCTTAAACTGATCGGAAATTCCAATTACTACTCCACCCTTGGCAGTACCATCAAGTTTGGTGATTGCAAGGGCATTAACAGCAGTAGCAGCAGTAAATTGTTTAGCCTGTTCAAATGCATTCTGTCCGGTAGAACCATCCAGTACGAGCAATATTTCATGAGGAGCATCAGGAATAACTTTCTGCATAACCCTGCTGATTTTTGTGAGCTCATTCATCAGGTTAATTTTATTATGAAGTCTCCCGGCAGTATCTATAATTACGACATCTGCATTTCTGTTTATCGCAGCATTTAGTGTATCGAAAGCAACGGAGGCAGGATCTGAGCCCATTTTCTGTGTAATAACAGGAACTCCAACTCTTTCTCCCCAGATAACAATTTGTTCGATTGCGGCAGCGCGGAAGGTATCAGCGGCACCAAGAACAACAGATTGACCAGCTTGTTTGAACTGGTAAGCAAGTTTACCGATTGTAGTAGTTTTTCCGACACCGTTTACACCTACTACCATGATAACATAAGGCCTTTTGTCCTTTGGGATAGTAAAATCGTCGGTTGCTGTGAGCGTATTTTCAGAAAGCAGGCTTGCTATTTCTTCTTTAAGAATTGTGTTTAGCTGATCAGTTCCAACAAACTTATCTCTGGCGACCCTTGCCTGGACTCGTTCAACAATTCGAAGGGTGGTTTCAACGCCAACATCCGAGGAGACAAGAATCTCTTCAAGGTTATCAAGTACATCCTCATCGACTTTAGATTTGCCAATGATTGCCTTACTAAGCCGTGAAAAAACACTCTCCTTTGTTTTGGCGAGTCCTTGATCCAGACTTTCTTTTTTATCTCGTGAGAAGAAAGAAAAAAGTCCCATAACGTTTTAAATTAGATTTTTATCAACAAAAAAAGCTTTTTCCGTGAAAAGAAAAAGCTTTTTTCCGGTAAAAACCGTGAATATCAATTAACTCTTGCCCAGTAAATCTTTTATTGCATCATTTGCAACGATAGATTCCTTGAAGGTATAAGCACCAGTTTTCGGTGAGCGTACTGAACGTATAACCTTTGCAAAATCTTTACCTGAGGTCGTTCTTAGAGTAGCAACTACTTTCTTTGCCATGGTATATCAATTATTTAATTTCCCTGTGAACAGTTTTCTTTTTCAGTATAGAATTATACTTTTTTAACTCCAAACGCTCGGGAGTATTCTTTTTATTTTTAGTCGTAATGTATCGCGAAGTACCGGGCACACCACTAGTTTTGTGCTCAGTGCACTCGAGAATGACCTGTATTCTTGCTTCTTTTGATTTCTTGGCCATGAGGAATGCTTTTTTTAATGGAGGGTGCAAAGATAATGATTATTTTGATTGAAATATCAATTGCGTGAAATATTTTTGAATTCATTCGCCAGCAAACAGTTTCATAACAACTGTTAGTTGTAATAATTAGTAAATTTGTCAGTATAAACTATTGTACTTGATCTGGGAATCCTACATTCGTATGTTTAAGGCTTTTTTGAAGCTGGAACGATCCTTGTCGCCCAATTCAATTGAGGCCTATACTCGTGATGTTGAGAAACTTACTCAATTCATGGAACATAAAAATCTGAAAGTAAAGCCAGAAGATCTGAAACTTGAGAATCTCCAGGAATTCGTAATGTGGATAAGTGAACTTGGAATGAGTGCGCGTTCACAGGCAAGAATTATTTCTGGACTTCGAACCTTTTATAAGTTTATAATGTTGGAAAATCTCAGCACAAAAAATCCTGCCGATCTTCTTGAATTACCAAAAATTGGAAGAAAATTACCTGATACCCTTAGTATTAATGAGATAAATAAAATTCTGCTCCAGATCGACCTAAGCAAGGCGGAAGGTGAAAGAAATAAAGCAATGCTGGAAGTATTGTATGGTTGTGGTCTCAGGGTTAGTGAACTTGTAAACTTACGCTTATCGAACCTTCACTTTAATGATGGTTTTATTAATGTAATAGGAAAAGGTAATAAGGAGCGTCTTGTTCCAATAGGATCAGTTGCAATAAAGCAGATACGGATTTATACAGAGACCATAAGAAACCATGTTAACATTAGTAAAGGGAATGAAGACTTTATATTTTTAAATAAGCGTGGTACAAAACTAAGCAGAATCATGGTGTTCACTCTGGTTAAGGACCTTGTAGAGAAAGCCGGAATACGGAAAAATGTGAGCCCTCACACCTTCCGGCATTCATTCGCGACACACCTGGTTGAAGGTGGTGCTGATTTACGCGCTGTGCAGGAGATGCTTGGTCATGAATCGATAACCACAACCGAAATATACACTCATCTCGACAGGGAATATCTGAGGAGTACTATTTTACAGCATCACCCCCGCTCCTAAGCTAAAGTTCTTCAATCTCTCCTTTATCATTCACCAAAACGCCCCAATTAACAGACATTAGTCTTCCATTGTCAAAGAAGAAATCAATCATTCCATCTTCGAAGGTTACGCGGTTTTCACCCCATTCCTCAACAGCTTCATCAAGCATTTTATATCCATGCTCAGCCATTAGTGCTTTAACTTCCATTTCATTCAGTGTAAAAACCCACTTTCCGTAAAGAAGAGCATCTTTATTATCAATTTCGAAGCAAGAGAGTACCTGTTTTTCAACGCCTTCTATAAAGGCTGTAACACCACAATCCCAGTAATTTAATACAACAGTACTAAACTCATCTTCATCTTCCAGATTATCAATATCTTCCGGTTCACCAAGATATTCGGTCAGCATTTCCATTGGCTCGCCGAAGTTAACTTGTCCAAGACCAAGCTTTGGTTTAATTTCCAGATTAAGTTGTTTCATTTATAGTTCTTTTAACGTTAAAGTCATGTTATTTTAAATACATTACAAGTATATGACAATAATAATTCGAAACAAAGTATTAATACTTAATTTGCAATTACTTAAATGGAGAATTTTCCTCCTTTGCCATGTGATTATAGACCATTTTATCAAGTAAATAGGGAAAAAACTTATTTAGGATAACAGTTAGTTTCCCCTGAGTAGTCATAATCAGGCTTCGTTTACGTTTAATCGTAGCTGAAATTATCCTTGATGCAACTTCTTCAGCTGACATAAGGTTTGATTCATCCAGAGGAGATTCTTTTTGTGCTGCGCCATCTTTTCCCAAAGCCATATTTCTAATGTTTGAAGCAGTAAAACCCGGACATGCAATTAAAACATGCAGTCCTTTTTTCAGATTCTCAATTCTCAATGTTTCCAGGAAGCCCTGCATTGCGAATTTTGATGCAGAATATCCAGTTCTACCCGGCAAACCTTTATATCCGGCAATAGAAGAAACGCCGACGATGCTACCCTTAGAATTCAGCAAATAAGGAAGGGCAAACTTGGTACAATAAACAGTACCCCAGAAATTCACATCCATAAGTTCTTTCAGAACGTTCAAATCAACATCTTCAAAAAGAGCCCGCATACTTATACCAGCGTTGTTGACGAGAATATCTATCTGTTTGAATTTTTGAATTGTTTTATTTACAATCTCCGAACAATCACTTTCATTTCTCACATCAGCCTGAACAAGCAGGTAGCTACCCGGAATAAACGCTGGGTTTTTAACAATTTCTTCTAAATTACTGATACGTCTGGCGGCCAAAACAACTTTTGCTTTTTGCCTGGCAGCTTCAAGAGCTATAGCCATTCCAATTCCGGAGGAGGCTCCGGTAACAATGATCACCTTGTTTTTCAGGCTAGTCAAATTATTCATGAATTATTGGTCAAAAATAGAAATAGGAAACAGAACATTCTTGTTTTTAATAAATTTTAACATTCTTTTCAGAAGTCTTTGAATATCAATAGAAAAGAAATTCAGAACTACATAGAGGAAAGAATTCCGGAAATGAAAGTAACGAATTATTGGGAGTATTGAGGCAATTTTTGAAATAAGTTTGATTTTTTCAAAAAAATATCTAATTTTGCAGCCCTTAAAAATCAGAGGATGATTCGCTAGCTCAGCAGGTAGAGCATCGCCCTTTTAAGGCGGGGGTCCTGGGTTCGAATCCCAGGCGGATCACATAATTTTTTCAGAGAGCGCTCTATATCAATCGATTAGGGCGCTCTTTTTTTGCTGGCGGAGAAAAAAGCGGAGAAAAATCAATCTTCACTTTTTTCAGACAGTTTAATTAATGTTGATTTAATTATATCTGTAAGGTTCAAAACCTGTCCCCGAAGCTCATCATTCTTAATTAATTCTTCACGGTATTTTAATTCCATTTCATCAATCTCAATTTTATTGGTTCCTTGTGGCATGAAGGTGTTTTTATAAACATGGTCAAATATTTCATCGTGGTTATCAATCTCAAGGATCTCAGTAACCTTTCGTACATGCTTGAAACTAATAGTTTCATTTTCCCATCCTTTTAGTAGACCAGATCTGGTTATTCCGATTTCAGTACATAATCGCGTAAGTGTATATCCACGTTTCGTCATTAGTGCTTTGAGTCTACTGTATTCCATAATCTTACTATTTTAGAATCTATTTAAATTAGACAATTAATCGTTCTTTAGGTTTACTAAGATTACTATTAGTCTACCTTTGACATCTGAAACATACTATTTAGTGCTCATTTCAGTATCATTACCGAATACAAACTTACTACATTTAGAATACAATGTCAACTAAATAATACAAAATGACCAAATTAGATTTAGACAAACTAAGGGATTCCCTACCCTACCGATACTCTGCCATACTTTCGGAAATAACAAAACTTAGCAGAGCAACAATTAGAGCAGTAATGGCAGGGAAAAGAGAGAATAATACTGTTATTTCCGCAGCTTTTAAACTGGCTGAACAGCAGATTTATAATGAGTTAGACTTTCAAGAAAGATTAACAAAACTTAAAAAATTGAATTGAAAACACACTTTCGGTTTTTTAAGTTGGTATTTGTAGCATCAAATACGCTTTTCGATCGCCAGATTGAACAAACAATTGAATTTTCGGCAATGATGCCCATATTAATTAGTGCTTACATCTTACAAAAATGAACGGCAGTTTAATTCACGGTATAAGAGGACTTGCAGAATTCTTATCAATATCATTGGCCACAGCACAGAAACTAAAGGATTCCGGTAAGTTTCCGATCTACAACACTGGCAAAAAGGTATTCTTTCAACCTACTGAAGTGCTTGAAGGACTAAAAGAGAAAGCACATTAATAAAACCAAATCATGAATGAATTTAATTCAAATAAAGTAAGAGAACTCTGCGAAGCAAAGGATATCTCATTAAAAAAATTGGCAGCAGATATTGGCTTAAGTCAAACAGGACTGCAAGGAATCTTTAAAAATAACTCAACAAGTATTGCTACACTTCAGAAAATCAGCAAATACTTTAATGTTCCTATCTACCATTTTTTTAGTCAATCCAATGAAATTGCATCTCAAACCAATTCAATTCACAGTAAAGGTCAAGTCATAGATCCTGATTTGGATATATTGGAAGAATTATCAAAAATCAAAATTATTGCAGCACTGTTAATGATCGATTCTAATGAAGTTTCCATTTCAAAATCATTATCAATAGCTGTTCAACTCCATCGCAATATTATCCTTCAGGATGCATTGCTCCCAGGAAGAACAGAAGTTCCTGGTGTTTTAGAAAGAGTTGCCATGGAGTTAGGTGCGTCAGTTGATGGTGATTCTATTAAAGGAAAGCTTTCAGCGATAGATTTTTCAATCCGTAAATTATAACTATGCTCACAATCGGAATTTCTTCAACCTTAACGGGTAAAAACAAACGTTTTGATTTATGCAATCTTGAAAATACCGACTTCTACATCATTCAGGTTGCCCTGGAGAATCTTTCGAACTCCATCAAATCAAACCCAACGGAGGATAAGATCATTTTCCTATCCCGCATATCCGAAATGGAGATCCTGATGGCTGGTTTTATGCATACACCTCTTTTCAACTCAAACCATGTTCAAGGTGAATAAATTCGAGGTTTGCCCGGTAACAGGCTTGGTTGACATTGAATACTTCTATGACCTGGGACATCGATCCGGAATTGGGCATTATACAATTGGTAATGCCGAGTTAGCGAATAAACATATTGAAGGTGCCAGGAGGGACTATATTTCACTCCGTTATGAAAACTGGGTGCGTCATAAGAAGATCCTTAGTGAAAAAGGTTCAAGGGACTTCTACAACACCATGGGAAGACTCAAGAGCCTCGAAAAATGCATGCTTGGGATCCCCTATTTTGCTGTAAAACCTTTGCAGGAGATTTGTAGAGTGCTTCCAATGATGGAGTTCGAAATGCGCAACATCCTGCCTTCACCTACCAACAGCAGCTATCAAAGTTCCTATAATGCCCTGGCAACAATGCTTTATTTCTGTAAAGAGAATAGTTAACCTTTTAATTATCATCTAATTCCAATCCCCCATGAACTATATCTACACTGTTATTATCGTTGTTGCTTCTTTTCAGGTTTCTTCCTGGACTCTAGGTCCATGTTCTGTTCCTCAATCCTTTATTACCCGAATTTCTTCTGATACTGTGTTTCAGGACACCTGTCGGCAGTGTGCCAATACGGTGTATTTACAGGCAAAATCTTCTGAATGGCTTCTACAATATAGTGGTGATTGCAAAATCATCATGGCCGTGAAAAGGGATTCAATCATTTCGATTCAGCCCTGAAAAACATGTTCTGGCTTACACGCATCAGAATTCATGTTCCCAGGGATCCCGATTCCATCAATCAGGAAATTGATGTAGTAGTTCAAAACGAGTTGGATATAATGACCATTCGAAAGATGTATGTTGCACTCTTTTCAGAACTACCTCATTATGATGAAGATGTATCGGGAATAGCTGAAGTCGATTTTGATATTTACCCTTTAAACAACTAAAGAATGTCACCTGAAGATATAATGGTACTGGTACTGGCCATGAGAGTAGCTCAGAAGAAGTATACAAGAGACAGGACAGGTTCAAACCTGTACCAGGTAAGGCAGTTAGAATCTCAGGTAGATAGTGCCTTAGATCAGTTTTTTAGCTCCTGCCCAATTGACAACCAACAAAAACTATTCTAATGACTCATGATCTTACTGCTCAGCAAGGTGCCATAAAATTAGCCTGGGACTATTTCAGACGAATGCAATCAAAATCTGGCATCATTTATTTTTTGACCGATTCAAACGGAGATCAAACCTCCTTTAAAATCTATCCTGGCACAGTGAGTACCGTGATTTGGGATGAAACTACGCTCCCACCGCAATACAAATGCATGAATCGCCGGGAAAGGAGATCCCGTAAATGATTCGCTTTCCTGATAAAAGTAATCAAGCTTCAGTACAGACTTTTCATTCTGAGGAGTCATGATTGCAAAAGCCTCTGTTGAATCAGTTATAGCTGCCGCCAGCATTGTAGAAGTAATTGGTGATTTCATCTCACTAAAACGTCATGGAGCCAATTTTTTAGGGATTTGCCCTTTCCATGACGAGAAAACCCCATCCTTCACAGTTTCAACCTCCAAGAACACGTTCAAATGCTTCGGATGTGGTAAATCCGGTGATTCCGTTGCCTTTATCATGGACCATGAACATTTTACTTTCATAGAGGCAATTCAATACCTGGCAGCAAAGTATAAAATCATCCTGGAAGGCAGTGAGGAACCTGCCGTTAAGAGCGAAAAAGATCGCTTGTATGCCGCACTGAAATTTGCCCAGGAGTATTTTAGAACTGCAATGCAAAATCCTAAGGATTCAGCTGCTGCTTATGCTGAACAAAGGGCAATTAATGAAGTCTTCCAGCCGGGTTCTGCTGTAGAAGGTGGTAATGCATTCATCAAAGCTGCAGCTGCATCCGGATACTCTACAGATATACTCCTAAAAGCTGGTCTTATTGCTCAAAATGAAAGCGGTCAGTACTACGACTATTTCCGTAACAGGGTTATGCTTCCTTTCCACGACCTGAGCGGAAGAATAATCGGATTTACTGCCAGAGCCTTAAGAAATGACAAACGTGTTCCCAAATATGTAAACTCTCCAGAAACTGCACTATTCAAAAAAGGGAGTACGCTCTTTGGCCTCTTTCAGGCAAAAATGGCAATCGTTAAAGAGGACGAATGCATTTTAGTAGAGGGAAACATTGACGTGAGTTCGTTCCGGAACCGGAACATTCACAATACAGTCTGCTCCTCCGGAACAGCCTTAACCAGCGAGCAGGTCCGACTGATCCGCCGCTTTACGAATAACCTCACTTTCATCTACGATGCTGATGCCCCCGGCAAGAAAGCCGCGTTAAAGGGCATTGATATTGCCGTTAAAGAAGGGATGCAGGTATGGCTGGTTAAACTGCCAGATAATGAAGACCCTGACTCCTTTGCAAAACTCCGTTTGGACGAAGATTTGAAAGCATTTATCGAGGCAAACAGGGTTGATTTTATTAAATATCGATTACTGGTTACCGATCCTGTAGATCTGGCCGACTCACAGAAAAAATCGGACCTGGTCAATTCTCTTCTGGAAACCTGTGCCCATGTCAGTGACACCATTCTCAGGTCAGCCTATGTCAGAGATATTTCTATAAAATTAGAGGTTGATGAAGATGTATTAAAGGCATCATTAAAATCGAAGCCACCCAAACTTGATCCAGAAAATGATAAAGCATTTTTTGCACTCGAAGAAGCAAAAACGGATATCCTGAACCTTGATTGCGTTTACATTATCCAGGATAATTGTGATGTTGTTAAGGCTCATGTTTTGGGCAAAGCAAATACCATCGGCTTGGGTTCTATCCCCATAACTGTGACTCAGTTGGATGAACTGGTTTTACTCACTAAAAATATCAATATTGAGATGCCTTTCAAATGCAACTTTGTGGCTGCTGTTGATCACCCTTTAATAAAATTGGCTACTCTTTTCATCGACAATGGCTTTAATGTAAACGTGAAGGTTGTAGGGACTCCATTTGATGGTGAGTGGTGCAGCTACCTGGATTACTTTGCCGATGCCTACCATTATTACCTTTTTTCAGAAAACAACAATGGAGACAATAACCTAAACCGCCAGGGCATCGAGCGTACTGCTGAATTGTTGTCAAAATATGACACAACCACGATAACACTTAAAATTTCCTCCATTGCCAGCAAGTTCAGTTTATCTCAGGCAAACTTCAGCAAGATTCTTAAGCCTTATCTGGACAAAAAGAAAAACCGCAAGCAGCTCCGCAGTGAAGATATTGTGATCGATGAAGCCAAGTATGTTTTTGATATTGAGAATCTTCCACCATATGTCGATAAAAAGTTCTTCTATAAATATGGATTCTTTGCAGCAGAAAACAATTCACAGAAAAAGATATTCTATGTATTCCGGACATCGGAAAATACCCTGGTAAAAGTGGGTAACTTCTACATGGAACCATTGTTTCAGGTGTGGACGCTCGACATGAACCGCAACAAACGGGTTGTTCGGCTTAATCACGCCGAATTAGGCAATAGTGAATTCGTTGAAATGCCATCATCTGGAATGATGGATTTCGCAACCTTTAAAAAATTTCTTTGGAACCAAGGTGGATACGTGTTTAGTAAGGGAAAAAATTACCATCATGAAATAATTCTGGAAAGCATTGCACTCCAGTTTCCAAAGGCATTTGAGTTTGAAAATTATGGCTGGCAACCGGAAGGCTTTTTTGCCTTTGCAAATGGAATTTATGCGAATGAGGCTTTCTCCAAAGTTGATGATATGGGGCTTGTTAACCATAAAGGCCTGACTTTCTATTCACCAGCTTTTTCAATAATCTTTAAAGATCAGCGAACTGATACCGATAAATACAAAAATGATCGTTATCTGGTGTACAAAGAAAATCAGGAAACCACTTTTTCTGAGTGGTGCAACCTCATGCAGCAAGTCTACAAATACAATAATAATGGAATGTGGTCCATTCTGTTTATGATTCTTGCTGCCAATCGTTCAATAATATTCCCAATGGAACGGTTTTTTACTGCACCATTTTTCATTGGACCAACAGAAAGTGGGAAATCCAGGATTGCAGAGAGTATCCGGTCACCATTTATGTATGGTGCACCCCTATTCAACCTGAACAGTGGCACCGATGCAGCCTTCTTCACTGTTCTCGAACGGTATCGGGATTGCCCTGTTCCGTTCGAGGAATACAATGACTACCAAATTAGTGATGTGAAGTTTCAGGGGTTAAAGGCTGCGGTATATGACAGTGAAGGCAAAACCAAGCGTAAGGATGCTTCCACAAAAGAACTCGACCAATCAGAAGTGAACTGTGCTCCCATCCTGCTTGGTCAGGAGTCGCCGGAGCGTGACGATGGATCATTATCCAACCGTTGCGTTCTTTTGCCAGTGCCAAAGAAAGACGATTGGTCTGATGAAGAAATTGCTCAATACAACGATCTGAAAGACCGTGAGCGTAAGGGACTAACCAACATCCTTACAGAAGTGCTGAAAAGAAGACCTTTGGTACAGAAGCACTTTGGAGCCATCCAACGAAAGGTTCATAAAAAACTAAAAGAAGACCTTACTGCATCCGGATCCTTTTATCAGACACGTATTCTGAATACAGTTTCACTCTTCGTTTCGATGATCCAGTTCTGGGAAGAACATGCACCAGAACTTTCACTTACATTTTCATTTGCCGAATTCTACGAAATTGCCAAAATAAAAATAATCTCACAAAGTGAATCCATCAACCAAACCAACCGGGTTTCTGTTTTCTTCGACACACTGGTAATCCTCATTAACAAGGATCATGGAATTATTGAAGGTCGGGAATTTAAGATTGAAGAAGCACATTCATTAAGTGTTCAAAATTCACGAAACAGTTCAAAAGTTCTTGAATTCCAGTCTCCTACCAGAATTCTTTACCTCAGGATGAATATTCTCCATCCCTTATACAGGGAAATCCATAAGTCAGAATCGCTTAAATCCACAGCCCTGTTCATGTATCTGAAAGATCATCCAGGTTACCTAGGCCAGGTGAAATCAACCCGTTTCATCTGGCAGGAGGTGATTGAAGTACCAAACGCAGGTGGTTATCCTGAGAAGCAGATATCCTATCCCAATCAAAACACCAGTGCACTGGCATTTGATTATGATAAGCTGGGAATCGATCTTATCAAAAACAAGAGTTCTAACACACTTTTTTCAAGCAGTCAAGAATTAAATCCTATTAACTACCAATAGGTTACTTCTCTTACTCATGAAAACTAATTTGACAGCACCGATTTTATTTGTTACTTTTGTACTTACTATGGAAACAACAGCACTGGAACGGGAATTCAATTATTTTCTTGAACACCAGGAAGAACTTGTTAAGAAATACAACGGCAGGTACCTGGTTATTGTTGAAGAAGAAGTTAAGGGCGATTTTCTCACCCTTAAGAATGCTTATGAATTTGCAATTAAACAATTCCAGCTTGGGACATTCCTTTTACAAAAATGCACCCCAGGCGAAGAAGCTTACACCCAAACCTACAGGAACAGAAGAGTATCTTTTGTGTAATATTCCATGGTAACTCCGAAAAAGCCTCATTTTTATGCATTTACTGTTAAGTCAAAAGGTCGGCTTTCCGAAGTTATAACTCCTATCGAAGTTTCTGTACCCACACCAGATCCCATTCACCAGGGGCAATTCATTAAAACAATGGCATTGTGGGATACCGGTGCCACAAATACCGGAATATCTGAGGTATTGGCAAAAAAACTCAACCTGCTGCCAGTTAACTTTGTAAACGTTATTCATGCGGGTGGCAAAGAACGAGTTCCTTATTATGTAGTTGATATTCTTCTACCAAATGATGTATTGATCGCTGGCACAGGTGCTTCACAATTTATCTCTGGGGCTGATGGAGTAGATGTTATCATTGGAATGGACATTATTACCGCTGGCGACTTTTCCATTACAAATGTTAATGATAAGACAACAATGAGCTTTCGTTTGCCGTCAATGCAGACCATCGACTATGTTGAACAAGTGAATGCACTCCAAAAACGCGAATTAAAAAACACTGGCAGAAACGAGCTATGTCCCTGTGGAAGCGGAATTAAGTATAAACAATGCCATGGAAAAAAACTCATAAGCTAATTCTGTGCATCCCACAATATTGGAATGACACAGCTTCATTAAATTACGAATCTGTTTTTTTTCTTTGATCCTAACAATAATAGTGAAGCTCCCACCGGAGCTTTTTTTTTGCCCACAATATATAAGAGAGCAAATTCCCATTTTTTAAAGTCAAAACCTAAATCCAACGTCCAACAGTCCAACATAATCGAAAACAGAAATCACTTAGTAGGTATAGTATATTGATTATCTGTTATTTATATTATTATTAGTGGATGAAACCGGGTTACGTTTTCTCTTTTACTGTTGGACGCTGTTGGACGGCTGTCCAACACGTTCCAACGTCCCTCTTTTTCTGTTGGACAGGTGAGTCCAACAGAAATGATACTGTTGGACAAGCAAAAAATAGGACTCTCCCACATTTAAAAGTACATCTTGCTGTTTATGAGCTTTTTAGATGATACTAAATTCTTCCTGTTGGACTGTTGGACTGTTGGACATGAAAATAGGATGCTCTTATAATAGAAATTTCTTTTCTCCCCAGTAAGAATCAACTATTTAATATTGATCTTGATTCTCCTTAGCTATCAGGGTATCTTAGAGCATATTAACTGATAATTTGTAGTATGGGCAGAAGTCAAATTTTACGAATACCGATGAGAAGTCATATCATCTCATACCTCAAAACCCTTTATGGCCCCGAAGAACCAATTTCATTTCCGAAAAAATCTGATTACAATGCATTTCTGGTAAAAAAACTGGGATTGCCTCCAAGAGATTTCAGGCTTGATTGCAGCAATATGAAGAAAATTGCAATCCAGCCTCCAGAAACAAACCTTAAAGACCTTTTTGCCAATAATTATTTGGGGTTTCATGACCAAATTGCCTTCCGTCGCATAGTCGAACGTGATTTTATTTCAGACTTTCATGCCTTCGTAAACCAGAAGATTACCGAAGGCTGGAACAGAAAAATGGGCACAATAATGTTCATGGAACTCAACAATATTGTTGATGATGAACTAAGTTATTCTGCTTTTTATCGAGATTTTAATAGATTACTCTTTAAACGACGTTCAACATTCAGCAAATCAGAGTATTAAATAAAATTTCAGGTTTATCCTCAAATTTGTCCGAAATCCTGTAAAATCTGTCCTATTTCCAGAATCATTCTTAATTATCATTGATGACCATCACAAAAAATGCAAGCCTTTCTGCAATGCTCTGTAATATAGAGCTTTTGCCTATTTCTGATATTAAAGGCATAATGGAGGTTTCGCCAACAATTAAAAACGTGCATGTTGTTGATGGTAAATCATGGACAACATTTCCATTTTCAAGTGGAACCACCGAATATTCCCAAGAGCAAAAACAAGCTGAAGCCGGGACCTTTTTTCAACACCAGGTTAAAATGTTTATCCAGGGCGACAGTTATGAGTCACAGGAGGTGTTTTCAAATTTTCATAATATTGAATTCATTGTAAGAATTACCCTGATGTCGGGAATAAAACTTCTCCTGGGATCTGCAGATGTTCCCGTATTCTTCCAGATTAACTACAACACCGCAAAAGGAGGCCGTGAAATTTCCTTCACCTGGGCAAGCCCATTACCCGCTTTTGGTGTGGAAGATTGAAAAATGTAAGTCCTTTTTAATGGGCCACTAACAGAATAACATTGTACCGTTCATCATAACGGTAAAATGTATAGCAAACTGCAATCTCTATTATCTGCCCGTTGGCTCATTAACCAACAGGAAGTCCTGGCATACTTTCCCATTTTGCTTTCATTCTTAAATGGGAATAAAATCTCTAATGCCGACTTCCAGGACGATAAACTTAAAAATACACCAATCATCGTTAATGCCTTTGCAAATGTTGCGGAGAGCTCATTACTGACAGATCTCAATCTGCCAGAAAATTCTGTGGCGGTGATACCTATATATGGTGTGATGATCGCCTCCAAAACTCAGGAGCTGGCAAACAACGTGTTAAAGGCACAGTCCAACCCGAGTATCAGCGCTATTGTTTTCCTGGTGAACTCACCCGGTGGACAGGTATTCTATACCGACATCGCTGCCTCGGTTATCAAAACCTGCCCCTTACCAAAAGTTACCCTGGTGATGAACATGGCTGCCTCGGCAGCAATGTGGCTGATCTCTGCCTCGGACGTTATCCTGGCAAGTTCACCGCTTGACATGCTCGGCTCCATCGGGGTGATGAGTTCCTTCACCGACATGTCGGGACTGATGAAAGAAAAGCTGGGCATCTCGGTCACCGACCTCTATGCCACCAAGTCAACCCTGAAAAACAACCAGGTACGTCAGCTCCTTCTGGGAAACGCCCAGCCGATTATCGATAACATGGATTTTGCCAATGCAATTTTCCATAACACCATAATCGCGAACCTGGGCATTGCCGCCGACTCCGAAGTATTTTCCGGCGATGTGTTCTATGCCGAAAAAGCCATCTCCCTGGGACTGGCATCCGGATTTTCAACCCTCGAAAAAGCAATCGAAACAGCCTCTCAAATGGCGGCTTCCAACCAAATTAAATCCCTTTTAATCAACTCTTAAACTTAAACCTCATGAAACAATTCATGTTGCCAATCCTGGCTTTCCTTGGCATTACTGCCTTCAATAAGG
>CAIXZF010000088.1 GCA_903923925.1 uncultured Bacteroidales bacterium
AGAGAACTTTTATAAAGCTATTGGAAAATACCCATTCATGGAAATACTCCGATTTGAACAGAAAATGTAGCACATTGACCTCTGTAATAAGCCAAAGCTTAATGTAACGATTTACCAGTTTACCAAGGTAACAATTTAGCCATGAAAGGGCATTTAGTCCTAAAAAGAAAGTCAACCATACCAGTAACCACATAAGCGACCTCGTCTGGCGCAGTATCAAACCAGGGAGAAGTTGGCCTGCCCCGAAGCGTCAGGCGCAGTCGCGTTGTGGTTACGAGGCCACGCGGCCATGAGCGAACTGGTCCTCTAACCTTTGAAAGAAGCCAGAAGAGAACTTCTATAGAGCTAATGGGAAATACCCTTTCAGGGTAATACTCCGATTTGAACAGAAAGTGTAGCACATTGACCTCTGTACCAAGCCAAAGCTTAATGTAACAATTTACCAGTTTACCAAGGTAATAATCTAGCAATGAAAGGGCATTTAGTCCTAAAAAGAAAGTCAATCATACCAGTAACCGCATACGCCATTAACAAGGATGGATAAGATAATACTAACGATGGTAATTAAACTCAGTGTTCTCATAATGTTTAATTTTTGATACATGTAACCTTCCGCATTTGTCCTTTGAAATTTGTTATCAAACGCCAGCTTAAACCTCCGTCAGCTGTTTTTATAAGTGGGCTCCTGAGAGGAAATGAAAGCGGGATACCAATAGCCAAAGCATTCTGATTATCCCATGTAGCCAGCCCGGTCATAAAGGAACCTCCTACTCCGGTAGGCTGATTAGTCCAGTTTACCCCTCCGTCCGTGGTTAAAATGATCTTACTTTCGTCTAAAGCACCCCACCATGTATTTGGATCAGGCATGATGAGATGATTAATATCGGGAGGCATGTCACCGCCTCCGAGCATTGGTAGCGAATCGTTTTTCCAGGTAGATCCTCCATCAAAACTCACAATATAATGTGACTTGCCACCATACACAACAATCGTACTTCCTGATGAAGTAATACCGATCCATTCATTTCTATTATAATTGTCATTGGGTACAATTGAATCCCAGCTCTGGCCTCCGTCGCTGGTACGGGCTATAAACCCGGTTACTTCAGCACCCTGGGTATTGCCCCCGGTTACGTATACTTCCTTTTCATTAATTGCCCAAATACCCTGAAGCATTTTGTTACGAAAAAAGGTGGTGTCAGACATAGACCATGTATTTCCGTTGTCGGTAGAATGGTAAATCAGGCCATTACTGCCGGAAATCCAAAGGTTTATCTTATTAATGATACTGATGGAGAAAAGTACTGAGTTAAAGGTCAGCGCTGGTAAAATAGCTCTTGTCCATGTCTTTCCCCCGTTAGATGTTTTGAAGATACTATTGTCTGATCCCGTTGCCCAAACTGTATTCGTGTCAACTGCCTTTATATCATTCAAATCGTAGCCTATTAAACTTGATTGCCCTAAGCCCTGCCTGGTCCAGGTTTCACCACCATCGCTGGAAAACATGATGATCGCGTAGCCTGTGCTGTCGTGAAACCCGCATGCCCAGGCATAGTTTTTCCTGAAATCAGGATCTGTGTTATCGTGTTTGCAGGAAATCGTTATTGCTAAAATTGCCAACAAGCTTAAGGCAAACAAAAGAGTAGTTTTTTTCATATTCTAAATAATTTTGATTTTATCAGTCAGATGGAATATCCTTTGTTATCATTCTCGGTTGGTATGAACAAGATTTTTATGGATATTTCATGAGTTCTATCCCAATAAATAAAAAACAGCCGGAACCATAACAATGCTTAAAACAATATGAGCCATCACCAAAGCCGAGGCAGTATCTGGTGCACAATCGTGTTGTTTGGCGAATACAGGACCGAGAACTGCAGACGGCAAAGAACATATCAGGACCAATACCTGAGTTTGTAATGTGGATAAATTATAGGTAATTGCCTGTGCATGAGCAATCAATGGCTGAAACCCCATTTGGATCAAAGCAGAAATGATAAATAAGGGAATAATCCCTTTTAGAGAAATCATTTTCAGATTAAGGGATAAAACCAGGCAGGCCAAAATTGCTAATGCACCATTTATCATTTTTAAGGCTTCGAAAAATGGGACAATATAACTATGACTCCGGTCAAAAGGGATAAACGAGAAGGCCATTCCTAAAACAATTGAAGCAAAAATTGGTGACCGGAAATATACCCAGAAAGGCGCTCTTTTGATACCTGATTGTTCTATTTTATCCCCAAAATGCATTGCAACTGCCGGTCCAAGTATGAACATTGGCAAACCCACACCCAATTCACTTAAAAGAACTGCATCAGCCATAGCTTCAGGATTGTTTTGAAATGAAAAAGCGATGAACGGATATCCAAAAAGAGCCGATGCTCCAAAGGATGAAGTAAGCATCAATGCACCCGTCTTAGCTCTTGAAAGCTTCATTATCCTTCCCAGGCTCCATGCTAAAAGCATTGACAAAACACCGGCAACAAATACTGCAAACACCAATAAAAACTGATTAGTCCTTATTGGTGTGGCAGATAATTGAAGAAAAATAACAGCAGGAAGAACTGCTTTGGTTAAAAGGTTAGAAAAAACTTTACCGTCCTCTTCCTTGATTATTGAAAATTTACGAAGAACCAGGCATAATAATATCACAATAATAAAGGCAAAAACAGTTTCAAAAACCTGAAGCGATACAGTCATGATAATTCTTTGGTTTTAAAAGTCAATTTTATTTCGCTAAAATCATTTTTTGAGTCATATTAAACCCATCTGTTGTTAATCTGTAATAATAGACTCCACCTGAATATTTTGAAGCATTCCACTCCACATAATGAGTTCCATTCTCTTGCCATGAGTTCAACAGTGTTTCAATTTTCCTGCCCTGAATATCGAAAATGCTCAGATTTACAGATCCCGGGGAAAATAACTTATATGAGATTGTAGTAGTTTGACAAAATGGATTCGGATAATTTTGCAAGAACAGGAACTGCTGTGGAGATTCTGAATTGATGCCATTCACTACGATTAACCCTCCTCCTGATTCTAAAAACCGATGATGCAATTCCTGAAAATAAAGGTTATTTACCCTTGAATTAAAAATCGTCAGGGAGTTTTCGTCATTACCAATGTCAGCAGGCACTTCCCAGTTAAACGAACCAGTTGATATAATCTTATTTCCAAAGGAAGTATTGGCATCAATAAGAAAGTACTTGTGGTGAATCAATCCTGAGAGAGAATCTGTATAGACATCTGCCGGAGGACTCCACGTATTTGCAACAGGCAATCCTTTCATTCGTGGATAAGCGCTGTTTGGAAGAAGTGAATTAGCCAGATCGAAAACCCCTTTGAGCTGCTTTCCACTATTGTGGATTGAAAGAAGTGCGCTTTCAACTGCCGGCAATTCAAATTTTAACATGCAAAAGAATAAACTATGTGTAGGTTTAGTCAGCATGAGATTACTTAGAAACCTCGATACACTGTCGGAAGGAGAAAAATACACCTCCATGCGGGTACCGGCTACATTCAGAATATGTGGTACATTATCAGCCTTCTGCGTACCAAATTTTGCTCTTGCCGAATCCGGCAGATCAGTATGCGAGCCCCACATTTCTTCAAATTCCCTGGTATATATGGCACATATAGCTTCATCCTGAATAATGATGATATTATTCTTATCTGTATGAAACTGCGGATGCGAAACATTGGCAGAACCTGTCCACAAGTATTTGGTGTGAGCATTCGAATTATAGCGGTAATCGAAAATTAAGAATTTATTATGCATCGAAAAAATAGTGTCGAATTTTCTTTTCAGTACAGGTATACCATACTTCTGTAAGGAGTCGATCACATTTGTGTTTTCAGTATGGTTGTAAACAAATCTTATTGCCACGCCTCTCTGCTTTGCCCTGATCAGCGCAGCCGAAATGCTGGTGTAATACGAAAATTCCCATAGCGTTATATCGATGCTGGTTTTAGCGCTATCAATTTGCTTAATAAAGAGATCTTCAAAATTCACATTGCCATTCGCAGGTTCTCCGGTGCTCACAGTTATATCCACCGAATGATTGAAATACACATTAACCTGCCCGGTGGATAAAGATTGAGTGATAAAATACCCGGAATCAATGGTAGCTCCACCCGGATTTTGTGAAATAACATTGTATTTGTAAATTGTCGCCGGTTGAAGATTACTAATGCTAATAACATGATTTGTAACTATATCAGCATCGTATATGGAATCAGTAAAACTCAGTGACTGATAATTGGAATCGGCAACCATCCATTTAATTTTTGAATCGGCAGCTAAATCAGTTAACCAGAATAGAGTAACTCCAGTTTGTGTAATATTATCATAAGTTAAATTTGATATTACAGGAAGATTATCTGGAAACTGCTGGGATAAGCACTTGTCAGTAAAAAATATGCATTGCACAAATAATGCAAAAACAAGTGAAAAAAGTGTTTTTTCTATTTTCATAATTCTTGAAATAAATGAATGTCGACTAATAAAAATTCAGAAAAGCCTGCTATTTAACATCAATGATTTCTGACAAATTTGCTATCTTAAAAACCTTCATTACAGATGGTTGAACATTAATTATCGAAAAATTATCCTTGCCAATTGCCTTTACGGTTTTAATTACAATCCGTAAAAAAGCACTGCTTATATAATCAACTTCCTGTAAATCAAATACAACTGAAGTTATATCCTCTTTTATGTTTTCGTCAATTTCTTTTTCAAAAGCAGAAGAATTTAAAGTATCGATTCTGCCGGTTAAAACACAATTCAACAGATTGTTATTTTTTTTATATTTATTCATACCACAGGATTTTAAAAGTTTTTATTGTACAATTCATTTATTTCATCGGCTTTAAGATTTTCGTCAAGATAGCACGACAGATCAAAGCGCATAAAACGTTCATTGGGCCTTCGTCGGGAGATTCTCTGTATGTTAATCAGATGTTTGGCAGTAACATTGTCGGTAGTAATATTTTTTCCTCCAGTGCCACAACCAAGGGTAAAAGAAGGACTTAGCTTGTTAAACATTCCTCCCACTGCACCATGCGATGAAGGGATATTTACACAAATTCTTCCCGCATTCATATGTATTGCGAAGTATTTTATCTTTTCATCATTGTTAGAAAAAATGCTTGCCGAATGACCAACGCCACCGTGATAATTGAGGTTGATACAGATATTGATTGCTTTTTCAAAAGTGTCGACAACATAGAATGCTAAAATAGGGGCAAGAATCTCAGATGATAAAGGAAACTCAGTTCCTACAGATTTCATAGGAGCAACAAGGATACGAACATCTTCAGGTGCATTGATTCCTGCCTTTTGAGCAATATAAAATGCTGAGCGGCCAACAATACCGGGGCTCATCAGATGCGAAGTTTCATCTATAGCAACTTTGTTTAACAGATTTATTTCATCATGATTCAGAAAATATGCCTTGCATTTTTTAAATTCTTCCACTACGTCATCAGCAATTTCTTTTTCAACGACAATAGCCTGCTCACTTGCACAGATGGTTCCATTATCGAATGTTTTAGAAAAGAAAATCTGTTCAACTGCAAAAGGGATATCCGCAGATTTTTCAATAAATACAGGAACATTGCCAGCCCCAACACCTAAGGTTGGAGTGCCTGAACTGTAGGCTGATTTCACCAGCCCTGATCCACCGGTTGCCAGAATAAGAGCAAGACCTTTGTGAGCCATCAGCTCCTGGGTTTGTTCGCGGGTAACGCTTGTAAGCCATTGTATGCAATCCTGAGGAGCACCAGCATTAATGGCTGCTTCATAGCAAATACGCGCTGTTTCGCTACAGCAGTTTATTGCTTTTTTTGAAGGACAAATTATTATTGGATTGCGCGCTTTTAAGGAAATAAGAATTTTGAAAATTACAGTGGATGTTGGATTTGTTACCGGAATTATTGCAAGTATTGGTCCCATAGGCTGAGCAATTTCCACAATTCCAGTCTCTTCGTCTTCGTTAATTATTCCAACAGTTTTTAAATTCCTGATGTCTTCATACACAAGTTGTGATGCTACTACATTTTTCAGGACTTTATGTTCCCAAATTCCAATACTGGTTTCGTTTTGTGCCATTTTAGCCAGCATTACCCTGTTGTTAAATGCCGCTTCAAAAACACTTTTTACGATTTTATCTGTTTGCTCCTGGGTAAACTGAGTATATTCAGCCGCTGCCAAGGTTGCATTCTGCATTATCTGATCAATATTTTCAGTCATAGATATTGTATTGTTATTTTATTTATATGATCAGAGCGTGGTTTTAATAAGCTTTTTGGTGATATTGTCTTTTCCACTTTTTATTGATAAATAATAAACCCCGGCAGGAAGTTCTCCACCTTGAATAGGAACAGCTTGTTTTCCGGGATAATAGATTTTATCTGCGATGTTCTTAATTAGTTTACCATTCGATGAATACAGTGAAACTTTAACAGCAACAGCTTTCCTGATACTTAATTCAACCTGGGCAGCATCATTGAATGGGTTGGGGTATGGATTACTTACATTGAAAGCCTGAACATCATGGTTTTGAATAATGCCGGCGGCAGGATCAAAATATGCACTGTAAACCCCGTTTCCATGAGTTCCGATTGCAATAAAACCATCGGATGAACGTGCATCTATCATGTCGATAATTACATTACCTATGGTGGTAGCACCTTCCTTTTTCCAAACGGTTGAATCCCCTTTCAGTTCCCTTGTCGAAAACAAGCCACAGGAAGTCCCGGCAAAAATTATAGTTTGGCCCTGGAATGTCAGTTTTTTTGTGCATCTGATTGAAGGACCTGAACCTGATCCGTTTGGAAACTCTTCAAGGTTGCCACCAACTGCCGTCCAGGAATTCCCGCCATCAGTGGAATGGAAAAGGCTCTGAACACCATAGTTTGAAAATGTTACCATCAGATGATCAGCATTTTCCGGAGCTATATCAATATAAGCAACAAAGGCATTCGCAGGAAAATTAGCACCAGTGATTTCAAGTGGAAAAGGACTACCGGTATTAGCATTATCGAGCCGGTATAACTTACCCAGGTTAGTGCCATAATAAATACGGTTAGCAGGTATCTGGGAAACAGCAAGACAACTGATTTCAGAAGAACTGCCAACTTCAACATTACTCAGGTGACTCCATCCCACATTTCTGAGACTGGTATCATAGGCAGCTGCTTTCATGTTATCTTTTCGCCATATACTGGTTGTAGTAGGCAGATAAAAAGTTTCGTAATTGTTTGGGTCCAAAGCAAAATTCTGATAAAACGGGAATAATGAGTTACTTCCCATCACAGGATCATAGAATTTCAGAAGCGTATCAGGGAGTTGCGAAAAAATGTCGGTGGTGTGCATATTGTTATCAAACCTGGTGGTCCAGATATTACCACTATAGGCAGAGATGACACTATACTCCCAGTTTGGTGCTACGGATGTGGCAAAGCCGTCATAACAGATATCGATATTAAACCATAATTCAGACGGATCATTCGTTACAGTATAATACCAGTTGTTATCCTGCAAGCCACCCAATATCCAGTCGTCACCCGATGAGCCATGATCGATTGCAACACTGTAAAACTGGGTAGTGGTAAGCATGTTATTCAATCTGTCCCAGCTTATCTGGGCACTATCGGCCATGAAATTACTACTGGCATAAATTCCTCCATCGTTGGCAACGAACATTACAGACGGGTTCCCCGACAGGAAGCCGATACCATGCTGGTCGGGATGCAGAGCATGAATCGAGTCCATATCATAGGGGTATCCGCCCAGGTAAGTCGTAGATAAGTTATTTGCAAAACCATTGTCAGACCGGTACAGATTCATACCGCCCATAAAAACCACGTTTTCGTTATCCGGTTTCACACCCATTGTAAAAGTATACCCACCATATACTACAAGAGCATTTGGGAAATCATTCATATCTCCGCTACCACTGCCAGGGATACCAGGTGTTCTGTTTTCCCAGGCGGCTGTGGCAGTGTTGGTATTCCATGTCATCTTCCAAAATGTGTTTACTGAGTTGGTGTACCCGTTGAAAGGGTTGAGATTTGGAGACTGGGATTCAGTAAAAACATACATAACATTTCCGTTTGAAGGAGCCAATGCCAGCCGTGTAACCCTGTTATCATGGGGAAAGCCAGTTGGAGTGATCTTTGTCCAGTTAATTCCATCGGCCGACCGCCAGATACCAGCTTTTGAAGGAGGCTGAACTGAAAGGCCGAAACTGCTTAAGGCTGCATACAGCACGCCATCAGATGTTACTGCAAGGTCGGTGGCAAACGACTTGTTTACAATGTCACCCAAAACCACCTGCCAGTTCTGACCACCATTTGCCGACCGCATTATTGCACCATAGCAGGCCGCATAAACAACATCATTGTTCATATTTACCGGGTCAGTTACAATTCGCCATGTCCCCTGGAAAATATCCTGGAGACTGGCGGGGCTTGCGCCCTGAGTAAAAGAAAGCGGATGCCAGCTTGAACCATTATCGGTGGATTTATAGATTCCATTGCCAATTCCAACGGTCCTGGCATTTGTACTTATATTCCGGTCGGTAGTACTTAGCATTTCTCCGGTTCCATAGTACCATATATTATGTTTCCCCGGCCTTTTATCCTGTACAAGGCAGGTGGCACTTTGCTCAGCATCAGGTGATGTAGCCTTTTGCCAGTTTAACCCTCTGTCAGTAGATTCCCACATTCCTCCGGAAGCACTGCCTGCAAGCAGGTGATTATTATCATCAATATCCACTTCTATACAAAGCATCCGTCCGCCAATGTTTGCAGGTCCTCGCCAATCCCACGACTGCGCTTTTCCATTTGAATAAGATGGAAGACCAGCCACGTAGGCGAGTTCCCTGGACCGCATACCAGGCGGGATATCTCCGGTTAAAGGATTTCTTAATTTATTATACTGATAATCAGCCATCATTGCAAGAAAACCAGTTTGGGATAACTTTTTCTTCTTTTGATGAACAGCAACCTCTTTTGAAACTTTACCAGTCCTCAATGAATCATAAAAATAATGATAACAAATGGCAAGCGAAACAGAAATGAAGAGGATAAACAGAACAAAGTTTTTTTTCATATAGTGTATTTTAAGATTTAGTCAATCTATTGTCATTGATTGGTATTGCCTGAATTTTCTGCTCCAATTAGTTTTTTTTCAATGATCTGATTTCTATTTCAAATTCTTCCTTTCCCGAATCCTTCAATATTATCCCTTCAATAGGAAAAAGCTTTTGATTTTGCCAGAAATAATACCTGGTGGTGTCAGTGAGAACTAAAAATTTTATGTTTGATGAGAGTTCATTGGCTTTGTTTATCAGAGTGCGGAAATTTTCGGTTCCTGCATAGCTGTCAAATAAAACAACATCAACAGAAGATATATCCTGATAATATAGAAGTTGAAGGACTTCACCGGAATCAAAAACAATGTTGAAATCATCCACCTGATTTAACAGAATTCTGAGGCTGTCGCGAAAAATGCCATTCTGACCAATGATAGCAATGTTCATAATCAATATGATAATAATATTGACAACAAAGCTATGCTACACTGATCGGATACAGATCAGGGCTGTTATTTATCGTAATAAGGGATTTCATGTAAAACTTCTAGGTATAAACCCTTATTTCAATCCCATTTTCATGACATTGCAGCATTTAGAATAAAACAAAAGAAGGTTTCTAACCACTATCATTCCAGGGTAACAAAATTATTCTTCACAGCCCAGATCATCAGTCCGGCTATATTTCTGGCATTTGATTTTCTCAGGATATTGGTTCGGTGAACTTCTACAGTTTTTATGCTGATAAAAAGCTTATCTGCTATTTCTTTTGATGTTAATCCGATACAGATAAGGTTTAGAACATCCTTTTCCCTTTCTGAAAGTTGATCGTGGTCATTAGATTTTTTACCGATTGATTGAGAAGCCAGCTTTTGCATAATCTCCTGACTGAAATAATTTCCGCCGCTAAAAACTTCGTCGATGGCTTGTTTAAGCTGATATTTATTTGATTTTTTCAAAATAAAGCCCTTCACTCCAGCCTTCAGCATTTGCAGGTAGTGCATTTCATCCGTAAACATAGTGAGTGCAATTATCTTAAGATTTGGTTTTAAACCGAGAGCCTGCAGTGTGGTTTCTATGCCACTAAGTATTGGCATTTCAATATCCATCAATACAATGTCTACCTGCGAAGTTTTTATAAAATTAATAAAATCGTTACCATCTGCAGTGTCATAAATAACTTCAAAACCAGGAATCTGATTTAATACCATTCTGATTCCATCACGAAAAAGAGCATGATCATCAACGATAGCAATTTGTATTTCATCCATATTGAACAGGAATTTCTATGTTTACCTCAATGCCATTTCTTAAAGAACTTTCTATAACCAATTTACCTCCGAAAGTTTCAACCCTGTTTCGTATGTTATTTAAGCCCATTCCCTCCGATTTTGACCCATTAATATCAAATCCTTTCCCATTATCAGTATAGCAGGTAAATAACACTTTATCCTTGCATGTAATGTCGAGAGTAATTTTTGTTGCATCAGCATGCCTCATTGTATTGTTCAGCAATTCGGTAATACACCGGTAGATTGTTAATTCTTTATTCAGTTCAAATCGTTCAGAGAAATCGGAAGCAAAATCCACGGTAATCCTCTGGCTATTTTTCAAGGGCGCGATAAAATCATTTAAAGCTGTATTTAAACCGTAAGTTTCAAGCACATGCGGACTAATGTTATGAGAAATCCGCGACACTTCATCAATTGCACCTGAAATAACCTGATAAAGTTTTGTTTGTATTACCTTTTTGTCTTCTTCTCTGGCATCAATATATGCCTGAAAATAATGGTTTATTGCCGACAAAACCGGCCCAATTTCATCATGCAAATCCCTGGCAATACGTTTACGCTCACTTGCCTCGTTCTCAATCACAGCTTCAATCAGTTTCTGTTTATTAAAATCTTTTCTCCGTATTTTGAAATAGAAGAAGCTTACCACAAATGCAATACTCATTACAATCAAGAGGAGTATAAGAAATGTAAGTTGTTTTATATGAAATTCATTCTTTTGTTTTTCCTCCCTTAGTTTTTGCTCCTTAGCAAATAAATCATATTTAGCCGATTGTTCATTGATCTGGGTATTTATCCGGTCACTATAAAAATCTGAAAGAAGCCGATTGCTGATAATTGAAAATTCGAAGGCATCTTTATAATTCCCGGCAAACATATAAATGTTTGAAAATTGCATATATAACCTCATGAAAAGATTTCTGTTCTCCTCAATTGGGCATAGTTTTGTGGCATCAATAACAACTTTAATGGCAGATTCATATTCATTAAAACCAATATAAATATTACTCAGGATGATCATTGCATTCATTGACCCATATGGCAAGCCGGCTTCTTTGAAATTATTTATCGATTTTAAGGACAATTCCAATGCCTTAAGTTGCTGTTTTTTATTCATTAACTGACAACTGAGTTCATTTTGAGATAAAGCCAGTAATTCTTTACTATTAATTTTCTCAGATAAGGAGATACAGAGGTTAGAGTATTTTACAACAGAATCGGTTGTGACAAAACCACCATTCCCCCATTCATTATACAAGGCTGCCAAACGATTGTATGCAAATGCCCTGTTAATTTCTGAAATATATTTTCTACTTAATAGTATCTCATTCAATATCTCAATTCCTTTTTTGTATTCCTGCTTTTCCCTGTATGCCTCGCATATATTTATTCTGCAGTATTCTGCCTTTTCAGAACCCTCTTTTAAAGAATCAAGGGCCTCCATAAGTAAATTAATTGCTTTGTCGGGCATCGACTTTTCAAGATATTTCCGGGCAGAATAAATGAGGGCATCATTACGACCAAGATTTGAGGGAGGGGTAAACATTCTTTTTTCAAGAGCTTTTACCTCATCTTTATTGGCGTATATAATCCGTAGTCTTAAATAATTGATTTTTGCATTTTGTACAGGAGATAATTGCTCCGAATTTGACTCCAGCATTTTCAGGCATTGCTTCGAGTAGGATCTCTTAGAATTTATTTGATTAAGACCAGAAATATAGATGCTGTCGAATCCTTTCTCCGTGAGTTGGCAGAAGATACTTGCTGTAGGAAAAACTATGAATATTAACCCAAAAAAGAGGAATAGTTTTAATCTATAGGTTCTCATAATTAACATCTGTCTATCCGATAAAGATATGATAAATTTATTTCTCCGTAAAAAGGACAACGTTTAGTTTCCAGGTTGAAGTTCCCCTAAAAATATACCAAGCCAAAGCTTAATGTAACAAACAATTTACCAGTTTACCAAGGTAATAATATAGCCATGAAAGGGCATTTAGTCCTAAAAAGAAAGTCAATCATACCAGTAACCGCATAAGCGACCTTGGCTTTACCAAGCCAAAGCTTAATGTAACAATTTACCATTTTACCAAGGTAATATTTACATATAGCCCTGTAAGGGCATATTCCATTAGCGATGGGCATCGCCCATCGTGCAGAATATTGGCAAATTACGTTAGAGCCCTGTAGGGGCTGCCTACCTTTCGGAGGACTACTCTAACAAGGCATTTGTTCTCGGGATGGCTTGATAATCATTAGCAG